>JHUT02000004.1 GCA_000690595.2 Natrinema mahii | reverse complement strand
GTTGCTCGGGTTCGGTCGGGGTCGACCGCGTTCGATCGGCGGCGCTCGAGGGTGTCGCGTCGTCGGTGGCCGGGGCCCGGTCGCCGCGTCGCGGGTCCGTCGGGGCCGCGTCGCCGGCCGTCGCGGAGTCGGTCCCGTCAGCGCCCGACGCGGCGGTCTCGGTCGACGCCGATTCGGCCCGTTCGTCGTCGCTTCCCTCGGAGGCAGCTCCCTCGGCCGGCTGGGCCTCGAGATCGGTCCCCTCGACGGCGTCGGGGTTGCCGTGACAGCTGGGACAGAACGTGGTGCCGTTCTGCTGGAACAGCGGATCGCCGCAGGTGCCACAGTGGGCGTTGGTCATCGTCGCTCCCTTGAGCAACAGGTCGCTCATCCGCTGGGTCGCCTCGCGCTCTTTCTTGTCCTGTTCGTACTTCTCGCGGAGTTTCTCGCGCTCGGCTTCCTTGTCGAAGTCGCTCATGTCCGTCTAGAGGTGACGGGGCGTCGAAAAACCTGCGACGGCGACGGGTCGAACTGGCGGTCAAGACTCGAGGGCCGCTTCGACGGCGTCGACGGCCGCAGCGGGAGTGTCGACCGGCTCGAGGTCGAGGCCGGCCGCGGCGACGTCGTGGGTCTCGAGGCCGACGACGGGCCGGTCGTAGATGCCGGCGAAGCCGAGTTCGGAGAGGGTGCCGACGCCGCCGGCCAGCGCGATCACCGCGTCGCCGTTCAGCGCGACGAGCGCGTTCCGGGCGTGGCCCAGCCCGGTCGCGATCGGAACGTCGACGTCGTCGTTGGCGGCGTCGCGGCGCTCGCCGGGGAGGATGCCGATCGTGGTCCCGCCCTCGGCTTTCGCGCCGCGACAGACCGCTGCCATCGTCCCGCCGCGACCGCCACAGACGACCGTGTGGCCGCGCGCGGCGAGTTCGCGTCCCACCCGCTCGGCGCGGGCCGCCTGTTCGTCCGTGATCGTCCCGCCGCCGATGACGCTGACGCGCATACGTGAGTGGGCGCAAGCGGCCACCATGATCGATTCGGTCTCGAGTCGGCCGCCCGGTCGACGGGCCGGGAATTCGGGACGATGATCGACGAAATACGTACCGGAAAACTCGGTAGAAGTGGGAGGTTTCGACGGATTTAACGTGTGGGATGGGGAATCATTACGCGATATGACGAAAGTTAGCGTGGTCGGCGCGGCCGGAACCGTCGGGGCCGCTGCGGGCTACAACATCGCGCTTCGGGAGGTCGCGGACGAGATCGTCCTCGTGGACATTCCGGACAAGGAAGACGACACGATCGGACAGGCCGCCGACACGAACCACGGCGTGGCCTACGACTCGAACACGACGATCCGGCAGGGTGACTACGCGGACACCGCCGGCTCGGATGTCGTCGTCATCACGGCCGGCATTCCGCGCCAGCCGGGCCAGACCCGGATCGATCTGGCCGGCGACAACGCGCCGATCATGGAAGACATCGGCTCCTCGATCGCCGAACACAACGACGACTTCGTCACCGTCACCACGTCAAACCCGGTCGACCTGCTGAACCGGCACCTCTACGAGACGGGCGACCGCGCCCGCGAGAAAGTGATCGGCTTCGGCGGCCGGCTCGACTCCGCCCGCTTTCGCTACGTGATCTCCGAGCGATTCGACGTCCCCGTCCAGAACGTCGACGCGACGATCCTCGGCGAACACGGCGACGCCCAGGTCCCCGTCTTCTCCAAAGTGCGGGTCGACGGGCGAGACATCGCGTTCGACGAGGACGAGAAGGAGGAACTCTTAGAGGAACTCCAGACCTCGGCGATGAACGTCATCGAGAAGAAGGGCGCGACCGAGTGGGGGCCGGCCACCGGCGTCGGCCACATGGTCGAGGCCATCCTCCGGGATACGGGCGAAGTGCTGCCCGCGAGTGTCACGCTCGAGGGCGAGTACGGCCACGAGGACGCCGCCTTCGGCGTCCCCTGTAAGCTCGGGGCCGACGGCGTCGAAGAGATCGTCGAGTGGGACCTCACCGAGTACGAGCGCAACCAGCTCGGCGAGGCCGCTGAGAAGCTCTCGGACCAGTACGACAAGATCAGCTAACGCCCTCGATTGCGGCCCGCTTTTCCGATTCCACGCCCGCCGTCAGCGGTGGGTCGTCACGGACTGAACGGACCGTCGGATAGCCCCGCCGACTCGTTCTCTTCGTCGCCGCTGACGCCACTGTCTCCGACACGAACGCGCCTCGAGTCGTCCCTACGGGATCAGCTGCTCGCCGTCGTCGTCGTAAATCGTGATCGCGTCGACCGGACAGGAGCGGGCGGCGAACTTCGCGTCCAGTTCCGCGTCGTCGGGGACCTCGCGGACGAAGACGCCCTCCTCGCGTTCCTCGCTGTCCGCGAGGATCGCCTTCCCCTTCGATTTGTCCTCCTCGAAGGCGTCCCATTCGGCGACACACTGGAACATCCCGATACAGACGTCCTCGTCGAATTCGACCTTCATGCGAGGGGGTTGGGCCGATCGGCGTAAATCGGTAGCGGTCCCCGATCATGGTTCTCGCTACCAGAGACCACATGTCATGTTGTTTTTATTACTCGGCGGGTCGTCGCTCCGAGCATGACTGCGGACCGACCCGGGCCGTCAGAATCGGCGGCCGCGGCCGACCCGCTCGGACGGGCGATGCTCGCACACCATCGCGACGAACCGGGACGACTCGTCTACCGCGACGGTGCGGACGTACGGGACGGCAACGTCGCCCAGTTCTACTTCTCGAGCCCCGAGTCGTGGGCGCCGGCGACGATCGACGGCCTCGAGCGACTCGCCGAGCGCGAACCGGTCATCGACGTGGGCTGTGGCGCGGGCAAACACCTCCTGTGGTGGGCCGAGCGCGGCGTCGAGGCCGTCGGCGTCGACGTGAGTCCGAGCGCCGCGCGAACGGCTCGTGAACGGGGTTTCGAGGGGGTTCTCGCTGGCGACATGTTCGACCTGCCAGTGGCGACCGACGCGGTGGGATCGGTCCACGCCGTCGGGACGCAGGTCGGCCTGGCCCGCTCGGTGGCCGGGATTCGCGACCTGCTTTGTGAGTTCGCGCGCGTCACCGACGACGCGGGCGTGGCCGTCGTCGACAACTACGACCCGACGCGGCTGGACGACGACGTCCTCGGCTACCGGTCGGATCCCCGCGAAGGGATCGCCCACCGGTGTTTCCACCTCGAGTTCGTTCGCGAGGCAAACGGTGACGAGCGCCGCGAGGTCGGCCGAACCCTGCAGTTCCTGCTGTGTTCGCCCGGACGGCTTCGCGAGGCGACGGTCGGGACGCCGTGGACGGCGGCCCGCGTCTCTCGGACTGACGAGAGCGGTCATTACCGCCTCGAGTTGCGAAAGGTGGGGACCGCAGCGGGATCGACGACATAACGACGAGCCCCGCGAGCCCCGGGCAGCTCGTTCGACTGCCGAGCAACGCTTTTCCACCCCGTCGTAGAACGGGAAGGTACGAAAGACTGAATGGTTGCATTCTCCTTCGCGGTTCTCGTCGCCGCGGCCGTCGTCACCTGTCTGTTCATGGCGTGGGTGCTGGGGGCCAACAGCAACTCGCCGCCCTTTGCCCCGGCGATCGGCGCGAACGCCATCTCGACGATGCAGGCGGCGTTCGTCATCGGCCTGCTCGCGGCCGCGGGGGCGCTCATGCAGGGCGGCAGCATCTCCGAGACCGTCGGCGCGGACCTGATCGACGGCGTCACGATCACGCCGCTTGCAGCCACCGCGGGACTGTTGACCGCGGCGGGATTCATGGCGATCGGGATCTACACGCGGTACCCGATCCCCGCGGCGTTCGCGACCACGGGCGCGATGGTCGGCGTCGGCCTCTCGCTCGGCGGCGATCCCGCGATAGCGACCTACCGCCGGCTCGGGATCTTCTGGGCGCTGGTGCCGGTCATGTCCGGCGGGCTGGCCTACGCGACGGCGACGATCCTGCGACGGGACGACGTTCCCGAAACCGTCGGCGTCCCGCTGCTGGCCGGCGTCGTCGGCGCGATCCTCGCCAACGTCCGGCTCGGGGTTATCCCCGATCCGACCGCCGACCAGGGGACGCTGGCCGGCTTCGTCTCCCGACTGATCGGTGGCGGCCCGAGCCTCGCCGCCGGCGTCGACCTCGGCACCGCCCTCGTGACGGTCGGGGCAGGCGTCATCGCGTTCTACCTGGTTCGCGAACGCGTCCGCGTCTCCGTCGAAAGCGGCATCCGCTCGTTCCTGCTCGTGCTCGGCGGCATCGTCGCCTTCTCCTCGGGCGGCTCGCAGGTCGGGCTCGCGACCGGCCCGCTCGAGAACCTCTTCCGGACCGAACTCGGGCTGCCAGGGATCCTCCTGCTGGCGATCGGCGCGACGGGCATCCTCGCCGGCGCGTGGATGGGCGCGCCGCGGCTGTTGCAGGCGACCTCCAGGGAGTACGCACAGCTGGGCGTGCGGCGGTCGATCGCCGCGCTGGTGCCGGGCTTTATCATCGCCCAGTTGGCCATCGCGCTGGGCATTCCCATCTCGCTGAACAACATCGTCCTCTCGGGGGTCATCGGCGGCGGGCTGGCCGGCGGCTCGGCCGGCGTCTCCCGGCGGAAGATCGCCGTCACGATCACCTTCTGGCTGGTGACGCTCTCGAGTTCCGTCGTCGTCAGCTACGGGCTGTATCGGCTTTTCGCGACGGTTATCGGCGGGTCGTGAGTGTCCGCGGTTGCTCGAGAGCGATCCAGAGCGGCTACTCCAGCACCGTCACCGGCTCGGCGGTGCGTTCGACGACCGTGGCGGCGATGCCCCGGCCCAGAAACCGTCTAAAGAAGCCCACCGAGCCGCTCCCGGAGCCGCACAGCACGACGTGGTCGACACCCTCGTCGGACGCGTAGCGCGGGACGACGGTTCCGGGTCGGCCCTCGGCCGTCTCGATCCGGACCCGCTCGGTCGCCGTGGGATCGTCGACCGACGCGAGCAGTTCGGTCGCACTCTCCCGGGCAGCCGCAGTCCGCTCGTCGTCGCGCTCGAGGACTCCGCCTTCGCTGAGGGGGGCGTCCAGTGGTGTGACGACGGCGAGGAGGGTGATCTCGGCGTCGGGGAACGTCTCGCAGGCATACGCGAGCGCCTCGTCCTCGCGGGGGCGGCCGAGCGTGGGGACGAGGACGTGAGCGGGATCGGCCATACGACATCGTTCGGGAGCCGACCCCATCGGTCTATCGCCGTCGGCCCGTTCTCGTACCGTCGAGCGTCTCGGTCACCCCGATTCGACCGACACCGACCGCTGTTCGAGGGGCGAGATAGCGACGACCGTTCGGGGTCGCTCGAGGCGCGAATCAGCGTCTCTCGTGTGGCCTGGTGTCAGTCGTGTCCGACACGCCCGCGACCCGCCACGCGGGCGCGCCGGGACGCAGTGACAGCGAACCGTCTCGGCCGGACCATCAGTCACCGATTCGAATATAAATCGAAATCGTGGCAAATGATTTTCACCAGCGGGGGTAGAATCCGGATCATGGACTCCGAAGCGGAAGTGTCGGAATCGGCCCGACCGCTCACCCGAAGCGACCTCGTACGGTCGGGAGTGATTGCGCTCGTCGCATCGTTGGTCATCAACTGGCTCATCGTGTTCGTGGCGAACGCCGGCGGCATCGCCCCCGAACTGGAGGCGCTGAATTACGAGCCGGTATCGTTCTTTACGACCATCGGGGTCGTCGGTGCAACCGTCACGTACGGGATGCTCGCGCGAACCGTTACCAACCGGGACCGGGTGTTCACGATCGTCGCAACGATCGTCCTCGTTCTCTCCGTGGTTCCCGATTTCGTCGTCATCCCCGATCAGCCCGGTGGCAGTCTCGTCGCCGGCTCGATCCTCGGTCTGATGCACGTTACGACGGCGGTCATTTGTGTGGTCGTACTGACCGACCGCCGGAACCGACGGTGAAACGGCTCCGGATCCACGGAGTCCTCAAGACGATAGTTTAAACCGCGAAAGGGGCCAAAAGCGGGTAATGAATATCGAGGAGCTGTCGGGGCTCCCGGCCGGTGCCGTCGACCACTTCCGGCGCGAGGGCATCGAGGAACTCTACCCGCCCCAAGCCGAGGCCGTCGAGGCCGGCGCGACCGAGGGCGAGAACCTCGTGGCCGCCGTCCCGACCGCCAGCGGGAAGACGATGATCGCCGCGCTCTCGATGCTGTCGGCGATCGAACGCGGCGGGAAAGCGCTCTACATCGTTCCCCTGCGGGCGCTCGCCAGCGAGAAGAAAGAAGAATTCGAGGCCTACGAGGAGTTCGGCGTCACGGTCGGGGTCACGACGGGCAACTACGAGAGTACCAGCGACTGGCTCGCCACGAAGGACATCGTCGTCGCCACCAGCGAGAAAGTCGACTCGCTCGTTCGCAACGGCGCGGACTGGCTTTCGGAACTGACCTGCGTCGTCTCGGACGAAGTTCACCTCATCGACGACCGGAATCGGGGGCCGACCCTCGAGGTCACCCTCGCCAAACTCCGAAAGCTCAACCCGGGGATGCAACAGGTCGCGTTGTCGGCGACGGTCGGCAACGCCGACGAGATCGCCGACTGGCTCGACGCCGCCCTGATCGACACCGACTGGCGGCCGATCGACCTGCGGATGGGGGTTCACTACGGCAACGCCCTGAACTTCGACGACGGCTCGACCCGAGAGGTGCCGGTCCAGGGCTCGGAGAAGCAGGAGGCCGCGCTCGTCCGCGATATCGTCCAGGAGGGCGGTTCCTCGCTGGTGTTCGTCAGCTCCCGCCGGAACGCCGAGGCCGCCGCTGGCCGGCTGGGCGGAGTCGTGAAACCGGAACTGACCGGCGACGAGCGGGCCGAACTCGCCGATCTGGCCGACGAGATCCGCGACGACAGCGACACCGAGACGAGCGCGGACTTGGCCGACTGCGTCGAGCGGGGGTCGGCGTTCCACCACGCCGGCCTCTCGAGTACCCAGCGCTCGATCGTCGAGGACGCCTTCCGCGACCGCCTTCTGAAGGTAATCTCGGCGACGCCGACGCTCGCCGCGGGGGTCAACACGCCCGCCCGCCGCGTGATCGTCCGCGACTGGCGGCGATTCGATCCCAGCGCGGGCGGAATGGCCCCGTTAGACGTTCTCGAGGTCCACCAGATGATGGGCCGGGCGGGTCGCCCGGGGCTCGACCCCTACGGCGAGGCCGTGTTACTCGCCAAGAGCCACGACGAGAGCGAGGAGCTGTTCGACCGCTATATCTGGGCCGATCCCGAGCCCGTCCGGTCGAAATTGGCGGCCGAGCCCGCGCTGCGGACCCACGTGCTGGCGACCGTCGCTTCGGGCTTCGCCCGCACGCGCGAGGGGCTGCTCGAGTTCCTCGAGGCCACCCTCTATGCCAGCCAGTCCGACGAGCCCGGACGGCTCGAGACGGTGACCGACACCGTCTTGGAGTACCTCGAGTCGAACGACTTCATCACGCGACGCCGGGGCGACGATGACGGCAGCGAGGACGCCGCCGACGGCGCGTTCACCACCGCGGCCGCCCTCGAGAACGGCGGCCGCGACGAGGAACTCGAGGCGACCAGCCTCGGTCACACCGTCTCGCGGCTCTATCTGGATCCGATGAGCGCCGCCGAGATCGTCCACGGGCTCGAGGACGCCGACGAGCGCCCGACCGCGCTGGGGCTCTACCAGCTGCTCTCGCGGACGCCGGACATGTACGAACTCTACCTGCGCTCGGGCGACGACGAGCAGTACGGCGAACTGTTCTACGAGCGCGAGACCGAACTGCTCGGGAGCGCCCCCAGCGAGTTCGAGGAGGAGCGCTTCGAGGACTGGCTGGCCGCGCTCAAGACCGGCAAACTGCTCGAGGACTGGGCCGAGGAAACCGACGAAGAGCGGATCACGGACCGGTACCAGGTCGGCCCCGGCGACCTCCGCGGGAAGGTCGACACCGCCGAGTGGCTGCTTGGCGCGGCCGAGTCGCTGGCCGCGGAGATCGACAGCGAGTGGACCGTGGCGGTCCGGGAGGCCCGCGCCCGCGTCGAACACGGCGTGAGCGAGGAACTGCTCGAACTCGTCTCGGTCGGCGGCGTGGGCCGCAAGCGCGCCCGCCGGCTCTACGACGCGGGGATCGAAGAGCCCGCCGACCTCCGGACCGCGGACAAGGGCGTCGTCCTGCGCGTCCTCAAGGGGGAGAAGACGGCCGAGACCGTCCTCGAGAACGCCGGCCGCGAGGACCCCTCGATGGACGGCGTCGAACCGGTCGGCATCGACGCGGACGGGACCGACACCGCCGACTCGAGCGGCGACGACGCGGCGTCGGCGACGGGAAGCGACTCCGACGACGGCCAAGCGAGTCTGGGTGATTTCTGATGGAGCTACTCGAGTGTACCCTCGCGGTCGATGACCTCGACGCGTTCGTCGCCGCGCTCGGCGAGATCGGCGACCGCCACGACGTGACGATACAGGCCTTCGACGCGCGGTACGTGGCCGATCAGCGACACCTCGAGCGGGCCGTCGAACTGGCCGATCGAGCCATCGAACGCGGCGAGAACGTCGCCCGGGACCGCGCCGTCGAGATCCTGCTGTACGCCGCCGGCCGCCGACAGATCGATCGCGCCCTCGCGATGGGCGTCGACGAGGGCGAGACCCCGGCCGTCGTACTCGTCGACGGCGACGGGGACGAACGAGCCGCGCTCGAGGCGATCGAAGTCCTGAGCGCGGTCCGCTCGCGGACCGCGACGCTCGCGTCGCGGGACGACGAAACGCTGTGTGACTTCTTCGGGATTCCCGACGCCGAGCGGGCGGCGACCGACGCGGGACTGGCGGCGCTGGTTCGCGAGCGGGTCGCGCTGCTCGAGGTCGAGAAGTAGCCCGGACGTCGACGGGTCCGAATCGACACTACGCTCTTGTGTCGACACGAGAGATATCCGCCATGGCCACCCTCGAGGACCCCGTCGAGATCGGCGGCCTCACGATCCCAAACCGGCTCTACCGCGCGCCGCTGCTCGAGTGTGCCGGCAACGGCCCCGACGCGGTCGATACCCTGATCGACGACCTCGAGCCCGCGGCCGAATCGGGGATCGGGCTCATTTGTCAGGGCGCGACGATCGTCCGCGGCGAGGGCGGCTGTGCCGCGCCGGGGATGACCCGCGTCGACGACCCCGACTTCGTCGCCCGCCTCTGGCGGCTGACCGATCGGATCCACGACCACGGGAGCCGGATCGTCCTCCAGCTCGAACACGGCGGCCTCCGGAGCATGGAGACCTGGCACGCCGCGTACCGCGACGACAATCCCGGCCTCGAGCAACTCGCCGTCTCGGAGCCGCCGTGGCAGTTGCGCGCCCTCGATCGGCTCGGGGTCCTCGCGTACGACCCCCACGTGCTGACGACCGCGGAGGTGTACGACCTCGCGGCCGACTTCGGCCGGGCGGCGGCGCGGGCCGTCGAGGCCGGCTACGACGGGATCCACCTCGCCGGCGCGAACATGGGGATCGTCCAGCAGTTCTGCTCGCCCTTTTACAACCGGCGCGACGACGAGTTCGGCGGCTCGCCCGAAGCGCGACTCGAGTTCCTCGCCGTCGTCCACGACGAGATCCGCGAGCGGGCCGGCGACGTCCCCCTGCTCACGAAGGTGCCAGCCGAAACGCCCGCCCCGCCCGCGCCGGTCGTCCGCCGGAAGCTCTCGCTTCGGGACGGCGTCGAGATCGCCCGCCGGCTCGAGCGGATCGGCTACGACGCGGTCGTGCCCGTCCAGACGTCGGTCGTCTGGGACATGAGCATCGTCCGCGGGGAGTACCCCGACCGGGCGTGGTCGAACGAGGGACTACAGGAGGAGTACGACGCCGCGTTCGGCGGCCCGACGCGACGGCGACTGGTCGCACTCGCCAACCGGATCCAATCGTTGCAGTACGACTTCGAACCCGCGTGGAACGAGGCGTTCTGCCGGCGCGTCCGCGAGCGAGTGTCGATCCCGGTGCTGGCGGAGGGCGGCATCCGCAAGCGGCGACGGATGGATCGATTGCTGGGCGACTCGAGCGGGGATCACGGAACCGACGCCGACCCGGCCTGTGACATGGTCGGCATGGCCCGGCCGTTCTACGCCGAGCCGCGGCTGGGCGCGCGGCTACTCGAGGGCGGCACTGACGACACGGCAAGCGGACGGACACGCGCCCTCTGTGAGAGTTGCAACAACTGTACGGTGCCGCAAGTGACCGGGGCCCCGGGGATCTGCCGGACGCCCGCAGTGGTGCGAGAGCGAGGCGAACTCGAGCGGATGGGCGCGTACGAACGACCCGAATCGTAACTTATCCCGTAACGGTGCCGTTCGTCAGTTCCTCGAGGGTCCCCTCGACGGTGTAGTTGGGGGCCTCGACGCGGAACTGCGAGTCCGTCGACCCCGCGAAGTACAGCGGAATCGTGTACGAGCCGTCGTCCTGGATCGGCGCTATCTCGCTGCGGTTCGCATCGATTTGATTGAGGGCGACCGTCTCACCTGCGTACTCGGAGTCGGTCGTTCCGTCGATCTCGTACTCTACCCATTCGGCGTCGACAGCCGAGCCTTCGATGGGGTAGCCGCGGTCGATCCAACCGTCGTTTCCGCCACCCCCGAGTCCTTCGTCGATCGCGTACGTGCGTTCGTATCCCGCGTCGATCAACGAGGCGGCGCGCTGGGACGACAGGTGGTGTGGACACCGGCAGTAGGTGACGATTCGCGTGTCCGTCGACCACTCTTCGACCGGATCGTCGTCGATGCTGCCCGCGTCTTCCGCCGGCGAGAAAACGGCGTCTTTGATCCGAACTTCGTCGTACTGGGCGCGACCGCGCGCGTCGGCGAACCGCGCCTCATCGTTTTTGAACCACTCGTAGGCGTCTTCGACCGGGACGAGCGGCACATCGACGCCGCTGGGCGTCGAGTTCAGTTCGTAGTCGAATTCGTTGGCCGCCTCCGCATCGCTTCCACCGCCGAGACAGCCGGCGACCGCCCCGAGCGATGCCGCCCCTCCGAGAGCGAGGAATTGCCGTCGGTTCATAGAGTCGTCTAGCGACGAGAGGGAGATATGGTTTCTGGTGACTCCCAGATCACTGCGACCCCTTCGTTTCAACTGGAGATCGACAGTCGAGGGTCAAGGATCGCTCGAGTCGAAACGGCGGAGAAGTAGTCCCCACAGGATTCGAACCTGTGTCGAAGCCCCCAGAAGGCTTCAGGATTGGCCGCTACCCCAGGGGACTGCGCTGCGACAGATGGTTGGATTCGACCCTATTTATGACTGTCGGGTTGGAGTTCAACTGAACCGCAGTCCGGCGGATCCGCGTGTTCGAGACGATGGCAATTCGCACAGAGAACGATACAACGCTCGATCTCTGCGCGGATACTCGCCTTCGAATGTCCGTTGACGACCATCGTAGCGATGCTGTGGTTTTTCTCGTCAGGGTGGTGGAAATCCAAGCAGGGTGGGCGTTCCTCCCCACAGTGGGCACACTCGCAGTAGCGGTTCTTGTACGCGAAGAGCCATCTCCGGATCGCCGCTCGACGGCGATCCTTCCGTTCGATCCGTTCCTCACGGTTCTTGTAATACCAGCGTTGTTGGCCAGTGAGTTCCTCCCAGTCAGCGTCATCTGGAATATCGACCCACTCTGGTTTCGGCTGAACGGGCTGTCCGCCCGTCACAGATGGGTCAAACGTTTCCAAGCCTGCCTGCTCTTTCGCCGCGTTCCAACCACCTAGCGTTTCCATAATCGTCGCGGATGCCGGCGCCAACCCTAGCTCCTCGTACTGTGCCTTCGTCGGCGACTCGCCCAGTCGTTCGGCTGCCTCCCGAAGCGCCTCGAGGCACTCCGCCTCAGTCGTCATGCCCCCGTTGGCCGCGGCATTCCGTATAAACCCACGGCTACGCTCCGGTCGGGAACCGAACGCGAACCGACATTCCTTTTCCCCAGTCGCGCGCACGCTCGAGTATGTACGTCGGACGATTCGTCGTCGTCGGTCCCGAGGTCGGCGCGTACCGCGTCTCCTCGCGATCGTTCCCGAACCGCAAGCTCACCGCTCGAGACGAGGCCCTGACCGTCGGTCCCACCGCGGACGCCCCGGAGACGGACAACCCCTACGTCTCGTACAACTGCCTGCGGGTCGTCGAGACCCCGACCGGGGAGACGGCCGCCTTCGGCAACGGCTCGCATGTCGATCCGATCGCGGAGAAACTCGAGCGGGGCTATCCCGCACGCGACGCCCTCGCGGAGAGTCTGTTGGCACTGGATTACGAGAAAGACGACTACGACACGCCCCGGATCGCGGCGACGATCGGCGGCGACGGCGAGGCGCTGATCGGGACCGTTCGCAAGGACGCCCTGCTGGTCGAGACCGTCGACGAGCCGACGCTGGTCGCGACCTACGAGAAGAACGCGCCCGAGGCGTTCGACTTCGAGGCCGACGGTGCGGCCGCGGCCGCGAGCGCGGCCTACGACCTCGAGTTCGAACACGCGGTCTGTGCGGCCGGCGTCGCCCGGACCGACGACGGGTTCGAGACGGCGATCGAGAACGGCGACTAACGCCGCTGGCTGACGTGCGCGATCGGCGGGCGGGAAGCTCGCCGGAGTCTTTTTGTCCGCCCATAGAGTCTCGATATTTATGGCGACCGACCGAGATGGGCGACGGTTCGAGTCTGCGGGACTCGTCTTCGAGTCCCTCTTCGCGCTCTTCGTGGCGATCGTCGTCTACGTCGAGTGGTGGGAAGGGACGATCCCGCCGCTTCCGAGCGCGACGGTGCTGGCGATAGCCGTCGGGGGCGGACTCGCATTGGGCGGTGGGGCCAGCGTCCTCGACGACCAGCGGGCGGCCCGCCCCGTCGCATGGCGGCGGAGACTCCTCGTAACCGTCGCCGTCGTCGGGGGCGGGCTCGTCCTGGGTGCGGCCATCGTTCCGAACGGAGTGCCCGTCGCGGTCGAACTCGGCGTCCTCGCGCTGGTCTGGGGGAGCGTCGTCGGGAAACTCCTCCTCCGGGCCGAGGCGGACTGAAGCAGTAGGCGTCTCCGCAGCGATCGCGTCCGTCGGCCGATCCCGAGCGGCGGTCCCCGCTCGAGGATGCGCGGCGGGCGACGGACGGTCGGCCAACCTACAAATCCCTCGCGGCGCTAGCACTCGCGCATGAAGGTCGGACTCATCTCTGACGTCCACAGCAACAAGGTTGCGCTCGAGACCGTCCTTGCGGACATGCCGGCGGTCGACGAAATTCTCTGTGCGGGCGACGTCGTCGGCTACAACCCCTGGCCCGGCGACTGCGTCGACGAGTTGCGATCGCGGGACGTGCCGACGGTGATGGGCAACCACGACGCCGCCGTCGCCGGGGACACCCCGTTCCGGTTCAACGGCATGGCCAAGGCCGGCGTCGACCACGCGAACGGGGAACTGTCGGACGACCAGCTCGAGTGGCTGGCCGACCTCCCGGCGGAGCGACTCGCGTGCGACGGCCGGGTCAAGCTGGTCCACGGCCACCCGGACGACCCCGATCGCTACACGCGCTACACCTATCCCGAGGAGTTCACGGCTCGAATGCTCGGCGACGAGGACGTGCTGGTGCTGGGCCACACCCACGTTCAGGGCGTCGAGCGGTTCGGGGAGGGGATCGTCGTCAACCCGGGCAGCGTCGGCCAGCCCCGCGACGGCGACCCCCGGGCCGGCTACGCGGTGGTCGATCTCGACGCGCTGACCGTCGAGACCCACCGCGTCGAGTACGATATCGACGCCGTCCAGGCGGCCGTCGAGGAAGCTGGGCTGCCGAGCCGCATTGGGTCGCGGCTGGTCCGCGGGAAGTAGGGCTCGAGCGACGCCCGAAACGAACCCTTTTACACTCGTCCCGCCGCTACTGCCGAACATGGTACTCACCGGCCACGCCGCGCGTCCCGCTCGGAACCGTCCCCGTCGCGCCGCGGGCCGGTGTTGTCGCTCGCCGTCCCCGCACCGCCAGCGTCGCCTCGAGACCGCCGCCGCGACCGAAACTGATGTTCGAGCGCGTGCGTGAGGACGTCCGGGCAATGGCCGAGCGCGACCCCGCCGCGAAGGGGCGACTCGAGGTCCTGCTGTGTTATTCGGGGCTGCACGCGGTCTGGGGCCACCGGCTCGCCCACCGCTGCTGGAACCGCGGCGGCGGGTTTCGGCTGGTCGCCCGGCTGCTCTCCCATCTGGTGCGTTGGCTGACCGGCGTCGAGATCCATCCGGCCGCCGAGCTCGGCCGCCGGGTGACGATCGACCACGGGATGGGCGTCGTCGTCGGCGAGACGGCCGAAATCGGCGACGACGTCCACATGTATCACGGGGTCACGCTCGGCGGCGACACGAACGACCCAGTCAAGCGCCACCCGACGGTCGAGGACGGCGCGCAACTGGGCGCGAACGCGACGCTGCTGGGCGACATCACGATCGGTGAGGACGCGGCCGTCGGCGCCGGGTCGGTCGTCACGGACGACGTTCCGGACGGGGCGACCGTCGTCGGCGTGCCGGCCGAGCGAGTCGACTGATCGAGAAAGGCGGCCCATCTCATCCAGCACTGCTCGATTGACGCCCCGAATAGACACGTATCACTGCAAGCCGATCGTTCGTCTGCGATGGCGCGTACTGTCGACCGGACGAGCGCTAGCGAGGGCGGTCGATAACACTGCGCGAGGGATGAGCGAGTGACTGAAAGGAACGAGCGAATCGGCTGGGGAGGGCGTGGCCGCTGCCTGTTGCCACGATGGCAGAACGCTCTGCCCCCCGAAACTGCTGCCTACGCAAGCCGTTCAACAGATGCGGGTACTCACACCAGCGGTTCGACCAGTTCCCGACCCGCCTCGAGCAACGCCCCTACCCGATCCTCGTCTTCGGCCTCGGCGTAGACCCGCAGGACGGGCTCGGTCCCGCTGGGACGCACCAGCAGCCACGACCCATCGGCCAGCAGCAGCTTGAACCCGTCGGCGGTGTTGATGTCCTCGACGGCGGTCCCCGCGACGGTTTCGGGGATCTCGGCCTCGAGATCGGAGAGCACCCGCGCCTTCTCGTCGTCGGGGCAGTCGACGCTGCTTTTGTCCTGGACGACGGTGCCGTGTTCTGCGAGCAGGCGATCCACACGGTCGTCGATCGGCTCCGCGGCGTGCATCACGGCTGCGAGCAGCGCCATGAGGACGCCGTCTTTCTCGCGGACGTGGCCCCGGACGGTGAACCCGCCCGACTCCTCGCCGCCGACGAGGGCATCGTGTTCGCCGATCGCCTGCGCGACCCACTTGAACCCGACCGGGACCTCGTGGACCGTCTCGCCGTGGGACTGGGCGACCCGGTCGATCAGGTAGGTCGTGGAGACGGTCCGGACCGCCGGCCCCGAATCCGTCTCGAGCAGGTAGTCGTAGAGCGCGGCGAAAAAGAGGTTCTCGTCGAGGGAGCCCCGCTCGGGCGTGACGACGGCGATGCGGTCGGCGTCGCCGTCGTTGGCGATCCCCAGTTCGGGGGCGGTGTCGGGATCGGTGACGAGGTCGATCAGCGTCTCGAGGTTCTCGGCAGCCGGCTCGGGTGCGCCGCCGCCGAACGCGGGATCGGGTTCGCAGCGCAGACACTCGAGCGAGGCGCCGGCCCGCTCGAGCAGGGCGTCGGTGGTCCCGCGACCGCTGCCGTGTATGGCGTCGTAGGCGACGGTGCGGTCGGCGAGGTCGGCGTCGTCGGCCATCGATTCGACCAGCTCGAGGGCGGCGTCGGCGTGTGGCCCGGCGAAATCGACCTCGGTGACGGCCCCGTGGTCGGCCTCGGGGAGCGGGTCGGGCTCGGCGAGTCGGTCGGCGATAGCGTCGGTGACCGCGGGCAGGGCCGGCGCGCCGTCGCCGGGGATGAACTTGACGCCGTTGTACTCCGGCGGGTTGTGCGAGGCGGTGATCACGAGCCCGCCAGCCAGATCGCGGTCGACGATGGCGAAGGCGATAAGCGGCGTCGGTCGGTCCCGGTCTGAGAGCAGGACATCGAACCCGTTGGCACACAACACCCGCGCCAGTTCCTCGGCGAATCCCCGCGAACCCTCGCGGGCGTCGTACCCCACCGCGACCGGGCCCTCGAGACCCTCGTCGATGAGATACGTCGCGACCGCTTGCCCTACCATCCGGACGCGGGGCGACGTGAACTCCTCGAGCGTCGCCCGCCAACCGTCGGTACCGAAGCTGATCGACTCCATGCACCGGTGGTCGAGGGCCGGCGCGAAAAAAGCGACGGGACGACGGGGCCGTTCGGAAGCGATCAGGCGTCGACGTCGGCGAGTCGCTGCTCGAAGAGTCGCTCGCCGGTATCCTCGCAGGTGACCGCGATCACTTCGTGGGAGCTACAGCAGGACTCGACGACCTCCTCGCCCATCCGGACGTCGCCGCCGGAGGGACAGGTCTCGAGGAACATCCGCAGCCCGTTGAGGACCTCGCCTTTCGTCTCGGGCGGGTAGGCGCCCCAGTCGTCGGTCCACGACGCGAGCGCGCGGCTGGCGGCGACGTCGGCGAGCAAGGCGGCGTGGGAGGGCCAGCGGCCGGCCGCACCCGTCTCCGAGAGCAGTCGGTATGCCTCCCCGTGTTCGCTGAGTTCGAACCGCTCGGGGTCGGCGTCGAACCCGAAGGCGTCGACGGCCGCCTCGACGTCGACCCCCGACTCCGCGAGCGGGTCGATCTCGCCGAACCAGACGGCTTCGAACTCGTCGGTGAGACAGAGGTCGTCGCGGTCCTCGCAGGGCTCGAGGACATCGTTCGCGAGGAAGAACGTCTCGAGGTCGGCGACGGCATCGTCGTCGGCCCCGCCAGCGGCGGCCCCGTCACCGTCCGCGGCCGGCGTCGCGTCGTCGGGCGCGACGGCGTCGGCCTCGTCGAAGGTAGCCACGTCGCCCGCCGTCGAATCGCGGTCGGTTTCGGTCGTCGGGCCGTCGCCGCTGCCGAGGCCGCTCGCGACTGCGGGTTCGGGGTCCTTGCCGAACCAGCGCAGTACCGCGGGCGGGAGATACCGCTTGGTCAGCGTCGGCGTGCCGGGAACGAGATACCCCCGGAAATAGATCAGTGCGATCGACACGCCGACGGCGACCAGTCCGCCGAGACGGGATTTGCGGGCGACGATCGAACCGAGTATCGCCGCGATAACCAGGTTCAGGACTGTACAGGGCTCACACCGGTTGTCGCCGGTGTACTCCGGTTGTCTGAGTTCGTCGACGACGTCGATTTGCATCTCGAGAGAACTGTCATTCCCGATGGACATCTATTTTTCGGCGTGTAGCAGAAAGAAACGGCCGGCGGGGCACTCGTCGTGATCGGAGTCACTCGAGCCCCACGAGTCGCTCCTTCGCGGCGCGGGAGAGCTGTTTGATCTCGTACTCGCGGGACATCGCCGCCGATTTCGAGTCGAACCGCTCGTGGTAGCGGAGTTCGACCGGCGTCCGTCCGCGGGTGTACTTCGCGCCCTCGCCCGCGTCGTGTTCGGCGACGCGTCGCTCGAGGTCGGTCGTGTAGCCGGTATAGAGGGAGCCGTCGGCACACTCGAGGACGTAGACGACGTGGTCGGCCATCGCTCGTGGGAACGGCGAGGGGCCTAAAAAGCGTCTCGTCCGTGGGGGCGCGTGGTAGTCGTGATCGATCGCGATGGTCAGGTGCCGCGAGCGCGCTCTTTCGCGGCTTCAGCGATGCCGGCGTTGGCCGAACAACTGACACACGCGTGGATCTCGCCGCGTTCGTCGGCGAAGACGCGTGCGAACCGTTCGGAAACGTGCGCGCCGCAGTGGTCACACTTGGGCATTGGTCACACCGGCCGGAGCCGGTACCCGGATATACCGGGTGTACGGTTAAATAGCCTTCTCCAAACACTGTTTGGCTTTTGGGTTGTGTGAACTATTTTTGCCGAACAGAGTAGTCCTCAGTCGCGACCGGCGGCGATCGCAACGGGAACGCCGATGACCGGCGTATCGACGAGGCCGGCGACGACAGTTGGCAACGCGCCCTCCCGGCCCGCGATGACGATCAACACGTCGGCCTCGAGGAGTTCGCGCATACCGCCGTTCCGGGGCCGACGTACTCGAATGCGTTGGCTGGGGCTCGATCCGGACCGAGTCACGGCGCGGCCTCGGTCGCCGATCTTGTGATCGCATAACGCACGTGCGAGCCCCGGAGGACCGCGCGCGAGGCGGATCAGCCGATTCGTGACCCCCGCTCGACGGCCCCGCCACTCATATGCCATATACTTTCCGGTGGAAACGGTGGTCGAAACGGGCGAATCAACCGCTGCAACCCCCGTATTTCCGCTGCTAACCAAAATTCTTATATGGAGTTATGCGAAACCGATACACCGTATGGCAGATCTTATCGTCAAAGCCGCCGTAAAGGAAGCGCTCGATGACAAAAACGTTGCCTCCGACTTCTACGACGCACTCGACGAGGAAGTCGACGAACTCCTCGAGGACGCCGCCCGACGCGCGGAAGCCAACGACCGGAAGACGGTCCAGCCCCGCGACCTGTAAGGGACGCCACCTCAATTTTTTCGGACGCTACGGTCGATAGCGACGGCTGTCGCCGGCCGAGAGACGAACGGTCCGTTGCCGGCTCGAGTTTTTTGTCCGCTGCCGTGATACGGCGGGACATGCTGCGCAGACTGCTGATCGGCTTCGGCCTGCTCGAGATCGCAAAGCCGGAACCGGTGATCGCCGCCTGTGAACGGATCGGCCTCCGAAACCCCGACGAGCCCCAGCCGCGGCCGCTCGCGCTCGCCGGCGCTCGGCTCGAGGGGCTGGTCGTCGTCTGGCTGCTCGTCCGCGGCCGGCAGGGATCGGCGCTCGTCTCCGGCCTGCTCGGGCTCGCCGGACTGACGCTCGTCCTCGTCCCGCGGCCGGTCATCGACCTCAGCCAGCACCTGGTCTACGCGAACGCCGACGACCTCGAGTTGCGGCCGTGGGTCGAGCCCGCGGCGCGGCTGCTCGGCGTCCTCTATCTGACCGTGACGCTGCTCTCGCGGAGTACGAACGAGGAGTCGACGACTGAGGAAGGGGAATCCGGGGACACGGAGTCGTCGGGGCGGCTCCCGCTCCCGGCGCGGTAAGGGCGCGACCGATCGGGTCGGGTTCCGGCCCGAAACCGCACTCAGTACCGGCAAACCGTGACGCCGTCGTCGGTGCCGACGTAGGTCGCGTCGGCCATGCCGACGAACAGTCCGTGTTCGACGACGCCCGGGAGTTCCGAGAGTCGCGTCGCCAGTTCGTCGGGATCGTCGATCGACCCGAACGCGCAGTCGAGGACCAGATTGCCGTTGTCGGTCACGACCGGCCCGTCCTTCCCGCCGGCGTCTCGCAGCGTCGGCTCGCCGCCCAGCTCCCGGATCCGGTCCGCGACGACGGTGTGGGCGTCCGGGAGGACAGCGACCGGCACCGACCGCTCGAGGCGGGCGGTCAGCTTCGAGGGGTCGGCGACGACGACGAACCGATCGGCCGCCGCGTCCACGAGTTTCTCGCGTGCGTGTGCCGCGCCGCCGCCCTTGATCAACGCGCCGTGGGCGGCCGCGTCCGGATCGTCGACGACCCGATCCGCCCCGTCGATCGCCAGGTCGAGACCGTCGACCGCGTCGAGGTCCGTGAGTTCGATGCCGACCTCGAGGGCCAACTGGCGGGACTGGAAGGAGGTCGGGATTCCCCGGATCTCGAGGCCGTCGTCGACGGCCCGGCCGAGCGCGCGGATCGCGTGGGCGGTCGTCGAGCCGGTGCCGAGGCCGACGACGAACCCGTCCGCGACATCCTCGGCCGCGCGTTCGCCGGCCCGTCGCTTCGCTGCGTCGGAGCCACCTGCCGTCTTCATACCTCCTCACGCGAGCGGCGAGGGGAAAAACGTTGTAATTCGGAGGCGGCCGTTCAGAGATCGGCCCGCTCGAATCGCCAGAGTCCCAGTGCCAGCGGCAGGAGTGCCCAGACGGCGAGGATGACGAAGCCGAACCACGGCTCGGCCACCAGCGGCACGCTCTCGACCAGCCCCTGTGACTCGAGGGAGCCGGCCGTGGTGAACCCGGACTCGCCGAGGACGGCACCGATCGCGGAGCCGTAGGCGGCGTCCGGCGGGATGGCGTTGAGCGCGAGGTACCAACCGGGGAACGTCTCGGGAAGGAACTCGCCCTCGAGGGCGTAGAGCAGGCCCTGTGTGATCGTTCCCCAGAGGAACCAGAACAGGACGACCAGCCCGATCGCGCCGACGGCCGCCTTGGTCGTCGACCGGGTCATCGCGGAGATGCCGACGCCGAGACAGACGTAGACGAACCCGAAGCCGACGGTCACCAGCGTGAAGGCGAGGTAGTCGACGGGCGAGACCTCGCCGACAAAGGCAACGAGCCCGACCAGACCGACGGCGAAGCCGATCAGGATCGACACCGCGACGACGCCCGTTCGGCCCAGTACCTTCCCGAGGACGACGTCCCGACGGCGGTGGGGCAGCCCGAGCAGGAACTTCAGGCTCCCGCTTTCGCGTTCGCCCGCGATCGCGCCGTAACCGACGATCAACGCGATCACGGGGACCAGAAAGCCCGCCGGCGTCTGCAACGCGAGGATCAGCCCGACCGTCGAGTCCCCGCCGCCCTCGGAAAACAGCTCCGAGGCCCACGAGGCCAGGGCGGCGCCGCCGACCGTAAAGAGGGCAAAGAGGGCGGTCAGGCCGATCAGCAGCCGCGACCGGACCGCGTCCCGGAAGTCCTTCTTCGCGACGGCGATCGTACTCATCGAACCACCTCCCGGCCGCCGTCGGCGCCCGCGGTGTAGGCGACGAACAGGTCCTCGAGCGAGGATTCGTCGGTCTCGAAGTCCTCGACAGTGACGCCGTACTCCTCGACGACGTGGAGGACCTCGGTCTTGGCGCGGTCCTCGCAGGCGACGACGAGGGTCCGTCCCTCCGGGGTCACCGAGGAGACGCCGTCGATCGCCTCGACCGCCGCGAGGGCGGCGTCGGAGTCGTCGGGGATCCGATCGAGGGTCACGCGGAGCCGGGTCTGGTCGGGCATCGAGTCGCGCAGCCCCTCGACGGTGTCCTCGGCGATCAACTCGCCGTCCCGGAGGATGCCGACCCGGTCACAGACCGCCTCGACCTGTCCGAGGACGTGACTCGAGAAGAAGACGGTCGCGCCGCGGTCGCGCTCCTCGCGGATGATCTCACGCATCCGGCGGGCCCCGTTGGGGTCGAGGCCGGTGGAGGGCTCGTCTAAGATCAGGAGATCCGGCTCGCCGACCAGCGCCGTCGCGAATGTGAGCCGCTGGGCCATCCCCTTCGAGTAGCCGCCGGCCTTCTTCGCGGCCGCGTCGGGCGAGAGGCCGACCCGCTCGATGAGTTCGTCGGGGTCGTCGTCGGCCCCCTTCGACTCGATCGCGAACTCGACGTGCTGGCGGCCGGTCAGGCGCTCGTAGAGTTCGACACCCTCGGGGAGGATGCCGGTCCGTTGGCGGATCTCGAGGGCGTTGGCCTGCGCGTCGAGGTCGAACACCCGAACCTCGCCGGCGGTCGGCCGAATGAAATCCAGCAGGAGGTTGATCGTCGTCGACTTGCCGGCCCCGTTGGGGCCGAGAAAGCCGTATATCTCGCCGCGCTCGACGGTCAGCGAGAGCCCGTCGAGCGCCGTCTCGGTGCCGTACCGTTTCGTCACGTCGGAAATATCGATGGCGGACACTGTTCAATGATACTATTTTTTCGGGTGGCAAATAACTTTCTTTGCCGCCGGACCCACCGTCGACACGACGGGGAGGGCGAGTTATCAATATCGAAACTAGAGCGGAAGAGCTATGTTACATGTCGGTACAGGACCACTTGCATGCTCGAAACTACCCTCCATCCCACCGGTCGCTCCGGTTCCGATCGGCAGCGTGGTTCCGCCCGACGATCGACCCACCGCTCGAGCCGGGTGATATGATGTTGCAACTCGCCCTCTTCCCGCTCCAGTCCGGCGGTGAAGAGCTCCCCGTCGACTCGACGACGATGCTCGCCGCGATGGTGATCGGCTTCGTCATCGCCGTCGCGATCACGGTCGGCGTCGCCTACTGGGTGTACAAAGACGCCTCGAAACGCGAGAACAACGAACTCGCGTGGGCCGTCGGCGTCGGCGCGTTGCTGTTCTTCGTCTTCCCGATCGGTATCCTCGCCGTCATCGCGTACGTTCTCCTCCGAGGCGACGAGACGGCGACGGAGCCGATGGGCGGCGAGGCGACGAGCGGCGAGTGGTAGCGCCACCGGATCGTCGCCGACTCCGAGACCCGACGTCCGCGCGGTCGGCCGCCGTCGCGGACACATCGTTACGCCGAACTTTTTTTGAGCCGTCCGTCGATCAACGCTCATGGCAACGGCGGAGACGGCCGTCTCCCTCTCGGACGTCCGCAAGACCTACCGGATCGGCGAGCCCGTTCACGCGTTAGACGGCGTCTCGCTCGAGGTACCGCAGGGATCGTATACGGCGATCATGGGCCCCAGCGGCTCGGGCAAGTCGACGCTGATGAACCTCGTCGGCTGTCTGGACACCCCGACCGAGGGCGAGGTCGTCGTCGGCGGGCGGGCCGTCGACGCGCTCGACGACCGCGAGCGGACCCGCCTCCGGGGCACCGAGGTCGGGTTCGTCTTCCAGACGTTCAACCTCATGCCGCGACTCAACGCCGTCGAGAACGTCGCCCTCCCGCAGCTGTTTCAGGGGATCGGCCGGACGGAACGGCGCGAGCGAGCGCGTGACCTGCTCGAGCGGGTCGGGCTCGCCGACCGCGGGGATCACCTGCCCAACGAGCTGTCGGGCGGACAACGCCAGCGGGTCGCGCTGGCCCGGGCGTTGGTCAACGATCCGGCGATCGTGCTGGCCGACGAGCCGTCCGGCAACCTCGATACCGACACCGAGGCGGAGATCCTGGACCTCTTCGACGAGTTCCACGACGCAGGGACGACGATGATCGTCGTCACCCACGAACGGCACGTCGCCGAGCGGGCCGACCGAATCGTCCACCTGCTCGACGGGCGGATCGAACGGATCGAGGAACTCGACGGCGGGGCGGCGGAACCGGCCTCGCGAACGGGGTCGTCGGGCCGGTCGGAAGGTGATTCCGAGTGAACCCGCTCGAGAGCCTGCGGCTGGCGTGGCGGTCGATCCGGGGCCACAAGCTCCGGTCGGCGCTGACGACGCTAGGGATCGTGATCGGGATCGCGGCGGTGATCGCCTTCGTCACGCTGGGTGCGAGCCTCCAGGCCGGCATCATCGGCGATATCAGCCCCGACGATCAGCGCAACGTCTACGGCTGGGCGGCCGAGCCCGACACCGAGGGCGGGCCGCTCGCGGGTGCCCAGCCGGTGTTTACGGGCGACGACCTCGAGGCGGTCGAGGACCTAGAGGCGGTCGAGGCGGCCTACGGCTACGCGACGATCCAGACGCAAGCGATCTCGAACGGTGAGGAGACGGTCGCGCAGGGGAACGGACTGATCGCCTCGGGGCCGTCGTACATCCGCGAGGAGCGGTTGGCCGAGGGTCGCCAGTTCCGGCAGGGCGAATCCGAGGCGGTCCTCAACCCGGCGGCGGCCAACCAGTTCGAGGAGAACGTCACCGTCGGCGACGAACTGACCGTGACGATCCTCGGCGGCGAGCGACGGACCGTCGAGGTCGTCGGGATCACCGACACCAGCGAGGGCCAGAGTCCCTTCGAGGGCTTCGAGTCCTCGCCGCGGGTGTACGTCCCGACCGACCCCTACTACACGGAGCAGGCCTCGGGGCTGGGGACCGGCGGCGGTGACGACGGCGGCGACAACGAAAGCGCCGGCGAGAGCGGCGAGGCCCGCTTCCTCGCGATCATCGTCGAAGCCCCCTCCGACGACGCGGCCGACATCGACGCCGCCCGCGAGAGCGCGACCGACTACCTCGAGAGCGATCAGTCCGACGCCAGCGAGTTCCTCGGCGACGACCTCGCGGTCAGGTTCCAGACGAGTACGGAGCTGCTCCAGCAGCTCCAGGACGTACTCGACCTGCTGCGGAACTTCATCGTCGGCATCGCGGCCATCTCCCTGCTGGTCGGCTCGATCGGCATCGCCAACATCATGCTGGTCAGCGTCACCGAGCGAACCCGCGAGATCGGCATCATGAAAGCCGTCGGCGCACAGAACCGCGACGTCCTCGGCCTGTTCCTGACCGAAGCGGTGATCCTCGGCGTGATCGGCGCGATCCTGGGGACCGCCCTCGGACTGGTCGGCGGTTACGTCGGGGCCGAATACGTCGATCTGCCGCTCGTCTACCCCCTCGAATACGTCGCGCTCGCGGTCGTCGTGGGGATACTCGTCGGGGTCCTCGCGGGACTGTACCCCGCGTGGCGGGCCGCGCGGACGGACCCGATCGACGCGCTGCGCTACGAGTGATCAGAACCGATCGCGATCCCGCTCGCGGTCGGCGTCACGTTCGCCCGCGGTTCGATCGACACCGAACTCGCTCGAGTCGCGGTCGTACTCGCGGTCCCGCGTCGGCGCGCCCTCGGTGGGGGGAGCCCCACCCGACTCCGTTTCGTAGCCGATGGTGGCCCGCGTCCGGTGGTGTTGGTCGGGATACTCGCGGGCGAGGTACGCCCCGAGATAGCCGCCGAGCAGGGACGGCCCGACCGTGTAGGCGAGCGCGAAGAACCCGGCGACGACGATCACGACCGAGACCACCGCAAACCCCTCGACGGGAACTCCGCCGGCGAGGCCGATCCCGAGGAGTCCGAACAGGAGCAGTCCCATCCCCGCAATCGGGAGAAACGCGATCGCGCCGGCCAACGCGCCGACGATCGCTCCCTGACGGCCGTCCGGTCCCTCGAGGAAGCCGGCGACGAGGCCGCCGAGGACGGTCGAGAACGGGATGAACGAGAGGACGACACCGACGACGGCACCGATGACGGCGTTGAGAAGCGTCCGAGTGGTGACCATACCGAACGGATGACGGGGAGCCTAAAAATTGTGGGGAGACAGACGGCGATCGGCACGGTGACGATATCGATTAGCGGGGAACCGAAGGCAGCGTTACAGCGCTCGGCGAATGGGTCCGGCGAGATCGAACCAGAACGAGAGGACGCCACAGCCCAGCATCCCGACGATCGCACCGAGATACAGCTCGAGCCCGAGCGTCTCGAGCATCCACTCGGGATCGAGGAAGCCGGACGCGATGACGAGCGCACAGGCGGTCGCGGTCCCCACGACAAGGAGGGCGACGGGAAGCGAGGGCTGGCGGTTCATGCGGACATGTTTGTTTTCCAACCCGATTAACGTGTCGTTCGCTCCGGGCCGACCGCGACCAGCAGCGGCAGCGACGAGCCGTCCTCAATCGTCAACCGTCCGCGGATTCGCCTCCTCGAAGGTCGTCTCGGTGGCCTCGGAATCGGACTCGAGGTCGGCTTCGATGATCTCGCTGAACGTGGCGTCGGTGTTGACCTCGTCGGCCAGCAGGTCGACGGCCTCGACGAAGACGGCGACCAGCAGCGGGCCGACGACGACGCCGATCGGGCCGAGGGTAAAGAGCCCGCCGGTGAAGCCGACGAAGTAGAGGCTGCCGGGGAGGCCGGCGGAGCGACGCGCCAGCCGCGGCCGGACGGCGACGTCGGGGAGCCAGCCGACGAGGACGAGGCCGAGGACGCCGATCAGGGCCGCCGCGACGAGGTCGCCGGCGACGGCCTGATAGATCGCGATCGGCGCGATCAGCATGCTCGGCCCGATGATCGGCACGAACTGCAACACGGCGGCGACGATCGCGAGCGTCAGCGCGCCCTCGTATCCCAGCACCCAGAACAGCGGGTAGGCGACGGCGAACGTCGCGAGCGAGGTCGCCACCTGCAGAACGTAGATCGCGTACAGCGTCTCTCGAGCCCGCGTGGCGAGCGCGTAGACGACGTCCCGGTAGTCGGGCGGGATCGGCGCGACGGCGGCCCGGCCCGCCTCGTCGCCTTTGAGCAGGACGCCGAAGATGAGGACGAGAAACAGCGCGAACTTGATCGCCAGCACCGGGAGAGACAGCGCGAAGTCGGTCGCGACGCCGCTCAGGGAGTCGACTGCCATCGACTGGACCTGCCCCGCCTCGAGCGTCTGGGTCGTTCCGAAGGCCGTGATCGATAGCTCCCGCGGCAGGGCCTCGACCGCCTCGAGGACGCCCTCGATACGAAAGTACAGCGTCACGGCAATCGGGGCGAAGACGGCGGTCGCGCTCACGAAGCCGATCACGGTCGCCGCGAGCGCGGCCGTCCACTCCGAGACCCCGCGCCTGACGAGCCACCCCTGGACCGGCATGAGGACGTAGGCGACCGTCAGTGCGAAGAGGATCGTTCCCAGTACCTCGAGCAGGATCCCGCCGGTCACGACGCCGAGCGCGACGACGACCCCTGCGAGGACGTAGCGGCGCGTTCGTCTCGAGCGATCTCCCTCGCGAGCGGTCTCAGTCACAGCCGAGACTCTCACTCGAGCGGTAAAGTCTTTGTCCGATTGACGGGACAGATCGGCCGATCACGCCGCTTAAGACCACTGAGTGTAACCACCGAGTAATGGATCGACGGACGTTCATCGGGACGGTCGGTGCGGGGACGGTCGCTGGCGTCGCCGGCTGTCTGACTCGCGACGGCGGCGGGAACGGCGACGGCGACGACGGAACGCTGCGGATCGCGACGTACGATTCGATGGTCAACACGGAGAACTCGGCCGGGCCGTGGCTCAAAGAGGCGTTCGAGGCCGAACACGACGCCGAAATCGAGTGGACGGTTCCCGACCAGGGACTCACACAGTACGTGCGGAGCGCGCGGGAGAACGCGGACATCGACGCCGACGCCTACGTCGGGGTCAACGTCGACGACCTCGTCCGGATCGACGACGAACTCGGCGACGGCGAACTCCTGCAGGAACTCGAAGTCGACCGGCTCGACAACGCCGATCGGATCCGCGACGAACTCGAGATGGGCGACCCCCACGGTCGCGTGCTGCCCTACGACACGGGCTACATCTGTCTCGTCTACGACGAGACGCTCGTCGACGAACCCGAGACGCTCGGGGACCTGACCGAGCCGGCCTACGAGGACGCGTTGCTGGCTCAAAACGCCCAGAACTCGGATCCGGGACGGGCGTTCCTGCTGTGGACGATCGACGCCTACGGCGAGGACAGCTACCTCGACTACTGGGGCGATCTCGAGGACAACGGCGTTCGGGTCCTCGACGGCTGGACGGAGTCCTACAGCGGCGCGTACATCGAGGGCGAGCGGGCGATGGTCGTCTCCTACTCGACCGATCAGGTGTACGCAAACGAGTACGGGTACGAGATGAGCCGCCATCAGGTCGCGTTCCCGAACGGGCAGGGCTACGCCAACCCCGAAGGGATGGGGATCCTCGAGGGGGCGACGGACGTCGACGTCGCCTACGACTTCTTCGATTTCGTCCTCTCGAGTGAGTCCCAGGCCGAGATCGCCCAGCGAAACGTCCAGTTCCCGGCCGTCGCGGACGCTCACGTCGACCTCGATTCGACGTTCGACGAGTACGCCCACGAGCCGTCCGAAACGGTCGCGTTCGACTACGAGGCGCTTCGGGGCAGCCTCGGCGGCTGGGTCGACGACTGGGCCCGCGAGTTCGTCGGCCAGTAAGCCCGTGCCCGCATCGGATCGCCGGGGGCTCCGGAACGCGCTCGTGACCCTCCGCTCGCGCCTCGAGCGCCGCGCCCTCTCGCTGGTGGCGCTCGCGACGGCCGCGGTGCTTGCGGTCATGCTCTATCTGCCGGTCGGCGTCGTCTTCCTCGAGGCCGTCCTCGAGGCGGGCCGGCCGACGCTCGCTCACTTCCGTGCGGTCCTGACCGATCCGTTCTACGTCGGGGCGCTCGCGGACATCCTCGCGGAGCCGCTCGCCGTCCGGACACACCTCGAGGGCGTCGCCGGCTGGCTTGGGGCCGTCTCGGTGTCCGCTACCGTCGTCCGGCCGATCCCCGGCCTCGAGCTACCGGTGCCGTGGCTCGCCCTCGAGACGCCGGGGGTCCGGTTGGGACTGTTCGGCTTTACGGCCTATCAGGCGGCGCTGTCGACGGTGGCAAGCGTCGCGCTCGGGCTGCCCGCGGCCTCCGTCCTGGCGACCTACGAGTTCCGGGGCCGGCAGACGATTCGCTCGCTGACGATCCTGCCCTTCGTCCTGCCCGGGATCATGGTCGCGGTCGGCTTCTACGCGATGTTTGGCCGGGGCGGGACGCTCAACGGCCTGCTCGGACTGATCGGGCTCGGGCCGTACCCGTTCATCGAGTGGAACCCGTTGGCGATCGTGATCGTCGCCCACGCCTTTTACAACGCGCCGCTGGTGGCCCGCGTGACCGTCGCCGCCTGGGAGTCCGTCGACCGCCGGGCCGTCGAGACCGCTCGCAGCCTCGGCGCGAGCCCGCGGCGGGCGTTCCGCGACGCGGTCGTCCCGCAACTGCTGCCGGCGGTCCTGACCGGCGCGCTACTGACGTTCATCTTCACCTTCATGACCTTCCCCATCGTCCTCGCGCTGGGCGGGCTTCAGTTGGCGACCGTCGAGGTCTGGATCTACGACCGGGTGCGCCAACTGGCCTACGGCGAGGCCGCGACGCTTGCCGTCCTCGAGACGCTGCTCTCGCTCGGGCTCACGTACGCCTATCTCCGATACGAGTCCGCCCAGTCGGGGCTGGCACGTGCGGCCGGTTCGACCGCGCGACGGCCGCTCTTTCCAGACCTTCGGACCGCGCTGTCGCCGCGACGGCTGGCGATCGTCGGTTACGGGCTCGTCGCGCTGGTGGTCTTCGTCGGCCCGATGGCGAGTCTGGTCGTCGGCAGCGTCACCGACGGGAGCGGGCTCACGGGTCGCCATTACGCCTTTTTGCTCGAGCGCCAGCTCGAGGGGGCCAGCTACCAGACGCTGCCGTGGGTCGCGATCAGAAACTCGCTGCTGTTCGGGGTCGCGACGCTCGCCGTCGCCGTGCCGATGGGCGTCGTGATCTCGGTCGTGACCGCGCGGGCGGGCCGCGCGGGGGCCGTCGTCGACGCGCTGGCGATGTTGCCGCTGGCGGTCAGCGGCGTCGTCTTCGGGGTCGGCCTGCTCCGGGGACTGGTCTTCGGGGTTTCGCTGCCCGGCGGCTGGCGGTTTCAGGTGACGGGTGCGGTCGCGATCGTCGCCGCCCACGCGGTCGCGGCCTACCCCTTCGTCACGCGCAACGTCTCGCCGCTGCTCGCGAACCTGGATCCCGCGATGGTCGAGTCAGCCCGCGCGCTGGGTGCCTCCCGGTACCGCGCGCTCCGGGACGTCGAGTTGCCGCTGGTAGCAAGCGGCATCGTCGCCGGCGCGGCCTTCGCCTTCGCCATCTCGATCGGGGAGTTCTCTTCGACGGTGATTTTGGCGGGCAGCGGCGACACCTACACGATGCCGGTCGCCGTCGAGCGCTACCTCGGTCGCCGCTCCGGCCCCGCGATCGCCATGGGGACGGTCCTGCTGTTCGTCACGGCCGCCAGCTTCGTCGTCGTCGACCGCGTCGGCGGGAGGTTCGAGCGATGACCGAACTCACGCTCGCCGGCGTCGCCAAACGCTACGACGGGACCGCCGCGCTCGAGGGGATCGACCTGACGGTCCGGGACGGTGAGTTCTTTACCCTCGTCGGCCCCTCGGGCTGCGGGAAGACGACGACGCTGCGGACGATCGCCGGTTTCGAGTCGCCGACGGCGGGGACCGTCCGCTTCGACGGGCGGGCGATGGACGGCGTCCCGCCGGAGGATCGAGACGTCGGCGTCGTCTTCCAGAGCTACGCCCTCTTTCCGCACATGAGCGTCGCCGAGAACGTCGGCTACGGGCTGCGATTTCGGGAACCCCCTGACGGGCAGACCGTCGACGAACGCGTCCGGGAACTGCTCGCGCTGGTCGACCTCGAGGGGATGGGCGAGCGCGATCCCGATCAGTTATCGGGCGGGCAGCGCCAGCGAGTCGCGCTGGCGCGGGCGCTCGCGCCGGCTCCCGACCTGCTCTTGCTCGACGAGCCGATGAGCGCGCTGGACGCACAGCTCCGGGAGTCGCTGCGCCGGCAGGTCAAACGGATCCAGTCCGAACTCGAGATCACGACGGTCTACGTCACCCACGATCAGGCCGAGGCGCTGGCGATCTCCGATCGCGTGGCGGTGATGAACGGCGGCCGGATCGAACAGGTCGGCCGGCCGCAGGCGATCTACCGCGAGCCCGCGACGCGGTTCGTCGCCGAGTTCGTCGGCGACAACAACGTCTTCGAGGGCGCGGTTCGGGAGCGGGACGGCGACCGGACCCGGATCGACGTCGGTGGCGAGACCCTCGCGGTGTCGGCGGCGTCGGTCCCGCCGGGGGCCGACCGGGTCACCGTCTGCGTGCGACCGGGCGCGCTCTCCCGGAGCGCCGGGACCAACCGGCTGCCGGTGACCGTCGAGACCAGCGAGTTCCTCGGCGAAACGGTCCGGGTCCACGGCCGCTGGAACGGGACCGAGATGATCCTCCAGCTACCAGAGATCCCCGACGATGACGAACTGACCGTCGGCTTCGAGCCCGACGACGCTCACGTCGTCGCGACCGACTGAGCCAGCCGGGTGCGACGTGGCGTCCCCGTCTCCGGGGCCGGAATGCACAGGGCGGTCGCTTTTCGCTCGATATGTGCTATCTACCCACATGCAAGTCACTCGTCGACTCCGGGTCGACCTCGAGCGCCGCGAGGTGGCCGTCGGGACCGAGTTCACCGTTCGCGTCCGCGACGACCGGCGACGGCCGGTCGAGGGAGCGGTCGTCGAGGCGGGACGGAAATCGGCCCGCACGGACGAGCGGGGGCTGTGCCGGCTGCGACTCGGCGCGCCGGGCTTCTGGAAACTCGTCGCCGCGAAGTCCCCCACCGACCGCGTGGCCTACGAGCCGGGGTCGGCGCTCGTTCGGGTCGTCCCGACGGCCTCGAGGCGTCGCCCGCGTCGTCTCGTCGGGTCCCGGTGACGAGCGCTCGGCGAGCGGACGGCGTTGAAGCGCCATGGCACAGCGTTATCCCCGTCGGCGCTGTGTGTGCGATCATGGCAGACACCAAGGACAGTCGCGAGAGCCAGGCCGACGACGCCGAGGAGCGCCAGCGCGAGCGGGAACTCGAGGAGGCCCTCGAGCGCGACGACGAGGACGAGCCGCCGGCCGACGAGGCGGACGACGGGGACGAGTCGGCCGCGGACGACGACGAGGAATCGGCCGAGGAAGGCGACTCGAGCGACGAGTAGCGGTCGGGCGATACTCGAGGGCTACAGCCCCCAGAAGAACGCGATGCCGAGGACGGTGACGATCGAGAGCAGGAACTGCAGCGGCGCGCCGACCCGGACGAAGTCCATGAACTTGTAGCCGCCGGGGCCGTAGACGAACAGGTTCGTCTGGTAGCCGACGGGCGTGAGAAACGCCGTCGAGGCCGCAAAGGTCACGGCCAGCACGAACGCGAAGGGGTTCGCGCCGATCTGGTCGGCCGTCTGGACGGCGACCGGGAGCATCAACACGACGCTCGCGTTGTTCGAGATGACACCCGTAATGAGCCCGGTCGCGAGGTAAAACACCCAGAGGACGCCGAGAACCGGGAGATAGGCCCCGGTCGAGGCGACGAGCGACCCCAGGAGGTCGGCTCCGCCGGTCTGCTCTAAGGCCATCCCCAGCGGGATGATACCCGCAAGCAGGAAGATCACGTCCCACTCGACGGCGTCGTAGATCTCGGTCGGCTTGAGAACGCCCGTCGCGACCATCGCGACGACGCCGGCCAGTGCGGTGACCATGATCGGCAGGGACAGCGCCGACATGGACTCGAAGCCGCCGACACCGGTCACACCGGCCAGCGCACTCCCGACCGCGCCCCACGGGACGGCGACGAAGCCGACGACGCCGGCCATGATCGCCGCCGCGTGGGGAATCTTCTCCGTTCGGTAGTCGGGCTCGTCCGGCTCGTGGGCAACGATGAAGTCGTCGTTTTGCGAGAGCCGGTCGATGCTGTCGGGTGCCGCCTGGACCAACAGCGTGTCACCGACTCGAATGCGGCGTTCGTCCATGTCGCTGCGGACCGTTTCCCCTCGACTGCGGAAGGCCAGCACGGTCGCGTCGTAGCGCTGGCGGAACGTCGACGTCTCGAGCGACTCGCCGACCAGAAACGAGCCACGAGGGACGACGACCTCGACCAGCGTGCGGTCGGGGATCTCGTCCGGCTCGAGTTCGGCGTCGGTCTCGGGACCGCCGTCGATCGTGAGCGTCTCGCGTTCGACGAGTTGCTGGACGGTCGGTCGGTCGGCCCGCAGCCGGAGCGTGTCGCCGGCGCGGATCGTCTTCTGGCCGATGGGTTCGATGAACTCCTCGCCGTCGCGGACGACCTGTAGGATGTCGGCGTCGAACTCGACGCGATCGATCGCGTCGGCGACCGTCGAGCCGACGATCGGGGAGCCCTCGTCGACGATCGCCTCGGTCAGGTACTCACCGATGGCGTACTCCGTGACGTAGTCCTCGTCGACGGGGACCCGCTCGGGGAGCAGCCGGTGGCCGACGGTCATGAGATAGAGGCTGCCGACGAGAAGGACGATGACGCCGAGTTTGGTGAACTCGAACATCGAGAAGGGGTGATCGAGCAGGCGCGCGGAGACGTCGCTCGCGAGGATGTTCGTCGAGGTCCCGATCAGCGTGAGCATGCCGCCGAACATCGAGGCGTAGGAGAGCGGAATCAGCAGTTTCGACGGCGACGTCTTGCCCTTGTGAGCGATGTCGGAGACGACGGGCACGAGGATGGCGACGACCGGCGTGTTGTTGATAAAGCCGGAGATCGGGCCACTGACGCCGATCGTCGCGAGCAGCTGTTTGTCGAGGTCCTCGCCGGCGAACGCGGACATCTTCCGGCCGATGATCTGGACGACGCCGGTCTGACTGATCCCCGAACTCAGAATGAGCATCGCCAGCACGGTGATCGTCGCCGAATTGGAGAACCCGGAAGTCCCTTCCGTCGTCGATATTTCGGTGAAGTTCGCGACGCCATCGGTACCCAGAATCATCAACAGCACCATGATCAGGATGGCGGTCACGTCGATCGGCAGCCACTCGGTAATGAACAGAACCAGCGCGAAAAGGATGATCGCGAACACCACGAGCATCTGGGGCGTCACCGCGAGCCCGCCGGACTCAGCGGCCAGCGGTACGACTCCGCCCTCGGAGAAGAGACGTCCGGTCACGGTTGATAGTACGGATTCCTTGACGATGCCGCTTGAAGCCCCCGGTTCGCCGACGCCGTCGCGATCGGCTGTCCTCCCGGCGACCGGCGTCGACTCGATCCGTCGGAGTGCGGCGAACATCATCGGCCACGTTCCTTTGGTTCGGGAACCGATGGGTGTACTCAAGTGACTGCTCCGAGGACGAACGGGTACGGAGACGGCCGGCGGTCGACCCCCGCACGTCGCCGCAGCACCTCACCGGCTCTCGCGGCGACCGACTCGAGCGGGAGAGTCGGGCGGCGGCCCCGGACCCACCGAGTCATGAACGAATACACGCTCCCCATCGCGATCGCGAACACGGCGACGGTACTGACCGGCGGCGCAATCGCGTCGCTCGCCTATCGGGCCTTCCGCCGGACCGGGTCGGCGGCGCTTCGCGCCGTCGCCGGCGGCTTCGGCGTCATCGTCGTCGGCTCGCTCCTCGGCGGCGGCGTCCACCTCCTCGGCGACACGATGGGACTGGGCATCGCCCTTCAGAGTTCGGCGACGGCACTCGGGTTCGCGATCTTGCTCTACTCGCTGTACGCCGAAACGGGCGGCATTACCGTAACCACGGAGCTATCGACATGACCGACGGACCGTCCGGCCGAGCGACGCGGGTCGTCGCACAGGGCACCTTCGATCTCCTCCATCCGGGCCACGTTCACTACCTCGAGGCGGCCGCGGACGCGGGCGACGAACTCCACGTCATCGTCGCCCGCGCGGAGAGTGTCACGCACAAACCCGACCCCGTGCTGCCGGGCGATCAGCGTCGGGACGCCGTCGCCGCGCTCGAGGCGGTCGATCACGCCCGACTGGGGCATCCGGAGGACTTCTCGGTGCCGATCCGCGAGATCGATCCCGACGTCGTCGTGCTGGGCCACGACCAGCACCACGACGAGGACGAGATCGCCGGGCTGCTCGCGGCGTGGGGGATCGACTGTCGCGTCGAACGGGCCGGCGGGCTCGAGCCGACGGGAAAGCGACTGCACTCGAGCAGCGACATCGTCGACCGGGTTCTCGAGCGGCGGCGGGGCGGGCGACGGCCGTCGCTCGAGGCCGAATCGGACGACTGAGCGGGGCAGTGATTATCGTCGGCTGCTACTGCGAGGAGAGCCGCGACTGAAACCGATCGAGTCCCACGTCGAGCATGTCGGGACTGACCGGCTGGAACTCGTTGTCGTCGGGGAGATACGGGCGGACCGAGTCCCAGCTGTCGCGGGCGTACCGTTCGTCGAGCAGGACGCGAACGCCGACGTCTTCGGGGCTGCGGATGACGCGACCGATGGCCTGTCGAGCCTTCCGGACCGCGGGGATCGTCAGCGCGTAAGTAAAACCGTCGCCGAACGCGTCGTCGTAAGCGCGTCTGACGGCCGTCGTTCGCGGGCTCGAGGTGTTGACGATCGGCACGCCACAGACGACCGCGGCGGCGAGTCGGTCGCCGCTGTAGTCGACGCCCTCGGTCAGGGTTCCCCGCAGGCTCGTGACCAGTACCTTCCCCTCGCCCGCGAAGAACTCGTCTTTGAGCGACTCGGTGGTCTCGTCGTCACTGGCGACGTCGAGCAGGACCGGTTTGTCGACCCGGTCCTCGAGCGCGCCGGCGATCCACTCGGCCTCGGCGTAACTGGGCATGCCGACGAGGACGTTGCCGGGGAGCCGGGCGACCGTCGCGACGGCGTTCGCATAGGAGCGGCGGGTCGGGTTCTCCTCGCCCGGCCGGCCGCGGTTGTCGTAGGTGTACTTCGGCGCGGCGACCGCGAAGCTCTCGCGGTTCTCGGCCGGGAAGTGCAGGCCGTACCGGCGTTCGACGACCGGGCGGTCCGCCTCCCGTGCGAGGTACTGCAGGCCAGTCACCTCGGTGAAGGCCTCGATCGGCTCTAAGGTCGCGCTCATCAGAACGCCACCGCCGAAGTTCCCGAGTCGATCGCCGATGGCGTCGCTGGGCACGCAGTTGTGCAAGGAGAGCCGGGCGTTGTAGGCCCGCCGCCACGAGTCGGGCGGCTCGGTGTCGTCCCAGGTGCGCTCGAGTTCGATCTCGCGGAAGTAGTCGGTGTGTCCCCGCCGGTACCACTCGCCGAGGACGCGGCCGACGGCGGGCGCGGCGCGGCTCCGATCCTCGTCTTCGGCCTCGTTTAAGACCCGCTGGACGACCGCGCCGACGGCCTCGGCGCGAACCCAGTCGGCGTCGCCGTAGCCCGCCTCGCGGGCCCACTCGGTCAGTTCGTCCTCGGCGGGCTCTGCGGGGTCTCGAAGAGGGAGTTCCGCGTCCTCGAGGTCGTTCAGGTTCGACTCCCAGCCCCGATAGTTCCGGTCGAGATAGGCCGTCACCCGGCGGTCGAGTTCGACCCGAAGATCCTGCACGAACTCGAGGGTGCGGTTGAGTTCCTCGAACGAGACGTCGCTGTCCTCGAGTTCGCCCCGGACGAGGTCGGCGTCGGCGGTCTTCGAGCCGCCCTCGGCCTGCCGGCCCTCGCGCTCGAATTTGACCGGCTGGATGACCCGCGAGAGTTCGGTCTCAGCGTCCCGCAGCGTGCGGTCGGCGACACCCTCGCTGACCAGGTCGCGGACCCGGGGCTCTAACATGTGGGCCTCGTCGCAGACGACGAACGTGGAGTCGTCGAGTAGCGCGCCGGTAAAGGAGCCGACGGTGCGGGGATCGAAGGCGTGGTAGTAGTTGCCGATGACGACCTCCACCTCGCCGAGGGCGGCCCCCATCACGGAGTGGGGACAGGTGCCGTGTGTCACCGAGCGAGCGACCAGGTCCTCGGGTGTGACCATCCCGGCGTCGGTGAAGTCGTAGGGAACCGCTTCGGCGGGCGAGCCGTCCTCGTCGTCCGGCAGGTCCTCCAAGTACTGCGCGTAGAACGGGCAGTACTCGGTTTCGGCCCCGACCGGCCCGCCCTCGCCGTACTCCGGCAGGTCGGGTGGGTACGGCGTCGGCTCGCCCGCGGTCTCGAGGAAGGTGTGTTTCGACCGACTCCCGCTGTCGGCCAGCCCGATCTGCTGGCTACGGGCGCGGGCAGCCAGGTTCTTCGCGGTCGTGTCGCCGCCCTCACCGGTGAGATCACGGGTGCGGTCCCGCAGGGTTTCACAGCGGTCGTAGACGTTGCCGTCGTCGAACCCCGCCGTTTTCTCGCGGTTGTACGGACAGACGTCGGCCTTCCCGACGAGGGTCAGTCCCGAGACGGGGTCCCAGTCGGCCGGCAGGTTCTCGTTGATCGTCTCGAGGTCGTCTTCGAACTGGCGCAGTTGCTGTTTGACGCTCGTGAGGACGAACACGCGCTCGTAGTCGGTGTCGGGATCGCGCACCAGATCGATCCCGGCGGTGAGCGCGATCATCGTCTTCCCGGTGCCACAGGCCCCTTCGATAACGGTGTAGCCGCCCTCCCGTCCGGTGTCGATGGCCGTCTCGATACCGTCGACCTGGGGCTCGTAGGGCTCGTCGTGGCCGAACACCGTCCGCCAGTCCGTCATTCTGCCAGTACTCATGGTCGGTCGTCCATAGCGTTGACGGACTGGAGTCGCCGCCCGATCAGTGATAAACGTCGGGTCGAGCAGCGGATCGGACCGCGATGACGGCCACCGAACCCTCCGCGATCGACCCGCCCGATTGCTGCCAGCGTGAGCCTTTACTTAGCTCAGTCCCTAGGTCGTGTGTGAAGGTTCCCCACTCTCTCGAGAACGTCGACCGAGACGTCGTCGTTCGCACGTTCGAATACGATGACGGTAGCACCATCGCGGTCGATTTCGGCACCTCGGCCGCGGATATCTCGGTCGACGTCGTCGGGTCGACCGCGATCATCGTCACGGACGGCGAACAGTTCGAGTTCGAACTCCCGCCGGAAGCGACCGCCGTCTCGGCCCGGAACGGCGTCCTCACGATCGACGAGTAACGAACCGGACTGTCAGAGAGCGACCGACCGGCCACAGCGAGGGCCCGCTTACGCGCCGTGTTCGACGCGCCGATCGAACGCGCCCCACAGCGACCCCACGAGCCGAAGCGCAACGCCTTCCCCGCTCGGTCGACTACGTCGGCTATGAGCGATTCCATCGACGTCGACCGCTGGCGCACGGAACTCGAGTCCAAACGCGCCGAGAAAGACGACTTTTTCGCCGGCCATCCACAGTCGCCGATCCCGCCCGAAGAGCGCGAGGACTTCGCGGGACTGGACTACTTCGAGCCGGATCCGGCCTACCGCGTGACCGCGACCGCGACGGTCCACGACGACCCCGAGGTCGTGCTGATGGACACTACGGCGGGCCGAGAGATGCGCTATCTCCGCGTCGCGACGCTGACGTTCGAACTGGATCGCGAGGACGAGAACCTAGAGGACGGGACGTTCGAACTCGCGGCCTACGAGCAGGAGAGCCCCGAGGAGCAGCCGCTTTTCCTCCCCTTCCGGGACAAGACGACGGGCCAGCAGAGCTACGACGGCGGCCGCTACATGGAACTCGAGCCCGATCGGGACCTCGCGGACGGCGACGAGATCGTCGTCGACTTCAACCTCGCGTACTCGCCGTTCTGTGCCTACAGCGACACCTTCGACTGCCCGCTCCCGCCCGAGGAGAACTGGCTCGAGGTCGCGATTCCGGCCGGCGAACGCCACGAGTAGCGGCGGCGGAGTCACCGCGGTCACGATCCGGAGACTGTCACCGATCGGAGGGGACCGTTTCGACTCGAGTCAGCGCCCGTGTGACGGCCCCTCGGAGGGGGATACTGACCTCGAGTGGAAACCGGGGGGTTTTCGACCCGGCAATCCGGATCGATCGCGAGTAGTCGAACGGGATTCTCGCGGGGCGGGCGGTCGGACTCGCGGCGTCAGGGTGCGACGCCGACGGTCAGGAGGGTGCCGAACTCACGGTAGCGTTCGACCATCGCCTCGCGGGTGTCCCAGTCCTCGGTCGGGAACTCGGCCGCGGCCGGAATCGTGATCTCGCGGTCGGGGACGTTGTCCTGTTCGGCGACGTATAAGCCTGCCTCCCGGAAGGCCTCGCGGTACTGGCGGCGGTCCCACCGGGTCATCTCGATGGCGATGGACTCCTGCCACTCGTGGGAGTGGACGTTCTCCTCGTAGTAGTTGACGGCACAGTAGAAGGTGCCGCCGGGCCGGAGAACGCGGGCGATCTCCTCGAGGGTGTGGTGGGGGTCGGCGGCGTAGTAGAACGCTTCCATGCTCCAGACGTGGTCGATCGAATCGTCGGCGAAGGGCAACTCGTCGAAGTCCCCGACGAGGTAACCGACGGTCGGATCGTCCGTGTAGTCGGCCGCGTTGTGCGCCATTTCCGGCGATCCGTCGAGGCCGTAGACCCGTCCCGCGTCCTTCGTATCCCGGAGGGCGCGGCCGGCGTAGCCGCTCCCGCAGCCGAGATCGAGGACGGTGTCACCGGGCTCGATCGGCATCCGTGCGAGCGCGTGCTTTGCGGTGTGCCAGTGTCGTTCCTCCATGCCTCTGTCCCGACCGCTGGCCGCCCAGTCGTCGAACTCCTCGCGAACGCTCATATCCACAAGCGTCGCGCCGCGACCCTAAACGCGTTCGCATCGAGACGGAAGCCCCAGACGGTACCGAACGACGCCGGTCACCGGTGTCGCCGATCGGTCTCGTAATTCCGAGAACCACCGACAGATTCTTTAGGCTGGCCTAAAAAGTAGTGGGTGAAGGGTCGTCGGATCGAAATCCGTGGGCATCCGGATTTCGCCTCGACGTTCGGTGAGTCGCACTGTCCCACCCCTCGCCAGTTTTTCAGACCCTTCCACCGCTTCCGACTTCCCCGGGAGAGACATCCGCACGCTTAAGGGAGTCCCCGGAGTTGTTGCGGCCAGTATGGAGTATACGCTCGAGATAGACGGGACACCGGCAACCATACCGGGCGGCACCGGGGTACTCCTGTTGCATCCGAGTACCGGCGAGACCGACCGTATCGACACCGACTTCTTCAAGACCGATACCGACAACTTCCTCGTCGTCTCCACCCGAACCACCGCCCGCGAAGTCAGACAGAAACTCGAGTACTACGACGTCGACGAAGAGCGGGCCGAGATTCTGGACACGCTGAGCATCGAGCGCGGCTACTCCCGGCGCTCCTCCGACACCGTCCACTACGTCGCCGCCCCCGACGACGTCGACGGCATCGTCGATCACATCGACGGCTTCCTCGACGAACACGACGGCAAACGCCGCATCAGTATCGACTCCGTCACCGAACTCGCCTACTACGCCGGCGACGAGCAGGCCCTCGAGGCCGTCGACCGGATCCTCGAGTTACTCGCCGAGTACGACGCAGTCGGACTGTTCCACCTCGCCAAGGACCCCCACGACGAGGAACTGGTCGACCGGTTCCGCGACCGGTTCGACGGCGTGATCGACCTCGACGAGGACGGCAGCATCGACGCCGACTTCTGAGCGGCGACACCGTCGGCGAGTTTGGGTTCCCGGTCACAGAAAAGCGTCACAGCGTGGCACATGCTGTGTCATGACTCGCTTGGACGATCGAGTACAGGTCGTCCAGTTGCTGACAGCCGACGCCAAACGAACTAGTTCTCGAGCGACTCGAAGGTCGTCTCGGCCCACTGGACGGCGTATTCGGGGCCGTGGTCGAGGTAGGCTTCGGTGTCGAGCGCGGCGAAGGGGGCCGGCAACTCGATCGCGTGCTTGATCGCCGCACACGCCAGTTCAGTCGCGTCGGCGAAGTCGGTGTCACCGCGTGCGACCGCCCGCGGCAGGTCCGAAACGCGGTCCTCGAGACGGGTCCCCGCGTCCTGCCAGGCGTCGGCGAGTTCGGGGTGGTCGTCGTGCCACTCGGCGAACACCTCGCGGGTCTGCAGTCCGACCCAGCCGTCGTACAGCGCCGCGGCGACCTGATAGGTGCCGTTCGGGTCCAGTTCGACCGCCTCGTCGAGGTCGGGATAGGCGTCCTCGAAAAAGCCCATGAAGTGTTCCGGAACGCCGAGATCGAGTTGGACCAGTGCCTCGGCGATCAGGAAGTCGATGAAGGCGTCGGGCGAGCCCTCGACGCGCGGTTTGACCAGCACGAGCGGGGGCTCGGTCTGGCGAGTCCAGGCGACGCTGCCGTCGCCCGGCATCCCGATCGTCAGCTCGGAACTCACATAGCGAGCGAGCAGCGTCGGTGCGTCCGCGGGCAGCCAGGCGGTCGGGTAGCTCGCGGGCTCGAGCGAGTCGACGAGCAGCCCGAGGTCCTCCGCGAGTGCCGGGTTCAGCGTCTCGAAGTCACGTTCGCAGTCGAGGATCTGGATGTCGGGCGCGCGGCTCTCGCGGACGGCGTCGACCGCCGCCGAGAGCGCACGGGCCTCGAACATCAGGCGAGTGCGGTCTGGAAGACGAGCAGGATCGACAGCAGCGCCGAGACTCCGACCGTCGCGAGAACGACCTTGGTTGCGGTACTCATGTTCGAGGGGTCGTAGTCGCGTCGTTTAAATCCATCTTTCTCCGTTCGGAGGCCCCCTCGAGTGGCCACGGTGGGCTCGACGGTCGTGTGAAGGCGGTCCGGCGCTCGGTCTTCGAGCGCCGTCGGAACGACCTGTTGGAGAATTCGATTGTGACCATCGTTTCCAATGGAGAGGGGATCACTGTGTGAACGTGACTCGAAGGGGTCGGCGGGCGACTTGCAATCGAAACAGAGGGGTGTGCCGGAGTCCTATCACTCGTCGTCGGCGTCGCGCCACGAGTCCGGAACGTCGATCACGTACCGGCCGTCCTCCTGAAGCGAGATGATGTACTCCTCGCGGTTGTACAGCTCCATCAGGTTGAGTTCGTACTGCCCCGGGCGGACGATCTTGATGCTCTCGAACTGTTCGTTGAGTTCCGCTCGGAGTTCCTCGATCGACGGGCGCTGGCCGCTCGGTTCCTGAACGACTCGCCCGTGTTCCGGCGGCTCGTCGGTGGCGTCGGTCACGGGTCGGGATTCGCCCGTGGAATCGGCGCTGGATGGGGATTCGTCACCGGTCTCAGTCTCGGGTCGGGGATCGCCGTCCTCGTGTGCCGGCAGTTCGTCCGCGGGGACGACCTCGCTTCGGGCGTCGGCCTGTGCCGTGTTCTCGTCGTCGGCGTACGTCGTCGTCGGGCCCTCGGTCGGCCGACTCGAGTCGTCCGTCGATCGATCGGGCCGCTCGGTGTCGTCGACCGCCCGATCGGCCGGCGGGTCGGAGCGGTCCGCGGGCCGGCGCGCCGTCTCCGGCCACTCGTCGAACTCCCCCGCGGGACCGTCGTCGGGTTCGGTCGGCGGATTCGAATCAGTCGTGTCGGCGGCCCCGCTTGCGGGCCAGGAGCCGGCGTCCGCAGTCGAGCCGGCGTCCGCAGTCGAGCCGGCGTCCGCAGTCGAGCCGGCGTCCGCGGTCGGTTCCGTGTCCACCGGTTGCCGGCGGTCGGCGCCGTCCGACGCAACGTCGTCAGCCGAACCGGCGGACATCAAGTCCCGAACCGTTTCGGCGGCTCGCGTCGCGACCCCGTCCGGGGACTCGGTGTCGCTCGAGTCCGGTGTCGAACCGGCATCGACTGTCCCCGAGCCGTCGGTTTCGGCCCCCGTCGGGGCCGACGAGTCGGCTGCGGCCGGCGCGAACTGGAACTTGTTCCCGCCGCAGTCGGGACAACCCGACAGCATCTCCTTGGAACCGTCGGCGAACGTCCGGCCGCAGTTCGTACACTGATGAGGCATTAGTTGCGGGACACGAGCGCACTGATGAGCGTTTCGTCCTTGTGGAGCGTCTCGATCTGGTTGGCCGGGCCGATCACTGTCAGTTTCGCTTCCGCCTGATCGCCGCCCATGATCCGACCGAGTAGCGACGAGTCGTGGGTGTCTGATTTGGGATAGGTCTCGATCTCGATCCCGTTGAACTCGTCGGGACTGATCTCGGCCATCGTCACCTCGATGAGCCGGCTCTCCTCGTCGGGCGTCAGCCCCTCCTCCAAGATGACGATGTTGCCATCGTGGACGCCGTCTAAGATCATCCTGATCTTCTCCATGGTCGCCATGCCGGCCATGCGCTCGCCGCTGATCAGGTCGATCTGGACGCCGTCGGGGGCGTCGGAGTCGTCCGCGTTAGTTGCTTTTGGCATCGGTGATCACCCGAAGTACTCCGCGATGTTGTCGTAGACTTCGTCCATGTTGTCCCCCTCCTTGGCCGAGAGAGGGACGGTCTTGTGTTGGGGGAACGCGTCTTCGATCCGTTTGACGCTCGAGTCGTCGAGATCGATCTTGTTCGCGAAGATGAGAACGGGGAGATCGCGCGATTCGATGATGCCGATCAGCATCGTGTTGACCTGCGTGATCGGGTCCTCGGCGCTATCCAGAACGTAGATGACGCCGTCGACGTCTTCGCGCAGCCAGTGCATGGCCTCGGCGACGCCCTCGGTCGCCTCGCGGGAGCGACGGATGGCGTCGTCCTCGTCCATCTCGTCGGTGAACTCCTCGTAGTCGACTTTTGTCGTCACGCCGGGGGTGTCGACGATGTCGATCGTCACCGTCTTGCCGTCGCGTTCGATCTCGACGTTTTCTTTCCGGCGTGCGCGCCGTGTTTCGTGAGGGACGTGACTCTCCGCGCCGACCGCGTCACCGGTCCAGTCACGCGCGATGCGGTTCGCGAGCGTCGTCTTTCCAGCGTTGGGCGGACCGTAGATACCGATTCGTTTGGGCTCCTGTTCCGAAAACAGGCGATCCGTTGCCCGAGAGATACTATCTTTGAGTTCTGTGAACAGTCCCATCTGTGGGGCCTCCAGCACCGCGGGGTGCAGTTGCGCGTACTACAAACTGAACTCACTTAAGCCTACGTCAGACATGTATACAATTCGACGAACGGGAGTTGTCGGTCAGGCAGATAGTGCTTCGAGTGAACCGTCTCGGGGTCAAGCCCCGAGGCACTCGGCCTGCTCTGCCTGTAGAACTGACGAGAACAATACGATCCACACTATGTATCCACACCATGTTGGGGATGTTGGTGTTAGGAATGTTGACACCATGTTGGGGATGTTGGGGAGAGACATGATCGTATGTGCTAGTACATCAGCGGTATGGTAATAGTACACAGAGGGTCGCCGGGAGCCCCCCCCCCCCCCCCCCCNCCACCCCTTCGTTTCGAGTGGAGATGGACGAGCGGGGGAGGGGATCGAGAGGGAGATTCGGAGCGGGCTACCCCCTCACTTCCACTCGAGCCGTCGCTCGGGAAGGTCTCGAGGCCGAACTCGGCGAAGAGAGCGGTTCTAGTAACTCGAGCGGTAATCTAGTAATTAGATGAGGTACGAACGACCGATCTAGCAGTCCCTAGCAATACTGAATACCGCCCTAGTAAAAACTCGTCGGCTGCTAGTTCTACGGATACTGTTTCTATCCCATATAAATAAAACTTCCCTCCTAAAATGACCCCCTCCCCCCACCCACCCCTTCACTCCGTTCCACCCGAAACGAAGGGGTGGGGGGGGGAGGGAGGAGTAGGGACTACCGTTACCATTTCTCACTCGATCCCGTTCCACTCTCCTATCTGGTTTCTACTCCATCCTACCTCACCTCACCTCACCTCCCTTCTCCTCTCCTTCCTCCACCCCACTCCGTCCACTCCACCCCACTCCGTCCTATCCGACTCTAACCTGCTTCCGTCGCACTCCCGACTCGGTTGCAGCCCCGAGTTACTATACTCGATCGGCTTCCAGTTGAAGCGAGCCCCCTCCCGATCGACTCGGAATCGCGTTCTCGACACTTCCCGTCGACGCCCCCTTTTCCGTGTTCGAACTCCCCGTTCGGACGGCGGCACTACAACTACTAGTGAGTCGTGTGCGCGAATAGCGGTTGATCGGTCCCCTTCGGCCGATAATCGGCGAACGCGACTTCGTTGGCGAAGCCGAGTCACAGCCGCCGATCGGTGACCGCTTCTCAATCCGGACGGGGAAGGGACAAATTTATTAGCGTGGTTTTCCTCTGTTTCGTTTGCATCAACTGGACCCGAATCGTGTAACTGGGATCGCGAATCCATTGAAGGAAGCCATCGTACGAGGCTATTCCCGGTTGCCGACTCGGTACTCCACCCGAAATAAGGGGGTTCGTGTACGATCGATGTCAGACGACGATTCAGAGATCGCGGGTTCGGACGAGGTCGAGGTCGACGGAGCGAACGGGTTCTCGGGGAACTTCGAGAATGCGGATCTCGGCGACGAGGAGTCGAATCAGGGCCTGTTCGACGACCTGTTGAGCGGCGAACCGATCTTCGAGAACAAGGAGGTCCTGCGACCGTCCTATACCCCACACGAACTCCCCCATCGGAGCGATCAGATCAACAAGATGGCGACGATTCTGGTCGCCGCGCTCCGCGGGGAGACCCCCTCGAACATCCTCATCTACGGGAAGACCGGGACCGGCAAGACCGCGAGCGCGAAGTTCGTCAGCAAGGAACTCGAGAGTACCTCCCAGAAGTACTCGGTCCCCTGTGACGTCGAGTACATCAACTGCGAGGTCACCGACACCCAGTATCGCGTCCTCGCACAGCTCGCGAACAAGTTCATCGAGAAGAACGAGGCCCGGATCGACGAGCGGATCGACGAACTCCAGTCACTGCTGGACGATCTCGAGGCGTCCGACCTCGCCGTCGACGGCTCGAGCGACGAGTCGGACGAGCGGACGGCGTCGGACCCGTTCGATTTCGTCGCCGAAGACGAGACTGACGCCGACACCGACCCTTCGACTGGGGCCGATACTGGACCGCAGTCGGGTGGTTCTCCACTCGAAACAGGGGGGTCCGGCGAACGAGCGGATTCGGCGTCCGAAACCGAACCGACGGCACTCGAGAACGCTGCCGACGGATCCGGGACGTCCGGGGACGGGGCCACCGATTCGACGCCCGATCACCCGCTCGCGTCGACGCCGTTCGACGGCCGAGACGAGATCGAAGACCGGATCGCGGAGTTGCGGGCCGACAAGGACTCCTTCGAGGAGGTGCCGATGACCGGCTGGCCGACCGACCGGGTCTACAGCGTTTTCTTCGACGCCGTCGATTACGACGAGCGGGTCGTCGTCATCATGCTGGACGAGATCGACAAACTCGTCGAGAAAAGCGGCGACGACACGCTCTACAATCTCTCGCGGATGAACTCCGAACTCGAGAACTCCCGTGTTTCGATCATCGGCATCTCGAACGACCTGAAGTTCACCGACTTCCTCGATCCCCGCGTGAAGTCCTCGCTGGGGGAAGAGGAGATCGTCTTCCCGCCCTACGACGCCAACCAGCTCCGTGACATCCTCGAGCATCGCTCCGAGGTCGCGTTCAAGGGCGGCGCGCTCTCGGGCGACGTGATCCCGCTGTGTGCGGCCTTCGCCGCGCAGGAACACGGGGACGCACGGCGTGCGCTAGACCTGCTGCGGACCGCCGGCGAACTCGCCGAACGCTCGCAGTCGGAGACGATCGTCGAGGAACACGTCCGCCAGGCCCAGGACAAGATCGAACTCGATCGCGTGGTCGAGGTCGTCCGCACCCTTCCCACCCAGAGCAAACTCGTCCTCTTCGCGATCATCCTGCTCGAGAAAAACGGCGTCCACAGCATCAACACGGGCGAGGTGTTCAACATCTACAAGCGCCTCTGCGAGGAGATCGACGCGGACGTCCTCACACAGCGCCGCGTAACGGACCTCATCAGCGAACTCGACATGCTCGGGATCGTCAACGCCGTCGTCGTCTCCAAGGGCCGGTACGGCCGGACCAAGGAGATCAGCCTCTCGGTCCCGCTCGAGGAGACCGAGGCCGTCCTCCTCTCCGATTCGCGGCTTTCCGATATCGACGACGTCCAGCCGTTCGTGCAGGCTCGCTTCGAGAACTGAGTTCCGCTGGTCTCCGCTGGTCTTTGTCTCGCCGATTCGTTTCGCTGCCAGTACCGGCAGGTGACGCTCCAAGAACGGGACTGCGAGTCAGGACCGGTAGCGACCGGCAGCGAGAACCGCCCCGCCGGCGGCGAGCCCGACGAGACCGGCCGCGCCGGCGACGCCCCCACCGACACTTGGCCCCGGCGCTCCGGGACCGGCAGCCGATGCGGTCGTCACGGGATCGGCCGGGCCCTGCAGCGGCGCGCCGGCTGTCGGGGTGGGAGCGATCATCCCGCCTAGGAGGCTGTCGACGGTCAGTCGAACGTGGCCGAGCCACGGGATTCGGTACATGGCCTTGCCGGTCACCCACTCGGGTTTGACGACGTTCGTTCTGGCACCCGATCCCGGCAGTTGATCGTAGCTGGGGTTGTTGTCGCCTTTCGTGATGAACCCGGCATAGGGAGCCGGACAGGACACGATCTCTTCGCAGGTCGCGTCGCCGACGAACTCCTCGCTGGCCTTCGTTTCCACCCACCGTTCGTCGTCCTCGACCCAGAAATGGGCGCGGTGGATGATCGGCGTCGTCGCCGTCTCCCCGTTCGGTCGGAAGACGATCACGTCGCCGGGGTTACCGAACTCCGAGTAGCCACTCTCCTCACCGCGTTGCATCGTGACGATGCCGGTGTCGCCGACGCTTCCGTCGCCGACGAACCGTCCGTCATCGACGATGAAGATCAGATCGCCCCTATGCATGTTCGGCTCCATGCTCGGACTCTCGACGGCGACCAGCGGCGGCCAGAGTCCGCTGACCGCGAACAACAGGAGGCCGACGACGGCGACGAGCGCGACGCTGCTCGCGACGTCCCGAACCAACACGACGTTCTCGTCGTCGGTCTCGAGGAACCAGCGGACGACGCCGTCGTCTTCGATCGTGACGCCGCCGTCGGCATCGGCGCGTCCGCGGTCGCCTCGCGGCTGCGAGCTCTCGGCGTCGCCGGCCGACGGGTCGCGGCCGGGGTTCGCCGCCGACCGCTCGCGATCGTCGCCGCCGGAATCGCCGGGGGGATCCCCGGAGCTAGAACCGCTCATCGTCCCCCGTTTTGCCGGGGCCGACAATCAACTTTCTGTTCGTCGGAATTGCCACCCGCCCCGACGCATCGCGGCCACCTGCGCGGAGCGTCCACGCGCGGAGAATCGCTACGGATCGCGGCCGTCGGCGGCCGTGACGAACAGCGCGAGTGCGACCAGTCCCGCGACGACCGCGACCGCCGCCGGACCTAGGCCCAGCAGCGACCGGACCGAATCGACTGCCAGCCGGATCTCGCCGAGCCACGGGAGCCGGACCATCGCCTTGCTCTGGACCCACTCCGGTTTGACGACGGTCGTGTCGGCGCCCGACCGCGGTATCTGGTCGTACGCGGGGTTGGCGTCGCCTTTCGTGACGAACCCGTCGTGGGGGGCCGGACACGACGGAATCTCGGTGCAGGTCGCGCCGTTGACGAACGCCGGGTCGGCCGTCGTCTCGACCCAGCGCTCTCCCTTCTCGACCCGAAACGCGACCCGGTGGATCGTCGGGGTCTGGCGCGGGTCGCCGTTCGGTCTGAACACGACGACATCGCCCGCATCGCCGAGCGTCTCGTGGCCCGTCTCCAGTCCGCGCTCGCGCGTAACGATACCCGTTCCGCCGACGGCACCGTCGCCGGCGAACCGCCCCTCGTCGACGACGACCACGAGGTCCCCTCGCTCGAGGTGGGGTTCCATGCTGCCGCTCTCGACGGCGACCAGCGGCGGCCAGGTGCCGGCGAGGGCGAACAACAGGAGGCCGACGACGGCGACGATCGCGAGGCTCGTCGCGACGTCCCGACCGACGGCCGCCGCTCGGTCGTCGGCCTCGAGGAACCAGCGGACGATCCCGTCGTCGATCGTGACGCCGTCGCCCGGTCGTGGTCGAGACGCGAGCCGGTCGTCGGCCCCGTCCCGGTCGGCCGCCGAATCTGGTCCGTCAGCGGTCGGCGGATCGTCGGGTGGCCCCGCTCGGTCGCGGTCGCTCTCGCCGGCGTCGGGCCCGTCCATTGACGAGCAGTTGCGTCGAGTCGCGCATGAACCTTCCGGCGGCGGCCGGTCGGCCGACCGCTGGGCCCGGGATTCGCTATCCTTTTTGTTCCGCTCGCGAATGTGACGGGTGTGCCACTCGAGGCCCCCGCGCGGATCGTCGGCGAACTCACGAGCCGCGGCTACAACGCCGAACGCGAGGCCGTGACGCGGCTTGCCGGGACCTCGGATCCCGGTGCGGCCCTCGAACGCGTCCTCGAGGCGGTCCCCGAGGACGCCTTAGTCGTCCGGACCGAACACGTCGAGGCGGCGCTCCCGACGGACGCCGCCGATGCCGCTCGCGCCGAGCCGACCGCTGTTCCCGACGGCGAACCGACCCCCTCCGTTTCGACTGGAACCGACCCGACCCCGGGCGATGATACCTCCGGGGCCGCTCCAGTTGAAACGGAGGGGTCCTCGCCCGCAGACCGCTCCGTCGATCCCGCGAAACGCTCCCTCGAGATCGTCGGCGACATGACCGGCCAGAGTACCGGGACGGGCGAGTACGCGGACTTCGTCTCGGTCTTTCGCGACCGGCTCGACCGGCTGGGCGGCAAGCTCAAGGGACGAGTCAACCACCGGCCGGCGACCGCCATTCAGGACATGCCCGGCGGCAGCGAGGTCGCGATGGTCGGGCTGGTCAACGACATCAGATCGACCGCCAGCGGCCACTGGCTGATCGAACTCGAGGATGCCACGGGGACCTTCCCGTGGCTGGTGATGAAAGATCGGGAGTACGTCGACCTGGTCGACGAACTGCTCTGTGACGAGGTGCTGGCGATGGAAGGGACCTTGGCGGACGACTCGGGGATCGCCTTCGTCGACTCGCTGCATTTCCCCGACGTTCCCCGGACCCACGAGCCGTCGACGGCAGACCGTCACGTCCAGGCGGCGCTGATCAGCGACGTCCACGTCGGCAGCCAGGAGTTCATGGCCGACGCCTGGAACGCCTTCGCGGACTGGCTTCACACCGCGGACGCGGAACGCGTCGAGTACCTGCTGCTGGCCGGCGACATGGTCGAGGGCGTCGGCGTCTACCCCGACCAGGACGAGGAACTCGACATCGTCGACATCTACGAACAGTACGAGGCCTTCAGCGAACATCTCAAGAAGATCCCCGGTGACATCGAGATCGTCATGATCCCGGGCAACCACGACGCGGTTCGACTGGCCGAACCCCAGCCCGGCTTCGACGAGGAACTGCGCGAGATCATGTCCGCCCACGACCCCCGGATCGTGAGCAACCCCTCGATGGTGACTCTCGAGGGCGTCTCCGTCCTGATGTACCACGGCGTCAGTCTGGACGAGGTCATCGCTGAACTGCCCGAGGACAAAGCCAGCTACGACGACCCCCACAAGGCGATGTATCACCTCCTCAAGAAGCGCCACGTCGCGCCGCAGTTCGGCGGCCACACCCGCCTCGCCCCCGAGGAGGAAGACTATCTCGTCATCGACGAGGTGCCGGATATCTTCCACACCGGTCACGTCCACAAACTCGGCTTCGGCAAGTACCACGACGTGCTGGCGATCAACTCCGGCTGCTGGCAGGCCCAGACGGACTTCCAGAAGAGCGTCAACATCGACCCTGACGCCGGCTTCGCGCCGATCGTCGATCTAGATACGCTCGACGTGACCGTCCAAAAGTTCAGCTGAACCGAGCTTTTCCTCTGTCGTTCGGAAGACGCGTAGCGTCTGCCGTGATGACGAAAGGCGCGGAGCGCCTTTCGAACCACGGGCGCGACTCCGTCGCGCCCTCGGGAAAACTTCGATGAAAAGCCTCCTCCCTCCGTTCGCTCGTTGCTTGCGGCACGGACACTGGTTTGTCTTCTTCGGCTCGAGGCCAGACAACCGCCTGTTTCGCTACGGTTCGAGTCGAAACCGGACCGTCGGGGAGCCGTCGAATCGGGGGCCGCGGCCCCGGCGCTCGAAGCCGAGGTCCTCGGCGGCGGTTTCGATCGGGTCGGCGTCGTGGGCGGCCAGCACTTCGACGGCCATCGACTCGCGTTCGGCGAACCGGACCGGTTCGGCCAGCAGCCGTTTGCAGGCCTCGTCCGTCCCGTCGAGCTGGGTGACGTGAACGGTGTCTTCGCGCGCGTCGAAACTAATGAATCCGAGCAGGTCCTCCGGATCGGAGCCGTCGTATTGCGATCCCGAGACGTCGGCGTTGGGATCGTGGCTCCCGTCTTCCGCGACGCGCACCGTCCGGTCGTGGACGAGATTGCGCATCACGTCCGTCGGGGAGTCGGCGATCGACGCGAGCGCGTCGGCGTCGGCCTCGAGAGCGTCCCGTACGTTCATCGGCATGTGGTAATGCTATGCACGACAATAAATCCCGGTCGCGAGTGTCTCCCCTGACTGGTATCGATACTGTCAGTTTCGGGGCCGTCGCGGGTCGAGCGAACGGGGCAAAAACACGGTCGATGGGACACAGTTATCTGCACGCCTTGGTAACGGTCCGAGTATGAGTCACACCACCGTCACGCATACGGTCAGCGAGGTGTCAGCATGCGCGTCGTAGCCAAGTTCGGCGGCACGAGTCTCGGCAGCGGCGACCGGATCAACCGCGCCGCGGATTCGATCGCCGCCGCCGTCGAGGACGGCCACGAGATCGCCGTCGTCGCCAGCGCGATGGGGTCGACCACCGACGAACTGCTCGAGGAGATCACTTTCGAGACCGACGAGCAAGACCGCGCCCAGATCGTCAGCATGGGCGAGCGCACGTCGGTTCGGATGCTCAAGGCCGCACTCACCTCCCGGGGCATCGACGCCGTCTTCCTAGAGCCCGGCAGCGACCGCTGGCCCGTCGTCACCGACGAGTACGGCGAGGTCAACGTCGAGGAGACCCAGAAACGCGCCCAGGAGGTCGCCGCGGACCTCGACGGCACGGTTCCGGTCATCACTGGCTTCCTCGCGGAGGGGCCGGACGGCTCGATCACGACGCTGGGTCGCGGCGGCAGCGACACCACCGCCGTGATGATGGGCAAGTACATGGACGCCGACGAGGTCGTCATCGTGACCGACGTCGAGGGCGTCATGACCGGCGACCCCCACGTCGTCGAAGGGGCCCGCAACGTCGGCGAAATCTCGGTTGACGAACTCCGGAACCTCTCCTTTCGCGGGGCCGAGGTCGTCGCCCCCTCCGCGCTCTCCTACAAGGGCGGCAAGCTAGATGTCCGCGTCGTCCACTACCAACACGGCGACTTGCTGTCGGGCGGGACGAGCATCGAGGGCGAGTTCAGGAACCTCGTCGACCTGCGCGAGCGGCCGCTCGCCTGTCTCACCGTCGCCGGCCGGGCGATCCGTAACCAGCCCGGCATCTTCAATCACCTCTCGGAGGCGCTGGCCGAAAGCGACGTCAACATCGACGCCGTCGCCAGCGGGATGGACACCGTCACCTTCTACATCGACGAAGAAGAGGCCGAACGCGCCGAGAACATCCTCCACCGGGAGGTCATCGCCCGTGACGAACTCTCGAGTGTCACCGTCGATTCGCCGGTCGCGGTCGTCCGCGTCACCGGCGGCGAACTCCCCAACCAGCCCGGCATCATCAGCGAGATCGTCAACCCGCTCGCGGAGGAACGGATCCAACTCAACGACATCATCACCAGCGCGACCAGCGTCGCGCTGTTCGTCGACTGGGAGGATCGGGAGCAGACCCTCGAGTTGACTCAGGACCTGTTCTAGGCACCGGTTTCCGGCGTCGAATCCGTTCCGATGCCGCTCGATCGATTCCCGCTCGTGACTGTCGTTCGATCGAGACGCGTTTTAGTACGAGACTATCGCTACCGAAACAACAGTAGCGACGCCGTAACGAAGGGGTGGCACGGAATGGGGTGGGCCATGAGCCCGGATTCGACCCCGACGGAAGTGTTCCCCGACGTCGAGCCAGATCCAGACGCGGTCCTCGCCGAGTTCGATGTCGACTCGCCGGCGGACCTCGACGGCGACGGCGCTCACGACCCAACTCCCGACGACGCCGCCGTCGACGACACGACGGCAGCCGAACTCTTCGCCGACCTCCAGACCGTCACGGCGGCGGACGCGGCGGCGTCGGCTGATCCGGACCCGCCCGATCGGAGCGACGCGGCCGACGGCGAGGCCGACCCAGCTGCTGCCCTCGAGTTCGAGTTCGTCGGTGATTCGGACGTTGTCGTCCGTGACGACGGCGACGTGATCGACGCGACGGCGGCCGAACTCAGCGCCGTCACGGCGACGGGGTCAAGCGAGGGCGCGTCGGCCGATACCGACGACGGCTCCGACGCCCCCTCGAGTGGCGGTGCCACGGCCTCGAGCCGGCGAGCCGAGACGACCGAGACCGGCGAGGCGGGCGGGGCCGGTGGCGACTCGATGTCCGCGCTCACCGTCCGGACGGGGACCGATCTGGAACTCGTCGGCCCCGACCCGACGCCGACGCGGGTCGGGAACGACGCGTTCGGCGACACCGGTGCCCGCTGACCGCGGTCGACGAGGCGTTCGGCAGCCGCGTTCGACCGCAGGCCGCCCGTTTCGGCCGTCGATGAGCCGATCCATCCTGCAACGGACGGTTCGCGCCATCGATGGACACGGAGCCGCAACTAGACTGAACACGCGCGCCGCCCTCGTTGCCGTATGGTCGCCTACAAGTCGAAAGTCGTCGAACGGATCCGGCTCCCCTCTCGAGACCGTCGCGAACGAGCGCTCGCCGAGGCCGGCTACAACGTCTTCGCTCTCGATGCCGAGGACGTCTTCGTCGATCTCCTGACCGACAGCGGCACCGGCGCGATGAGCGACGCCCAGTGGGCCGCCCTGTTGCGCGGCGACGAGTCCTACGCGGGGTCGCGGAGCTTCGCCGATCTCGAGTCCGCCGTTCGGGACGTGATGGGCTTCGAGCGCGTCGTCCCGACCCACCAGGGCCGCGGCGCGGAGAACGTCCTCTATGGCACCCTTCTCGAGGAGGGCGACGTCGCGCTCAACAACACGCATTTCGATACGACGCGGGCCCACGTCGCGAATCAGGGGGCCGACCCGGTCGACTGCCCCGTCGAGGGGGCCCACGACCTCGCGACCGACGAGCCGTTCAAGGGTAACTTCTCGCTCGAGCGGGCCCGCTCGGTCGTCGACGAGGTGGGCGCCGAGCGCGTGCCGCTGGTGATTCTGACGATCACGAACAACTCGACGGCGGGCCAGCCGGTCTCCGTCGAGAACACCCGTCGGGTGCGGGCGTTCGCCGACGAGATCGGCGCGACGTTCGTCGTCGACGCCTGCCGGTTCGCCGAGAACGCCGGCTTCGTCCGCCGCCGCGAGGACGAGTTCGCCGGCGCCGATATCGACGAGATCGCCCGCGAGCAACTCGGCTACGCCGACGCGATCGTCATGAGCGGCAAGAAAGACGGACTCGCCAACGCGGGCGGCTTCGTCGCGACCGACGACGAGGCACTCTTCGAGCGGTGCAAGCAGCGAGCGATCCTCTACGAGGGCTTTCCCACGTACGGCGGGATGTCCGGACGGGACCTCGCCGCGATGGCTGTCGGCCTCCGCGAGGCCGTCGAGGAGGCCTACGTCGACGACCGCCTCGACGGCGTCCGCGCGTTCGCGGACCTGCTCGAGGACGCGGGCGTCCCGATCTACACGCCGCCCGGCGGTCACGCCGTCTACCTCGACGCCGGCGCGGCGCTTCCCCACCTCTCCGATGACGAGTTTCCGGGCCAGGCCCTGGTCTGTGAACTGTATCGCGAGGGCGGCGTCCGCGGGGTCGAACTCGGGAGTTTCGCGTTCCCCGACACCGACCGACCGGAGCTGGTCCGCCTCGCTGTCCCGCGCCGTACGTACCACGCGGAACACTTCGAACACGTCGCCGAGACCGCCGCGACCGTCCTCGAGAAGCGCGAAGCGGTCGACGGACTCGAGATCACGGCCGAGCCCGAAAACCGCGAGTTGCGTCACTTCACTGCCAGCCTCGAGCCGAACCCGTCGTGAGAACGCGACCGATCGCTCGAGGCGGTCGCTGCACTGCGCAGTCAGCGGATCGAGAGGACGCGCTGAGCTCGATCCTTCAGGCTCGGTTCCGCTCGCGGTTCCGATGCGCGCCCGAGCCGCCGTTTCGCGACGTTTCGAACGCCCCGTTTCGCCGGCTCGGAGGTCGCCAGCTCGATCGCCCAGTCGGGTACCTGTGCCTCGAGCTCCCGTCGCTTCTGGGCCCGCATCTTGCCGAACCGGCGCAGTGCCAGCCCGACGCCGAGGAACAGGCCGGCGTCGCGCAGCTCGCGTCGGAACCGCTCCCGGTCGTTGCGGACCGCGATCGCTTTCACCAGCGAGAGCGCACCGATCGCCAGATAGACCTTCGAACTCTTCGACGGATCACCGCTGAGCAGCCGTTGGAGCGCCATGCGGCGGTGGCTACCACGGTCCGTCGGATAAAGCTGGACCGGGCAGGCGACGGGCTCCGGTCGTCCGTCTCCTGTAAGCCGTTGCCGGTGGGACCGCCGACCGCCCTGCGGTCCCGCCGGGACAGCGGGACAGCAACCCGTCTCAGTCGCCGTCTTCCCGCACCGCGACGCCGCGGTGTCGCCGGTCGTCGATCGCCTCGATCGCGAACCCCAGCCGCTCGTAGAACGGCCGCACGCCGTCGTCGAACCGGGCCGTGAGCCGGCGCTCGCGCTCCAGGGCGCGATCGATCAGCGCCGATCCGATCCCCCGATCGCGGTGGCGGCGGCGAACCCCGATCGACGCGACGTGTGCGCCTCGCTCGTCCGGGAGGGGCTCGAGGACGACGGTGCCGAGGATCCGGTCGGTGCCGGCCGCGTCGTCGGCGCTCCCGTCGCGTCGGTCGCCCGCCACGAGGACGTCGCCGTCCTCGATCCGGGCCTCGACGTCGCCGGGCTCGAGCATGGCGGCGTCGAGGATCCGACGGACCTCGAGGGACTCGTCGGGGGTCGCGGGGCGGACGAACATCTACCGGCTGCCGCCCTTGATGAGCCGCAGCACCGTCACCTGCTCGCTCTCGACCGGTCGGTCCTCGGGCACCGGCCGGCCGTCGACGAGGACGCTCACCTCGTGGGGACTCAGGTCGATCTCGCGGAGGAGATCGGCGTAGGTCGGCGGGTCGGTGTCGCGCCCGTCGGCACCGTCGGCGGCGTCAGCGTCGGCTCCCGCGACCGCCTCGAGATCGAACTCGTAGGTGTCCTCGCCCTTGACGTCGACGGTGACGTGCATACCTCCACTTGCAACGGGGCGCTCTTGAGCGCGTCGCTCGCAGGCGACGCGGCGGGATCGGGTCCGCCCCGTCGGCCGTCTCAGTCCGCGGTCGGCTCGTCGGAGCCGGGAGCCGATCGCTCGCGGTCGCGGTTCCGCGCGGTCCGCCAGCCGCCGACGAGGCCCCGAACGAGCCCGCCGAGCCCCAGCAGGAGGACGACCAGCCCGATGACCTCGCCGACGATCGGAACCGGCAGCCGCGAGAGGAGGGCACCGGCGACCAGCCCGACGACGAGAGCGAGCCAGCGGTTCCCGAGCCCGACCAGCGACAGGACCCAGGCGGCGACGGCAAAGCGGCCGTAGACGATCCCGATCCACACCAGCAGGGCGAACACGAAACTGCCGACCAGCGACAGCGGGAGGCCGACGACGCTGATCGCGAGCGCGATCAGGAGGACGGGGATTCCGATGAGGGCGGCCAGCCCGACCAGCCCCGACCGGAGCGGACCGCTCGCGACGCGGTCGGCCACGCCGTCGGAGAACCGCGGGAACAGCCCGAGCAAGAGCGCGCCCAGCAACAGGTTCACCGCCAGGGCGTAGGCCGTAAACAGCCACGACGCGAACGGCTGGATCGTCGGCGCGACGTCGACCCCCAGCGAGGCATCCTCCTCGATCGCGCCCGCGACCGCGTCGGTGTTGCCCTCGAGGTCGCCGTCGTACCGCAGATCCCCGGCGATCGAGGCGGTCTCGCCCAGTCGGATCGTCTCGGCTCCGATCTCGGCGTCGCCCTCGATCGTGCCGTCGATCGTCGCGGTCCCGACGCCGGCCGTGACGGCCCCGCCGACGGTGCCGTCTTCGGTGATCGTCAGGCTCCCCGCGCCGGCGTCGACGTCGCCGTCGACGGTACCCGAGATCGTCACGCTCCCGCCGGCCGTCTCGAGGTCGCCGCCGACCTCGCCGGTGCGTTCGATCCGGACATCACCGCCCACGGCACTGACGTCGCCGGTGACGGTTCCCCGAACGACGACGCTCCCTCCGAACGCCTCGAGGCTGTCGACCGTTTCGTCCTCCTCGACGACGACGGTGCCGCCGGTCTGGCCGTTCGACTGGGCGGCGACCGTCAGCGGACCGATGCCGATGATCACGATCGCGACCAGCATCGCGACGACGAGCCGTGACCCGTAGCGCTCTCCCTGCATACGCCTCCCGTCCACGAGCAAATAGAAAAACGTGTTAGGCAGATATCAATACCCGTGCCGGTTCCGGTACCGGCTCGAGGTGCGAGAACTCCCTTCGGGCGATTTATCTTGCGTCCGCACCTTCGACCGGTATGAGCGAGGCCGACGCCGAGGCGGCGGAGCCCACCCCCGGGAAGACGGAGGTCTGGATCGAGAAGTACCGGCCGGAACTGCTCGCCGATATCAAGGGCCACACGGATATCGTCCCGCGACTCGAGAACTACGTCGAGCAGGACGACCTCCCGCACCTTCTTTTCGCCGGTCCGGCGGGCACAGGAAAGACCACGGCCGCACAGGCAATCGCCCGCGAGGTTTACGACGACGACTGGCGCGAGAACTTCCTCGAGCTGAACGCCTCCGACCAGCGCGGGATCGACGTCGTCCGCGACCGAATCAAGGACTTCGCACGTTCCTCGTTCGGCGGTTACTCGCATCGAATCATCTTCCTCGACGAGGCCGACGCCTTGACCTCCGACGCCCAGTCCGCGCTTCGCCGAACGATGGAGCAGTTCTCGAACAACACCCGTTTCATCCTCTCGTGTAACTACTCGAGCCAGATCATCGACCCCATTCAGTCGCGGTGTGCAGTCTTTCGCTTTACCGAACTCACGGAAGACGCCATCGAGGCACAGATCCGCGAGATCGCCGCGAACGAGGAGATCGACGTCACCGACGACGGGGTCGACGCCCTGGTCTTCGCGGCCGACGGCGACATGCGAAAGGCGATCAACGGGCTGCAGGCCGCCGCCGTGATGGGCGAGACCGTCGACGAGGAGACGGTCTTCGCGATCACCGCCACCGCCCGCCCCGAGGAGGTCGAGGCGATGGTCGACCACGCCATCGACGGCGACTTCACCGCCGCCCGCGCCGCGCTGGAGGACCTCCTCACCGAACGCGGGCTGGCCGGCGGCGACGTCATCGACCAACTGCACCGCTCCGCGTGGGAGTTCGACATCCCCGAGCGGGCGACCGTGCGACTGCTCGAGCGCCTCGGCGAGGTCGACTACCGGATCACGGAGGGCGCAAACGAACGGCTGCAACTCGAGGCGATGCTGGCGTCGCTGGCGCTCGAGAACGAGTCCTGACGCGGTTTCTCAGCGTCCGTCGCCGACCGAGTCGACCCGCGGTCGGGGTCGCCGGTTTCGGCCGCGAGCTCGAGCGCCGGGTTGCGGAACTGTTTTACGCGCTGCAGGGCCAATAGACGCGTAATGAGCGAACTGGCGGCGGAATACCGCCTCGAGTACTTCGAGGAGGAAGGGTTCGAGCGCAAGGAGTGCCCGAAGTGTGGCGCGCACTTCTGGACGCGCGATCACGGCAGGGAGACCTGCGGTGAACCGCCCTGCGAGGAGTACGGCTTCATCGATAACTCGGGCTTCGAGGAGTCGTACGACCTCTCGGGGATGCGCGAGGCCTTTCTCTCTTACTTCGAGGACCACGACCACGAGCGAATCGAGCCCTACCCGGTCGCGGCGAACCGCTGGCGCGACGACGTCTTGCTGACTCAGGCGTCGATCTACGACTTCCAGCCGCTGGTCACCAGCGGCGAGACGCCCCCGCCGGCGAACCCGCTGACGGTGTCCCAGCCCTGCATCCGGATGCAGGACATCGACAACGTCGGCAAGACCGGGCGACACACGATGGCCTTCGAGATGATGGCCCATCACGCCTTCAACACGCGCGAGGAGGTCGACGAAGACGAGTACGCCTACCACGGCGAGGTCTACTGGAAGGACCGGACCGTCGAACTCTGTGACGGCTTCTTCGACTCGATGGGCGTCGACCTCGAGGAGGTCATCTACATCGAGGACCCGTGGGTCGGCGGCGGCAACGCCGGGCCCGCCATCGAGGTCATCTACCGCGGCGTCGAACTCGCCACGCTCGTCTTCATGTCGATGGAGCAGGACCCGGACGGCGAGTACGAGATGAAAGACGGGAACCGCTACAGCCCGATGGACACCTACATCGTCGACACGGGCTACGGCCTCGAGCGCTGGACCTGGGTCTCCCAGGGCACCCCGACCGTCTACGAGGCGGTCTACCCCGACATGATCGCCTTCCTGAAGGACAACGCCGGGCTCGACCACACCGACGAGCAGGAGGCGCTGATCCATCGGGCCGCCAAACTCGCCGGCCACATGGACATCGACGAGGCCGAGGACATGGAGACCGCCCGCGGCGAGATCGCCGCGGAACTCGAGGTCGACGTCGACGACCTCGAGGCGCTGATGGAACCGCTCGAGGACATCTACGCCATCGCGGACCACTGCCGGACGCTGGCGTACATGCTCGGCGACGGCATCGTTCCCTCGAACGTCGGCACCGGCTATCTCGCGCGGATGGTGCTTCGCCGCACCAAACGGCTCTGTGACACGGTCGGCGTCGACGCGCCGCTTGACGAACTCGTCGACATGCAGGCCGAGCGCCTCGAGTACGAGAACCGCGACACGATCCGCGACATCGTCCGCACCGAGGTCGAGAAGTACCGCGAGACCTTAGAGCGGGGCGGTCGCCGGGTCGAGACGCTGGCCGAGGAGTACGCGGAGAAAGGCGAGCCGATCCCCACCGACGAACTGATCGAACTCTACGACTCCCACGGCATCCAGCCGGACATGGTCGCGGAGATCGCCGAGGAGTCGGGCGCGAACGTCGAGATCCCCGACGACTTCTACAGCCTCGTCGCGAAGCGCCACGACACGCCCGAGGCCGTCGCGGAGGCCGAAGACGAGGAAGACGAGCGCTTCGCGGACCTCCCCGAGACGGACAAGCTCTACTACGACGATCAGGGGCGCACCCAGTTCGAGGCGGTCGTGCTGGACGTCTTCGAGCGCGAGGAGGGCTACGACGTCGTCCTCGATCAGACGATGTTCTACCCCGAGGGCGGCGGCCAGCCCGCCGACACCGGGACGCTCTCGACCGACGACACGACCGTCGAGGTCGAGGACGTCCAGATCGAGGACGGCGTGATCCTCCACCGGACCGACGAGAGCCCCGGCAAGGGTGAGTTCGTCAACGGGCAGGTCGACGGCGGCCGCCGTCGCCAACTCATGCGCCACCACACGGCGACCCACATCGTCATCCACGCCGCCCGACAGGTGCTTGGCGACCACATCCGTCAGGCCGGCGCACAGAAGGGCGTCGACTCCTCGCGGATCGACGTCCGCCACTACGACCGCATCTCCCGCGCGGACGTCACGGAGATCGAGTCCCTGGCAAACGAAATCGTCATGGACAACACGCAGGTCACCCAGGAGTGGCCCGACCGCCACGACGCCGAGGCCGAACACGGCTTCGACCTCTATCAGGGCGGGATCCCGCCGGGCGAGCAGATCCGGCTGGTCACCGTCGACGACGACGTGCAGGCCTGTGGCGGCACCCACGTCGCTCGCACCGGCGACATCGGCACGATCAAAGTCCTCAACACCGAGCGCGTCCAAGACGGCGTCGAACGGATCACCTTCGCGGCCGGCGAGGCCGCCATCGAGGCCACGCAAGCGACGGAGGACGCCCTCTACGAGGCCGCCGAGATCCTCGACGTCTCCCCCGAGGACGTCCCCGAGACCGCCGAGCGGTTCTTCGAGGAGTGGAAGGCTCGAGGCAAGGAGATCGAGGACCTGACCGAACAGCTCGCCGCGGCCCGCGCCGGCGGCGGTGGCGGCGGCGAGGAGGTCGAGGTCGGCGAGACGACCGCCGTCGTCCAGCGGCTCGACGCCGACATGGACGAGCTCCGGGCGACCGCCAACGCCCTCGTCGAGGACGGCAAGATCGCCGTGCTGGGTAGCGGCGAGAGCGGTGCCCAGTTCGTCGTCGCCGTCCCCGACGACGTGGGCGTCAACGCCGGCGAGGTCGTCGGCGAACTCGCCTCGAGAGTCGGCGGCGGCGGTGGCGGCCCGCCGGACTTCGCACAGGGCGGCGGCCCGAACGTCGACGATCTCGACGACGCGCTCGAGGACGCCCCCGACGTACTGCGGCAGATTCAAGACGCCTGATCGGCCCGCTGCGGACAGCCGGTTCGAGCGGACTCACCGTTCTACTTCTGTGAACTATCGGACACGTATCGAGTACGGCGACCGTTTCGCGTGCTCCGAACCGAGTCGTCGAAAATCGCGTTCGAGTCCGGCGAAACGCTTGTATACGGTGTAAACATAGCAAACGCCATGGGGACGATTTCGACGCGGGTGCCGGACGATCTCGAGGCGGAACTCGAGGACTTTCTCGAGGAAGAGCGCCTCGACCGAAGTACGGCCGTTCGAAAACTGCTCGCTGAAGGACTGGCGGAGTGGCGTCGCGAGCAAGCGCTGGACCGTCTCGCAGCGGGAGACGTCACGTTCACGAAGGCCGCCGAAATCGCGGGGATGTCCGACTGGGAGTTCGCGACCCTCGTCGAACAACGGGATATCTCTTGGGTGTCGAGCGACCATCTCGAAGCGGATCTCGACGAGCTATAGATGTTGGTTTTCGATGCGACACCGCTCATCTACCTCGCAAAAGTCGAGCAGCTACGGCTGGCTTCGAAACTGGACCGTCGCTGTCGCATTCCCGAGCCCGTTCACGACGAAGTCGTGACCGCCGGCCTCGAAGATGAATACCCCGACGCGCGGCGCATCGAGCAGTGCATCGAAGACGGCATCTTCGATGTCGTCTCGGTCGAGGAGACGCCGCTTGCGAACCGTCTCCAACGCAACCCGAACGTGAGCGACGCCGACGTCGCAGTACTCGTCTGTGCTGCGGCCCGTGATGCGACCGTCGTGATGGACGAGGCGGCCGGACGCCGGGTCGCGGACGTCGAAGGAATCGAGACGCGTGGGACGGCGTATCTCGTGCTTCTGTGTGCGAAACGGGACGCTATTTCCGTCTCCGAGGCGCGCGAGACGATCGACGCGATGATCGATGCCGGCTGGTACTGTTCGCCTGCTCTCTACTCGAAACTCGTCCGGAAACTCGAGACGTTCGCGGAGTGAGCGACTCTCGAGGAACGGGGAACTCGAGTCGAAACCGTCCCCTTCTTTCACCGCCGTCCCGTCGAGTCAGCCATGCCGACTGCATCGAACGGCTCCGTCTCGCTGTACTACGACTGCGCGGGCGAGGGCGAGCCCGTCGTCTTCGTCCCCGAGGCCGGCCTCGGCGGCTGGCTGTGGGGCTGGCAACACGCCGCCGTCGCCGGCCCCCACGAGGCCGTCGTCTGGGATCTCCGCGGGACGGGCCGCTCCGACGCGCCGCCGGGCCCCTACGACCTCGAGACGCTCGCCGCCGACCTCGAGGCCATCCTCGCCGACTGTGGGATCCGCAACGCCCACCTCGTGGGCTGTGGCCTCGGCGGCGTGATCGCGCTCGAGGCCGCCCGGACCTCGAGTCGCGTCGCGACGCTGACGCTGTTCGGCACGGCGGCTCGAGGCGAGGCGTTCGACCTCGAGCCCCTGTTCGCGCCGCCGGACGACCGGGACGCACTCGAGGCGTCGCTCGAAACGGTGCTCTCGGCTGCGTTCCTCGAGACCCAGCCCGACGCGCTCGAGGGGATCGTCGACTGGCGGGCCGACGGCGACGCCGACCGGGCGGGCTGGGCGGCACAGGTCGCGGCGCTCGAGGACTTTGCCGCGACCGACTGGCTGGTCGACGTGACCCAGCCGACGCGGGTGATCCACGGCGGTGCGGACGAACTCGTGTCGCCGGCGGCCGGGAAGGAGTTGGCGCGGGGACTGCCCCGTGGGGAGTTCCGCGACCTCGAGGGCGCGGGCCACCTCTGTTTCGTCGAGCGCTCGCGGACGGTCAACGATCTGTTGCTGGGCTTTCTCGAGGCACAGATCGACGACTCCGGGTGACTCGGTTGGGCGGCGGGAGTGCTTGCGACTGACCCCCGGCATATACGTACGCGAGCGTGGAAGCGACCGCCGTGACTCTCTCGCTGGCCCGCCGGGCGGACCGCGTCTCCGATCGGACGGCGGTCGTCGATATCTCAGAGGATCGGCTGTACGCGCCCGCGGAGACGATCCACGAGGATCGGGTCTCCTACGACGAACTGTCGGCGATCGCGACCCGGACCGCCGAACGCCTCGCCACGCTCGGGATCGGGCCCGGTGACACGATCTGTCTCGTCACCCGAAACCGGGTCGCGTCGCTGGCGCTGTTTTTCGCCTGCCGACGGCTCGGAGCGACGCTCGCGCCGGTTTCCCATCTGCTGACGCCTGCCACCGTCGACCGCCCCTTCGATGTCTTGGAGCCCGAGCTCGTCGTCTCGGAGGCGGCCCAGCGCGACCTGGTGCGATCGATCCCCTTCGACCGGTCGGTGACGCTCGAGGCGTTGGCCGAGACCGACCGCGCCGGTATCGAGGTCGACGACCGCCGGCCGGGCGAGTCCCCCCTGCTCGCGCTTCACGGGCAGTCGGGACGCCCGATCGCGGGCTACGCGAGCGACACCCTCGAGTCCAACTGTCGCACGGGTGTCGCCGCGTGGGGACTGGCCGCGAACGACGTCGTTTCCCTCACGACGCCGCTGGCCGCGCCGGACGGGCTCGTCCGTGTCGCGCTGTCGGTCTTGTACGTCGGCGGCACGCTCCTGCTCGATCGAGCCTTCGACCCCGGCGATGCCGCGAGGGCCATCGCCGAGGAGGGGGCCACGCTGTTGCCCGTCCGAGCGACGGCCCTCCGCGATATCGCCGCCGAACCCGGCTTCGACGCGGCCGCCGACTCGCTCGAGCGGGCGGTCTGCGCGGCCCCGGTCGACGACGACGTGATCGATGCCTATCGGGACCGGGACGTGCCGGTCGCACGGGTCTACGGCCGCCTCGAGTGTCCGACAGCCCTGAGCGAGGGCTTCGTCGACGACGCCCGCGCCGGCGACGCCGAGGGGTCACCGGTCGGGCGTCCGGTCCCGGACTGTCGTGCCCGGCTGGTCGACGACGATGCCGTCCTCGAGGGGGCGGCTGACGGCCGCCTCCGGCTCTCGGGACCGGTGGTGGCCGACGGCTACGTAAACGCTGCCGGAACCGACGACGACCGGTCGGCCGCACTCGAGCGCGCCGACTCCGATGATGCCGGCGACCGCGACCGGTTCGTCGACGGCTGGGTCGATACCGGTGACCGGTTTCGCCGGGACGAGGCGGGAACCTACTATCTACGATGAGCCGCGGTCGCGAGCGTGACCGGTTTCGAGTCCGTCACTGCTGGAGCCGCGGCGGCGCTGGCCGTCGGCAGTTGCGGCAACCACGGCATCGGGCGGAACACCTATTCTTGTCCAGTGGGCAGTATGGCGTAATGAGTAAACCCCGAATCGCCGTCCTGAACGCGGCTCACCGGGACGAGAATACGACGCGGAACTTCCGACGGGAACTCGACGCCTCGCTGGCGGAGTTCGACGCCACCGACGGTACGGTCCCCGACGACTTCGACTACGACGGTGCCGTCGTCACCGGCTCCCGATCGTCGGTCTACTGGGACGACGACTGGATGCGACCGGTCAAGGAGTGGGTCGGCGAGGCGATCGATCGCGGGATCCCCTTCCTCGGGGTCTGTTGGGGCCACCAGCTGCTCGCCGACGTCCTCGGCGGCACCGTCGAAGACATGGGCGTCTACGAAGTCGGCTACAGCGAGATCGACCACACCGGCGAGTCGCGGCTGTTCGACGGCATCGACGAGCGGTTCCTCTCGTTTACCAGCCACTCCGATGCTGTCACCGAACTCCCACCCGGTGCCGAGCCGCTCGCCGAAAACGACTACTCCAACCACGGCTTCCGCAAGGACCGCGTGTTCGGCGTCCAGTTCCACCCCGAGTACGACGCCAAGACCGCCCGCGAACTCGTCCACCGCAAGGACCTCTCCGACGAGCGCCGCGAGTCGGTCCTCGCCGAGATCACCGAGGAGAACTATCGCCGCTCCTGCGAAGCGAAACTCGTCTTCGACAACTTCCTCGAGTTCGTCCGCGAGGTGAAGGCCGAAGACGCCGTAGTCGTGGCCGAGAGCGAGGATTCGGCGACATCGACCGGTCGTTCCGACTGATCGTCTTTCCCTGCATTCGTTTTGCGCCCTGTGCTGTAGCCGTAACCACTCCTGTACGCCGGACTGCCCGTATTCCGTTTCCGATCCGGGAGAAAAGCATTTCCAGTGGAATCCGCTACTATCGCGTATGAGTACGTCGGTCAAAGTCACCGACCGGACGAAGTCCCATCTCGAGGAGCTACAGGCCGAAATCCGCCTCGAGACGGGGACGAACGCGACACAACAGGAATTGCTCGAATGGATCGTTACGAACACGTACGAATCGAAAGACGAGATAATCGACTCGTATCGGGACGATTTCGAGCCACTGTCGGAGGACGAGATCGATCGGTGGCTGTCTGGAACCGTCGACTCAGGTGTCGAGACGACGGAGGAAGACATCGATGAGGTTCTGTACGGCGAATGAACGTATTTATCGACACTGGTGTTTTCTTCGCGCAGCACGATCGTGCCGCAGCGAGGCATGAAGCGGCAGCCAATGCAGACAGTCCTCGCAGGTAGTCTCGGCCGTCCATACACGAGCGACTACGTGATCGATGAAGCGATCACGCTTACCCGGAAACGAACGGGTAGCTACGACGCCGCGTGGACTATCGGACGGCGAATCCTCGGTCGTGGTGGATACCCGGACCGGATCGAACTACAGCAGACGACACCGGAACTGTTCGAGGAGACGCTCGAAACGTTCGAGAACTATCGGAATCATTCGCTTAGTTTCACGGACGCGAACACGATCGCGATCGTTGAGCGGGACGGTATCGATTCCGTTCTCAGCTTCGACGACGACTTCGACGGCCTCGTCGATCGGATCGATCCGACGATAATCGGCGACGACTATAGTAGCCACTGAAACGATTCACACACTGATCGCACCGCTGTCGTACGATCAGGTGTGCAATGACTTTCAGTGGCTACTATAGTAGCCGTTGAAACAATTGACACACTGATCGAAACGCTGTCGTGCGATCAGGTGTGCAATGACGTTCAGCGGCTACTATAGCAGTACAACCGTTCGAATTCTTCCGCTCGACCGATCCGCAAAACGAATCCGATTCGTCGGCTACTGGACCGACCGGAGTGCCGATCAGTCCGCAGCGACTTCGACCTTCGCTTCGTCTGCCTTGCCGATGGCCTCGACGATGAGTTCGGCCACGTCGACGATCTCGATCTCGTCCTCGAAGTCGCCGGTCTTGCGGCCGTCCTCGTACATCGTCATGCACATCGGACAGGCGACGACGAACTTCTCGATCCCGCTGCCGGCGTCGGTGTCCTCGAGCGCCTCGCGGATCCGTTCCTCGCTCGGCTTTGGCTCCTCCTCGAAGTCCATCCAGAGGCCGCCGCCGCCGCCGCCACAACAGAAGGAGTTGCTGCGGTTGCGGGGCATCTCATCGAGGGTACAGCCGGTCGCCTTGATGAGTTCGCGCGGGGCCTCGTACTCGTCGTTGTACCGGCCCAGATGGCAGGGGTCGTGGTAGGTGACCGTGTAGTCGAGTTCGGTCCCGTCCAGGTCGAGTTTGCCCTCCTCGACGAGCTCCTCGACGGCCTGGGTCCAGTGGTAGACGTCGACCTCGCCGTCCGCGTTCCACTGCTCGTCGTACTCGAAGGGCATCATCGGATCGTCCGAGAACTCGTCGAAGTTGAGTTCCGGGTACTCGTTCTTGAAGGTGTTGTAGGAGTGGGGGTCCGTACAGACGATCGTGTCGAACTCACAGTCCTCCCACGTCTCGACGTGGTGGCCGGCCAGTTCGACGTAGAGCAGTTCCTCGCCGACCCGTCGGATGTCGTTGCCGTCGAACTTCTCGTCGTCGAAGAGGATGCCGAAGCTGACGTCGGCCTCCTTCAGAATGGTCGCCAGCGAGCGGGCGACCTGCTTGTTGCGCTCGTCGTAGCTCGGGAAGTCGCCGACGTACCAGAGGTAATCGACTTCCTCCTCCCGGGCGTCGGTCACGTCGAACTCGAGGTCCTCGGTCCAGTCGCCCCGGTTGCGCGGCGAGTCGCCGAAGGTGTTGCCGTTCTGCATGACGTTCTGGAAGACGTCCTGCATGCTCGAGGAGACGTCGCCCTGATCGGTCTGCTGGCGGTTGAGTCGGGTGAAGCTCTTGAGGTGTTCGATCTCGACGGGGCAGGCGTCCATACAGGCCATACAGGCCATACAGGAGTCCATCGTCTCGGAGTCGATCACCGAGGTGCCGCCGTCGGCGATGATCGGTTTCTCCTCGCCGCCGGCCTCGAGGTCCTCGCGGTAGGCCTTCAGGTCGAGAATGACGTTGCGCGGGTCCAGCGGCCTATCGGAGGCTTTGGCCGGACAGACCGACGAACAGCGACCGCACTTGGTACAGGCGTCCTGATCGAGGATCTCCTTCCAGGTGAAGTCGTCGATCGATTCGGCGTTGGTCGCGTCCAGATCCGAGGGGACGTTCGGCAGGCGCTTGCCCGCTTTCTCGTCGCGCGTGACGACGTTCGCAAAGGAAGAGATCATGTGGAACGGCTTCGCGTAGGGGATCCACGCGATGAAGAAAAAGGCGATCAGCGAGTGGGACCACCACGCGAGCCAGTGGAGGTTCTCGACGTTGAAGCCGGCCCCGTTCAGGCCGGCCTGCTCGGCACCCATCGTCGGGAGCCCGACGGCGTCGAAGCTAAGCGCCATCCCATAGGCGACGAAGCTGACGACCTCGTGGTCGGGAATGCCGGCGCTGTAGACGCGCAGTCCCTCGAGCAGGAAGCCGCCGATGCCCAGCGCGAACAGCGTCCAGATGAAGATATCGTCCTCGTTGGAGGTGTGACGGCCCCAGAGACGGTGGTTGCGCACCCAGTAGCGCCGATACATCGCCATCCCGATGCCGACGACGAACAGTAGCCCCAGCGCGTCGACCATGAACTGGTAGGCGAGATAGAAGTCACCGTCCCAGAACGACATGTGAAGGATCTTCTGGGCGGCGTACTCCTCGGCCATCAGGATCAGCGTCGCGATAAACAGCGTCAGGAATCCCCACAGGATAAACGAGTGCATCAGGCCGCCGTAGAGATCCCTGTTGAACTGTTTCTCGTTCGAGAGCACGATTTTGGCCGAGCTCACGATGCGGTTCGGCAGGTCGTTCAGACGCGCGAAGGAGTCGTCGTCGCCCTGCGAGTAGCGGGCGAACCGCCGATAGACGCCGTAGGTGAAGACGGCGATGGCGGTAAACGCGAGGAAGTAAAACGTCGCGTACTCGACGCTGGTGATGCCCCAGTACGTCTCCCTCGCCACGTCTGACTGTGCTAGTGCATGCATATCCAATGACGGGGAGGGCGGTAACTTAATTCTTGCCACACTCGGTCGAAGGCAACCCCGACGCCGTCTTGCGAAAATTTTCCTACTATTTCGAGTTTATAATAGTCGTCCATGTTCGTTTCGCCCGCCCAACCTATCTGGCAACAGGCTTAAATAGCCGCCCGTCGGGAGTGTCCACCCATGAACGACAAAACCGAGGAACTCCGGGACATCTTCACCGACGTCACCGACGGCGAGGAGACCGTCACCGAATCCCAAGAAGACACCCGCGGCTCCTTAGAGCGGGACGAACGGACCGATCAGGAACGCCTCGAGAGCGTCGTCCAGCAGATGCGCGAGCGCTACGAGTTCGAGACGCCCCTCGCAGACGAGGCGTTGATAACGGTCGCCAGAGCCTTCTACGACGGTCGGAGCGACGACGAGATCGCCGACGAACTCGGCGTCGATGTAGACGTGGTCTTCGAGGCCCGCATGTCGCTGCATCTCGTGGACGAGGACGACGCCGACGAAGTCGACCTCGCGGCGATTCGCGATCGCGGCGAGGACGACGCGACGCTGGCGGCGGAGTACGGCGTCAGCGAGGACCGGATCCGTCGGTACCGCCGTGTCGCCGAGGCGGACGACCAGTCTCGGACGGCGAACGACCGCTACCGCGACGAGTTCGATAGTGTCCTCTCGGACGCCGACCTCTCCGAACGCATGGCCTCCGACCTCCGCGAGGACGGCCTCGAGGACGCGACCGAGGGGATGGAGACCGACGTGGAGTTCTAGGACCGAACTTTTTTCGCCGGGTCCTCGCTCGCTCCGCTCGCTCGAACCCGACCAAAAAACTTCGATAAAAAAAGGCCGAGCGCGCCGACGGCGCGCTCGGTACAACCGATTGCGTCGCTATTGGGCGAGACTTCTTATACCAAGCCGCGGCCAGACGGCCCGTGACTCGAGCCCCCGTCTCGTTCAGCGACCTGCGGACCGCCGCCTACTGTCCACGGAAGTGCTACTATCAGCAGCGACTCCCGGCCGAGGAGCGCGAGCCGCCGCCCGAAGTCGACGCGATCCGGGCGCTCGAGCCCCGCTACGAATCCCTACTCGCGGCGCCGCCCGGCGACCTCGAGGACGAACCGATCGCCGTCCCGTCGGTCCGGTACCGCGACCGGCTGGCGGCGACCCGGGACCGGCTTGAGGAGTGCGGGCAGTGGGACCGGCTTCGAGACCCGCGCGACCGCGACGTGTTCGCGACCGGCCGCCACTGTCGCGGGATCGTCCACAAGGTCCTTGCCGACCCGCTCGAGCCGGTGCTGGTGTCTTCGGGGGAGCCGCCCGAGAACGGCGTCTGGGAGTCCCAGTCGGTCCAGGCGGTCGCGGCCGCGAAGGCAATCGCGTGGGAACATCAGACGTCGGTCGAACGGGCCTGGCTCGAGTATCCCGCCCATGGCGTGATCCGCTCGGTCGACATGACGACGCGCCGGAAAGCGACCTACAGAAGCGCGTTGCGGGCGGTCCGTGAGCTTGACGGTCCGCCCCCGCGGACGACCAACCGCTCGAAATGCGAGTCCTGTGAGTTCGCGGCCGAGTGTGGTGTCACGACGCGGACGTTGCGGTCGCTGCTGGGATTGTAGGCGGGTCGCTCGAGCTACCGTCCCAGCGCCGCTTTCAGGACCGCGGTCGCGACGGCGAAGGCGAGCCCGAAGACGATGCCGATCGGCACCGCGCTCTCGAGCGACTGCCCGCCGATGACGACCTTGCTGCCAGCGTACACACCGCCGGGGACCGTAACGGTGAGAAGGAACCACAGCACTGGTCGCGTCCGGAACCACGAGTCGGTGGTGGGCTGACTGCTCATGGGCGACGTACGGAAACACGTCGGACCGTTGTCATATGTGGTTTTCGTTGTCAAAGGGGGCAGCAGCGACGTGTTCGGAGCGGGTGGCGGTTACGGCTGCCGCGATTCAGTGTTGCTCGAGCCAGGCCTCGATTTCGTCGGCCATCGCGCCGCGCCGGTGGATCGTCTCGCTCGAGACGTCGACGACGGTACTCTCGGTCCCGCCATTGGTCTCGCCGCTGTCGAGGACGACGGCCGCGGCCTCGCGGATTTCCGGATCGAGGTCGTCGACCTGGCGTGCGCTCTCGCGGCCGCTGACGTTCGCGCTGGTCGACGTGATCGGCGTCCCGGCCCGCTCACAGAGTCGCAACGCGACCGCGTGGTCCGGCACCCGGACCCCGACGCGGTCCCGCCCCGCCGTGAGTTCGTCCGGAACGCTCTCGCGTCGCCGACAGAGGACCGTCACCGGGCCGGGGAGAAACGTGCCCATGAACTGCCGTTCCCGCTCGGTCGCGCGGACGTGTTGCAGCGCCGACGGGACCGACGGCACCGCCATAGAGACCGGCTTCGATCGGTCCCGGCCTTTCACTTCGAAGACCCGCTCGACGGCGGCGGGCGAGAGGGCGTCCGCGGCGAGGCCGTAGACCGTCTCCGTCGGATAGACGACCAGGTCCCCGTTCTCGATCGCCTCGGCCGCGCGGTCGTACTCGCTCATTCGAGTCGAACTCGGCGGATGTCGAGCAAAAAGCTGTCGCTCGGTGCCGATCACTCGAGGCCGAGTTCGGCCTCGAGGGCGTCGTAGTCGGGGAAGTCGGGCCAGTCGGTGGCGACCCACGCGCCCTCGACCGTGCGGTCGTCCGCGAGCGCGAAGAAGGCGACGCGGGGTTCGCCGAGGCCGGTCATCCCGTCGAGGTCGTGTGCAACGCCGTACGAGTCGGCGATCTCGTTGCTCGGATCGCTAAAGAACGTGAAGGGGTAGTCGTTGTCCCCGAGGAATCGCTTGACGCCGTAGGGTGTCGAGGCCGTGAGGCCGACGACGCGGCCGGCGCGCTCGTCCCAGTGTCGCTCGGTCAGTTCGTCCCAGACGTACTTGGCGAGGAACGAGCCGGTCATCGGCGTGAACACGAGGATCGTCCGGCCGTCGGTCTCGGTGACGATCTCCGACAGCGTTCGGTCCTCCCAGAACTCGTCGGTGACCAGCGGTCGGGTGAAGTCGGGCGCGTCCGCGCCGGGCTCGGGGTGATCCGCCGGCCCCAACTCGACGACGTCGAACTCCGGCATCAAGCGTCACCTCCGACGCTCGACGCGGTTTCGTCTCCGTAGGTCGACTCGAGGTAGTCGACGATGTTGGCGCTTTCGGCCATCGTGACGCCGGTGTTCTCGTCGACGACGACGGGGACCGTTCGGACGCCGGCGACCCGTTTGACGACGTCTCGCTCGGAGTGCATCGGTTCGACGAACCGCGAGCGATAGCCCAGCTCGTACTCCTCGAGGAGTCGGGCGACCCGCTCGCAGAACGGACAGCCCTGGAGCCGGTAGAACGTGATCGGTCGGTCGTCGGTGTCGTTCATAACCGCGTATAGGGGAATCGGCCGGGTAAACGTGTCGTCGCCGGCGGTGATGGCCGTCATTGCAAAATGGGAAACGGTTAACCGATCCGGCTATTAGGCTGTACATCAATGGCGTTGTCTCCGTCGCTCGCGGTCCCGTTGGCCGCCTACGAGCTGCCGGTCGTGGGTATCGAGTTCGATCAGTCGATAGTGACGATTCTCGGCACGCTCGCGATCGCCGTACTCATCGCGCTCTCCGCCTTTTTCTCCTCCTCCGAGATCGCGATGTTCAACCTCCCGAAACACCGTCTCGAGGGGATGATCGAGGACGAGATCTCGGGCGCGACCCTCGTCAAATCGCTGAAAGACGACCCCCACCGGCTGCTCGTGACGATCCTCGTCGGGAACAACATCGTCAACATCGCGATGTCATCGATCGCGACGGCGATCCTGTCGCTGTACTTCGGCGGGCTCGTCGGCGTCCTGCTGGCGACGTTCGGGATCACCGCTCTGGTCTTGCTGTTCGGCGAGAGCGTCCCCAAGTCCTACGCCGTCGAGAACACCGAATCGTGGGCGGTCCGCATCTCGAAACCGCTGAAGCTCACCGAGTACCTGCTCTTTCCCCTGATCGTCCTCTTCGACTATCTCACCCGGCAGATCAACCGCCTCATTGGGTCGACGGGCGCGATCGAGTCGCCCTACGTCACCCGCGACGAGATCCAGGAGATGATCGAGTCCGGCGAGCGCGAGGGCGTCTTGGAGGAGGAAGAACACGAGATGCTCACGCGGATCTTCCGGTTCAACAATACAATCGTCAAGGAGGTGATGACCCCGCGACTCGACATGACGGCGGTGCCGAAAGACGCCCCGATCGACGAGGCCATCGAGACCTGTATCCAGAGCGGCCACGCCCGCATCCCGGTCTACGAGGGCAGTCTCGACAACGTGCAAGGCGTCGTCCACATCCGCGATCTCGTCCGGGACCTGAACTACGGCGAGGCAGCCGACGATGAACTCGAGCTGGCGGATCTCATCCAGCCAACGCTGCACGTCCCCGAGTCGAAAAACGTCGACGAGCTGTTGACCGAGATGCGGGAAAACCGGATGCACATGGCCATCGTCATCGACGAGTTCGGCACCACCGAGGGGCTGGTGACGATGGAGGACATGATCGAGGAGATCATCGGCGAGATCTTAGAGGGCGGCGAGGAACAGCCGATCGAGGAGATCGCCGACGACACCGTCCTCGTCCGCGGCGAGGTCAACATCGAGGACGTCAACGAGGCGCTGGACATCGAACTCCCCGAGGGACAGGAGTTCGAGACCATCGCCGGCTTCATCTTCAACCGCGCCGGCCGGCTCGTCGAGGAGGGCGAAGAGATCACCTACGACGGCGTCCGCATCACCGTCGAGACCGTCGAGAACACCCGCATCCTGAAAGCCCGGCTCACGAAACTCGAGCAGCCGGCCGACGACGAACCGGAACCCGACGACGCAGCGCCGCTCGAGGCTGACGACGACCACGAGTAGCCGCCGGATCACTGCTTCCTGTCGATCGAGCGCGACCGCGGGCCGGATCAGTTCTCCGAACCGACGAGTGCGGCGACATCGCGTGCGACCGCCGGCGGGACGACGATTCGTCGCGGTCCCTGCACGTACTGCCCGTCCGGCTGGGCGTACGTCAGCGAGAGGACCGCCGCGTCGCCGAGTCGACGGATCGAAACCGCTTCGATGACTGCGAGATCGATCACCTGTTCGGGTTCGTAGAGATAGATCGTTCGCTCCTCGGGATCGAGCCTGCCGACCGACTGGAGAAACGACGCGAGAACGAGCGCGACGAGCGCGAGCGGAACCGACGCCGCCGCGACGAAGGTAAACGGACTGGCACCGGCGGCTAGGAGTTCGTTTTGCGAGACGTACCGCCCCGTCCCCATCAACAGGCCGATGACGCCCCCCATCACGACGGTTCCGACGGCCGCGTCGACCGCGCGGTCCAGTCGCTTCTCGCCGGGGACATCGATCGGGAGCCGCTCGAGGTGGCGTTCGGTGTCGCTCGAGGCGGCGACCGCGAGAACGGTCGCGGCGACGGCTGCGATGAGCGCGACGACGACGGTTCGGCCGGTCCCGCCGGCCGCCTCGCCGGCGAGCCTGTAGAGCCGCCAGCAGACGACGGTCAGGATCGCGGCAAAAAAGGTGCCGACGCCGAACGTCCACAGCAGTCGGACGGTACGTGAGGTACTGGCGTCGCGACGCCACTGGATCGTCTCGTCGGTGACGTCGACGGCGTCCTCGTCCATACGTCGGACTCACGACCCGTCGGGTAAAGACCGTTCGATGTCGGCCGGTCTATAGAAGGACCGCGGCGACGGCGGTGTAGCCGACAAAGGAGACGGTGATCGACCCGGCCAGCGACCCGATCCACGCGAGGACGGTCACGCCCATCTTGCGGGCGCTGACGCCGCCGCCGGCGCCGGCCGCGGCGTAGCCGCTTCCGATGATCGCGCTGACGATGATCTCGTTGAACGAGACCGGGATGCCGTAGAGGACCGCCGCCTGGGCGATGATAAAGGAGGGGATAAGCGCGGCGATCGACCGCCGCGGGCCCAGCGAGGAGTAGTCCTGCGAGATCGCCTTGATCATCCGTGGTGCGCCGGTCCACGAGCCCAACAAGAGGCCGAATCCGCCGCCGATAAGCATCGCGAGCAGCGGCAGATCGAGTTCGCCCGACAGCGGGATCAGCGGACCGATCGCCAGCCCGACCTGACTGCCGCCGGCCGAAAAGGCCACCAGTCCGCCGAGGACGAGCAGGAAGTGGCGTTCGCCCCGTTCGGTACCGTTGCGCAGGTCCAGCCCGATCGCGACCGCCCACAGCGCCGCGATCACGGCCGTCGCGAGGACGGTCCCGGCGATCGCCGGCACCGGAAGCGAGGCGCTCGAGGCCTGTGCGATCGACTGCCCGCCCGCGTCCGCCGGGCCCAGCAGCGCGAACTCGATGTTGGCGACGATCGCGCCGACCACGGCGGCCAACACGACGATGAGATACTCCTCGGGGACCACCTCGGCACGTAACGCGCGGGCGACCGCGTAGGCGATCGAGCCGCCGACGAACGGCGTGAGGACCCACAGGGTGGCGATCTCGGTGTATTTGGCCCACGCCGGATCGCCGCCCATCGCGAGGCCGACGCCGATGACCGCGCCCGTGACGGTAAACGCCGTCGCGATCGGATACCCCGTGAAGATCCCGATCGCGACCAGCGCGGCTGCGATCAGCAGTGCCAGCGTCGCGGCCAGCGAGGAGAGGGTCACACCGCCGATCAGCTCCGTCCCGACCGCCTCGGAGACGTTGGCACCCTGCAAGACCGCGCCGGAAAAGCCGAGCAGTCCCACGAGAAAGCCCGCCCGCATCACCGAAATCGCGTTCGCGCCGACCGCCGGGGCAAAGGGCGTCGACCCGCTCGAGCCGGCACCGATCGCCCAAGCCATGAAGAGGCTCGCGATCGCAGCGACGCCGAAGGTCCCGAGCGTGGCGATATCGACCATCTACTGGTTTCCTATTAGCGGCCCCTACAAGTGTGTGCCGACCTGCGGCTGCCAGTGGCGGCCAAGCGAGTAGACCACAGGGCTGCTCGAGTCGATACCAGGGGGTGATCCGTGCGTGGCTGCTCGATCACCGTGTCCGTTTTCGGCCGTATCAGAACTCGCCTGCACTACTCGAGTGGCTCGGAATCGGTTGCGGCGTGCTCGAGAAAGAACCCCCTGTGTTTGTACAGGATCCATAGACCGGTCAGACAGAGTGTTGTGGCAGCCACGGCACTTAGTAGTAGATCGTCATCGCCTTGGACAGTTCCTGAGTCGAGAATCCCAAGAAATCCCCCTGTAATATGCAAACTCCAACCGAGGACTCCACCGGCGAGGCCGATTGGCCGGCCGGTGATAATCGTCCAGCCGATACCGACTGTACACACACTGATGACGATTGCTGGCCGGATCTCCAGGGGGTTCTCTCCACTAATGGCTTGAATACCGTTCCTCATTCCGTTGATTAGGATGAGCCAGCCCAGTATTCCGACGCTGAACGGTGTCCCGTCGGCGGTCGGCTCGAGGAGCCATTTCGCGGTCGCGCGTCCGTCGCGCTCCATACGATATTTCTGTCAGTCCAACATATAATACCCTTATTTTCGAGCGGATCGCTCCGGGACCGAGCGAGGCGGCGATCCGATGGGGCGTCTCAGTTCGTCGTCGACCGCGAGTTGTCGTCGGGTTCCGGCGGCGGCTCGGCACCCTCGATGGCTTCGGCCGCGTCGGTGTCTTTCTCGACCTCGACGTGCCAGCGGTCGACCTCGTCCTCGTACTCGGCGAGCCGTTCGGAGACCGCCTCCTTGAGGTCGTCGTCGTTGACGTTGACCTCGAAGACGAACTGCTCGCCGTTGCCGCCGTTGCGCGTCGACTGCTGGACGTTGGCGCTGACGAGTTCGTTGTCGAAGTAGTACGGCGCGAGCTGGGTCATCACGTTCTGATAGACCGTGTCCTCGACGCGACGGAGGGCCTTGCGGCTCGCGGAGTCGGCCGCGCGCGCGACGTAGTCGATCGACTCCTTCCAGTTGTCGACCGCGGCCCCGGCGTCGTCGTCCTCGAGGCTCTCGTAGGACTCCGAGAGCTTCTCGCCGGCGGTCTTGATGTCCTCGTCGGGTTCCTTGCCGGCCTTTTCGCCTTTGCCTTCCTCGACGCTGGCCTGGTCGGCGGTCTTTTCACTGACGTCGGAATCGAGGGTTTCGTGGGCTTTGGGTCGCCACTCGTCCCACTCCTCGAAGGCGCGCGCGAAGCGCGCGCCCCACTCCTGGTCGGGATCGTGGACGTCGACGTCGCGGAGCGCGCGCGTGATGCGCTCCCCGTGTTCGACGATATCGCCCCAGTCACCGCGGACTTTGAACCCCGAGATGCTCTCTTCCATTCGGCTGGCCGAGTGGTAGCGTGCGGACAGGCATAAACTTCTCTGCCGTCGTCCGCGTGTGTCGGCCGTCGGTGCGAGTCGACCTACCGCTGGCCGCGGGGCTGCTGGCCGCCCATCGACCGTCGTCCCGTCCGTCGGCCCCCCGTTCCCATTTGCCCGCCGGACTGTTGGGCCCCCATCGGCCGGCGGCCGCTCGTCTCCCCACCGCCGCCGACCATCTCGAGCAGCGTCGTACAGGAGTCCATCGCCCGCTCGATCGCCGAGATCGTCTCGGCGACGTGGGGCCGTTGCCGGTACTGCTGGAGTTCGGGCAGGCCCTCCCGGGCGATCCGGACGAACGCGTCCGCGATCTCGGGGCCGAACATCGAGTCGCGGGCGATCAGCATCTCGTTGAACGCCGCCAGTTCCGCGATGTCGCGACAGATCGCCGCACACGTCGCCAGCTGTGGTCCCTCCGAGGCGCACATCTTCGCACACCAGTCGGCGACGTGGGACAGGTCGGTGAAGTCCTCGAGCGCGATCCGAAGTTCGTTCGTGAGGTGGTCCTCGAACGATCGCTGGCCCTGCCCGCCCGTGCCCTGGCCGCCGGGCATCGGTTGCTGGCCGCTCATTTCCTGACTGCCGCCCGTGCTCTGGCCGCCGCCCGTCGGCTGCTGTCCAGTCCGTCTCTGTCGCGGTCGCTGGTGGTGCTGGTTGCTCATTGGAAGTCCTCGCCCGTGATCGGGCATCGGGGGCTACGCCGATCGAGCGATTAAACCGGAGCCACCGTTACGACCGTTTCCGACGACCAACAGCCGTTTTCGGCGGTCGCGCCGATCGCTCGAATCACGGTCACAGTGTCGATCGTAGTCCGGTAACAACCTGTTAGCGCTCACAACTCGAGCTTTCCTCCGGCGTGGGCGTCTCGGGACGGTGTAGCGTCGCACGGTCGTCGCCGCTGATCGACACTGTGAACTACCCGGCGAGTGGCCATACGGGTATGCCGATCGAAGACCGGGACAACGCCTATCTCATCACTCACGCACTGGCCAAGGACACGCTGAGTCGGCTCCGCGACGTCGAAACCGAGCAGGTCAGCTTCCGGAAGGGACTGGTCAAACTCGGCCGGATCTGTGGCTACGAGATCATCGACGGCCGCATGGAGACCGAGTACGTCGAGATCGAGACGCCCTTAGAGCAGACGATGGGCGAGCGCGTCCGCGGGCTCGACGACGTCGTGATCATCAACGTCTTGCGCGCGGCGACGCCGTTCGTCGAGGGACTGCTGAAGGCCTTCCCGCGGGCACGACAGGGCGTCATCAGCGCGAGCCGCGACGAGGAGGCCGGCCGCGAGGAAGACGGCTCGTTCCCCATCACGGTCGACTACGTGAAACTGCCCGAGATCACCGAGGACGACACGGTCATCATCGCCGACCCGATGCTCGCGACCGGGAGTACGATGTGTACCGTCCTCGATCACGTCGTCGAGAACGCGGTCCAGCCGGAGAACCTGATCGTCCTCTCGGCGGTGTCGGCACCGGAGGGACTGCTCCGTGTCGACGAGGAGTTCGACGAGGCCGACCTGCTGACGGTGTCGATCGACGACCGACTCGACGACAACGGCTTCATCGTCCCCGGACTGGGCGACGCCGGCGACCGCGCGTTCCGCACGACCTGATACGGTTTGCTGTCCCGATGTCCCGGTGGGACCGCAGGGCGGTCGCGGTCCCACCGGCAATGACGGACAGTCGACCGTATGAACTCGCGCTCGAGCGATCGCCGAACGAACGGGTGGCGACGGACGTTTTCGGACTGCTTCGAATCGACCCACGGAGGACAGCGTCGTCGATCCGGACGACCTCGAGTACGCCGACGACCGGGCGTCCGTCGTGGCGATCGGCGCGCCGTCGGTCGACGCCGTCGCGCCCGCCGAACCCGAGACGGAAGCCCGAGCCCCTATCGGTCTCCGTCGTCGGTGTCGATTCCCAGCACTGCGTTGACCGGACACCGTCGGATGACCGCGGTCGCGAGCAGGTCGCTCCCGGCGATGAACGCGAGGGTACCCAGGGTCCGGTCCCGATTCCGGTAGCCGACCACCAGCAGGGTCGCCGCCAGCACCGTCCGGCCGATGCGATCGAGGCCGCCGACGTTTCGCTCCATAGCGGGGAGACGATCGCGAGTCGGGTATAGCTTTCCCGCGTCCACCTTCGGTTCCGGTCGAGCCCCGCCACCGGCGGGCGGTCCCTCGGCAGGTCGCTCCAGTGGAACCGCACGGCAGAGCGGGGCCTCCCGACGCCGTAGTATCGCACGATTGCCTTGCATTTTTAACACGAACGATCGTACGATCCGTCATTCATGACCGATCACGCGCTCGCGGTCACCGAGTCGCCGGACGTCCGCTTCCGCCTCGCGTTCGGGGCCTACGTCGGCCTGCTGGTCGCCGGCGTCGCTGCGGTCGGCGTCGTCGCGTTCGCGGACCCGACCGCGACGGCGCTGCTCGGAACGGCCGTCGCAGCGTTTCTCGGCGGCTGTCTCGCGGGCGTCGGCCTCGCGAGCCGGGTCCGCGGACTGGCGGTCCGGCTTGGCCGAACGTGGGGTCGTCGAGCAACGCTCGTCCTGTTGCCGGTCCCCTTCGGGATCGCGGCCGCCGCCTCGCTGGTGACGCCGCTCGAGTCGCCGGCCGGCGTCGTGGCGCTCGCGGCGGCGGTCGCCGTCGCCGTCGCGGGCTCGGTCCTCCGCTGGCTGGCCGCGACCCGCACCGCCGACGCGCTCACGCCTGGGGACCCCATCACCGCGTGGCGGTGGGACCCGCCGAGCAGTCCCAAGCTGGATGCCCTCCTCCTCGCGATGTGGCTCCTGTTGGGGATCGGCGACGGACTCGCCGGGAACTGGGTGGGGGCGCTCGTCTGGGCCGGGCTGGCGCTCGCGTGGGCGGCCAGCGGGCTCGCCGAGGGCCGGTGGCGGCTCGGGTCGATCGGTTCGACGCCCGAGATCCGTGTCTACGAGAACGGCCTCGTCAAGTGTCGGCCCTACACCCGGGAGTTCGTCCCCTGGGACGACATCGCTCACGTCCGGCTCCGCGAGGACGAACTCGTCCTCGACCGAGGACTGTTCGACGTGCGCTTCGACCGCGACGAACTCCCGGACCTCGAGGCGGTCCGGGCCGAGATCGAGGGGCGGCTCCCGAACGGTGCGACGGGATAGGTTCACTCGAGGTCGGCGCGGCCGCTCGTCGCGCTTCGGAGCCGATCCCGTAGCGCTTCGCTTTCCGCGAGCGGGACGCGGACGTCGAACGTGACCGCGGCCTCGTAGTCGGCGTCGAACTCGTGGCCCTCGCTCTCGAGGATCGAGCGGACGGTCCCCGAGTCGTCGTAGTCGACGGTGATCTCGAGTCGTTCGTGGGGGCGTTCCTCGACGACGCCGGCCCGGTCGAGGGCGTCTTTCACCGCCCGCGAGTAGGCCCGGACGAGGCCGCCGACGCCGAGGTTCGTCCCGCCGTAATATCGCGTCACGACGACCGCACAGTTCTCGATCTCCCGCTGGGTGAGGACGTTCAGCGCCGGTTTGCCGGCGGAACCGGAGGGCTCGCCGTCGTCGCTCGAGTACTCCCGGAGGAACTCGCCGTCGTCGCCGGCCCGGACCCGGTAGGCGGGCACGTTGTGGGTCGCGTCGGCGTACTCCTCGCGGACGATCTCGACGAACGCCTCGGCTGCGTCGACGGACTCCACCGGACGGACGTGCCCGAGAAACTCCGATCCCTGGACGACGAACTCGGCGGTGGCCGACTCCGCGACGGTCCGGTAGGTCTCGCTCACGGGCGTTCCCTCCGCGATCGCATCCGGACGCGTGTCATATTTGCCGGTAGGCCGGCCGTCGAAAAGAGCCCGTCGGTCGCCTCCCGTCGGCGTCGCGACGGCGCGCTCGAGGCGGGTCCAGTGGGTGCCCGCTCCGCGACGCGTCGCTTCTCACGGGATATTTCGCTGGGTCCCATACGCTATTGTTTCTCCATGCGCTGTGTGGACACATGAACGGCGATGCAATCGATTCCGACCTCGCGGACGAGATCCACAGCGTCTGCCGAACGACGGTCGGCGACGAACTCCGCAGTATCACCTACTTCACCGAAAACGACGTCGAACAGCTCTATCTCCGCTCGGACCTGGAGCAGACGGCCGACCTGATCGGCTTCGCCGAACACGAACGGCTCGGGTTCCACTCCCAGTCGGCCTACCGGAACACCCAACTCGGCGAGTACGGGGCGACGATCCGAATGTTCGAGAACGGGTTCCTCTCGCGAGTCATTCGAGGCCCACACGGCGTCTGGGTGACGACCGACGACATGTCGATCGAGCGCTTCGAGGAACTAACGAGCGCCCTCGCGTCGGTGCTAGACGAGTACGCCGACAGCGTCGACGCGCCGGTTCCCGACGAGACCGACGCCGCCTGAGCCGTTACTGGAGTTCGATCTTCCGGACGAACTCGAGATCGCGGATCTCGGTGATCACCTCGCCTGGCAGGTCGCCGTCGGCGATCAGGTAGAGTTTGGGCTCGTCGGTGAACTCAGGGTCCTCGCTGATCGTCTGGCGGATCGAGATGCCGTTGTCCGCGAGCGTCCCCGTGACCTCGGCGACGATCCCCTCTTGTTCGGCGTTCTGGACCGCGACCGACAGGACCGTCAGGTCCAACACCGGAGCGAGATCCATCAGGCTCGGGACCTGCGAGATGTTCTGGAAGATGCGACGCAGTTCCGGATCCTCGAGGATGACGTCGGTCGTCGAGTCGACGACCCGCCGATCGACGCCGATCTCGCGGGCGATGCCGGTGTTGGGAATCTCGATGCCGCCCGAGACGACCCGACCGTCGTCGTTGACCGAGAACCCGCGCTCGAGCAACAGCCTGATGACCGCCTGCTGGCTCGGCGATCCCTCGAACTTCTCCATGATCTCGTCGAACATTCGTTGTCGCCCCTACGGTCGGGGCGGTATAATGTCCGGTGATTGAACTCGTTCGACGACGCCGGCCTTCGTCGCTCGTCTGACGGAGGCTTTTGTAGGCCCCGGCCCGATACCCTTTCGTATGCGCGAACTCCGGACCTGTGACTTCTGCGACGGCGACGCCGCCGGTACCTTCGAGATCGTCCCGCCCGAACTCGAGCCGACCGAGGCCGAGCAGCGACGGGTCGCCCTCTGTCCCGACTGTCGGGGGCGGCTCGAGGGGCTGCTCGAGCCGCTGCTCGCTCGGGCCCGCGACGGCGCGGCTGCCGATCGGGCGGTCCCCGACGCGACCGGCGACGAGCGGTCCGACGGGGGGAGCTCGGCCGCGACCGCTCCGACGACCGCCGACGCGGCGGAACCCGATCCAGACCCCGATAGCGGCCCCAAAAGCGACTCTGCCACCGCGAGGGCCGACGCCGACGATGGCGGCGCGTCGCTCGAGGACGGGATCACGTTCGAGCGCGACGAGCACGGTTCCGACGCCGGCTCGGCTGACGGGACGGCCGCCGGCGACGATGACTCCACCGCCCCCGATGCTGTCACCGAGAGCGATTCCGACGGAGACGACGGTGAGGACGGGGCCGCGACCGGGTCGCGGCCGGCGGCCTACGCCAAGGTCGTTCGGCTCCTGCGCAACCGTGAGTTTCCCATGGACCGACGCGCCGTCGAGGACCTGGCCGCCGGGGCCTACGACCTCGAGGGCCGCGAGGTCGAGGCGATCGTCGATTACGCGATCGAAGACGGGGAGTTCGTCGAGAAGGGGGAGACGCTTCGGCGACCGTGACTAGAGCGTCCCCTTCGTGCTGGGCGTTCCCTCTCGGCGCTCGTCGATCCGGGTCGCGTCGTCGAGCGTCCGTGCAAGCGCCTTGAACAGCGCCTCGACCTCGTGGTGGGCGTTCTCCCCGTCGACCTCGAGGTGGAGCGTCAGGCCGGCGTTCATCGCCAGCGACTCCCCGAAGTGACGGGCCATGTCGCTGGTGAACCCGCCGACCGACGCCTGGGAGAAGTCACCCTCGAAGTAAAAGCGCGGCCGGCCGCTGACGTCGACGACGGCCCCCGCGACCGCCTCGTCCAGCGGGACGCGTCGGTCGGCGTATCGGACGATTCCCGACCGGTCGCCAAGCGCCGCGTCGAACGCTTCGCCGAGGACGATCGCGACGTCCTCGACGGTGTGGTGGTCGTCGATCTCGAGGTCGCCGTCGCAGTCGACCGCGAGGTCGAACAGGCCGTGTTTCGCGAACGACGTCAGCATGTGATCGAAAAAGCCGATGCCGGTGTCGACCGCGGCCGTCCCGCTCCCGTCGATCTCGAGGGTACACTCGATCGACGTCTCGGCCGTCTCGCGCGTGACCGTTGCCGTTCGCTCGCTCATGTCGAACGCATGCCGCCCCCGATACAAGGCGGTTCCGCTCGCCAGTGCCCACCTCCCAACACTCCTCGAATCGGTCACCGAATCCGGTGTAACCGCTCTGAGGCCTGAAACTGTATGAGTGACTATTATAAAACGTCTAAGCGAATCTCAGTCGGCGTAAAAACATCATTTACCCGCCACGCGTGTGGTAAAACGGACCGAAACGACGCCAACCGTCGACCCGTTATATGATGCCCCCAGTGAATGTCGTATTCGAGACGAGGTGCCCCGATCCGATGCCAAACCCCTCCCCACTGTCGAACGAATCGATCGGTCCGTCGAACCCGGAGACGGAACGCGACCGCGGCCGGCTCCGCCGGTCGGTCAAGCGCCCCGCACAGTTCCTGTCGTTCTGGGGTGCGATCGCGTTGCCGTTCGTCCATCTGCCGCTTCTCATGCAGGGGCTGGGCGATCCCCACGTGACGCTGACCTTCCTGGCCCTGCTCGCGATCAACGTCCTCGCGCTCTATCTCGGCCACAGCTACAACCGGTGAGTCCGGATCGCGCGAGCGATCACGGAACGGATGCCTCACCGCCCGGTGTCCGAACTGTTATTTCGGTTCGTCCCACATGTCGGCGTGTTCCATGCGGATTCGCGTCGACTGGCGCTCGAGCTGTAGTCTCACCGGGACGGTCTTGAAGTGGCTCGCCGTCCCGCTTGGCGGCCCGCTCGCGCTCGCACTCGTCGACGGCGACGACCCGCTCCCGTTTCTCGTCACGATCGCCGTCACGGTCGTTCTCGGAGCCGGCCTCGAGGCGCTGGCCGACGAGCGAGAGATCCAACAGCGAGAGGCGTTCCTGATGGTCGCGCTGACGTGGCTGGGCGTCGCGCTGATCGGGTCGGTCCCGTTTCTCGTCGCCGGTGACGGCGTCCTCGCGCGGCCGGTCAACGCCGTCTTCGAGAGTACCAGCGGCGTGACCACGACCGGCGCGACCGTGATCGCGGACTTTTCGGTCCACTCGCGGGCGATCATGCTCTGGCGGGCGATCCTCCAGTGGCTCGGCGGCCTCGGGATCCTGATCGTCGCGATCGGGCTGTTCTCGCACCTGCTCGTCGGCGGTGCCCAGCTGATGGAGACCGAAACACAGACGCGAAGCGTCCGCAAGCTCCGGCCCCACCTCGACGAGACCGCCCGACTCATCTGGGGCATCTACATCGGCCTGACGGCGCTGACGACGCTCGTGCTGGTCGCGCTGTCGCTCGTCGGGCTCGCGCCCGAGATGGACCTCTACAACGCCGTCGCCCACGCACTGACGAGCGTCTCGACCGCCGGCTTCTCGCCTCAGCCCGACAGCATCGGCGCGTTCTCCCCGGCGGTCCAGTGGACGCTCATCCCCGTCATGATCGTCGGCGCGACCAACTTCGTGTTGCTCTACGCGATCACGCGGGGCGACTTTTACCGCCCCCTCGAGTCGGCCGAGTTCCGCTTTTACACTGGGCTGCTCGCGACCGTGACGGCGGTCGTCGTCGCGACGCTCGTTCTCGATCCCGACCTCGTGATGGGGCTCGAGCCGACGATCCGCCACGGGCTGTTCAACGTGGTGTCGATGGTGACGACGACGGGGTACGCCTCGGCTAACTTCGATCTCTGGTCGCCCGGCGCGAAACACATGCTGTTTCTCTGTATGTTCACCGGCGGGATGGCCGGTTCGACGACGTGTTCGATCAAGTCGCTGCGCTGGCTGGTCGTTCTGAAGGCCTTTCGCCGGAACTTGTTTACCGCCATCCACCCGGACGCCGTGCGGCCGATTCGGCTCGACGATTCCGTGGTCGACGAGGAGACGGTCGGCGACGTCTTCACCTACGTCACCCTCGCGCTGGTCATCTTCTTCCTGCTGACGGTCGTGATCGTCGTCGACGCCGCTCGCGTCGGCTCCCCGGTCGACGAGTTCGACGCCCTCGGCGCGGCCGCATCGATCTTTCTCAACATCGGCCCCGCGTTCGGCGTCGCCGGCCCGTTCGACAACTACCTGGCGTTTTCGCCGGTGACACGCACTCTGATGATCGTCATGATGTGGATCGGCCGCATCGAGATCATTCCCGTCCTCGTGCTGTTGACGCCGGAGTTCTGGCGGTCCTAGGAACTAAATTTTGCTCTACGGGCCGCCTTTGGCGGCCCTCGGCAAAATTTAGGATAAAAGCACTCCTCCCTCCGTTTCGGCTCGCTCCGCGAGCCTCCACATCGGTCGTCGGCCCGCTCGTTCGCGCCTACGGCGCTCACTCGCGGTGAATGTCCGTGAACTGCCTGCCCTTCCCCGAGTCACACGGCTCTCGCAGCGCTCGAGCCGCGCTCCCGGCCACGACGACGACGATCCGTGTTCGACCGGTCACGCCGTCCTCGTCGAGTCACCGCTCGAGTCGCCGTCGGGAAGAAGACATAGCACGACCGCGAGGCCGAGGACGGCGACGAGCGGGCCGACGACGATCACCGCCGGCAGCGGGGCAAACACCGCGGCTGTCCGGATGTGGTCGGACCAGTGAGAGTCCGCGTCAGCCACCGGGAGACGGTTCGTCGTCCGTCGCGTTCGCTCCCGCCGTCGCTCGAGCCGACTACTCGTCACCGTCGACCGCAGTCTGTGCCTCCTCGAGCGTGAAGTTCCCCTCGTAGAGCGCGCTCCCGACGACCACGGCCGCCGCGCCGGCGGCTTCGAGGTCACGGACGTCCGCGAGGGTCGCGACGCCGCCGCTGGCGATCACCGGAATCTCCGTCGCCTCGACCAGTTCGCGGACCGGTTCGGTCGCGACGCCCTCGAGTCGCCCCTCGACGTCGACGTTGGTAAAGAGGATTGCGGCGGCTCCGAGGTCCTCGTACCGTTTGGCCGCGTCCACGGGACTGATCCCCGCGCCCTCGGTCCAGCCCTCGACGACGACCTCGCCGTCCTTCGCGTCGAGGCTGACCACGACGCTGTCCGGCTGGCGGTCGCTGATCTCGCCGACGATCTCCGGCGACTCGACCGCCGCCGTCCCGAGGATGACCCGGTCGACGCCCCGCTCGAGCAGGTCGACCGCGTCGTCGACGGTGCGGATGCCCCCGCCCAGCTGTGTGGGGACGTCGACGGCGTCGATCACCGCGTCGATGGCGTCGGCGTTCGCCCGTTCGCCCTCGAATGCCCCGTCGAGGTCGACCAGATGCAGCGATTCCGCGCCGGCGTCGAGCCACCGCCGGGCGGCCTCGACCGGCTCGCCGTAGGTCTTTTCGGTGCCGCGTTCGCCCTGTACGAGCTGGACGACCTCGCCGTCCTGAATGTCGACCGCCGGGATCACCTCGAACTCGCCGAAATCGCCGCCTGCGTCGTCGGTCATACTCGAGTGCGCGGGGCCGGCGCGAGTAAAGGCGACGGTTTCTCCCGGACCGTCCGTCAGGCCCCGTGTCATCTGCCGGGAGAAACAGTCGTGTTTTTAGTATCGGATCGCGTGACTTCCGATCGTGAACGCGGAACCGTTACTGATCGTCGGGATTCTCACTGCGATCTTCGTCGGCTACAACATCGGCGGCTCGACGACCGGCCCCGCGTTCGGGCCGGCCGTCGGCGCGAACGTGATCACGAAGGTGATGGCCGCCGGCCTGATGTCGATTTTCTTTTTCGTCGGCGCCTACACCATCGGCCCGCAGGTCGTCGACACGCTGGGCAACGACCTCGTCACCGATACCTCGATCTTCACGCTGCGCTCGAACGTCGCCGTCCTCTTTTTTATCGGCGGCGCGCTGTTCGTCGGCAACTACGCCGGCGTCCCGGCCTCGACGTCGATGACCGCGGTCGGTGCGATCGCCGCGCTGGGGATGGCGACCGGCGAACTCAACTGGGACGAACTCGGCGAAATCGCCGTCTGGTGGATCGTCGCGCCGATCCTCGGGTTCTGGGTGGCCGGCGTGGTCGGGCGCTACTTCTATCCGCAGATCAACGCCTGGGTCGCCATCGAGGGGAATCAGGAGGGTCGACCGATGGTCTCGATCGACCGGTCCGGGCTCGTCCCACGACTCCAGTTCGGCGTCGGCGCCGACCGCCGGGAGATCACCGGGGCGCTGACCGTCGTCGCGATCGGGTGTCTCATGGGCTTTGCCTCGGGGACGAGCAACATCGCCAACGCGATCGCGCCGATCTACGGCACCGGCGACGTCGACATGGTGCCGCTCATCTTGATCGGCTGCGCGGCGGTCGCGGTCGGCTGTTTCACGATCGCCCGCCGAACGCTCGACACGCTTGGCAACGACATCACGAACCTGCCGCTGACGGCGGCGATCGTCGTCGCGGTCATCAGCTCGGGAATCGTCATCGGACTCTCGTCGATCGGCATCCCCGCGAGCTTCGTCGTCATCGCGACGATGAGCATCGTCGGACTGGGCTGGGGACGAGCCACCCGGACGACGACGCTGTCCGACGCCGCCCGCGGCGAGGAAACCCGCGTCTCCGTCGGCGCGCTGACAGCCGAGGAGGAGGGCGAACGCTCCCCGGAGATCGGCGAAGAAGACGTCGAGGACATCCCGAAGGCCTCGGACCTGTTCGACCCCTCGACGACTGCCCGCGTTATCCTGATGCAGAACGTCGTCCCGGCCATCTCGACGATCGGGGCCTATCTCACCTTCCGGTTCGTCCCGATCTTCGGGTTCTGACCGGACCGCGGTTCGGGATCGGCGCTGACGGCGACCAGCGACGACTCACGTCCGTCCGACGACGGATTTTGGATTCGGCAAATACAACCACTATTTGACGGGTTCCGTCCAACACTTCTTTTTCTTCTCGGGCCTGTTCGCCGATCCTATAACGAACACGGTGATTATTCTCTTCGAATTGGTCGATTCTGACTCATAGACAATTTAGGACTGAACAGCAAGCTATACCAGTGCGGGACCCGAACCGAAGACTGATGCCCACGGTAGAATACCTCAACTACGAAGTACTGGACGACCACGGCTGGGACATGGACGACGAGGACCTCTTCGACGAGGCCGCAGACGCCGGCCTCGACGACGAGGACTACGGGTCGCTCGATGTCGCCGAGGGCGAATACATCCTCGAGGCGGCCGAGGCCCAGGGCTACGACTGGCCGTTCTCGTGTCGCGCAGGTGCCTGTGCGAACTGTGCGGCGATCGTCAAGGAGGGCGAGATCGACATGGACATGCAGCAGATCCTCTCCGACGAGGAAGTCGAAGAGAAGAACGTCCGCCTGACCTGCATCGGCTCGCCCGAGACCGACGAGGTCAAGATCGTCTACAACGCCAAGCACCTCGACTACCTGCAGAACCGCGTCATTTAAAATTTGAGCGGGCCACATCGTGGCCACAACAACGTTTTTTCGAACCAACATGCCGCCCGAACCGCGGGTAGTCTCGACTCTTTAATCTGCCGTGTATCCGGCAACGACCGGAACCGCCGGCAGCCGTTCCCAGTCTGGCACAGGCAAGTTGCCGCACGAGAGTCCCCATCTTCGGACGAATTTCGCCCTTCCAGCAACGACCTCCCACTGGGTCGGCGACTCCGGTAGTAGTTCCACTGTGTCAGACGTCGAACGCAACGAGGTGATTCGGTACGTGCATACGCGACCGTCGCTATCATTCGATAGCGATAACACCGTCAACGGTCACTGCCGCCCCTCCGAGGAGTTCACAGACGCCCACCGTCGTACGTGCGGGGCATGTCGTCTCGAAGAACTGCTCGTACGTGTCATTGATTTCCCCGTACGCATCCATGTCTGTGAGATACACCGTTAATTGAAGCACGTCTGATGGATCTTTGCCATACCGGTCCAGTTCCGCTTCGAGCGTTTGGAGACAGATTTCTAGCTGCCGTGACGGCGGTTCCCTCCGAGCGACCTTTCCGTCCCGTTCTGGGAGCACCCCCTCGAGAAAGACGAGATCGGAACTCCTGGTTTTCTTCCCGAACGCACCGACGAATTCTGCTCCCTCCCGTTGCTTCCGACTGCTTTCACTGACCCGGTCGAGACGAGACTCGCCTCTCTGCTGATTCTCCATACGCCAGTTTAGAAAACGCTCAACCAAAAGCATTCGGCTGATTCCAACACCTCGGTCCTGTGTCCGCTATATAGGACTCTTGCCACTAGTATAGATTTCTACCGGAAGCATTAATTGAGCTACTGCTCAACCGACTAGCGATGGCACGAGCGACGGAGCGACTCCAACGATATCTCGAGGACGAACTCGGGGAGTGTCGCAGCGAAGCTGTCGAAGAACGGCTCGACGAACTCGGCACGCTCGAGGCAGCGATCGGGCCGGAACAGGTCGACACCGAACTCGACGTTCTTTCGGCGCTGGCAAACGAGACGCGCTATACGCTCGTTCGCGTTCTCGTCGCCGCAGAAGCGGAACTCTGTGTCTGTGAACTCCACGCGGTCGTCGACGTTACCGAGAGCGGGCTCAGCCACGCGCTCTCGGGGCTGGTCGAGGCCGGCCTCGTCGAGGGCCGCAAGGACGGTCGCTGGAAGAAGTACCGGGCGACCAACCGCGCCGTAGCGCTCGTGACCGTCATCGAGGGGAGCGTCGATGAGTAGCGCGTCACACGACCACGGACCGAACTGCGGTTGTGAGAGCTGTGGGGATCCGCGGTCGATGGATTTCCTCGACAAGTACCTCACCGTGTGGATCTTCGCCGCAATGATCGTCGGCGTCGGCCTGGGGCAGGTCGCGCCGTCGGTGACCGAGCCGATTCGAGACCTGCATCTCGTGGAGATCGGACTCGTCGCGATGATGTACCCGCCCTTGGCGAAGGCCGACTACTCGCGGCTCCCGACGGTCTTCAGCAACTGGCGGGTGCTGGGTCTGAGCCTCGTCCAGAACTGGCTCATCGGGCCGACGCTGATGTTCGGACTGGCGGTCTTTTTCTTCAGCGGGCTCGTGCCCGGCCTGCCCGCCCGCCCGGAGTACTTCCTCGGGCTCGTCTTCATCGGGATGGCCCGGTGTATCGCCATGGTGTTGGTCTGGAACGAACTCGCCGAGGGCTCGACCGAGTACGTGACCGGCCTCGTGGCCTTTAACAGCCTCTTCCAGATCGTCACCTACGGGGTGTACGTCTGGTTCTTCGCGCTCGTCCTCCCGCCGCTGCTCGGCATGGAGGCGCTCGCGGCCGAGATCACGACGTTCAACGTCTCGCCCGAACAGGTGTTCTGGGCGATCGCCGTTTTCCTCGGGATCCCCTTCGCCGGGGGCATCCTCACCCGATACGTCGGGACCCGAACCAAAGGCGAGGAGTGGTACGACGACGAGTTCGTCCCGAAGATCGACCCGCTCACGCTGGTCGCCCTGCTCTTTACCATCGTCGTGATGTTCGCCACGCAGGGCGAGAACATCGTCGCCGCGCCTGCCGACGTGTTGCTGATCGCCATCCCGCTGACGATCTACTTCGTCGTCATGTTCCTCGTCAGCTTCGGGATGGGCCGGGGGATCGGCGCGGACTACTCGACGACGACCGCGATCGGCTTCACCGCGGCCTCGAACAACTTCGAACTCGCCATCGCCGTCGCCGTCGCCGTCTTCGGCGTCGGTTCCGGCGTCGCCTTCGCCACCGTCGTCGGCCCGCTCATCGAGGTCCCCGTTCTGCTCGCGCTGGTCAACGTCGCGCTGTACTTCCAGCGCCGGTTCGACTGGGGCGGGCGCGATACGGGGAGCCTCGAGTCGACGACGCGAGAGACACCGACCGACGACTGATCACGAGAACACACCATGTCAACCGATACCGACTCCGACGACCCGACTCGAATCGCATTCGTCTGCGTGCAAAATGCCGGCCGCTCCCAGATGTCGACCGCCTTCGCCGAGCGCGAACGCGAGCGTCGCGGCCTCGAGGACCGCCTCGAGATCCTGACCGGCGGCACACATCCCGCGGACGAGGTCCACGCGGGCGTGATCGACGCCATGGCCGAACTCGAGTTCGACCTGTCCGACCGAACGCCGCGGGAGATCACCGCCGACGAACTCCAATCATGTGACTACGTCGCGACGATGGGCTGTTCGACGCTCGAGTTGGGCGACGTCGAGGGCGTCGACGTCCGCGACTGGGCGCTGCCCGATCCGGACGGCGGCGACCCCGAGGAGGTACGGGAGATCCGCGACGAGATCGAGCGCCGGGTTACGGCGCTGTTCGACGAGTTCAGTGACGCCTGACGCCGGCCTCAGCGTTCGGTCGGCACGGACTCGCGGAACGGCCGATCGCGGGTGACCAGTTCGTGTGCGCCGACGAGGACGACGACCGAAAGCGCGATCAGCGCGCCCTCGAGCGGTGACGCCAGCAGCCCCAGCGAGACGATCAGCGTCGTCGCGCAGGCCGGCGGGTGGACCGTCTCGGTCGCGAGCATCCCGCCCGCGGTCAGCGCGACGGCGGCGACGCCGCTCGTGCCCAGTCGAAGCTGGCCGACCGCGAACGTCGGCGCGGCCGTCGTGACCGCGAGGCCGGGCGCGATGGTGTGGTAGGTGACGAGCCCGGCGACGATCCCGACGACGTGGCCGCCGATGACCCGCCGTGGCGCGGTCACCTCCCCCTCGCGGACCGTCGCCAGTAGGAACGCCGTGGGTCCCAGACTCGGAAAGAGCAGCGCCTGCCCGGTCACCCACGCCAGCAGGCCCGGCACCGCGAGCAACACGCCGGTGTACAGAGTCGAGAAGCCCGCGCCGTCTCTCATGGCCGAGGCGTTCGGGGGACGGACGGATATGCCGTTTGCTGTGACGATCGTCGGGAGGCCGAAAACGTAACGGCACCGCGCTTCGGAGGGACGCCCGTGACGCTCGCTGGTACCGTGGCGACCGGGCCGGACCTCCTTCGACTCGTCGCCGTCCCCGTCTTCGCCTGGACCGCCTACCGCGATATCGAGACCAGACGCGTCTCGAGCACCGTCTGGATCCCCCTCGCGCTCCTCGGGGCCGTCCTGCTGCTCTGGGACGCCCGACTGGCGTGGGCCGCCGGCGGGACCGCCTGGAGCTACGACTTCCTCGTCCCGACGGCGATCAGCCTGGGACTGGTCGTCCCCATCGCCTACCTGTTCTGGTGGCTCGGCGGCTTCGGCGGGGCCGACGCGAAGGCCCTGCTCGTCCTCGCCGTGGTGTTCCCGACGTTCCCCGAGTACGCGCTGGGGTCGGTGACGCTGCCGCTCGAGCCGACCCGGATCGGGGCCTTCTCGTTTACGATCCTGACCAACGCCGTCCTCGTCGCGGTCGCGCTCCCGGTCGTGCTGGCGATCCGCAACGCCGTCGCGGGCCGGATCGCGCCCGTGATGCTCGTCGGCTGGCCGGTCTCGTGGGAGCGGATTCCGGAGACCCACGGCCGCCTGCTCGAGACGCCGACGGGACTCTCGCGGAGCGGCCTCGACCTCGACGCCCTGCGGATGTACCTTCGCTGGCGGGGGCTCTCACTGGCTGAGCTCCGTGAGGCCCCCGAGCGGTACCGCGATCCCGCGACCCTCCCGAACGAGCCGAATCCGCCGACCGACGGCGCGGTCACCGCAGACGTCGACCTCCGGGGCGACGGCGGGACGCTCGAGGGGGCCGAGACCGACGCGGCCGCGACCGCGGCGACCGACGCGCCCGCGGACGATCCGTGGGGTGCCGAGGCGTTCCTGGACGACATCGAGGGCTCGGCCTACGGGACGACGCCCGAGACGCTCCGGGAGGGACTCGCGGTGCTTTCCGAGACCGAGACGGTCTGGATATCGCCGGGAACACCGTTCCTGGTGCCGATCTTCGCCGGGCTGGTGATCGCGCTGATCTACGGCGACCTGCTGCTCGGGACCCTACTCTAGGGTCCGCTCGTAGAGCGGGACCAGCGCCGTCCAGAAGAGGACGAAGGCGACGCCGATCCCGATCAGGACGAGCCACGGATCGCCCCGCCCGGTCGGCACGCCAGTCGAGAGGAGAACGAAGGTGCCGGCAAATAGCAGACAGCAGACGAGGACGCTGCCGAGTTCGAGGACGGTGGCGACGGGGTGGGCGCGAAACTGGGCGACGATGCCGGCGATGGCCATACGCCAGCGTCGCGTGCGGACGGCAAAAACGTCACGGCGACCGCCGCTCAGTCGACGACGTAGGACTGGTGGTCGCCCCGCGTCTCGGTATCGACGAACTGGTGACGCGTTCCCTCCTCCAAATCGCCCGCGAGGAGTCGTCCGCGTCGGTGTCGTACTCCGCGTTCGCCCCGCGGAGGTCGTGGGCCGCAAGCAACTCGCGAATCCCCGCCGGCATCGACTCCCCGTCCTCGAGGTCGACCAGCAGGTGGTGGTCGCTGAAGCGCTTCGCTCACGGAACCCGGTCGGAGCGCTCGAGCGGGTGGGCCGCTCGAGCGACGGCGAGAACTGAGCCGCCGATCTCAGGCGCTGGACTCGATGTCGGCAGCGATGTCGTCGAGTTCGTCGTCGTCGAGATCCGGGCGGTCGCCTGCGACGGCGTGGATCGGGCCGCCGCCGTCGCCCTCGAACCGGGGGACGATGTGACAGTGGACGTGGGGCACTTCCTGACCGGCTTCTTCGCCGTTGTTGAACGCGACGGTGGTCGCGTCGGCGTCGACCGCGTCCTCGACGACGGGGACCATGTGGTGGACGGTCTCGTAGAGGTCCGCGGCGACGTCGTCGGGAACGTCGTTCAGCCGCTCGTACTCGTCTTTGGGGATCACCAGCGTGTGGCCCGGGGCCAGCGGGTTGGCGTCCAGGAAGGCGATCGTCGTCTCGTCCTCGTACACGATTCGCGCGGGGATCTCCCCCGCCACGATCTGGCTGAAGATCGTACTCATACGCGGGTATGTGTCGTCTCGTCGTAAGAAGCTTACTCGCCGCCACCGCTGTCCCGGCCACGACACAGGTCGTCGAGCGTCTCGGCGATCGCCGCGAGATACTCGTCGGGCTCGTATCCCAGCCGGCCGATCCAGACGTCCTGATACGAGGGATGGAGGACCGGCACGAGCCACACGCCGAGGCGGTCACACCACACCGGCTCGAGGACGCTGTCGAGAAACCCCTCGAGGTCCCGTCCTTCGGCCGAAAGTACCGTCTTCGTCGCGTGTTTGCCGGTTGCGAGGACGACCGTCGGATCGATCGCCTCGAGTTCGGTCAGCAGATGCGATCGGCAGTTCGCCCGTTCCTCGGGCGTCGGCTCGCGGTTGGTGGTGGGGTCGTCCGGATCAGCTGGAAAACACTTCACCGCGTTCGTGTAGTAGGCGTCGTCGCCGTAGCCGACTCGCTCGAGCATGCGCCGGATCCGGCGGCCGGAGTGACGCGAGGTGTAGGCCTTCCCGGTCCAGTTGCCGCCCTGCCAGCGGTCCGCTTCGGGGGTCCCGTAGCCGGGTGCTTCGCCGACGACCACGACGCTCGCGTCGAGCGGGCCGGTTCCCCACGAGATGCACTCGCGGCTCTCGGTCAGTTTCGAACAGCGCGCACAGCCGGGCTCGAGGACGTTGCGGTCGGTCGGGAGGAGAGGGTCGTCGCCGGTCGCCGAACCGTCGTCGGCGTCGGTCTCGGAATCGGACGCGGGCACGGTCCGGACTACGTCCCCAGCGGTTTAGCCGAGTCGGTTCTCGGTCGACGTAGTCGTCGCCGCCCGTGCGGATTCGTCGCACGCGAGGGGACAGGTTTACCTTGTGTGGGTGGGTACTGGGGGTACTGATGACATCCATCGGGCCGGAACTGCTCGCGGAAGCACTGCAACTGCTCCTCTATACCGTCGTCGCTGGGGCCTTGACGGTCGGCGGCGTCCTCGTCGAACAGGCGAGCCTCCAACACCTCGGTGCGGGTGAGGCGATGATCGCCCTGTGGCTCGGCGCGCTCGGCGGCCTCATGCTGTACGCCGGTGCGTACGGCGTCGGCTACCAGAAGGTCCTCTCCGAGTACGTCTGATTCGTCGGTTCGCCGGTCGATTTCGAACCGCGCGTCGCACCCGATCTGAGTAATAGCCGATGACAGTACGTCACGGCCGATCGCATGGCGAGTGCGATCGTCGTGAGCGCCGCTTCGAGTCTCGCTCACCGGTCGTCGGTGGCCGGTAGTCAGTTACGCTTCGGTAGTCTTCTGGACGACCGTCGAGCCGCCGACGTCGATCCGGCTACTCTCACTGGTTTCCAGCAGCGTAGCCGCATCGACCGACACGTTGCCGCTGGACGGGGAGACGACGACTGCCGTCTCGGGGTTGTCACCCGGCGCAGTGGCGTCGACGTGTACGTCACCGCTCGACTCGACGCCGTGGACGGTCAGCGTGATCGTCTCGGCGGTCGGGAACCGATCCCGTAACCGCTCCGTCGCCGCTTCGTCGTTCGTCACGAGCGTTCGAACCGTCTCGAGTTCGGTGTCGGTCAGTTCGCCGTCCGGATCGCGAACCGCGAGGTCGGCGTCGGTCGACGCTCGATCGGTGTCGTCGGCGTCGGTATCGACGGTAAACGTCTCCCCGTCGGCGACGGTCGCTACCGACCGGACGTCGAACCGGGCGACGGACTCCACGGCGGACACCACGTCGGTCGACAGGTCGTCCACGGTCGCCCCGTCGTCGACGAGTTCGACCGTCCGTTCGGACACGTCGATATCGGTCGCTTCCGTGGCCTCGAGTCGGTGTGCCGACTCGACGGGGCCGGTGTCGGTGCCGACGACGTCGACGGTGCCGGTCTCGGTGTCGACCGTCGCTTCCAGCAGGGGACGCGCGTCCCCGTGTTCGGCCGTTCGGTCAGGATGGATACGGACGTGTGCGCTGTCGTCGTCTCGCTGTAGCGAGCCGTAGACTTCGAGGACGAGGTCGTCCGTTTCGACGTGATCGCGGAGCCAGTCCCCGGCCTCGTCGTCGTCCAGTATCATCGCCGGGATCGCCTCGAGGTCGGCGGTTCGTTCCGCGCCGAACCCGTCGTCTTCGGTCGACACCGTGAACTCGTATCCGTCGACGTCGACCGTCGACTGGTGGTGCGGTTCGTCGGCCAGTTCGTCAGTCCCGGAACTCGCGCCGGTCGCGGCGGCGATGCCACCGGTCCCGATGGCGAGCAGTACCGCGAGCGCGAGTGCGGTCAGTTTCGTTTTCGTTTGCATGATGTCTCTCGGGCGAACGCGTCGACCGGCCGTCGACGGGCGTCGATCGTTCCGCCGGGTCGGTCGTTCGCGCCGCCCGGTTACGGGTCGTTTGAAAGCCCCCTTAGTCACCCGTTGAAAACGCGTTTCGGAACGGTTACGGGCGGTATTTCGATCGATACGGCGTCCCTCTTACAACAGCAAGACCGTGTTCCCCATCCCGCGTCGCTTCCGCTCGACGAGGTTCTTGGTCTCGAGGCCGTCCAGTCCCCGACTGACGGTCGCTTTCGACAGGTCGGTCCGCTCGACGATCTCGCTCTGGGGCAACACGCCGTCGGCCTCGAGCAGCGTCTCGTAGATCGCTCGCTCGTTGTTCGCGAGCCGCTCGGCCGTCTCCTCCCATTCCCGGCGGCGGGCCTCGAGGAGTTCGTCGCTCGGTTCGCCGTCGGGTTCCGTCTCGACGGGAGCCGGCCCCGCTACGTCCCCGTCGCCGGTTCGCCGTTCCCGTGCGCTCGCCGGGTCACCGGCGGACCCGCCGAGGAGGACGTACGTGCCGCTCGCACCGAGCGAACACGCCGCGGTCGCGATCACTGCAACGTCGGTGTATTCGAAGTAACCACCCAGCTCGGCGACTTCGGTCCCGTTTTCGCCGACCGTGACCATGACCGGCGACGGGTTGATCAGTTGAATCGCCAGGACGACCGTCGACGCGAGAAAGAGGACCGCCGCGAAGAGTTGTCTCGTGTGGAGGGCCCGCAGGTCCATAGGTCGCCATTCGAACACGTCTCCTAATGACCACCGATTCTGATCGGAAGAACCGCCGTGAAACACCACTGAAACGCGCTTGAAACGCGTTTCAAACGAGTTTCGACACAACGTTGATGAGGACTTCCGGACAACGGAAAACGTATGAACCGCCCCATCGCCGTCCGGCTGATCGCGCTGCTCGCGCTCGCGTCGTTCGGCGTCGGAACAGCGTGGGCGGGGGCCGCCGTCGGACTCGGCGACCCGATCGCGACCGGCTCCGGCGGCGAGTTCAGCGTCTCCGGGACCGACGTGACGTTTTCGGACGGCGACAGCGAGGTCACCGTCCTCGAGAACGTCTCCGGAACCGAGTCGATCGAGATCGCGGCGGCCGACGGTCGGCTGACCGTCGATTCCGAGCCGGCCGATCCGCTGACGGACGCGGAACGCGACCGCGCGCTCGAGATCGCGCGCGACAACGAAACCGTCACGCGGCGGCTCGAATCGATGGACGAGTACGAACTCGCGGTCGAACCAATCAAGGGGATCCACGCCGACTCGATGCAGCAAACGTCGATCTCCCTCTCGGAGACGACGACCGTCGAGGCGGAAAACGGGACCACGGCCCGGACGTTCACCGGTGAATCCGAGGACTTCACCGTCGAGCGGGAAGACGACGCAGTCGTGGTTTCGCCGGCCGAGCAGACGTACGCCGAGGACGACGTCACCGTCGCGATCAGCGAACCGGGATCGAACGAGCCGCGATACGAAGCGCAGGTCGATCTGGAAGCCGAGCGGGTCGTCGTCGTCACGGACTGAGCTGCCTGCCACGACGCCGAGCCGACACTGCGGCTACCGCGCCGGACCCGCGATATCGATTCCTCTTTACTGCCGGAGGCGATTAGGTCGGGTATGAGCAGGTTCGCCGAGGTCGACGACCAGTACGACCCCCACGAACTCGAGCAGCGGGTCTTCGAGTACTGGGACGACGTCGACGCCTACGAGCAGACGGTCGAGCATCGGTCGGACGGTGAGTCCTTCTTCTTCGTCGACGGCCCGCCGTACACGTCGGGGTCGGCCCACATGGGGACGACCTGGAACAAGTCGCTGAAAGACGTCTACCTCCGCTTCTTCCGGATGCAGGGGTACGACGTCACCGACCGCCCGGGCTACGACATGCACGGGCTCCCGATCGAGACCCGCGTCGAGGAGCGGCTGGGTTTCGAGAACAAGAAGGACATCGAGGAGTTCGGCGAGGAGAACTTCATCCAGGAGTGCAAGGACTACGCCGACGAGCAACTCGAGGGGCTCCAGAAGGACTTCCAGGATTTCGGCGTCTGGATGGACTGGGACGACCCCTACCGAACCGTCGAACCGGAGTACATGGAGGCCGCCTGGTGGGGCTTTTCGAACGCCGCCGACCGCGGGCTCGTCGAGAAGGGGCACCGCTCGATCTCGCAGTGTCCCCGGTGTGAGACCGCGATCGCGAACAACGAAGTGGAGTACGAGGATGTCGAGGATCCCTCGATCTACGTCAAGTTCGACCTCGAGGATCGCGAGGTCGACGGCGAGGAGGCCTCGGACGGAGCGAACGGGGACGAAGGACCCGTGAGCAGCGACGGAAAACTCGTCATCTGGACGACGACGCCGTGGACCATCCCCGCTAACACCTTCGTCGCGGTCGACGAAGAGGGCGACTACGTCGGCGTCCGCGCGGAGAAAGACGGCGAGGAGGAACTGCTGTACGTCGCCGAACCGAAGTTCGAGGACGTGCTGAAAGCGGGCCGCTACGATGACTACGAGGTCGTCGAGGAACACACCGGCGAGGACCTGCTCGGCTGGGCCTACGAACACCCGATGGCCGACCGCGTTCCGGACCACCCCGACCACGAGGGGGCCTGTCAGGTCTATGCCGCCGACTACGTCGACACGCACGGCGACGGCACCGGCCTGGTTCACTCCGCGCCCGGCCACGGTGAGGAGGACTTCGAGCGCGGTCGCGAACTCGAGTTCCCGATCTTCTGTCCCGTCGGCAGCGACGGCGTCTACACCGACCAGGGCGGGGCATACGAGGGGCAGTTCGTCCGCGACGCCAACGAGGAGATCATCGCCGACCTCGAGGCCGACGGCGACCTGCTCGCGTCGGAGACGATCTCCCACAGCTACGGCCACTGCTGGCGCTGTGACACGGGCATCGTCCAGATCGTCACCGACCAGTGGTTCATCACGATCACCGACGTGAAAGACGAACTGCTCGAGAACATCGAGGACAGCGAGTGGCACCCCGACTGGGCCCGCGACAACCGTTTCCGTGACTTCGTCGAGGAGGCACCCGACTGGAACGTCTCGCGCCAGCGCTACTGGGGCATTCCGCTGCCCGTCTGGACGCCCGAAGATCGGGACGACGACGAGGATCGGATCGTCATCGGCGACCGCGAGGAGCTCGCCGAACGCGTCGATCAGGACGTCGATCCCGACGCGGTCGACCTCCACAAGGACACCGTCGACGAGTTGACCATCACCGAGGACGGCACCACCTACACCCGCGTCCCCGACGTCTTCGACGTCTGGCTCGACTCCTCGGTCGCCTCGTGGGGCACCCTGAACTACCCCTCCGACGACAGCCGGTTCGACGAACTCTGGCCCGCCGACTTCATCCTCGAGGCCCACGACCAGACCCGCGGTTGGTTCTGGTCCCAGCTGGGGATGGGGACCGCCGCGCTCGGCGAGATCCCCTATCAGGAGGTGCTGATGCACGGCCACGCGCTGATGCCCGACGGCCGCGCAATGTCCAAGTCCAAGGACATCCTGATCGATCCCCACGAGGCGATCGACCGCCACGGCCGGGACGTGATGCGGCTGTTCCTACTGTCGAACAACCCGCAGGGCGAGGATATGCGCTTCGACTGGGACGGGATGCAGACGATGGAGAACCACCTCCGGACGCTGTGGAACGTCTTCCGGTTCCCGCTGCCGTACATGCGCTTAGACGAGTTCGACCCCAGCGAGACGACGCTGGAGTCGGTCGACGACCATCTCGAGCCCCTCGACGAGTGGGTCCTCGCTCGGCTGCAGTCCACGAAGGCCGAGATGACCGCCGCCTTCGAGGAGTTCCGCCAGGACAAGGCCATCGACGCCCTCCTCGAGTTCGTCGTCGAGGACGTCTCCCGGTTCTACGTGCAGGCGGTCCGCGAGCGCATGTGGGACGAGGCCGACAGCGATTCGAAGCGGGCCGCTTACGCGACGCTCTACCGCGTGCTGCGGGAGACGGTCGCGCTGCTTGCCCCCTACGCGCCGTTCATCAGCGAGGAGATCTACGGCACGCTGACCGGTGACGAGGGCCACCCCACGGTTCACATGGAAGACTGGCCCGCCGTCGAGGAGTACTGGGCCGACGAGCAACTCGAGGACGACGTCGCCCTCCTCCGTGCGATCGAGGAGGCCGGCGCGAACGCGCGCCAGCAGGCCGGCCGCAAACTGCGCTGGCCCGTTCCGCGCGTCGTCGTGGCGGCAGACGACCAGCGAGTCGTCGAGGCCGTCGAACGCCACCCCGGCCTGCTCGAGGAGCGGCTCAACGCCCGCGAGATCGAACTCGTCTCCCCCGACGAGCGCTGGGGCGAACTCGCCTACAGCGCCGAGGCCGACATGAGCGAACTCGGGCCGGCCTTCGGCGACCGCGCCGGGCAGGTCATGAACGCGCTCAACGAGGCCCGCATCGACGAGCCGGGCCTCGAGGCGATCGAAGACGCCGTTTCGGACGTCCTCGAGGACGACGAGGAGATCACCGACGAGATGGTCTCGTTCGTCACCCAGACCCCCGACGGCGTCGCCGGCACTGCCTTCGGCCTCGACGGCGACGACCGCGGCGTCGCCTACGTCGACGCCTCGCTGACCGACGACATCGAGAGCGAGGGCTACGCCCGCGAGGTCATCCGCCGGGTCCAGGAGATGCGCAAGGACCTCGATCTCGACGTCGAGGAACGGATCGCGCTGGATCTCGCGATCGAGGACGACCGCGTCGCCGACCTCGTCGCCGAACGCGAGGAGTTGATCAACGACGAGGTCCGCGCCGACGAGCGCCGCGCGGTCGAGGACGGCCACCGCAAGGAGTGGGAGGTCGAAGGTGTGACGATGGAAATCGCGCTCGAGCCGCTGGCGGCTGCGGAAGCGTCGGACTGATATCGGTAATTCACAGACCGGGAGGCGAAGCCGACCGGTCTGGTTTTTGGTCCAGATTTTTGCGTGAGCGGTCGCGAACACCGTGAGCGACCCGAGCGGAAAAAGGTGGATGTCGAGATCGCGCTCGAGGCGCTGGCGGCTGCGGAAGCGTCGGACTAGAACTGCGAGCGCGCGAGGGCTGAACGAAATGAAGTCTTCGGTAGCGAACGGGCGCGAAGCGCCCGTGAACAGCGAAGCAGCTTTTTGGTGACGACAGCAAACGCAGTTCGCTCACCGCCGCGTCTCGCGTACGCGAGGTCTCGAGAACGTCGTGAGCCCCGCTCTTTCAGCACCGAGTGACACTACGGCTGCCATAAAAGTCTTGCCCGCTGATTCACCAGAGAAGGGTAGTGACCTCCCGGTTCGTGACTCTCGCGTTCGTCGTCTTGCTCGCCTGTAGCCTCCCGGCCGGTGTCGGCCCGCTCGAGGCGGCCGCTGGCGCGGAATCGGCCGCGTCGACCGTCGGTCCCGACGAGTCGTTTGCGGTTTCGGCTGCGACGACCGATGTCCCATCCGTCGACGTCGCGACGCCGACCACGTCGTCGGACGTCCTTCACCGGACGACGACGCTCCGGCATCGGCCGTCGGACACGGACGTCTTCGAGGTGGAAACTGCCTTTCGCGTCCCCGACTCGGTGACGGAACTCGAGATCGAACTCGAGGACGGTGCGACCGTCGAGTCGACGACCGGCTTCGAGCGGACCGGCGAGCGGACCCTCGAGTGGACGGGGGATGCCGACGAGCCGACGGTCCGATATACGATGCCGGCCGATCGAACGGGCGAGCGGGGTGCCGACGCGGCCGGCGAGGGGTATTCCTTCGTCGACACCGGCGAGTGGGCGGTCGTCCCGGTTCCGGACGTGGCGATCTCGCTGCGCCGGACGGATCCGGTCGGCATCGAAAAGACGGTCCGCGTCGACGGCCCCGGCGCGACCGGCGGCGACATCGCCTTCTTCGGCGCGGTGACCGAACGCGAGCGGACCGTCGACGGGGAGCGGTTCCGGCTGGCGGTCCCCGAGGCCGCGACGCTCGAGGAGTCGCCCGACGCGATCCTCTCGGCGCTGGCCGACGCGAGCGACCGACTCGAGGTCGGGGCGCGACCCGACGAGACGTTCGTCGTCGCGGTCCCCGACACCGTCGACTGGGGGCCGCGGGGCATCCAGTACGGCGCGTCCGACGCCTGGGTCGTCGCGGACGAACCGCTCGACAGTCCGAACCCGGCCTGGCTCCACGAGTACGTCCACGTCCGCCAGCGCTTTGCAAACACCGCCGACGGGACGACGACCGAGACCGAGTGGGTCGTCGAGGGACAGGCGGATTACCACGCGGGATTGCTGGCTCTCGAGGCCGGATACACCGATTTCGAGCAGTTCAGTCGACTGCTCGAGCGCGGGACGGAATCGCCCTACGCCGATGGCGCGCTCGCCGACCCCACGACGTGGGAACACGACCGGACCGATTACGTCAACGGCGCGCTCGTCGCGGGCGAGATCGACCGCCAGTTACGCGTTGCGACCGACGGTGATCGAACGCTGGCGGACGTCGTCCGGGACCTGAACGCCGACGACGACGCGGTGACCGAGGCGGACCTCCTGGGATCGATCGAGGCCTACGGCGGGTCGGCCGTCCGGACCGACGCCGAGCGCTACACCCGAACGGACGCGACGCCCGCCGTGTGGAGTCGAACGGACCACCGGGCCGCGTTCGACCAGTCGGTCGCGAGCTTCGCATCCGGGTTCGGGACGGGTCCGATCGAGGTCGCCGGCGAGGAGTGGCCGCGGTGGTCGGCGTCCGAGGCGGGCGTCGAGGCCGGCACTGACGAGGCGATCGTCGTGCCCGCCGGCGAGGCCGTGACGGTCCCGGCGACGGTCGGCAACGTTGGCGAGCGCGAGGGGACCTACGATCTGACGCTGGGAGCCGACGGCCGGACCGTCGACCGTCGGCAGGGGACGCTCGCGCCCGGCGAGGAGCGCTCTCACCGGCTCTCGTGGACGCCCGCGGAGCCCGGGACGTACGTTCTGCGCGTCGGCTCGGAGCGGCTGACGGCCGTCGTCCGCTCGGCCCCGAGCGTGACCGTCACCGACCTCCGACTCGAGCCCGAGTCGGTCGACCCCGGCGAGGCGGTGACGGCGACCGCAACCGTCGAGGCCGCCGGCGACGGGTCCGGGGCCGCCGTCCTCGCGTTCCGGACGGTCGACGGCGTCGCCGCCGAGCGACCGGTGGCGGTCCGTCCCGACGGGACGGCGACGGTCGAGGCGCAACTCCGGTTCGACGAGGCGGGTCGGTACGAGGTCGGCGTCGGCGAGCGAACGGCGACGGTCGATGTCGGCGAGACGGGGCCGGCCGCGGCGATCGACGACGTCCCCGGCTTCGGGGTTTCGGCGACGCTCGGCTCGGTTCTACTGCTGTTCGCGACGGTACTGGCAGTCCGGCGGCGGTAAGTTCCGTACCGGCGCTCACTCGAAGTCGACCCGGAACCGACAGGCGTCGGCCCCGTCGTCGACGCAATCGGTCTTCGTGACGGTCGCGTCGGCGTCGAACGCGGCGACGAGTCCGTCGAGAATGCCGTGGGCGAGCCCGCAGTACCGGCGGTCCCGGTGAGTGTCGTACGTGACGATCGCGTGATCGGACTCGCGGGTACAGGCCAACTCCGGCAGCGACGTCTCGTCGGTGGCGGTTTCGATGTCGTCGTAGACGTCTTCGAGGCCGACCAGCAACTCGGGGAGGCCCCAGTCGCTGCCGACGTGTGCGCTGAACGTCGAGAGCAGCTCCGGGGCCAGCCGCCGGCCGAAGTCGCGTTCGATGGCGTCCCTGTCCTGTGTCGCCATCCCCGAGAGCGTCTCGAGGATGGCGTCGATCTCGTCGTCGTCGTAATGCGAGACGGGCAGATACAGCTGCGGCTCCAGTTCCGATCGCTCGACGATCGTGTCCCAGGTGTCGTCGTCGGTCCGTTCGACGACGTACTCCTCGAGGGTCTTGTGGACGATTCCGTGCATCGGGCTCCCCCGCGTCGCCGCCGAGCGGTCGATCTGACCGCGGTCGTGCGACGCGATACCACCTAGACCCGTGTCCGGCGACTACTTAATCGTTTACTTACAGGTGTCCCGCGAGCGTGGGGGCGACCGAGACGGTATCGACGCCCCGCTCGATGGTGTCGGTGCCGTAGATCGCCTCGACGCCGGCCCGCGAGAGCTTCGTGACGGCGTCGCGGGCGAGCAGCGGGTGGACGCAGGTGACGAACAGGCGGTCGGCGTCGCGCTCGCTGAGGACGCCGACGGCCTCGCTCATCGTCGAGCCGGTCGCGATGATGTCGTCGACGACGACGACGTCGCGGCCGGCCACGTCGACGTCGCTGGGCGAGATCTCGACCTCGGTGCCGGAGTGGCGGGTCTTCTCGAAGTAGTCGGTCTCGCCCGTCCCGTAGGCGTTGCGGGCCGTCTCGGCCAGCTCGATCGCGCCGGCGTCCGGCGAGAGAAAGACGGGTTCGGTGAGATCGTCCGGAAGGGGATCGGCCAGCCGGCCAGCCGCGTCGACGGCCGTCGCCGTCGGCTCGAAGAACTCACAGACGGCGGTCTCGTGGGGATTGACGGTCAGCACGCGGTCGGTCCCGGTCGAGATCGCGCGGGCGACCGCCCGCGCGGAGACGGGATGGCCCGGCTCGAAGGCCGCGTCCTGACGGCCGTATCCCATGTACGGAAGGACGGTGACGACCTCCTCGACGCCGGCCTCGCGGACGGCGTCCTGTAACTGGAGCAGCTCGAGGTGGGCGTCGCTCGAGACGGTCGAGGCGACGATCACGGCCCGATCTGGGTCGGCCTCGGCGACGCCGGGGGCGGCCGCGAGCAGTTCGCCGTCGGGAAAGCGGTCGTACTCGACGGCGGCGAGCGGTTCCTCGAGTTCGCGTGCCAGCGCCGCGGCCAGTGCCTGCGACGCGGAGCCGCTGACGATCATAGTCGGTTCGACAGCGCGGGGGCTAAACCAGTTTTCGTTCTGGACCCGCTCGAGACGGCCGCCGGGCTTACGATCCGGGGCCGGTCTCGGCCTCGTCGACCGTCGCTTCGCCCTCGCCGCAGGGACCGCCGCCGGTGTCGCCGCTGATCGTCAGCCCGCCCTCGCGTCCGATCAACACGAAGACGTTGACGCAGTCGGGGCCGTTCCACCGCTCCGGAGTGATCTGTGTCGGGTCGCCGCCGTCGAGGCGCACCAGCACGCGGAACGCGCCGGGCTCGCTCGACCAGTCGCGCTCGAGATCCACGCCCTCGCCGCCCTCGAGGCCGTGGGTCGACCAGTGTTCGGGTTCGCCGTCGAACTCGACGATGACGTCGACGCTGTGTGCCGCGTCGTCCAAGTTCTCGACGACGACGTTTCCGAGCAGCGTCCCGCCGGCGCCCTCGTCGGCGTCGGTCCCGTCGCTGCCCGTCGGATCGTCGCCGTCCGTCGAGCCGTCCCCGCCCCCGTTGCCGTTGCCGTTGCCGTTCCCCGAGTCGTCGCTCCCCGTACAGCCGGCGACCGCGCCGGTGAGGGCAGTGCCGGTCACGGCAAGCAGTCGCCGTCGTGGTATCGCTCCCATATATCTCGTGGGTGGTCAGCCCGCGTAGTTAAACCTCCGTCAGACGCCGATCGGACGGCCTCCCGCTATCGAATGGCCAGCCCGGTTACCTCGCGGACCCCGATCGGGTGGGGACGCCACCCGTCCTCGGCGGCCGCCAGGAAGGTCCCGGCCTCGGTGACGGCGTAGACCGTCTCGCCGTAGCCGACGTCGACGACCGGTTCGCTCGCGTCCGGGAGTTCGACCCACCCGTCGTCGCCGGCGTAGCCGTAGATCTCCTCGCCCGCGACTGCGTGTGCGCGTGTCAACGTCCGCGGCTCCGCACGGGGAGCCGCCGAAACGGCGTCGAACGGCCCCTCGCGGATCGCCATCCAGCCGTTGCCCAGTTCGTACAGCCCCTCGGCGGTGGCCGCGAGCGGGACGCCGGCCGCCGAGACGTCCCGGACGTCGGTCAGGCCGGCGTGGTCGAGCCCGCCGTCGCGGACTCGATAGACGCCGCTTTCGGTCCCGACGAGGTCGCCGTCGATCGCCCGCACCGCCGCGACGGCCTCGCCCTCGAGGTCGGTCCACTCCGTGGCCCCCACCGGCCGGCGAGCGACCCGGCCGTCGGGTGCGGCCGCGAGCAGCTCGTCGCCGTCCGCGCCGACGGCGACCGCCGGGCCGAACCCGGTCTCGGCGAACGATTCCTCGTCCTCCTCGTCCTCGAGTCGGGCCACGCGGACGTCTTCGTCGGTCGCGATCGCGACCGCGTCGTCGGTCGTCGCGATGTCCCGGGCCGTACAGCGTTCGCAGAGGCCGAACTCGCCGACGGTGTCGCCGGCGACGCGGACGCGGACGACGCCGATCGCGCTCGCGACGTAGGCGGTGGTCGCGCCCTCGCGGTCGCCGTAGACGCGTTTCTCCTCGATCGAGTGCATACCTGACCGTGGACGGGGCGGGCCGAAAACGTTCCGTCCGGAGCCGTTCCTCGGGATCGGTTTGCGGAATCACTATGGGGCGGCCCCGCCGACTAACGCGTAATGGAGATATTCGGATCGAGCGGGACGCGGGGCGTCGCCAACGAGGAGCTGACGCCCGCGTTCGTTCTCCGCGTCGCGAAGGCGGCGGGGACGATCTGGGCCGAGGACGCCGGTGCAACGCGGGTCGGGATCGCCCGTGACACCCGCTACACCGGACGAATGCTGGCCGATGCGGCCGCGAGCGGGCTGGCGAGTATCGGCATCGACGTCGACCGACTGGGGATCGTTCCGACGCCGGGGGCACAGGCCTACGCCGAACGCGAGGGGGTCCCGGTGATCGTCGTCACGGCCTCGCACAACCCGCCCCAGTACAACGGGATCAAACTCGTCGGGGCCGACGGCGTCGAACTCTCGGTCGCGACCCTCGAGACCATCGAGGACCGGCTGCTGGCCGAGTCGTTCACCGCGGCCGCCTGGGACGAGACGGGCCGGGTCCGCGAGGTCGATGGCGTTCGCCGGGCCTACATCGAGCAGTTGCTCGCGGCCGTCGACCGCGAGCCGATCGCCGACGCCGACCTGACCGTCGCGCTGGACCCCGGCCACGGCGCTGGCGCGCTGACCAGCCCGGAGTTCTTCCGGGAACTGGGCTGTCGGGTCGTCACCGTCAACGGCCAGCCCGACGGCCACTTCCCCGGCCGCGACCCCGAACCCGTCCCCGACAACCTCACCGATCTGGGCCGGCTCGTCCGGTCGACCGACGCCGACGTCGGGATCGCCCACGACGGCGACGCCGACCGGGCGATCTTCTTCGACGAGGACGGCGAGTACGTCGAAGGCGACGCCACGCTCGCGGCGCTTGCAGCCGCCGAACTCGAGGCCGGCGACACGACCGTCTCGGCGGTCAACGTCTCCCAGCGGCTCGTCGACGTCGTGAACGAGGTCGGGGCCGACCTCGAACTCACCCCGATCGGTTCGACGAACATCATCACCCGCATCCGCGAACTCGAGGCCTCGGGCCAGCGGGTCCCGATCGCCGGCGAGGGCAACGGCGGGATCTTCTTCCCGAACTACCGGCTCTCCCGGGACGGGGCCTTCACCGCGGCCCGATTCCTCGAACTCGTGGCCGAGCGGCCGGTCAGCGAGCTCGTCGCCCCCTACGACGGCTACGTCAACGTCCGGCGCAACCTCGAGTACGAGTCGACGGCGGAACGCGACGCGATGCTCGATGCGGCCGCCAACCAGGCCAAAGCGGCCGACGCGGAACTCAACACTCGAGACGGCTACCGGCTGGATTACGGCGACGCGTGGGTGCTGGCCCGCCCCTCCGGCACCGAGCCGCTCGTCCGGATCTACGCCGAGGCCCGCGAGGGCGACCGCGCCGAGGAACTCGTCGCGGACATGTACGACGCGCTGGCCGACGCGAAAGCCGACGCCTGAACCCGGTTTCTGCCGACTGATCCACAGCCTCGAACGCCCGTAGCGAGCGGTACGTCTCGCTCCGTCCCGTACAGCCGTACGCAGTGGCGTGTGCTATCGGTCGTCCGAACGACAGTGAGGACGAGCGATGATACTGCGCGAGGGATGAGCGAGAGAGCGAAGCGACCGAGCGAATCGGTTGGGGAGGGTGTGGTGATTCACTGTTGCCACGATAGCAGGACGCTGTTCGTCGCGACTACCGTTCCGTATCGGCCCGTCCTAATCGCCTTATTGAATCACGGAACGATCGTCACCGGAACCGCGGCCCGCCGCGTAACCCCCTCTGCGACGCTGCCCAACAACAGCCGCGAGACGCCCGCCTTCCCCTCGCTGCCCATCACGATCGCGTCGACGTCGGCCTCGCCGACGTACTCGAGGATCGCCTCGGCCGTCCCACCACCCTCGACGACGGCCGTCTCGAGCGACCGGCCGCGGTCGTCGGCGATCGCCCGCGCGTCGGCGAAGAAATCCGGCTCGTCGTCCCCTGAAACGATGCCCTCGTAGTCTGCCTCGAGATCGTCGACCGCGTGGACGACCGTCAGCCGATCGGCCGGCACCCACTCGAGGGCGTGGTCCAGCGCCGCCCGCGCCGGCGCGGAGTCGTCCATCGGCACGAGGACGTGTCTGCTCATACCTCCCGTTCGGTCGGGGGCGGCTAAAGTGCGGGGCCGATTTCGCGGCGATGGCCGTCCTCGAGCCGCCCACTGGCTGCCCGTCGCTGTGTTTCAGACCGGGTCGTCGATCTCGAGCGCGTCCTCGAGGCGCTCGCGTTCGGCCCGCAGTTCCTCGAGTTCGGCCTCGACGCGGCCGTCGGTCAGCCGCCGGCGTTGCTCGGCCGAGAGCTGCGAGACGGCCTGAGCGGCCGTCTGGAGCCGGTCGTAGTCGGGCTCGGTCGCGAGCAGTCGAACCTCGCGGAGTTTTGCTACGGTCTCCTCGTCGGCGATCCGGGCGACGAAGGGGCGATACTCCCGCGCTCGGCGGGCCAGCGCGCCGGCCGGCTCGGGCGGCCAGTCGACCGTCAGCGGTTCGGCGTCGATCCCGTCGAGAAACGTCTGCTGGGTCGCCACGTTGCGCTTGAGTTCGTCCGCGCTGTCGACGTAGTGGGAGAGCTTCGACCGGGAGTAGTCGGCGTACTCGAGCAGTTCGGGGATCGTGTACTCGCCGGCGGCGTTTTCGCGGACGTACCGCGACAGGTCCTCCGGCGGCTGCTCGTAGCTCACGAACGGGTACCACCGGCTCCGCTCGAGCAGGTCGAACACCTCGCGGGCGCTCGCCTCGAGCCGGTACTCGCGAAACGCCTCGCGGACTACCTCGTTGTAGCGCTCGATCGGTTCGCGGAGCCGCTCGACGGGGGCGTCTAAGTCGGCGGTCGCGAGTTCGAGCAGGCGCTCTCGCTCGTCGATCTCGTCGCCGACCGTCCGGAGGCGCTTGCTCGCGGTCTTGCGGGCCTCGGCGAGTTCCGCGCGGGCGGCCTCGCGGTCGTCGAGCAGGTCGGCGTAGTCGGCCGCCGGGGCCAGCGCCTCGCGGGCCCGTTCGAAGTCCGACTCGCTGAGCCGGCGCTTGTCGATCGCCTCGAGGGCGTCCTCGAAGGCCCCGTGTTCGGGCAGGTCCTCGGAGAGTCCGGAGACGAGTCCGTCGAATTTCCCCTCGAGTTCGATGTAGGCTTGGAAGTTCTCCTTGCCGGTGCCGGTCGCGCGGTCGACGTAGTCCTCGAGCAGGGTCTCGGCCCGCCGATAGGCCGTCGCGACCTCGTCGACCGTGTCTTCGTCGTGGTCGGCGATGCGGTCCTCGATCGTCTCGAGGCGGTTCCGGGCGGCCTCGAGTTCCTCGAGCGGGGTCGGTCCGTCGTCGCTCCCTGCAGTGGCGCTCGAGCGAGCGTCGGAGGGTGGAGCGCGTTCGCTCATCTTATTCGTAGACGGCGTCGGGATCGAACACCTGTTCGCCGACGTTTTCCCCCTCGATCGTCCGGTAGAAGCACGACTGGTGGCCGGTGTGACACGCGCCGCCCTTCTGGTCGACCAGATAGAGCAGGGTGTCGGCATCGCAGTCGACCCGGACCTCTTCGACCGACTGGACGTGGCCGCTGGTCGCACCCTTTTCCCACAACTCCTCGCGGCTCCGCGAGTAGTAGTGTGCCCGGCCCGTCTCGCGGGTCCGCTCTAAGGCCTCCGGCGAGACGTACGCGAGCATGAGTACCTCGCCGGAGTCGGCGTCCTGTGCCACGGCGGGGACGAGTCCGTCCTCGCCGAAGTCGACCGAAACTGCCTCGTCCATACTCGCGGTATCGGTCGTCCGAGCGATAGGTCTTTTGCCGCGACTCGGTCGTCGCAACCGCGTCGAAAAATGGTCCCCTAGCGTCCCTGCCAACTCCAGCGGCCGACGACGACAAGCGCGACCGCGACCGCCAGCAGGCCGACCGTGATGGCGACCGTCGACGCCGCTTCGGCCAGTCCTGGAGCCAGCAGCAGGCCGACCACCAGGAACAACAGCCCGAAGATCGAGACCAGCGAGACGCCGATCCCCTCCCGGATACCCCATCTCGTGTCGGCAGCGTCCTCGCGGGCGCTGTCGGTCGGCTGCTGTACGGTCCCGCGATCCTGAATTGTCATGTTGTTCGCCTCCGCTAGAACTGAGGCTCCCGACGGGGATAAAGCGCGTTCACGAGCGGCTGGACTGTCCGTGTGGTGGAGGGATCAGGTTCGCTCGAGCGTGAGTATCTGATATATAATGGCAGATAATACTGCTACTGCGGTTCCTTTAGTAGGACTCGACCCTAAGGGTACAACTAGATATGAGTAGTAATATAACGGATCCAGAGATAGTACGCGTTTCGCAGAAGGGGCAGGCGACCATCCCGAAGGCGTTACGTGAGAAATTCGGTATCGAGACGCCTGGCGAGGTGTTCGTCTACGAGGAGAGTGATCGAATCGTCATCGAACCGGTTCCGTCACCGGACGAACTCCACGGAATCCACGCCGACGCGCGCGAGTCCGGATCGATTACCGAACGGATGCGCAAACTCAGAGACGCCGACCATCGCCGTGAAGAAGAGCAGTTCGAACGACTCCGGCCGGAGAGCGACGAATGAGCGATCGCTACGTTTTCGACACGGAAGCGATCATCGCGTATTTCTACGGCGAACCCGGTCACGAAGCAGTCGCAGACCTACTTTCTGCTGTCTTCGCCGGTGACGTGGACGGCTTTCTCACAGAAGCGAACGCCAGCGAAGTGTTCTATCTCGTCGCTCGGTTCGAGGGTGCAGACGACGGAACGCCGACCGCTGATTCGTTTCGTGTCGCCGACCGCGATCTCCGTGCCCTCGAGCGACGGGGAGTGACTGTCACAGCTCCTGACTGGCGACTCGTCGGGAAAGTGAAAGGCGACGGACACATCTCACTAGCCGACGCGGCTGCCGTTGCACTCGCGTACGAACGGGATGCGACGCTCGTCGTCGGTGGAGACGACGATTTCGACGATCTCCCACTCGAAGTGTCGTGCGAACGGTTTCGCGACCACGGCGTATAGCTCTACTATAGTAGCTCTTGAAACGATTTACACACCGATCACAACGCTGTCCTGCGATCGGGTGTGCACTGACTTTCAAGAGCTACTATAGATCGGATCGGGAGGAACGCTCCGCCGGTCAGAACCGGTTCTACGCTTTGTCCGATCAGTTCTGACCGTTCAGCGTGATGTCGTTGATCCCGATGATCCGCTCGTCGGACTCGAGTTCCTCCTTCGCTTCCGTGGGCACCTCGCTGTCGACGTTGTAGACGGTCAGTGCCTCGCCGCCGATGGTCTCGCGGGCGTTGAACATGCCGGCGATGTTGACGTCGTACTCGCCCATCACGGAGCCGATCTGGCCGATGACGCCGGGTTCGTCGGTGTTGCGGGCGATGACCATCCGGCCGTGGGGGATGGCGTCGACCCGGTAGCCGTCCACGCGGACGATCCGGGGGTCGTCGCCGGCAAAGAGGGTCCCGTCGACGGAGACCTCGTCGTCGTCGTTGCTCACCGTCACCGAGATCAGGCTCTGGAAGTCCTCGGCCTGTCGCGTTTTCGATTCCGTCACGTCGACGCCCCGATCCTCGGCGATCTGGGGCGCGTTGACGGCGTTGACCTGCCACTCCAGCGGTTGGAAGACGCCCTTGAGCGCGCTCGCAGTGACGAACTCGATATCCTCGTCGGCGATCTCGCCCTCGTAGACGACCTCGACGTCCTCGATGCGGCCCTCGAGCAGTTGCGCGGCGACCTTGCCCGCGGTCTCGGCGATCTCGATGTAGGGCTCGACGCGGGGGAACGCGCTCTCGTCGATCGAGGGGGCGTTCAGGGCGTTGGCGACGGGCTCCTCGGCCAGCGCGGCGTTGACCTGGCTGGCCGTCGAGGTGGCGACGTTCTCCTGTGCGGCCTCCGTCGAGGCACCCAGGTGGGGCGTGACGACGATCTCGTCGTGTTCCAGCAGCGGCGAGTCGGCGGGCAGGGGCTCCTCGGCGAAGACGTCGATCGCCGCGCCGGCCAGCGTTCCGTCCTCGACCTTGGCGGCCAGCGCGTCCTCGTCGACGACGCCGCCGCGGGCGCAGTTGATCAGGTAGCCGTCGCCAAGCAGATCGAGTTCGTCCTCGCCGATCAGCCCCTCCGTCTCGGGGGTCAGCGGCGTGTGGACGGTCACGAAGTCGGCGGCCTCGAGACAGTCCTCGAACTCGACGAGTTCGGCACCGATGCGGTCGGCGCGCTCCTCGCTGATGTAGGGGTCGTAGGCGACGATGTCCATCCCCAGCGAGTCGAGTTTCTTGGCGACCTCCTGGCCGACGCGGCCGAGGCCGACGACGCCTAAGGTTTTGCCGTCGAGTTCGGCTCCGAGATAGTCGCTTTTGGCCCACTCGCCGTTTTTCAGGCGGATGTGTGCCTGGGGAATCGAGCGAGCGGTCGCGAACGTCATCGCGACGGTGTGTTCGGCGGCCGCCCGAACGTTGCCCTCGGGGGCGTTGGCGACGATAACGCCGTTGTCCGTGGCGGCGTCGATGTCGATGTTGTCGACGCCGATGCCGGCCCGGCCGACGATGGCCAGTTCCTCGGCGGCCTCGAGGACCTCCTCGGTGACCTCGGTCCCGGAGCGAACGATCATGCCGTTGGCGTCCGAGACCGCCTCGAGGAGTGCCTCGCCCTCGAGTTCGTAGCCCGTTTCGACCTCGTGGCCGGCGTCTCTGAGTACGTCCAGACCCGCGTCCGCGATCGGATCCGTGACGAGAACCTTCATGCGCGAGACAACCGGTCGGAACACGTAAACCCTTCCGTTGTGGTCGGGGCCGGCAAAAAATACCGCAGTCTGCCGGCCCGCGTCTCGGCGACGATGCGGACGCCGAACCTGTCCCCGCCCGCGTCGCCGATGTCGTGGCCCGTTTACCGGCGTACTCGGACACCGCTTCCGCCCTCCTCGTCCCACCGACCGAAAATCACGGCCAAGAGTTATCAATCGACGGACGACACTAGTGCGTATGTACGACACAATCCTGCTGCCGACCGACGCCGCGGAGGGAACGGAACTCGCGATCGAACACGCCGTCGCCGTCGCCGAGGATACCGGCGCGGACCTGCACCTGCTGTACGTCGTCGACAGCGACGTCTATAGCTCCTACAGCGGGGACGAGTACGTCCACGAGTTCGAGAGCCTCGAGACCGCGCTGGAACACGTCGGCGAGGAGTCCCTCGAGTCGGCGGCCGAGGCGGCCCGGGACGCGGGCCTCGAGCCGACGACGGTCGTCCGACACGGCCGCCCCCACGAACAGATCCTCGAGTACGCCGACGAGGCCGACGCCGACATGCTCGTGATGGGATCGAAAGAACGGTCCGGCGACTACCGCCAGCTGCTCGGGAGCGTCACCGACCGTGTCGCGCGATTGGCCTCCCGTCCGGTGACGATCGTCAAGACTCCGGTCGAAGACGGCGAGTAGGATCGTCCGTTATTTCGCTCGCGGGAGGCGGACGACGACGCAACTCCCCGCGCCGTCGCGGGACGCGTAGTCGAGATAGCCCCCGTAGTCGTCGACGATGAGGCTGGCGAGCCACAGCCCCAGCCCGTTGCCGTGTCTGACCTGCGTGATCGGTTCGTCGTTGAAGATGCCGGCCCGCTCGGATGCGGGGATGCCGGGCCCGGTGTCGGCGATCCGAACGTCGACCGTTTCGGCGCTTTCGTCGACGCCGATTTCGACGGCCGGCTCGGCCGCGTCGGCGTGGACGATCGCGTTGTGGACGAGTTCCTCGAGCACGGTCGCGAGCCGATCGTCGCCGGCGACGACGGCGTCCGCGGCCCCGGTGATCGTGATCGTACTCGCGGGATGCCGGTCGCGGAGGTCGTCGACGACCGTCTCGAGGACGTCGCCGACGGCCACCGGCGTCCGCGGGCGGCCGTCCTCGAGGGTCACGTCGGCGAGTTTCTTCGCCGACTCGTTAAGCTCGATCAACGACGCGGCCGCCGTCGCGATCTCGGCCGCGTTCTCGCGGTGGGCCTCGTCCTCGAGGTCCGCCAGCAGCGTTTCCGCGAACCCGCTGATGACGTTGAGTTCGTTGCGGAGGTTGTGCCGGAGCAGGCGGTGGAGGACTCGCAGGTGCTGTTCACGGAGTTTTAGCGGCGTGATGTCCCGTCCCTCGGTGACGAGCAGCTGAATCTCGCCCCGTTCGTCGGTGATCGGCCGGATCGAGAAGTCGATGACTGCGGTTCGGTCGGCACCCCTGATCCGGAGTTCGTCTCGGAATAGTTCCCCCTCGCCGGCGCGCTCGACGGCCTCGAGTGCGGTCTCGCGCGCCTCGTCGTCCAGTTGGAACCAGTAGGTGTCCCAGACCGGTTTGCCGACGACGTCGGCCCGGTCGATTTCGGCGAAGGAAAGCGCCGTCCGGTTGGCCTCGAGGACGGTGCCGTCGGGCTCGAGGAGACCGGTGAACTGGTAGGTGTTGTTGAAGACGGCCTCGAAGCGGCGCTGTCGGGCCTTCCGGTCGGAGAGATCACGAAAGAGGCCGGTGAACAGCCGCTGGCCCTCGTGGGTGTGTTCCCGGAGACTCACCAGCACGGGGACTTCGTGGCCGTCCTTGTGCAACGCGGGGAGTTCGATCCCGTCCCAGTCGATGTGTTTCTCGCCGGTGCGGAGGTACTTCTCTAACCCGGCGGCGTGGGCGTCCTGGAGCCGCTCGGGGATCAACGTCATCTTCGAGGAGCCGATGAGTTCCGCGGGGCTGTAGCCGAGGATCGACTCGATCGCGGGGTTGGCGAAGACGATGGTACTCTCCTCGTCGATGGTCAGCAGCCCCTCGGAGGTGTTGGCGACCAACTGCCGGAAGAACTCGCCTTCCTCGAAGGGAAACAGCGGCGACTCGAGGTCGGCGGCCGAACCCGATCGCGCTCGTTCCCGATTACCGCCGGTCACGCGAGGGACACGGGCCGCGACGGTTATATAAACTCCGGCCATCCGAGCCGAGATCGATCGTAGCGTCGATCGTCGCTGCGGACGACGGCGCTCGCGACCGGCATCTCGCGACGGGAAACCTGAACTGGTTTATCCCGGGACCGTCAACCGGCGAGCGATGACAGTCGTCGCTTTCGACTTCGACGGGACGCTTTCCGACTCCGAGATGACGGTCCTGCTTGGCGACCGCCGCGGCGTCGCCGCGGACATGGACGAGATCACCGAGCGAGCGATGAACGACGAGATCGAGTACGCCGAGAGCCTGCGCAAGCGTGCGGCCCTGCTCGAGGGGCTGCCGGAAGCGGAGGCCGAGGCGGCCTTCGACGAAGTCGTCCTCCGGGAGGGCGCGGCCGACCTCATCGCCGACCTGAACGACGCCGGCGTCACGACCGCCATCCTCACGGGCGGGTTCGAACGCGGAGTCGCGGCCGCCTTAGAGCGCGAGGGCGTCTCGGTCGATCACATCGTCTCGAATCGGCTGCCGATGAACGGGGGCGAACTGACGGGCGCGGTCGAAGGGCCGCTGATCGAGGGCACCAAAGACGACGCGCTGGCGGACCTCGCCGCCGAGGTCGGCGTCGACCTCGCGGACACCGTCGCGGTCGGCGACGGGGCCAACGACCTGCCGATGCTCGAGGTCGCGGGGCTGGCGATCGGGTTCGAACCCAAGCCGGCGGTCGAACCCCACTGCGATACCGTCGTCTCGACGATGGCCGGGGCCCGCGAGACGCTCGTCGCCGACGGCGTCCTCGCCGAGGATTGATCGACCCGTAATTCCCTGTTGTCGCATTCGCCGATATCGGATTCCCGCGATTGGCCGTCTCTGTTGCCGGTTTCGCTCGGTTTCTAGGTCGGCGTGACTCTCGGAACTAACGGCCGATTTCCGCACCGAGGGAGTTATTAACTCGTGACCGAGTAAGTACTGCTGATGATGTGGCAAGACCTCGTCTTCATGCTCGGCAGCGGCCTCTCGATCGTCTTTCTCGCACCGACCCTGCGCGACTCGAGCGCGCGGGTCCCCCTCGGCACGAGCCTGCCGTCGATGGGGATCGGCTTCGTCTACGCGACGACGTTTTTCACGCTGGGGATGACCTTCTCCGCGCTGGGTGCGTTCGCCGCCGGGACGATGTGGTCGCTGATCGCGTTGTTCCGCTCGCCCCAGGGCGTCTCGATGAAGGTACTCGCCCGGGAGAACCTCGCGCTGTTCGTCTCGGATCTCCAGTACTGGCTCGCCCGCCGGCGGTCGGACCGATCGCACGTGGAGCAGTACGTCCCGCTCGAGCAGGGCCACGAACAACAGTACTGACTCCGTCGAATATCGTCTCGTGCTGAACCCGCCATTCTACCATACCACGGTCGTGACAGTCCGTTTGTGTTCGTCTCGACCGGGTGAGAAACCGATTGGTTCGGTCTATTGAGCGAGTCGGCCCCGTGCGTCGATGCGGACCGATCGTTACTGGATCTTCGCCATCACCGTCTCGAGGGCGTCGCGGGGCTGCGTGAGCAGGCCGCCGACAGCTCCGAGGATCGCCGGCACGATGATCCCGGCAAAGAGGAGCGCGTCGGTCATCGACGGACCGAAGTTGGCGTTAGTGGTGACCGAATCGCCCGCGTCGTTGATGTACTCGGTGGCCTCGAGGCCCAGAACGCCGCTGTTTTCGGCGCCAATGAGGCTGGTGACTGTGGGCACCTCGGAGTAGGATTGGGTCATGACGACCGCGACGATAGCGGCGAACGCGACGTACGGGATTGCGACGGTGACACCGGCCTTCACCGCATCGGTCGCGTCGTCGGCGTCCGTGTACTTCGCGACGGCGTACCCTGCGGCGAGGATTCCGCCGACCGTCACAAGGAAGAGAAACAGCGCCGACAGGAAAAATGGGCTACCCGGGCCGCTGCCGAACGCGGCAGCGTGATTCGGGGCATCGCCGAGTGCAGCGGCTTCGCCGTCGACTTCGAATCCCGTCCCGAACACGCTGAGGTAACTCCAACCTGCGGCCTTCCAAGACGGAACCATCTCCGTGATGACCAACGAGTCCTCACCCGTTCCGACCGCCTCGGCGATCGGCGACGACTGTGCCGTCGCCATCATCGTCAGAAGCAGGTGCGTGAGATACGTCGTAACGACGGCAATGGCCCCGAACACCGCCCCCTCTTTGACCGGCAGATCGCTCCCGCTGTCCTGCGGGACCTGCCGCTGTACGTCCGATTCATCCTCGTAATCGAGCTGCTTCCCGTCTGACATCACCAATACATCAGCCAGACAGGTATTATAATTTACGGCACTGTTCCCCGCTGATACCGATAGTGGCCGGCGAAATCCCGACTGAGCCGACCCCAGAAACTGTCGACTTTCCGTCTTGTATCGGGGCTGGCACGATCTTACTCGGAGAACAGGCTCGTGTGGACCGGCGCGAACTCGCCCGACTCGTCGGCCTCGGGTTCGGTGTCGGTGATCGCCCGGCCCTCGAGCCCGCTTGCAAGCAGGTCCGACAGCGGCGGGCCGACCTTCTCGGGTTCGACGAGGAAGGCGTCGTGGCCGTGGTCGGACTCGACGACGTGATGCGCGACGTCGACGTCGGCCTCGCGGGCGGCCTCCGCCAGCGCTTCGGCCTGTTCGGTGGTGAAGTGCCAGTCGCCGGTAAAGGAGACCAAGAGGAGTTCGCCCTCGAAGGCCGCCAGCGCGTCGGCGTCTCCCTCGTAGCCCGCCGACAGATCGAAGTCGTCCATCGCGCGGGTCATGTAGAGGTAGCTGTTGGCGTCGAACCGGTCGACGAACTTGTCGGCCTGGTAGTCCAGATAGGACTCGACCTCGCGATACGGGAAGAAGGCGGCCGCGGGATCGGGCTGTTCCTCGCGGACCGTCTCCCGGCCCGCCGACCGCCGGCCGAACTTCCGCCCCATCGAGGCCTTCGAGAGGTACATGATGTGGCCGATCTGGCGGGCTCGAGCCAGCCCGTCCTCGGGTTCGGCCCTCCCGTCGGACGAGTCCGACGACCCTCCGTTCGCGTCGCTCTCGGCGGCGCCGTAGTAGTGGCCGCCGTTCCAGTTCGGGTCGCTCGTGATCGCCCGGCGGGCGACGGTATCGAGCGCGAGACACTGCGGATCGAGCCGAGCGGCGGTCGCGACCGCACCGGCGCGTTCGACGTCGTCCGGGTACCGGCGCAGCCAGTCAAGGACGTTCATCCCGCCGACGCTGCCGCCGACGACCGCGTGGAGCCGGCCGACGCCGAGTTCGTCCAGCAGTTTCCGCTGGGCGCGGGTCCAGTCGCCGACCGTGACCGGCGGGAAGTCGGTGCCGTAGGGTTTGCCGGTCTCGGGGTTCTCGCTGGCTGGGCCGGTCGTCCCGTAGCACGATCCCGGCACGTTCGCACAGACGACGTAGTACTCCGTCGTGTCGATGGCCTTCCCGGGGCCGACCACGTCGCCCCACCAGGCTCGAGCCTGGCCCGCGGTCTCGTCGCCCGCGTCCGGCCGGCGGGCGACGTGGGCGCTACCGGTCAGCGCGTGACAGATCAGCACCGCGTTATCGCCGGTGAACTCGCCGTAGGTCTCGTAGGCCACCTCGAGGGTCGGGATCGACTCCCCCGAGAGGAACTGGAACTTCCCGAGATCGGCCGTCTCCTTGGTCGTCATGCCGTCTCACCCGCCGCTCGTGTCGCGGCGTCGATCGCTCCCTCGAGGTCCGCGAGGATGTCTTCGGGGTCCTCGATACCCACCGACATCCGGATCAGATCGTCGGTAACACCGGCCTCCTCGCGCTCTTCGGGCGTGAGCTGGCCGTGGGTGGTACTGGCGGGGTGGATCACCAGCGTCTTCGCGTCGCCGATGTTCGCGAGGAACGAGGCCAACTCGACGTTCTCGCAGAAGGCCTTGCCCGCCTCGTAGCCGCTCTCGAGGCCGAACGCGACCATCCCGCCGTAGTCCTCGAGGTACCGGCTCGCGTTGTCGTGGGTCGGGTGGTCCGCGAGGCCGGGATGGGTGACCCAGGCGACGGCCTCGTGATCGTCGAGGTAGTCGGCGACGATCCGGGCGTTCTCGCAGTGTTTCGCGACGCGCAGCGGCATCGACTCGAGGCCCTGCAGGGTCTGCCAGGCGTCGAACGGCGACTGCTGGTTGCCCAGACTGCGCAGCGAGCGGTATCGCGCGGTCGCGGCGAAGGGGGCCTCGGGGAAGTCCCGCGAGAAGTCGACGTCGTGGTAGGCGTGGTTCTGGCCCGCGATCTCGTCGTAGCCGTGGTCGCCCCAGGGGAACGAGCCGCCGTCGACCAGGACCCCGCCGACGGTCGTCCCCGAGCCGTGGAGCCACTTGGTCGTCGACTCCCAGACGACGTCGGCCCCGTGTTCCAGCGGTCGACACAGCGCCGGCGTCGCGAACGTGTTGTCGACGACCAGCGGCACGCCGTTGTCGTGGGCGATCTCGGCGACTCGTTCGAAGTCCGGCGTCACCAGCGAGGGGTTGCCGATCGTCTCGACGTGGACGAAGGCGGTATCCTCGTCGATCGCCGCCTCGTAGGCGTCGTACTCGAGCGTGGGGACGAATTTCGGTTCGATGTTCCGCCGGGTCGCGGTCTTCGAGAAGTACGCCGTGGTCCCGCCGTAGGTGTCGGTCGAACAGACCACGTTATCGCCCGCCTCGGCGAGGATCAGGACGGCGGAGTCCAGCGCGGCCATGCCGCTGCCCGTCGCGACCGCGCCCGCGCCGCCCTCGAGGTCGGCGAGGCGGTCCTCGAGCGTGGTGACCGTGGGGTTGGCCATCCGCGAGTAGATGTAGCCGTCGTCCTCGAGGGCGTAGCGGTCGGCGGCCGTGTCGGCGTCCTCGAAGACGTAGGAGGTCGTCTGGTAGATCGGCGGTGCCCTCGCGCCGGTTTCCGGATCCGGGGACTGGCCGGCGTGGACGCTGCGGGTGCCGAGCCCGCGCCCCTCGCGATCGGCGGTGTCACCGCCTCCGTTTCGAGACGGCGGAGGCGTCTCGCGATCGCCGTCGCACCCGTCGCTGGCGTCGTCGCTCATGTTTCATATGCATACTCCTCCACGTTCATATGCACCGCAGTAACGGCAAAAACAGCAGCATTGATATTCACACGCACGGGGACCGAGTCCACGCCGGCGACGGCTACGCGTCACCTGCAGGCTCAACCGCTATCACCGGGGACCGATACCCTCGAGACGTGCAGACAGTGTTTCACCTTATCGCCGACGAGCCGGCACAGCGAGCGACCGCACTCACGATCGCGCGGAACCTCACCGAAGACGACGCCGTCGACATGGACGACGTCGCGATCGTCGCCCAGGCCGACGGCATCGAACCGCTGACGGCCGGCGGCGACGGCAGCGAGACAGTCGAATCGCTGCTCGAGACGGGTGTCGCGGTCAAGGCCTGTCGTAACACGCTGGACCTGAAAGACCTCGCCGAGTCGGACCTCGTCGAGGGCGTCGAAACCGTCTCCTCGGGCGGTGGCGAACTCACGCGACTGCAGGACGAGGGCTACGCCTACATCCGGCCGTAGCCTGCCGCCCTCCCGCCGTTTCGAGACGGCCTCGGGGAGTGACCGCATCGTTCGAACGGGTCCGACCGGCGACCCGGCGTCGCCCGAGACGGACGACTTGATAGTCCCGTAGTACAAAGGGTCGCTCGTGTCCTCGAGTGACCGCGACCGGATCGTGCTGGCCACTCTCGTCTTCGCGGTGATGTTCTCCCAGCTGTTGCTCTATCCGGGCGTCGCGACGCTCGTCGAGACGCTGGGGGCCGACGCGACGACGTCGGTGTTCGCCGCGACGCCGCTCGACGCGAGCATGTGGTTCCTCGTGGCCGAGTTCGCTGCCTACGTCGCTGTCGTCGGCGTCTGGGGGGTCGCCAGCGACGCGACCGGGCGACGGGTCCCCTTCATCGTCGCGGGCTCGCTCGCCGGCGCGGTCGGCTACGCCGCCCTCGCCGCGGTCCCGGCGATCGGTTCGATCCCCTTTGCAGGCGTCCTCGCGCTGCGGGTCCTGCAGGGCGCGATGACCATCGGCGCGTTCTCGCTGACCATGACCATGCTGATGGACCTCGAGGGAGGCCACGGCCGGAACATGGGCGCGGCGGGGATCGCCATCGGGACTGGCGCGGCGCTGGGCGCGCCGATCGGCGGCCAGTTGACCGAGGTCGATCCGATCGCGCCGCTGCTGGTCGCCGCCGGGCTCCTCGTCTGCGTCGGCGCGCTCGTGACCCGCGTCGAGGACCGAACGCCCGATCGGGGGCGGAACGCTCGCGCCCTCGTCGACGGGGTCCGGCGGCGACCGGTCCTCTCGATCCCGTACGCCTTCGGCTTCGTCGACCGACTCACCGCGGGGTTTTTCGCGCTCGTCGGCACGCTGTACTTCCAGGAGACGTTCGGGCTCGATGCCGGGGCGACCGGCCTCATGCTGGCGTGTTTCTTCGCCCCGTTCGCTCTGTTGCAATACCCCATGGGCGCGCTCTCGGACCGGATCGGACGGACCGTCCCCATCGTCGTCGGCTCGGCCTGTTACGGCGGCGGGATCCTCCTCGTCGGCGCGTCCCCCTCGGTCGCCGCCGCCGCCGTCGCGATGATCGGTGTCGGGGTCCTCGGCGCGCTCGTCTCCCCCGCGACGATGGCGCTGGTCACCGACCTCGCCGACGAGAGCGAACGCGGGCTCGCCATGGCCGGGTTCAACCTCGCCGGCAGCCTCGGCTTCCTCGGCGGTTTCCTCGTTGGCGGCACCGTCGCCGGCAGCTACGGCTACGATCTGGCCTTCCTCGTCGTCGGCGGTCTGGAGGTCGCGATCGCCGTCGTCACCGTCCCGGCGTTTCTGCGCCTCTCGCTCGAGCCGACCGACCGGTTCCGATCCGGCGACCGGGGCGACGCCTGACGACGGCCGTGAGTCCGACGAGGTACCCGATTCTGATAATACAAATATTGTGGTGTGTATTCTCATATCATTGTAATGGGAGAAGGTATCAACTTTTATGTTCTCAGTCCCTACCTCCGGTGATGGCACGAGATAATCCGGTTTCACGGCGGACAGCGCTGAAGGTGACGGGTGCGGCGGCGACGACCGCGCTCCTCGCCGGGTGTAGCAGTGGCGGCAACGGTAACGGCAACGGCAACGGCGACAGCGAGGGCCCGTACACGATCGAGTCCGGCACAACCATCGAACTCAAATCGCTGGCCCAGTCCTGGGAAGGCGTCGCGCCGTCCAAGATCGAAGGCGTGGAGAACCCCGACCTCAGCCTCACCGAGGGCGAGACCTACACGATCGAGTGGGTAGAGAACGAGCAGGGCGAACACAACCTCGCAGTCTACGACGACAGCGAGTCGGCCGTCGAGGGACCGACTGAAAAGGCCAGCGGAGACGAACCCGGCCTGTCGGTCGAATTCGAGGCCTCGAGTGACACCGTCGAGTACGTCTGTGTGCCTCACTACACCGCCGGAATGGCGGGCAACATCGAACTCGAATAACGGGCCTTACCCACGGTTCGACCGGACCGGTCGATACCGCACTGACCGGTGTATTTACCGGTCACTTTCTGTCGTTTTTCTCGGTGGGCGCCGATCGCGGCTCAGTAGTCAGGAGTGGTCACTGGCAGAGCCGCTGCCGTCGCCGGCGATCACCCCGGTAGGTACGACGTCTCTCCCCGTTCATCGTTTCTCCGTCACCGTCGAGCCGTTCCCGGGCGTGGCCCCGACGTTGCCAGCCGAATCAGCACGTTTTAGTATACTTGACATGATCTCGGGTTCGTGAACACTGATGGCGAGCGGACTCGTCGCAGGCTGCTCCGAGTCGCCGGACTGACGGCGGCGACCGGCGTCCTCGCGGGGTGTCTGGACGAAAGTACGACCGACGACGATCCCGGCGGTTCGACCGATGACAGCGATGGCGACGAACCCAAGACCGGGGACGAGACCGATGGAGGCGACGGGTCGGGAGCGGACGGGGCCGACGGTGACGCGGCGTCGGACGGTGCCGATACCGCCGACGACGACGATTCGGAGACCGACCCCGAGGACGAGGGGACCGAACCGACCGAGACCGATCGCGAGTACGAGATCGAACCCGGAACGGAGATCCTGTTCAGCGGGGAGACCGCCGAATGGGTCGGCCTCGAGCCGTCCGCGATCGAGGGGGTCGCGAACCCGACGCTCGTTCTCGAGGCGGGCGCGGAGTACACGATCGGCTGGACCGAGGGAGACGGCGCCCTACACAACATCGAGATCTGGGACGAAAACGAGGACGTCGTCGACGGTCTCGAGACCGAACTGGTCGCCGAGCCCGACGAGGGCCAGCGGCTGACGGTCACCGCCAGCGAGGAGATGGCCACGTACGTCTGCCACCCGCATTACACCATCATGCAGGGGACTATCCGAGTCCGAAGCGGCGAGTAGCTCGAGCGGCGGTCGCGTCCCCGATCGAGTCGCCCCGCCTGCTCGCGGAGGGGTGCCTTCTCGCCGGTGCGCCGCGCTCTCAGGATGGCATCAAAAGTACCATACCGCCTCGCTTCGCAGTAGCCCGTATCAGGTGATATCCGTGACCGAAAAACGCGAATACACGGGCGACTACCCCGACAAGACGCTGTATATTCCGGGCCCGACCGAGGTGCGCGAGGACGTCATCGAGTCGATGTGCGAGCCGATGTTCGGCCACCGGATGGACCGGATGACCGACCTCTATACGACCATCGTCGAGGACACCAAGGAGTTCCTCGGCACCGACAACGAGGTCGTCATCCTGACCGGATCGGGCACGGAGTTCTGGGAGGCCTCGACGCTCAATCTCGTCGACGAGAACATCCTCGTGCCGACCTGTGGCAGCTTCAGCGAGCGCCACGCCAACGTCGCCGAGCGGCTCGGGAAGAACGTCGATCGCCTCGAGTACGAGTGGGGGCAGGCGATCAAACCCGAGGACATCCGCGAGACGCTCGAGGAAAGCGACAAACACTACGATGTCGTCGCGACCGTCATGAACGAGTCCTCGACGGGCGTGCGCAACCCGATCGAGGAGATCGGCGACGTCGTCGCCGAGTATCCGGACACCTACTTCGTCGTCGACGCCGTCTCCTCGCTGGGCGGGGACTACGTCGATATCGACGAACACAATATCGACGTCATCTTCGCCTCGACCCAGAAGGCGTTCGCGATGCCCCCCGGACTCGCAGTCTGTGTCGTCAGCGACGACGCCTACGAGCGCGAACTCGAGAAAGACTCCGCGTCGTGGTACGGCGGCTTCCAGCGGACGATCGACTACTACGAGCGGAAGGGCCAGACTCACTCCACGCCGGCGATCCCGATCATGCTCGCGTATCGCAAGCAGATGAAACACATGCTCTCCGAGGGCCACGACGCCCGGGACGAGCGCCACCGCGAGATGGCCGAGTACACCCGCGAGTGGGCGCGTGACCACTTAGACATGTTCCCCGAGGAGGGCTACGAGTCCCAGACGGTCAGCTGCATCGAGAACACGCAGGGCATCGACGTTGCCGAGACCATCGAGGCCGTCTCCGAGGAGTACGACTTCGTCTTCTCGAACGGCTACGGCTCGCAACTCGGCGAGAAGACCTTCCGCATCGGCCACATGGGCGAACACGACCTCGAGTCGATCAAAGAGCTGACCGACGCGATCGAGGACGTCGCCGGGCTGTGAGGGGCCCCATAGGGAGTCACCGCGAACGAACGGTTTCGCGGCGCGACGCGCCGCGAATAGGCGAACGGCGATAGCCGTGAGCCAGTGAGCGAGCGGGCCGACGAACGACCGGAGCGTGGCGCAACGCGCCACGACATGGCGAGCGGCGAAGCCGCGAGCTGAGGGAGTGAGGAGTGCTTTTGGTCCAGCTTTTGCCGAGGCTGGCTATGCCAGCCCGTAGCGCAAAAGGTGGGTCTCCGTGGGCGAACACGACCTCGAGTCGATCAAAGAGCTGACCGACGCGATCGAGGACGTCGCCGGGCTCTAGGGTCGGTCGTCGCCGCGGCTACGAGAACAGTCCCCGGAGCCACTCGAAGAAGTCGGCGATCAGATCGACGACCCGCTCGAGAAGCGACCGCAGTCCGGCGACGACGCCGTCGTTCCAGGTGGCACCCTCGGTCGCGCGTTCGTCGCCGACCGCCGCCCGGGCGTTGACGAGCCCGTCGCCTTCCGCACACGTTCCGAGGACCGTCTCGGCCGTCCCGCCGAGGATCTCCCGGACTGGATCGTTCGGTCCCGGCCCGTTTTCATCGCGTCTCTCCCAGACGAGCGCCGCGACGCCGGTGACGAACGGGCAGGCCATACTCGTCCCGCTCGCCTGCGCGTACCGGTTGTCGACGGTCGTCGAGTTGATCTCCGTTCCCGGGGCCAGCAGGTCGACGGCCGACCCGACGCTGCTGTAGGACGCCAACGTCTCGTCCTCGTTCATCGCGGTGACCGCGACGACGTTCTCGTGGGTCGCCGGATAGGTCATCGTCGCCGCGTCACAGGAGTCGCCCCCGTCGGTGCCCTCGTTGCCGGCCGCACAGAGCAGGAGGTGTCCCGCCGAGTGCGCTTTGTCGATGGCCCGACTCAGCGAGGCGCTCTCGGCGTCGCCGCCGAGGCTCATCGAGATCAGTTCGACGTCGTTCGACAGACACCAGTCGATTCCGGCGATCAGTTGGCTGTAGCGGCCGGCACCGTCGTCGTCGAGTACCTTCACCGCGTGCAGGTTCACGTCGGGGGCGACGCCGACGACGCCGCGGCCGTTGTCCAGCGCGCCGACGATCCCGGCGACGTGGGTCCCGTGGCCGTGGCGGTCCTCGTAGTCGCCGGGCGGTCCGTCGCCGGTGACGTTCCGCCCGTCGGCGACCGACAGACTACAGTGGGCCGACTGGATCCCCGTATCGAGGATCCCGACGTCGACGCCCGCTCCGTTCTGCTCGACGCCGTCGGCACCGATGCGTTCCAGCCCCCAGGACGGTCGCTGGTCGGGATGGGTGGCACAGTCGGCGCCGTCCGGCGGGTCCAGCAGGTCCGGCAGGGTCGGCGACCAGTCCCCGGGAATCCCGGTCTCGTCGTCGTCTTCGACGAACGCCACGCGGTCGTCGCCACGCAGTTCGTCTAGCCCGGTCGTGGGAACCCTCGCGACCACGAACTCGAAGTTGTCGTACTCGAGCAGCGTCGTCCCGCCGACGGCCTCGATGAGCCCAAAGAAGTCGCCGAGCCCGTCGAGCAGTCCCGTTTTGGGGTGGACGAACACCCGCTCGGTGTCGGGTTCGGACTCCGCGGCCGACGCGGGGACGCCGAGCAACCCGGCCGCAGCGCCGGCACCGATACCGCCGAGTACCTGCCGCCGGCTGCATTGCATGCGCGGGTCGATGTACAACGGTAAAATAAGTCTTCTGTGTCCGATGATAGTCAGGACTTGTGATGGGTCGCAGCCTCGAACGGTATCGGCGCGAGCGATGCTGCGACTGGAAGATTTTAGAACACCACCACTGAAAACCGGAGAACAGACTGGTTTCGGATGGTTGACCTATCTCACGCGTATCGTCGGCGAGCGAGCGGTTCGAAGAACCCGAGCGACGCCGTTCACCGCGAACGCCGAAGGCGCTCGCGGGCCGACGACTGACTCGGAGTGAGCAGCGCGAACGGAGAGGAAGGAGGAGCGCTTTTAATCGAATTTTTGCCGAGGGCCGCCGAAGGCGGCCCGCAGCGCAAAACTTCGTTCTTACTGAATATGGCCTTCCTCGCGGAGCTGGTCGGCCTCGCTCTTCTCGTAGCGCCAGGTGATGTCGGCCTTCTCGTCCTGCCAGTCCCAGGGTTCGACCAGCACGACGTCGTCCTCGCGGATCCAGATGCGCTTTTGCATCTTCCCGGGAATCCGTGCGGTGCGTTCGGTGCCGTCGGCACAGCGTACCTTGACTCGATTCGCCCCGAGCATGTTCGTGACGGTCGCGAAGACCTCGTCGTCCTCGGGCATCCGGAGGTTCTTCCGACCGCCCTCGCCGTCGTCGCTCATGGCCGCAGGTTGGCGGTCGAGGGGTTTAACCCTTTACTGATTGCGCGAACGGAATCGCTAGCCGTCGCGGTCGCGCCCGATCGACCGGTCCCCGAAACCACGCCGCTTATTTCGCTCGGCTCTGCAACCCAGCGTATGCTCCGTAATCTCGGCGCGCTCGGTCTCGTCGGTATCGTCCTCTTGCTCGCGGGGATCGGCCTCATCGCGTACGCGAACTGGATCGTCGCCGTCGGGATGGCGCTGGTACTGGCCGGACTCGGACTCGTCGTCAAATCCCTGATCTCCGGCATGCTCCAGAACTTCGGCATGTTCTGACGGCAGCGCCCCCGGATCGGCTCAAGCGTTTTGCGTCTGCGTCCCGTCGGTTCCGGTATGGGACCGACGCTTCACTACTACGACCTCGTGTTGATCGCCATCGCGGCGAGTCTCGGGACCGGTGCCGTCGTCGGCTACGCGACGCCGGTGCCCGCACCGCTGGCGATCCTCGGCCTCGGGATCGTCGCGATCGCCTTCATCGGGCACGCGCTGTTTGTCAACGGCCCGATCGACGACACCGACGACCTCGGCGAGGAGGTCGACCTCGAGGAGGTGCCGCAGGTGCTGTCGCCGACCGAATCGGCCGACTGATCTCGATCAGACCTCGTTGTCGCCGGCCCGGTGTTCGCTGATGAGTTGGTCGACCATCGAGGCCTTGCGCTGTTTCCGTCGCTCGCGGGCCCGGTCGTGCCAGTCGTCGATGACGGCCTCGACGTCGTCCTCGCGGGCGACGGCGAGTTCGTCGACTTCCTGCATCGCCACGTCGTCGGCGGGGCCGACCGGAACCTCGGCCTCGAAGAGGATCTCGTCGGCGATTTCCGAGAGGCCGCCCTCTTTGAGGATCACGCGGGGGTCGAACTCCGCCATGAGCTGGGCCGTCGAGCGACCCGCGCCGCTCGCGTCCCGGATGTACACCACGTCGCCGCTGGCGATCCCGTACTGCTCGTCGGCCTCGCGGATCGCGCCCTTGGTGAACTTCTCGACGACCTTGACCGGGACCAGCCCCTCCTTCTCCGCGGAGACGTCGCTGAAGTTCGAGTGGTCGAGCTTCCAGAGGGCCTTCATGCGCTCGACTTTTCCCTCGAGGTCCTCGACCGTCTCCCGGGCCTCGTCGCGCTCGCGTTCCAGACGGTTCGCCTTCCGTTCCAGACGGTTCACCTCGCGGTCCTTGCGGACCTGCGTGCGTTCCTCGCGCCGGGCCAGCGAGAGTTCGGACTCGAGTTCGTCGATGCGGTCGTCCCGATCCTCGATGCGGCCCTCGAGGGTCTCGACGTGTGACTGCAGCCGGTCGACCTGTCGCTCGAGGTCCTTGATCCGCTGTTCTTCCGCGGTGAGTTCGCGGGGTTCGTGTTCGGTGGCCTCGTCGTCCTCGCCGCCGTCGTCGTCACGCAGGTCCGTCAGGACGGCCTCGACGCTCTCCTCGCCGGCGACGACGCGGGCGGTGACCTTCCCGCGGTCGATCCCCGGCGGGAGCTTGTCGGCGATCCGGTCAAACTGATCCGCGTGGTCGTCGATGGCGTAGAGGGCGGCGGCCATCGCGTCGCGCTGGTGGTCGTCGTCGTAGGGGTGGTCGCGCGTGCGGTGCTGTTTCTCGTCGATCGGCAGATCGCTGTCGGGCGTCCAGCCGGCGGCGTCGAAGCTCCGGCGGAACTTCTCGACGGTCTCGGGTATCGGGGTCACGTCCGCGGCGACGATGATCGGTCGGCCGCGCTCGACGATCCACTCGATCACGTCGGCGGTGTCGCTGGTGCGGGAACTCCAGACGTCCAACACCTCGCCCTCGAGGGAGACGATGGCGACGGCGGTCGTCGTCCCGGGGTCGATCCCCACGACGACGTGATCGCGCCGTTTCGCGAGCGGGCGGAATTCGATGCCGTCCCGTCGTTCCCGTTCGATCTCGACGCGGACGTCGCCCGAGCGGTTGCGCGAGACGGGGATGTCCTGCGGTCGCGCTTCGACGGTGAAGATGGCGTTGGCGAAGCCCCCGTAGGCCTCCCGGACCTCGCGCTCGTAGGCGAGGGTCGCGTCCTCGAGGTCGGCCTCGACCTCGCGGGCCCGCTTCCTGACCGAGCCGTGGATGCGGCGGGTGTAGCGGTCCTCGCTCCAGCCGCCGCTGCCGGTCGAGCGGCCCCGAGCGACCTTGACCTCCGTCGTATCGGTGAAGGCGGACACCTCGTGGCCGACGTTGTGGGCGGCCAGTCGGGCCGCGGCCTCGGCCTCTTGCATGGGGTCTTTCCCGTAGGGGACGCCGTGGCGTTTCGCGACCCTCGAGAGGGGTTCGGGTTGCTCGGCACCCGTCACCTGAACGAGCATGGTGTCGGCCGGTAGCGAGCCCAGGAAGTGGATGAGCTGGTCCTTGTCGGCAGCCAGCTCGTACATGTTGTCGGTCGCGACGATCGCCGGCTCCTCGTCGTCGATCAGTCGCCGGAGTTTCCGGTGGGTGACGACGTCCCGGCTGACGTCGTCACCGTCGTAGACGGCCAGTGCGTACGATGGCGCGTCGCCGCGTACGTCACCGCTCTGGATGTCGACACCGAAGACGACTGCATCGAGCGCACTCGTTCGGGTACTCACAGGGGGTCGTAGGGACGAGGCGGCTATAAATCCGACGCGGGTTCGCAGGACGTCGTCTCACTCGCTGTCGGGATACGTAATCTCGAGGGAATCGCCGTCGTCGGGGACGAACACGGCGTCGGGATCGCCGGCGAAGACCTCGCGGGCCTGCCCCTCGTGGTCGTCGGTGTGGCCGGCATAGCGCGAGGACAGGTGCAAGAGCGCCAGGCGGTCGGCCCCGGCCCGGTTCGCGATTTCGGCTGCCTGTCGGGCCGTCGAGTGAGCAGTGCTGGCGGCGCGGTCGGCCCGGTCGTCGGCGAAGGTGGCGTCGTGGATCAGCAGATCGGGATCCGCGGCGACGCCGATCGTCGCCTCGGTCGGGCGGGTGTCGCCGGTGTAGACGATCGACCGACCGGGGCGGGAGTCACCGACGACCTGTTCGGGATCGACGACGGTGCCGTCCTCGAGTTCGACCGACTCGCCCTCGTGGAGTCGTGAGAACTTCGGGCCGACGGGGACGCCGAGTTCCTCGGCGCGCTCGCGGTCGAACCGGCCCTTGCGGTCGTCCTCGACGAGCGCGTAGCCGACCGACCGGGTGTCGTGGTCGGTCTCGAACGCCCGGACCTCGTACTCCTCGCCGCGGTAGGCGACGTCGCCGTCCCCGACTTCGTTGATCCGCACGGGAAACGAGGGGCGGTTTCCGAGGGCGTTGATCAGGCCCTTGATCTGCCGGCGCGTCCCGTGGGGGGTGTGGATCGCCAGCGGCTCCTCACGGTCGTTGAACGCCATCGTCTGGAGCAGCCCCGGAATCCCGAGGACGTGATCGCCGTGACAGTGCGTGACGAACAGCTGCGAGACGGAAAACCCCGTACCGAAGCGCATCATCTGGCGCTGTGTCCCCTCGCCGGCGTCGAACAGCAGCTCCTCGCCCTCGCGGGCGACGAAGACGCTGCTCGGATTCCGGTCGGTCGTCGGGATCGCCCCGGCCGTCCCCAGAAACGTCACGCGCAGTGGCATCGCCCAAGGCTCCGCGGGCCGCGACTAAACCGCCTTCGGATCGCTCGAGGGCAGCGTTCGACCACACCGGGAAGTGGTAAGCGGTGACAAACACCGTGGCCGGGGCGCGTGCCGGTCGAGCCTCGAGTCGCCGCCGGAACGGACGCGTCGCCGACGGGCCTCACGAACTGTGGTAAGCAGTGACTATTCGGAGAAACCGATTCGAACCGGTTCGCCGTCCTGCGAACGGACGACGCGTTTTACCACCGTCGGCCCCAAAGGGGAGACGACGACCCCCAGATGAGCCCGCAACTGACGTTCGGCACGGTAAAGCGGATCGGCGCAATCTTGCTCGCGATCGCGATCGTCCTCGCCGCCGGGATCGTGGTCGGGCAGGCCCCCGCTATCTTCGGCGTCGAAGAGGACCCCGAGGCGTCGATCACGTTCGAGGATCAACAGGGCAACGGCACCGCGGTCACGATCCAGGAGGTCTCGCTCTCGGAGGGCGGCTACGTCGTCGTCACCGACGGCGGCGACGAGCCGCTCGCGGTCTCGGATCGGCTCGAGGCCGGCACTCACGAGGATGTCTCCGTCGAACGCGCCGACGACGCGACCCGCGAACTCGTCGGCCAGCTGACGGCGACGGTCCACCGAGACACCGCGGACCAGGAGGGCTACGCCTACGACGAGACCGACGGCGAGGAGGACCGCCCCTACCTCGAGGCCGGGTTCCCGGTCAGCGACACCGCGACGGTGACGACCGGCGAGGCGGATGCGCTGGACGATTCGTTCGCCGTCGAGTCGATCGACGCCCCCGCGACCGCGACGACCAACGAGACGATCCGGGTGAACGCGACGATCCGTAACCCGACCGAGTTCCAGACCCAACAGCCGGTCGAAGTCCGCATCGACGGCGCGGTCTTCGAACGGCAGATCCTGGAACTCGAGGGTGGCGAGTCCCGAACCGTCACCTTCGAGACCGATACGAGCGGCGCGCCGCCGGGCGAGCGGACGATCGGGATCTACACCGACGCCGACGGCGCGGTCTCGACGATCGACCTCGAGTTCCATACGGACCCGAGCGTCGCGGTCGAGAACGCAAGCGACGAGCGCGTGACGGTCTCGGCGGCGACCCCCGAGACCGGATTCGTCGCCGTCGAGGGCAACGGGACGGTTCTCGGGACCAGTGACGAACTCGAGCCCGGCGAACACGAGAACGTGACGGTCGATCTCGCCGACGACGCGTCGATCGACGAGGACGACGAACTGACGGCCGCCCTCTACGCGGGCTCGTCGGGCGATACCGACGCGGCATCGCCGATCGAGTTCGACGGCGAGCCGGTCGAAACGACGTTCACGATCGCGGACGCGGGGGACGGTGCCGACGACGGCGGCGGAAACGAGTCCGACGGCGGGTAGCCGACCCGGCCCGGCCGCCGCCTAACCGACCGATTCTTACCCGCCTGTCCCCTATCGGCTGGCGATGGACGCGCCGCTGTGGACCGAAACCCACGCCCCGGAGCTGGCCGAGTTGCCACAGGACGACGCCCGCGAGTACTTAGAGCGGGCCGTCGAGGAGCCGATCAACCTCCTCCTGCAGGGCCCGCCCGGGAGCGGGAAGACGGCAGCGGCGCGCGCACTCGCCCGTGAGGCTCACGAGGATCCCGATAACGACTTCGTCGAGATCAACGTCGCCGACTTCTTCGGCCGGACCAAGACCGAGATCACGAACGATCCGCGGTTCGAACACTTCCTCGTCGGCCGCTCGTCGATGTCGAAACGGGACATGATCAACCACGTTCTCAAGGAGTCCGCGAGCTACGCGCCCGTCTCGGGCGGCTACACGACGATCCTGCTGGACAACGCCGAGGACGTCCGCGAGGACTTCCAGCAGGCCCTGCGCCGGATCATGGAACAACACCACCGGACGACCCAGTTCATCGTCGCCACCCGCCAGCCCACCAAACTCATCCCGCCGATTCGCTCGCGGTGTTTCCCCGTCTCCTTCCCCTCGCCGACCAGCGAGGAGATCGTCACCGTTCTCGAGCGCATCGTCGAGCGCGAGGGGGTCGACTACGACGCGGACGGCCTCGAGTTCGTCGCGGGCTACGCCGACGGCAACCTCCGACAGGCAATTCTCGCAGCGCAGACGACCGTCGAGGACGCGGACGAACTCACGATGAGCGCGGCCTACGAGACCCTCGGCGAGGTCGGCCTCGAGGACGAGATCGAGTCCATGCTCGACGACGCCGAGGCCGGCGACTTTACCGACGCCCGGTCGACGCTGGACGACCTGCTCGTCGACGAGGGGTTGGACGGCAACGAGGTCCTCGAGGCGATCCTGGCGGTCGCGCGCAAGCGGTACCAGGGCGAGCAACTCGCCGAGATCCACCGGCTGGCGGCCGACGTCGACTTCGAGATGCACGAGGGGACCAGCGATCGGCTTCACGTCTCGGGGCTGTTGGCCGAACTGGGCCGAGAGGCCTGACTGACGACGCTTCTGGGAGACTGTGACTCATTCCCGATCAGTCGGTCCCGTTCTCGAGTCGTTCCATCGCGTTCGGTTTCCAGACGTACAGGCAGCCGATCACGAGGCAGATTCCGCCGGTGCTAATCGCATCGAGCGATCGCTCGGTTCCGTGGGCGGTCAGCCCGATGCCGACGATGCCGATGCCCGCAGCCGAGACGAGGACGCCGAACGCGCGACTCGAGAGGGAGACGTACCGCGAGAGAACCAACGCGAGCGAGAACAGGACTGCCGCGCCGACGGTGATCGCTAACTCGCGGTCCAGCCACTGCCCATCGGCGGCCGTCAGCAGGGAAAGCACTGCGCCGGTAATCGCCAGACAACCGAGCAATGCCAGCCCGGCCCGGGCGTTGCGATCGCGCCAGCGTGTCCGCGAGACGTAGCTATACCCGAGCCACAGACAGAACAGCCCGATACCGACGAGCCCCCGGACCGCGTCCTGTACTGACGCCGCATCCTCGAGGGTCCGATACGTGAGTCCGACGACGATCATAGCGATGAGTCCGAGCCCGAGGAGGCGGGCCCACCGCGGCGGCTCGCGGGCTGGAGTCTCTCGACTCATGGGATTTCCTCCGAGTTCGGTACGGAAAAACGTCTCTTATCTCACACGTGGGGGTCGTTTTCTTCAGATCGTCGTGCGAACGGCTCCGTATGCCGACGCTTCTCGAGACCCACATTCGGAACCGCTTTCGCGTCCAGCCCAACCATGCGAACAACAACGACACGCTCCACGGCGGCAACCTCATGAAGTGGCTCGACGAGGTGAGCGCGATGTCGGCGATGCGCTTTGCCGGCGAGACCTGCGTCACCGCCCGCGTGAACGAGCTCGACTTCGAGCGGCCGATCCGAATCGGCGACACGGCGCTGGTCGAGGCGTACGTCTACGACGCGGGCCGAACGAGCGTCCACGTCGCCTTACGCGCCTGGCGCGAGGAACCCCGCAGCGGCGAGACCGAGAAGACCACCGAGTCGACGTTTACCTTCGTCGCGATCGACGAGAACGGCGAGACGGTCCCCGTCCCCGACCTCTCGGTCGAGACCGAGAAAGGGGAACGGCTTCGGGACCGCGTCCACGAAATTGAGGGCTGAACGCCCATTGTGATTTCTGCGGTGGCGCGCGCCGGGGCGCGGTTCGTCACCGACGACCCGCGACGCAACATCGTGCGAGGGATGAACGAACGACCGGCGGGAGTGAGTGAATCGGTTGGGGAGGGCGTGGCTACTCCGTGTTGCCACGATAGCAGCGACTACTCAGTCGCTCTGTATCCGTTAGTCCAAACGATCGACAGACGTTACGAAGATTCTCGCTCGAGGACCAGCACGTACCGCGTCAGCGACCGATGGACCCGGCGCTCGAAGGCCGACTCGATCGCCCAGCCCGCGGCCCGCGCTTCGGCGGCCCACGAGCGATCGGCGATCATGACCGCTCGCGGTGCGACCCGGTGGGCCTCCGCGAGCGCGCCCGCGACGAGGTCCTCGAGCCGGTGGGTGTCGATCTTCGACTGGCGGCCGTAGGGCGCGTCGAAGACGACGCCGTCGACCGCGTCGTCGGCGAGCGGAAGGCGGGTCCCGTCGCTGCGGGCGACGTGCCAGGCCCCGCGATCGACGCCGGTCGGGGACGGCTCCTCGCGCTCGAGGAAGTGGGTCAGGTTCTCGCGCGCGCCCCGGACCATCTTCGCCTGCGCGTCGGTGCCGATCACGTCCGCGCCGACGAGGCCGGCCTCGACGAGGCCGCCGCCGGTGCCACACATCGGATCGAGGATCGTTGCCCCGCTCCGCGCGCCGGCGAGGTTCGCGACGGCCCGCGCGAGCAGGGGGTCCATGCTGCCCGGTTGGAAGAACGGTTTGTCCGTCGGCGCGCGCGTGCCGAAGTCGCGGACGCTCTCGGCCGCGAGCCAGCCAAGCGCACAGACCGAGGCCGGGTCGCCGTCGGTGTCGGGAGCGGTTCCCGTCTCGTCGCCGGCCGGCTCGAGGACGTCACCGCCGCCCCCGAGGGCTCCCTCGGCGAAGACGACCCGCAGGCAGTGATCGGGGTCCTCGAGGTCGACCGAAAACCCCCGGTCGACCAACACCGCACCCAGCTCGCGTTCGGCCCGCTCGGTACTCACGCCCGTCGAGCCGTGGACATCCGTCGCCCGGACCGCAACGGATCCCTCGCGGTCGATCGCGGCGGCCTCGAGGACCGCACGCGCACTCGCGAGATCGGCCTCGCCCCGCCCGACCAGTTCGCTGGCGCGGTGGGTGTAGGCGAGGCCGCGGACCCGCTCGGGGACGATCGCGTCTGCGACGGCCAGCCCGGGCGCGATCCGGTCGACGCCGACCGCGGCGCTTGCCGCCTCGCGGGCCGCAAACACGTCGTCTTCGCCGCCCAATTCGAGCAGATACACGCCCGATGGTCGCGGCGGCGCGGCCATGAGCCTACCGCTTTTCCCGAACCGAATCCTGTGATCGAATACCACAGCCTGAAACCGCAAGCAGCCCGGAATCGGCGTCTCGGCCGCGTCGGCGCGACGGGTATATACCGGACATATCAGGTGGCGGTACCAACCTTTATAAACCTTAAATACGTCTTTTTAAGCGACTAATGACGGATCCGAAGGACACCATCAACATCGAAAACGTGGTGGCGTCGACCGGCATCGGACAGGAACTCGACCTCCAGAGCGTCGCGATGGACCTCGAGGGGGCCGACTACGATCCCGAGCAGTTCCCCGGTCTCGTCTACCGCACCCAGAATCCCAAGTCCGCCGCACTGATCTTCCGGTCGGGGAAGATCGTCTGTACCGGCGCGAAAAGCACCGACGACGTCCACGAGAGCCTGCGCATCGTCTTCGACAAGCTCCGTGAACTCCAGATTCAGGTCAACGAGGACCCCGAGATCGTCGTCCAGAACATCGTCACCAGCGCCGACCTCGGTCGGAACCTCAACCTGAACGCGATCGCGATCGGGCTGGGGCTGGAGAACATCGAGTACGAGCCCGAGCAGTTCCCCGGACTCGTCTATCGACTCGACGACCCCGAGGTCGTCGCACTGCTGTTTGGCTCGGGCAAGCTCGTCATCACCGGCGGCAAAAAGCCCGAGGACGCCGAACACGCCGTCGACAAGATCGTCTCCCGGCTCGAGGACCTCGGCCTGCTCGAGTAACGGCGTCCGTTTTCGCGCCGCGTGACCCGCGGCCGACGCTACCACCCCGTCAGTCGCGGACACGTCGGCATCGGCCGGCGTGTTCGACGGCGTTGCCGATCGTTCCTCTCAGTGACTCGATCGTAGCGGCGAGACCGATCTCCGCCGCGCCGGTAATATCGTCTTACCCGCTTTCGGTGTCGCTCGTTCCGTTCGGCCCGGCTCGGTCACCTCGAGGGCCGGCCGTCAGTTCATCGCTTGCACCGAATTATCGACCGTTCAATTCCCGCCCAGCGCGGCCGACTGGCTTGAATCGAGTCGGATTCGTCGAAACGACCGCTCGCGTTTATCCGGGTCTCCGTCCCTGACTCTCACGTGCCCATGACGATCCACCCAGACCGCTCGACGGTCGTTTCGGACCTGTCGCGGCTCAGCAACGACGGCGGGATCGGTCGCCGACCCCCATCGCGGGAGACGATCCGTCAGGCCGTCGACAGCGACCGGCGGCGAGAGGTCATCCGCTGTGTCCTCGCTGCCGACGGCCCCGTCCCGCTGCGGACGCTGGTCGGCCGCCTCGCCGACGCCGAACACGACCCGACCGTCGGGACGACGATCCACCGCCTGCGCCAGCGGATCCACACCTCGCTGTGTCGGACCCACCTACCGCTGCTGGCGGAGCACGACATCGTCGCCTGGGATCGCGTCCGCAGCCTCGTCGGGCCGGCGGCCAACTGCGGGGCGTTCGAATCCGTCCTCGAGACCGACTCGCTCGAGCGGCCGATTTCCGCTCGCCTGGAGTGAGTCGTATCGCCCGCGGCTACTCGACGAGTCGCTCGATCTCCGTGACCAAAATATCGCTCGCGCCGGCCTCCTTGACCGCCGTGATCGTCTCGAAGACGTCGCTCTCGTCGACGACCGCGTGAACGGCCACCTTCTCGCCGTCTTCGTCGTCGGCGATGTCCATGATCGTCGGGCCGCCGAGTCCCGGAATGACGTCACGGACCGCCTCGAGTCGGTCCTGTGGCACGTTCATCATCAGGTAGCGCTTGCCTTCGGCCTGCTTCACGGAGGCGAGGGCGGTCCGGACCTCGTCGACTTTCGGCTCCTCGAGGACGTCATCGCGGCCGAACAGCCGGACTGAACTGGACAGGACCTCCTCGACGACCGCCAGCCGGTTCATCTTCAGCGTGGTCCCGGTACTCGTGATGTCGACGATGGCGTCGGCCATCTCGACGTGGGGGGTGAGTTCGGTCGCGCCCGACACCTCGACGACGTCGGGATCGACGCCGGCGTCGGCGAAGAAGTCCGCCGTGATGTTGGGGAACTCGGTCGCGACGGTCTTGCCCGCCAGATCCTCGACGCTGTCGATCTCGCCGTCCTCGGGGGCCGCCAGCACGAGCCGGCAGCGCCCGAACTCCAGATCGAGCAGTTCCGAGACGTTGTCGACGCGTGCTTCCTGCACTTGGTCGAAGCCCGTAATGCCCAGATCGGCCGCGCCGTCGGCGACGTACTCCGGGATGTCCGCGGCGCGGGCGAACAGCACGGTCACGTCGGAGTCGACGGTATCGGCGTAGAGCTTTCGGTCCGCTCCGTTCTCGAGGTGCAGTCCCGCCCGCTCTAGGAGGTCGATCGTCGGCTCGTGCAGGCGGCCCTTGTTGGGAACGGCGATTCGCATATGCCCGTCCTTGGACGGCGGTGGGCAACTGTCTTTTCATCCGAGCGGTCGCTCGAGGGCTCGCCGGTCAGTCCGCCCGCTCACTCGTTCCGCTCGAGCGCGTCTCGGCGCTGTTCGTACTCCTCGTCGCTCAGATCGCCCCGAGCGTACGCCAGCCGCAGTTCCTCGAGCGCCCGATCGGTGTCGTCTCCGCCGGCGATCGCCCGGTAGAGGAGGTAGCCGCCGCCGACGACGGCGGCGACGAACAGGAGCTGCATCAGGACGGCGACGAGCGGCAGCCAGCCGGGGGCCGTTCCGCCGTTCCACATGCCGTGGCCCCACGTGCCGCCCATCATCGGACCGAATCCCATCAGTCCGAACCCCATAAACGCCATCGGCAGCACTACGAGGACGGCGATGGCGACGAGGACGATCGTGGCGAGTCGCGTGTCGCGTGTGTCGGTTGCCATGCAGTCTCACCGGTGACGGTGCGGTCCGTCTCCAGTTGCGGATACGGGTTCGTCACTCAATGCGGTTCTCCCTTGGAATCCAACGTTTCGATACCGACTCGCCGTGCTCTCCTCACGGTGTCGGACGGGAATCGACCCGACGCCGGCCGCGAATTCGCGGCCCCGCTACTGGTCCGACCGCAGCGAAGCCGCCGCCAGTCACGTCGTTTTCCCGGCAGTCTCGGCTCTGTTGCCGGCCACTGGCGCGACCGAACCGCGATTCGTCGCCGTCGCGGTGCGGGACTCACCGCCGCCCGGCGTTTCGACGGCGATGGCAACTGGGACTCGAGGTCGGGTTACGCGGACGCCTCGTAGCCGGCCTCGTCGACTGCGCTGACGAGCGTCTGCGGGTCCGCATCCCCCTCGATGGTAACCCGTTCGGCCTCCCGGTCGACGGCTACCGATTCGACGCCGTCGATGCCCTCGAGGGCGTCCTCGACGGTCCGTTCGCAGTGTTCACACGACATTCCTTCGACGGTGATCGTCAGACTCATACGAGAGTGTAGGGACGGCTCTTCTTTGTGCGTTACTGCTTTCGATGCGAACGCGTTTGCAAACCTGACTTCGAATTCCAAAGCTACTGTCGCTACTTTCTTTGGTAAGGATGGCGAACGAACGGTATGCGCGATCTCGACGAAACCGACATGACGATCCTGCGGCTGCTGGGCGACGACGCCCGGCGGCCGTTCAGCGAAATCGCCGACGAAGTCGACCTCTCCGGCCCCGCGGTCTCCGACCGCGTCGACCGCCTCGAGGCGGCCGGGATCATCAACCGCTTTACGATCGATGTGGACCAGTCACAGCTCCGGGCCGGGGTGCCGGTGTTCGTGCGGGTCACGGCACCCCCGGGCGCGGTCGAGGACTGCCGGACGGCGGCCGCCGAGGCCGACGCCGTCGAACACGTGTTCGTCACCGCCGACGGCGGGATCTGGTTCTACGCCCGCGCGCAGGTCCGGCGGGTCCGCGAGTGGCTCGAGGGGCTGTTGCCCGACGCGGACGGCCTCGCGTACGACGTAACGCTCGTCGACGACGCCGAGTGGACGCCCTCGCTCGAGGGGACGGAGTTCGCCCTGACCTGCGCGGAGTGTGGCAACACCGTCGACAGCGAGGGGGAATCGAGCCGGATCGACGGCGACGTCTACCACTTCTGTTGTTCGTCCTGTCAGGGCCGGTTCGAGGCCCGGTACGACCGATTCGACGCGGAGGCCTGACTTTCGATCCGAAGCTACGCCCCGCGCTGAACTTTGGATTCCGACCAGTAAAGGGGGTAAGGCGTGGGCCCCTAGAATCCATCAATGAGTACCCGGACTGCACACCTTGACATCCGGGGCATGAGCTGTGCGAACTGCTCGCAGACGATCAGCGATGCCCTGGAGTCCCGAGACGGCGTGAGCGAGGCGACCGTCAACTTCGCGACCGACGACGGCACCGTCGAGTACGATCCCGAGGCGATCACGCTGGCCGAGATCTACGAGACGATCGACGAGGCCGGCTACGAGGCCGATCGCGCGAGCCGCTCGATCGGGATCACCGACATGAGCTGTGCGAACTGCGCCGAGACCAACGAGACGGCCCTCGAGTCCGTTCCCGGCGTCATCGACGCGGAGGTCAACTACGCGACCGACGAGGCGACCGTCGCGTATAACCCGGCGGACGTCTCGACCGAGTCCCTCTACGAGGCTGTCGAGTCGGCCGGCTACACGCCCGTTCGAGACGAGGGCAGCGAGGACGGCGCGGAATCCGATCAGGACCGCCGCGACGCGGCCCGTCAGGCGGAGGTCCGTAAACAGCTTCGGCTGACGATTCTCGGCGCGGTGCTTTCCGCCCCGTTCCTGTTCTTCCTCGCCAACAAGTTCCTGCTCGGCGGGACCTACGTCCCGGAGACGGTCTTCGGGGTCTCGTTCGGCTGGGTCGAGTTCCTGCTCGCGACGCCGGTCTACGTCCTGCTGGGGCGGGAGTTCCTCGTCAACTCCTACACGGCGCTCGTGCGCAATCGCACCGCCAACATGGACGTGCTGATCGCGCTTGGCTCCTCGACGGCGTATTTCTACAGCCTCGTCGTCCTGCTCGGCCTGCTGGCGGGCAACCTCTACTTCGACACCGCCGCGATGATCCTCGTGTTCATCACGCTGGGCAACTACCTCGAGGCCCGCTCGAAGGGTCAGGCCGGCGAGGCCCTGCGAAAGCTCCTCGAGATGGAGGCCGAGACGGCCACGCTGGTCGACGACGAGGGCACCGAGGAGGAAGTCCCGCTCGAGGACGTCGCGGTCGGCGACCGGATGAAGGTCCGGCCGGGCGAGAAGGTGCCGACCGACGGCGTCGTCGTCGACGGCCAGTCGGCGGTCGACGAGTCGATGGTGACCGGCGAATCGGTCCCCGTCGAGAAGGAAGCGGGCGACGAGGTGATCGGCTCGACGATCAACGAGAACGGCGTGCTGGTCGTCGAGGCGACGAAGGTCGGCGAGGACACGGCCCTGCAGGGGATCGTCCAGACGGTCAAGGAGGCCCAGTCGCGCCAGCCGGAGATTCAGAACCTCGCGGATCGGATCTCGGCGTACTTCGTCCCCGCGGTCATCCTGAACGCGACGTTTTGGGGCCTGATCTGGTTTCTCTTCCCCGAGGCGCTGGCCGGCGCCGTCGGGTCGCTGCCGCTGTGGGGGCTGGTCGGCGGCGGTCCGGCGACCCTCTCGACGTTCGAGTTCGCGATCGTCGTCTTCGCCTCCGCGGTGCTGATCGCCTGTCCCTGCGCGCTCGGGCTGGCGACGCCGGCCGCGACGATGGTCGGCTCCACGCTGGGCGCACAGAACGGCGTCCTGTTCAAGGGCGGCGACATCTTAGAGCGCGCTCGAGACGTCGACACCGTCGTCTTCGACAAGACCGGGACGCTGACCACCGGCGAGATGACGCTGACCGACGTGGTCGCGCTCGACGGGGAGGCGACTGCAGCGGACGGCGGCGAGACGGCGACCGACGGCGGGGCGGTAGTGACCCGCGAGTCGCTCGACGAGAGCGAGGTCCTCCGCCTCGCTGCCAGCGCCGAGCGCGACAGCGAACACCCGCTCGCGCAGGCCATCGTCGAGGGCGCCGAAGAACGGGGCCTCGAGCTAGCCGATCCCGAGGCGTTCGAGAACATCCCCGGACAGGGCGTCCGGACGACCGTCGAGGGCCGCGAGGTGCTGGTCGGCAACCGGCGGCTGCTCGAGGGCGAGGGCGTCGATCCCGCGCCCGCCGCCGAGGAGATGGAACGGTTAGAGCGCGAGGGGAAGACGGCGATGCTGGTCGCGGTCGACGGCGCGGTCGCGGGCGTGGTCGCGGACGCCGACACCGTCAAGGAGAGTTCGGCCGACGCGGTCGCGGCCCTGCGCGAGCGCGACCTCGACGTCGCCCTGATCACCGGCGACAACGAGCGGACGGCCCGCGCCGTCGCCGAACGGGTGGGGATCGACCCCGACAACGTCCGCGCCGGCGTCCTGCCGGAGGACAAGGCCGACGCCGTCGAGGACATCCAGTCGACGGGCCGCAAGGCGATGATGGTCGGCGACGGGGTCAACGACGCGCCCGCGCTTGCGGTCGCTCACGTCGGCACGGCCATCGGCTCCGGGACGGACGTGGCCATCGAGGCCGCGGACGTGACCCTGATGCGCGACGACCCGCTCGACGTGGTGAAGGCGATCCGGATCTCCGAGGCCACGCTGGCGAAGATCAAACAGAACCTCGTCTGGGCGCTGGGGTACAACACCGCGATGATCCCGCTGGCCTCGCTCGGGCTGCTCCAGCCCGTCCTCGCGGCCGGCGCGATGGCGCTGTCGTCGGTGTCGGTCCTCTCGAACAGCCTGCTGTTCCGCCGGTACACGCCGGACCGGGACTACGAACTGCTCGGCCGACTCCGGCGCTGATCGGCGCTCGAGCGACCGCCGATCCGGTTTCGAAGAATCCGCCGGTCGCTCCTCGAGCGTGCCGCGCTCGAGGGGTCTACGATGCGGTCGACCGATCAGTCGTCGGCGTTCGCTTCGGGCGCACCGTTTCCGTTCCCGCCGTTGCCGCCGCCGTTGCCGCGGTTCTCCTCGTCTTCTTTCTCGTCGTCCGTGTCGATATCGCGGATCTCGACCTCGTCGCCCGTGCCGCTCTGACTGATCACCGGCTTGAGGATGTACTTCCCGCTCTTGCCGGCCTTGTGTGGCGCGATGTCGTAGACGAAGTCGACCGATTCGTTGTTGCCGATGGTAAACTTCTTGTTCAGCTGGAGTTTGTTGCTCGGGAGTTTCACCCGCGTCGTACTCCCGTCGGTCAGGACGCCCTCGGTGTCGCTGACGTAGATGAAGACCGTCTCGTAGTCGCCGGCAGGGAGGTCGAACTCGTCGATCATGGACGCGTTCGCACCCTTCAGTTCGGTGAGGTCGACCGTCCGTTCGTCGACGTCGTACTCGACCCAGTCGTCACCGCCGTCGGTTTCCTCATCGTCCGTCTCGCCGTCTCCCTCCTCGTCTTTCTCGTCGGCGTCTCCATCGTCGGTGTCAGTCTCGTTCCCGTCGTTCTCCTCGCCGTCTTCCGTCTGCTCTGCCCAGTCGGCGTCGGTCTCGTTGGCCGCGCCGTCGTCGGTTTCGTTCCCCTCGTCCGCGTCACCGCTCTCGTTTCCGTCGTCCGCGCCGGACGACCCGCCGGCCTTCTTGAAGCCGACCTTCGTGATCGTCACGTTGAGGTGTTCGAAGTCGTCGATCACGTTCGGTTCGTCGCTGACGTAGAAGGCGGCCGTTCCCATGCCGCCGTCGCTCGAGTCGTCCGCGCTCGAGGGACCGTCGTCCGCCGAGTCGGTCGCCGGTTGTCCGCCCATGCCGCCGGCACAGCCGGCGACGGCCACGAGGGCCACGACGACTACCAGTTGGATCGTGCGTCCGTCCATAGCCACTGACAGTCAGTGATTCGGTAAAAAGGGGCGCGACGCTTGGGTCCGTTCAGGACCGTTCATCCGGACTGAACTGGCCGAAACCGTCGGGTCGCGTCCTAGGGCGTCCCCGTCCCACCGAGCCGCTCGGCGAACAGCGCCTCGAGCAGGGCGGGCGTGACGAACGCCTCGACGAACGCGGCGACGACCAGCAGGAGCCAGCCGGCGAGGACGAGGAGGCCGGTCCGGTAGAGGTACCGCTTCGTGAAGATCGCGTCGCGGCTGCCCCGGAGCCGTTGTCCGACCCGGTACAGCAGGCGGAAGCCGACGCCGGCGGCGATAAACAGCGCGGGCAACTCGAAGATCCCGTGGGGGAGCAGACCGACGATAATGAAGCCGAGGCCGACCTCGCCGGCGATGGCGGCACCGACGTTGCCGACGATGATCCCGTTGAACACCATCGCCCAGGCGGTCAGGAGTCCCAGCGACAGCGCGCCGACGATCGAGAGCAGGAACGCCTGCGTGTTGTTCACGAGCAGGAACCGCGCCAACTCGAGCCCGGAGAAGTCGGCAATCTCCTCGGGGAACAGCCCCTGACCGAGTAGATCCGCGATGATTTCGAGGAGGTTGTAGCCGGCCGCCAGCAGGAGGGCGCCGACGACGACGCCGACGGCGAACAGTCCGGCCGCGAAGCCGACGAACCGGCTGTGTTCGTCCCAGGCGTCGGCCAGCGCCGCTCGAGGTGGGTAGTCGGCGACGAACGCGCGGCGTCCGGTCTGACGGGGTGGGTCGTCCATACCGGACGTTCCGTCACCGAACTGTTAAATCCGCCGACTGGTCCGGCCGGCTCGAGACCCGTCATCGACGGATCGACAGTATAAGGCCGCCCGGCGAGAACCCACGGGCAATGACGGCGCTTGCGATCACCGGCGGGCGGGTCCTCCGGCCCGACCTGACGGTGACGACCGCGGACGTACTGATCGATGGGGACGCCGGCGAGGTTCTCGAGGTCGGTCCCGACCTCGGCGGCGCGGCCGACGAGACCCTCGACGCGACGGGATCGCTGGTCACCCCCGGGTTCGTCAACGGCCACTGCCACGTCGCGATGACGCTGCTGCGGGGGTACGCCGACGACAAACCCCTCGATGCCTGGCTCCAGGAGGACATCTGGCCGGCCGAGGCCGAACTGACCGCCGAGACCGTCCGCGCGGGGACCGAACTCGGCGTCCTCGAGATGATCAAGTCCGGCGTCACCGCCTTCGCGGACATGTACTTCTTCGTGCCGACGATCGCCGAGACGGTCGCCGACGCCGGCCTGCGCGCCCGGCTCGGCCACGGCGTGATCTCGGTGGGCAAGGACGACGAGGCTGCCCGCGAGGACGCCCGCGAGGGGCTCGCGGTCGCCGAGGAAGTCGACGGGCTGGGCGACGGCCGGATCTCGTCGGCCTTTATGCCCCACTCGCTGACGACCGTCGACGGCGAGTACCTGTCGGAGTTCGTGCCGCGGGCCCGCGACCTCGGCGTCCCGATCCACTACCACGCCAACGAGACCGAAGACGAGGTCGCGCCGATCGTCGACGAACACGGCAAGCGGCCCCTCGAGTACGCCGCGGAACTGGGGATGCTCGAGCCCGAGGACTTCATCGCCCACGGCGTCCACGTCGACGATCGGGAGATCGAACTGCTGGCCGAGGCCGGGACCGGCGTGATCCACTGCCCGGCCTCGAACATGAAACTGGCCAGCGGGATGGCACCCGTCCAGCGGCTGCGCGAAGCCGGCGTCACCGTCGGCCTCGGCACCGACGGCGCGGCCTCGAACAACGACCTCTCGATGCTCGACGAGGCCCGCGACGCGGCCATGCTGGGCAAGCTCGCGGCCGACGACGCGAGCGCGGTGCCCGCCGAAGCGGTCGTCGAGATGGCGACGCACGGCAGCGCGGACGCGGTCGGCCTCGAGTCGGGCCGGCTCGAGGCGGGCGCGCCGGCCGACCTGGCCGTCATCGACCTGGAGACGCCGCACTTGACGCCCCGACACGACCTCGTGAGCCACCTCGCGTACGCGGCCGCGGCGGCCGACGTGCGCCACACCGTCTGTGACGGCCGGGTCCTCATGCGCGACCGCGAGGTCCTGACCCTCGACGAGGCGGCGGTCCGGGATCGGTCGCTCGAGGCTGCCGAGTCGTTGGTGGCCCGTGCCGGCGAGTGAGCCGGGAGAGCGCCTGTCGGCCCGACTCGAGATAAACACTCAAAACGCTCGATAAACGCTTACATTGATTGTGGAGTCGTTTTAACCCGGAGCAAACGCCGAGAACTGCCGTCGGGGTTTATCTAATAATCCGGGAAAGTCACGAGCGGATGAAGCATAAGCTGCTCACGATGACACTGGTCGCCGTTATGGTCACGTCCGTGTTCGCCTCGGCGGGCACGGTCGCGGCAGAGACCGACGGTGACCTCGACGTGTCCGTCGACGGCGAGAACGTCGTCGGCGTCACGGCAAACGACACCGCGGTCGCGAACGCGACCGTCGACGTATCGACCACCGACGAGAACGCGACCTACGAGGGGACCGGGACGTACACGACCGGCGACGCCGGCGCGGTCGAACTGCCCGATCCCGTCGAGAACGTCACCGTCTCGGTGACCGCGACGGCCGACAACCGGACGGCCTCGACCACGGCGACGCTGACCGCAGCGAGCAACGAAACCGTGGACGGTAACGAGACCGACAACGAGTCGGCCAACGAGACGAGTTTCGGGTCGCTCGTCTCCGACTTCGTCGAGACCCAACAGAACGAGTCCAACGAGTCGACCGGGATCGCCGTCGCGAGCTTCGTGGTCGCGAACAACCCCGGCAACGCGCCGAGCCACGCCGGTCCGCCGAGCCACGCCGGTCCGCCGGACGCGGATGACGACGACGAGGACGAAGACGATGACGACGAACGCGGTCCGCCGGAACACGCCGGTCCGCCGGCTGACGGCGACGACGAAGACGAAGGCGACGACGAGCAGGTCGACGACGATGGCGACGAACGCGGTCCGCCGGAACACGCCGGTCCGCCGGCTGACGGCGACGACAAGGACGACGAGGACGACGAGGACGACGAGGACGACGAAGACGACGAAGACGACACCGACGATTCGGACGCTGAGTCTACCGACAGCGAACAGTAGCGCCCTCGAAGCCGATACCCGACGCCGGGCGACGACCGAGCGGATCGGCGTCACCGGTGTCGGGCTCCGATCGCGGCCGTCTCCGGATCGTCGCGATCGAGCGGGCACGTAGTGCGGTCGATCCACCCACCACTTTCGTTGCGCGTTTTTTACACCGAGTCAGTACGCGGCCGCTTCGAGTCCCGAACGCCGTCCGGAGCCGAACCGGGTTCGGTAGCGTTTTGGCCACGGTCCCACTCTGTCGAGCCATGACCGACACCGAGTACCCCCCGATCAGCGAGCAACTCGACGACCTCGAGTCCGCTCGCGAGGAGGGCCGTCGGAAGATGGACTGGGCCGCCCAACACATGCCGATCTGCGAGCGCGTCCGCGAGGAGTTCGTCGCCGACCAGCCCTTCGAAGGCGAGCGCATCGGGATGGCGATGCACGTCGAGGCCAAGACGGCGATCCTCGTCGAGACGCTCGCGGAGGGCGGCGCGGAGGTGGCCGTCACGGGCTGTAATCCGCTCTCGACCCACGACGACGTCTCGGCGGCGCTCGATACCCACGAGAACATCACCAGCTACGCCAAACGCGGCGTCGACGACGACGAGTATTACGCCGCGATCGAGGCAGTCATCGCCCACGAGCCGACGATCACGGTCGACGACGGGATGGACCTGGTCGCCGCGATCCACGAGGACTACCCCGAACTGATCGACGGCATCGTCGGCGGGGCAGAGGAGACGACCACCGGCGTTCACCGCCTGCGCGCGATGGACGACGACGGCGCGCTCGAGTACCCCGTCTTCGCCGTCAACGACACGCCGATGAAACGCCTCTTCGACAACGTCCACGGCACCGGCGAGTCCTCGCTGGCCTCCATCGCCATGACCACGAACCTCTCGTGGGCCGGCAAGAACGTCGTCGTCGCTGGCTACGGCTACTGCGGGAAAGGCGTCGCCCAGAAGGCCGCGGGCCAGAACGCCAACGTCATCGTCACCGAGGTCGAGCCCCGCCGCGCCCTCGAGGCCCACATGGAGGGCTACGACGTGATGCCGATGGCGGAAGCCGCGGAAGTCGGCGACGTCTTCCTGACGACGACGGGCAACCGCGACGTCATCGTCGAGGAACACCTCGAGAAGATGCAAGACGGCGTCTTGCTCGCGAACGCGGGCCACTTCGACATCGAGATCGACCTCGAGGCCTTGGACGACCTCGCGGTCGACCGCTACGAGGCCCGCGACGGCGTCGAGGCCTACGAACTCGCGGACGGCCGCAAACTGAACGTCATCGCCGAGGGCCGGCTGGTCAACCTCGCCGCGCCCGTCTCGCTGGGCCACCCCGTCGAGGTCATGGACCAGTCCTTCGGGATTCAGGCCGTCTGCGTGCGAGAGATGCTCGAGAACGGCGACGCCTACGACGCCGGCGTCCACGACGTCCCCGACGAACTCGACAAGGAGATCGCCGAGATCAAACTCGAGGCCGAGGGCGTCGACTTCGACTCGCTGACCGACACCCAGCGCGAGTACATGGACAGCTGGGACCACGGCACATAGCGGTCAGTTCTCCGCGTCGTCGCCGCTTTCGACGACGAACACCAGGCTCCCGTCCTCGAGCCCGCCCAGTCGCAACTGGACGGGGAACGTTTCTCCGTCCCGCCGCCTCGCCGTACAGCTGCCGGTCCACCGCCAGCCGTCGGCGACGGTCGGGATCGCCGTCGACTCGAGGCGGTCGACGGTCGCGTCGGGAAACAGCGCCCGCCAGTCGGTCCCCGGGAGCGTCTCGTAGTCGTAGCCGAACCGCACCGCGAGCGAGCGGCTCGCGAACTGGATCTCGCCGCCGGGGGTGACGATCGCGATCGCTTCGCCGGCGAACTCCAGACTCGCCAGCGAGCGCCGCGACAGCGCGGCCAGTCGCCGCCGCTCGACGAGGTCCCGCGCCCGCGCCGGCAGTCGCTCGAGGGCGTCCCGATCGAGGACGGCGGTCAGTCGGCGCTCGTAACGGTGATCCGAACCGGTATCGGTGCCGTCGGCGACGACGATCATCGGTTCGTCGGCCGCGACCGTTCCGTCCGGCCCGCGTGAGTCGGTGTCCGCGGCCGCACGTTCGTCGTCGCCGAGCGCCGCCGCCGGAACGACGAGACAGTCGCCGTCGCCGCCGTCGTCCCGCGCGGCCGCGAGCGACGGGACCGTCTCGAGGGCGTCCTCGTCGGTCTCGCCGAGGGCAGTGGCGACCGCCTCGCGGAGGTCGTCGCCGACAATGAGGAAGCGTAGCTCGTTCGGTCGCACCCGAAGCCCGGCGTCGGCCGCTTCGGCGAGCAGGCTCAGCATCGTCGATCACCGGCGTCGAATTGCGGTCGGCAGTCAGTTCCGGTGTATTCGGGCCGTCCCGGACTACCGACTCCCATGGACCGTCCCGTCGACGGTGACGGTCCCGTCGCCCCGGACTTCGACGAGCATGCCGTGATACTCGAACTCGACGCGGACGTCCGCCCCCGAGCCCGACTGAACGAGCTGGTCGAGCGCCTCGGGATCGACCACGTCGTACAGCGGCTCGAGTTCCCTGGCGTCGGTGTTCGTCGCGTCCGCGAGCGCGTCGATTACTCGCAGACTGATGGAGTCGGTGTGGTAGTCGAGAGTGGCGCTGGTCATCGTAGCCTGACAAACGCGTCCCGGTGGTATCGGGCTGGCCGTTATACACGTAATTCCGCCGCGACCCCGACACTATGTGTATAGCGTCGCCGCGACGACTGGCGGTCGGTGGCCGACCGGACGGACCGACATCGGTCCGCCGTCTCCGGAATCGCCGCTCGAGCCGTCGACCACTCGGATTTCGCGACGGTACTATCCGGCTGTCGAACAGAGAGTGAAAATAACCGCTCGTATCATTGCGGGTGATTTCGTATGGGTGGTATGATCGCTGCCGCGGCTCCGCTCGAGTCGCTCGCGCAACGGCGGGGACGGCTCACGGTCGTCGTCGCGACGCTCGGCGCTCTCATCGCGCTCGCACTCGGGACGACGCCGGCCGTCTCGCTCCCGTCCGTGCCGTTCCCCGGGCTCGTCGTGTTCGGGCTCGCCGCCCGCCGGGGCTCCGACCGACCGACCGACATCGAACGACTCACCGACGAACTCCGGGGATTCGTCTCGCGCCTCGAGGACGCCGATCCGACCGCCGACGACGGCTCCCTCCCTGCCGAGCCGGATCTGGCCGAGTGCGGGCGCGACCGGGACGACGAGATCGGCCGGCTCTCCGCGGCCGTCGACGAGCTGGCGACGGCGGTCCGGGACCGCGAACGGCGACGGGCCGAGAGCGAGCGCTTCCGGCGGGAACTCGCCCGGATCACGTCCGATCCGGAGTCGGGGACCGAGACGAAGATCCGCCGGCTGCTCGAACTGGGCTGTGAGCGACTCGACCTCGAGACGGGACTCGTCTCGCACATCGACGACCCGGCCGACCGGTACGAGATCGAGACGGCCGTCGGGGCCGAGGCCGACCTCGAGGGGGCGGTGCTGGACCTCTCGGAGACCCACTGCCGGAACACCGTTACGTCGGACGACGTGGTCGGGATCTCGGAGACGCCGGCGGCCGACGCCGACGCGGGGACGGCCGTCGAATCCGTCGTCAGCTGTTATATCGGCGGGAAGATACGCGTCGACGGGGACCTCTACGGCACGGTCTGTTTCGTGAGCGGCGAACCGCGGGACCGGCCGTTCTCCCCGGCGGAGCGATCGTTCGTCGATCTGCTCGCCCGGTGGGTCAGCGGGGCGTTCGAACGCCGCGAGTACGTCGCGGCCATCGAGGAGCGAGAGCGCCGCCTCGAGCGGACACAAGCGTTTACCGACGACATGCTAGACGCCGTCGACGACGTCGTCTACCTGCTCGAGGAGGACGGCGGTCTCAGGCGGTGGAACGAGACGCTGGTCGACGTGACGGGCTATTCGGACGCGGAGATCGCGGAGATGAACGCCGTCGACTTCTTCGACGCCGAGGACGAGGGACCGATCCGGGAGTCGATGCGGGAGGCGTTCGAGACCGGCGAGACCCTCGTCGAGGCCGAACTGCGGACGAAATCCGGCGAGCGGATCCCCTACGAGTTCATCGCGTCGGGTCTCGAGGATCCAAATGGGAACCCGGTCGAGGTCGGGATCGGCCGCGACATCAGCGACCGGAAGGAACGCGAGCGCCGCCTCGAGCGGACGACGTCCCTGCTCGAGCAGTCCCAGCGCCTGGCCGACATCGGCGCGTGGGAACTTGACGTCTCCGCGGAGCCGTACGACCTCCAGTGGACCGCCGAGATCCGTCGCATTCTCGGTGTCCCACCGGACGAGCCGATCGATCTCGAGGCATCGATCGAATTCTACCACCCCGAGGACCGGCCGCGAATCCGCGAGGCGGTCGAGCGCGCGATCGCCGACGGGGAGCCCTACGATCTGGAGCTTCGAGCCCGGACGGCCGACGGCGACCTGCGGTGGGTGCGGACGATTGGCGAACCGGTCCGCGAGGACGGCGAGATCGTGACGCTCCGTGGCTCGTTCCAGGACGTCACGGAGCGCAAGGAGCGCGAACGCGATCTCGAGCGCACCGAGACGATCCTGCAGGCGCTGGACGAACTGGTCTACACGATCGACGCGGACGGGGAGTTTACCTTCTTGAACGACGCCATCGAGGGGATCACCGGCCACGAGGCCGACGACCTGATCGGCGAGACCGTCTCGACGGTGATGGACGAAGCCGACCTCGAGACGGCCCGCGACCGGATCCGTGACCTCCGCAGCGCCGGCGAGCCTACCCGAACCTTCGAGATGGACCTCGAGACCGTCGACGGCGACGTGATCGACGCGGAAAACCATATGGCGCTGTTGCCGAGCGAGGACGGGGAGTTCGCCGGGACCGCGGGGGTCATTCGCGATATCACCGAGCGCAAGGAGCGCGAACGCGATCTCGAGCGGTTCGAGGCGATCGTCCAGGCGCTGGACGAACTGGTCTACACGCTCGACGAGGAGGGGCGGTTCACCTATCTGAACGACGCCGCCAAGCCCATCCTGGGCTACGAGCCCGCGGAACTGCTCGGCGAACCCGCGGCGACGGTGATCCCCTCGCCGGACGTCGAGCGGGCACAGGATCGGATCCGCGAACTCCTCCGGTCGGACGCCCCCTCCCGGACGGTCGAGATCGTCCTCGAGACCGCCGACGGCGAGACGATCGACGTCGAGAACCACATCGCGCTGTTGCCGAGCGACGACGGCGAGTTCGTCGGGACGGCGGGGGTCGTCCGCGACATCACCGACCGCAAGGAGCGCGAACGCGACCTCGAGCGGACGACCGAACTCCTCAAACAGGCCGAGCGCCTCGCCGGCATCGGCGGCTGGGAACTCGACGTCAGCGGCGAGACGCGGGACGTGACCTTTACCGACGGATTGCGTCGTCTCTACGACCTCCCGCCGGACGCGACGGTCGACTCGGAACTGGCGACCTCGTTCCCCCATCCCGAGGACCGAGAACGCGTCCTCGCGATCGTCGACCGCACCATCGAAACGGGCGAGGGCTACGAGATCGAACACCGAATGCGGACCTCGTCGGGGGACGAACGATGGGTCCGCTCGACCGGCGAGCCGGTCCGCGCGGACGGGGCCGACGACGGCGACGCCCGAGCGGCCGACGTCGTCGGCGTCCGCGGGACGATCCAGGACATCACCGACCGCAAGGAGCGCGAACTGGCCCTCGAGTCGTTGCACGACGCGGCCAGGGACCTGCTCGGGACCGACACCGAAGCGGAGGTCTCGGCGCTGGTCGTCGAGACCGCTTCCGAGGTCCTCGAGGCGTCGGGCGCGGCCGTCTACCGACTCGATCCGGCGGTCAACCGACTCGTCCCAGTCGCCTCGACCGAGGCCTTCGACCGCCTCTGTAACGGGGCTCCCTCGGTCGCCATCGGCGACGGCGAGTCCGCCCTCTGGAGCACCTACGTGAGCGGGACGGGGACCGTCGTCGACGATCCGTCGTCGGTCGATCGGTCGCAGGTCTTCGACCCGGCCGTCGAGAGCGGGGTCGTCGTCCCGATCGGCGACTACGGCGTCTTCGCGGTCGCGACCGACGCGGAGCCGATCGACGCCGAGTCCCGTCGGCTGATCGAGACGCTCGTGGCAACGACCGAGGCCGCGTTCGACCGCCTCGAGAGCGAGGCCAGCCTCCGCGAACGCGAGGCGCAACTCGAGCGGCGGAACGAGCGCCTCAACCGACAGATCGAGACGACGGAGCTGATCAGGCGGATCGATCAGGTCCTCATCGGAGCCGAGAGCCGCGGCGAGATCGAGCGGACCGTCCCCGAGCGACTGCTCGAGGCCGACTCGGTCGCCTTCGCCTGGGTCGGCGACCGCGACCCGAGCGGGACCCGCCTCGAGCCCCGCGCCTGGGCCGGCGACGGGGAGGCGTATCTCGACGACGTGTCGCTCGCGGACGACGCCGCCGAGCCGGCCGTCCGGACCGCCGCCGGCGGGACGCCGACGGTCGTCTCCAACGTGGTCGAGGGGCTGCAGGACGACTCCTGGCGGCGGCGGGCGGTCGACCGGGGGTTCCAGTCGGTCATCAGCGTCCCGCTGTCCCACGCGGAGTACTCCTACGGCGTCCTGACGATCTACGCCGACGAGCCCGACGCCTTCGGCGACCTCGAGCGGACGGTCCTGACGGAACTGGGCGAGGGGATCGCCAACGCGATCACCGCGATGAAGACCCGGGAGGCGCTTCACGCCGAACGGCTGCTCGAGTTGACGCTGGGGATCGACGACGACGAGGCCCTCCTCTCGCGGCTCGCGGCGAAGACGGGAGCCAGTATCGAGTACGCGGGACTGGGATCGCACGCGAGCGACGAGACGCTGCTGTTCGTCGAGACCGACGGCGTCGCGCCCGACGACGTTCGATCGGCGCTCGCGGACCTCGTGTCGGTCACCGACGCCCGACTGATCAGCGAGACCGACGGGACGTGTCGGTTCGAGGCGACCGTCTCCGGCGATTCCCTGGCCGCCCGCCTGGTTCGTCACGGCGGCAGTCCGCGCTCGATACGGGCCGACGGCGAGGGGCTCGAGGTCGTCGTCGACGTCCCGACCGGGACCGACGTCCGCGAGTTCGTCGAGACGCTCGGCGAGGGACGCGGTGCCGTCGAGCTACGGGCACGTCGCCACGTCGAGCGCTCGATGGGGACGCGCAGCGAACTCGTGACGTCGCTGTTCGACGCCCTGACCGACCGACAGCTCGAGGTCCTTCGGACCGCCTACTTCGCCGGCTTCTTCGAGTGGCCCCGCGAGAGCACCGGCGAGGAGATCGCCGAGATGCTCGCGGTGACACAGCCGACGGTCAACCGTCACCTGCGGCTCGCGCAGGGCCGGCTGCTGGCACAACTGTTCGAGGATCAGGTCCCGGTCGCCCCGAGCTGAGCGACCGCGACGCCCTTCCTCGCCGTCCTCGCTCGAGCCGACTCGAGCGACCGTCTTCATGCCGGGAGTGAAACGCCCAAGGGTCCGGTGGCCGTACGGTCGGCCATGGCAACATCTTCCCGCCGCCGGACCGACGGGCCGCTGCGCTCGACGCTCGTCGCCATCGGATTGACGATCTTCGGCGTCGTCGTCGCGCCGAACGTCACGACACTGCCCGCGTTCTTTCTCGATCCGGCGCTGCTCGATCCGTCGGCGGAGCCGTCGATCGCCGGCCGAACGGCGCTGTTGAGCCTGAATTTCGTTGGAATGGCGCTGGCCGGGGTCCTGTATCTCGTCGTCACCGATCGCGGCTGGTCGTACGTCGATCTCCGACCGCCGTCGAAGCGAGGGTGGGCGTACGTCGGCGCAGGGATCGTCGGCATGATCGGGTTCTACCTCCTCGTGAATATCGTCGTCACTGCCCTCTCGCTGCCGTCCGCGGAGAACGAGGTGATGCAGTACATCGAAAACGACCAGACGATGGTCCTGATCATGATCGGTATCGTCTTCTTCTTCAACGCGCCGGCCGAAGAGTTCCTCTTCCGGAACATCGTCCAGAAACGCCTCTACGACGGGTTCAGTCGGCCACAGGCGATCGTCATCGCGAGCGCGATCTTCGCGTTGATCCACTTCGTCTCCTACGCCGTCAGCTCGCCGTCGTTACTCGCGACCGCGGTACCGATCGTGACCGTCTTTGGCGGCGCACTCATCTTCGGGACGCTCTACGCGAAAAGCGAGAACCTCCTCGTCCCGATTGCCGCCCACGCCACGTTCAACGGCATCCAGTTTGGCCTGCTGTATCTCGCCCTCGAGTACGACCTCGAGGAGGCGGCGCCGGCCGGCGAGGCGATTCTCGCGGTCGTCACGTCGATCCCGCTGTAACGCCTGCTGCATCGGAGACCACTTTCACTGCGCCATCCGCCGCCGTCCGGTCCTTTATTACCGCCCGCGGAAGAGAATCGTCCATGTCTCAGGCGAAGGGCGACCGCCGCGAGCGGGAACTCGTCAACGCGCTCGACGAGGCCGGCTTCGCGGTGATGCGAGCGCCCGCCAGCGGCTCCGCGACCGAGCGGGAACTCCCCGACGTGCTGGCCGGCGACGGCGAGCGCTTCTACGCGATCGAGGCCAAATCGAGTTCCGGCGACCCGATCTATCTCACCGGTGAAGAGGTCGAAGCGCTGACGTTCTTCGCGCGGAACTTCGGCGCGAAACCCCGGATCGGCGTCCGCTTCGACCGCGAGGACTGGTACTTCTTCCACCCCGGCGACCTCTATGTCACCGACGGTGGCAACTACCGCGTCAAGAAGGAAACGGCGCTGGCGGAGGGCACCGACTTCCCCGAGTTCACCGGCCGATCGGAGAAGGTCACCCTCGAGGAGGCCGCCGACGGGGGCGGCGACGACACCGACGAGGACCTGCGGCGCGTCCTCAACGCCGTCGAACAGGGCGTGATGGACGTCGACGAGGCCGCCGACGCCCTCGAATAGCCGCTGCAGACGGTTTGCTGTCAGTCATTGCCGGCGCACCCACGACCCAGGCGGCGGATGCGCCTGGACATCGGGACAGCAGACCGTCTCAGTCGTCGGCCGGCATCGCCTCCGCGACCGTCTCGGGATCGACCGGCGCGTGGTGGACGATCGACTCGAACGCCTCGAGGACGAATCGGTCGCCGTCGGTGATCCCCCGCGCCTCCTCGGCTTCGAGTTCGTTCGTGACGAACCGCCGCGCGACCATCGCCGTCCGCCCGTCGCCGTCCTCGAGGTCGGCCTGTGCCTCTTCGAGCAACAGCGCGGCCGTGAACACCTCGAAGAGGTAGTGTGCCAGCCGCTTGGCCGACAGCTGGGCGTACTCCGAATCCTCGTCGGCCAGCGTCAGGAGCGCGCCGGTCAGGTCCTCGTACTCCGCGGCGACCGTCTCGGCCGCGTCGGCGAGCGCGGGATGGGTGGCGGCTTCGAGGCGTCGCTCGACCGTCTCCATGAACGGCTCGTGGGCCTCCTCGCGCTCGAGGGCGCGGACGACGTCGAGCGAGAGGACGTTCTCGGTTCCCTCCCAGATCGGCAGCACCTGCGCGTCCCGGAGCAGGCGGTTGGTGACGAAGTCGTCGACGTAGCCGTTCCCGCCCTGGATCTCCATGGCGTAGGAGGCGGTGTCGACGGCCATCCGACCCGTCCGGAGCTTGGCGATCGGGATCAGCAATCGCAGCAGCCGGTAGGCGTCCTCGTCTGCAGTCGCCGCGTCGCTGCGTCGCGCCCGTTCGCGCGCCGAGAACAGCCGCCCGACCTCGTGGACGTACGCCGTCGCAGCCTCGTAGTCGACGGTCATGTCGACGAGGTCCTCGCGCATCAGCGGGAACTCGTCGATCGTCGTCCCGAAGGCCTCGCGAGTGGCCGCCTGCACCTTGCTCTCGAGCAGAGCCCGCCCCATCAGTCCGCAGGAGGCCGCGGCGTTCGCGAGCCGCTCGAGGTTCAGCATCTCGGTCATCTGTTCGAAGCCGGCTTCCTCCTCGCCGACGAGATATGCCTTCGTGTCGTCGAACTCGACTTCGCCGGTCGGAACGGCGGTGGTTCCGAGTTTGTCCTTCAGGCGGCGGTACAGCTGGTCGTTGAGCGCGTCGCCCGGCGGCGGGCCCTCGAACTCGCGGCGGTCGCCCTTCGTCAGGACCCCCTCGTCGGGATCGCCGTGGGGCACGAGAAACATCGAGAGGCCGTCGGTCCCCGACGGGGCGTCCTCGGTCCGGGCGAGCGCGAGCGTCCCCTCGGCGTCGATGTTCGAGCAGAACCACTTCTCTCCGGTGAGCCGCCAGCAGTCCGCCTCGTCGTCGTATCGCGCCGTCGTCTCGTTGGCTCCGACGTCGCTGCCGCCTTGCTCTTCCGTGAGGAACATCGCGCCCTCGATCAGGTCGTCGTAGTCGCGGCTGGTCAGCGCCCGGTAGTAGGGCTCGAGGTCGCCGTCGTCGAAGCGCTCGAGGACCAGCGCCGACCCGGCGGTCATCGCGACTGGACAGCCGAACCCGGCGTCGGCGTAACACAGCAGCTGCAACATCCCAAGGAAGTGACTGATCGCCATCGGCTCGTCGCGGCCCGGCGGGGCCTCGAAGGCGTCGGCCACGATACCGGCTCCGTAGGCCAGTTCGTCGTTCTCGAGCTGTTCGGCCGGATAGCGGACGGCGTTGTGTACGTCACCGTACTTGTCGTAGGTCTCGAGTTCCGGCCCGTGGTCGTCGACGTAATCGGCGTTGTCGGCGACGCTGTGGCCGATCAGTTCGCCGAACTCGGCGAGTCGGGGCTCGGCCCACTCGAACTCGTCGGCGTCGTACACCCGCCGTAGTTCCCGCTGGAGCGTGCGATCGAGTTCCCAGTAGTTCACGTGCCGTCCCTCGTCGAACGCGCCGTACTCGATACCAGTTCCCATGGGTCGCCATTCGATACCGGGTCACAAGAAACGGGACGATAGCAACGACACGCGCGTTGCAAGCCGTTGTCTCCCGACTGGAGGGAACGGCGATCTCAGTCGCTCGCTCCCGGCGTCGCTCGCTCGAGGCGAGTCCGCGGGAAGGTATACACTTTCAGCGACGAGGGAACGACGCCGTTCGCGGCGACGGTCGCGTGGGGGTAGACCGCGCCGACGACCGGGACGTCGGGGTCGTAGTCCTCGTTGGTCTCGTACTCGGCGACGGTGCGGTCGGCCGGTCCGATCTCGACGGCGTCGGCCCGCAACTCGGAGACGTCGACGACGGTGAGCTGGTCGCCGGTCTCGCGGTCGACGACGGCGTCGCCCGGCGAGAGCGCGTGGTCGTCGCAGTAAAACGGCGCGGCGGCGTCCTCGGCGACGAAACACGTCTCGCCGCAGTCGCGACACGCGACGGCGATCTCGCCCGGCGGCGGGGTCCGGCCCTCCGTGATCTCGATCGCGACCCGGCGGACGTGCTTACAGCGTGCCTCGCGGAAGACGTGATCCGGGCAGGTACACCTGCCGGCCTCGAGATCGACGAGGTAGGTGTGGTCGCTCGCGGACTCGACCTCGTAGAGACCGTCGCCCAGCGCCAGCACCGACATCGGTTCGGTGCGGGCGCGGCGCGACCGCTCGGCGAGGTGGTCCGCGGACGGGACGGGAAGCGGCGCTTTCGGTGACGCTGTTGTTTTCATGGGTGCGTCAGGGGGGTGAACTCGGTGGTCGGCTGGCTATTCGACCGCTCTATAGTAGCCACTGAAACGATTCACACACTGATCACAACGCTGTCGTGCGATCAGGTGTGCAATGACTTTCAGTGGCTACTATAGGGCCCCGATCAGTATAACGTGTCCGCCTGCGTTCGCAGGGGCTGCGTTTACAAGCGCCGGCGAGACGGTCACCGCTCGACCGTCGCCGAAGCCCCCTTCGAAGCGCTTTTCACCGGGCCGACGAAATCGATCCGACAATGCCAAATCGCGAGCAGCTCATCGAAATCGTTTCCGCGGTCGGTGCGGTCCTCCTCGTGCTTGCGACGATGATCGCAATCGGCTCTTCTCACACTGCCGACAACGGGAGCCTCACCCCCGAGGGGGCACAGCTGCTCGTTGCGGCCATAATCGGCTTTATCCTCCTGCTGACCGCGGTCGGCATCGGACTGGCCTACACCCTGAACGACGGCGGCGACGGTCTCGAGGCCGACGACGATGCGGAGACGAACGGAACGTTCTGAAGTAGTCCGTCGTTATTTTCCGTTCGGACGGTGGTGACACCGCTAGCGAATCGACCGGTCCGGTGACCCGATTTCGCGCGAGCGACCGCCGTCAGTCGCCGCTCGCGGCACTCCCGTCGCTCCCGTCGTCCGATTCTCGCCAGTCCTCTAACTCCTCGTCGTCGGCGTCGTCGATCCGCCGTTCGTAGTAGGCCATCGGGTGGGGGATCCGCTCGCAGAGGTCGTCCTTGTTCACGCAGTCGCCGTAGGACTGCATGGTCGCACACGAGGGCGGCGAGTACTCCGTCGGCGAGGTGTCCCCGCGGATGTGGTCGGTCTGGTAGCGAGTCATCTCCTCGCCGAACGACGAGTTGACCCGGTAGAGGTCGACGATCTCGTCGGTATCCATCCCGATGCTCGTCAGAAAAGCCGTGATCGCAAAGCGAGAATGGTGGGGAAGATGCTCGCCCTTCTGGATCTGGTCGAGCAGCGCCTTCATACACGGCGGGAAGAGGTCGGGGACGACGGTATCGATGTCCTGTGTCAGGTCCAGCTCCGCGAGCACCTCACGGATCTCGTCGGCCTCGTCCGCGAGGGCGGTCGCGATGGACTCGGGCACCTCGAAGGGGAGCCCGTCGTCGATCCGGCCCCGGATCGCCTCGCGGACCAGCGTCAGGAGTTCGTCCTCGCCGACGGGGACCTCGCCGGCCTCGAGGGGCCGGTTGACGAGCCGCCAGCCGTCGTCCCGGAGGTCCTCGGCCAGCGGCAGGTAGGTCCCGACGTCGATCCGGTACCCCCCGTCGGAGGCCGCCCGGACCGCGTCCCGCAGGTCGAACTCCGCGAGCAGGGCCCCGAGGTCGAGTCCCGTCGACTCGACGCTTTTCAGTTCGGTCGTATCGGCCATGTCCTCGGTGAACCGGTCGTAGGCCGTCGCGGCCTCGGCGCGGGCGTACTTGCGCACGAGGACGCGCTCGTCGACCATCGAGACCAGCACCCGCGCGACCGGATACGAGAGCAACTCGATCCGCGTATCGCGGTGTGGCTCCCCCGTCTCCCCCGACTCGATCGCGGTACTAACCCGTTGGCGCGCCCGGTCGACGACCGCTTCGTCCCCCTCGACGACGGTCGCCAGATCGACCGCTTCCGTGGCGACGGTCTCGCGGGCAGCCTCGAGGAACGGATACCGGGCGTGGAGTCGCTGCATCGGTAATCATGTTTTACTCCGGCGGGATAAACGCCCTGATTACGCGGATCGTCTTTTATATGCGGTAGTCCGCTATGCTGACCCGTGACGGGCGATCGGCCGCCATCGATATCGCTCCCGCCCGGCCTCACGGCGGCGATAATCAGATATTACGCGTCGCCGTCTGCCGATTGGCGATCGATCCCGGCCGGCGGCCGTCGTCCCGTTCCGCCTCGAGGATCGATTTCAAGGGCGTTCGACACGTCGGTTCGGCCATGCCACAGGCGACGAGAGACGGCGTGTCGATCTATTACGAGTACGAGCGAAGCGACGGCGACGGTCGGTCGCCCGTCGTCTTCCTCCAGGGGCTCGGGTTCGGACGGTGGATGTGGCGCTGGCAGCGGGAGGCCGTCGCCGACGAGTACGACGTGATCGCCCCCGACAACCGGGGGACGGGGCGTTCCGACGTCGGCCTCCCGCCGCTCGTCGCGCGGCTGCCCGGCACGCTTCGGGGGCTCGTGTTGCTCAAACTCGCCGGCTACTCGATCGGCGGGCTGGCGGCCGACCTCGAGGCCGTCCTCGACGACGCGGGGGTCTACGACGCCCACATCGTCGGGGCGAGCATGGGCGGGATGATCGCCCAGCGCTACGCCCTCGAGTACTCCCGTGCGAAGTCGCTGACACTGTTCTGTACGAGCCACGGCGGTCCCGACGCCGCGCCGGTCCCCGACGAGACCCAGGCACACATGTTCGATACGCCCGACGGCGCGACCGAACGACAGGTGCTGCGTCATCGGATGCGGCCCGCGTTCAACGAGCGGTTCACCAACCGCAACCCGCATCTCATCGATCGGATCCTCGAGTGGCGGCTCGAACAGGACGCCGACGACCCCGCACGCGAGGCCCAGGCCGCCGCGGTCCAGGGCTTCGACGTCAGCGACCGCCTCGAGCGACTTCGGGTGCCGACGCTGGTCTGTCACGGGACGGACGACGAGGTGGTTCCGGTCACGAACGCGCGACTGCTCGAGGAGCAGATCCGGGACAGCCGACTCGAGCTCGTCGAGGGCGGTTCGCATCTGTTCTTCATCGAAGAGGCCGACGCTGTCAACGACTTGCTGCGTTCGTTTCTGGACGAGCAGGACTGACTCGATCGAGCGCCCGTCAGTCGCTCGTCGCGTCCCGGAGCCGGATCTCGCCGTCGGTACGAACGCCGACGTCGAGCCCCTCGTAGGTGAACCAGACCTGATGGCTGCCCGCGGTGTCGACCCGGTCGGCGTGGTCGACCAGCGAGTCGAGCGCGTCCGGATCGACGACCGCGTGCAGCGGCTCGAGCGCGGCCGGCTGCGAGTCCCGGACCGCGGCGACGGCGGTGACGACGGCTTCGCTCGCCGGCTCGCTGTCGGGATCGAACGTCGTCACGAACTCGAGATCGTCCAGTTCCGGGTCGGCGGTCGTATCGTTGGTGGAGGGCATACCCGATCGTCGGCGGGCGGTCGGGTAGCAACTCCCCTTCGCATATCGAACGTTTAAGTGATTGTGAGAACGGTCGCGTCGGTCAGTCGCTCTGGATGCGCGGCGCGAGCATGTAGGTGACCTGGCCCTGTCCCTCGGCGAAGCCGAAGTAGATCTTGACGGGGAACTCCTCGCCCAGCGCCAGCGTGACCTCGGTGTCGCCGGGGATCGCCTTGTTCATGTCCTTGAGATAGTCCAGCGAGAACAGCGAGTGGGCTGGGCCGAGCTGGAGGTCGATGAGATCTTCCTGAGTCAACTCGAGGTGGACGTCGTCGGTGTCGCCCGCTGCGTCGACGTAGAAGTACTCCTCGCCCTCGTCGACGCCCAGGGCGATGTGGTCGGAGACCATGTCGGCGGCGGTCACCGAGCGGTTGACGTCTTTCCCCTCGAGGACGACCTCGGCGGGGAGATCGAGATCCGGGATGTCGGGCTCCTGTCGGATGGAGTCGGGGTCGATGAGCGCGAGCGTGTACTCGAGTCCGTCGATCTGGATGTGGAGCTTCCGGGTCTCCTCGTCGAGTTCGAGCTGGATGAGCTGGCCGGCGTCGGCCATGCCCGCGATGTCTTCGAGCCGCGAGAGATCGACACCGATCAGTCCGCCGTCGGCCTCGTAGGACTCGAACGCAGACGCATCGAGCGAGAGGTCGACCATCCCGACGTTGGCCGGATCGACGGCCCGGATCTCCAGCCCGTCTTCCTCGAGGTGGATCTTGCACTCGTCGACCAGCACGCTGATCGAATCGAGCGCGCTGGTGAGCGTTTCGGCGCTCACGATGGCCTTGAACATATAGATCGGCGTACGGACGGTCGGCATAAAAAGGCACCCTTTACGCGCGGGCGGGACCGCGCCTGCCAGTGTCGACGGGGCTCCGGTCGTCCGCTCGAGCGGGTCCCGAGATCCGTGCCGGCTCGAGCGAGTCGGTCGCCGCGCGACCCGTTCTCGCCACACCTATCCGTCCCGGCCGTCTAGCCCGTCTAAGAACGATACATGGCTCGCGACCACTACTACAACAAGGCCAAACAGGAGGGCTATCGCTCCCGGGCGGCCTACAAGCTCAAACAGCTCGATCGACTCGAGGACGTCATCGACCGCGGCGATACGGTCGTCGACCTCGGAGCCGCGCCCGGCGGCTGGCTCGAGGTCGCCGCCGAGGAGGTCGGCCCGGAGGGGCAGGTCATCGGCGTCGACTTCCAGCGGATCGACGACTTCGAGGACCACGACAACGTCGAGACCCTTCGCGGGGACATGACCGAGGACAAGACCCGCAAACGGGTCGTCGACGCTGCCGACGGCACCGTCGATGCGGTCATCTCGGACATGGCACCCAACATGTCCGGCGAGTACTCGCTGGATCAGGCCCGCTCGCTGCATCTCGCGCGCCAGGCCTTCGAGACTGCGCTCGAACTGCTCGAGGCCGACGGCGACTTCGTCGTGAAGGTCTTCGAAGGCCCGGACGTCGACGACTTCCGGGCCGACGTCGAGGAGGAGTTCCAGTACGTCCGCGCGACCTCGCCCGACGCGAGCCGCGACGAGTCCTCCGAGGTCTACTTCATCGGGAAGGGCCGGCTCACCGCACCCGTGCGGCCCGGCGACGAACTCGAGGTCGAGATCACCGACGTCGGCAGCGAGGGCGACGGTATCGCCTCGCTCGAGGGGTACCGGCTGTTCGTCTCGGGCGCCGACGAGGGGGAGACGGTCGCGGTCCGCGTCGAGGACGTCAAACCGACGTTCGGGTTCGCCCAGCGCCTCGACCGGGCGTAGGTCACTCGTCGTCGGACTCGAGGCGGTCGTGGCGTTCGTCGATCTCGTCCAAAATGTCCAGATTCTTGCGGATAGAGGACCGAATCGCGTCGCTGCGGTTGACGAACTTGCCGTCGTCGCCGACGTGATCGTCGAGATCGTCGAGGAGTTCCTGCGGGATTTCGACGCTGATCTTTGGCATCAGTGGGTCGATCGTTCACAAGTCGCGGCCTTAAGCGTAGCTGGTCGGCGACGTTCGTCTCGCTCGAGGGAAGACTGCGGCGCTCGATCGCTCGAGCAGCGGTCCGCTATCGTGGCAACGGAGCGTAGTTCGAAACTGCGTCGCCCTGTCGGTCGAATCCCTTACTCCGGAGTCGCGCCGGTCTCGTCGGGATCGGTCGTCGAGCCGCCACCGCCACCGCCGAACAGCCGGCCGCCGCCGGTCAGGAGATAGAGGATGCCCAGCCCGAGCAGGTAGGTGAGCGCGATCGGGATCGAGAACATGAGCATCATCAACACGCCCTTCGGGCTGAAGAAGGCCGCGAGGACGAAGATGCCGACGACGACCGGCCGCCAGCGCTCGAGCATCGAGCGGTACGTGACGACCCCGCCGACGTGGAACAGCGCCATCGTGACGATGATGTTCAGCAGGAAGCCGATGCCGACGGTGGTGAAGATCACGAGCCAGAAGAAGCTCTTAATCCGGTAGGAGACGACCATCCGGTTGGCGAGCGCGTCGGACACCAGATACGAGATGACCGACGGCGCGACCCAGAAGAACCCGAGGTAGGTCCCGAGGGCGAAACCGGCCAGTAGGCCGCCGCCCCAGACGAGGAACGTGCGGCGGTCGCCGTAGACCAGTCCGCGCTCCTTGGCGGCCGGCCAGGCGTAAAACAGGATCAGCGGGAGGACGGCGACGAAGCCGGCGAGCGCGCTCACTTTGGCCTCGAAGATGAGGACCTCGACGGGATGGAGCGCGACGACGATGTCCATCGCTTCGATGAGTTCGTCGAGGGTCATCTGGCTGGGGTCGATGTCGTTGCGGGCCGCGACCTCGTCGAGGACGTGCTGTGGCACGCGGTCGAGGAAGAGCCGCAACACGTCGCCGAGCCCGCCGGAGTAGAGCCAGAAGAAGGTCCCCCCCATGACGACCATGAAGAGGCCGACGATGCGGAACATCTTCGAGGTGAGGCTGTTGAAAATGAACGCGATGTCGTAGGCGTAGCCGCCGATGTCGTCCTCGGTGGTCTCGTCCTCCGTGAACGGATCGAGCATGCCGGCGGCGGTACTCGCGACGAGCCCCTCGTCGTCGCCCTCGCCGGTACCGGCCGCCCCCGCCGCTGCACCGCCCGCGGCGGCCCCGTCTCCGGCGTCCGCCGACTCCTGGATTGCATCGAAGCGATCGAGGATCGCCTGGGCTTTCTCCCGGTCGTCGTCGTACATCGCCTGCCGGGAGTACTCCAGGGCCTGGTCCTCGCTCATCGTCCGGAAGACCTGTGCCGACACGTCCGCGATGTCCTCGGTCGAGAGCGTCTCGAAGTCGACGTCCTCGTGGCTGTCGGCCCGCCGGATGTCGTCCGGCCGCGGATAGACCGGCTGTTGCAACACGTAGATGGTATAGCCAAGCAGGACGAGGAAGCCGACGCCGGCGGCGACGACGACCCCGACCGCCGCCTCGCCGGCGAGCCCGTTGGCCGTCGCCATCGTCTCGAGGGGCCCCGTTCCGCTGGGACGGATTACCGAGGGGAACGCGGGGTACACCGACTCGTGGAGGTAGCCGAACGCGCCCTGATTGACGGCGGCGGCGGCCGCGACCGCGACGACCGCGAGGACCCCGCCAAACTGGAGGAGGCGCCCTTTCACGTGGCCGGTCCCCGTCCCCGCCGATTTCGCCGCGCCGCGTCGCCGGACGTTCGTGAGGACCTTGGCCAGCCCGAGGCTGAAGACGTAGAGGACGACCATCGGCATCGCCCACATGACCTGCGTGAACGGGTCCGGCGGCGAGAACAGGGCGCCGAAGATCACGATTCCGACGACGGCGAACCGCCACTTGTCACGGAAGGTCTCGTAGGGGATGATCTCGGTGTACGACAGCGCTCCCATCAACAGCGGGAGCTGGGCAGCGAGCCCGAAGGAAAGCGTCAGCAGCGCCATGAACTCGGTAAACTCGGTAATCCCGTAACTCGGTTTGACGCCGGCGCTGACGGCGTTTTTGGCGAGGAAGCCGAACGCGTAGGGAAAGAAGACGGTGTAGGCGTAGACGACGCCGGTCACGAACAGCGACAGTGCCAGCAGGACGAACCCGGCGATATACCCCTTCGAGATCGGGACGGCGCTGGTATAGCCTCGACGGCGAAGCGCCTTCCGCGAGAAGAAGAGGAGCGCGGGGATCGCGACGACGATCCCGGTTATCATCCCGATCTTGGCCTGTAACAGGATCACCTCGAACGGCGTCCGGGTGATGATGTCGGTCGAGCCGGCGACCTCCGCGCTCATCTGCGCTTTGGCGGTCGCCTCGAGGAAGTCCCAGACGACCATCCGAAGCGCGTAGAAGGAGCCGAGGAACCCGAGCAGGAAGACGACAAACACCTTCTTGAGGTGTTGCTGGGCGCCCGAGAGGAGTGCGCCGATCGTCTCCCGGCCGGAGTTTATGGCCCGGGCGGTGTCCTCGTCGACGGCAGAACTCATTGGGTAGGTGGTAACTGACATCCAGTTATCAACCTTTCGTGTGGGTACGGGCGAGTCAGCGGGCTTCTCACTCGCGCAGGGTCACCGTAAGAAAAAGGCCTATAACCGGTGGCCTATCAATATCCCGTAGATGTCGGACGAGCCGGTGGACGGACGGGACGCCGAGGGCCCCGAAGAGCCGCGGGAAGATGCTCCCTCGGAATCGCCGGCCGAATCCGAACTCGACGGGCCGGCCGCCGACCCCGACGCGGAGCGGCCCGACCTCGAGACGGACGGCGAGGGCGTCGTCGGCGATCGACACGATCCGACGCCGACCTATCCCGACGCCGACGAGGAGATCGGCGGGATCGAGACGCCGCCGGACGACGAGGAGATGCCGCTGGCCGACCACATCGAGGAGATGGTCCTCCGGCTGGCGGTCGTGTTGCTGTTTGGCGCCGGCGGGACGGCGATCGGCCTGCTGTGGGCCTCCGACGCGATCCAGTACGTCTGGTTCAACGTCTTCCCCTACGCCGAGGGAGAGGTGCCGCCGCCGCATCTCTACAACCCGCTCGAGCTGTGGCTGACCCGGATCAAGATCTCCTCGCTGCTGGGGATCATGGTCGCGCTGCCGGCCTTCGTCTACGAGTGTTACCTGTTCATGCGACCGGGGCTGTACCCCCACGAACGGAAGTATTACCTCGCGGCCGTGCCGACGAGCGTCGTCCTCGGCGCGCTCGGGATGCTGTTCTCGTACGTGCTGGTGTTGCCGATCCTCTTTCGATACTTCACCTACTACGCCGAGGGTAGCGCCGACGTCGCCTACGCACTGGGCGATACGTTCAACCTGATCATCACGCTGACGGGCTTTCTGGCGATCGTCTTCCAGATTCCACTATTCATCATGTTGGCGATTATGATGGGCGTGACGACCCGCCGGTGGCTGGCCCAGAAACGGCTGTACTTCTGGGCGGCCTTTGCGGGCCTGTCGTTCATGTTCACCCTCGACCCGACGGGGATGGCTCCCATCCTGGTCGCGGTCACGATGATCCTGCTGTTCGAGGGGACGCTGCTCGTCCTCAAGTGGGTCGGGACGGAGTAGCCGTCCCGCGTCACTTCCGTTCGCCGCCGTCGCTGTTCGGCCCCCAATCGGTCCAGCGGACTCGAGTTTCGTGACCGAGCGGCCACATCGATCCGGCGATACTCGACGGATAATGTCCGTATGGAAGATGCGAGGCTAAAACCCCGCCCGTCAGGGCGGGGCGGATGTCAAACACCTCCCATCCGTTCGCATACTGTCGGAGCCAGCCCCTCTCTCGAGAGAAAAGCAATAGTGCGTAAACGATCAGCGTTTAGTGGGTGCAAACGTTTCCCTGACCCGTGAACAGCCCCCTGATCTCGAGCAAATACTCTCGCGGAGGGTGTGATTGTAAATCACACGCCGCGATTCGCGCCGGCCCACGGTGGTGGGTCCGTGACTGATCCCATCCGGACGACGTGCATGCGGTGTGCGGTCGGCTGTGGACACGTCCAGCAGGCCCCCGACCGCGGGTACGGCCTCGACACCGTCCGGGGCGACGCCGGCCACCCGGTCACGCAGGGGCTGGCGTGTCAGCGCGGTCTCAGCGAGACCGCCGATCCGGACGGCGAGTGGCTGACCCGGCCGCTCGTCCGCGAGAACGGCGACCTCGTGCCGACGACGTGGGAGTCGGCCATAGAGCGTGCGGTGGCGGGACTCGACGCCGCGCTCGCGGACGGCGGTACCGATGGCGTCGCGGTACTGGGCAGTGGGCAACAGACCAACGAGGCCGCCTACGCGCTGGGCAAACTCGCCCGCGGCGGCTTCGGGACGGCCCACTACGACGCCAACACGACGCTGTGTATGGCGTCGGCCGTCACCGCGTACTACGACGCCTTCGGCAGCGACGCGCCGCCGCCGACCTACGACGACATTCCGGCGGCCGAGAGCCACGTCGTCTGGGGAGCGAACCCGGCCGCCGCCCACCCGGTCATGTTCCGCTGGATCCGCCAGTCCGCCGACGCGGACGACGCCGAACTGATCGTCGTCGACCCCGTCTACAGCGAGACCGCCGCGGTCGCCGACCACCACGTCCCGCTCGAGCCGGGCGCGGACCTCGCGCTGGCTCGAGCCGTCCTCGCTCGAGTCGTCGAAACCGGCCGGCTCGACGAGGCGTTCGTCGCCGAGGCCACCGTCGGGTTCGAGGCGCTCCGCGACGAACTGCCCGACGCGGCGGCGGCCGCCGAGACGGCCGGCGTCTCGATGGCAGACGTCGACCGCCTCGCCGGGGCGCTCGACGATCCGACGCTGTTGTACTGGGGGATGGGGATCAACCAGAGCGTCAACGGCACCGCGGCCGCGGGCGCGCTGATCGATCTGTGTCTGGCGACTGGCAACCTCCGACCCGGCTCCGGCCCGTTCTCGCTGACCGGGCAGGCCAACTCGATGGGGGCCCGCGTCTGCTCCTCGAAAGGGTCCTGGCCCGGCCACCGGCCGTTCGCCGATCCGAACCACCGCCGCGAGGTCGCCGAGACGTGGGGCGTCCCCGTCTCGCGGCTTCCCGACGATCCCGGGCCGGGACCGGTCGGCATCGTCGACGCCGTCGGCGACGACGTCGATGCCGTCTACGCGGTCGCGACCAACCCCGTCGCGGGGATGCCCGACGCCACGCGCGTTCGCGAGCAACTCGAGGACGCGTTTCTGGTCGTCCAGGACGCGTTCCACAGCGAGACCGTCGCGTACGCCGATGTCGTTTTGCCGGCGGCGACGTGGGGCGAGTCCGAGGGAACGACGACCAACATGGAACGGACCGTCTCCCGCGTGCGGGCCGCGACCGAGACGCCGCCGGGAGTCAAGACCGACCTCGAGCTGATCGGCGCGCTCGCGGATCGACTCGCGCCCGACCTGTTCGACGAGCCGCTCGAGCCCGCCGCGGTGTTCGACGAACTCGCCGCGCTCACCGAGGGGACTCCGGCGGATCTCTCGGGGATCAGCTACGACCGTCTCGAGGAGGAAACCGCGGTCCGCTGGCCGGCACCGGCGCCGGACGTCTCGGGGGGCTACCGATACTACGAGGGGCCGGCCGCCGACGAGCGGGACGAGGCAGCCGACGACGCCGACGAGTTCTGGTCGTTCTACACGCCCTCGGGCCGCGCCGCGTTCTCGACCGGCGAGGCCCGCCCGCTGCCGGAGCCGACCGACGAGTCCTACCCGTTCACGCTGACGACCGCTCGGCGGCCGGACGCGTACAACACCGGCGTCCGGACCCGCGAGGACGAACTGCCGACGGCCCGGGTCAGCCCGGCGACCGCGGCCGCGTTCGCGGACGAGTTCGCGGGGCCGGTCGAGACCGCCGACGAGAGCGACGCGCGGTACGCCCGCGTCGTCTCCCGGCGAGCGTCGGTGACCGCCCGCGTCGAGACCGACGAAGCGATCCCCGACGGCGTCGTCTGGCTGCCGATCCATCACCCTGCCGTCAACGAACTCACGCTGCCCGCCGTCGACCCTCGCTCGAACGAACCGAACGTCAAGCAGTGTGCCGTGCGTCTCGAGCCCCCGCGGGAGCGAGACGTCGAGGCGGTCGCGGACGCGAGTGCTTGAGCACCGACGGCGACGCAATCGGCGGCGGACGACGGGCCCGAAAGCCGCGGGAGTCCGCGCCGATCGCTCGAGCGTGTGTTTATCAGTTCGCGGAACGTACTGTCACTCATGCCCGAAGACGTACTCTTCAAATCGGAAACCGAGCAGAGCCGAGCGGATATCGCGTCGCTGCTGCGTCGCGTCGCCGACAACCTGGACGCCGGCGACTCGATCACGCTCACGGCCGGTGCCGACTCCGTGACGCTGGAGCCGCCCGCCCGGCCCACCTTCGAGGTCAAGGCCGAGCGCGAGGGACCGGCCGACGGCCCGGGCGAACTGAGCGTCGAGTTCGAACTCGAGTGGGACGAAGACGGCGGCGAGGACGGCGGGAGCGGGGAACTGAAGATCGAGTGAGCGTGCCCGCCAGACCGGTCGTCTGAAGGGGCGATCAGCCCGCATTCCGCCCCGAACCGCGCCGTCAGCGGTGTTCGCGCGTTCGCTCGTGGGCGTAGTCCAGCGCGTCCTCGAGCGAGCCGGGGCCGTCGTAGCTGGCCGAAAACAGGTCCATGAAATCGCCGGCGATCCGGTTACACCGTTCGAACGTCAGCACCGTCCTGACCCGGATCGTCTCCGAGAGGTCGAGTCCGGGATAGCTCGTGGCCGTCAGCGCGTAGCCGGGGTGGTCCTCGCCCTCCAGCGAGGCGGGCGCGACCTTCAGCCGCAGATCTCCCGATTCGTGGAGATACGTCCGATACTGCCTCTCTCGGTCCGTATCGGCCGGGGTATACGTCCGAGACTCTTCGGTGGTCCACTCGAGCGGCACGTCGGCTTCCATCGGTCACTGATTCCGGCCGGAGTGCCACGTTCGTATCGCAATACGCAATATTACCGGACGCTAGCCCAGATATTCGAGAAATAGTGGGTTTCCTGCCTGGAATTGGGTTGTATTTCGACCGTTCGTGTGCGTATCGCTATCCTATCCGGACGATCCGTGAATCCGTCCGGGCAGTCGGGGTCAGTCAGTCGTTCCGCGTGGCGGTCGTTTCGCCGCCGGCCGTCTCCTCGGGGCTGACGCTGCCGGACCGATACCCATGCAGATCGAGCGTGACGTGGTCGACCCCGCGTTCCGAGAGCTCCGCGCGAACCGTCTCGACGAACTCGCGTTCCCGTGCCCGCTCGAGTTCGTCGGGCGCGACCTCGATGCGGGCCAAAAGCACGTTGTCGTCGGTTCGGCGGCCGTAATCCGCGCGCCGAGCCGTTAAGACGCCGTCGGTGGTAGGGCGCGTGTTCAGACTATCATGGCTGTCTCAGATCACCTGCGACGGTTGCGATCGATCACCGATACGGAGGGCCACACCAGCGACGTCGACGCCCACTCCCGCGAGGCACACCTCGCCGACGCGGTGGCTCGCGGGATCCAGGGTGGGTTCGTCGCGACGCTGCTTATGACCGCCTTCAGACTCCCACTCTTGCGATCGCTGCCGCCGTCGGCGAACTTCTGGTCCCAGTACGTCGCCGGCGGCGATCCGGACGAGCAGCCGCTGGCCGGCCTCGTCTTGCATCTGCTCTACGGGGTCAGTTCGGGCGCGATCTTCGGCGGGCTGTTTTCCCTGTACACCGCCGGGCGGTCCATCGAACCCGAACAGCGCGGCCTCGTCTGGGGTTCGGTCTACGGCATGGTCCTGTCGGCGTTCGGCGCGCAGGTCATGCTGGAGACACTGCTCGACGTCCGCCTCGAGGCCGACGAACTCGCCCTGTTCCACGCCGGTCACCTCGTCTACGGGCTCTCGCTGGGGGCCTGGGTCGGTTCCCGGACCGAAGGCGTCGAGGATCCCGACCGGGAGTACGAGTACGACGACGGCAATTGACCGCGGCCCCGATCACGCGGCTTCGGTGGCCGCCCTCCGTTTCGTCTCCACCGTCGTGACGATCAGCGGGATCTGAACGAACGCGTTTCCCCGACTCCGCTGTCTCGTCGCGACGCCGCCGTCGGCCTCGACGCGAGACGCGGAACGCGATACGTCGGCGCGGTCGTCGGTCACTCCGGATCGAAGCCGCCGACGAGCCGCTCGAGCGCGAACAGGGCGATCGCGCCGACGGCGGCCCACGCGGCGGTCACCGCCGTCGTCTCGGCCGTCCAGGCGTGGGTTTCACTGATGTTGTGCAGGGGTGCGGGGACGGAGCCGGCGATGAGACCGACCAGGAACAGCAGCGTCACCCCGCGATTGCGCGTCAGCGCGGCGCGGACGACGCGGGCGATCGTCACGAGGCCGACGAGCCCGCCGGCGACGAACAGCGCGACGGTCGTCCCCGGATCGACGACGGCCGAGAGCGAGCCGCCGCCGAGCAGGTCCAGCGCGGCGCGGACGAACGCGCTCAGTTCGCTCGAGAGGAAGACGTACTGACCGAGCAGGATCAGGATGAGCGAACCGGAGACGCCGGGGAGGATCATCGCGCTGATCGCGACCGCGCCGGCGACGAGGATCACCGCGGGACCGCTCCCGGGCAGTTGCACGACGTCGGCGGCGACCAGCAGGGCCAGCGTCGTCCCCGCGATCCCGGCGGCGACGTGGGTTGGCGAGGCGAACTCGAGGCTGCGCCCGAGCGTGAGCGCCGAGGCGGCGATCAGCCCGGTGAAGAAGCCGAAGATCGCGATCGGATGGGACTCGGCCAGCGACGAGACGAGGTCGGCGATGAGGACGACGGCGGTGACCATTCCGACGCCCAGCGGGAGCAGGAACCCGAGGTCCAGCTCGAGCAGGGCCTCCCGCGCCCGATCCCGGCGATCGGGGCGATAGCCCCGCAGGACGGCGATGGCTCGGCCCGGGGTGAAGGCGGTGACGGCGGCGATCAGCCGGCCGTAAAAGCCCAGCAGGAGCGCGACGGTGCCGCCCGAGACGCCCGGCAGGGCGTCGGCGGTCCCCATACAGAGCCCGTAGCCGTAGGTCCGGAGCAACTCGAGGCGGTCGCCGACGGCCTCGGCTCGGTCATACTCCATGGGTTCGGTTCCCTTGTCCCGGTCCTGCGGAGGGGGTCGGTCGCGATCGCCGGTTCGACTGCATGTCCGGTAGGTTCCCGCCCACTCGTATAAATGGTCGACAACGCTGTCAGCTCGTGTGTCGCCGGACTGATCCGCGAGTCGGATCGTGTCCCCGCCGCCGTGGGCGGGAACTTTTTCTCGCTCCGGTTCGAGACGCCGGTCGAGACATGGACCTCGAGTCGATTCCGGGCGTCGGCGAGAAGACGGCCCGCGCGCTGGCCGAACTCGACGATCCCGAGCGCGCGCTGCGAGCCGGTGACGTGGCCGCGATCGCGGCCGCGCCGGGGATTTCACAGGGACGGGCCGCCCGCATCGCGCGGGGGGCGATCCGCCGCGATCACGACGACCCCGGCGGGTTCCTCGCGACCGACCGCGCCCGGGAGGTCTACCGCGAGGTCCTCGCCCTGCTCGAGGAGCGCACCGTCACCGACTACGCCGCCCAGCGACTCGAGACGATCTACCCGAGTCCGACGCGCTCGCGCATCGAGGAGGTGCGGGCGTTCGCGACCGACGCGATCGAGCGCGAGCCCGATCCCGCCGTCCTCGAGGCCCTCGAGGGGCTCGAGCCGCTCCGGGAGCCGGGCGACGTGCGGGTCCGCGAGCGGTGTCTGGCGACGACCGACGCCGAGCGCTACTCGGCGGCCCGCGAGGCGATCCCGGAACTCTCCGTCGAGGTCGTCGAGGACGCACAGGGGCTGGCCGAACTCGCCCGGGGGTACTCGACGGTGATCGCCTTAGACGAGTCTTTTGCCGGGGTCACCGTCGAGGGCGACGTGCAGGTCCGGCCCGCCGCCCTCGAGAACCCGGCCGAAGTCGTCCCCGAGCGCCCGCTGGCCTTTTTCGCACGGAACCGCGATCGGTTGGCGGCCGCCGTCGCGGTCCACCGGGCCGCCGACATGGACGCGGCCTGTGACCTTGAAGCGCTGGAGAACGGTCTCTCGCGACTGGCCGAGGACGGCACGGTCGCGGGCGACGACGAACTCGACCGGCTGACGACGGCCGTCGACGATCTGGATGCCGCGGCGAGCGCGGCCGAGAGCGTCGCCAACGACCGTCTGCGGGAGGCGATCCGCGAACGGGACGTCACCATCGAGGGCTCGGACCTGCTGTCGCTGGTCGAGCGCGGGGCCGGCGTCGACTCCCTGCTCTCGCGGGAGCTGGCCGACGAGTACGCCGCGGCCGTCGAGGCCGCCCGCGAACACCTGATCGACGCGCTCGACCTCGACCAGGGCGAGCGCGAGATCGCCCGCCGAGCGTTCGGCGACGAGCCCACGTTTCCGGTCGAGCGCGACGAGGACGCGATCGGCCGGCTGCGCGAGGAACTGACCGCGGCAAAGGAACGCCGCGCCGGCCGCCTCAAACGCGAGTTAGCGGCCGACCTCGCCGACCGGCGCGAGGGTGCCCGCCGGCTGGTTCGGGACGCCCTCGAGCTGGACGTCGAGCTGGCGATCGCCCGCTTCGCGCGGGACTTCGGGTGTACCATGCCCGAGTTCGTGTGGGCGGACGAGGAGACGACCGGCTTCGCGATCGAGGGCGGGCGGTCGCCGCTGCTGGACGAACCGCTCGAGGCGATCGACCCCGTCGACTACGCGGTCTCGGGCGTGGCGCTGCTGTCGGGCGTCAACAGCGGCGGGAAGACCTCGACGCTGGATCTGGTCGCCAGTGTCGTCGTACTGGCCCACATGGGGCTGCCGGTGCCCGCCGAGACCGTGCGCCTGCGGCGGTTCGACGACGTCCACTACCACGCCAAGACGCAGGGGACGCTGGACGCGGGGGCCTTCGAGTCGACGGTGCGGGAGTTCGCCGATCTCGCACAGGGCGGCGAGGGGTCGCTGGTGCTGGTCGACGAACTCGAGAGCATCACCGAGCCCGGGGCCTCGGCGAAGATCATCGCGGGCATCCTCGAGGCGCTGTCGGAGAACGGCGCGACCGCGGTGTTTGTCTCCCATCTGGCGGGCGAGATACGCGAGATGGCCGGCTTCGACGTGACCGTCGACGGGATCGAGGCGGTGGGCCTCGTCGACGGGAAACTCGAGGTCGAGCGCTCGCCGGTCAAGGACCACCTGGCGCGGTCGACGCCGGAGTTGATCGTCGAGAAATTGGCCGACGAGGCCCGGGACGAGGCGGTCGCGGCGAACGGCGGCGTCCCGGACGACGGCGAGCCGGAACCCGTCTTCTACGATCGGTTGCTCGAGAAGTTCGACTAGCCAGCGGAGAAACGGCGACGTGAGCAGTCGGTCACCCGACTCACCCTACTTCTGTGGGCTCCCGCCGTGCCACTCGAGGATCTTCTGGTGGCCCCACTTCTCGTCCTCGTCGCCGTCGTCGGTCAGTGCAGCGAGCGAGTCGGCGTCGTTCATCTCGAGGAACTCGGCGAGGTCGTCGACGTAGGCGGCGACGGCAGCGAGCGTCTCGTCGTCCTGGAGTGCGAACGCCTCCTTCACCGAGTCGGGCATCCCGTCGGGCGCGATGTACGTCTCCGAGCGGGCGTACTCGCCGATTCCCCGTAGGGTCTCGGGCGAGCAGTCCGCGAACTGCTCGAACAGGAAGTCGGGGATCGCCTCTGGTTGCTCCGGTCCGATCATCTCTATACTCCCTATCTATATGAGGAATATTAACAATTGTGTATTGTTACATGGCGACAGGGGACGATATCGATCGAGCGTGTGAGCCGGTCACCAATCCTTAAGACGCTGCGGAAGCAGGGTGAAAGTGATGGGAGACGACCCCGAGGAGGGGATGTTGTCGTGGGACGAATCCGTGTTCAGGGACGAACACGTCTTCGAGATCGACTACGTCCCCGAGACGTTCAAGCACCGCGAGGGCCAGACCGAGAGCCTGACCTACGCCTTGCGCCCGGCGGTGCGGGGGTCGCGACCGTTGAACGTCGTCGTCCGCGGCCCGCCCGGGACGGGCAAGACGACGGCGATCCAGAAGCTATTCGACGAGGTCGGGGCCCAGACGAGCGACGTGCGGACGATCCGGGTCAACTGTCAGGTCAACGCGACCCGCTACTCCGTGTTCTCGCGGCTCTTCGAGGGCACCTTCGACTACGAGCCGCCCTCCTCGGGCATCTCCTTTAAGAAGCTGTTCGGTCAGATCGCCGAGAAACTCGTCGAGGAGGACAAGGTCCTCGTGGTCGCTCTGGACGACGTCAACTACCTCTTCTACGAGAACGAAGCGAGCGATACGCTCTACTCGCTGTTGCGCGCCCACGAGGAGTATCCCGGCGCGAAGATCGGCGTCGTCGTCGTCTCCTCCGATCCCGCACTCGACGTGATCGACGAACTCGACTCGAGAGTCCAGAGCGTCTTCCGCCCGGAGGACGTCTACTTCCCGGTCTACGACCAGCCCGAGATCGTCGACATCCTCGCGGAGCGTGTCACACGTGGTTTCCACGAGGGCGTCATCGACCGCGACACCCTCGAGTACGTCGCGGAACTCACGGCCGAGAGCGGCGACCTGCGGGTCGGGATCGACCTGCTGCGCCGGGCCGGACTCAACGCCGAGATGCGGGCCAGCCGCACCGTCGAGCGCGAGGACGTCGAGACGGCCTACGAGAAGTCGAAGTACATCAACCTCTCGCGGTCGCTGTCGGGGCTGACCGACACCGAGCAGGCGCTGCTCGAGGTGATCGCCCACAACGACGGCGAGCAGGCCGGCGCGGTCTACGAGGCCTTCCACGAGCGGACCGACCTCGGCTATACGCGCTACTCCGAGATCGTCAACAAGCTCGACCAGTTGGGGCTGATCGACGCCGACTACGCCGATGTCGAGGGCCGGGGGCGCTCCCGGTCGCTCTCGCTGTCCTACGAGAAAGACGCCGTTTTGGAGCGCCTCGAGTAGCGTCTGCCCTCTCGACGCCGCGTACTCAGACCTGATCGATCGTTTTGCGGTACTCCTCGGCGGCCTCGATGGCCGACTCGAGTTTCGCCTCCGTGTCGCCGTCGGCTCGCTCGTGGGCCTGCCGGAGGGCGTTGAGCCGCTCGTCGAGGACGGCGTGGTCTGGTTTCGTCTCGCTCGCCACGTAGTCGGCGAACGCGTCGGTCGTCTCGCGGATGTCCGCGCGGACGTCGTCACTGTCGGCCGACTTCGCGGCCGCCTCGAGGTCGTCTCTTGCCTGCTGGAGTCGCTCCGTCATGGACGGGTCGACGGCGACTCGAGGCTTAACGGTTGGGCGAGCAATCGCCACGTTCGAGCCGGTCCTGTAGCGACGATCGGCGGGTCGATGGGGACCGACGTCCGGGTGGCGCCGCGGCGGCTGTAGACCGTCGCTACCTCCCGATCGCTCGTGAGATACGGCTCCCCTTCCGACGACAGGGACCGAGTACAGGTGCCCTACCCGCGGAAACGTCGGGACTATTCGCCATACTAACTGGCGGACTTTTGTCGAGGCAGTCCTCCGATTCGGTCGCAGTATGCCAGTATCACGACGAACCGCCCTGAAAACGATGGGCATCGCAGGCGGACTGACTGCAGCGAGTGGTACCGCGTTCGCCGTCGGCGAATACAAAGACGACGAGCGGTCGGCGCACGACGAGACGACCGACGACGGGGAATCGAAAGACATGGGGGGTGCAGCGGTTCGGGTCGCGCACTTCTCACCGGACGCACCGAACGTCGACGTCTACGTGGCCGGCGACCGCGTCCTCGCGGATGTCGCCTACGGCGACGTCTCGCCGTACCTCGAGATCGAGCCCGGCACCTACGCGGTGATGATCACGGCCGCGGGCGATCCGGAGACGGTCGCGTTCGAGGGCGACGTGACGTTCGGCGCCGCCTTCTACACCGTCGCCGCGATCGGCGAACTCGAGGCCGAGACCTTCCAGCCGGCGGTCCTGGTCGACGCCGGTTCGGCGCTCGTCCGGCTCGTTCACGCGTCACCGGACGCGCCGGCCGTCGACGTCTACGCCGACGACGAGCCGGTCTTCGAGGATATCGCGTTTACCGACGCGACCGACTACGTCCCGGTGCCGGCCGGGGCGCGCACCGTCTCGGTCCGGCCGGCCGGCGGCGAGGAAGCCGTGGCCTCGTTCGACGTGACCCTCGAGCGCGGGACCGCCTACACCGCGTACGCGATCGGCTACCTCGAGCCGCCGACCGAGGCCGATCCGATGTTCACCGTCGAGCCGACGGTTGACGGGCCGATGGCCGACAAGGGGGACGGCTCCACCGACAGTAACCACTGACGGTCGGTACACGCCCGAACGCGAGACTGGGGCGCGGGCGGCGTGACGGTCTACAGTGTTCGTCATGACCCGCCGTCAGGAGCCGATGCGACATGCGAGCGGGTCAAGTGGCTCGAGCCCCTGATGCCGCTAATGAGCGACGCGCAAGGACCCCTCCAGCCGGACCGTCCCGACGTTGACCGGCCGTTCTCGGTCGACGCGCCGTTCGATCCCGCGGGCGACCAGCCCGAAGCGATCGAGCAGTTGGCCACGGGCTTTCGCGAGGGCATGGACAAACAGACCCTGCTCGGGGTGACCGGCTCCGGGAAGACCAACACGGTCTCGTGGGTCGTCGAGGAGATCCAGAAGCCCACGCTGGTGATCGCCCACAACAAGACGCTGGCGGCCCAGCTCTACGAGGAGTTCCGGGCCCTCTTTCCCGAGAACGCCGTCGAGTACTTCGTCTCCTACTACGACTACTACCAGCCCGAGGCCTACGTCGAGCAAAGCGACACCTACATCGACAAGGACGCCTCGATCAACGACGAGATCGACCGGCTGCGCCACTCCGCGACTCGCTCGCTTTTGACCCGCGAGGACGTCATCGTCGTCGCCTCGGTGTCGGCGATCTACGGCCTCGGTGACCCCCGCAACTACGTCGACATGTCCCTGCGCCTCGAGGTGGGCCAGGAGATCGGTCGCGACGAGCTGCTCGCCCAACTGGTCGACCTGAACTACGAGCGCAACGACGTCGACTTCACGCAGGGCACCTTCCGGGTCCGGGGCGACACGATCGAGATCTACCCGATGTACGGCCGGTACGCCGTCCGGGTCGAGCTGTGGGGCGACGAGATCGACCGCATGGTCAAGGTCGATCCCCTCGAGGGGACGACCCAGGGCGACCAGCAGGCGGTGCTGGTCCACCCCGCGGAACACTACTCCATCCCGGAGACGAAACTCGAGCGGGCGATGGACGAGATCCGCGACGATCTCGACGACCGGATCGCCTACTTCGAGCGCCAAGGCGACATGATCGCCGCCCAGCGCATCGAGGAGCGGACGACCTTCGACCTCGAGATGATGGAAGAGACGGGCTACTGTTCGGGGATCGAGAACTACTCGGTCTACCTCTCGGACCGGCGGTCGGGCGAAGCGCCCTACACCCTGCTTGACTACTTCCCCGACGACTTCCTCACCGTCGTCGACGAGTCCCACCAGACCTTGCCCCAGATCCGCGGCCAGTACGAGGGCGACAAGTCCCGCAAGGACTCGCTGGTCGAGAACGGCTTTCGATTGCCCACCGCGTACGACAACCGCCCGCTGACCTTCGAGGAGTTCGAGGCGAAGACGGATCAGACGCTGTACGTCTCCGCGACCCCGGCCGACTACGAGCGCGAGGAGAGCGAACAGATCGTCGAACAGATCGTCCGGCCGACCCACCTCGTGGACCCCGCGATCGAGGTCGCCGACGCGACGGGCCAGGTCGACGACCTGATGGACCGCATCGACGACCGCATCGAGCGCGGCGAGCGGACCCTCGTGACGACGCTGACCAAGCGCATGGCCGAGGACCTGACCGAGTACCTCGAGGAGGCCGGCGTCGACGTCGCCTACATGCACGACGAGACGGACACCCTCGAGCGCCACGAGATCATCCGCTCGCTCCGACTGGGCGAGATCGACGTCCTCGTGGGCATCAACCTCCTGCGGGAGGGGCTGGACATCCCCGAGGTCTCGCTGGTGGCGATCCTGGACGCCGATCAGGAGGGGTTCCTGCGCTCCGAGACCACGCTGGTCCAGACGATGGGCCGGGCCGCCCGGAACGTCAACGGCGAGGTCGTCCTCTACGCCGACGAGCCCTCCAACGCCATGGATTCGGCCATCGAGGAGACCCAGCGGCGCCGCCGCATCCAGCAGGAGTACAACGAGGAACACGGCCTCGAGCCGACCACGATCGAGAAGGAGATCGGCGAGACCAACCTCCCCGGGGCCAAGACCGACACCACGGAGGTCTCCGGCCGGGAACTCGAGGACGAGGACGACGCCGCCCGCTATCTCGACGAACTCGAGACCCAGATGCAGGAGGCCGCGAACAACCTCGAGTTCGAACTGGCCGCGGACATCCGGGATCGGATCCGCGAAGTTCGGGAGGAGTTCGACCTCGAGGGCGACGAGGACGAGGGGATCGCGCCGCCGACCGAGGAGTTCTGAGCGGCGACTGCCCGACTCGCGATCCGTCACTGTCCGATTCTACTGGATCGTACTGATTGATTGGTCTCGAGTCGGTTCCGGTCGTCACGGCGCGCTCGCGTCGCCAGAGTACACAGTCCTGACCACGATAAAGGGGATTAGTGTCTCGAGTACCGCGGTCATCGCTGGCGGTTCCGTCGCCGCCGGTATCGGCGGATACGCCGTTTGGGCTGAGACGACCGGCTCCGCAGCCGGCGAGGTCAGCCAAAGAGCGTACGTTCAGTCCGTTCCGGTCACCGAACCGCTATGGCAAGAGGAGGTCGACGGTCTCGAGATTACGCTCCCGAGCGGGGCCGTCTACGAACACGAAATTCACGACGGGCACGAGCGCAAACACGGCTGGGAGCAGATCAAAGAACTCCGGGAATCAGCCAACCCGGAGATGTCCGTGAGATCGTTCGTGCGCCGAACGCGATCGAGGAAGACGGTCGCTACGATCTGATTATCGGCGATAATCCGGGCGGAGACGGGCAGATAATTCTGCGCGTACTCGAAGGGATGCTTGTCAGTGCGAGTTTTGCCGAAACGTATCCTGACGCCGAGTATGGCGACCATGCTAAAGAACGAGCCGACGATGATACCATTTTAAAAGATCAACAATGGGAACACATCCAAAACGATCACCCGGAAATGACGAAAGAGGAAATTCGAGAAACGGTCGAAAATCCGGATGAACTGTGGGTAGCGGAGAAAGCAGAGGGGATTGTGTGGTACATGTGGGTCAAAGTTATCGATGGAGAAGAGATAATTGTGAGGGGCGCATACGTTGAGAAGCTAGGCGAAGTCCGTATCGGAACGAGTTACAGGCCGAACAGAGGGTACGAGTATGTCCGGGACTGGATCCAGGGGAACGGTGCAGACCAGATCTTCCCATGAACTCGACGTATAACCGAGCACAAGAACTCGAAGAAAGCGGCGATTTAGCGGCCGCATCAGTTCAGTATACTGTTGCAGCGCTGTCCAAACTAAACGAAACCGACTTCGAGCCCAGTACGGGCTACCGGATCGCCCTTTCTACACTTCTTCAAGCTATCAGTGCTGCTGCTCGTGCTGGGAACACAAACCGATCGATCGCGGTTCGCGAAATAGCAACTGCATTAATCACTCACGCAATAAATGCTGATTCCGACATTGACCCTGTTCTCAAGGGATTATACTACGAATGGATCGGTGATGCATATCTCCTCACCGATTCTGAACACGCAGAACGGTACTATCGAAAGGCAGCAGCTCAGTACGAGCAAACGTCGATAGAGTCGTACCTTTCCTGGAGTATGGAACAGGAATTCGACTATATTTATTGGACGGTCCAATCATACCTCGACCAACGGGACTCGACTTTCAATGAAGAGCTACCGATTCTGGATTTCCAATCCCGAGTCAAGCGAAAGAGAGACGAGGTGGACGACTAACCACTCCGCCAATCACAGATACATGTCATAAAACGCTTTCCGTACTATAGCTATATAATCTGTAAAACTCCACTATTTATTTATGCACGTTGCCGTCAGTAACTCAACTTTCGGCTCGACACCCTCGTCGATCACCCAGTACAACCGATCACGGGTCGGCCCGTCATAATCGATTAAATCGCAGGCGGTGAGCTTCTCGATCTTGTCGCGCCGAGCCCACTTTCTGAGTGGCTGTACCGGCGATCCGGCATAGAGCTGGTCGGCAACTGCATCGTAGTCGAGGAAGACGGTCGCTACGATCTGATTATCGGCGATAATCCGGGCGGAGACGGGCAGATTATTCTGTGCGTGCTCGAGGGGCTGGTAGTCTCGGCTATTTCCCTCGATACGTATGATTCGCCGGCTCACGAAGAAGAAATAATACTGGACGAAGAATACTACGATAACCACATAGAACACCAAGACGACCATTTGACAAAGGAACAAATTGGGGAGGTCGTGGAAAATCCAGATAATGTACACCAAGGGACCAATGAGCGTGGGAAAACAATATATGTTTGGGAAAAAGTTATCGGAGGTGTAACTTACTACGTTAGAGGAGAAAACTTTGATGAAAGCGAATCTATACCCCTGGATGGTATCCATATCCGAACAGGATACGAAGATACAGCTAAACAAATTGAGGATTTGAAAGAGGTATATGATTTAGTGAAGATATGGTCAAGTTAGGTCCATGAAACAGAAGCTATCGTCCTTCGCGCGCGACGCCGAAGCGAACGAGGAGTACGACGTAGCGGCGGCCGCGTTTTTCACGCTCGGTGCGTACACGCTCGCCGGTGAGATGTACCAAAACGGGCGGTACTACCGCGAGGGTATCGGTACGCTTCTCCGATCGATCGAACTCGATACACGGTGCGGGAACGCCGATCGCGCCCGACGAACCGTCGCCTACCTCCAATCGAATATCCGGCCGCTGACCGCCGATGGCAATGATCCCGCCGTTCGAGGTCTCGGTCACGAGTGGGCCGCCGATTCGTTACTGATGATCGGCGATGAGACCGCGCTCACCGAATATCGGACTGCTCGAGAGTCGTTCGAGGGTATCGACTTCGATACGCAACTCTACTGGGGGGCAAGCCCCGAGTACGATACTGCTTTCCTTCCGATGAAGCGGTTCTTCGAACGACACGGTCTCGAATACTTCGACCGCCACGATATCGACTTTTCAGGGCGCGTCGAATGGAAGATAGCGATGTGCGATACGCTACTCGAATAGTCGTTCACGCCGACCGTCTTCGGGTTCGCTATTCGATGTCGATCGGGCTGATAAAAGCAGAACGCCGCCCTCTGTAGCGGGTGGCGTGTGACACCGGTGAATCGGCCGGATTACTCTCGCTTGAGACTCCCAGGCACCACGGGACAGCCACAGGGAGAGGCGGTGCCGACGCCGGGGCCGGCGACGGTCACGATCCAGACGGGGCGACCGCAGCGGGGGCAGTCGGGGACCGACCACTCGTCGTCCGGATCGTCGGCCGGTTCGGAGCGGACCGGCCTCGAGTCGGGGTCGTCGCTCATCGGTCCCTCCGCGGGGAGCGCGGCCGATCCCCGCCGTCGGGCGCTGTCGCTAGTCGTCGGGGTTGATTCCACCGTCGTGCGGGACGTTTATATCCCGCTAGGATGTACGCAATCATGGCTTCAAGCTGACCGCTTGGAAGCCAGTCTCGGGTGGTTCCAGCACCCGGGGCGTTTCGACGGCCGCCCCCAACCGGTCGGGCGTTCGGAGACGGGCTTCCGGTTGAATGTTGTCTTAGTATAACTTATAACTACTGCTAGCCTTGGAGGAATTATGGCAGTGGCTCGAGTAGCGGCGAAATTCGACCAGTAGCGCGGCTGGGTTCCGGTCGAACGGGTGCGGTCGCGGAATCGATTCGGAACGCGCCTCGTTCCGTCTCCGCCTGCGTTCGAGTCCGCCGAAGTCTTATTATGAGCTATCTGTAATCCATAATCGAGATGGCTCACTCCCCCGCCGAGTCGGGGCGGCCGCCGCTGCAGCAGCTCCGGACGGTCGCCGACCTGCTCGAGACGCCCGCGCTCGCCCGGATATACGCCCACGTGCTGCTCGAGGGGCCCGTGACGGTCGGCGACGTGGTCGCCGACCTCGAGGTGCCACAGGGAACGGCCTACGACTACGTCCGGCGGCTCGAGGCAGCCGGCGTCGTCGAGCGACTCGGCGACGAGCGACCCTACGAGTACGACGCCGAACCGATCACGCTCACGCTCTCGACGGACGGCGAGTCCCGGACGATCACGCCGGCGCTGATCGCGGCCGTCGCCCGACGCGAGGCGGACGAGGATATCGACGTCTACATCGACCGCCACGGTCTCGACGGCCTCGCCGCCGCGCTCGACTACGCCCGCGAGTACGTCGACGGGGCGGTCAATCACCGCATCGCGGCCCGGGAACTCGGTTGCTCGCCGCTGGAGGCCGAGATCGTCCTGCAGGCGCTCGAGCCGGTCGTCACGGAGTATCCCGACTCGATCGCATGACGGCGGCGTACGTCGTCGATACCGGCGTTTTCGTCCGTTGTGGCGGCCCGGACAACGAGAGGTTCCGGCGGTTGTTTCAATGATTCGATTGGTGATGTCGGGTCGGCGTTTGCACAGAATGAAGGCAACGAAGAAGAGAACGTGCCACTACCGTGGCACCACGGAGTGGCCACGCCCTCCCCAGCCGATTCGCTCGTTCGCTCCGCTCACTCGCTCATCCCTCGCACAATGTTGCCGCCCGTCCTCACTGCCGTTCGGCCGGTCGGCAGCGCGCGCCACCGCACCTCGTTACTCCGGTTCGAAATGAGAGAGTCGTTTTGTGAGTAGTACTCGACACTTCTCACAACACGCCGAATCCGAACTCCGCCATGCCGAAGACCGGCCCCCACAGGAAGTGGAGCGCGACGCCGACGACGACCGCCGGCAGGAAGTTGTATATCGTGGCGACGATGGCTGCTTTGGCGTCGACGGCCAGCAGCGGGAACAGGGCATCGCCGTCCTGAGCGATCGCGTTGGCGGTCAGCGCGGAGAAGGGGAGCCCACCCTCGGCGTAGACGCTGGCCAGCAGGATCTGGGGGCCACAGCCGGGGATCAGCCCGACCGCCGCGCCGCCGATCGGTGCGAGTACTCCCGCCGCCGCGGCGACCGTGGCGACGTTTACCCCAGTGAAGAGAACGGCGTACTCGTAGATCAGGAAGGCCACCAGTACCCAGACGGTGACGAAGCTCGTCTCCATGGCCGCGTGCGTGAGCGTGTCGTAGGCCGACTTGAAGGAGTCTCGAGCCCGTGCGATCTCCCCCTCGCCGACGTAGTGGCGGCCGATCAGGTAGAGGTACAGCGACAGGACCGCGCCGGCGATCCCGGTGACGGTAAAGAGTCCGTCGAAGCCGAGCCCAGCGACGAGCGCGACCTCGGGGCCGCCCCGAAGCAGGTAGAGGCTGCCCAGCACGAGCCCCGCGACGGCGGCGATCCACCACAGGACGTGTGCGAGATGGGACAGCGGCGTGAGGACTCGAGAGTGGCGATCGGGGCCGCTCTCGTGGGCGTGGGTCGGGGCGGGACCGCCGTAGTCGTGGGCCGGGTTAGGACCGACGCCGCCGTTGACGACGGTGCCGCCGTCCGGCGTCGCGGCGGGTGAGAGCCGGGCGACCGCGGCGTCGATCCGCGCGACGCCGAGGCCGTACGAATCGACGAGGTAGCCGGTCGCGACCGAGGCGGCGAACGCGATGGCATAGGAATACAGCGCGGCTTCGGGTGCGAGCGCGAGGATGACAAAGGCCGAGTCGCCCGCGGTCGCGCCCAGCGTCGCCACGACGGTCCCGAAGCTGACCGTCCCGCGGACGTACAGCGGCATCACGACGATCGCGCCGCCACAGCCCGGCGTCAGGCCGAGCAACCCGCCGAAGGCGACCTGCAGTCGCTCGTTACCTTCGATAGCATCGATCACGGCCCCGTCGGTCCAGTACTGGACTAATCCGAACGCGAGTACCGTGACCGCGACGAACGCGCTCACCTGTACGTAGCCGTCCCGCAACGACTCGAGGAGGACCGTCAGGACCTCGTTCACGAGACCTCACCCCTGCGACTGGGCCGATCGGCCGAAAGATTAGACATCTCTAAACCTAGGTTTAGCACTATCAGGTAAATAGCTGCTGGTGGCGACAGTCGGCCCGCGACGGGCGCTCGAGGCGGCCGCTGAGTGGGGTGACGGCCGCGGAACGGGACGCCACGGTGGCATTCGAAAACGGAGCGGGCGAAAAACGGAGTCGAGTCGGCCCGGTTGCGACGGCGTCGTCGTTACTCGCGGTCGTCCCGGTGGTGGTCGGCCCGATGGTGATGGTCCTGGAGGTGCTCGATCGCGTGGAGTTCGACGACGGGGAAGACCTTGGAGACGGTCAGGAAGATGAGCGCCACCATGCCGATCGTCCCGAGGATCGACAGGACCTCGATCAGTCCCGGGACGTAGACGCCCGGGACGGCCTCGTAGATGTCGAAGGTGGGGTGTAAGAACCCCTCGACGACGAACAGCACCTTCTCCATGATCGTCGCGGTGAGGACGGCGAGGCCGGAGATGATGGCTCGTCGCTTGGTAAACAGCGTCGGGCGAATCGCTTGGGCGAAGATGTACGACAGCGTGAGAAAGACCAGCGACATCGACGTGATGTAGATGGGGTTCGTGGCTCTGGCGAACGCCGCGATCGTCAGGTCGATGGGGGCTTTGAACAGGCCGGTAATGTTCTGCTGGAGTTGCAGCCACAGGAAGAGCAGACAGAAGAACCCGAGCCAGAGGAGCAGTCCGCGGAAGATGTCGTCGGTGATGATGTGATCCCAGTCGTAGGCGCGTCGGAACGAATAGGCGAGGATGATGACGCCGCTGATGGCCGACGTGAGCGCGATGGTGAGAAACTGCGGTCCCTGGACGCCGCCGAACCAGGTCGGATAGTTCGGCAACACGGCGAACAGCCACGGAATCACGCCGCCGTGGAGGAGCAGCGGGGCCATGATGATGATCGCGAGCGCGAGCCACCAGACCATCCGCTCGACGATCGCGTCCTCTTTTTCGGTGTAGCCGATCGTCATGAACCGGTAGATCGGATCCAGGCGATCCGGGAGGTCGTCACGGAGTCGACTGACGTCGTACCGCAGCGTCAGCGAGAGATAGGTCGCCGTCAACACGAAGTAGGCCGTAATGACGGTCACGTCCCACACCAGCGGCGAGTTGTGGATCGTGATATGGTAGTGGCCGATGACGCTCGTGACCATCCGGTCCGGCCGACCGAGGTGGACGATGATATAAAAGCCGGCCGCGGAGAGCCCGGCGATGGTCAGCAGTTCGGCGAGGCGGGCGACCGGCATGTACCGATCCATCCCCAACAGGCGGACGGCGGCCGAGAGGATGATCCCGCCGTGGGCGATCCCGACCCACCAGATGAACGCGCCGATGTAGATTCCCCACGTGGCGCCGCCGCCGCTGCCCCAGTCACCGAGGGCAGTGACGACCAACCCCTCCTGGAGCTGGTAGGCCCACCCGACGAGAAAGGCGAGAAACGCCAGCCCGGCGATGGCGACCATGATGAAGTACGTCGTCGATGTCGACCCGATCGGCCGCAGAATGTCGGCCTCGCTCGGCGTTTTCGTCCCCATGTGCGACACTATCTCTCACCAGCGGCCCACTTGCGTCCGTGCTATGAATTTGCAAGGGCAATGTCGATCACCGCGGTCTCACCGACCGAGCGGTTGGCTCACAACTCGAGCGTGTAGACGACTTCGCGTCGCTGTTCGCCGCCGATCTCGACGTCGTTCTCGTCAGTCGGTTCGAATCCGTGGTCCTCGTAGAACTCGCGGCCGCCCTCGTTTGAGGCAAGGTCGATCGCCCGCATTCGCTCCATGTTGAAGTCCTGGAGATCCTCGCGCAGTCGCTCGTAGAGCGCGGTGCCGATTCCCTCGCCCTGCTGGTCGGGGTGGACGGACATACGGAGGACGTCGCCCTCGTCTTCGCTGACGACGCCGTGGGTAAAGCCGACGACGTCCCCTCCTTTCACCGCGACGAGGAAGGCCGTCCCGGGTTTCGACAGCGCCGTCTCGAGGGCCTCGTCGCCGTACCACTCGTCGACGGTGTCGTCGATGGTGTCGGCATCGAGTTCGTCGTAGGTGTCGTGCCAGGTTGCGCGGGCGACGCGTCTGATCGCCGATCGGTCCTTGCGGGTGGCTGGTCGGAGTTCCATACCGGTGCTACGACAGCGAGTCACAAAGCCCTTCCACCCGCTCAGTTAGGCCCGGCCCCGTCGATCGGTGCGGCGGGCGACTATAGTTCGAGCGTGTAGACCGCTTCGGGGTAGTTCTCGCCGTCGATCTCGACCTCCCCTTCGTCGGTCTGCTCGAAGCCAAGTCCCTCGTAGAACCGGCGGCTGGCGTCGTTGAAGGCGAAGTCGAACGAGCGGACCTCCTCGGCCTCGGTCTCCTCGAGAGTCTCCATCAGCCGCTCGTGGAGCGCCGAGCCGACTCCCTCGCCCTGGTGGTCCGGGTGGACGTACATCCGGAGGATGTCGGCGGTCTCGCCCTGTGCGACCGCGTGTGTGAAGCCGACGAGTTCGTCGTCGCGCTCGCCGACGAGAACAACCGTTCCGGGGGCCTCGAGCGGCATCGAGTCGTCGGTGTACCACGCGTCGACGGTGTCGTCGATGGTGTCGGCGTCGAGTTCGTCGTAGGTGTCGTGCCAGGTCGCGCGAGCGACGGCCGTGATCGCGTCGAAATCGTCTTCCGTCGCGGATCGAACGTTCATACTCGATCATCGAACGTGAGACATAAATAACTCGCTGACATGGCCGGGCCGGCGAATATTGCCAAAACGGGTTTCTCACTCCCGCACGTCGAACCCTCGATCACGAAGCAGTTCCGGCACCCGGTCGCGGTGGTCGCCCTGGAGTTCGATGCGACCCTCGCCGTCGTCGACCGTCCCGCCGGTTCCCAGCGCGCTCTTCAGGTCCGAGGCGGTCGATTCGATCTCGGACTTCGAGAGGTCGAACCCCTCGACGATCGTCACCGGCTTGTCGTACCGGCGGCTTTCGGTCCGGATCGACAGCACCTGCTGGGACGTCTCGAGGTCGCCCTGACTGTCGAGTTCGTCGAGCAGGTCGTCGAGGTCGTCGTCGTTGCCTGCCATACGGTGACATGAGTCCCGGTCGGGGGATAGCCCTGTCCTTGCTCTCGCAACGGGGTCGGGGCGACACCTACAGCCGCGATTTGATCGTCTCGGCCGTCTTCTCCCCGACTCCCTCGACGCTCCGGAGATCCTCGAGGCTCGCCTCGCGGACGTTCTCGACGCTGCCGAACCGTCCGAGGAGCCGCTTTCGCGTCTCCGGGCCGACTCCTTGCACGTCGTCTAACACGGTCGCGACCTCGTCGCGGACGGTCTGGTGGTACTGCACCGCGAAGCGGTGGGCCTCGTCGCGGACCCGCTGGAGCAGATGCAGGTGCGGCGCGTCGCTGGGCCACGAGAACGTCCGGTCGGGCGTGACCACTCGCTCCTCGGCCTTCGCCAGCGCGACTGCCGGCACGTCCCAGCCCGCCTCGGCGAGCGCGTCGCGGGCCGCCTCGAGCTGGCCTTCGCCGCCGTCGATCAGGAGGAGATCTGGATCGGGTCGGTCGTCTCGCCCCTCGACGGCGCGGGTCGCGCGCCACTCGAGCAGGGCCCGCATGTTGTCGTAGTCGTCGTTCTGGTCGGTCAACTTCTTCCGCCGGTAATCCGCCTTCTCGGCGCTGCCGTCGACGAAAGCGACGTTACTGCCGACCGCCGCCGTCCCCTGTGCGTGGCTCACGTCGAACCCCTCGATCCGGCTCGCCGACCCGATCTCGAGGGCGTCCGCGAGCATCCCACACTCGTCGCGCCGGCCCACGTTGCGCCGGGCGTTCTTCAGGGCGAGTTCGACCAGCTTGGCCTCCCGGCCCGCGCCCGGCACGCGGACCGAGACGCCCGCGGCCGCGAGCCAGTCGGCGACCTCCTCGTCGCCGTGGCGCTCGGGCAGCAGGAGCGCGTCTGGCAGTTCGCGCTCGGCGTAGTACTGGACGAGAAACGCCGACAGCACCGCGGGAACGCCCCCGCCGGCCTCGCTGTCGCTTCCCGCGGAGCCGGGGGCCTCGAGCGTGTGCCGATCCCGATCGACCAGCTTGCCGTCCTCGGCGCGCAGGCGGGCGACGGTGGCGTCTGCGCCCTCGATGGCGACGCCCAGCACGTCGACGGCGCGCTCGTCGCCGACCGACTGGACGGCCTCGCCGCCCTCGCCGTGGAACGCCGCGACGGTCTCGAGCCGGTCCCGGAGGTTCGCCGCGCGCTCGAAGTTTCGGTCCTCGGCCGCGGCTTCCATCTCGCGGCGCAGCGGGTCCGCGAGGATTCCCGTCTCGCCCTCGAGGAAGCGCTCGACCGCTGTCACGTCCTCGCGGTAGCCGGCGAGGTCGATCTCGCGGGTACAGGGGGCGGTACACAGCCCCATCTCGTAGTCGAGACACGGGCGGTCACGACCCGAATACTTGTGATCCGAGCAGCCCCGAACGCCGTAGGTCTCCCGCAGGGCCTTCACGACCGTCTCGACCTGCGTCTTGCTGGTGTAGGGGCCGAATACCGTCGCCGACTCGGCGGGATCGCGGGTGATCTCGATCCGCGGCGCCTCGTGGTCGGTCAGCTGCACCATCGGGTAGGACTTGTCGTCCTTGAGCCGGACGTTGTAGCGGGGCTGGTGGCGCTTGATCAGGTTCGCCTCGAGCAGCAGGGCCTGGGTCTCGGTGTCGGTGACCGCAATCTCGACGCCGTCGGCGCGGTCGACCATCCGCCGGATCCGCGCGCTGCGGGGGTCGGCGTAGGACCGCACCCGATCGCGCAGATCGACGGCTTTCCCGACGTAGAGGGTGGTCTCCCCGTCCCGGAACTGGTAGACGCCGGGCTCGCGGGGCAACGATCCGGCGCGTTCGCGAACCCCGTCGGCTTCCATCGGCGGCCCTACGGCGTGGGGGAATTTCAGCCTGACTCCTCGGGACCCGTTTTGTGTCCCTCGCCGCGCCGACCCTCGTCGTGCCCGCCGATCGGCGTCGGTCGGATCGCGGCCTCGAGGTCGGCGACGACGCCGTCCTCGACCGCCGTGTCGGTGATGGGAACCGCGAGATCGGCCCCGCCGCTAACCCGGATCACCAGTCGTCGCGACCGCGAGCGGACGTAGCCCACAGCGAAAACGACCGCAAAGAGCAGCGCGGTGAGGGCGAGCGCGACCGCGCCCCACTCGAGGACGAGCAGCGCCGTCCCGACGCCCTCGCGGACGGCTCCAGCGAGGTCGGACACCGGCGGGAGGGCCGGTGCGGACGGGAGCCCGACCGGCACGAGATCGCCAAGAGTCGCCCGCGACGCCTCCAGCAGGCCAACGCCGACGACCGCCGCGGCAAGCGACAGGACGAGCCACGCGAGTCGGTCGGTCGACTCGACAGTCACCGTGCCGACGTTCGGCCGCTCGACGGCGCGGAAGTTTCGGCCGCTCCGATCGGGGGTAAACGCCAGCAGCCGACGGTTCGTGACGACGAGCGTCGCTGCCTCGAGGTCGGCGCGGTGGTCGATCCGCTCGCCCTCGTCACACAACTGCTCGACGCGATCGGTCCACGCGGCGGCCCGGTCGCCCTGCGCGTTGGCCATCGGTCGACGCTCCCAGCCCGCGGTCCAAGTACGTCGGGCTCCGTTCACGCGAGTAGGACGTGCTTTCGGGCCCGCTCGAACACGGTACATTCTCGGTCGTCGGGGGCCAACCCGGCGCGTATGAGTGACTCGACGGTACAGTGCTGGCTCGTCGAACGGGAACTGGGCGATCGGGACTTCGTCACGCTCGTCTACGCGACGCCGGACGGCTCGCGCTACCAGCAACGACAGCGTTCCTCGACGGCGCTGCGGACCGGCGCGACGGTCACCGCGGCCACCGAGGTCCCCGAGGACGAACTCGAGCCGGTGCCCGACGCGGAGACCCGCGAGCGCTACGCGACGGAGGTCGAGCGGACCGCGGACAAATACGACCCCGACGACCCGATCTGACCCTCTCTCCGACCTCGAAACGTGAGAAATAAGGACACAGTACGGCTGTCGCGGCCGATATGGTCCTTCGTGGGCAGACTCCTGATGTCACAAACCTTATCGGGAAACGCTGCGACCACACGGCCATGCCCGCTATCACAGTCGACGAGCTGACCAAACGATACGGTCAGACCCTCGCGCTCGAGGACCTCTCATTCGAGGTCGAAGAGGGCGAGGTGTTCGGCTTCCTCGGTCCCAACGGTGCTGGCAAGTCGACGACGATCAACGTCATCTTGGACTTCGCCCGGCCGACCGCGGGCGAGGTCAGCGTCCTCGGTATGGACGCCCAGCACAATAGCCGCGAGATCCGGCGTCGAACCGGTGTCCTCCCCGAAGGCGTCGAACTCTACGACCGGCTGACCGCCCGCCAACACCTCGAGTTCGCGATCGAGTCGAAAAACGCCGCCGACGATCCCGAAGCGCTGCTCGAACGCGTCGGCCTCGTCGACGCGATCGACCGGAAGGCCGGCGGCTACTCGAAGGGGATGGCCCAGCGGCTCATGCTCGCGATGGCCCTTGTCGGCGAGCCCGATCTCCTCATTCTGGACGAGCCCTCCACCGGCCTCGACCCCAACGGCGCCCGCGAGATGCGCGAGATCGTCCGCGAGGAACGCGACCGTGGCGCGACCGTCTTCTTCTCGAGCCACATCATGGAGCAGGTCGAGGCGGTCTGTGACCGCGTCGGCATCCTGCGCGACGGCCGGATGGTCGCCGAAGACTCCGTCGAGGGACTGCGCGACTCCGTCGAGGGCGGCACGACCCTTCGGGTCTCCGTCGACCGGATCGACGACGACGCCCTGCAGGCGGTCCGCTCGCTACCCGACGTAAGCGACGCCGCCGTCGACGGACACGAGCCGCCGACGGTCGTCGTCACCGTCGACGGCTCGAAGACGGCCGTCCTCTCGGCGCTCGAGGACCGCGGCATCGAGATCACGGACTTCGAGACGACCGAGGCCTCGCTCGAGGACGTCTTCCAGTCGTACACGACCGACGCCGAAACGGGGGTGCGTGCCCGATGAGTACCGATACGAGTACCGCGACCGGTTCGACGGGTGCGAGCGGGTCGGCCTCGAGTTCCATCAACCCAGAGAGCGTTCGCGCGGTCGCGAAGAAGGACTTCCAGGACGCCGTCCGCTCGTGGCTGTTCTGGGGGCTGTCCGTGTTCTTCTTCACGATCCTCGTCGTCGTGACTGGGGCGCTCTCGTACTTCGGCGAGGACATCGCAGCGCAGGGAGCGACGACCGACATGCTGGTTGTCTTCGTCAGCCAGATCACGAAAGTCATCGTCCCCCTGATCGCGCTGGTACTGGGCTGGAAGTCGATCGCGGGCGAGCGCGAGTCCGGGAGCATCAAGGTCCTCCTCTCGCTGCCCCACTCCCGAAAGGACGTACTGCTCGGGAAGCTGCTCGGACGGTCGGCCGTCCTCTCGCTGTCGCTGACGGTCGGCTTCGTCCTCGCCGCCGTCGTCGTCGCCGCGTTGCTCGGCGCCTTCGATATCGTCGACTACGCCGGACTGCTCGTGATGTCGATCATCTACGGCGTCGCTTACATGAGTATCGCCGTCGCGCTCTCGTCGCTGACGCGCTCGACGACCATCGCCGGAGCCGCGATGGGCGGCGTCTTCCTCATGTTCTACGGCGTCTGGAACGGTCTGGAGGGTGTCTTCAGACTGCTCGGCGAGCGCGACATCCTCTTTTTCGATACCGTCACGTACACGGTTGAGTCGGGGGGACGGACCTTCGAACTCACCCGGCCCGAAGATTGGGCGTACTTCGTCCTGAATCTCGACCCCGGACAGGCGTACAGTAACGGGCTGACGCTGCTGACGGACGTCGAGGCGCTCGAGCAACAGTCCGCGGTCAGCGCCGAGATGTTCGGCGGCGAGTTACCGATCTTCCTGCAGGACTGGTTCTCGTTCCTGATCCTGCTGTTCTGGGTCGTCGTCCCGCTCGCGATCGCGCTCTACCGGTTCGACCGCGTCGACATCTGATCGGCGGACGGCACGGCCCCATTCTCTCGGTCGGCTCCCGTTCGGCAGGGCGATTTACGGCACCCGCCGTGATACCTCCGGTCGTGACCGACTGCATCTTCTACGGTGGCAAGGGCGGCGTCGGGAAGACGACCTGTGCGGCCGCGACGGCCCTTCGGCTCGCCGACGCGGGCCGAGACACGCTCGTCGTCTCGACCGACCCCGCTCACTCGCTGTCGGACTCGCTCGAGACCGATCTCGGTCCCGAGCCCCGCGAACTCGAGGCCGACGCGGCGGGGATCGACGCGGCGAGCGGGAGCCTGTGGGCTGTCGAGATCGACCCCGACGCGCGAACGGAGCGCTACGAACGGCTGGCGCGGGCGCTCGCCGCCGACTTGCGAAGCGCCGGGATCCGACTGGACGACGAGCAGGTCCGTCGGCTGTTCGCCGGCGGCGCGCCCGCGGGCAGCGACGAGATCGCGGCGCTGGACCTGCTCGTGGAGTACGTCGACGAGGGCGACTGGGACGTCGTCGTCTTCGACACCGCGCCCACCGGCCACACCCTCCGGCTGTTCGACACCCCCGAGGTGATGGGGCTGGCCCTCGAGACGGCCGAGTCGCTACGCGGGCAGGCAAAGCGGATCGGCGACGCCGCCCGGACGGCGGTGCTGGGCCCGATGTCGATGTTCGGGAGCGGCCGCGACGACGAGGAGAGCCTCGAGTCGTTCCGGGCCCGCCTCGAGCGCGCACGCCAACTACTGACAGATCCCGAGCGCACCGAGTTTCGCGTCGTCTTACTCCCGGAGCGCATGGCGATCGCCGAGTCCGAGCGGCTGGTGGCGACGCTACGGGAGGCCGACGTGCGGGTCGACCGGCTCGTCGTGAACCGGGTGTTCGAGGACCCCGAGGACGATTGTTCGCGGTGTCAGTCGCGACACGAACGACATCTCGAGCGGGTCGCGGAGATTCGAGAGACCTTCCCCGATCTCGAGGTCGTGACGCTGCCGGAGCGCGAGGGCGAAGTGCAGGGCCTCGAGACGCTGCTTTCGGTCGGAGACCGACTTCGAAGCGAACGGTGACCGGCACACCAGTCGCGGACTCACTCACTGGTGGGCTCGTCGTTCGAGTGATCTCGATCGCTGGAGGGACTGAACCAAACCGGTGTCCGCGGGTCACACCAGTGAGATATTCTCGAACGTTTCCGGGGCTAGTATCGCAACTCCAAGCATGAAGAGGCCCATACCCAATGCGGACCCCACAGCGATGTAAATCGTAAACCGGAGATCGACCCAGCCTTCGATAACCCCGGTAACCAACGGAACAAGCAGGAGTGCAAGTATGCCGGGAACAGCTGCAAACAGAAGGAGGCGTTTTACGATCTCTATTTTCTTCATATTACTCCATGTCCGCGGTTGGTAAAGTCTATTACGGGAGGTCTTCGTGACACTCGTAGACGTGCCGGGCTCGACTTTGGATCACAGTTTGGTGTTGGCCTGGATTCGCGTCCCAACTGTTCGCTACGCCAGCACTCACCCTCGGAAATACCCATCCATCACGGTCATACTCGGTTATTGTATAGTTCCGTCCGGTTCCAAGGGTAAGCATTGTCGCTACAATGACGCCAACGACCCCGCCCAAGATCGCACTTTTCGTAACGGCGACGAGTCCACCGATGACTTCGGTTAGCGTCGCTTTGCCTATCACATCAGCAGGTTTGCTTAATTTAATCGCTGTCCCCTCCTGGTAGTGTGGCCAGTTATCCGTCTTACAATAATTGAGGCCACATGATCCGATTTTCCTCGAAATGGATTTCCTCTTCTCGATGACTGCTGAATACCCGTCCACATTCGCAGCTATTTCGGTCAAACCATCCCGTTCGGTAGAGGCTGTAATCCTGTCACTGATTACCGTATGTTCAACGACCCCTTCCTTTTCTCCCTCGGTGAAAATTTTGACTCCTGCTACTCGATCAGCCGATTCTACGACGACGATCCGGTGATTTTCCCTCTCGCTTTTGCCTACCACATCGTAGTCTTCAGGCGTAGTATCCCTTCGACCGTGTTCGGATCCTGCAGCAACACCGACGGCACCGATGCTTGCAGTTGTTGCTGCTGTTGTTTGTAGAATTCTTCTACGATTGTAATTGGATGCTTTATATTTCATACCATAACTAAATGAAAATCACACTAGGTTAAATACCATTCTAAAAGTGGACATATGAACGTAATCTGACGGGACGAACTGTAGTACTGCCTCGTTCCGCAGGACATCGACGGGTCGCATCAACTATCAAGAGAGATATACTCGGATCCAGTCCGCCTACGAGCGCGTTCAATGCGGTGTCGGCTTTCCCAACAGGCTTATGATGTCAACCGTTCTTCATTCGACCATGGCACGCTCGCTCGGACGGAACTCGTCCCCGCTGCTCACGGCGATCGGCGTTGCCGTCGCGCTCATTGCGATCGTCGGCACACAGTTCCTCGGCTGGGAGTGGGGAGACGGTCGACTCGTGCCGACGGTCATCGGCGTCGTCGCCGTCGCAATCGCGGTCGTCGCGGTCCTCGCTCGTCGCGAGTGAGACGGCTGTCGTCGCCTCGAGGGACCGCTTGCTCGGTTCCGTCAGCACCGAGTTCAGCGCCCATCGAACCGGCGGCGCTCACTCGAGGTCGATCCCCTTCGCCGCGAGCAGGTCCCGGAACTCGCCCTCCTCGAGGATCGGGACGTCGTTGTCGCGCGCATCGCCCTGCTTCGTCGCACCCGGACTCTCGCCGGCGACGAGGTAGTCCGTGTTCCCCGAGACGCTGCCCGTCGCGTTGGCCCCGTGGGCCTCGACCGTTGCTTGGGCTTCGTCCCTAGTCACGCCCTCGAGCGAGCCGGTGAAGACGAAGGTGAGCCCCGCGAGTTCGTCCCCGCCGGTCTCGACGTCGACTTCCTGCGGTGAGACGTGATCGAGGACGGCGTCGACCACGGCCGCGTTGGCCTCGCTCGTAAAGAAGTCGTGGACCGTCTCGGCGACGGTCTCGCCCACGTCGTCGACGCCCTCGAGTCGCTCGGGCTCGCTTTCGGCGGCCTCGCGGAGGGCCGCGAAAGTACCGAACTCGCGGGCGAGTTCGCGGGCCGTCGTCGGGCCGACGAGAGGGATCCCCAGTGCGGAGACGAAATCGGCAAGCGGCGGCTCGCGGCTGGCCTCGATCTCGGCGAGCAGGTTCTCGGCGCTTCGCTCGCCCCAGCCCTCGAGGTCGGTGAGATCGTCGCGATCGAGTGCGTAGAGGTCCGCGACAGACTCGAGCAGGCCGGCGTCGACCAGTTGGCGGACGCTCTTTTCGCCGAGTCCCTCGAGGTCGAGGCCGTCGTCGCCCGCGTAGTACTCGATCGATCGACGAAGCTGGGCGTCACAGCCCAACCCACCGGTACAGAAGGCCATCGGACCGTCGCGCTCGACGGGGCTGTCACAGACGGGACAGCGGTCGGGCAGTTCGTAGTGGCCCTCGCTGCCCTTCTCGAGGACCTCCTCGACGTAGGGGATCACGTCGCCGGCTCGCTGGACGCGGACGGTGTCGCCGATCCCGACGTTCTTTTCCGCGATCTCCTCGGGGTTGTGCAGGCTGGCCCGCGAGACGGTGACGCCGCCGACGTCGACCGGCTCGAGCAGGGCGACGGGGGTCAGCCGGCCCGTTCGGCCGACCTGGACCGCCACGTCGGCGATCGTCGTCACCTCGGCGCGGGCGGGGAACTTGTAGGCGAAGGCCCAGCGGTCGTGGCGGGCCGTTCGCCCCAGTTCCTCGCGGGCCTCGCGGTCGTCGACCTTGATCACGACGCCGTCGATCTCGTAGTCCAGGTCGTCGCGGGCCTCGAGCATGCGGTCGCGGTAGTCGATCGCGCCCTCGATGTCCGCGACGACCTCGACGCGGTCGTTGGTCCGCAGCCCGTAGTCGGGGAACCGCTCGAGTGCCGCGCGGTGGCTGTCCGCGAGGTCGCTGGCCTCGAGGACGTCGAAGTAAAAGACCGCGAGCGGGCGCTCGGCGACGACTGCCGGATCTAACTGGCGGATGGTGCCGGCGGTCGCGTTCCGCGGGTTGGCGAAGGGGTCCTCGCCGCGCTCGATGCGCTCGCGGTTGTACGCCTGGAAGGCGTCCTTGGGCATGTAGACCTCGCCCCGGACCGCGAGGAACTCGGGGTAGTCGCCGCGGAGCCGCTGCGGAACGGAGCCGATCGTGCGTGCGTTTTCGGTCACGTCGTCGCCCTCGCGGCCGTCGCCGCGGGTCACGGCGCGCTCGAGCCGACCCTCTTCGTAGACGAACTCCATGGAGACGCCGTCGAACTTGGGCTCGCAGACGTAGTCGACGTCGCCGACCTCCCGTTGCACGCGGTCGTCGAACTCCCGTATGTCTTCTTCCTCGCCGCTCCCCTCGATCGAAAGCATCGGCGCGACGTGTTCGACCGTCTCGAACGCCTCGATCGGCTCGCCTCCGACCCTTCGGGTGGGGCTATCGGGATGGTCGAGGTCGAACGCCTCCTCGAGGTCGCGCAGCCGGGAAAAGAGGGCGTCGTAGGTCCGGTCGCCGATGATCGGGTCGTTCTCGACGTAGTAGCGTCGGTCGTGTTCGCGGACGGCCTCCCGGAGCAGTTCGACCTGCTCGCGGGCCTCGTCCTCGGAGAGGGTCTCGACCGGCTCGAAATCGGTCGCCGGCTCCCGGAGATAGGGGTTGTCCGCATCGTTCTCGTCGGCGGCTGGCATTCTTGCTCGAGCGTAGCCGCCGCCGGCCGTTAACGGCTGTGTCTCGGCCGCGTCACTTCCAGGGGTTCTCCACCAGTTCCGTGTGAACGCTCGAGCCGACGGCGATCCGACAGTCGGCCCGTGGCGCGGCGAGACACAGCAAGACGTACCCCTCCGATAGGTGTCGATCCTTCAGCACCCGGGGCTGTCGGCGGTGTGTGAGGGCATCGTCGCCGTCCTCGAGCAGCCGACCCGTACAGGTCCCGCAGGCACCGGTCCGACAGCCGAACGGCAGTCCGATATCGTTCCGTTCGGCAGCCTCGAGGACCGTCTCGTCCTCGCGCACCTCGATGGTTCGACTGCGGCCGTCGGGCCACTCGAGGGTCACGTCGTGGCTTGTCATGCGTTCGGCCCGGGAGCGCGGCGGGTCACTGCCAGACGTCGCTCGTGCAGTCGCCGTCGGGCCACCGGATCTCGTGGGCGCGGGCCGGTCCCGCCGGACAGTCGCCCCAGTCGACGAGGAAGTCCTCGTCGAGTTCGAGGGTGCCCCTTCGGGGATCGACGTCGGCTTTCAGCATCACCGAACCGCGCTCGGCCTCCTCGGGATAGAACTGGTCGTCCCACGAGGAAAACAGCGAGGTGGTCCAGTAGAGCCGTTCGCCGTCCAGCGAGAGCTGGAGCATCTGCGGGCCGCCGGCGAGTTCCCGGCCCTGAACCTCCTGGATCTCGCCGAAGGTACCCCCGACCGACAGCGAGTCGGCGCGTCGCGGGTTCGACGGGTCCGAGATGTCGTACATCCAGACCTCGCCGTGGAGCCAGTTCGAGCCGAACAGGTACCGATCGTCCATCGAGATCAGGATGTCGGTCGTCAGCCCCGGGACGGGCATGTCCCAGTCCTCGTGTTCCCGGCTCTCGAAGTCGATCACCTTCTCGGCGCGGTACTCGTCCGCGCTCTCGTCACGCCAGAAGTGGAACATGTTCGACGAGAGCGCCGTCCCGACGAACCCGTGGGTCGATTCGGGCGTGTGGAGAAACCGCACCTCGAGTGGAATCTGCCCCTCCTCACCGAGGTCGATCGTCTGCTCGACGGTGCCGGCCTCCCAGTCCCAGACGTGGAGCTTCCGGCCGTAGTTACCCGCCTCGACGTCCTCGAGGTCGAAGCCCGGGTAGTAGGTCTTCGGGGCGGCCCACTCGGTCGAGACCATCACGTTCTGGCGGGGCTGGTACCAGTAGTCGTAGTTCATCTCGATCTCGCCCGGCGGCTCCCAGCGCCCCTCGATCTCGAAGTCCTCGTTCAACTCGAGGAACCCGCCCGGCAACTCGCCGTCGGCGTCGCCGAGCATGCTGATCAGGATCTGTCCGTCCGGGATGCAGTGGACGGTATGGGGTGCCGAGAGGTCGTACTCGAAAACGTCCTCGGGTTCGATCACCGTCTCGAGTTCGGGGTTCCGACGGTCCTTCGCGTCGATCACGTGGATTCGCGAGGAGCGCTGGCCGGGGACGATCAGGTGTCGCCGCTCGAGGCCGTCCATGTGGCACGAGGACGAGCAGGCGTTCCACCCGAAGTGGTGGAGTTCGTCCCCGCGTTCGGGCATCTCCACTCGGTCGACGATCTCGCAGTAGGTCTCGGAGTCGGGATCGAGGTCGACGACCGCCACGAAGTCCGGTGCGTCGACGTCCGTGCCGACGTAGAGACTCATCACGTACGCCAGCTGTTCCCGTTCGCTCTCCTCGATCGCGGCCTGGGGCGTCGCGTAGCCGGGCCCCTCGTGGTGGTGTTCGTGGTCGTGACCGGGTTCGACGTCGCCCGGAGTGCTAGTATCACTCATGGCTCTCCCGACCACGAGAGAGTAGATAAATCTGGTCGGGGGTGACGCGAGCGGACGGCCCTACGCCCAGGGGCTGTCGCCGACCTCGGCGCGCACTCGCGGCCCGACCTCGATGCGGCAGTCGGCCTGCGGCGAGGCGATACACAACAGGACGTAGCCCTCGTCTTGCTCGTCGTCGGTCAGCGCCCGCGGCTGTCGGCGATATGCGAAGGCGTCTCTCACGTCCGGCCGCGACGCGTCCTCGTCGTCGGTCCCGTCGTCCCCGAGCCCGAGCAGTCGGCCGACGCAGGTGATACAGGTCCCGCTCCGGCAGTCGTAGGGCAGGCGCGCGCCGACCCGCTGGGCCGCCTCGAGGACCGTCTGGCTTTCGGCCACGTCGAGCGTCCGCGTCCGGCCGTCGGTCCACTCGAGGGTCACCTCGTAGCTCGTCATCGGTTCGGCCCCGCTATCGTCAGTCGTGCGTGCAGTTCGTCCATGTCACTATGTGACGTTACGAGGGGCGACGAGAAAAAGTCGGTTCCGGTTCGATGACAGGCTTCGAGACGACGGCTCGGTTCGGCCGGCGATGTCGAACCGGCCGCCGTCGATCGGCTCTGGCACGATTCCGGACCGCTCGCGGTCGCGACCGGCCGTCTCAGTCGATGGACGGCGTCGCCGTCTCCGCCGTCGGCTCCGCCTCGGCGGACTCCTTGTAGACGATCCCCCAGCCGGTCACGCCCATCGCGATCAGGATCAGCGGCGAGAGGATGCCGAAGAAGTAGTACGGCGCGTACTCGATAACCGGCACGCCGAGCGTCGACGCCATGAAGACGCCGCCCGACCCCCAAGGGACGAACGCCGACGTCGTCGTCCCGGCGGCCTCGACCGCCCGCGAGAGGTTCCGGCTCTCGAGGTCGTACTCGTCGTAGAGGTTCTGTAAGGTCATCCCGGGCACGACGATCGCCATGAACTGTTCCGCGGCGAGGAAGTTCATCGCGATCGTCCCCACGGCCGTCCCGGCGGTCAGTCCGGCGACGCTACTGACGGCTCGACCGATGTGGTACGCAAGCGATGCCAAGACACCGGTCTCCTGCAGGATCCCGCCAAGTGCCAGCGCGGCGACGATGATCGTAATGACCCACACGGAGCCCGAGAGCCCGCCGCTCGCGAGCAGTTCGTTCGTGAGTTCGAGGCCGGTCTCGGGGCTCGTTCCGTTGTGAACGGTTTTCCAGGCGGCGGCGAAACTCGCGCCCTGGACTGCGGTGGTGATCCCGACGCCGGCGAAGATGCCGGCACCGAGCGACGGTAGCGCCGGAAACCCGTAGAACGCGAGCGCGAACGTGATGACCAGCGGGACGAGCGTGATCGGCGAGATGGCGTAGCTGGTCGCGAGGCCGGCTTGCATCTCGGCGACGCGGTCGACGGGGATCGTTCCGCTCGCGTTCACCCCCAGCACGACGAACAGGGCCAGCGAGACGGTAAACGCGATCAGCGTTCCGGGGCGCATCGCCCGAATGTGGTCCATCAGATCCGTGTTCGTGACCGCGGCGGCGAGGTTCGTGGTATCGGAGAGCGGCGAGTTCTTGTCGCCGGTGTAGGCACCGGAGAGGACGGCACCGGCCGTCATCGCCTCCGGGATCCCGAGTCCGGAGCCGATCCCGATCATCGCGACGCCGAGGGTCCCGGCGGTCGTCCAAGACGAGCCGATCGCGAAGGCGACGACCGCCGAGAGGACGACGGTAAAGGGGAGGAATATCCGCGGCGACAGAAACTCCAGCCCGTAGTACATGAGCGTGGGGATCGTTCCGGCGTCGATCCACGACGAGATGAGCATGTAGATGACGAACAGGATGAGGATGGCCTGCAGTCCGGTCAGGATACTGCGACCGATACCGTCGTAGAGGCGCTCCCAGGAGTAGCCGAAGTAGTACCGCCCGAGCAGCCCTGCGAAGGCGATCCCCCACAACAGCGGCATCTGCGGGTCCATCTCGAGCCAGATCATCCCGACCGAGAGGAACAGGATCATGCCGGCGATCGGGACGAGCGCTTCCCCCAGGCTCGGGCGGTCCTCCTCGGGGATCTCGTCGTAGGATTTCGGTGTGAAGTCAACTCCCATGTGCGGGTCTCGTCCGTGTTTGCGATACCGGGTATAAATATATCTTCCTTCGAACGCCGGGGCCCGGGAACCGGGACGAACCGCCGACCGGACCCGGTACTTTACCCGTTGGGGACCCTATGATCGAGCAGATGGGACAGGGAACGGAGTTCGGACTGGTCGACCTCGAGGACGTCGAGTCCCCCGGCGACGAGTGGGAGGAGATCGACGTCTCGGATACCGAAGCCGATCGGATCGCCCGCAAGCGCGACCGCGAGTTCGAACAGTTCGAGGAGCGGATCAAGGACGCCGAACAGTTCAAGGTCGAGCAGTCGGTCTTCGACGACGCGACCTTCGCGGCGCTGTACAAACTGGTCCAGGACGGCTACGTCGAAGCCTTCGGCGGGCCGCTCTCGACGGGCAAGGAGGCAAACGTCTACCACGCCCTGGGCGACGACCGCGAGGTCGCGGTCAAAATCTACCGGATCAACGCCTCGAACTTCCGGCAAATGCGTGACTACCTCGAGGGCGACCCCCGGTTCGAGGGGCTGGGCGGCCAGAAGAAAGACGTCGTCCTCGCGTGGACGAAAAAGGAACTGGCGAACCTCCGCCGGGCGAAGGCGGCCGGGGTTCGGGTTCCGGAACCGATCGCGACCGAACGCAACGTGTTGGTCATGGAGTACATCGGCACCGACGACGGCCGCGCGAAACGGCTCGGCGAGGTCCACATCGAGAACCCGCAGACGGCCTACGAGGTCATGCGCGAGTACATGCGTCGGCTCTACTCGGCCGGCCTGATCCACGGCGACCTGAGCGAGTACAACGTCGTCTTCGACGAGGACGAGGGCCAACTCGTCTTCATCGACCTCGGACAGGCCGTCACCGTCCACCACCCCAACAGCCGCGAGTTCTTAGAGCGCGATTGCCGGAACGTCGCGGGCTATTTCTCCCGACAAGGACTCGAGGTGACCGAAGACGACCTGCTCGAGTTCGTCACGAGTCCGGAGCCGGATCCCTCACGGGGCTGAGCCGCGAACGGAGAGGGGCCAAACGCCTTAGTGGCTCGCTATCGCGGAAACGCGTATGCACATCGGTATCGTCTCCGACACCCACGACAACGTCGCGGCCATCGAACGCGCCACCGAGATCTTCGCCGAGGAAGGCGTCGAAATCGTCGTTCACTGCGGCGATTTCGTCGCACCCCTGATGGTCGACTACTTCGAGGAGTTCGAACTCCACGGCGTCCTCGGGAACAACGACGGCGACGTCCGGAACCTCCAGCGCGCGTTCGACTCGCTGGGCGGCGAGAGCCAACTCCACGGCCGCTTCGCCGACCTCGAGTTCGACGGACTCTCCTTTGCCGTTCTCCACGGCGAGAGCGAGGCGGAGGTCGACGCCATCGCGGCCGGTGACGGCTACGATTTCGTCTGTTACGGCCACCATCACGAGCGCGAACTGTCGGAAGACGGCCGGACGACGGTCCTCAACCCCGGCGCGCACGTGCTGGCGTCCGAGGCGGATCGGACGGTCGCCATCCTCGACACCCGCTCGGAAGCGGTGCGGTTCCGCTCGGTGCTCGAGTAGGACCGTTCGGCCGCGCGACGACTCGAGACGGCGCGCGTGACGGTGGCACGGAACACCCGGTACTCGCGGACCAAGCGCTTAACCTCGCCCAGTGAGTATCGAACAGTATGCAGCACGTGAAGATTCCGCAGGACCGCATCGGCGTTCTCATCGGTGAAGGTGGCGAGACGATGCGCGAGATCGAGGCGGCAGCCGAAGTGCGACTCGACATCGACTCGGAGAACGGCTCCGTCGCCGTCGAAACCGTCGGCGACCCCGTACTCGGCCTCAAAGGTCCCGAGATCGTTCGCGCGATCGGCCGCGGGTTCGCGCCCGAGGATGCCCTGCGACTGCTCGAGGACGACATGATGTTGTTCGACGTCGTCGATATCGACGCCGCGTCGCGCAACAAAAACGACATGAAACGCAAGAAGGGCCGGCTCATCGGCGAGGGCGGCCGGACCCGCGAACTGATGGAGGAACTGACCGGGGCCGACGTCGTCATCTACGGCTCGACGCTCGGGGTCATCGGCGCGCCACAGGAGGTCGACGCCGTCCGCACCGCCGCCGAGATGCTCCTCGATGGGGCCCCCCACGGCGCGGTGTACTCGTTCCTCGAGGAGAAGCACAACGAGATGAAACACAAGGGAATGGAGTACCACCGGTTCCCCGGCGGGCAGTCCTGATCGTTCCCCCGTTATCTCCGATACTCCCAGTTAGCGAGAAGATATTACACTGCCGTTGACTGCTGTTGGTAGCAAATCCCTTTTTGCGAAGAAAGATCTACTCGCCATAGCATCACTCACTAGAATGATATAGGAGATAGAAATAAAATCAGCGATTTATTTATATTTTACCATCATTATCTGGGATAGAATATGGTGGTGAGGGTACATTCATCTACGGGTGAATCTCAAAATATGGTTGAGAGAGACCTTACCTCTCGACGAAACGTACTGGCAACTGCTGGCGTAATGGCGACCAGTCTCGGAATGACCGGAGCAGTAGTCGCTCGTGAAGAAAGTGACCCGAGCGAAGAATTCACGAGACAAATGCTTCAGGCAAATAAGATAGCTAAACAGAAGGGGCTTGACGAACGGAAGAAGTATCTGGATACAATCGGGATTAATCACACTGAAAAGGACCTCCGGTTTAGCACTCCACAAACCGATTCTACTGAGGCCGGAATTCAAACGGCAAGTGAGGCACCCATTTGTGTTGACCCACTATCGTGTGATGCCGATATTGATGTTCAATTCTCCTTGAGTTATAATCCAAGAGGTGAGGAGTTCCACTACTCCTACTTTATTCGATTCAGATATGGCTATTCGGATGATCCGTCATACCTGTGGAGAACCATTTATGCGGGTCCAGAAGATCCTGTAGACACACTCGGTCTCACTTGGGAAAATAGTGCAGCGGCAAAGCGATTAGAGGTGAGGGACCACAGAAGAGTTCACGAATCTGTAATCACTGACGATTATACTAACTTTGCCAGTGGTAGCTGGGACGGATCAGGCTTAGGAGTTTTCGTTGATGGATATCAAGCCGCTATTGATTCCGGTAAGACCGGACCAGATGAGACGGCTTGGAGTCAGCTAGTTACCACGGGTGTCTTTCTTGAAAAGGGAGTTGACTTCAGACCTGAGACATCACTTAGAGGTATATATGAGTATGCGTGGAAAGGTGTGAAGCCAAAAGTGAGCGTCTCGTATCCAACAGCAATAACATATGAACAAAACAATTACGAGGATTCAACAACTTTCCAGCATACTCCTAATGGAGATACGTTCCATATCAAGGCAAAGGAAGTAATGTAATATGAACGCCGCTTTTGTCAGGATATGATTATATGAATATTAAAAGGCGAAGATTATTCCAATTTGGATTGGCCAACACCTTGGTCGTATTACAGGGTTGTCTCGGTGAGATCTGTGGTAATCAGGACGAAGAGAAGGCGGTTATTACGGTCAACAACCTCACGGAGGCCGCTATAACTGTCACACTCACTGCTATGGGATCGGACCAGAATGTCCTGTATGAAGGTCAGCTACGGATCAAGGCAGGAAAAGGGAAACGAACGCCGGAGTTTCCGGGTGGGGTCCGATCGATACTGTACACCGTTGACGAGACGGACCACGGAGTACTCGACATTCCTGCAGATTCCCTCGGACGGAGATATTCGCCGACGAATCACCGAATCTCCTACAGTGGAGACGAAATGTACTCCGACTACAGGAAGTAACCGACATAGATAGACACTCCGAGACGTGTCTGCTTGAATACGGGGGAGAGGGGGACGTTCGCTTTCGCCGACCGGCTCGAAAACGCCTGATAGAAGCCACCCCTGCTCCCCCGTTGCCTACCCTATAGGGAAAAACTTATATAGAATCTCAATCAATCATTCCACTATGGCTCAACAGCAGATGGGCAACCAGCCCCTTATCGTACTCTCGGAGGACAGCCAGCGGACCTCCGGGGAGGACGCGCAGTCGATGAACGTGCAGGCCGGGAAGGCCGTCGCCGAGTCGGTTCGGACGACGCTCGGCCCGAAGGGGATGGACAAGATGCTCGTCGACTCCTCGGGCAACGTCATCGTCACGAACGACGGTGTCACCCTGCTCTCGGAGATGGAGATCGACCACCCTGCGGCCGACATGATCGTCGAAGTCGCCGAGACGCAGGAAGAGGAAGTCGGTGACGGGACCACCAGCGCGGTCGTCGTCTCCGGGGAGCTCCTCAGTCAGGCCGAGGATCTGCTCGATCAGGACATTCACGCGACCACCCTCGCTCAGGGGTACCGAGAGGCCGCCGAGGAAGCCACCGAGGCCCTCGAGGAGATCGCCATCGACGTCGACGAGGACGACACCGATGTCCTCGAGCAGATCGCCGCGACGGCGATGACCGGCAAGGGCGCGGAGAACGCCAAGGACCTGCTCTCGGAACTCGTCGTCGAGGCCGTCCGCGCGGTCGCCGGCGACGACGGCGTCGACACGGACAACATCAAAGTCGAGAAGGTCGTCGGCGGCTCCATCGAGAACTCCGAACTCGTCGAGGGCGTCATCGTCGACAAGGAACGGGTCTCCGAGAACATGCCGTACTTCGCCGAGGACGCCAACGTGGCGATCATCGACGGCGACCTCGAGATCAAAGAGACCGAGATCGACGCCGAGGTCAACGTCACCGATCCCGACCAGCTCGAGCAGTTCCTCGAACAGGAGGAACAGCAGCTCAAGGAGATGGCCCAGGGAGTCGCCGACGCCGGTGCCGACGTCGTCTTCGTCGACGGCGGTATCGACGACATGGCCCAGCACTACCTCGCTCAGGAGAACATCATCGCGGTCCGCCGCGTCAAGTCCAGCGACCAGTCTCAGCTGGCCCGCGCGACCGGTGCGACGCCCGTCTCGAGCGTCGACGACCTGACCGAGGACGACCTCGGTGCCGCAGGTAGCGTCGCTCAGAAGGAGATCGCCGGCGACCAGCGCATCTTCGTCGAGGACGTCGACGACGCCCAGGCCGTCACCCTGATCCTCCGCGGTGGCACCGAACACGTCATCGACGAGATCGACCGCGCCATCGAGGACTCGCTGGGCGTGGTCCGGACGACCATCGAGGACGGCAAGGTGCTCGCCGGCGGCGGCGCACCCGAGATCGAACTCTCGCTCGCGCTGCGTGACTACGCCGACTCCGTCGGGGGCCGCGAACAGCTGGCCGTCGAGGCCTTCGCCGACGCGCTCGAGGTCATCCCGCGCACGCTGGCCGAGAACGCCGGGCTCGACCCCATCGACTCGCTGGTCGAACTCCGCAGCGCCCACGACGGCGGCGACACCGGTGCCGGCCTCGACGCCTACACCGGCGACACCATCGACATGGACGCCGAGGGCGTCTACGAGCCGCTGCGCGTGAAGACCCAGGCCATCGAGTCCGCCACCGAGGCGGCCGTCATGCTGCTGCGCATCGACGACGTCATCGCCGCGGGCGACCTCGCGGTCTCCCACGACGACGATGACGACGACATGCCCGCCGGCGGCCCCGGTGGCATGGGCGGCGGCATGGGCGGTATGGGCGGTGGCATGGGCGGCATGATGTAAACCTAAATTTTGCTCTACGGGGCGGCGAAGCCGCCCCTCGGCAAAATTTAGTATAAAAGCACTCCTCCCTCCGTTCCGGTCCCTTCGGGACCTCTACATCGGTCGTCGGCCCGCTCGGGCCTGCGGCCCTCGCGGTGTGAACGGAGGTCTTTCACCCGCATCGCCCACTGCAGTCGGCCCATCTGATCACTTTCTCTTTCGGTAGCGCTCCCGGATCCCCTACTCCCGCAGTTCGCGCTCCCACGAATCGTTCGAGACTCGAGTGTCGTCTCCGCGCAACTTTCATATCTGTTTCTACACAAGAGGGGAGTCGTGACGAACGACGCCGACGACGGCGGAGACGAGCGCCGACTCGAGTCGTATCGGACCGGCGTGGTGTTGGTTCGGGCGACGGGCTGACGCCCCCGAAATCGGACCCGTTGCCGCGGGAATGGAAGCAGGGGCTCTACCGGGCAGTCCCGTCTGCCATGGCGGCCTCAAGTTACCGTCTGACACGGTGGCCTCGAGTCACGACGAACTAAGTACGAGCCCGCAATATTCGCGGGTATGAACACGCTTCTATTAGACAGCGACGATGTCGACGAACACGCTGTACTCGCGGCCGTCATCGACGCCGTCGAGGAGGCTTTCGGGGCCTTCGAACGCGGTGATACGCAGATGCCGGCCAAGTCCTACATCGACCTGCCACAGTACAACGGCGACTTCCGGTCGATGCCCGCCTACCTCGATACCGGTGACTGGGATGCCGCCGGGCTCAAGTGGGTCAACGTCCATCCGGACAACCCCGCGGACCACGACCTGCCGACCGTCCTCGGGACGATGATCTACTCCGACCCCGAGACCGCGTTCCCGCTGGCGATCATGGACGGGACGACGCTCACGATGAAACGGACCGGTGCCGCTGCGGCCGTCGCCACCGACTACCTGGCCGTCGAGGACGCCACGAGTCTCGGTCTCGTCGGCGCCGGCGTCCAGTCCTACACCCAGCTCGAGGCGATCAGCGAGGTCCGGCCGATCGAGGAGGTCGTCGTCTCGGATCCCGACGACGAGCGTGTCGAACGGTTCGTCGAGACCTACGAGGACCGGTTCGACGTTCGCGGCGGCTCGATTTCGGAGGCCGGCCACTGCGACGTGCTGTCGACGGTGACGCCGGTCGAGGACCCGATCGTCGGCCCCGACGACGTCGGCGACCACACGCATATCAACGCCATCGGGGCCGACGCCGAGGGGAAACACGAACTCGAGAACGCCCTGCTCGAGGCGGCGCGGATCGTCATCGACGACCACGAGCAGTGTACCCACTCGGGCGAGATCAACGTCCCGTACCACGAGGGCGTGCTGACCGACGCGGACATCCACGGCGAGATCGGCGAACTCGTCGTCGGGTCGAAAGCGGGGCGGACGGCGGAGACGGGCAACACGGTCTTCGACTCGACCGGGCTCGCGATTCAGGACGTCGCCGCCGCGCGGGTCGTCTACGAGCGGGCGTCGGCGGACGGTGACGGCCACCCATTCGATATCGTCGGTGTCGACGACTCGGCGTAAGGAACGACCCGGCTTTCGGCGTCGTCGGTTCGGGTTCGACCGCGGCAGTTGCTGAGTACGACTGGTCCATTCTCGGTTTCTATAGTAGCCGCTGAAACGATTCGCACACCTGATCGAACGATAGCGTTGCGATCAGTGTGCGAACCGTTTCAAGAGCTACTATAGACCGACCGTTCCCGAGACGTATCCGACCGGGACAGCGTTACAGCGACCCGCCTCAGTCGTCGATCTCGATCGCCGGACGACCGGGCTCGGCGTTGGCGAGGGCGGCCTCGTCGGCGTCGGCGGCGCGGACGACGTCGACGGGGGCGTCGAACTCGCGTTCGATCAGCCACGCCGCCGACTCCAGTGCCGCGTGTTCGTCTTCGGGACCGAGCGTCATCGAGAGCGCTTCCCGTTCGGCCTGCAGGTCCTGGCCGTAGTCGGCCGCGGCGTCGCCCTGCTCGCGGATGTGGGACTCGCTCATGAGTTCGCCGATCAGGTTGTCGGCGTCGCTCTCGATCGCGATCTCTAAGGCGTCGTACTTCCAGTCGGGGGCGACGACGACCTCGATCCCCGTCGGATCCTCGATCCCGGCGACGTCGACGATGTCGCGGATGTCCTCGCGGGTGTTCTCGACCAGCTGTCGGCGCTTTTCGACCCGGTCGCGGTCGATCTCGGCGGTCGGCCACGCGGCCTCGGCGACGAACCCGTCGTTGCCGAGCGTCTCGTGGAGTTCCTCGGCGATGTGGGGTGCGACCGGCGCGAGCAAGCGGACCACGGCCGACAGCCCGCGCTCGTAGGTCTCGGCGTGGGGCTCGGTGTAATCGACGTACTGGCGCAGCGTTCGCACGAGGTCCTGCGTTTCACGCAACGCCTTGTTGAACGTCAGGTCGTCGTACTCCGCCGTGGCGATGGCGACCGTCGCGTCGATCTCCGCGTCGACGTAACTCGCGATCGCGTCGTCGTCGGGCTCGTCGGCTCGCGGGCCTTGCCCGCTCGCGTCTTCCGCGGCGCGTGGCGCCGCGCTCGCCACGTACTCCTCGACCATCCCCTGCAACCGCTCGAGGAAGGCGTAGGTCGACTGGACGCCTTCCTCGCTCCAGTCGAAGTCGCGCTCGGGCTGGGCGGCCTGCATCATGAACAGGCGCGCGGTGTCGGCCCCGTACTCCTCGACGATCCGCTGGGGCGAGACGACGTTGCCCTTGGATTTGGACATCTTCTCGCCCTCGAGTTGGACCATCCCCTGTGCCAGCAGATTGGTGAACGGCTCCCGATGCTCGAGCCCCTCGTAGTCGGCGAGTACCTTGGTGAAAAAGCGCGAATAGAGCAGGTGCATCACGGCGTGTTCGATGCCGCCGACGTACTGGTCGACGGGCATCCAGTCGTTGGCCCGCTCCAGATCGAAGGGGGCCTCCTCTAAGCCCGGCGAGACATAGCGCAGGAAGTACCACGAGGAGTCGACGAAGGTGTCCATCGTGTCGGTCTCCCGCTCGGCCGGGCCGCCACAGTCCGGACACGTCGTCTGCTTCCACTCCTCGGCGGCGTCCAGGGGGTTGCCGGTCGTGTTGATGAACTCCGGCAGTTCGACGGGCAGGTCTTCCTCGGGGACCATGACCGGGCCGCAGTCGTCGCAGTGAACGACCGGGATCGGCGTTCCCCAGTAGCGCTGGCGGGAGATGCCCCAGTCACGCAGTTGATACTGGGCGGCCGCCGCGGCGCTGTCGATGTCCTCGGTGAGTCGCTCGCGGGCGCGCTCGCTCTCGAGGCCGCTGTACTCGCCGGAGTCGATCAGGACGCCGTCCTCGGTGAACGCCTCGTCCTCGACGTCGGGGGCCTCGGGCTCGCCGTCGTCGGGTTCGGGCGCGATGACGGGCCGGATCTCGATGTCGTTCTTCTCGGCGAAGGCGTGGTCGCGCTCGTCGTGGGCCGGCACCGCCATCAGCGCGCCCGTCCCGACGTCCGAGAGGACGAAGTCGGCGACGTAGACGGGGATTTCCTCGCCGGTGGCGGGATTCGTCGCGGTCAGCCCCGTCTCGACGCCGTTGGGTTCGTCCCCGTCGGGATCGGCCTCCTCCTCGATGAACCGGCGGATCTCTTCGTCCCCCTCGGCCAGTTCCTCGCTGATCGGGTGGTCCGGTGCGAGCGCGAAGAAGGTCGCGCCGTGGATGGTATCGATGCGGGTGGTAAAGGCCGTGACCGGACCGTGGCTCTCGATTCCGAAATCGACTTCCGCCCCGTACTGCCGGCCGATCCAGTTGCGCTGCATCTGCCGGACCGAGTTGGGCCATCCCTCGAGGTCGTCGATCGCCTCGAGCAGGTCGTCGGCGTACTCGGTGATGCGCAGGAACCACTGCTCGAGTTCGCGCTGTTCGACCGGCGTATCGCAGCGCCAGCAGAGTTCGGCCTCGCCTTCGACCTGTTCGTCGGCCAGGACGGTCTCGCAGTGGGGACACCAATTGACTTCGGCGTCGCGGCGTTCGACCAAGTCCTCCTCGTAGAACCGGGAGAAGAGCCACTGGTTCCACTGGTAGTAGTCGGGCGTGCAGGTAGTGATCTCCCGGTCCCAGTCGTAGCCAAAGCCCATCGACTCCATCTGTTCGGTCATCGTCTCGATGCAGTCGAAGGTCCAGTCGCGCGGGTTCGTATCGCGCTCTTTGGCCGCGTTCTCCGCTGGGAGACCGAAGGCGTCCCATCCCATCGGGTGGAGGACGTCGTCGCCTTGCATTCGCCGGAAGCGAGCGTACGCGTCCGTGATCGTGTAGTTGCGGACGTGGCCCATGTGGAGTTTGCCCGACGGGTACGGATACATCCCGAGGACGTACGTCGGATCCTCGACGTCGTCGGGCGTCCGATAGACGTTCGCCTCGTCCCACGCCGCTTGCCAGCGCCGTTCGACCGTCGCGTGGTCGTATCCCGCGTCGCTCATTTGCTTATATAGCTATAGGCGGGGACGCCGTCGTATAGCTTTCCATACCGTACCCCCGTCGGCCCGTCGAACGCCCGTTCGACCGGGCGTCGAGAGCAACGTTTACCACGCCCCGCGGCCAGCTCCAGCTCGTGGGCGAACTCGCACGCGAAACGCAGGACCGGCTCCGGGACGCCCTCGCCGCCCGGCATCCCACCCTCGAGTGGCAGGTCGAACACCGGCTGGCCGGCACCCCCGTCGACGTCGCGGGGATCGGCGATGACCGGCTGGTCCTGCTCGAACTCGAGTGGCGGCGGGCCGACCCCGCCGACAACGCCGCGAAGCTCTTTCGCCACCTCGAGGCGGGCCTGCTCGATTCGTTCGACGCGATCACCGTCTGTCATTGCTTTACCGAGTACTACGACCTCGCCTCCGGTGGCGTCTCCGCGAAGCGAAAGAACGCCGAGTTCGTCGGCCGGATCGCGTCGCGGGCGGTCGACCGGTTCGCGTACCATCCCGTCGAACTCCCCCTCGAGCCACCGAAACGGGGTGGTGACCGCCCTCCGGATCTCCTCGCGGCCGTCGATCGGGCCGTCGACTCGATCGAGCGCCACCTCGAGCGGTAGCGCTCGCTCGCCAGCGGTGCCCGGATATCGGTGGCGTCGGCGGTTCCGGTAGCCGAGGAATTTTGGTCCCGTCTCACGCCATCTCGAGGCATGGTAGCAGATTCCACAGTATTCGTCACGGGCGCGAGTCAGGGATTGGGCCGAGAAATCGCCGTCGCGTTCGCCGACGAGGGCGCGAACGTCGTCCTCGCGGCCAGAAGCGACGGGATCTACGAGACCGAAGACCTGATCGACGCCCCCGAGCGGACGCTGGCGGTCGAGACGGACGTGACCGATCCCGACTCGGTCGCAGCCGCCATCGACGAGACGATCGAGACCTTCGGCGGGCTGGACTGTCTCGTGAACAACGCCGGGATCGCCGGCCCCACCGCGCCGCTCGAGGCGACGACCGACGACGAGTGGCTCGAGACCTTAGACGTCAACGTCGTCGGCGTGGCCCGGGTCACGCGGGAAGCGGCCCCGCACCTGCGCGAGTCCGAGCGAGGCAGCGTCATCAACATCTCTTCGATCGGCGGCAAGCGACCATACGCCAACCGGGGGCCCTACGCCGCCTCGAAGATGGGGCTGATCGGCGTGACCCGCGCGTTGGCGGCCGAGTTCGGCGATGACGGTGTGACGGTCAACGCGATCTGTCCCGGTCCGGTCGAGGGCGAGCGCATTCGGGGCGTCTTCGAGCGACAGGCCGAGGAGGCGGGCGTTCCCGTCGAAGCGGTCGAAGGCGAGGTCCGCGAGAGCCTCATGATCGACGACCTGGTCCCGCCGGAGGAGGTCGCCGACATGGCCGTCCACCTCGCGAGCGCGGCGTCGCGCCACGTCACGGGCCAGGACATCAACGTCTCGTCGGGCGGGGCGTGGTACTAGCGCCGGCCCGAAGTCAGAGGACGGCGAGAACCGCGACGAGCAGGCCGACGCCGACGAAAACCCCGCCGGCCGCCCGACGGAGCCGAACCGACGAACGCACCTGTTCGCGCTGGTCCTCGAGGCTTCCGGTCGCGATCGCGAGCGGCGTCTCGTCGGTTCCGCGGAGGGCGTAGCCGTCGGCCGTCTCGATCAGTTCGCCCCGGGCGACCAGTTCGTCGCCGTCACGGACGACGGTGGCCTGATACTTGTCGGGCATGGTGGTCTTTCCGCCGACGCTGACGTTGAACTCGAGGTCGCTGACGACGCCGTCCTCGCTCGCCAGCCCGGTCCGCTCGAGGAAGCGATTGACCGGATCGAGGTCGCCGAGATAGGACTCCGTCTCGGGATCGCCCAGAAACAGCCCCGGCGAGTCGAAGGGGTCGCCGGCCGCGTCGGTCGCCAGCGTCGTCGCGTCCACGCGGACGCGGTCCCAGCCCTGATCGACGGCGAACTCGCCGACCGCCAGTTCGGACTCGGCGGTCCGCCACCGACTGCCGTTCCCCGTGTTCTCCTTCCGGCGGACCCGCCACGCCCAGAGGGCGGCCGAATCGCCCCCGTTCGGTTCGGGGCCGGTCCGCGCCGGCGACGCCGGCTCGAGGACGTGGACCGGTCCGCTGATCGTCGCTTCGCCGCCCGGCTCGACCCGCTCGTCGCTCGCCGACGCGAGTTCGCCGATCGTTTCGCTTCGCTCGTCGAGTTCGCCGGCTCGAGACAACGTGACACCGCCGAACAGGAGAAAGATCCCGGCGATGACGAGTGCGAACACTTGGACCATGGCCGAGCTGTTGTCACCGAGACATAATAACTGTCCGAAAACGATCGATCTCGTTGCGGGCCGCAGCGACCGCGCGGACGCCGTCGCTCCGTTCGCGTCGCTCGTCGACCTCGAACCCACGACCGAAAAAACGGGCGTCGCAGAGGGATCCGGCGCCGGCTACTCGATGTCGATTCGCTTCGAGTCCTCGCCGTCCGACACCTTCGGGAGGTGGACCGTCAGCACGCCGTTCTCGAAGCCGGCCGCGACTCCCTCCTCGTCGACCGGCTCCGGCAGGCGGATCCGACGACTCGCGGTGGTCTCGGTCCGCTCGCGGCGGATGTACCGGCTCCCGGCGTCCTCGCCCTCGTCGGTTCGAGCGGCCTCGAGGCGCAACGTTCCGTCCGCGAGCGTCAGCTCGATGTCGTCGGTCTCGTAGCCGGGCAGGTCGGCCGTGACGACGAACTCCTCGCCGGTGTCGGCGACGTCGACCGGCACCGAGCCGGGGACCTGGAGGCCGCCGGCGGTCATCCCCTCCTCGACCTGACTGCTCACGCGGTCGAGCATCTCCTCGATCTCGTCGAACGGATTGCGTCGCATACGTGTTCCTAGAACTCCGACGGGGATAAAATCTGCCCGCGACGCGTCGACAGACGGCGCCGTCACTCCGGCAGCGTCACCAGACCGTCCTCGAGCGCGTCGAGGAGGACCTCACGGGCGTGGCCGTCGGGATCGACGCCGTCGTAGACGGCCTGCACGTCGCCGTCGGCGAGCAGGAACGTCGTCCGCGTCGTCACGCCGCTGTCGCGCAACTCGACGTCGAAGGCGTCAGCGATCTCCGCGTCGGGGTCCGCGAGGAGATCGAACTCCAGCCCCTCCGAATCGCAGAACGCGCGGTGGGAGTCGACGTCGTCGATCGAGACGCCGTAGACGTCGACGCCGGCGTCGCGGTAGGTCTCGAGTTCGCGCTGGAACTGATTCGCTTCGACCGTACAGCCGGGGGTATCGTCTTTCGGATAGAAATACAGGACCGTCGGCGATTCGAACGAGAGGGTGACGTCCTCGCCGTCCTGATTCGGTGCCGTTACGGTCGGGGCGTCGTCGCCTGTCTCGAGTGCCATACCCCCGATACGGCGGACCGCGGAAAACGGTTTCCGGTCCGACACGCTCGCGTCTGCCGATCGCTTCCGGTCGTGGCCGGGCTCCGACCCCGCGACCGGCGACCGATTGAGGCGGCTCTCCGGCCGTTGTGCGCCGTCGGTTACTCGACGACGTGTTCCGTGTCGTAGGAGCCGAGCCGTTTGACCCACCCCTTCTCGGCCAGGTCCTCGAGGTCGTCGATCGCCGCCCCCGTCCGGGACTCGTAGAGGCCGGCCTCGAAGTCGACGTGGAAGACGTAGTCGCCGAGCCGCTGGCCGCTCGGCCGCGACTCGACGCGGGTCAGGTTGATATCACGGTCCGCGAACGGCTCGAGCAACTCGAGCAGCAGGCCGGGGTAGTTGGCGTTGGGGTAGACCACGAGGGAGGTCTTCCCGCCGCCGGTCGAGCGCTCCGCGGCAGGCGCGATCGCGAAAAAGCGCGTCGCGTTCGAGTCCTGATCCTGAATGTCCTCGGCAAGCACCTCGAGATCGACGCCGTCCTCGGCGTTGGCCGGGTGACCGATCCCCGCGACCGACGGATCGTCGCGGGCGAACTCGACCCCCTGGGCCGTACTCGCGACGGCCTCGAGCGTCGCGTCGGGGTACTCGCGCTCGAGGTAGGAGCGACACTGCGCGAGCGCCTGCGAGTGGCTCGCGACGGTGTCGAACTCGGGCCCTTGCGCCAGCAGGGCGTGTCTGATCGGCGTGACGATCTCGCGGACGACGGCGACGTCGTACTCCGCGAGGGCGTCGAGGCTCTCGGTGACCGAGCCCTCGATGCTGTTCTCGATCGGGATGACGCCGCGGTCGTACTCGCCGCCGTCGACGGCGTCGACGATCGCCGTCACCGACTGACGGAAGTCGATCTCGCCGTCGTCGGCGACCGCCGTCGTCGCCCGGTGTGAGTAGGTCCCCTCGGGTCCCAGCGTAACTGCAGCCATTACCAGCCGATAGCGGGCTACGGGTCAAAAGACCGTCGGGTTCGTCGACGGTTCGAGAGCGGACCGCGGCCAGTGGCTCGTCGACCGTAGGTCAGTCGTCGGACGGTTCGCCCGCAACGGTACGCCCGCCGCTCGAGGCGACGAAGCCGTCCTCGGTCGCCCGCTCGGCGACGTGGGGCTGGAAGACCCATGCACACAGCAGGACGATGGGGAGCATCGTGGCCGCGACGACGGCGTAGCCGGTGTGGAGGTCCGGCATCACCGGCGCGGCGTAGACCAGCGGGTAGACGATCCCGCCGACCGTCCCGACACCGCCGACGACGCCGGCGACGCTCCCGGAACTGTTCGGAAACATGGCCGGGACCTGCGCGAAGATCGCGCCCTCGGCGAACGCACAGCCCATCCCGACGACGAAGCCGGCGGCGACCGCGAGCATGACCTGCCCGGACAGCCCCGCTAGGGTCATCCCGATCATCGCCAACACGATGAACCACAGCGAGACGAACGTCCACTGCTCGCGGTACCGGCCGGTGAACACCGGGAGAATATTCTTTTCCTTGCGCGCGAGCAGGTCGCTGACGTAGCCGCCGAAGGGCCGCAACAGCCCGGCCGCGACCGAGAACGTCGCCGCGAACGTACTCGCGAGGACGAGGTTGTCCGTGTCGAACCCCTCGCGGTAGTAGGTCGCCAGCCAGCCGTTCATCGACAGCTCGAGGCCGAAGCTCATCACGTACGCCAGCGCGAGGACGACGGTTCCGTAGCGGGTGGCGGTGTGGAGCCACTGTTTCAGCGTCGCGCTCTTGGCGGTCGCCTGCCGGCGCTGCTCGGACTTGGCGGCCTCGCCGATCGTGTAGTAGACGATCGCCAGCAGGATCGAGACGATCCCGGTGTAGAAGAAGGCGGCCCGCCAGTTGCTCTCGAAGAGGGGGCCGCTCCAGCCCTCGCCGAACACGCGCGGGAGGAGCAACGCACCGCCGGCGGCACCGGCGTTTCCGACGCCCGCGTAGATCCCCTCGGCGGTCCCCAGATTTTCATCGTCGAACCACTCGGAGACGTGCTGGATCCCGATCACGAAGGTGATCCCCGCCGTCGCGACGATCAGCCGTGTGACGAAGAACACGCCGTAGGACTCGGCGAACGCGGATGCCATCGAGAACACGCCGACGTAGGCCAACACGATGGCGAACACCGTCGGTGCGCCCCAGCGATCGGAGAGCCAGCCCGTCAGGATCCGGCCGAACGGCGCGAGCCAGATGGCCGCGCTCGCCAGAATCCCGATCTCGGCCATCGAGAGGCCGAACTCCTCGGCCATCGGCCCGGTAAACGGCGCGAAGGAAAACCAGATGAGAAAGGAGAAGTTGAACCCGATCGTCGCCAACGCCAACGTCCGCCACTTGGTCATCTCGACCACGACTGCTCACCTCCCGGCACGACCATGGCTGGTTCTTTCGATCTGAATGCAGTTAGCGCCCGTTGGGGGGCAAACGTCTCCAATAGCTTCCGTATCTCCCCCTCTATACTGCACGATACGGCGAAGCTATCGACGCTCATCCACATGCTCTGCTCGAGCGAAGCGTGACCGCCCGTATAACTCTACTTATGCCGTATCTGCTTCCAACGAATGCACTCTCTCCGCGAGTCTTTCCGAAACACGGAATTATAGTAGCCGTTGAAACGATTGACACACTGATCGTAACGCTGCCGTGCGATCAGGTGTGCAATGACGTTCAGCGGCTACTATAGTTCCGGCGGCTCCACGGTCGTTCGTCAGCTCCCAGATGCGAGCGACCGGAGCCGATCGCTCGCGGACGACGCCGATGACGGGCTCTCACGACTGCACCGCTGGGCGATCGTTCCCGCCGAGAAAACGACCGAGGCGGCGACTTACTCGTCTAAGTGTTCGATTCCCTTCTTCGAGACGTTCGCTTCCGTGATCTCGTCGGGCATCCAGTCGGGTTTGTCGTCCGGTGCCGTCTCCTCCCACGCCCAGCCGTCGTAGATGTGGACCTTGTCGGTGCCTTTCTCCCGTAATCTGAGTTCGACCCGCTCGGCCGACTCCTCGCTCGAACCGGGCTCGAGTCGCCGGGCCGCCTTGAGCGCCGCCTGCCGGGGGGTGTTCCCTGAGAAGACGCTCGACTCGTCACCGCCCGATTCGCGCAGTGCAAAGTTTCGTTTCCCGTCTTCGCGTACCATGATTTTCGCCTCCGTGTCAGTCCAGCACACGATCAGACATAAAGATATCCCCGCAAATCGACCGACTGCGTCGGTATCTTTAAGTGAACAGCGGCCGCCACATTTCCGCAGTTTCCGCGTCGACAGCTCCCGTCACCGCGTGGCTCCGCCCGCCTCGGTCACGCTCCGAGGCGTCGAAAACACTTAAGTATATCCTACGGCGAAGTTCGGGATAGAATCCCGCGATGGTACGGAAAAAGAAGCTGAGTCCAAGCGGTGCGAAAGACGAAGACGGCAACTATCACAACGTCCATCTGAACCTCCACGAGGACGAACTCGAGGTCGCGGGCATGGATATCGGTGACGAAGTCTTCGTCCGAGTTCGGGACGGCAAGATCATCATCCAGAAAGCCAACGAGGACGACGTCGAACACGAGTTCTAAGACCCACCTTTTTACGCCTCGGAATTCGCTCGCTCCGCGAGCGAACCACTCTCTGCTCACGGGCACTCCGTGCCCGTTCGCACGGCTCGCGGGACCTTTGGTCCCGCGCTGGGCGCAAAAATCTGGACCAAAAAGAGCTGCTCGCTCATTTCACTCGCTCGCGGTACAACCGCTGGGCCGCTACCGCAGAACGCCGTTACACTCGAGAAAAACCGTACTCCTCAGCGCAACGCCTCGAGGTCGAACTCGAACGCCGAGACCGGCACCTCGAGGTCGTGTTCGACGAGTACCTTCGGGTGGACCTCGCCGATCACGCCGACTTCCTCGCCGTCGATGACGACCGCCGCGGTTCGACCCGAAATGAAGGTCGGGTGGTCGGTCGGCGGCGTCTCGAGATCGACGCCGAAGTTCCGGGTCAGCGCCTGGAGTCGGGCCTTGGCGTCCTCGTACCCGGCCTCGTGGTGGGCGAGGACGGCTCCGACGCGACGGCCTTCCGCGACGCCCGTATTTTCGCTCTCGTCGACGTCGGCCGCGAAGCCGATCTCCGCGAGGTTCTGGGGGTACGCGCGGTGGGTGTTTCGTTCCAGCACCATCAACAGCGAGGGCGTGACCCAGGTTCGAAGCATGGTGAAGTCCTCGCTGTAGGGCTCTTTGATCGTCGCGGGCTCTCCGGCCCCGTAGACGCCGTCTCCTGGCGACACGTCGAGCCGGTCGTAGTTCTCTTCCTCGCTGATCATGTGGAAGTTCAGCAGGTCCTCGAAGCCCAGCCCGACGAGCTGGTTCCGCGCGGCGTCCTCGAGCCGGGAGCGCTCGTGACGGCCGCCGACGGTCCCCACGTCGGGGTAGCGGGGCTCGAGGTCGTTGAAGCCGTAGGCCCGCCCGAGGTCGTCGATGACGTCCAGCGGGTGAAGGACGTCGACGCGGTAGGGCGGGATCGTCACCTCGTAGACGAGTTCGCCATCGTCGTTCTCCTCACGTTCGGCCTCGAGCCCGGACCGCTCCGCGAGGTCGATAACCTCCTCGGGATCGAGCCCGATGCCGAGGATCGTCTCGATGCGGTCGTGGGCGACCGTCTTCGTCTTCGTCGAGAAGTCGGGCCGGACGATCTCGTGATCGGGGTACTCCACCGTCACCTCCTCGATCGTGGCTCCGCGGGCCGACAGCGCGTAGCAGACGATGTTCAGCATCTTGTCGATCGTCCACTGGTCGGTACCCGTCATCTCGACGAACAGATCACGGGAGTCCGTCGACACCTCGGTGCGGCGACCGTTGATCACCGGCGGGAACGAGAACAGCCCGATGTCGTCGTAGATCGCCGGATACCGCTCGTACTCGCTGACGAGGTCGGCGTAGGTCTGGCCCGTCTGGTGGTCCTCGAGGACGTCCGCGGGCGTCATCTCGGCGTCCGAATCGAGGGGGACGAACCGGTCCGCCTCGGGCTCGAGCCCGACGTACTCGATCGTCGGGGTCCCTCCGGTCGCGGGGCTCGCTCGCGGCTCATCGCCGCTCGCATTTTCCGATGCGCGTAGCGCATCGCGACCCTTGAGCATCGTCAGGTCGTGAATGCCGATCGCGCCCTTCGCGCGCTTGCGGCCCATCGTCGCGTGGAGCTTCTCCTGCAGTTGGATGAGGGACTCGAGGGCCTCGTCGTCGAGATCGACGTCGCGGATCACCGCGCCCGTGACGTAGGGCCGCTCGTCCGGCACCGACTCGTCGACCTCGATCGTCCAGTCGGGCGAGTTCGGCGACGGGACGTGGATGCCCCGCGCGTCGCCGTACTGGTACCGCAGCGAGCGGGCAACGCCCTCGACGGAGAGCCGGTCGAGCCGGTCGGGCGCGAACTCGAGTTCGAACGCGCCGTCCTCGGTCCGGCCCTCGAACTCGAGGCCCAGTCCGAACAGGTCGTCTTTCAGCTCGTCGTCGCCTTTCTCCTCGCTGCCGGTCAGTTCGCGCAGTTCGTCGGGGTCGATATCGACCGTGGGCATCAGTAGGTCACCTCCGTCTCGCGCAGCAGTTCCAGGTCACACAGCGTCCCGTGGATGTCCCGGATGTCCTCGAAGCCGTACATCAGCATGAGCAGTCGCTCTAAGGCGAGTCCCCACGCCATCACGTCGCACTCGACGCCCAGCGGCTCGAGCATCTCCTCCCGGAAGATCCCCGAGTTGCCGATCTCGACGAGTTCGCCCGTCGTCGGATGGGTGCCGAACAGCTCGAAGCTGGGCTCCGTGTAGGGGTTGTAGTGGGGTTTGAACTGGATGTCCTCGATTCCGAACTGGGAGTAGAACTCCTCGAAGGTCCCCATCAGATCGCGAACGGAGAGGTCCTCGGCCATCACCCAGCCCTCGATCTGGAAGAACTCGAGGAGATGGGTCGGGTCGAGCGTGTCGTTGCGGTAGACCTTCTCGACGCTGAAGTAGCGCTGGGGCGGCTCGAGATCGCCGATCTCTTCGCCGGAGAGATACCGGGTCGACAGCGAGGTGGTGTGGCCCCGCAGGGCCAGCGCGCGGGCGAAGTCCTCGTCCCACGGCGAGTGATAGCCCTCGCCGTCCGGGCCGACGCCTTCCTTGTGGGCGCGCTCGACGCGGTCGACGAGGTCTTCGGGGAGGTCCTCGATGTGGGTCGGATTCTCGAGGGCGAACCGGTCCCAGTGGGTCCGCGCGGGGTGGTCCTGGGGCATGAACAGGCAGTCGTTGATCCAGAAGTCCGCGTCGACGTGGGGACCGTCCATCTCCTGAAAGCCCATCCCGACGAGGGTGTCCTTGACCCGCTCGGCGGTCTGGCGCAGGATGTGGACCTTGCCGCCGTCGAAGCGCTCGGCGTCGGCCTCGACGTTGTAGTCGGCGAACTCGACGTCTTCCCACTCGCCGCTCGTCAGGAGTTCGGGCGTGACCTCGCCCACCGTCTCGCTCGTCTCGATGCCGGCCATCAGTTCCGTGACGGCCCGTTCCGTCAGCGTGACCTCGCGGACCGTCGACTCGCGGCGATCGACCAGCCCGCGGCGCTCGAGTTGGTCGATGGTATCGGCGTCGGCGTCGACGCCGTCGAGCGGCGTCTCGCCGGCCTCGGCCAGGGACGCCAGCGCATTCGCTTCGGCGTCGGCCTCCGGGTCCGCGTCGGGATCGGCGGTGATCTCACCGCTGTCGATGCCGCCGTACCCCTTCCGGGCGTAGTTCGAGAGCGCGATGTCGACCGCGTCGCCCTCGAGCCCCGATCGGCCGATGACCTGCCCCATCGAGACGGGGTTGGCGTCGGCGCCGGCCTCGAGGGCGGCCTCGTACAGCCGCACTTCGGGGAGTCCGTTCTCGACGTAGTCGCGTCCCTCGTCGGTCGGCGCGACCGTTTCGTCGACTCGCTCGCTGACGGCGACCAGTCCCTCGTCCTCGAGTTCGAAGACGGCCCCCGTGACGGTCTCGGGGGGAAGGTCGGTCGCCGCGGCGAGGGCGTCGACGGACGTTGCCTCGTCCGCGTTCGCGGCCTCGAGGACCGCGACCTGTTGTGATGGAAGTTGCATTCGCTTGGTTGAATGGCTGCGTGTCGGTCAGTTAGCGGTTCCGATACCGTGCGGGAAGGCGTCCCGCCGGCGTCGCGAACGGTCGGTTTCGCCGCGGGCGTCCGGTGTGAACGCCCGCGGGTCCACCGGCCCGGCGTCACCGGGCGAAGAAGAAACCGAATCCCGATCGCGGTCGCCGTAACTGATCGCCGACACCGGTCTCGTGGGATTCGGGTGCCATACACGGTGGCACTCGCGACCGGGCCAAAAACGTTGTGATACTGCTCACCACACTGCCGTCGCTACTCGCCGGCCAGTCGCGTCGTTTCGAGGTCGCCGGCGTCGACCCACTCGAAGCCGTCTTCTTCGGCGACGGCCGCCGCCTCGGGCGGGTCGACCGGATCGCAGCCGTCGGCGTACTCGATGCGGACCGCGTCGGGGTCGGCGGCCGGCAACTCGGGGAGGAAGTCGTCGTCCTCGAGCAGCCCCCGGACCGAGACGTCCCCGCCCGCGTCGAGCGCCGCGCCGAGCGCGCGGTAGCGATCGGGTTCCGACTGATCGTCGATCCCGGTTCCGAACGCGTCGTCGTCGATCCGCGTCCGCTCGCTGGTCCCCGAAAGCGTCCCGAACCCGTCCGGATCCGTCTCGGGCCCGTCGTCGGTCGTCGATCGATCGCCGGTCCGCGGGTCGGCAGCCGCGCTCGAGCGACCGGCCTCTCCGGCCCCAGCGTCGCCCGCGTCGGCCCGCGCGTCGGCCTCGCCGCGCTGTCGCGAGACCGACGGCGTCCCCCGGAGTTCGAACCCGTCGACCGACGACGCCTGCGCCGTCTCTCCGTCGCTCGAGCCGGCCGTCGACGCCGCGCCCGTCGCGGGCTCTGCCTCCTCGATGAGCGCGTCGACGCTCCCCGTCGGCGGTTCGGTGCGATGTTCGCGTCGCTCGAGCGCCCACGGCGGCCACGGGCCGTCGTCGCTGCCGCGGGTCGCACCGGCGCTGGTCGCGGGCACGTACGCTCCGAGCCCGCGTTCGGGGAGTAGCGGGCGATCGAACGCGTCGATCCGCGGCCCGTACGACTCCCGGAGGCGCTCGAGGGCGGATTCGTCGACCAGCGCGGCCCGCCAGCGGTCGACGCCCGCGGAGAGCAGGACGAACCGCGCGTCGGTCCCCGCGAAGAGGTCCTCGGTGATCGCCCACAGGACGGCCGGCAGGTTGTCGGTCCCCAGCGGCGTCTCGGGGTAGGTCACGGTCGTCTCGCGGCTCCGACCGCGCGGATCGGTGGCGGTGAGTGCCAGTCCGTCGCCGGCGCTTTCGACCGCCAGCGACCACCCAACCGACTCGAAGACGTCGGTCAGCGCCCGCTCGAGCGCGGCCGTCCGGTAGCGAGCGGCACAGGTGATCCCGCGGTCGCTCCGGGCGATCGTTCGGCGAAGCACCGCCGTCCGGTCGCGGTCGGTCGCGAGCGCGTCGGCCAGCGCCGCCTTGAGGGAGTCGTCGCTCGACGCGGCCGCGGTCACGTCGGCCGGCGTGACGCCGAACGAGCCGAGGACGTCGGCGGCGACCGGCGGATCGTCGGGGGTTGGGAGGGCCAGGGCCATCGGTGGCTCCGGGTTCCACGAACGGGCACATATATCCTCGTCAGACGCGGAAAACGAAGACGCGATCCGACCGGCCGGAGCGGACGACGGTCGCCGGCCCGGAAGCGACGGGCGACGCGCAGTTCTCGCCCCCTGACCGACGCTCGAGAGTCCCGTCGTGGCGTTACCGCCGCCGCCGCCGCGGCGACTCGAGTTCGATGTCGGCGTCCTCGAGCAGGTCCGCGACCTCCTCGCGTTTCTCTTGGTGGTCCTCGAGGAACTCCCGCATCAGCTGGGCCGCCTGTTCCTTGCAGTCGCCACAGAGGCGTTCGCCGCCGACGCACTCGTCGTAGACGCGCTTGGCGAACTCGTCGTCGTCGCCGGACAGCAGGTAGGCATAGAGTTCGTAGACGGGGCACTCGTCGGCTTTCCCGCCTTTCTCGCGCTGTTCTTCGGCGGTCTCGCGGCCGCCGGTGGTCGCAGCCTTGACCTTGTCGTAGCCGTCCTCGGGGTCGTCCAGCAGGGAGATGTGGGAGGCGGGGATCGACGAGGACATCTTGCCGCCGGTCAGCCCGGTCATAAAGCGGTGGTAGATCGAGGACGGCGGCTGGAAGCCGTAGCCGCCGTTTGCGACCTCGACCTCGCGGGCGAGTTCCTCGGCCGCGGCGCGGTCGAGGTCGAAGGCGTCGACGTGGTTCTCGTAGACCCGTTTTTCGCCCTCGACGGCGTCGATCAGGGCGTCGAATGCCTCGTCGGTCGCCCGCCGGTCGAAAAAGCGGGTGCGGGGCCGGATCGGCTCCATGCCGGCCTCCTCGAGCTTCGTCAGGACCGAGCTCAGCGTGTCGGCGTCGACCGCGAGTTCCGACAGCGGCGTCTCTTCGATCGCCTCGGCGACGTGGACACACCGCAGTTGGTCGTCGTCGAACTCGGCGGGCTCGAGCCGCTCGTAGAAGTCGGCGACGAGGGCGCGCTCCTCGTCCTCGAGTTCGAAGCTGGCGTAGGCCTCAGAGACCTTGAAGAAGCGCATCCGCTCGGCCAGATCCCGCGCCAGCCGGACGTGGGGGTCCTGATCCGGGCCGACCGGGATCACGGTCGGCTTGGGCTCCTCGAGTTGCGGGTAGAGGATGTCGGCCATCTGGGTGACGACCGACTGCATGTGCGAGACGTCGGTCTCGCCGTCGAAGCCGTAGATCGCCTGGAACTCCGAGAAGTTGGCGTCGGCGCCGAGTTCGAACGCCAGGTCCTGTAGCTCGCGGTTGGTCGACTGGCGATAGAGTTCGCCCTCCTCGGGATCGAAGCCCAGCGCGAGCAGGGAGAGCAGGTAATCGCGGGCGTGGTCGTCGATCTCTTCCCAGGACATCCCGCGGGCCGAATTGGCCTCGAGGTCGGCGATCAGCGCGTAGGCGTCGGCTCCCTGCTGTTGGTGCCAGATGATCTCGTCGAAGACCAGCTTGTGGCCGATGTGGGGATCGCCGGTGGGCATAAAGCCCGAGAGGACCGCCGCCGGCTCGTCGTTCTGCAGCGCCTCGGCGACCGGGCGGTAGTCCCGGTGGCCGAAGATGACGCCCCGTCGCATCAGGTAATGCGGGTTCGGGACGTCCGCGAGGATCTCGTCGAACTCCTCGATGCCGAACTCCTCGAACAGCTTGCGGTAGTCGGAGACGCTCGAGGATCCCCAGGGGTCCAGCGCCACGTCGTCGGCACCTGCAGCGCCGCCGTCGGTGCGGGGCTCCGCAGTCGTCGGTTCCCCTGACTCGGACTCCTCAAGTGGGTCGTCTCCGGTCATCACCTGCGTTTTGGCGCGCCACCGCGCAAAAGCCTTCGGCTTCGCAGCCGCCGAAATCTTCCGTGGACGCGCCGCGCTGGAGAACTGTTATGCAAGCGCCGTCCGACGGAGTATCCATGACCGATTTCCCGGTCCTCACCGACGGCGACGTGTACTCGCAGTTCGACTACGCACAGGTCGTCGACGCCATGCGCGACGCCTTCGCCGAACGGGCCGCGGGCACGCTCGAGGCCCCGCCGCGCTGGCGGGTCCCGGCCGGCGAGGGCGATCTCGTCTTTACCGCGGGCGCCGCGACCGGGCCGACGAACGCCGCCGGCTTTCGAGTCTACGAGACTCACGGCACTGGCGACGATCACACGGAACTGGTGGCGGTCTTCGACGCCGCGACCGGCGCGTTCGAGGGGCTCATCGCGGGCCACGCCGTCGGCGGGCTCCGAACCGGCGGCATCGGCGGCGTCGCGATCGACGCGCTCGCTCCCGGGGACAGCGAGACGCTCGGAGTCCTGGGGACGGGGTTCCAGGCGCGAGCGCAGGTCGGCGCGGCGTGTGCGGCCCGGGACTTCGATGCGGTCGCGGTCTACAGCCCGACCCCCGAGAGCCGCGCGTCCTTCGCCGACACCCTCGAGGGTGAGGTCGAACCGCCGATTCGCGCGGCCGACGATCCCGAGCCGGTCGTCCGCGAGGCCGACGCGCTCGTCTGTGCGACAAACAGCGAGGCGCCCGTGTTCGATCCTGACTGGCTCGAGGCCGGCACCCACGTCACCACGATCGGCCCGCGGTTCGAAGGCGCCCACGAGCTCCCCCTCGAGGTCGTCGACCGCGCCGACGCGATCGCGACCGACTCGCTCCCGCAGGTCGACGCCTACGACCGCCCCTACATCGCCTCGGGCGCGGACCGCGACCGGATGGTCGAACTCGCCGCCGTCCTCGAGGACCCCGATCTCGGCCGCCAGCGCGCTGACGACCTCACGCTGTTCTGTTCGGTCGGGCTGGCCGGGACGGAGGCCGTCCTCGGGAACGCGTTCCTCGAGCGGTTCGCGTAGCGCGCAGCCTTCGTCTGCTGCGGTGGCGCGCGCTGTCGGCCGGCCGAACTTCGTGAGGGTGGCCGACGACGCTGCGCGAGGGATGAGTGAGCGCAGCGAACGAATCGGCTGGGGAGGGCGTGGCTACTCCGTGTTGCCAGTTTGAGCAGCACGCTCGTCGTTTCGTCTTCGCGCCAGTAGAACGCTCGTCTTCGTGATCGTAGGCCAGCTATAGTAGCCGTTGAAACGATTTACACACTGATCGCAACGCTGTCATGCGATCAGGTGTGCAATGACTTTCAGCGACTACTATAGTTAGGGTGTCAATCGCTCGAGTGACCACCACTCGATCCCGTCGCCGCCAGTGGACCCCTCGCCCACTAGCGCGAACACCATCGTCTTCCGGACGCCATGTGCCAGCCGCACGTCAAGCGCCAGATCCCGCGGTTCGAAGACGTAGCCGGCCGGATGCACCCGCACCAGCAGTTCGGAGTGGCCCAGGTTCTCGACGGACTCCACGTCGGCGTAGGTCCGAAAGTCCGCGCCGAACTTGTAGCCCGTCTTCGGCACGACGCCGCGCTCTCGCAGGGCCGCGTAGACCCGTAGCCGCCGATCGAACCGCTCGCCTTCGACCTCGCGGCCCCGCTCGCGAACCGTCGCCGGCTCGAGGTCGATCGCCCCCCGTTCGGCGAGATAGGCCGCCTCGAGCAGCGAACACTGCAGCGTCGGCTCGTCGTACTCCCGACCCTCGAGGGGCTGGCCGTAGAACGTCCGCTCGTACAGCGACAGGGGCGGCTCCCAGACGACGACTCGGTCGGCCAGCAGGTCGGCCTCGCAGCCGTCGGGCAGGTCGGCGTCGGACCCCGACGTGCCGGTGGGGTCGCGCCGATCGACCTCGAAGTAGGTAATCTCGCTTTCCTCGTCGACGACCGCCAGCACGCCCGGCCGGAGTTCGGCGGCGGGAACGTCCGTCCGCTCGCCGACGATCCGCAGGGCGTAGGCAATCTCGCCGTCGCCGGGGCCTTTCCCCCGCGGGAAGACCGCGAAGTCGGCCGCGCCGCCGGGCGGGTCGGCCACCCACGGCTCCGCCGCCGGCGAGAGATAGAAGCCCCGCGAGCGCAGGTCCGCGTAGACGAGAAACCGCACGCCGAAGTCGTCGCCGGGCTCCCGCGAGATGAACTCCCGAAAGCCCAGCCGCTCGCCGCTGTCGGCGTCGACGATCGCCTCGAGGTCGCCCCGGTAGAGCAAGTGGGCCGCCTCGACCGGCGCGAGCGCGATCTCGTTGCCGGAGAGCGGGTAGCCGTACCCCCGCGAATCGTGATACCGCTGGCGCGCGTCGCCGCCGACCCGGACGACGCCGTCGGCCGCGTCGAACCGCCCCTCGAGTGTCATGGCCGGGTGTTTGCCGGCCGGCACTAAGTGGCTGCGGATCGATTCCGCTTCGTAGTCGTTCCTATCGCGTAGTCGACGATCAGTGATTTCGGGTCCACGATGGAGTTCGGTGGCGATATCGCTTCGAACACCTCGAAAGCCCCTTCCGGGCTCGGCTCCCAGGACTCGCTGCGCGCCTCAGTCACTCGCTCCGCTCGTTCCTTGCGGTGCTTACGTCGCCCGGGTTCGCCGAGCCCGGAAGCCCCTTTCAGTCCCACCCCGCAGCGGCGGCTGGTCGGAGTGCTCTCGTGGGGGGTGTGGTCGGGTGTTGGCGAGAGCGGTGATCGGTCAGTCGTCAGCAGCGGCGTCGCTCTCGAGCGGCCCCTCGAGCGCCCGATCACAGGTCGCGTCGAGGCAGCGGACCCCGCTGGCGGTTTCGAACGTCGGCAGGCCACAGCCGCACTCGCCGTCGACCACGCCGGCGGGGACGGCGAAGCCGACCTCACAGTCCGGATAGTGTTCGCAGCCGGCGATGAGTCCGCCGCGCCGGAGGATCCGGAGATCGCCGTCGCAGTCCGGTTCGGGACAGTCCCACTCGCGGTCGAAGGCCTGTTTGACCGCCGCGTCGAGCGATTCACAGCCCCGATCGAGACAGACGGTAAAGGCCAGTCCGCGCTCGACACGCATCTTGGGGAGGCCACAGTCGCAGTCACATTGGTCCCCCCGGACCGTCGCGTCGGCCGGCACGCCGTACTCGTCGCCACAGCCGACGCAGTGGACGCCGCTCGAGCGCACCAAGGCCCCGTCGCAGTCGGGACACGTGCCGACGGGGGTCCCGGCCGCCGACGAAGGGTAGTGTGCGAACCCGTCCTGCTCGTGGGCGGCGATCCGTAGCGTCTGGGTGTCCTTCTTCGCGACGAGGGTGAAGTCGCCGGTCCGGTCGCTCGAGACGCTGTCAGCGCGGGTCAGCCACGCGACGGGCTGGTAGCCGTCGGTGTCATGGACCAACACGGTGTTGTCGGGTTTGACGATCGTCGTCACTCGGCCTCGATACTCGTCGCGGTCGCCGTTCTCGGCGATGACGGTGCAGTCGCCGGCGAGTACGCGGATCGCGTCGTCGATCATGGCCGCGTTGGCCGCGGTATCGTACTTAAAATCGCGGACGAGCCGCGGAGAACTCGTCGTCGGTCGTTCGACTTCGATAGCGGAACTATAGTCGCCGCTGACAGTCATTGCACACCTGATCGCACGACAGCGTCGCGAGCAGTGTGTGAATCGGTTCAGTGGCGACGATAGCCGGCCTCGCCGTGCTACTCGTCGTCCTGCGTCGCGTCTTCGTACTCGACTTGCGTCCCGTTCGCGACGGGCTGGAGGAGGTACCGGTCGGTCTGACCTCGCCGAACGGGCGTGAAGTCTCCCAAGAAGGTCGTCGTCTGATCCTCGCGGATCTCGAACCGGTGTTTGAACTGCAGCGGCGCATCTCCGGGGGTTCCGACCTTGGCCTGCCCGCCGTCCTCGAGGACGCCCTCGACGCCGGTCACGTCGAGCTGGAGAAACTCGTACTCCCGAGCGTCGAGTTCGCGTTCGTCGACCAGCTGCGTGTTCCCGTTTTGCAGTTTCACGAGGTCGGCCTCCTGGGGCTCGTCGAACTCGTAGTATTCGCGGCCGTCGCTTTCGTCGACGTCGTCTGCCTCCTGTTCCTCGACGGTCTCGTTCCCGTCGCGTTGCTCGTCGGTCTCGTTGCCCGTGGATTCCGTGCCGTCGTTATCGGCGTCGTCGCCGCTCGGTTTGACCCAGACCCCCTGGATCGTGACAATGCACGACTCGAAGTCGGCGATGTCTCCCGGTTGGTCCGTGACCTGCGTTGCGAGCGTCCCGGTCGACGCGCTCGCGCCGGTACAGCCCGCTAATCCGATCGATCCTGCCGTTGCGATACCTGCCGATTTGAGATACGTCCGTCGATTGAGTTCTGTCATGGGTTTGAATTCGTGTTGTCCGCGTTCGAACGCCGCCGGTGAGGGACGCGGCGTCCGGTTCCGCGCGGTAGTCGTTTCGTCCCGTTCATCGCAATTGCCCCTTCTCGGATGACCACTTAATCCGGACAGTTGGTACCGCCGAATTTCTCCGATTTGGGCCCATTTGCGCGGATAGACCGATCCGCTACGACTCGAGCCGCGGCTCCGAACTCGAGCCGGGACGACCGCAGCGGAACTGGCCGTCGATCGGTCACGACGCCGGTGAGCGAGCCCCGAGCCACGACGGGCCGTCGGAGCGCGATTCTGCGATCTCCCCGACGGATGCCGTCCGAACGGACTCGTCTGCCAGTGGGCTGCTCCCCGCGGTCGATTGCCCTCGCCGCGACGCAGTCGAGACGGTGTGACAGACGCGTCGTCCCAGCCTCTCGAGCGGCCGAACGATCGTGGTGGCCGTCTCGAGGCCGCCGCGGAACTCTTCACCCGTCAACGCGACCGTGACGTCGTACTCGCCCGCGATGATGTGTCCCCCGTGATCCGATGCATCGCGAAGCGTACGGTAAATATCGCCGGCGTACCGGACCTAAAAAATGGGCGTGTGACCGCGAACGGCCTCACCCCTCGCTCGCCGCGCCGCCGGTTCCGGTACCGCCCGCGCGCTCGTCGGATCGTGACTCGCCGTTTCCGTCGTTCGGTCCGCCGGGAGTCGGGTCCTCGCCCGTCGAGCGGCCGACGTCGTCGCCGGCGATCGAGCGGGCGATCTCCGCCGTCTCGGGGCCGCCGAGTTCGCCCGCGCGGTCCCGGAGTGTCCGGATCGTCTCGGCGTCGACTCCGTTGTCGGCGAGCGCTCGGTCGGGGACCTCGGCTGCGGCGGCTTCGGCCGCCGTGGCCCGGCGCTCGATCCCGCGCATCTCCGCGACGGCCGTCGCGACCTCCGCCCGGTAGCGGCCCTCGCTGATCTCGCCGGCCTCGCGGGACTCGTTCAGCGTCGCGAGCCGTGACTCGAGTTCGCCGATGCGCTGGCGACTCTCGTTGACTTCCGTCGCGATGACGGCCGCTTTCGTCTCGTTCGTCTCGGCGCCGGCGAGCCGCACGCCGAAGGCCCGCTCCGAGACGTCGCCCTCGAGTTCGGCGTTCTGGACGCCGACGGCCGCGGCGAACTGTTCGCCGGGGGCGACCGAGTCGTTGCCTGCGCCGCCGTCGGTGCCGTCCTGTGCGCCGCCGTCGGTGCCGTCCTGTGCGCCGCCGGTCGGGGCGACGGTCGCCGCGGCCAGTGGGACCGCGACCGCTGCGACGAGTATGACCGCGACGAGCGTGATCGATGTGGGTCGGTTCATTGGTGGTGGGTGCCGCTCGTTCGATACCAGGCGGGCCGAGGACTTGGGGTCATCGACGGTTAACGCCGTTCAACGCCGTTTTCGATCCGGCCCCGTCCGGCGATTTCGACGGTTTTCGATCCGCGACCGTCTCGGTCGGTCCGACGCGAGTCATTCGTCCTCACCCGTCGAGTCCGACACGATCCCGTCGTCGACCTCGGGCAGCGAGAGGACGTTCTCGCGGCCGAGCCGGAACGACTCGAGTTCCCCGTCCTCGCGGAGCCCGCTGACGACCTTGCTGGTCTTTGCGTCGGTCCAGTCCAGTTCCTCGACGACCGCCTGTTGTTTCATCCGGCCGCCCCGCTCCCTGACCAGCCGGAGGACCTGTTCCTCGTTGCTCAGCAGTTCCGGATCGACCTGTTCGGCCGTGTCCGCGGCCGCGGTCGCGGCGTCGCTTGCCGGGTCAGGCGTGCCCGCTGGACTCGAGTCGCCGGTCGACGCCGTCTCGGCGTCCGGGCCGGCTGCAGGCTCGGCGTCGGACCCGGATGCGGACTCGCTCTCGGAACCGGCCGCAGGGGTCCCGTCGCCGCCGGGCCGATCCGCCGTCGGCTCGCGGTTCCGGTACCACCACACGCCGGCGGCTCCGAGGCCGAGCAGGACGACCGCCCCGGTCGCGATCAGCAGCGGACTCGAGCCGGCCGCCCCGTTCGTCGCGGTGACGACGACCTCGGGTTCGTCGTCGACGAAGTCGGTGTCGTCGCCCCGCCAGATCACGGCCCGCTCGCGCTCGTCGTCCGGGTCGGGCGCGACCGACGTCCGCTCGTAGCCGTCGGGCCACTCGATCAGCAACCGGGTGCCGTCGTCGAGGTAGAGTCCCGCGACGGCGTCGCCGGCTCGCAGTCGATCGCCTTCGACCGCGGCGAACCCGTCCCAGCGGAACGTGTACCTGACCACGCCGTACTCGCGGGCGAACGACTGGCGCTCGGTCTCGACGGCGAAGTCGGTGGCCGCCATCTCCCGACCGGTCGCGTCGCTTGCCGTCGCGACGGTACCGTTCATCCGCTCGGCGAACTGCGCCGTGTGGTTCGCCGGGTCGTCTTGGATATCCTCGCGCAGCGACTCGAACGCTGCTTCGTTCTCGTTGTCGTCGAGTCGGATCCAGAACTCGAGGGTCCACTCGGCGCTGCCGTCGGCCCGGATCGCGACGTCCATCCGGACCTCGTCGGCGTCGATCCCGTCCTGCTGGAGGGTAAATGGCTCCGACTGGGTCGGTGTCGTCGCGGCCGTTCCGGTCGCTGCGACCGGGCCGGCGGCGACGAGCAATAGCGCGACGACCGCGACCGTCACGCCGGCGCGACCGTTCATACGAGTCGATACTTCCCAGCTCGGTTAAAACATACGGATGTCGAATATCGGCCCATAATATCCTGAGTCGGGAGTATACGCCGGATCTCGCCAGAACGTATCGGCCGAATGTCACCCGGAAATCCCGTTCGGGACGGCCACCCCGTTACCGGGCGTGACGCTCCGGACGGCCGCGCCGACGGCCTCGAGGACACCGCCGAGGAAGTCGGTGATCGCTCCGAGGAGGTCGGCGACGAACTCCGGAACGGGGTCCGGCATGTCGTTCGGCGGGCCGTCTGCGGGTTGGGCCGCCGCGACACCGGTCGCGCCGACGAGGAGGAGTAGTGCCACTGCGATCGTGAGTATCGGTCGTTGCATCACGGCTCGAGCGTGGTCGCTTTCCCTCATCAACCGGGCAGTCGGTGACGCCGATTTGCGCCGATTTGTGCCGGTTATCGACCGTCGGCGGCCGGTATCGATCGCTCTCGGCCGGCAGCGAGGGGCTCACACGCCCGGGACGCCGAACGCGCCGACCCCGAGCTGGAAGACGGCGTTGAGGACGAACAGGATCGCGATCGCAGCGAGCCAGGCGATGAACCCGATGGCCGCAGCCGCCCCCCAGCCGCCGGGGTAGCGCCAGTTGATCACCCAGACCCAGACGATCAGGGCGAGTATCGGGCCCAAAAGCGGGATCCACGCGGTCAGCCCCCAGGCGAACCCGCCGAGGATCGCCGTGACGAACGCGTGCGAGTAATCGTCCACGTCGGCGACGATCCGCGCGCTGGCGTAGATCGCCAGCCCGCCGACTACCAGTGCGACCAGAAACGCGACGAACGAGCCGATGACGGAGACCATACGGATCGGTTCGGCCTCCAGCTACGTATAATGGACCGATCGAAACCGTCGCATTCGGGGCAGTGTGAACGAGGCGGCTCGTGATTCGAACCGCCAGCTCGAGCCGGCACCTGCACAGTACGGCGGTCCGTGGACGGGCGCGTCCGGGAGAAGCGTCAGCGGGGGTGGTGGAGGGTGCGTCAGCAGGGCAGTGGAGGGGGCGTCAGCGGGACGGGGGTGGAAACGCCAGCGGGGGCGCGATTCAGGTGCCCGGCACGCCGAGCGCCGACACCGAGCCGATGCCGAGCAACTCGAGGGCCGCGAGGACGACCACCGCGGCCGCCCAGGCGGCGACGCCGACCCCGGCCGACCGGAGCCAGCCGAGGTCGTAGCGCCACTTGACGACCGCGACCCAGGAGACGATCGCCAGCAGGCCGCCGAGCAGCGGCACCGCCTCGAGGACCGCCCAGGCGAGGGCGGCCAGCAGCGCGGTCAGTACCGCGTGGCCGTAGTCGCGGGTCTCGGCGACGACGTAGGTGCCGGCCTGGAGGGCCGCGCCGCCGACCAGCAGGCTCACGGCGAACGCCAGCAGTCGGTCCTCGAGTCCGATCGGGGCCGGCTGCGCGAATGGGGGCATAGGTGTGTAGCGTTATCGGGCGGTCTATTCGTCGCTCGAGTCGTCGCCCTCGTCGGGCCGTTCGTCGCCGGTGCTGTCTTCGTCAGCGTCGCCGTCCTCGTCGGTGGCGTCGCTCTCGTCGGCGTCGTCACCGCTCTCGGTCGTGTCATCTTCGTCGGTAGCGTCCTCGTCGTCCGGCGTCACGTCGCTGATCGCGTCGCCCAGCGAGGTCTCGAGGTCGCCGCTCAGGAACGACGAGATGCGGTCGTGGATCGCGGAGACGTGGTCGGGGACCTGCTCGGGCAGGTCGACGGCGGGGCCCTGCCCGTTCCGGTCGTCAGCGCCGGCGGCCCCGTTCTCGCTGCCGTTGTCGCGGTCGTCCGCGGACCCTGCGTGGTCGTTCGCAGGGTGGTCGTCGGTACTGTCCGCGCCCGTGTCTACGGACACGGGAGCGGAGCCGGGCGCCGCGGCGGCGAACCCGGTGGCTGCGATCAATGCGGCGAGTGCGACTGCGATGATGGTCGTTCGGTTCATAGCTTGCATCCGATTCTCGGTGGGTCGACGCACTTGAAGGGGTACCGCCGTGAACGCGTTTTACTGCGGTTTTCGGGCGTTTGACCGACGTTTTCGCCCGTTTGCGACCGGTTTAACGCGACTCGAACGCCGGGGCGTCGACCGACACCCGGCGGCCCCGCCGCGACGACGGGACGGCGCGTCGCGCGACACGCGCCGCCGCCTCGAGCGGGCCGACCGACGGGCCGTCGCTGGCAATCACGGGGGACGCTCGGCGACGGTCGCCGGAGACACAACGGATTTGCCCGCCGACGCCGACGACGGCACATGGCCGACATCGCTGCCGAAATCGTGCTGTTCGACGGCTTCGACGAACTCGACGCGATCGGTCCGTACGAGGTCCTCCGGAACGGGGCCCGAGCCGGCGCGTCGCTCGAGACGCGACTCGTGACCCTCGCGGAGACGGACCTCGTGCGGGCGAGTCACGACTGCCGCGTCGAACCGGACGGGACGCTGGGGCGGCCGGACCTGCTGCTCGTTCCCGGCGGCGGCTGGACGACCGAGGGCGGCGTCCGGGGGGTCGTCGACGACGGGGCGCTGCCGACCGCCGTCCGCGAGCGGTCCGACGACGGGGCGACGATCGCCTCGGTCTGTACCGGCGCGATGGTGCTTTCCGCGGCCGGGATCCTCGAGGGCCGACCGGCCGCGACCCACCCCGACGCGCGGGACGATCTGGCGGCCACCGCGGCGACCGTGGTCGACGAACGCGTCGTCGACGACGGCGACGTCGTTACCGCCGGCGGCGTGACCTCGGGGATCGATCTGGCGCTGTGGCTGCTCGAGCGGGAGTTCGGTGTCGACGTTGCCGAGGCGGTGGCCGCGGAGATGGCCCACGAACGGCGGGGGACCGTGTACGGTTCCCAGTGATGGAGTCGTTGTGACCCGTGATCGACGTGTACCGAACTCGAGAAGCGTACTGCTATCGTGGCAACAGTGAGTTGCCACACCCTCCCCAGCCGACTCGCTCGCTCCTTTCAGTCGCTCACTCGTCCCTCGCGTGCTGTCGAGCCGTGGCTCGCGTTTGCTCGCCACGACACAGCACGCGCCACTGCATGACGGAGTCGGGGCAGGTAGCGGACGGCTCACCGCTTCGTGCCAAACGGCTATCCGTCCCGACCGGGTAGCCTGCCCCACATGAACGCAGTGCTGTTCGATATGGACGGTGTGTTGGTCGATAGCGAGGACTACTGGGTCGAGTTCGAGCGCGAGGAAATCTTTCCCGCGACCGTCCCCGACGCCGAGGTCGACCTGGCCGAGACCAGCGGGATGAATTTCCGCGAGATCTACGACTACCTCGAGGCCGAGTACGGGACGGCGATCTCCCGCGAGGCGTTCGTCGCACGCTTCGAGGCTGCTGCCGAGGGGATCTACACCGAGCGGGCCGCCCTGCTGGACGGTCTCCACGACCTGCTCGCGGACCTGGACGACCGTGGGGTCGACACGGCGCTCGTGTCCTCGTCGCCCCACGACTGGATCGACATGGTCGTAGAGCGCTTCGACCTCGAGGGGGCGTTCGACCGCGTGATCAGCGCCGACGATATCGACGCGGCGAGCAAGCCCGCGCCCGACATCTTCGAGTACGCGGCCGCCGAACTCGGCGTCCCGACTGCGGAGTGCGTCGTCGTCGAGGACTCCGAAAACGGGATCGAAGCCGGTGACAGAGCGGGCGCGACCGTCGTCGCCTACCGGATCGCTGCCCACGGCGACATCGACCGCTCGCGGGCCGACGCGGTCGTCGACTCGCCCGCGGCGCTCCGGGATCGGCTGCTCGCGCTCACTGCCGCCGCGTAACGGTACCCCGCCGTCGCACTCCCCTATAGTAGCCACTGAAAGTCATTGCACACCTGATCGCACGATAGCGTCGCGATCAGTGTGTGACTCGTTTCAATGGCTACTATAGCGAACGTCGACCGTCCGACTCGCCGTGATCGGTACCAGCGGCTCCTCCGGGAAGGCGACGCTGACGGTGAACTCGAGTTCGTCCGCGTCGGCACCGAAGACGCCGACTGGAACGGTCTCCGCGTCGCGCAGGTAAGTGTTCGAACCGGTCATTTCAACACCGTTGACCGTCACTCGAATCCCCGCGCGGGCCGGCTCCCCGACGTTTCTGATCGTCACTTCGCGGACCTCGTTTTCCCCCGTCGCGACGGTCTCGGGGAACTGTCCCCAGTCGATCTCGAGGGCGGGCAGCGATCCCGCGCCCTCGGCGACGCGCTCGGCGACGCCCTCCGAGAGGCCGGCGTCGATCAGCCCCTCGACGCCGGCGTCGGCGACGTCGCCGGGCGTCGACAGCCCCTCTTTCGCGAGTTTGCTCGCGCGGCCCGGCCCGACGCCGTCGATGGCGGTGAGCCCGACCGCGTCCTCGGCGACGCCGTTCTCGATGCGGGCCTCGACCCGCCGTGCGAGGTTCGCGGCGTGGGGGCCGACGAACCGATCGAGGAAGGCCCCCAGCGCGGAGACGAGCCGGGTCGCGTTGCGCCGAATGGCCCACGCGTCGCTGCGCAGTTCCGCCGGCGTCGAACCGCTCGCCGCCCCGCGCAAGATTGCGAGGACCTTCCGCTCGCCCGCGTCGAGGTCGTCGGTGTCCTCGCCGACCAACACCGCCGATATCGCGTCGCGTTCGTCCTGTCGGGCCGACACCGAGTCGAACTCCTCGGCGGTCGCGACCGTCTCGAGGACGTCCGCGGCCGTGATCTCGCCCGATTCGGCCCGATCACAGAGGGCGGCGAAGCGAGCGGCCGTGTCCAGCCGGAGGTAGTACTTCGAGGTCAACACGCCAAGCGGCGTCGCCTCGATCGAGAGGTCCTCGCCGGTCTCGACGAAGCCGCGCTCGACCAGCCCCTCGAGGCAGTCCCGGACCCGCTCGCGCAGGTTCGGGAAGTCGTACTCGTCGGGTTTGGACTGGCCGCGGACGTAGTAGAAGGTCGTCTCGAGCCAGTCCATCACGTCCTCGAGATCGGTGATCGTCCCCATCGCAATCTCGGCGTTGAGATGCGTCTCGAGGCTCTCGGCGAGCCGGGACTCGATCTCCTTGCCGTCCCGGAGCAGGCGGCGGTACTTGTCGGCCTCAGCCGAGTCACAGATCACCCAACCGTAACCGACGTCGTCGTAGCCCGGGCGGCCGGCGCGGCCGAGCATCTGGAGGACGTCGAGCGGGCTCATGTCGACCTCGCCCTCGAGGGGGTCGTGGTACTTCGTGTCTCGGATCACGACACAGCGAGCGGGCAGGTTGACGCCCCACGCCAGCGTCGACGTCGAGAAGAGGAGTTCGATGTGGCCCTGCTTGAACCACTCCTCGACGAGGTCCCGTTCCTCCTTCGAGAGGCCCGCGTGGTGGAAGGCGACGCCGTCGAGGATCGACTGCCGGAGGGTGTCGTTGTCGATCGCTTCTTTCAGATCGGTGTGGAAATCGTAGTCCCCCCGGACACCCATCGAAATATCGCGTTCGGCGATCTCGTCTCTGGCTTTCTTGGCCGCCTGCACGGTGTCCTGTCTCGAGGAGACGAAGACCAGCGCCTGGCCGTCCTCCCGGAGGTGGGGTTCGGCGAGGTCCAGCGCCCGGTAGAGCCGGCGGTACTTGTCCGCGAAGGCGTTGTCGCCGTGAGTGTAGGTCTTGACGCCCGATTTGAGATCGACGGGCCGGTACTCGTCGCCGAACTCGAAGGTGGCCTCCTCGGGGGCGTCGAGCCACGCCGCCACGTCGTCGACGTTAGGCATCGTCGCCGACAGCGCGACGATGCGGGGGTCACAGAGCCGGCGCAGCCGGGAGATCGTCACCTCGAGTACCGATCCCCGTCGGTCCGCGTCCAGCAGGTGGACCTCGTCGATGACGCAGACGTCGATGTCGGTGACGAAGTCGTAGCGCCGGGAGTCGTGTTTGCGGGTCGCCGAGTCCAGTTTCTCAGGAGTCATCACGAGGATGTCAGCCCGGCGCGCGCGGCGGGGGTTGAGATCGCGCTCGCCGGTGACGACATAGACCGAGTACTCCAGGTCCTCGAAGCGGTCCCAGTCGTCTTCTTTCTCGTTGGTCAGCGCCCGCATCGGGGCGATAAACAGCGCGGTGCCGCCGTCGGCTAAGGCCTTACAGATCGCCAGTTCCGCAAGCGCCGTCTTCCCCGAGGCCGTCGGCGCGCTCGCGACCACGTTCTCCGACGACTCGAGCAAGGCCGGTAGAGCCTCGCGTTGCATGCGGTTGAACTCCTCGAAGGCGAAGGCATCGGCGAACTCGGGGAGAACCTCGGCGACCTCCATCACACGGACAGGAGAAGCGGCGGGTCAAAGGCGTTTCCTTCGAGTCGTCTCCAGCTACCGCGACTCGAGGACCGTCGCGATCGCGGCCCCGAGCGTCGCGAAGACGAGCGGGTAGATCACGCCGCCGAGGAGGACTGCGGGCACGAGCGCCGGCGCGATCGTCCGCGTCGCTTCGATCCCGAACGCCGACACCTCGGCCGTCGACTCGGCGGCGACCGCGCCGACGCTCAGCACCACCGAGTAGCCGATCATCACCGGGATACCGATGGTGATGGCGTCGCCGAGTTCGCTCGCCCCCAGCCGGACGGCCAGCCCCGCCCCGGCCGCGACCAGCGCGAGCGGGACCACGACGTACAGCAGGTCCGCGGTTCCGCCCGTTTGCACGATGAGATCGAGCGTGTCGGTCCCGCCGACCGAGCCGACCTGCCCGGTGACTTCCACGTCGACCATGTGGGCCTCGTAGAAGTACCAGGCAGCGCCCTGCCAGTCGGCGACGCCATCGCCGAACCGCTCGCGGACCTCGTTCCCGATCAGCAGGGCGGTGACGAGATAGCCGATCGCGGCCGTCAGGACGCCGACGCCTGCACTCGCCGCGATGCTCGAGCGGCTCGATACCGCGGGTTCGCCGGACGCCGTTTGAGTCGTCGACATCGTATCGTGGCTCCCGGGCCCGCAATAATGGGTTTTGTGGTCCTCAGACGGTTTGCTGTACCGCTGTCCCGGTGGGACCGCAGGGCGGTCGCGGTCCCACCGGCAATGACGTACAGGAGACCGTATCAGACGGTCGACTCGTCGGTCGCGACGGCCTCGAGCTGGTCGCTGAGCCGGCTGCTGGCCCGCTCAGGACTGGGCACCCGCTCGAAGGTCAGCTCCGGTTCGCCCGAGCCCGCGGTGTAGACCGTCAGGTCGCCGTACCCGAGCGTGCGCCCGATCCACGACTGGCGGAGGCTGGTGTTCTGGACCCGCTCGAGCCGGAACTGGGTGACGTCCCTGGAGACGACGCCGCGTTTCTTGTAGAGTTCCGTCGAGGTGATGACGTAGCGGGTGTTCGTCCAGCGGAGATAGCGGGCACCGGCGACGGCCGCGCCGACGACGGTTACGAGAACGCCGAGGATCGTCAGGGTCCCGACGCCGTCGGTCCCGCTCCAGCCGGCGAGGAGAAACCCCGCGATCGCGATCGCGATCCCGACCGGGAGTCGCGTTCCCATCGTGACCGGATGGGGACGGCTCTCCCAGACGACGTCCTCGTCGTCGCTGATGTGGAACCAGTCGGGCGTCGAGCCGAGGGCCATCGGCCCCGCCTATTCCGTGCCCGTCCGTAAAGCTATCGGGGTAACGGACCGGTTACCGGTGATTCGAGCGAGTCGACGTCCGTGCTGGCTCCGCGGCCCGTTCGCCGGACCACCACGGTTTTTGGCTATCGGCCCGACGTACCGGTATGAGTCGCGCGCGAAAGCCCGACTGGCTGAAGAGCCGCCCTCCGTCGGGCCAGGAGTTCGCCGGCATCCGCGAGACGCTGCGCGAGTACGACCTCCATACCGTCTGCGAGGAGGCCAACTGCCCCAATCTGGGCGAGTGTTGGTCGGGCCGATCGGGCCCCGGCGACGGGTCGGCGGCCGGCGGAACGGCCACGTTCATGCTCATGGGCGATCGCTGCTCTCGAGCCTGCAACTTCTGTGACGTCCAGACGGGCGGCATGGAGCCGCTCGATCCCGACGAGCCCGCGAACGTCGCCGACGCGATCGCCGAGATCGGGCTGGACTACGTCGTGTTGACCAGCGTCGACCGCGACGACCTCCCCGATCAGGGCGCGGGCCACTTCGCCGAGACGATCCGCGAGATCAAGGCCCGCCATCCCGGCATCCTCGTCGAGGTGTTGATCCCCGACTTTCGGGGCGAGGACCGACTCGTCCGGAAGATCATCGACGCCGAACCGGACGTGATCGCCCACAACGTCGAGACCGTCGAGCGCCTGCAGTTCCCGGTTCGGGACCGCCGCGCGGGCTACGAACAGAGCCTCTCGGTCTTAGAGCGGGTCGACCGCGAGTCCGACATCTACACGAAGACCTCGATCATGCTCGGCCACGGTGAGTACGACCACGAGGTCTATCGAACTTTGGCGGACTGTCGCGAGCGCGGCGTCGACATCGTCACGCTGGGACAGTACCTGCGGCCCTCGCGGGACCACCTCGCGGTCCGACGCTACGACCATCCACACAAGTACGAGACGTGGCGACGCGTCGCCGAGGAAGAGCTGGGCTTTCTCTACTGTGCCAGCGGCCCGATGGTCCGCTCGTCGTACAAGGCCGGCGAACTGTTCGTCGACGCCGTGTTACGCGAGGGCAAGAGCATCGAGGAAGCGAGAGCCGACGCCCGCCGCTCGAGCCCCCAGCAGACGGACTCCTGAGCGACGGCCGACGAACCTGCTCGAGTCCGTCAGTCCCGTCCGCGACGAGTCCGATTGCGACCGAACTTCGAGTTCGTCAAGTCCGACCCGCCGTTCCACGACCCAAATACTACGAACGTAAAGAAATGACCTGGTTTGGTCGTTTTCGTCCGACACTGTTCGGTATCGGACGGTGATTCGCCGACCGCTCGGCAAGAATCACACCAACAGTAACGTATTTTGGGAAACTCCTTTACCTTGAGCGATAGTTCAGTAGGGTATGTACAGGTGGGTCTTCCTGTGAGTACGATACAACGCGATCCCCGTGAACGAGTACAGGTTCTCGACGACACCGGCCGCGTCCTCGACGACGCCGACGTGCCCGACCTCTCCGAGGACGAACTCGTCGAGATGTACGAGCAGATGCGGCTCGTGCGGCGATTCGACGAGCGGGCCGTCAGCCTCCAGCGACAGGGCCGGATGGGGACCTACCCGCCCCTGTCCGGGCAAGAGGCCGCACAGGTCGGCAGCGCCCACGCGCTCGCCGACGGCGACTGGGTCTTCCCCAGCTACCGCGAACACGGCGTCGGCCTGGTTCGGGGGCTCTCCCTCGAGCGCACCCTCCTCTACTGGATGGGCCACGAGCGGGGCAACTACATCCCCGAGGACGTCAACATGTTCTCGGTCGCGGTCCCGATCGCGACCCAGATCCCCCACGCGACGGGCGCGGCCTGGGCCTCGAAGCTCAAAGACGAGGAGAAGGCCTTCGTCTGTTACTTCGGTGACGGCGCGACCTCGGAAGGCGACTTCCACGAGGGGCTGAACTTCGCCGGCGTCTTCGACACGCCGTCGGTCTTCTTCTGTAACAACAACCAGTGGGCGATCTCGGTGCCCCGGGAGCGCCAGACCGCGAGCGAGACCCTCTCCCAGAAGGCCGCCGCTTACGGCTTCGAGGGCGTCCAGGTCGACGGGATGGATCCGCTGGCGGTCTACAAGGTCACCAAAGAGGCCGTCGAGAAGGCCAAAGACCCCGACGCGGACGAACTGCGACCGACGCTGATCGAAGCGGTCCAGTACCGGTTCGGTGCCCACACCACCGCCGACGACCCCTCGGTCTACCGCAACGAAGACGAGGTCGAACGCTGGAAACAGAAGGATCCCATCCCGCGTCTCGAGACGTATCTGCGTTCGAACGGAATCCTCGACGACGAACGGGTCGACGCGATCGAGGCCCGGATCGAAGACGACGTGGCCGACGCCATCGAAGGGGCCGAGTCGTTCGACCGGCCCGATCCCGAGGAGATCTTCGCCCACGTCTACGAGGGGATGCCCCGGCGGCTGCAACGGCAACTCGAGTACTTCGAATCGATCCGCGAGGATCACGGCGACGACGCGCTCTTGGAGGGCTAACACATGGCAGCAGAATCAGGATCGGAGAGTCTGACGCTGGTACAGGCGGTTCGAGACGGACTACACACCGAGATGGAACGCGACGACGACGTCGTCGTCATGGGCGAAGACGTCGGGAAAAACGGCGGCGTCTTCCGCGCGACCGAGGGACTTTACGACGAGTTCGGCGACGACCGGGTCGTCGACACCCCGCTGGCCGAGTCCGGCATCATCGGCACGGCGATCGGGATGGCCGCCTACGGGATGCGGCCGGTTCCCGAGATCCAGTTTCTGGGATTCATTTACCCCGGGTTCGACCAGATCGTCTCGCACGCGGCGCGCTTGCGAACGCGCTCGCGCGGGCGATTCACCTGCCCGATGGTAATCCGGGCCCCCTACGGCGGCGGTATCCGCGCGCCGGAACACCACTCCGAATCGACCGAGGCGATGTTCGTCCACCAGCCCGGGCTCAAGGTCGTCGTTCCCTCGACCCCCTACGACACCAAGGGACTGTTGATCAGCGCGATCCGGAGTCCGGATCCGGTGATGTTCCTCGAGCCGAAACTGATCTATCGGGCGTTCCGCGACGACGTCCCGAACGAATCCTACGAGGTACCGCTCGGCGAGGCGGCCGTTCGCCGCGAGGGGTCGGATGTCTCGGTCTACACGTGGGGCGCGATGACCCGGCCGACCCTCGAGGCCGCCGAAAACCTCGCCGAGGAGGGGATCGACGCCGAGGTGGTCGACCTGCGGACGCTCTCGCCGTTAGACGAGGAGACGATCGTCGAATCCTTCGAGAAGACGGGTCGCGCGGCGGTCGTCCACGAGGCCCCCAAGACGGGCGGACTGGGCGCGGAGATCACCGCCACCCTACAGGAGGAGTCACTGCTGTATCAGGAAGCGCCGATCGAACGCGTCACCGGGTTCGACACCCCGTTCCCGCTGTATGCCCTCGAGGACTACTACCTCCCCGAGGCGGCGCGCATCGAGGACGGTATTCGACGGGCCGCGGGGTTCTAACATGGTCAGGGAGTTCGAACTACCGGACGTCGGCGAAGGGGTCGCGGAGGGCGAACTGGTCTCGTGGCTGGTCGAGCCGGGTGACGAGGTCACCGAGGACCAGCCGGTCGCGGAGGTCGAGACCGACAAGGCCCTCGTGGAGGTCCCCGCGCCGGTCGACGGCACGGTCCGCGAGTTACACGTCGAGGCGGGCGAGGTCGTCCCGGTCGGGACGGTGATCATCTCGTTCGACGTCGCAGGCGAGGCGCAACGCGCCTCGGAAGAAGCGAGCGGCGAAGCCGCGAGCAGGGGTGAGGAGAGCGAAGCGCGCGGTGCCTCGCCTGCGGAGTCGACCGAATCGGAACGGGAACAGACGAGCGGACCCGGCGGCGACGAACCGAGCGAGCAGTCGGGCGATCCCGGTGCGACCGGCGCCGACACCGAGGCCGTCGCGCCGCCCGACGACCGCATCTTCGCGCCGCCGCGCGTTCGCCGCATGGCCCGCGAGCGAGGGATCGACCTCTCGAGCGTTCGGGGGAGCGGTCCCGGCGGGCGGATCACCGCAGCCGACGTGCGGGCCGCAGCGGGCAGCGAGTCCGGCGGCGAAACGGCGGGATCGCAGTCACGGAGCGACGGCGCGGCGGCAGACGAGGCCGCGTCCGAGACGGCCGATTCGACCGGACGCGGTGTCGGCGCTGGTGCCGCCGAGGAGACGGCTGCCGGGAGCGCGACGACCGCGGACTCGAGCGCCCGGCGACCCGAGACGCCGGGGCAGGTCGAGTCCGCCGACCGCGACAAGACGCTGGCAGCGCCCGCGACGCGGCGGATCGCTCAGGAGGAAGGCGTCGACATCGACGCCGTCCCGACTGACGAGGAGCGCGACGGCGCGGCCTTTGTCACGCCCGAGGCGGTCCGGGAGTACGCCGCGGCTCAGCGACAGGCACAGGAGGCCGACCGCGAATCGCTCGAGGCGGGCGAATCGGTCGGGACGACGGGCACCGACTTCGCCGAGGGCGAGCGCGAACGCCGCGAGCCGTTTACGGGTGTACGCAAGACGATCGCCGACGCGATGGTCGAATCCAAGTACAGCGCGCCCCACGTCACCCACCACGACGAGGTCGACGTGACCGAACTCGTCGCGGCCCGCGAGGACCTCAAACCGCGCGCCGAGGAGCGCGGGATCCGGCTGACCTACATGCCGTTCATCGTGAAGGCCGTGGTCGCGGCGCTGCACGAACACCCCGAGATGAACGCGGTCATCGACGAGGCCAGCGAGGAAATCGTCTACCGCGACTACTACAACATCGGGATCGCGACCGCGACCGACGTGGGACTGATGGTCCCCGTCCTCGAGGACGCCGACCGGAAGGGGCTCTTGCAACTCTCCTCGGAGATGAACGAGGTCGTCCAGAAGGCCCGCGATCGAACGATCAGTCCCGACGAACTCCGGGGCTCGACGTTTACCATCACCAACATCGGCGGTATCGGCGGCGAGTACGCCACGCCGATCATCAACTACCCCGAGGCGGGCATCCTCGCGATCGGAGAGATCAAACGCAAACCCCGCGTCGTCACCGACGAGGACGGCACCGAGTCGATCGAGCCGCGTTCCGTGATGACCCTCTCGCTGTCGTTCGATCACCGACTGATCGACGGTGCGGTCGGCGCGCAGTTTACCAACACCGTCATGGAGTACCTCGAGAACCCGCACCTACTATTGCTCGAGTAATCGAAGCCGGAACTACCGAACATGAGCGCACATATCACACGCACGACGGAGGACGATAACTGATGGTCGTCGGAGACGTCACCACCGGCACGGACGTACTGGTCATCGGCGCGGGTCCCGCGGGCTACGTGGCCGCGATCCGCGCGGGACAGCTCGATCTCGACGTCACGCTCGTCGAGAAAGACGCCTATGGAGGGACCTGCCTGAACTACGGCTGTATCCCGTCGAAGGCCCTGATTACCGCCACCGACGTGGCTCACGACGCCGCGACCGCCGAGGAGATGGGAATCCACGCCGAGCCGGAGATCGACCTCGGCGAGATGATGGCGTGGAAAGACGGCGTCGTCGACCAACTCACCGGCGGCGTCGAGAAGCTCTGCAAGGCCAATGGGGTGACCCTGCTCGAGGGCACCGCTCGCTTCGCCGGCGAGAACACCGCCCGCGTCTCCCACAGCGGCGAGGGCCAGGGCTCGGAGAGTCTGGAGTTCGAACACGCCATCGTCGCGACCGGTTCTCGGCCCATCGAGATCCCCAACTTCGACTTCGGCGACGAGCCCGTGCTGGACTCGAGACAGGCACTCGCCCTCGAGTCGGTCCCGGACTCGCTCGTCGTCGTCGGCGCGGGCTATATCGGGATGGAACTGGCCGGCGTCTTCGCCAAACTGGGGACCGACGTGACCGTCATCGAGATGCTGGACTCGATCCTGCCGGGGTACGACGACGATCTCAAACGCCCCGTCAAAGGGCGAGCCAACGACCTCGGGATCGACTTCGAGTTCGGGTACACGGCGTCGGACTGGCACGAGCGAGACGACGAGGAGGGTATCCGCGTCGTCGCCGAACCCGCCGACCACGCCGCTGCCGACGGCGGCAGCGAGGCGTCACACGCCTCGGAAAAAGAGAGTAGCGCGGAACAACGTTCCGCGAACAGTCACGCGGCGGAGCCGCGTGACGACGGTGAACCCGCGAGCGGCGCCGACGCCGTCGAAGCGGAGCGACTCGAACTCGAGACCGAGAAGGTCCTCGTCGCCGTCGGCCGCCGGCCCGTCTCGGACACGCTCGACCTCGAGGAAGCCGGCGTCGAGACCGACGACAACGGCTTCATCGAAACCGATTCGCGCGCACGCACGAACCTCGAGCATATCTTCGCCGTCGGCGACGTCGCCGGCGAACCGATGCTCGCCCACAAGGGCAGCGCGGAGGGACAGGTCGCAGCCGAGGTCATCGCCGGCGAACCCGCCGCGATCGACTCTCAGGCCATGCCCGCGGCCGTCTTCACCGACCCCGAAATCGGAACCGTCGGAATGACCGAATCCGAGGCCGCCGAGGCCGGCTTCGAGACCGTCACCGGCCAGTTCCCGTTCCGGGCTAGCGGCCGCGCGCTGACGGCCGGCGAGAGCGACGGCTTCGTCAAAATCGTCGCCGACGAGGACGCCGGCTACCTGCTCGGGGCATCGATCGTCGGCCCCGAAGCCTCGGAACTGATCGCCGAACTCGGTCTTGCGATCGAACTCGGCGCGACCCTCGAGGACGTCGCCGCGACGGTCCATACTCATCCCACGCTCTCGGAGTCAGTGATGGAAGCCGCAGAGAACGCGCTCGGACACGCGATTCACACGCTGAACCGGTGACGACGGCCATCGAACGAACAGGCGAGCCGAGGTAGCCGCCCCGATCTACTTGGGCTCCGCTTTGCCGCCGTCGACTCACGGAGCGACTTACGAGTCGGGTGCGGAGGGAACCGCAACTCCGTGCCACTACGATGCTCGACCGTCTCGAGGCGAAATCGGGACGAGAACGCCGTCACTGCCAGTTCCGTCTCCAGCCGTGACACGGCGACCGCTCACTGTGCGTACATCGAGTACGCGATCACGAGGAAGCCGACCAACACGAGCAGGCTCTCGAGCAAGATCCCCGTGACGAGCGCGACGCCGAGTACCTCGTACAGCATGCCGGCGAGGACGAATCCGAGCGTCACGATCCCGAACCCGGCCGCCAGATAGCCAAGCGCCGGCTGGCGTGTCCGTCGATAGGCCTTGAAGGCGAAGTACGTGATGACGCTTCCGACCACGAGAACGAGCGTCTTCACGACCGCCAGCGCGAGCATCGTCTCCGTCGGACCGGCAGGGAACGGGTTCATGTTTCCTTTCGCACCTCCGACCACAGCTCCGCGAGTCGCTCGTCGGCGGTCCGGGCCGGCCGCTCGATCTCGACCGTCAACTGCCGCTCCTCGTCCAGCCCCAGCGTGATCTCGTCGAACGCGATCGAGTACTTGCTCGCGTGGTGGCCGTCCTGTCGGATCTCCGTCGACTCCTCGAGCAGCGTCGCCTCGGTCAGCAACTCGAGTTTCCGATACAGCGTCGACTGCGGGATCTCACATCGCTTCGTGAGTTCCGACGCAGTCATGGGTTCCTCGAGGTTGCGGATTATTTCACGGCAGTCGGGATCGTCCAGCGCAGAGCAGATCTCCTCCGCGGACGGCGTCGACTCCGAAGCGAACGGGTCCCGGACCATTCGTCCCTACGTTACGACGCACGTGGTTTATCGGCATCGATGCGTCTCGCGACCGCTCGAGCCGCTGCTCCATCCGGATTGACACGAACGGCCGGCCGCGGTTGGTGACACGAAGCCTTCTTGCGCGTCCGCGCCCGAGGACGACACACGCGGGTATCATCCGGCCCGACTCCCTACGAGGGTGGGATGACCGGCCGACCTCCGCCCGCGTGACATTCTCGCGACCGATTATCGCGCTACTCGAGCCACGCGTGTTTTACTAGTAACACGACGGCCCGTTTTCGTGGAAAATCGTGCTATGGTATCGGGATTCGATGCGGGGATCGTTCGACGGCCTTATGTACTACCCGGGCACTCGATTGTAATGCGAACAACGCGGCGCTCGCCGCCGCGTCCTTCGGCCGTCACCCGGCACGGAGGAACTGCACATCCGCTCTCGAATTTCGTCGGTTCGCTCCGACGGCCTTATCGGCACTCGAGGGCTCCATCGAAGACGTAGTCTGGCCGGTTTCCGGCCGTGACAGTCAGTGGCCCTTATACGTGTCTGGGCGTTCAGTCGTGATCGCACATGTCCTCGCCGGCTGTGGTTTCCGGCGTGGCCGCGATCCGACGCCCTTATATGCTCGAGGGCATTCGGATGTGAATGCAAAAGACGACGTGATCGACGGGCCGTTCAACTCGGTCCGTCATCTCGGATGGTTCGAACCCGAAGGGGTTATGTACCCCAGACGGTGTATGAATACATCCGGAGGAAATG
>JHUT02000003.1 GCA_000690595.2 Natrinema mahii | reverse complement strand
TATGAATGGTGGCGGCGAATCGGGGTTCCCAGAGGGTCGCCCACTCCAGTACTGACCGAAACGCAGGCGAGCTTATCTTCCGTGTTCGGGATGGGTACGGGAGGCACCTCGCCGCTATGGCCGCCGTAACGCCGATTCACGGAATCGAACCGTGATCATTCCAATATCGGTGGTCTGTCCAAGACCGAATGTACGTGTAGTCCAGTTTGCGTCCGGACCCGTTCGCGCGTCACGGATCCAATGCGATGTAGTGTATGAGTGTGTGGCTTGGCCGATTAGTGCTCGCGGGCTCAACACCTCGTTGCCTTGGTGCGTACACCCCGAGTCTATCGATCTCGTCTTCTACGAGTGGCCTCAGTGGTATCTCTTTTTCAGGTGGGTTTCGAGCTTAGATGCGTTCAGCTCTTACCCCGTGGTGCGTCGCTGCCCGGCACGTGCCCTTTCGGACAGCCGGTACACGAGTGGCACCCATTCGTAGTTCCTCTCGTACTATACGAACGTTCCCGTCAGATACCGTAACACCCCCAATAGATAGCAGCCGACCTGTCTCACGACGGTCTAAACCCAGCTCACGACCTCCTTTAATAGGCGAACAACCTCACCCTTGCCCGCTTCTGCACGGGCAGGATGGAGGGAACCGACATCGAGGTAGCAAGCCACCCGGTCGATATGTGCTCTTGCGGGTGACGACTCTGTTATCCCTAAGGTAGCTTTTCTGTCAGCAATTGGCCGCATCAAGCAGCCTAATTGGTTCGCTAGACCACGCTTTCGCGTCAGCGTCCGTCGTTGTGCCGGACACTGTCAGACTTCCGTTTGCTCTTGCGCTCTTTTCCGCGTCTCCGACGCGGATGAGGAAATCTTGGGGCGCGCCCGATATCTTTTCAGGCGCGTACCGCCCCAGTCAAACTGCCCGGCTACCAGTGTCCTCCGCCAGGAGTGAGAGTCGCAGTCACCATCGGGTAGTATTTCAATGTTGGCTCGGTGGCCCGCTAGCGCGGGTACCTGTGTACCGCCTCCTACCTATGCTGCACAATGGCGACCACGTCTCAGTGACAGCCTGCAGTAAAGCTCTATAGGGTCTTCGCTTCCCCTTGGGGGTCTCCAGACTCCGCACTGGAACGTACAGTTCACCGGGCCCAACGTTGGGACAGTGGCGCTCTCGTTGATCCATTCATGCAAGCCGCTACTGAAGCGGCAAGGTACTACGCTACCTTAAGAGGGTCATAGTTACCCCCGCCGTTAACAGGTCCTTCGTCCCCTTGTACGGGGTGTTCAGATACCTGCACTGGGCAGGATTCAGTGACCGTACGAGTCCTTGCGGATTTGCGGTCACCTATGTTGTTACTAGACAGTCGGAGCGCCCGAGTCACTGCGACCTGCCCCATTGCAGGGCAGGCATCCCTTATTGCGAACGTACGGGACTAACTTGCCGAATTCCCTAACGTCGGTTGCTCCCGACAGACCTTGGCTTTCGCCGCCACGAGTACCTGTGTCGGATCTCGGTACGGACAGTGTGTTTGCCTTTTCACGGGCTCTAGGTTGACCTCTCTTGCGCTATCCTATCATTCGGTCGCTTCGTGCCATTACGGCTTCCACGAACTTCGATAGTTCGACCGGGCGAAAGCCCGGCAGAGGCGGCCCCAAAGCGTTGGCTTTGAGTACACACTGGCATAGGAATATTAACCTATTTCCCTGTTGTCAGCTTCGACTTACGGGCTGACTTAGGACCGGCTAACCCTCAGCTGATCAGCATTGCTGAGGAACCCTTACTCGTTCGGCCGTCGGGGTTCTAACCCGACTAACGCTGCTACTATGACCAGGATTTTCGTTACTGAACGGTCCACACGATCTCTCGACCGTGCTTCCACCCGAACAGAACGCCAACCTACGAGATCACCCGATCAAGGGTGCTGCTAGGTCTCGGTGGTAGACTTGAGCCCCGATCATTTTGGGCGCCTCAAACCTCGGCCGGTAAGCTGTTACGCTTTTCTTAGAGGGTAGCTGCTTCTAAGCTCACCTCCCGGCTGTCTAGGGCTTGAGACCACCTTCGATCGCACTTAGTCTACACTTGGGGACCTTAACCCAGCTCTGGGTTGTCTCCCTCACGGTACACAGGCTTACCCCGTGCACCGGACTCCCTGCGTCAAACGACGTTCATAGGTTCGGAGTTGGACAGGGGGGCACACTCCTCTCGGAGTGCGGTCCCCCAATCCGTCGCTCTACCCCATGAACTACCTCGGCAGAGGTCATGCTTCGACATGTTTCGGTTGGAACCAGCTGTTTCCGGACTCGATGGGCCTTTCACCCCTAGACGTAGGTCACGAGAGGGTATTGTAGGACACCAACTCTAACAGGCCTCCACGTGCCTTTCGGCACGCTTCGCCTTGCCCACGCCTAGATCGTCCGGTTTCGGGTCGTGCCCGTTTGACTCCCCGCGCTTGAACACGGCGGCCCTCGTGCAAAGCACTGCGGCCATGTCGGTTTCCCTACGCCTTCCTCGATAATCGAGTTAGACTCGTCAAACAGGCACACTCCCTGGTTCGTTTTTCAAAACGTACGACAGAACACCGGCTTCCCAAACTTCTTACTACAGGTTCGCACCTGATTCATTTCGTCCGGGACCTTGTGTGCCCTGTCGCTCCATCGCCAACTGATTTCACGCCCTATTGCACCTCCCTTCGTGGGGTGCTTTTCAGCGTTCGCTCACGCTACTTGTTCGCTATCGGTCTTGAGGAGTGTTTAGTCTTCGCGGTCGATGCCCGCGATATTCACGAGGGATATCCAACCCCCGATACTCTGGAGCTGACTCGTTCCTTACTTGTCGACGGTACGGGACTGTCACCCTGTCTCGTGCTCTATTCCAAGAGACTTCGCGTCGCCGTTCGGGAAGTGATCGTCAGTCCGAACACCACATTGCCCGTGAAGGCTTCGGTTTGGACTGTGTCGCGTTCTTTCGCCAATACTAACGACATCGCGTTTGCTTTCTTTTCCTGTCGATACTAAGATGTTTCAATTCTCGACGTTCCCCATTGCGCGAAGCAATTGCGGTGGGGATTCCCATTCGGAAATCCTGAGTTCTTTGCCTCCGTGCGGCTCCCTCAGGCTTATCGCAGCTTGGCACGTCCTTCTTCAGCTCTCAAGCCGAGCGATCCACCAGCTGGCACAGTAGCCACGTTCATCGGATCGGCGTTGCGACAGAGTCGCAACATCGTGACCCGGGAACGGGTCCAGTGGACGCCTGGACTACACGTACACACGGTCTCATCTGCACGCTCGTAGACAGCGAGCCTGCATTGACCCTTCCCACCCGCACTTGCGCGGGGTGGTGCATCGGTTCGTTCGGATTAGACCCGAATCGTCTGCCCCACTTAAGGGGCACGATTCGGTCTAACCCGAGACATGGACCCACAGGGATTCGAACCCTGGGCATCCTCCTTGCAAAGGAGGCACTCTACCACTGAGCTATGGGCCCACGTCCGCCACGAGGGCGGACAGAGCGTGAAGTGTTAGCCTTGGTAGTTCAAAGGTGCCCGATCGGCCACAACGTGGGTCGATCGAACGTGAAACCGCGTGGCGCAAAGCGCCACGAGTTAAGGTGGGCCGGGGCGTCGCCCCGGTCCCGGTCTGTGGAGGTGATCCAGCCGCAGATTCCCCTACGGCTACCTTGTTACGACTTAAGCCCCCTTGCGGAGCCCAGATTCGACCGACGTTGCGTCGGCCTCATCCGGACCCCACTCGGGTGCTTTGACGGGCGGTGTGTGCAAGGAGCAGGGACGTATTCACCGCGCCCTTCTGAGGCGCGATTACTACCGAATCCAGCTTCATGAGGGCGAGTTTCAGCCCTCAATCCGAACTACGACCGAGTTTCGGAGATTAGCGCCCCCTCTCGGGGTTGCATCCCACTGTCTCGGCCATTGTAGCCCGCGTGTCGCCCAGCACATTCGGGGCATACTGACCTACCGTTGCCCGTTCCTTCCTCCAGTTTGGCACTGGCAGTCCTCCTAATGTACCCAACCACCGCTAGGTGTTGCTGGCAATTAGGAGTGCGGGTCTCGCTCGTTGCCTGACTTAACAGGACGCCTCACGGTACGAGCTGACGGCGGCCATGCACCTCCTCTCAATGGCTCCAGTAAGGTCATCAACCTGACTTTCACTGCACATTGTCGATGCTGGTGAGATGTCCGGCGTTGAGTCCAATTAAACCGCAGGCTCCTCCGGTTGTAGTGCTCCCCCGCCAATTCCTTTAAGTTTCATCCTTGCGGACGTACTTCCCAGGCGGTCTGCTTCACGGCTTCCCTGCGGCACAGCACAGGCTCGTAGCCTGTGCCACACCTAGCAGACATCGTTTACAGCTCGGACTACCCGGGTATCTAATCCGGTTCGTGACCCGAGCTTTCGTCCCTCACCGTCGGATCCGTCTTCCAGAGGCGCTTTCGCCACCGGTGGTCCGTCCAGGATTACGGGATTTCACTCCTACCCCGGACGTACCCCTCTGGTCTTCCGGTCCCAAGCCATGCAGTTTCCACCGGACGCCCGCGCGTTAAGCGCGCGGATTTCCCGATGGACTTGCACGGCCAGCTACGGACGCTTTAGGCCCAATAATAGCGGTCATCACTCGTGCTGCCGGTATTACCGCGGCGGCTGGCACCGGTCTTGCCCAGCACTTATTCCGCGACCTCCTTACGGTCGCAAAAAGCGAGGACTATATGCCCTCGCACTTGGAGTCCCCCTATCGCACTCGCGTGCAGTGTAAAGGTTTCGCGCCTGCTGCGCCCCGTAGGGCCCGGTATCTTGTCTCAGATACCGTCTCCGGGCTCTTGCTCTCACAACCCGTACCGATTATGGGCACGGTGGGCCGTTACCCCACCGTCTACCTAATCGGCCGCAGCCACATCCTATGGCGCCGGGGCATTTCGGATTCACACCACTCCAGGTTATGAATCGTATTCCGAATTAGCCTCAGTTTCCCGAGGTTATTCGGATCCATAGGGTAGTTTGGCCACGTGTTACTGAGCTATCTGCTACGAGTCTGAACTCGTGCAACTAGCATGGCTAAATCGGACTCCAATAGCAATGACCTCCGGCAGGATCAACCGGAATGCTATCTGATCTCCCCAGTTGGGGAGGGTCTGTTGGCGGTGAATGTTGGTACACACTCACACATGGGTCCACGTTCGCTGACGCCGGTCGTCTGACCGATCGAGCGTCACCGAACTACCAAGGCTAACATCAGATCCCATCTGTACGGCGGACCGCAGGGGTGGAATCCTCATTTCCTCCGGATGTATTCATACACCGTCTGGGGTACATAACCCCTTCGGGTTCGAACCATCCGTGGCGACGGAGTGCATCACGCACGCCGCCTCCTTCTTCGTATATATCCACAATCGCTGGTTACTATTTAAGGCCTGCGAACCGATACTTCACAGAGAGGGAGTACCACACACGATTGCCGGACGGTATTCCAATTATACCACCCGAGATGGCAGTTGCATATAACAAGTGCCGGTTCGAACATCGCAGACCGCTCGCTTTACGCATCAGCCTTCTCCGGGCTGCTCGCGTCACCTCGCAACGCTCCGCGGGTCGTATTCCCGTTGAAAAGCTCTGTCACTGCCGAAGCCAAAGCGTTGCACAAGGATATGAGCGGGTATCAAACGACCGTAGCTCGCCTCGAGCCAGTGTCCGACTATCGTACTGAATCGAGGGCGGTTTGGGAACGTTACGGCGGTACCGATCCCCTCGCAGTCCGGAAACTCGATGCTGTCGGTAGCCGGTAGCCGCGACGGTATCCGACGCCTAGCCTTCGGTTCAGCGAGTGGTTCGTTCACAAGAGAAAACGGTCTGTTCAACCCGTTCAGGGAACCCCCGCAGCCGAATCAGTTTCGGCCACAGTTCGGGCGTTCCGCGAATGGGCCCTGACGGATTCGAACCATCGACCACTCGGTTATGAGCCGAGCGCTCTTACCAGACTGAGCTAAGGGCCCTCCAATCAGGACCAATCGTGCACACTAATTAACGTTTGCTGTCCGGTCCGCTCGAGAGAAAGGTATGGGACCCGACGACGCCGTCAGCGCGTCGAGTTCTGCGTCGAGCAGCTCGGCTTCGAGGTCCGCCTGACTGTGGGACTCGCGGATCCCGCAGGCGCTTTGAGGAGCCGAGTTCGGCGATGGCGTCGAAGGGGGAGCACATCGAAATCGGACCCACGGACGTGGCGTCGATAACGGCTGTAGTAGTCACTGCAAGCCATTGAACAGCCGAGCGGAGATAGCGTTGCGATCGTGCCGGTTTCGAGTCGACGATGCGTCGGAACTGCCGGCGAACGCGAGCCGGCTACTCGTCTCGGTACTTCGCGAGCGTCTGATCGGTCGTCCCGGTACGGTGACGCGTTGCCAGCCCCGCGAGGTGCGGCGCTTCGGGGACGATCAGTTCGTCACAGGCGGTTTCGCAGGCGCTTTTGCTGCCGGGCAGGCAGAAGACTGGTGTATCGACAGCGATGCCAGCGGTCGCGCGCGACGCCATCGCCCGCGTGCCGACTTCGTCCCAGGAGAGCGAGCGGAACAGTTCGCCGAAGCCGGGCAGCTCGCGTTCGAACAGAGACGATGTCGCCTCCGGCGAGACATCGTCGACGGTGACGCCGGTACCGCCGGTGGTACAGACGACGTCGATGTCCCGGCGGGCGACCAGTCGCCGGACGGCGGTTCGGATCGCCGAGTAGTCGTCCCGGACCAGCAGTCGCGCTCGGATCTCGTGGCCGTCGGCCTCGAAACAGTCCCGGATGGTGTCGCCGCCCGGGTCATTCGGATCGTCTTCGCGTGCGCGCGAACTCGAGACGGTAACGATGCCAACGTGGAGCGGGTTGATGATGTCGTGGCCGTGGTCGTCGGTGCTCCGGCGCTCGTCGTGATCGGTGGTCATAGCTACACATCACTGGCGAAGGTGGTTAATCCCTCCCCCGAAAGCGGGGTCGAACGCGACCGGTCTCGGAGTTGCTACTGTGAGCAATGGAGCGCGTCGGCTAGAGTATATATGTCGTCCCGCCGATCGGTACCGAGGGCGAAAACGAATGGGCGAAGCTATCGAACGCAGCGTCGGGAGAAGACGCCGAAGCCAGGACTCGAACCTGGGACAACCTCGTTAACAGCGAGGTGCTCTACCATCTGAGCTACTTCGGCCTATCCTTCGATAGTCGGGTGTATTTGATAGGGCTTTCGTTTTGCCTGCAGCGGGTTCGACACCCTTTCACGCACCGCTCGAGTACGCTCGGTCGATGAGCGAGGAGGACGCTGACCGGGACGAGCCCGAGGATGGAGACGGGGATCGCGATCTCGAGACGGTACTCGCCGAGGTTCGTGAGCGCGTGACCCCCGACGAGGCGGAACGGACGCGGCTTCGCGAGGTCGCCGACCGTCTCATCGACCGGGCCGAGGCCGCAGCGACCGAGCGCTGTGACGGGGCCGACGTCTTGCAGGTCGGCTCGACCGCCCGGAACACCTGGATCGCCGGCGATCGCGACATCGATATCTTCGTTCGGTTTCCGCCGGAACTCGACCGCGAGACTCTCGAGGAGTACGGCCTCGCGGTCGGTCACGAGACGCTGCCGACGGGCCACGAGGAGTACGCCGAACACCCCTACGTCAAGGGCGAGGTCGAGGGGTTCGACGTCGACGTGGTCCCCTGTTTCCGGCTCGAGTCCGCGACGGAGATCCGATCGGCCGTCGATCGCACGCCGTTTCATACCCAATACCTCAGGCGACGGCTCGACGACGAGCTAGCGGGAGACGTCCGGCTCGCAAAGCAGTTCCTCAAGGGAATCGGCGCCTACGGGAGCGACCTCCGAACGCGTGGGTTCAGCGGCTATCTCACGGAATTGCTCGTCTGCGAGTACGGTGGCTTCCGACCGCTGCTCGAGGCTGCGGCGGACTGGCGACCGCCGGTGAAACTCGATCCCGAGGACCACGGGACGAAGGCGTTCGACGATCCGCTGGTAATCATCGATCCGACCGATCCCGAGCGCAACGTCGCTGCCGTCTGTTCGGCGGCGAACGTCGCCCGGTTCCAGCACTACGCCCGGGCGTTCCTCGAGTCGCCGCGGCCGACGTGGTTCGAACCGGAGACGGCCGATCCGCTGACGGAGGCGGAACTGCGCGCCCACCTCGAGCGCCGCGGGACGACCCCCGTCGCCGTTCGCTTCGATGCCCCCGACCTCGTCGAGGATCAACTCTATCCGCAGCTCCGGAAGTCCCTAGACGGGATCACACGCGGGCTCGACGATCGCGGGTTCGATGTCTTCCGAGCAATGGCGATGGCCGATGGGACCGCCGTCGTCTTCGTCGAACTCGCGGTGAGCGAGCGGCCCGGGGTCGAGCGCCACGTGGGGCCGCCGGTCCACGTCCGCGACCACGCCGACGGATTCTACGACGCCTACGCGGACGATTCCGATGCGTACGGGCCGTTCATCGATGCCGACCGCTACGTCACCGAGCGCGAGCGGGAGTTCACGACCGCCCGCGAGTTCCTCGAAAGCGACCGACTCTTCGACGTGGGACTGGGCGCACACGTCGAGACGGTGCTCGAGGACGGATACGAGGTGTTAGTCGGCGACGATGTCACGGCGTTGCTCGGGGCGTTCGGGACGGAACTCGCGACCTATTTCGAGCCACGGCCCTGAGCGGGACGCCTAGAGATCGTCCAGTTCGACGTCGAGGTCGTGTGCCTCGAGGACGTCCTCGAGCGTCGATTCGGCCTTATCGTCGGGGTCGTCGTCGGGCTCGATCGGTTCGCGGCCGTCGAAGGTCTCGTGGACCATCGCGACGCTGTCGGCGAGGACGTCCAGCCCGTAGCCGCCTTCGAGAATAAAGGCGAGGGCGGCGTCGGTCTCTTCCGCGAGGGTTCGAACGCGGTCGCTCAGCAGGGCGTAGGCCTCCGTCGAGAGTCGGATCCGCGAGATGGGATCGTGACGGTGGGCGTCGAAGCCCGCACTGATCAACAGGAGGTCGGGATCGAAGTCGGTGAGCGCGGCGGTGATCGGGCCGTCGAGGGCGGCGAGATACTCGCCGTCGTCGGTGCCGGCCGGCATGGGAATGTTCATCGTCGTCCCCTCGCCATCGCCCTCGCCGGTCTCGTCGATATCGCCGGTGCCCGGATAGAGCCCCTGTTCGTGCAGCGAGACGAAGAAGACGTCGCCGCGGTCGTAGAAGATGTCCTGCGTACCGTTCCCGTGGTGGACGTCCCAGTCGAGGATCGCGACCCGATCGACGTCGTAGGCGTCGTGATCGAGCGCGTGTTGGGCGGCGACGGCGACGTTGTTGACGAAGCAAAACCCCATCGCGTTGTCGTAGACCGCGTGATGGCCCGGCGGACGGCCGATCGAGAAAGGCGTCTCGCGACCCGTTGCCCCCTCGAGAGCCGTTTCGGCGGCCCAGCAGGCCAGCCCCGCACTTCGGGCGGCCGCGTCCCACGTTTCCTCGACGGCGGTGGTGTCGGGGTCCCAGCTGCCGCCGCCGTCGGCACAGAACTCCCGGACCGACTCGAGGTAGTCGCGCTCGTGGACGGTCGCCATCGCGTCGAGGTCGCAGGGATCGGCCTCGACGTACTCGACGCCGTGTTTCTTTTGCAGCCGTTTGCGGATCGCTCGTAGCCGGTCCGGCGACTCGGGGTGGCGCGAACCGGGATCGTGTGCGAGACAGATCTCGCTGTAGCCGAACTGCATCTGCTCACTCGAACAACGAGAAGTAGGTCTCGATGTCGTCGTCGGTGATCGTTCGCCGGTCGGCGTGGCGTGCGAGGATCGCCGCCGCGCGGGCGACGTTGTCGGCGTAGTCCTCGAGGATGTCGGCCAGTGCCACCCGGGCGTCCATCGAGACGCGATATCGGTCGTCGATCTCGAGTCGCGCGATGCGGTCGACCGGAGCGACCGGCAACTCGAGGTCGTCCTTGTCCACGACCGTCCCGACGCCGAAGTCCTGGGCCATCAGTGTCTTGCGACCGTCCGCCGTCGCCTCCTCGGCGGCGTCGATCGCGAGGTCGCTCCCGTGTTCCTGGATCCGCGTTGCGAGTTCCTTCGACGCGTCGGCACTCACCCGAAGATCGCCCGCGTTCCGCCGGATGATCGTATCCACCGGGGCGAACGGGAGTTCGACGTTCATATAATCATAGGCGAAGCTAACTCCCTTAACGCTTTTCCTAGGCGGTCGATGAGGTTGCTCGCGACCTCAGAACACGTCGTTTGCCTCGAGGCGGCCGTCGCGGACGACCCCTCGGGCGGTTACCTCCTCCCCGAGCCCGACGTCGACGTCCGTCGCGACGCTCATGGTCGTCTCCCCGTCGTCCAAGACGACCGGGCTGCCGGCTTGCACGACGACGCCCGTGAACTCGAGTTGCTCGCCGTCGGACGGGTCGTCGGAATCGGCGCCAGCACCGTCAGTGGCAGCGTTTTCGGCAGCGGCGTCGCCGGACTCGCCGTCACCAGTCGAGTCCGCCGTGCCGGTTCCGTCGGCCGCGGTTTCCTCGGCCGCGCTCCCGTCGCCGGCGAACGCGGACAAGCCCGCGTTCTCGTCGCTCGAGCCGTCGGCCTCCCCCTCGCCGGCCGCCCCCGAGTCGGACTCGAGGACCGTCACCGTCGACTGCCAGCCCGCGGAGGCCTCGAGGTCGTCCTGCCAGCCGTCCTGAATCTCGACGTCGCCGAGCGCGACCTCGTCGCCGGGGCCGATATCGATGTCGGCTTTCTCGCCCCACAGCGCCACGCGGATGTCGTCCGTCGCGTCCTGGACGCGGATGTTGCGGACCTGTCCCTCCGAGCCGTCGTCGCGGTCGAAGGTCCGCTTCGGGTCGGCCGAACGGACCACGCCGGCGAGATCGACCGTCTGCCCGATCTCGACATCTTCGATGGGCGTACTCTCGGGGACGTATTCGACCTCCTCGTCGACTTCCTCGACCGCGCCGCGGTTGCCGACGTGCAACTCGAGTTGACCGTCGCGTTCCTTGACGTAGCCGTCGACGACCTCGACGGTCGTTCCGGCCTCGAGTTCGGTCGCGAGGTCGGCCCGTTCGTCCCACAGCGTCACGCGGATGCGGCCGGTCGAATCGCCCACCACGAGGTTCGAGACCTTCCCTTCGGAGCCGTCGTCGCGGTCGAAGGTGCGGACGCTGTCGGTATCGAGAACGAGGCCGACGAGGTTGACGTTCGAGAGGCCAAGCGAGAGGTCCTCGATCGCGTAGGTGTCGGAGACCTGTACCTCGACCTCGGTGTCGTCGTCCGGTTCGACGTCGTCGACGCTGACTTCGACGCCGGAAAAGCCCTCCTTGGGGCGGCCCTTGATCCGGAGGACCTGCCCCTCCTCGAGTTCCTCGATCGCGGCTTCGGCGTGGTCGTCCCAGAAGGCGGCCCGCACCGAGCCGGTCTCGTCGGCGACCTCGACGTTGACGACCTGGCCGTCCTCGTCCTCGCCGTCACGTTCGAACGTTCGTTTCTCGCCGATCGAGATCACCTTGGCGACGAACTTCGCCTCCTCCATGCCGGGCTCGATGTCGGCGATCCCGCCGACTTCGCTCTCGCCGATCTCGTGAGCGATGAGCATCGCCGCCGTCTCCTCGTCCGCGAGCCCACCCATCTGCTCGACTTTCGCCTCGACGGCCTCGCGAAACTCCTCGAGGGAGACGTCGGCCTCGAGGTCCTCGTATACGCCCTCGATGTCGCTCATTCTATGCTCGTGCATGGGTAGCCCGCGCATAAGCGTTATCCATTCGGCGTCCGCTCCGACGGGAGCCACCGGTCGCAAATCCGGTTCCGTCGGTCGGTTTCAGCCGCGTCGAACCGCCGCAGCCGGCCGCTCGCTCGAGGGGGTGCCAGTGGGGAGTCACGGCCTCGACTGGCCCCGGTTCTGTATTTAAACCTTCACGTCCAGACCGTGTGAATCAGGGACGACGACGGGTGCCTTTCGAAAGGGCTTTAATGTTCACCGGGGTATGAAGAGATGAGTCCTGATAGGGTAGTGGACTATCCTCTTGGCTTGCGGAGCCAGGGACCGGAGTTCAAATCTCCGTCAGGACGTTTCTCTTCAGCACAACACTGCGAGCGTAGCGAGCAGTCCGTGCTGAAGGAAACTCTCCGGAGATTTGAGTAGGGAAGTCGCAGCGGCCGAGCGAAGCGAGGCCGACCGTCTTCCCGTGTTCAAATCTCCGTCAGGACGCTCACTCCTTACGAGTGCTTCACGATGTTCAGCACTCGCTGCGTCGTTCGGTCCTGACGTGCCCAACGCTCGCTAGCGCTCGCGTTGGACTCCGTCAGGACGCATCTACCGACACCAAACCGCGAGCGATGCGTGGCGCATTAGCGCCACGGAAAGCGAACGGCGAAGCCGTGAGCAGCGAGCTGCTGGTGTCGATGAAACGTGTCCGCGGAAATTGGCGAATCAACTCGAGCGAACCGTCCGATAGCCGTCGGCGGCTTCAGTCAGGACGTAGCCGACGATCGTCACGCCAATAACGGCCCGTCCGATCGTCCTGAGTTCGATCGTTGCGATGGTCTGCTCACCGTTAACGGCGAGTGCGGCACCTGCGACGAGGATGAGGATGAGAACCGCGAGATAGCGCCATCGTGCGGACGGTGGCACGTCGCTGCCCTCGTTTCGGAGCGCGAGGTACAGATGGCCGCCGCCGAGTGCGATCCCGTAGAATACGAGCACCATTGCGATTTCCACCATGTCTGAGTTGAAATCGAGGACAGACGCCACAAAGCCAGCCACGAGTACCCCCACGAACGCCAGCAGTATGGCCCCGAGATAGACGACGACTTCGCTGCGGTTCATATCAGAACGAAGCGTGACAGCGAATAAATACCTTCTGTCGGAGCTTCTGTGAGGATAGCGATCGCTCGAGGGCGAAAACTGGGTGAGAGGAGTAAGCCCCCTTCTGTTCGGCCCGGCATTCGGCTGAGCGTCCGCGCCGTCCGCGGCGAAGCCGCGGGGTGTTCGGGCTACCACGGCGCGGACTTGCACCGGTGAGGGTTCGCCGTTCCATCGTTCCTCGGCCGTCCGTGTGCGGTCGATCACGACGTTCGCAGTTCTCGCGCCGAGGGCGCTCCGAACCGCGCTCGTGACCCGTGGATTCGAACCACGGTTTGACGACCGCACGCGGCTCGCGGCGGCTGCCGCTCGCCGGTTCGGCGGCTCGCGCCGCCTCACGTTTCGCGGTCCGGAGGACCGCGCAACCCTCTGCGGGTCAACTCCCCTTCCTCTCGGTCGGGTTCGCACGCGTCATCGGTCGGGCCGAGACGTGTCGTTTCTGTTCCAGAGCCAGCGGTCTCCCGCTCCGGACTTGCGTCCGGTCACCTGCCCGAACAGGTGGGGGGACTTTCCTCGCGAGCGTGATGCGTCCCGAAGGGACGGATCACGTTATGAGCGTTGCGCGTCCCGGAGGGACGGGCAACGTTAGAGCGTGATGCATCCCGAGGGGACGGATCACGTGAGGTGGTCGTACCGTCGCCGGTGCGACCATCGCGGCGGCCGGGCTCTCTCTCCCACTGGGGATAGGCTCGTGGGGCGAATAAGTCCCCCGATCGGGGACTGAAAAACCACCCAGTGACGAATGGAAGCGTTTTAGGACGACTATCCCCTTGTCCATCTGTATGTCCCAGCGACAGGGCGTCGACCTCTCCTACGAAGACGGGGCTCGCGCGGTCGAACTCGCGCGCGAATCCGTCGAATCTTACGTACAACACGGGCAACGAGAACAACCGGGCAGTATGCGCGAGGCCTTCTACGAGCGGACCGGGGCGTTCGTCCGCCTCGAGTCGACTCGCGGGCGGGGGAGCCTGCGGGGCTGTGCGGGGGGCTATCACTCGGACGACCAGCTCGGCCACGTCATCGTCGACGCGGCGATCGAAGCCGCCAGCGAGGACTCCTGTGGCTCCGAGGTCAGCCCCTCGGAGCTGCCGAACCTCACGGTGTCGGTCTGTACGGTCAAGAACGTCCTGCTGACGGACGATCCGCTGGCCGACCTCGAACTCGGCACCCACGGCGTCGCCATCGACGGCGGCGAGGGCGGCTGGCTCTACCCGACGGTGCCCGTCGAGAACGACTGGAGCGCCCGCGAGTACCTCGACCGCACGTGTCGGAAGGCGAAGCTCGCCCCGGGAGCCTGGCAGAACGACGACGTCGTCGTGACGCTGTTCGAGGGACAGGTCTTCCGCGAGCGCGAGGCCGACGGCAGCATCGAAGAGATCTAGACGCCGCGTCGTTTTCCGACGATCGATCCGTTTCGAACGCGAAGCGACGGCTGTCGCCCGGAACTACTCCTCGAGCGTCGGGCCGAAGTCGACGGCAGCGGCGTCGGCCAGACAGCGATCGGTCGCCGCCTCGAGGTCGAACTCCCGGACGATCTCGCCGTCCCGGATCAGCGGCTCGAGCAACGATTCGCCACCGTCGGGCCCCTCGCGGTCGGCCAGCGCGACGTGGTGGCCGCCCTCGGGTGTCCGGTAAACGTCTTTGACTCCCGACAGCTTGCCCCGTTTGGAGATCGGCTCGCCTTCGATTTCGACGATGTCGAGGCTGAAGTCCACCGAGTCCGCGCCGGTGATGTGGCTGCCGACGCCGAAGCCGTCGGCGACGTCACGCAGGTCGCGGATCGTTGCGGGCGTGAGCCCGCCGCTACAGAAGATGTCGACGTCCTCGTGGCCGCGGGCGTCGAGTTCCCAGCGGACCTCGCGGATGATGTGTCGGAAGTCGCCCCGTCGGGATCCCGTGGTGTCGATCCGGACGCCGTCCAGATCGTCACCGAGCGTCTCGGCGGCCAGCAGGCTCTCGCTTTTCTCGTCCCAGAAGGTATCGACCAGTGCGATGCGGGGCACGTCCTCGCCGACGGCCTCGTCGAAGGCGGTCCAGGCGTCGGCCTGGTTGCCCTCGCCGAAACAGAACAGCAGTGCGTGGGGCATCGTGCCGCCGGCCTCCCGGTCCAGAATCTCGCCGGCAGCGACGTGGGAGAAGCCGTCCAGTCCGGCCAGCAGCGCGGCCCGCTCGACCGTCGACGCGATCGAGGGGTGGACGTGGCGCGCACCAAACGAGAGGACGAGCGACTCCGGCGCGGCCAGCCGCGCCTCGAGCGCGGCCGTCACGAAGCCGCTTGGCTGTGAGCAGAATCCGAGCAGCGAGGTCTCGAGTGCGGCGAATTCGAGGTAGGGACCTTCGATCCGGCAGACGGGGCCGCCGTCGAACAGCTGGCCGTCGGGGAGCGCGTCGACATCGACATCGCGGCCCTCGAACAGCGTCGCGACGTCTTTCACGCCGGTGAAGACGTCGAACTCGCCGGTCGGGAACTGGTCGGCGGTGACTTCGGCGACGACGTGTGGGTTCTTGTCCGCGTGTTCGAGCGTCGCCCGCGTGCGCTCGAAGTAGGCGTCGGTGGCCTCCCCCGCGAGAATCGCCTCCGGAGGAACGGTGCCGAACGGATTTGACATATCGTCGGTTTCCCGTGGGAGACAAAAAAGCTGCCCGTCTACGGCGCCGCGACGGGTGCCGGCGTCACCGGTGTCGGGGCCGAGGGCGGGCCGGCCGGCAGCGGTCGGTCCGCCGCCTCGAGCGCCGCCGGTGGCTCGCGTGTGTCCGTCCCCGCGGGGTGGATCGCCCCGAGGGCGTCGACGGTCGGCGCGCCGACGATCTCGACGCGATCGCCGGTGACGGCGACGCGATACGCGCCGGCGAACGACTCGTCGTCGGGGATCCGGTAGATGCCGTCGCCGGCGGTTCGGACGCGTTCGGCCCCGCGGTTCTCGAGGAGTCGCCGATAGGCGTCGGCGAACTCGCTCGCGTCGGCCGAACTGTCCCACGCGAGCCGCCAGACGTGGCCCGTCCGGTCAGCGTCGTCGGTCGCCCGGTACACCTGCAGCCCGTCGCCGACCCAGCCCGCGGTCGCCGGGTGGGTGTAGTTGTACGGCGATCGCTCGCCGGCACCGCGGGTGAGCGGCCGGTCGACGACGCCGTTTGCCCACAGTGTCGCGAACAGCGTCGCCTCGCCGATCGTTTCGGTCCGCGGCTCGCCGCCCTCCGAGACCGGTTCCCAGCCGTCGCTCGAGCGGTCTCCCAACTCGACGGCGACCGGCGCGGTCTCGGGATAGCGCTCGGGGTGAAGCACCTGTGCGGTACTCCGGGGCGGGTCGTCGTGTGCCCGATCGATCGTGTCCCAGCCGCCCCGGTCGTGGAGATCGGCGACGAACGGCGGTCCCGCGGCGTAGGGGGCATAGATCGAGAGGAAGAGTCCGGCGTTGAACGGCCGCCGGGTGAGCGCCTCGCCGCTGGCCGCCGTCGGCTGTGGATCCGGCAGACACTGCCACGCCGCGCCACAGCGGCGATCGTACCGATCGGGAACGTAGCCCGCCTCACCCTCGAGCAGGCCGTTCTCGGCGCGCAGGCCGTCGATCGTCTCGCTCTCGCGGCCGATGCCGAAGTGCTGGTCCTGCAGGGCGTGGGTCAGTTCGTGGACCAGCGTCCGCCGGTCGATCCGGATCACGTCGGCGTCGTCGGCGACGATGACGATCCGATCGTTCACGTAGTAGCCCTGGACCGAATCGGCATAGAGGTCGTCGAACGCCCGGTCGACGTCGGTCTCGCCGTCGACGAGGAAGACACCGCGCCAGACCTCGTTTCGGAACGCCGAGCCGTTCCCGCGAGCCGACGCCCGTTGCGCGCGGTACTCGTCCCGGGAGACGATCTCGAGGTCCACGTCGCGTTCGTACTTGAGTCCGCGGACGACCTCGATCCGGGCCATCGTGCGGTGTGTGACGGCCTCGAGTTGAGACTCGGTGAGGCCGTCGCTCGCATCGAACGCGAAGACGTCGTCGTGGGCGTAGTCGCCGACGTAGCCGAGGTCGCGGTCGGTGTCGAACCCGTCGGAGGTACCGGGCACGGCACAGCCCGAGAGGACGACGAGCGCGAGGACGACGAACAACCCCACTCGAGGCATTGGGTGGGTATTCGGCGACGCGATCAAAGAGCCATCGGTCGGGCACCCGGATCGGTACTCGCGCGAGGGTCAGCTCCGGCCGCGGCCGGCGGCGACGCGGGCGACGACCGCCGCCAGCGCGAGCGCGACCGCCGTGATCCCGACGCCGAAGCCGGGAACGGTCTCGGCTCCCTCCTCGAGGGTCAGCAGTTCGCCGTCGCCCTTCGGCGCGGCACCGGCCTCGACGTTCGGCAGTGCCGCGACCGACGGCGCGCGGACGATCGTCACCGTGGTCCCGTTGCGCTCGAGGTAGTACGCGCCGGCGTAGCCGCCGTCGTCGATGACGGCGGTGTCCTGCCGACCATCGACCGATTCCGCGCCGTGGGTCGCGAGCAACTGCCCGTAGGCGTCGACGAACTGTTCGGTGTCGTCGGCCGTCTCCCACTGCGTTCGCCAGACGTAGCCGGCGTCGCCGGCTGCCCCGGGGCCGCTCGCGGCGTCGGCATCGTCGTTCGTGTAGACGACCAGTTGGTCGCCGGCCCAGCCGTCAGTGGCCGGCTGGTCGTAGTCGTACTCCCCGAGGTCGGCGCCGAAGAAGTCCTCGGCGCTGATCACCGACTCGCGGTTCCGGTCGACCGCGCCGGCGGCGAACATCGCGACCATCCCCGCCTCGCCGACGGTGTCGTTGGCCACCTCGCCGTCGACCCGGAGCTGTCGCCAGTCCTCGCTCGAGCGGTCGGGCACCGGGACGGTCGCCGGCTCGCGTTCGGAGCCGGGGTGGATCACCGCCGACGTGGTCGTCGGCGGGTCGTCGTAGGCGGCGTTGACCGCGGACCAGCCCGGCCCCTGCTCGCGCAGGTGGTCGACGTAGGCGGGCCCGTCGCTGTAGGGCTGGTAGATGCTGAAGTAGATCCCCCAGTTGACGTCGCCGACGTCGCCTTGCCCGTCACTACCGCTGGGCGTGAGACAGTCCCAGTCGGTCCCACACCGGCGCTCGTACTCGTTTTCGACCCGGCTGGCGTCGCCCTCGACGAGGCCGTTTTTCGCGGTTTCGCTGTCCTGGGTCGTTCCGTCGAGCGACTCGAGGTCGAACCGCTGATCCTGGAGGGCGTGGACGAGTTCGTGACCGAGCGTGAGTTCGTCCAGTTCGGGCGTCTCGGGGTTGTCCGAGACGATGACGATCTCGTCGGTTTCGGGGTCGTAGTAGCCGGCGACGGAACCGCCGTAGACCGACTTCGTCGAGTTCATCGCGTCGGAGTCTCTGTCGACCATAAACAGCGCCTCGTACCCGACGTTGCCCTCGAGGCGGTCGGCGTCGGTAACGTTGGTAAACCGCTCCTCGTTGGTGTCTCGATACTCCGAGCGGGTGACGACGTCGACGTCGACGGGGCCCTCGAAGGTCAGGTTCCGGATCCGCTCGACGCGGGCCATCGACCGGTAGACGACGGCGTCGAGTTCGGACTCGTCGACGACGGCGTCGCCGCTGTCATCGACCGGCAGCTCGTCGTCGTACCAGTAGCCCTCGACGTAGCCGACGGTATCTTCGGTCGAGGGGTCGTCGGGGCGATCCGTCTGCGTTCCCGTCGCCGCGCTCGAGGCGGCGAGCGAGTCGGCGGCGGGCGAGGCGTCGACCGCGGGACTCGAGTCAGCGGTCGGGGTCGTCGCTACGACCGGTCCGGCGACCCCGCCGGTTACCAACACTGCGGCGAGGACGACTGCGAGGAGGGCGACGGACGAACGGGCGGAGGTCGATCTCATACGATGTGATAGGTATCCGTTGGAACAGGAATGTAAAAAGGACAATGGTTACGGCGCAATCGCCACCGACCTGCGGTTGCACCGGGAGCGGGACAGCGGACCGTCTCGGTGGGTATCGAGCGAGGCGCAACCGACCGCCGCACTGGCGATCGTAGTCGACACTCTCCTCACTGCTGGTGTCTTCGGCGCGCGCGTGGCCCCTCGAGGCCGGCGCGAACGTTTTCACGATGCCGCACGTACCGTCGCGTAGCCATGCAACTCGAGTCGGATCGCACGGCGGTGGTGGTCGTCGACATGCAAAACGGGTTCTGTCATCCGGACGGCTCGCTGTACGCGCCGGGCAGCGAGGCGGTCATCGAGCCGATCGCCGGCCTCCTCGAGCGCGCCCGCGAGGCTGGGACGCAGGTGATCTTCACCCGCGACGTCCACCCGCCGGAACAGTTCGACGACGCCCACTACTACGACGAGTTCGACCAGTGGGGCGAACACGTCCTCGAGGGCTCTTGGGAGGCCGAGATCGTCGACGAACTGACCGTCGCGGACGGGGATCACGTCGTCGAGAAACACACCTACGACGCCTTCTACAACACCGAACTCGAGGGGTGGCTGAACGCCCGCGGGATCGACGACCTGGTGATCTGTGGCACCCTCGCGAACGTCTGTGTCCTCCACACCGGCGGTAGCGCTGGGTTACGGGACTTCCGGCCGATCATGCTCGAGGACTGCATTGGCGCGATCGAGGACGACCACCGCGAGTACGCGCTGGATCACGCCGCGTGGCTGTTCGGCGAGGTCGAACCGAGCGGGGAGATCACGTTCGCGTGACTGCCCATCGACGGTGGGCCGCCCGGACCCTCGCCTTTTCACGGCCGTCGGTCCAAGGGACGCCCATGAGAGACGCTCGACCGCGACTCGACGGCGGGGCGAACGGCCCGCACCTCGAGTCGGCGACGGACGGTGATGGCGCGTGAACCGGCGGCGACTGCGTCCGCTGTACCTGATCGGGATCGCGCTCAACGCGGTCGCGTTTACCTACGCGGTCACGAACGGTACGTGGCTGTACGCCGGCGCGTTCGCCATCGTCGCGGGGTATCTCGTGGTTCGGCTGCGGATGGTGTCGGCCGACACGTGACCCGCCGTGTGACGGACGCCGGCGACGCCGCTGTCACCCTGCGTGCGAAATCGCAGGCCTCCCCTCGAGAGCTGATGGGCAGCCGACGGCCGGCGATCCGCATACGTTTACTCCCGTCGGTCGAACGAACGGGTATGAGCGGGATTCGTTCGGTATCCGCGACGGTCGAGGATAGCTCGAGCGGCGGATCGACGACGGAGGGAGCGACCGAATGAACGAACGGCGGTTACTGCCGGTGTACCTGCTGGGTGCGGCGGGCAGCGCGTACGTGTTCTGGTACTACGTCTCGGCGAGCGCGGTCCTGCCCGCGCTCGTCTTCGGACTCGTCACCGCGGCGTTCGTAGCCCGATTGCGGATGCTGACCGCCGACTCGTAGACGACGCCGACAAGCGAGACGGAGAGCGAGAACGAGCGGACGAGCCGTGGCGAGCGCGGCCGCGGCCGCGATCAGTCGCTCCGGAACACCCGGTATGCGCCCTGCCCGATCGCGACCTCGTGGGTTTCCCCGTCGGGCGTCGTGCTCTCGACGACGATCTCGCTGACCCCGACGCTGCCGCCGACCCGGACGACGTCCGCCGTCGCCACGAGATCCCCCGTCGCCGGCCGGAGGTAGTTGAGGTTCAGGTTGATCGTCGCGATCCGCGCGCCGAAGGGGTCGTCCATGGCTGTCCGCAGGCAGAGCCCCCCGACGGTATCGATCAGCGTCGCGGCGACGCCGCCGTGCATGTCCGCCCGCTCGTCGTCGGCGGCGGTGGGCCGCGTGTTCGTCAGTTTCTCGTCGTAGGGGATCGACATCGTCATCGTGCCGTCGCCGACGTGGTCGATGCTCGTCCCGAGCCACGAGAGGAACTCCTGGTTCTCGTCGAGGAAGTGTTGCAGCATGCTCTCGCGGTCGTCGAACTCCTCGAGCATGGCCTCCGTCGGGGTGTCCTCGGTCATAGCCGCCCGTCTCTCGGCGACGCTCTTGACAGCTACGTTTCCAGTCGTTCCCGTTGTCCGCCGTTGGTTCGCGGGCCGCGGCCCGGGACGGGCGTCGATCAGCGCTCGCCGCTCGAGCGGACCCGCACGCGAACGTCCGTACCGACTTCGAAGCGGTGATCGGGACAGATCAGTTTCGCCCCGAAGTCGACGTCGCGGGCACAGAACAGCGACAATCCGGTGATCGGCTCGCCGTTTGCCGTGACGGTCACGTCGTCCCACGCGATCGTTCGGCCGGTCGCGACGCCGAGTCGGTCGCCGTTCAGCGAGACGACGGTTTCGGTCGGGCCGTCGACCTCGAGCGACTCGCCGCCCTCGAGCAGTCCGCCGCCGTCGTAGTGTGGGAGTCCGCCGTCTATGACGCCGCCGTCGTCGGCCCGGACGCCGGCGAATTCCGCGCCGGGGTTCGGATGCGCCGGCGAATCGAGGACCGCGTAGGTCTCCCCCGTCGAGACGACCCGGCCGGTGCCGTCCCACTCGAGCGGCCGGACCGATAGCCCGAGTTCGATCGGGAGCGACCCCGACGCCCGGTAGGGGTTTTGATCCGGCCCACGGAACCCGACGTGGAGGTGGTTGTCGACCCACGGCGCGAAAAAGCCCGCGCGGACGAGCCGCCCCAGCGAGTCGCCGCGCTCGACGCGGTCGCCGGCCGCGACGGCGGGCTCGACGTGGAGGATCCGGACCGTGAGATCTGCCAGCGGGCTCGCGGCCGCGGGCTCGAGCAGGATCAGGTGGTCGTGGTCGGGCGCGTAGGGTTTCGACGGCGCGCGGACGGTGCGGGTCTCCCGGACGGTGCCGGCGACCGGGCTCGGCGCGGCGGTCGTCCGCCCGTCGGAAAGCGTCCCGGGATAGCAATCGATCGCGCAGCCGCCGTCGTGGGCGGGATAGGGCGAGTTGTACAGCGAGACGCGCTCGTACTGCGCCAGTACGGCTTCGGGGAGCGTAACGGCCATCGGTCGTTCGACGCTGGGTAGCGTGACCGTTTAGACCCACCGAGTCGAACGACCAGTATGCGCGTGCTTCGCGGACGGGCCGACTCGATCGCCGCCGATCGCGACGCGACCAAGCGGTTGCTCGCAAGCGCCGCCGACGGCGAACCCGCCGTCCGGGTCTGGGTGCCCCACCGACAGATCGCGTTCGGTCGCCGGGACGCCGAGCTCGAGGGCTACGACCGCGCCCGCGAGGCGGCCGACGACCGGGGGTTCCCGCCGATCGAGCGGTCGGTCGGCGGGCGGGCGGTCGCCTACGACGGCGAGACGACGCTGGCTTTCGCCCGCGCGGAGCCGGTCGAGGAGTATCGGCGGGGGACGACCGACCGCTACGAGCGCGCCACGGCCGCCGTCGAGCGCGCGCTCGAGGGACTGGGCCCCTCGCCGGTCAGGGGCGAGCCCGACGACGCGTTCTGTCCCGGGACCCACTCGCTATCGACCGAGGGGAAGGATGGACAGCGACGGAAACTCGTCGGGATCGCCCAGCGGGTCCGGCAGGACGCCGCGCTCGTCGCGGGCGTCGTCCTCGTCGCGAACCGGTCGGCGCTCGCGGACGTGCTCGAGGGCGTCTACGACGCGCTCGGGCTCTCGCTCGAGCCGGCGTCGGTCGGCACCGTCGCGGACGCGGGCGGGCCGGCCGATCCCGGGCCCGTTCGGGCGGCGCTCGAGGACGTGCTGATCGGCGACGCGGCTGTCGGTTCGGTCGACGACGTGCAGTCCGGACCGTGACGGAGCGAGTCGACCGCCCGCGTCGGGCTACGGTTTCAGCGGGAGGTCTCCCCGCCCGTCGTTTCGCATGAACTCGCGGTTCCGTTCGGGCCAGGCCAGCAGTCGCTCCCTGAGGGGGTCCCCGTCGGCCGTCTCCGGATCGGGACCGCCCAGTTTCGCGAGCAGCGTCAGGACGACCCAGCCGCCGTAGCCGACCACGACCGTCACGCCGGTCAGGACGACGATCGAAACGGCGAGTTCGGCCAGTCGTCTCGGGAACGGTTTGCGCTCGTGTCTCGAGTCGTCGCGGGCGGACATACGCGTCGGTTCGACGCGCCGGGTCGTAATCGTTCGGCAATCGACACGACGGCTGCCGAAGTGAGGTAACGTTTTTCGTCTCCGTGTCGTTTCCCCCCGCATGACGACACGAACGCGACCGGAGGGACGGCGATGACGGCGGACGGTTCGGAATCGGCCGGCGGCTCGGCGGGGACGGACGCCGCCTGGGACGACCTCCTCGAGGACGCGGCCGAAATCGCCGAAGAGTACCGCGAGGAGGGGTGGGACGCCGTCGTCCTCGAACCGGCCGACGTCTCGCCGGTCGAGAGCGAGGACCGGACCGGCCTCGACGTCGCGGTCTCGCAGTCGGCGTACGAACTCGTCGAGGGGCTGATCGAGGATGGCGACGTGACGATTTCCGCGGCCGACGTCTACTACCGGCCCCTCGAGGACGGGGACGGTGACCGACGGGTCGCGCTCGTGGTCGAACGCGACGAGGAGACCGAAACGGCCGTCCTCGTCCCGCTTGTCTACGATATCTCGGCGTGTCGCTCGGTCTTCGAAACCGCCTTGCTCGAGGCGGAACTGCTGGTTCACGTGGCGGCCGACCCCGTCGCGGGCCGGGTAACGTTCTCCCACGACGATCCCTCGCTCTTTCTCGAGGAGTCGGACGTACAAGCCTGGAGCGAGGAGTAAGCGGGCGTCAGGTTCCGGTTCGGAAGGAGAGATCGAGCGACGGCGCCGAGTGGGTCAGCGACCCCATCGAGATCACGTCGACGCCGGTCGCGGCGTAGTCGGGCACGTCCGCGACGGTGATCCCGCCGCTGGCCTCGGCCAGCACGCCCTCGTACTCCGCGAGTTCGTCGACGGCGGCTCGCGTCTCGGCGGGCGTCATGTTGTCCAGCAGGACGATATCGGCACCCGCCGCGGCCGCACGCGGGGCGTCCGCGACGGTCTCGACCTCCACGTCGATCTTCGTCGCGAACGACGTCCGCTCGTCGAAGCGGGCGATCGCCTCCTCGAGCCCCATCTCTTCGATGTGATTGTCCTTGACCATGACCATGTGGGAGAGATCGAGCCGGTGAGTGTCGCCGCCGCCCGCGACGACCGCCCGTTTCTCGACCCCGCGGAGGCCGGGGGTGGTCTTGCGGGTCGCGGCGACGGCGACGTCGTCCGACTCGGCCGCCGCTGCGGTAACTGCCTCGCGCGTCCGCGTCGCGATCCCCGACGCGTGGCCCGCGAGGTTCACGGCGACGCGTTCCCCCCGCAGCACCTCGCGTGCGCTCCCCTCGACCCGGCAGAGGTCGTCGCCGGGTTCGACCTCGGTTCCGTCCTCGAGCCGGTCGGTCACGGTCACGTCGAGGTAGTCGAAGACGGCCGCGGCGGCCTCGAGGCCGGCGGCAACGCCCGATTCCTTCGCGACGAGCCGCCCGGTCGTCTCGCCGGGGACCCGATTCGTCACGTCGTGGTGGCCCACGTCCTCGCGGAGCCAGCGTTCGACCTGCGCGTCGGTGATCATACGGGAGTCTGTGAGCGCCCGGCAAAAAAGCGATCCGCTCGGCGCGATTCGGACTCGAGACCGGCCGGCCCGCCGCCGGCCACTGGTTACTCGGGGAGTCGCCCCGTCCGCTCGAGGACGACGAGGACCGCGATCGTAGCGCCCAGAACGAGCGCGGCGGCGGCAAAGACCGCGTCGTAGGTGTATCCCCGCTCGATGAACAGCCCCAGCGCGGACGAGCCGAGCGCCTGGGAGAGCATCCACGCGGAACTGAACACGGCGTAGGCGCTGGCGCGCGCGGCGTCCGGGAGCGTGTCGAGGAGGTACGTGTCCGTGGCCGGAAACAGCGTGTGGATGACGAACCCGATGAGCGCGGAGAGTGCGACCAGCGCGACGAGCCCGTCGACGGCGGTGAGCGCGAGCAGGCAGGCGGCGAAGGAACCGACGATTCCGAGCAGAAGCGGGATCTTCGGGAGCCTGTCGGCTAGGTCGCCGCCGAAGAAGAACGCGGGCACGCCGGCGGCGAAGACGACCGTGAGCATCGCCCCCGCGGTGCGGTCGGAGAGTCCCTTCGACTGCATATAGAGTTCGTAGAAGTTGAACACGCCCTGCCAGACGAACGACGCGGCACCGACGATGGCAAGCGCCGTCACGATGATCCGCCACTCCGAGAGCGCGCCGGCGACGAAATCGCGGTCGTCCCGTCCCGCCGCCGGCATCTCGGTCCCGCTCGCGGCGTACCACGCGTAGGCCGTGACGAGCGCCGCGCCGACGGCGATCGCCCACAGCGAAAGCCGCCAGTCGACGAGCAGCGCGAGCGCGACGAAGGGAGCGGCGATCACCGCGGCGAGCTGGCTGGCAGCCCCGTGGATCCCCATGACGCGGCCGATCCGCGTCGGGTACAGCTCGCTCAACAGCGGGTTCGCCGAGACGAAGTACACCCCGGAGGCGATCCCCATGAGGAACGCGCCGATCATGAGATGACGGACCGTCGTCGCGGTCGCGGCGAGGCCGGACGAGACCGCGAGGATCGTGCCCGCACCGATCACGACGTGGTGTCGCGGGACCTTCGTGAGCAGCCACCCGGTGGGCAGTCGGGGCGAGGCGCTTCCGACCCACGCGAGCGTCACGATGAGGCCGGCCGTCGCCTCGCCGATCGCGAACTCGCCGATGAACACGTCGAGCAGCGGTGCGAAGACGATCCTGGCCAGATTGACGAAGAAGACGAGTCCACAGAGGGAGGCGAAGAGTCGAGCGCGGGCCACGCTCGACATTCTCCACAGGTGACTTCAAGCGTTCCGAAAGCGGAACGGGCACTGGTAGCAGGTGTCGTTCGGCCCGGGCCGGTGCCCGAGGCGACGCCCGGTTTCGTCGCGGCGAGTCGTCAGACGGTCTCGTTGACATATCACCGCCGGTGTCTTTTTGCCCGAGAAGTCGCCTGTGTGTCGTATGGTGCAGGGGGAGCGAGCGGACACACGGGAGGCGGAGCGATCGGAAGAACGCGCCGGAGAGCAAGCGGCACCCGAGGGCGGCCACGAGGGACGCCCGCCCGTGTACGATTCGGACGCGTGGGATGGGGAAGCGATCGGCTGGCTCGCGGGGACCGGAATCGCCGCGTACGCTCTGCCGTTCCTCCTCGCGGGGCTCATCCCGGGAGATACGGGGCCGTTCGAGAGTCCCTCGCAGGGGTTCGAACTCGTGTTCCTCGCAGCGCTGAACGCACTGGAGGTCAAACCGGCGTCGGCCAACTCGGAGGGGTCGCTGCTGCTCGGCCTCCCGCTCGCTGCGCTGGTCGTCGGTCCGTTCCTCGTCGCCGGGGGGTACCTCCTCGCCGCGCGCGTCGCCGACGGCGGCACTCGGCGGTACGCGTCTTTCGGGGCGAGCATCGCCGTCCCGTTCGCGTTGACGGCGGCCTGGCGGGCGTCGGAGTTCCGTGCGACGATCACGTATGTGGCCGACACGGAGACCGTCCGGTTCGGTGGCGACTCGCTGCTCCGAGAGGAGACGACGACCTTCATCGGCGAACCGATGGCCGCCCTGGTCGGCGCGGCGATACTGGCGGCGGTCTGTGGTGCGATCGGCGGCTGGCTCGCGGGCCGACGGCGGTCCTGATCAAGGGTCCGCTCGAGCCGATCGTTCTTCGTCGACGACGTAGTGACAGCCGACCGAGTCGGTGTTTTCGCTCGCCGCGCGCGCGATCAACAGCGCGACGACGCTGGCGTTGCGCAGTTCGTAAAGGCTGCGGGCGGTCCGGGTGCGGACGTAGGCGTCGACCTCGCCCTTGAGCCGCCGGAGGACGGCACTCGCGCGGGCGATCTCCGCGGGGTCGCGCTCGAGCCCCAGAGACTCGTCCATCGTCCGCGTGAGTCGGGTGAACTTCTCGGCGGCGAACCGGTCGGGCAGGTCGGGGTCGCGGTTCCGGAGTTCGGGCGCCTCGACGGGCTCGGGTTCGAATCCAGTTGCATCCGCGCCCGCTCGCAGTCCCCAGACGAGCCCCTCGAGCAGGCTGGTACTCGCCAGCCGGTTCGCGCCGTGGACGCCGGTGCGGGCACACTCCCCGGCGGCGTAGAGCCGGTCGAGCGAGGTGCGGCCGCGGTCGTCGACGGCGATGCCGCCACACAGGAAGTGTTCGCAGGGTGCGACGGGGATCTCGTCGCCTTCGATGCCGCGGTCGCGACATTTCTCGGCGATGGCGGGATACTCCGCCTCGAACTCGAGGGGGCTCACGTCGAGGACGACCGTGCCGGTTTCCTCGCGTTCCGTTTCGACGGCGCGGGCGACGACGTCTCTGGGTGCGAGATCCCCCTGCGGGTGGTACTCGGTCATGAACCGCTCGCCACCGGAAGACTCCGTCTTCCGAGCCTCCGAGTCTTTCGACTCGGAGACGTCGCCGTTGCGGAGGACGGCTCCTTCGCCCCGAAGCGCCTCGGAGAGCAGGAACGGATCCTCCCCCGCATACGCGGTCGGATGGAACTGGACGTACTCCATGTCCTCGACGTCGGCTCCCGCGAGCGCGGCCATGGCGATCCCGTCGCCGGTCGCGCCGTCGGGGTTGGTCGACCGGCCGTAGAGGGCGCCGATCCCGCCGGTCGCCAGCACCGTCGCGCCGGCGTAGATCGGATGGCCCTCGGGTTCCTCGTCGCTGACGACGCCGTGAACTCGACCCTCGGCGGAGATCAACTCGAGGGCGGCCGTATCCTGCCGGACCTCGATGCGCTCGTGGTCGTCGACGTAGTTCAGGAACGGCCGCAGGATGTGCGAGCCGGTCGCGGCGTCGACGTGGAGGATCCGGTACTCGGAGTGGGCGGCCTCGCGGGTGTAGTCGAACTCGCCGTTTTCGCCCTCGTCGAACGCGACGCCGAGGGTGTCGACGAGAACGTCTTCGACGGCGTCGTCGGCGTTCGCGACGAGCGTCTCGACGGCGTCGGGATCGGCGGTGCCGTCGCTGGCGTCGATGATATCGGCCTTGAGCGACTCGGGGTCGCCCCGCGTCGTGGAGATACCACCTTGCGCCCAGTCGGTGCTGGCGTCGTCGGGTTTGGTCGCTTTCGTCAGGAGCAGTACGTCCGCGCCCTCGCGCGCAGCTGAGAGGGCGGCCGCACAGCCCGCGATGCCGCTGCCGACGACGAGGACGTCCGTGACCTCGCCATCGGTCGTCGTCGCCGTGCTGGTGTCGGTTTCGGTCATCTCAGATCTCGAGCATGCGGTCGAGGGCCACTTCCGCGAGTTCCTTCTCCTCGGGGGCGACCTCGATCACGTTGTGTTCCCGGCCCGCGACGAGTTCCTCGAGGACCCACGCGAGGTAGTTGGGATCGATCTGGCGCATGGCGTTGCAGTCCATGCAGGCGTCGCCACAGAGCGGGAGGACGTTCACCTCGGGGTGCCAGCGCTGGAGGTGGTTCGTGAGGTGGATCTCGGTGCCGATGGCCCACGTCTCGCCGGGATCGGCGTTCTCGACGGTCTCGCAGATCGTGCTGGTCGAGCCGACCCGGTCGGCGGCCTCGACGACCTCGCGGCGACACTCGGGGTGGACGACGACCTTCGCGCCGGGGTGGTCCGCACGGATCTCGGCGATGTGGTCGGCAGTGAACCGCTCGTGGACCTGACAGTAGCCGTCCCAGAGGATGATGTCGCTCTCCGCGACCTCGTCGGCGTCTTTCCCCGCGGGATCCCAGGGGTCCCACTGGGCGATCTCGTCTTCCATGCCGAGCCGGTGGGCCGTGTTCTCCCCGAGGTGTTTGTCGGGCAGGAACAGGACCTTGTCGCCCTTGTCGAAGGCGTACTCGAAGGCCTCGTGGGCGTTCGACGAGGTGCAGACGAGCCCTCCCTGGCTCGCACAGAAGGCCTTCAGGTCCGCGTAGGAGTTCATGTAGGTGATCGGGATGATCTCCTCGTCGGGCGCGGCCGCCGTGATCTCGGCCCACGCGCTGTCGACCTGCAGGGCCTCGGCCATCCCCGCCATCGGACAGGACGCTTCCATCGAGGGAAGGATCACGGACTGGTTGTCGTCCGTGATGATGTCCGCGCTCTCGGCCATGAACGTCACGCCGCCGAAGATCACGTACTCCGCGTCGGCGTTGGCCGCCTCCGTCGAGAGCTGGTAGGAGTCCCCGATGAAGTCGGCGTGTTCGACGATCTCGCGTCGCTGGTAGTTGTGCCCGAGGATGACGACGTCGTCGCCCAGTTCCTCGAGGGCTGCCTCGATCCGGTCCGTTCGTTCCGACGCCGCAAGGTCCCGGTACTGGGGCGGCAACTGCTCTAGGTTGTCGTATTTGAACAGACTCAGGTCGGTTTCCAGCTCCGCCGTTTCCATTTTAGCCATCCTGGGTCACCTGTGAGTGACTACAACTCAGAGGGCGTTATTGAATAACTTTTTCCTTCGATAGGTCGTTCCGGGGGAATACCATCGACTGGTGGAACGATCGAAAACGAGTCGTCGGTTGTTCAGCGGTACCGATCGGTACGAGTTCGGGACAGTCCGCGATCCGGACACTGGAGCCTTTTCGCTCGCCGTCGTAGCGACGGTATGGCACTCGAGGACGCCTTCGCGGACTTCACGCGACGGGACTGGGAGCGCGAGGCGGCGGCGGGCACGGTTCGCCTCGCCGTCGTCGGGGTCGGCGGCTTCGCACGCCAGCGCGCGCTGCCGGGGATCGCCGCGGGGACCTACTGCGAGACGACGACGCTGGTGACGAGTTCCCCCGACCGGGCGGCTGACGTCGCCGAGACGTACGACGTCGACGCCGTCGTCGACTACGACGCCTTCCTCGCGGGCGAGTGTGCGGACGCCTACGACGCCGTCTACGTCGCGACGCCGAACGCGACCCACGGACAGTACGCGATCGCGGCGGCCGACCGCGGCAAGCACGTCATCTGCGAGAAGCCCCTCGAGACGACCGTCGACCGCGCCCGCGAGGTCGTCGACGCCTGTGCCGACGCCGGCGTGACCCTGATGACGGCCTACCGACTCCAGACCGAGCCGACGGTTCGGCGCACGCGGGACCTCGTCCGCGAGCGCGCCATCGGCGACGTCGTCCAACTCCACGGCTGCTTCTCCAACCCGCTGCTCGAGACCGCGGGGCCCGACAGCTGGCGGCTCGATCCCGACCGCGCCGGCGGCGGCGCGCTGGTCGATCTCGGGGTCTATCCGCTCAACACGATCCGGTTTCTGCTCGATCGAGAACCGACGGGCGTGTACGCGACCACGCACTCGAGCGGCGGCCCCTTTGCGGCCGTCGACGAACACGTCGCCGTCCAACTCGAGTTCGACGCGGACGCGACGGCCTCGTGTACCGCCAGTTTCGACGCCCACGCCACCAGCCGGCTCGAGCTGATCGGCACCGACGGGACGGTCAACATCGAGTCGCCGTTCGGCGGCGTCGTCCCACAGGAGATGGTCGTCGAGAGCGGGGACGTCTGTATGGAGTACACCGGCCCCTCGGTCGACGAGGTCTGCGAGGAGTTCGACTACTTCGGCTACTGCGTGCTGACAGGCACCACACCCGAACCCGACGGCGCGGACGGGCTGGCGGACCTGCGCGTCATCGAGGCCGCCTACGAATCGGCCGAGACCGGGTGTCGAGTGGGGCTCGAGTAGCGGATCGACGACGAACGTCCGTCGTCGGTCCGCCCGCCCTCGAGCCGCTACAGCCGGTCGGGCGCGAGTTCGCGGATCGTCGCCTCGGCGACGGCGTCCGAGGCGGGTTCTGGGACGACGACGATCGGGTGGTCGATCCCGGTCTCGGCGATCAGGTCCCGGAGCCGCTCGCGAGCCGTCTCGGGGGTGCCGGCCACGCCCAGGTCCGCGATCATCGCGTCGGTCACCGCGGCCGCCGCCGCGCCCTTCTCGCCCGCCCGCCAGGACTCGGCGATCCGGTCGGCCTCGTCGGGGAACTCGGTCGCGACCGCCCGGCGGTACCCCTCGCCGCTGCCGACGTAGTAGGCGACGTGCCGGCGCAACGTCTCGCGGGCCTCGTCGGGGTCGTCGCTGACCGCCGCCGGCACGTACGGCGCGATCTCGATCGCGTCGGGATCACGGTCGCGCTCCCGGGCGGCCTCGGCGACCTCCTCGAAGGCCGTCTCGAGCCGCGAGAACGGGACGTTGTGCGGGATCCAGCCGTCGGCCAGCCGGCCGACGACCCGGCGGTTGGCCGGGCCGAGCCCGGCGTGGTAGATCGGGACCGAGACCTCGATCGACGGGAACGCCGACGACTCGAGCAGTTCGCCCTCGTAGTCGACCGGCTCGCCGGTGCCCGCGGTCAGTTCGCGGACCAGTTCGATCGTCTCGTGGGCGCGTCGCACCGGTCGGTCGAACGCCAGACCGTGAAGCCCCTCGACGGCGGCGGCGGTACTCGTTCCGAGGCCGAGCGTGAACCGGCCCTCCGAGACGTCCTGGAGCGAGGCGGCGGTCATCGCGAGGACGGCCGGCGTCCGCGAGTAGACGTTCACGATCGCGGTCCCGACGTCGATATCGTCGGTCCGGCAGGCGATCTCGGTCGCCTGCACGACGCTGCTTGCCCCCCAGAGTTCGCCGAGCCAGACGGCGTCGTAGCCGCTGTCCTCCGCGCGGACGGCCACGTCCGCGAGATCGGTCTCGCCGAAGTCCGTCACCATGAGTCCGACGTCCATGCTCCCGTCCTCTCGATCCAGCGGCAAAAATCGACCCCCTCGAGCGGTCCCGCGGGTCGGCGGCGCGGGACCCGACTCGCCCGCGATTGCGACGCCGTCAGTCGCCGAGACTGCAACCGAGCGCAACGTTGACCCGGCTCCGCGTTGACCGATCGGTATGATCGATCGCGAAGGCCGCGTTCTCTTCGGCTCGCTGCTGGTGTTCGTCCTCGCGGTCGCCGTCTCGGTCGTCCTCGAGGGGCAGTTTGGTACCTCGCTTCGCGACGGGCCGGTAGTCGCTGTACTGCTGTTTGCCGGCGTCGCCGTCGCCGTCCCGCAGCTGTATCTCGCGGTCACCGACGCGGCGATCAGCCCCCGAAGCAGGCTCCGGTTCGCCGCGCTCGCGACGGCCGTGTTCGCGGTCGCGTTCGCCGCCGAGGCCGAGGGACTCCGGGAACTCGTCATCGCCACGATCGGGACCGGCGCGCTGTTGGCGCTGGTCTGTTACGAGGGGATCACGGGGTATCGCGCCGTCGGGGGCGACCTCTCGTTCGAACTCGGCTCGGAGTGACACGTAGCGAGCGAACGCCCACCCCGCCAGGGGTGGGAGGCTGTCAACGCGGCCAATCAGCAACTGTTAGGGGCCGGCCCCGTCTCGGCCTACCCATGACAGATCCCGAGACCCTCGCCGACCGGGTGCAGGAGGGGGACCTCCGCATTCACGAACTCGAGGACCACGCCGACCACGACACCGCGGCCGCGGCCCGGCAGCTGCTGGTCGAACGCGAGTCGGGGACCGACCTCGAGGCGATCGGCGACTACGCCTTCGACGCCGAGCGAGCGGAGCCGAACATCGAGAACATGATCGGCGCGGCGCAGGTGCCGATGGGCGTCGTGGGGCCGGTCCCCGTCTCCGGCGGCGCGGCCGACGGCGACCACTACCTGCCGCTGGCGACGACCGAAGGCGCGCTGCTGGCGTCGGTCAACCGCGGGCTGGGCGTGATCCGGTCCGCGGGCGGCGCCGATGCCCGCGTGACGAAAAACGGGATGACCCGCGCGCCGGTGTTTCGGGTCGCGGGCGTCGCCGAAGCCGCCGAGACCGTCGAGTGGGTCAGCGACAATGTCGAGGCGCTGGCCGAGGCCGCCGAGTCCACCACGAGCCACGGTGAACTGCTCGACGTCGAGCCCTACGTCGTCGGCGACTCGGTCTTCCTGCGCTTTGCCTACGACACCAAGGACGCAATGGGGATGAACATGGCCACGATCGCCACCGGCGAGGCCTGCGAACTCGTCGAAGCCGAAACCCCCGCCTCGCTCGTCGCGCTCTCGGGGAACATGTGTTCGGACAAGAAACCCGCCGCCATCAACGCCGTCGAGGGACGGGGCCGCTCGGTCACCGCCGACGCCGTGATCCCCGGCGAGCTGGTCGAGGATCGCCTCCACACGACCGCCGACGCCATCGCCGAGGCCAACACCCGCAAGAACCTCGTCGGCAGCGCCAAGGCCGGCAGTCTGGGGTTCAACGCCCACGCCGCCAACGTCGTCGGCGCGGCCTTCCTCGCGACCGGCCAGGACGAGGCCCAGGTCGTCGAGGCCGCCAACACGATCACGACGATGGACACCCGCGAGCGCGAGGACGGCACCACCGACCTCTACGCCAGCGTCTCGCTGGCCTCGCTCGAGGTCGGGACCGTCGGCGGCGGCACGAAACTCCCGACCCAGGCCGAAGCGCTCGAGATCCTCGGGCTTCGCGGCGGGGGCGATCCGCCCGGCTCGAACGCCGACGCGCTGGCCGAAATCATCGCCGTCGGCGCGCTCGCCGGCGAACTCTCCCTGCTGGGCGCGCTGGCGTCGAATCACCTCGCCAGCGCCCACGAGGACCTCGGTCGATAGGCCGGCACCGCGACTGGAGACTCACAGCAGCCGATACCGGCCGCGGCTCTCGCTGACGACGCCCCGTCGCGTCAACTTCTCGAGGGCGTCCCGAACGTACTCGGGCTTGATCCCGCGCTCGGCGGCGTAGTCGACGATCTCGCCCTCGGTCGGCTCCTCGAGCGTCTCGAGGGCCCGTTCGACGATCTCGCGCTTGCTCCCGCTGCGGGTCGGTCCGCGCGGGTCGCGGTCGCCGGCGGCGTCGACCGCGTCGACGTCCAGTCCCGACTCCTCGAGGTACTCGTCATCGTCGACGACACCGTCGGCGACCGCGTCCTCGAGGGCGTCGAAGGAGTCGAGTTCGGCGAAGGCCTCGCCCTCGCCCTGCCGGTTGGCCAGCATCGACGCGCGCACGTCGCGGGCGTGGGCCGCGTCGTCGGTCTCGACGAACTTCTTGCGCTTCTCGTAGGCCCTGCGCGCGCCACAGCGGGGACACTGGGTCGTCTCCGATCGCCCCTCGATGATCCAGAGGTTCGAACACTCGCTACAGCCGACGACGGCGTACATGGCTCGCAGTGGCCGCTCGGGACAGTTGAAGCTTCGCCACGCGCGGCGAAAGTGGTCCGTCGGCCCGCTCGGCGACCTCAGTGGGCGGCCACGTCCGAAACGACGTTGAGACAGTAGACGCCGGCGAGGACGAGCCCCATCCCGACGACGGCCGCCCAATCGAGGCGCTCACCGAAGACGGCGACGCCGATCGCCGCGACGCCGACGATCCCGAGTGCAGCCCACGTCGCGTAGACGAGCCCGACCGGCAGTTCCTCGAGGGTCAGCGAGAGGAGATAGAAGGCGACGCCGTAGCCGAGCAAGACGACGAGACTCGGGAGCGGTCGCGAGAACCCCTCGGAGAGTTTCAGCGCCGTCGTGCCGACGAGTTCCGACAGGATCGCCCCGGCGAGCAGTGCGTACGGGTTCATGTCCTATTTTTATCATATATGGTTGAAACGTGTTCCGATTGCGAGCCGCCGTCGGCACACCCGTCTCGACTCAGCGGGGCTCGCTCGAAGCGATCGGAACCCGTGAAATTATGTAGGAGATCGTCGTTCGACGGGCGTATGGAACGCGTCTCCCTGACCGACCGCGAACCGTCCGAGGCCGCCGACGGCGTCCATCTGGCGTTGCTTGCCGGCACCGACTCGATGAACGTCCAGCACTTCGAGATCGAACCCGGCGCGGTCGTCGAGGAACACAGCCACCCCCACGAACAGACCGGGTACATCTGCGCGGGGGAACTGACCTTCCTCGTCGACGGCGACGACCGCGACGCGTCGGGCGGTCGCCAGTCGGCGGGCCCCGACGGACGAAAGGAGATCGTCTGCGGTCCGGGCGACTCCTACGCGATTCCGGGCGGCCAGCCCCACGCCGCGGAGAACCGCGGCGACGAGGTGGTCCGCGGCGTCGACATCTTCAGTCCGCCGCGGGAGAACCCGAACTGGCGCGGGGAGTAACGGACCAGCGCCGTCTCGACGCCGAACCGCCGAATTGCGCTCCAGTGACGTCCCACACCGTACTCGAGAGCGGGTCGACGGACCGCCTCGAGCGTCCCGGCCAGTCCGCCGCTACGTCAGCAGCGTCGTCACGACCTCGAGGAAGACGGCGACCCCGAGCCAGGTGACGGCGGCTGCGGCCGCAAGTGGGAAGACGATTCGGCCGGTCGTTCGCAGCCTCGTCAGCGTCGTCTCGGGGCCGGTCACGGGGACGTAGCTGTCTCGTTGCATAGCTCCGATGGCCACGGCCGTTCCCTTGAAAGTCAGTCAGACGGACGGCCGACGAGGACACAGCGATCCCGCTCGCTCGAGTCCGGCAGGCGGACGGCTGCGGTCCCGCGGCGTCACGCCAGCGACTTGTGCATCTCGACGTGTGGAATCCCCGCCTCCTCGAACACCGGCCCGCGGCGCTCGTAACCGAGTTCGCGGTAGAAGTCGGCGGCGCGGGTCTGGGAGTGGAGTTTCAGCGTCGTCAGCCCCTCGTCGACGGCCCGGCGCTCGAGCGTCTCCATCAGCGCACGACCCACGCCCTCCTCGCGGCGGGACTCGAGGACGGCGACGCGTTCGACTTTGCCGACGCCGTCCTCGTACTCGCGAAGGCGAGCCGCGCCGATCGGTGCCGCGCCGTCGTAGGCGACGACGTGGGTCGCCGTCTCGTCGTGGTCGTCGTACTCCAGTTCCTCGTCGACGCCCTGTTCCGCGACGAACACCTCTCGTCTGACCGCGAAGGCGTCCTCGCGTTCTCGGTCGGCGTCGGCGATCCGGACTTCGAGCGGTCGATCGGTCATCACCGGCCGTAGGCGAGCCAACCGGGAGAGCGTTGCGGCCCGTCGACGGCTGCGACGGCCGGCGCTGGTCGGGATCGACGGCAGAAAGAAATCGAGATAACTGAGTGTTGAAAGGGGTCTACGCCAGGTCTTCGATCGTCGCGACGATCTCGTCGGTGTACTCGCTGGTGGCGAGTTTCTCCGCGTCCTCGAGCTGGCGCTCGAGGTCGTAGGTGACCTTGCCCGAGGAGATGGTCTCCTCGACGGCGTCGCGGATCAGGTCGGAGGCCTCGTCCCAGCCGAGGTAGTCGAACATGAGACGGCCGGAGAGGATCATCGCAGTCGGGTTGGCCATGTCCTGGCCGGCGCGCTTGGGCGCGGAGCCGTGGACGGGTTCCGCGAGCATGCGACCCTTGCCGAAGTTGCCGCCGGGCGCGATGCCGAGGCCGCCGATCTGGGCGCCGGCGGCGTCGGAGAGATAGTCGCCGTTGAGGTTCGGCATCGCGAGGACGTCGAACTCGTCGGTGCGCAGCTGCATCCACTGGAGCATCGCGTCGGCGAGGCGCTCCTCGACCATGACGGCGTCCTCGGGGATGTCGACCTCGTCTTGGGTCTCCCACAGGGAGTCGGGCGCCGCGAAGACCTCCTCGTCGGGGTACTCCTCGTCGGCGACCTCCATACCCCAGTCACCGAACTGCCCCTCGGTGAACTTCATGATGTTGCCCTTGTGGACGAGGGTGACCTTGTCGCGGTCGTTCTCGATGGCGTAATCGATGGCCTCGCGGACCAGTCGCTTCGAGCCCTTCTCCGTGATCGGCTTGATGCCGATACCGACGGGGCCCTCGTGGATGGTCGAGTCGAAGCCCATGTCCTGCTCGACGAAGTCCCGAACCTGCTCGACCTCGTCGGTGCCGGCCTCCCACTCGATGCCGGCGTAGACGTCCTCGGTGTTCTCCCGGAACGTGACCATGTCCATCTCCTCGGGCGCCTTCATCGGCGACGGGACGCCGTCGAGGTAGTAGGTCGGGCGGACGTTGGCGTAGAGGTCGAGCGTCTGTCGCAGCGCGACGTTCAGCGAGCGGAAGCCGGCGCCGACGGGCGTCGTCAGCGGCCCCTTGATCGCGACGCGGTGTTCCCGGATCGCGTCGACGGTCTCGTCGGGCAGATTGACGTCTTCACCGTACTTCTCGCGTGCGGACTCGCCCGCGTAGACGCGCATCCAGCTGATCTCGCGACCGGTCGCTTCGGCGGCGGCCTCGAGGACCTTCTGTGCGGCGGGACCGACGTCCTTCCCGATACCGTCGCCGTGGATGATCGGGATGATCGGGTTGTCGGGCACCTCGATCTCGTCCTCGGAACCCTCTTTCAGCGTGATCTGCTCCCCGTCTTCGGGGACTTCGATCTTGTCGTAGCTCATCTCGTCTAGACGGTTCTTCGACGGGGCTAAAAGGTCTACCATTTCCGTCCGGCGCGTCGGACAGTCTTGTCGTATCGCCCCGGTCACGACCCCGATTCTGCAGAAAACAGGGGGTTGAATCCGTCAGACGCGAAATCCACACGTTCGATCGTTATTATCGTTTCGTCGAACGATACGGCGGGACTCGTCGATCGTCGTTTTCGGCGCGGTACGGCCGTCGTTTCCACCCCGTACCGAAACGCGCGGTCGCGGGGCCGCCGTCGCGAGCCCGGTGATCCACCCGCCGCTGATCGTCGCGGCCGTGAGCCCGCGGCCGAGAGCCCCGCTCGAGCGGTCGTGGCGTCTCTCACGTCGGTCGGACCCGGCCCGACTCGCGATTCGGCGGGCTCGACCCCGGCAGCGGATACCGTCTTCGGTCAGCCCTATTTCGACGATCGTCGTGACATAGTTTTATTATCGACGTATTCATCTGGGGAACCATGCTCCGAGTACCACAGCACGCGCGCCGGCAGTGTCCGCAGTGTGAGTTGCCGCTGGCGAACGTTCAGGGCCTCGCGACCTGTCCCGACTGTCAGTGGGTCGCCGACCGAACGAATCGCTGACCCCGGGTCCGGTCGACACCGGGGTCGGTGGAGAGACGGAACCTCTTTTTGTCGACCGGTACAACCCCGGTGCATGGCCGAATCCGAGGTGGACCTCGAGTCCGAAACGTACGAAAAACACCGCGAAGCCGGTGCGATCCTCGCGCAGGTGCGCGAAGAGGCCGCCGAGCGCGTCGAGGTCGGTGCGAGCCACCTCGAGGTCGCGACGTGGGCCGAGGATCGTATCCGCGAACTGGGCGGCGAACCCGCCTTCCCCGTCAACATCTCCGTCGACGAGGAGGCGGCCCACGCGACGCCGTCAATCGACGACGAGACGACCTTCGGCGAGGAGATGATCAACTTAGACATCGGCGTCCACGTCGACGGCTGGCTGGCCGACACCGCCGTCACCGTCGACCTCTCGGGCAATCCGGAACTCGCCGAAGCCTCCGAACAGGCCCTGGAGGCTGCACTCGACATCGTCGAACCCGGCGTCGGGACCGGCGAGATCGGCGCCGAGATCGAAGACGTCATCGACGGCTACGGTTACAACCCCGTCGTCAACCTCACCGGACACGGGCTGGGCCACTGGGAGCAACACACCAGTCCGAACATCCCCAACCGCGCCGTCTCGCAGGGGACGACCCTGGAAGTCGGCGACGTCGTCGCGATCGAACCGTTCGCGACCGACGGCGGCGGCAAGGTCTCGGAGGGCGCGAGCGAGGAAATCTTCTCGCTCGAGCGCGAGGGCACCGTCCGCAACCGGCAGGCCCGCGACGCCTTAGACCAGATCACCGAGGAGTTCCGGACGCTGCCCTTTGCGACCCGGTGGCTCGAGACGGACCGGCCGGAGATGGCGCTGCGGCGACTCAAGCGCAACGACATCGTCCACGGTTACCCGGTCCTCAAGGAGGACGACGGCTTCCTCGTCAGCCAGAAGGAACACACGGTCATCGTCACCGAGGACGGCTGCGAAGTAACGACGGCATAACGCGGCGATCTCGAACCGAAATCGGCGTCGGCCGGGCCGAAACGGCGATTCGTGGAGGGAGAGAACGGGAGACCGGGCGCCTGCTGTCGTGATCGGGATTCTACGCGTTGTTCATCCGCTGACTCGAGCGGTTGCCACAGCGCTGGCACTCGCTCACGCGGTACGGTTCGCGGGAGAACTGGGCGTTCTCCTGTTTGATGCTCTCGGTTCTGATCTGGACCGACACTTCGTGAAGCGTTTCCAACTCGCACTCCTCGCAGTGTTCGGTCATCCCGTTAAAGGAGTCGTCAGTCGTTGCCATTACCTGATTACTTGTAGTAGTCCCATCTTAAACCCACGCTTCATTTTGAAGGGTGGGTCGCAAAAATCGCAAGACGGCGTTGCCTTCGCTGAGAGACTGGACGAGAGGGTCCTATTTCGTTTATCGACAACTCTCGTCGCGTTATAAGTGTTTATTCCCGTGCTGGCGGTCGAAAAGAGGCAATATCTTCCGTTACGTTCGCCCCGAGCGGCAGGACTGAAACGCTTTAGGCGCGCCTCGCGTGGTAGCCGACATGGAGCAGGTGTTCGCACCGTGGCGGATCGAGTGGATCGAACGCGAGGACAAAAACGCCGACATCGAGGACTGCGTTTTCTGTGAACTGCCGGAACAAGGCTCAGATAGGGAGAATTTGATCGTTGCGCGGAGCGAACACGCGTTCGTCATGCTGAACAACTACCCCTACAACCCAGGTCACGCGATGGTGATTCCCCACACCCACACCGGCGAGTACGCGGCCCTTGAAGACGCGGTCCTGCTCGATCACGCCCGCTTGAAACAACGAACCTTCGACGCGCTCGAGGTCGCCCTCGAGCCGAACGGCTTCAACGCCGGCTTGAACCTCGGTGACGGGGCCGGCGGCTCCATCGACGACCACCTCCACACCCACGTCGTCCCGCGATGGGAGGGAGATACGAACTTCATGCCGGTCATCAGCGATACCTCGGTGATCGTCGAGGCGCTCGAGGAGACCTACGACCGCGTCCGCGAGGCCTTCGCCGCACAGGAGGGGGCGACCGTCACCGGCGACGACGACGCGATCGGCTTCGAGTAGCGACGGCCGCGCGAGGGCAATCGCGGCGGCGGGCGACCACGGAGAGCCAGCAATCCGTGCGGGACGACCGGACGCTTTTGGTCCCGGTAGTGCCATACGGTAGCATGGACTACGAAGTTGTCCACACCGACGACGTCCCGATGACCGACCTCTCCGAGGTCGAGGAGATCCCACCGGATCTGCGGATCCGCGCGCTGGATGACTTCTTCGACACCGACGCGGTCAACCTGAAGCTCTGGTACTTCGAGCCCGGCGAGGAGATCCAGTACCACGCCCACGCCGAACAGGAGGAACTCTACTACGTCCTCGAGGGGGAGTTCTCGCTCAAGCTCGGTCGCTCGGGCGAGGAAGAGTACGTCGACGCGGGCCCCGGAACGTTCTGGGTCGCCAAACCGGAGGTGGGCCACGGCCACCGCAACGTCGGCGACGGGGAAGGCGTCGTCCTCGCGATCGGCGCGCCCGCGGTCGAGGACCCGGGGCTTGATCCCCACGGGCTCGACGAGGAGTAGCGAACCGTCACAAGCGACGGCGTAGACGGTCTTCTATCCGTCGTTGCCGGCGGGGCCGCGATCGCCCCCGCGATCCCACAGGGGCATCGGACAACAGTCCGATTCAGGCGTAGGTCGCGTCGAGATAGTCGACGATTCGCTCGGACTCGGCCATCGTGACCCCGCGGCCCTCGTCGACGATGACCGGGACCTGTCGCTGGCCGGAGACGCGTTTGACCTCGTTGCGTTTCGAGTGAAGCCCCTCGACCCAGACGCTGTCGTAGTCGACGTCGAGTTCGTCGAGGCGGTCGGCGACGAGTTCGCAGTACGGACAGCCCTCGAGTTGGTACAGGGTAACCATACCCGCCCGTTCGGGTCGCGGCGACAAAAGCGTGGGTGGCCGTCTCGAGTGGGCGGCTGCCGCGGCACGGAGGTTTTAGTCGGTCGACGGTCGATTCGGGGTATGCCACCGACCGAGGGCGAGACGGTGCCGGAGTTCGAGGCGCTACTGTGTGACGGCGAGACGTTCCGGTCGACGGCGCTGTCCGCGGCGCTTGACGAGCGCGGCGGCGTCCTGATCGCGACCGGGTTCGCGTTCAGCGCGATCGCACAGAACTGGTGGAAACAGTTCGTTCGGGCCGGCTGGGGCGAGTTCGAGGACGTCGCCGTCCTCGGGATCAGTCGGGACGGTCCGTACGCACAAAACGAGTTCCTGCGCTGGCTGGACGAACCCGGGTTCCGCTTTTTCGCTGACGTCGACGGCGAGATCGGCGAGTCGCTCGAGTTGCTGGCCGACCGCGACCACATGGCGAACGTCTCGACGCCGTGGCGGTCGGCGTTCGTCCTCGACGCCGATCGCGAAGTCCAGTACGCTTTCGTCGCGGACGACTGGATCTCGCCGCTGCCCCGCGAGGAGATCGAGGCCGCCGTCGCGGAGCTATAGGGCCGTCATACGGGTTGCCATCCCGTGTCCGGTGACCGCCGCCCAGGTCGCGGGTGCGCGGGGAAATCGGGACAGCAATCCGTCTCAGTGTTCGCAGTACAGCGTCTTGCCGTTGCACTCACACTCGATCCGGAGCGGGTCGTCGTAGGTCACGGACACGTGATCCATGGCCTGCGTGTAATGGGCGGGCATCCCGGTCCGGGACCGCTCGTTGAGCTGTGAGAGTAGCCCCGCCTCCTGCAAGTTCTCGACTTTCCGGTAGGCCGTCGACTGCGGGATGTCCAGCTCCTCGGCGATCTCGTTTACCGTCGTCGGCTCCTCGGCGTACAGATACGCCGCTCGAGCGTCGTCGTCGTTGAGCAGGTCCATGACCCGATAGGGATCACACCCCATCACACCGTCCCGTCCCTTCCGCGGACAGCGGGTCGGCTGCTCGGCTGACTCGTTCATAGCGATTAGTACGAGCCGGAATCACTTTGCTCCTGCAGCCGGTTCCCGGCGACTGAGGATTGGTTTGCATACGTCGAGTCCGATACCGACCCGCTACACGGGCTCGCCGAAGGCGTACATCGTTTCGTGGGCCGTGATCTCGAGGTCGACGAAGTCGCCGGGCGCTATGCCGTAGTCGTCGGCGTTTTGGACGATTATCTGCCGGTAGGCCGAGTCGCGACACTTCACGGAGTCGGCGGTGCCGTCCTCGACGACGAGACAATCCTCGCGGACCTCGCCGACCATGTCGGCGTAGGCCTCGCCGACGATCTCGCGTTTGACTTCGCTCATCTCCTTCGAGCGTTCCTTCTTGATCGTCCCGCCCAGTCCCTTCAGTTCGGCGGCGTCGGTGCCGGGTCGCTTCGAGAAGCGCGTGACGTTGATCTTCTCGGGACGGGTCTCGCGAAGCAGGGCCATCGACTGCGCGTGGTCGTGATCGGTCTCGGTGGGGAAGCCGACGATGAAGTCCGTCGACAGCGTCCAGTACTCCAAGGCGTCGTCGAACGTCTCGACGACCTCGAGATACTCCGCGACCTGGTGCTGGCGGCGCATGTCCCCGAGGACGTCGTCGCTGCCCGACTGGACGGGCGCGTGCAGGAAGTCGTAGAGTTCGTCGTTTTCGGCGAAGACGTCGGCCAGTTCCTCGCGGATGCCGTGGACGCCCTTCGGGTTGGCCATCCCCACGCGCACCCGGAAGTCACCCTCGATCGCACAGATCCGCTCGAGCAGGCGGTGGAGTTTGCGCTCGCCCTCGTCCCAGCCGTAGACGCCGGTGTCCTGCCCGGTGATGCGGATCTCCGTCGCGCCGGCGTGGATCAACGCGCGAGCTTTCTCGACGTTTTCCTCGATCGAGGGGGAGTCAATCTTGCCGGTGGCCTGCTTGGTGATGCAGTACGAACAGTCGGACATACAGCCCCGCGCGATCGGGAGGATGCCGACGACGCCGTCTAAGATCGGCTCGGCGTCGGGGGTCGTCGTCGGACACTCGCCGTTGGTGACGGCCTCGGGGACCTCGTCCCAGTGCAGTACCTGCCCGTCCACGTCGGCGCGGGCGAACTCCTCGCCCTGGGCCAGGGCCATACAGCCCGTAATGAAGAGATCCGCCGTCTCGTCGGCCAGTTCCTCGGCCCGCCGGAGCATGTTGCGCTCGGTCTTCTCGACGACGGTACAGGTGTTGAGGATGGCGACGTCGGCCCGTTCGGGGCCGTCGACCCGGTAGTGGCCCGCGTCTCGGAGTCGCCGCTCGATCTCGCGGCTCTCCCCGCGATTCGACGTGCAGCCGTAGGTTTCGATGTGATACCGGGCCATCCGTTCGGTGATGCATCGGGCGCGGGAGGCCAAAAGCCCGACGGATCCCGGTTGTCACGGCATCGGGAGCAGTTCACACGGTGAGTGCTAGTCGTCGAACCCGGCGGCTCGGCCGGCGCCGGCCGTGCCGCTCCGGTAGACCACGTAGAGGAGCAAGAGTGCGATCAGGAAGTCACACCCGTGCTCGACGAGGTGGTGGAGCGTCATCGGGACGAGCCCGAAGACGGTCCCCAGCCCGGTCACCGACCGGAGGACCAGCACCCCCAGCACGACCGTGATCAGACAGTACCGAACCGTCCGACGCCGGGCGTAGGCGACGACGCTGACGACGAACAGCGTGGCCGTCCCGATCGTGGCCAAGACGATGATCGCGACGAGGACGGGCGCGAGCTGTGGGTCGAGCCACCCCTCGGCAACCGACATTGCAGGCACCATGCGATCGATACCGGTACTCGGGGCGACGGCTACCTATTCGCTTCGGTGTCGTACGCGAGTCGGTTCCGTGCCGTCGGCTCCGGCGCTCACCCGGCAAACTGGGGGTGCCACGGCTCGATACGTTGCGTCTCGAAAAACGGAATCGTCGTACAGCGCCGTCGAACCGACACTGACGGCGAGATTAGTTGCGGACGACGTTCGTCGCGCGGGGACCCTTGGGGGCCTGTTCGATGTCGAACTCGATCTCGGTGCCTTCCTCGAGGTCCGGGCCGCCGACGTCTTCCATGTGGAAGAACACGTCATCGTCCGCATCCTCAGTCGAAATGAAACCGTAGCCGCCTGTGTCGTTGAAGAAATCAACGTTGCCTTTCGCCATTACAAACAAACGTAGGGGAGATACACGCATAACCCTTCCGAGAGTCGTGGTACCACGACCGTCGGGTCGATCGAACCGAGAACGGGCCGCGGTTCTCGGCGGTTGGGAACGCGATCGACCCGTTATATGTGCCACGGCGCTAGTCGGCCCAGAGACGGGGGACCAGTATGACGGACACGCGACAACGAATTCGGGCACACGTCCACGAAAACGCCGGCGTTCACTTCAACGAACTCGTTCGGGAGTCGGCGTTCGCGCCGGGACAGGTACAGTATCACGTCCGCCGACTGCTCGAGGACGAGCGGCTCGTCCGCGAGGAGTTCTACGGCCGGACACACTACTATCCGCCGACCTACGACGAGTGGGAACGGGCAGCACTGGCACTGTTCCGCCGGGAGACCGCCCGCGAGATCGTCGTCGCCCTCATCGAGACCGACGCCGCCGCGCCGGCCGATATCGCCGACGACCTCGAGGTTGCACGCAGCACCCTCGAGTACCATGTCGATCGACTCGTCGCCCACGATATCGTCGAAAAGCGTTACGACGACCGGAACCGCGTCGTCCTCGACCTCGCCGATCCCGAGGCGACGGGACAGCTGCTGACGACGGTGACGCCGACGGTCCCCGATCGGCTCGTCGACCGGTTCACGCGGCTCGTCGACGACCTGCTCGCGGGCGCTGGCGAGCCGTAGCCGTCGGTCGTGGGTCGGCCGTCGCTTACTGCATTCCGGGCTCGTTCTCGAGGCGGTCGTAGTGGTCGTTCATCACGTCGAGAATCGCGATCAGCGCGCCGAGGACGACGGGACCGTAGAACAGCCCCATGACGCCGAACGCGTAGACGCCGCCGAGGACCCCGAGGATGATGACGGCGGGGTTGAGTTCCGCGTACCGATCGACGAGGATGGGCCGGAGGTAGTCGTCGGACAGGCCCACGACGATCGTGCTGTAGACGAACAGCGCGACTGCAAGCAGCGGCTCCTCGATCAGGAAGAGATAGGCCACGGCGGGCCCCCAGACCATGAACGACCCGATCAGCGGGATCAGCGACAGGATGATCATGATCGCCGTCCAGAACGCCGCGTTCGGGACGCCGGTCGCCAACAGTCCCAGTCCCGCGATGGTCCCCTGAATGATCGCGATCATGACGTGGCCGGCGAGGACGGCCCACATGACCTCGTCGAGCGCTTGGTAAAAGTCGTCCTGGACGTCGTCTGGCAGCGGCGTCAGCTCCCGCATCCACGCCAGCAGGTCGCTACCGTCCTTGAGAAGGTAGTACAGCAGGAAGATCGCGAGCCCGAGCCCGATCAGCGTGTGGGTGATCGCGCTGAACCACTCGGTCGAACTCTCGAGGACCATCGTCCCGACGTTCTGTGCCGCGTCGGCCAGCGCCGACGGGAGATCGACGGACTGGCCGGTCCGTTCCTCGATCGTCCGCTCGAGTTCGGCCAGATCGAGCGACCCGGCGTCTGCACCCTCGAGGAGTCGTCGGGCGTCGCTGGCGATCGCGGCGACGATGACGACCAGCGGGACGACGAAGCCGGCGACCGCGAGCCCGACGAGTGCGAACGCGGCGATCGGGGGCGCGACTCGCTCCTCGAGGCGTTGCTGGAGCGGGTACAGGATGTACGCGATGAGGATCGCCCCGAGGACGTACTGGGAGAACGGCAACACGAGCAACAGGGAGAGATACGCGAAGAGTCCGACGAGAACGAGCAGAAATCCCTTGCTGAGATTCACGCCCATTATTTCCCCGCTCGTTGGCATAAAACCACGGCATGAACGTATCGTCACTCCGGACTGTCGTAGCAAGGCGTCACACGGCTTCAAGAGGCTGGTACGCCTATTCCTAGGCGAATGTCGACTCAGCTCGATCCCCTTTCCCTCTCGGCCGATCTCCTGTATACGGTCAAGACCGAGGGCGACGCCGAGCCGTTGCGAGACCACCTCGCGACGATCGATCGGTCGCGGTTGGAGCGGGCGCTGTCCAGCCGCGAGGGGAAACTCGCCTTCTGGCTCAACTGTTACAACGCCTACGCCCAGCTCCTGCTGGAGTCGGAAGCACCGGACCTCCACGAGGGCGGGCTGCTCGAGAGTTGGAAGTTCTTCGCCCGCGATCGGGTCCCCGTCGGCGGCGTCTGGCTGAGCCTCAACGACATCGAACACGGGCTGCTCCGGAGTTCGAAGCTGCCGTGGGGGATGGGGTATCTCCCGCGCCCGTTTCCCTCGAGGTTCGAACGGCAGTTTCGCCTCGGCGACTGCGATCCCCGGATCCACTTCGCGATCAGTCACGCGACCGACCACTGTCCGCCGATCGCGGTCTACTCGCCCCGGGACGTCGACGAGGAACTCGACATCGCCATCGAGTGGTTCTTAGAGGAAAACGTCAGCTACGACCGAGCGACCGAGGCGGCGACGGTCCCCCGACTCTTCCGGCGATACCGCGGCGACTTCGGCGGCCGCCGCGGCATCGTGGCGTTCCTCCGCGAGTACAACGCGGTCCCGGCCGACGCTGCCCCCTCGCTCGAATACGAACGGGTCGACCACTCCGCCGAGTTGGACGTCGATCTCGAGGCCGACGAGGTCCGGCGGTAGCCAGGGTCGACGCTCGAGTCGGCCGGCGGTCTGGCCCGCTCACTCGAGGCGTTCGATCGTCGCGTTCGGCGCGATTCGCATCACGCTTCTGGCCGCGCGCTCGGCGTTGGACCGCGAGGCGTACCCCTCGCCGCTGTCGGCGACGATGTTGCCGTTCCAGTGGACGAGCCGCCAGCGCCACTCACCGCCCCTGTCCTCGTAGACCTCGAACCGGCTCGTCCGGCCGGTCTCGCTCGTCTCCTCGGCATCGTCCGTGTCGGCCCCCGCGGCCGTTACCGGCGTCTCGTCCGTCCCGCCGTCCCCCGTCGAGCCGTCGCCGGCGAGCCCCTCGAGGGGCATCACCGCCGCCGCGGGGTCGACGTCGGTCGCGGTCTCCCCCTCACGATCGTCGCCCTCGGCGGCGTCGGCGACGCGATCGGTGACCTGGACGCTCGAGCCGTCCGGGTCGTCCCACTCGAGTTCGATTTCGAACTCGCCGACCGGGGGCTCGTCGGCGGCCTCGAACGCCGCGACGACCCGTTCGGGGACGGCGACCCTGACGCTGCGTTCCTCGCCGTTCAGCCGGACCGGGCGGCCGGACTCGAACGCGGTCGCGAACTCGCGAAAGACCGCCGCCAGCGCCGTCCGGTCGTGTGCGCGCTCGAGTGCGAACCCGTCGTCGGTCTCGTCGGAATCGACCATACCGACGTGTACGGGAGGCGACGGGTTAGTGTTTCCCACGCGCGCCGGGCCGATTCGGCCGGACGCCCTGTCGGTGCGTTTTTGTCGCCGCCCTTCCTTCGCTCGCTCGTGACTGCACGCGACTGGCACGCCGATCGGGAGGCCGTCTTCGACCGCGACGCGCGGACCTGTCGACACTGCGGGACCGTCGGTGACGACGCCGAGGCGCTCCGTGCCTACCCCGTCGGCGACGTGGCGCTCGAGGGGGAGGTCCACGAGAGCGCGCTCGTAACCGTCTGTGCGGATTGTTTCGGGACGCTGTCGGACTCGCCGTCCGCGACGCCGACCGGCGCCGAGGAGCTGTTTCACTACGTCCGCGAGACGACCCGCATCCAGGGGGAGACGATCTCGACGGTCGCCTCGTTCGCCTCCGTGGCGACCGCCCTCCCCGGCGACCTCGAGACCGCACTCGACGACGAGGGCGAGGACGCCGCCCTCGAGGAATCGATCGCACAGTACCGGCGACACCGACGCGACGTGTTGCTCGCGATCGCCGTCGTCGACGCCCGCCTCGAGCGACTGGCCGCGCTCGACTACGACGCCGACGAGCCGGCGGCCGCGGACGCACTCGAGGCGTTTTCCGAGACCGCGACCGACCTCCAGTCGGCGCTTCGCGAGGTCGTGGCGCTGAGCGAAACCGTCGCGACCGGCCTCGATCGCTGTCACGGCTGTTTCGACGCCCTCGAGTCGGGGCCGAGCTGTGACACCTGCGGGCTCGCGGTCCGCGAGACGGCCGACTGGGAGGCCGACGACGGGACCCTCGCGTTCGATCGGCTGTTCGCGACGATCAACGACCGCCTGCAGGCGGCCTCGACGACGACGGAAACGCTGACCGATCGGACGACGACGCTGGCGGAACGCTTGACTGCCGAGTAACGCCCTCGTTCTTTTTGTCGTCTCGAGCATAGAGACGGCCGAATGACCGGGTCAACGGCCGAACCCGACGGCTCGAGCGAGTACCGCGTGCTGGTCCCGCTGGCCAACCCCCGCACGGAGCAACACCTGATCGAACTGGCCAGCACGCTCGCGGCCGAACGCGACGGCGTCGTCCACGCGGTCCACATCGTCCAGGTTCCCGACCAGACGCCGCTGGACCGCGGTGCCGAGCGACTCGAGCGGATCGACGCCGACTCGGAAAAACTGCTCGAGCGGGCCCGCGACCACGCCGCGGCGTACGACGCGCCGCTCGAGACGACGACGATCGTCTCGCATCGGTCCTTCGAAGAGGTCTTCGACGCCGCACGGACCCACGACGCCGATCAGGTCGTCATGGGCTGGGGCGGCGACCGACCGTGGGCGGCGGGCCGCGCCGAACAACCCCTCGACGAACTCGCCAGCGATCTCCCGTGTGACTTCCTCGTGCTGAAAGACCGCGAGTACGATCCCAGTCGGATCCTCCTGCCGACCGCCGGCGGGCCCGACTCCGATCTCGGCGCGGAGGTCGCGCGGACGCTGCGTTCGGCGACGGGAGCCTCGATCGACCTGCTCCACGTCGTCGACGACGAGAGCAAGCGCGAGGCCGGCGAACGGTTCCTCACCGAGTGGGCCGCCGACCACGACCTCGGCAACGCCGCCCTCACCGTCGACGCGTCTGGCGACGTCGAGGGTGCGATCGTCCGCGAGGCCGCCGACGAAACGCTGGTCATCCTCGGCGCGACCGAACGCGGCCTGCTCTCGCGGCTCGTCCGTGGCTCGCTCGTCTTCGACGTCGTCGACGACCTCGAGTGTTCCGTGCTGCTGGCCGAGCGCCCGACCGAGCGATCGCTTCGCGAGCGGCTGTTCGGTCGCTCGAGCGACGAAGAGTAGCGTCGTCGCGGCCGTTACAGTTCGGTTGCGGCCTCGAGCGCGATATCGATCGCGCGGCCGACGTTGTTCTTGGCCTTGTCCGGGAGTTCGTCGTCCTCGGTGTCGGTGCCCTTCTGGGTGCCCTCGACGAGGTTGCCGTCGACGGTACAGATCGCGCCGGCGGCCAGCCCCTTGCGGCGGGCCAGCGAGAAGACGGCGGCGGCCTCCATCTCGACGGCGAGCAGGCCGGCGGCCTCCCAGTCGTCGACGGCGTCGTCGGTCTCGGCGTAGTAGGCGTCGTCGGAGGCGATCGGGCCGACGTGAACGTCCTCATTGTTGGCTTCGGCCGAGTCCACCAGCGCCGACAGCGCGTCGTAATCGGGTACCGCGGGGTACTCGACGGCCTCGTACCGTTTGCTCGTCCCCTCGTTTTTCGCCGCGCCGGTCGCGACGATCATGTCGCCGATTTCGATCCCCGACTGGAGTGCCCCGGTCGTCCCGACCCGGAGGAACGTCTCGACGCCGACGTTGGCCATCTCTTCGATCGCGATCGCCGCGGAGGGACAGCCGATCCCCGTCGAACAGATCGTCAGCTCCCGCCCCTCGTAGGTGGCGTTGACGACCTTGTACTCGCGATTGCGCGCGATCGTCTCCGACTCGTCGCAGTGGTCGGCGATGCGATCGACCCGGCCGGGATCGCCCGGGAGCAATGCGATGTCCGTCAGGTCGCCGTCGTCGACCAGCAGGTGTGGCTGCGTCGCCATACCCTCGCGTTCCGTGGGCGGCGAGAAAAAAGGTTCGAGGAAGGGTCGAGACGCGACCGATTCGGCTCGGCGACCCTCGACGCCACCCCAGTCCCCGCGTCCGACGGCGTCTCGTCCGGACGACTGTCAGTCAGTGCCGGCGTCCCCGCAACCCGCCGTGTCGGCGCGGCGAGACACAGTGACGACGGCCCGTCTCAGTCCGTCGGACGCACCTCGACGCGATCGGGCCGAATCGTGACCATCGCCCCGTCGGCCTCGAACTCGACGATCCCCGTCGCTCGAGCGTCGCCGCGATTGGTGTCGGCGAACAGTTCGTCGAGCGCGTCGGGGTCGACGTAGTCGTACAGCTGCGTGCCGGCCGCCGTGACCTCGTTACCGTGATAGCGGGCCAGGGCGGTCGCAGCGGCGATACTCGGCGGTTCGTCGGCGTCTCGGTCGTATTGGATGCGCCGTCTGAGGCCGCATCCGTTGGACTCGGTTACCCTTCCTTCCGTCATGTCTCTCAGTCACGGGATCGTGACTGTTCAGTCGAGTGGCCAACGGCCCGGCCCATATACCTACCGTCAGACGACACCGGGTGAGAACCACACGGCGGCGACGTAGCGGGGACACGGCGGACCGGACCGCCGTTTCAGTGGCAGCGCTCGAGGAGCGCCTCGAGTTCCCCGCCGGTCGGTGCGCTCCGGGCCCCCTCGCGGCTCGCGGTCACGGCCCCGCAGGCGTTGCCGGTCGCAAGCGCCCGCTCGAGGTCGCGGTCCGCGAGCCAACTCGCGAGGAAGCCGGCGGCGAAGGCGTCGCCCGCACCGGCGGTGTCGACAGGATCGATGTCGAACCCCGCGTGAACGACGGTTTCCGACGGCGCGTACGCTTCCGCGCCGTCGGCCCCGCAGGTGACGACGACGATCCGGTCGTCGGCGGCCCCGTCGGGGTCGCCGTCGAACAGGGCGGCGGCCTCCCGGTCGGTCACGAAGACGACGTCGGCGAGCGCGAGCGGCTCGCCGTACTCGCGGTCGGCGAGTCGCCGGCCGGGATCGAAGCTGACACTCACGCCAGCCTCGCTGGCGATTCGGGCGATCGCGGCGGCCGTCGCCGGTCGCTGTCCCGTGAGATGGACGTGATCGGCCGCCCGGATCCGCGACGGCTCGAGGGCCGCCGGCTCGACGGCCTCGTTGACGCCGTCGTTGCCGAGGATCGCGACGTCGCCGTCGTCGTCGACCAGCAGGTACTTCACCGCCGTCGCGGCGTCCTCGACGACGCGGACCCCTGCGAGGGAGACGCCGGCGGCCTCGAGTTCGCGGCGGGCGAGCAGGCCGTTGTCGTCGTCGCCGACGCTGCCGATCAGACCGACCTCGACGCCGAGGTCGGCCAGCGCCGCAGCGACGTTGGCCGCACTGCCGCCGCCCGACTGGCGTTGCGAGCGGATCGCCGCCTCACCGTCGCTCTCCGGCAGCCTGTCGACACGGAGAGTCACGTCCCAGTTGACGTGGCCGGCCGCGAGTACGGTGGTCGAATCCATTCGCCGATAGGAAGAGGACGGGACCGGCCGGCAAAAACCTAGGTTTCGGTGGCAGACGCTGAGGCAGACGCGAACGACGCGGGGAAACCGGCCCGCGGTCACATCACGGTGAACAACAAGACGTTGTGAACGGCCGGACCGAGCCCGACCGCGGCGACGAGGGCGAGTATCGTCCGGCCTTGCTGTGGCCGGTCCGCGACGTACTCGCGGAACAGCCCGACGATGACCAAAGCGAGCGCGACCTTGACCAGCACGAACAGCCAGCCGGCACCGACGTACTCCGCGGTCGGCAGCGCCTCCCCCGCCTCGAGCAACAGCAGCGACAGCGGGACGTTCTCGCCGGCCCCGAGGACATCGTAGCCGACGGCGGTCGTGACGCCGTCTAACGTGTGCGCGAAGACGACGAGCGCGCCGGTCGTACCCGTGGTCGCCGCGACATCGGTAAACCAGAGACTCAAGCCGAGCCAGGCGACGGCGGTGACGATACCGGCGACGACGACCGTGATGACCGGCCAGAACGGGTCGAGCGTCCCCATCTGGATGCTCCGGAAGAGCGCGAACATCGTGAAGACGGTGAAAAAGGCCGTCCCGGCGACGCCGACGAACCGTGGGATCGTCGGCTGGAGGCCGCCGACGTGGAGGAAGACGCCGACGACCCAGGCAAGTCCCGCGATGATCGCCGTCACGACGTAGACCATCGGCGCGGTAAACAGGGGCTCGATGGTCGGCGGGAACGCGCCCATCTTGTAGAGGACGTGCAACGTCGCGCCGAACATCATCCACGGGGCAAAGGCCAGCACGGTCCGGTCGGTCACGGGCGGTTCGACCGCCCACAGCAGCGCGATCACACCCCCGAGAATCACCACGGCAGGCACCACCATGTACCACGGCGGAACGACGAACCCCTCGGGTAACACCATACGGGACACTGGCTGCCACCAGCGACTAACACTTTCCGATTGCGGACGGTTCACAGTGTTGAAGGTTTTGGCCGCGACCACATCGTCCCGAAACGCGGTTCGGATCACCAGGCGTCCGAGAATCGGCGTCTCGACCGACCGACCGGAGGTGAGATCTCGAGAGCCAGCGTCGACGATCCGACCGTCGGCGAGCCGTCGGTCACTCCGCCCAGGGCTCGTCGGTCGTGTCGCCGAACAGCTCTCGCATGAGCGTCACGATGCTCTCGGGCGGGAACTGGCCGCGCTCGGTGACGATCGCGTCGACGTACCGCGGCGGCGTCACGTCGAACGCCGGGTTCTCGACGGTCAGTCCGTCCTCGCCCCCGGGGTCGCCGGCCGGCCCGTCCGGCGCGTCGCTCGAGCGGATCGACGCCCGCTCCTCGTCCGACAGCACTTCGCGCTCGTCGCGGGTCTCGATCGCGACGGTCTGGCCCGTCAGCGTGTCCGGATGCAGTTTGATCGTCTGGGCCGCGACCATCACCGGTACGCCGCGCTCTCGAGCGACGACGGCCAGCCCGCTGGTCCCGATCTTGTTGATCACGCTGCCGTCGGCCGCGATGCTGTCGGCCCCGACCAGCACGTGGTCGGCCGCGTCCAGATACCGCCGGGCCGCGCCGTCGACGATCAGCGTCACCGGCACCCCCCACTCGCGCAGTTGGGCGGCGGTGATGTGACCCTGTTTGCGGGGCCGCGTCTCCTTGACGATCGCCTCGAGGGCCGTCCCGTCCTCGAGGGCGGCCTCCACACAAGCCAGCGCGTCCGTCGAGTGGCAGTGGGTCAGGACGACGTCGCCGTCCCGCAACCGGTTGGCACCGATCCCGCCGAGGGTCTCCCGGGCGTGTTCGAGGTCGCGCCGGAAGGACGCGGCGCGGTCGATCGTCGACGCCCGCAGCTCGGCGACGGTGTCGCCGTCGACGCCCCGAAGCACGTATCGGAGCGCGTTCGGCAGACTGACCGCGGTCGGCCGGGTCTCGTAGAGGGTTCGGGCGGCGGCCCGGAGCCCGCGGCGAAACGCCGCCGGCGTCTCGGCCGGACTCCCCTCGGCCTGAGTCGCCAGCGCCGCCGCGGCCGCGTCGGCGATCGTCGCCGCCCCGCGGATCTCCATCGCGGCGATGGCGTCGGCGGTGGATTCGACGGCCGGCACGACCGCCGGTTCGGCATCGACCATGCGAATTGGTTACACGACGGTGCTGAAAAGACTGCCGTCGGTTCCGCAGCCCCGCCCCGATCGACTTCGCGCCCCGCCGAACGGCGATCGAAAGCCGAAACCCCGAAACCGATCCGCCGGCTACGAGCGCCCATGACCGAACGAACCGGCACGTTCGTCGTGACTCACGCCGAGCCCGACTCGGCGGTCGTCCGCGACGTCCAGACCGCACAGGTACACCCCCTCGCGTCCAACCCCGGCCTCGAGGTCCACGACGTCCTCGAGGCGACCGTCGCCCCCGAACCGCCCATGGAAGTCACCTGGGAAGTGATCGAGGTCGACGACCGGCGCTCGATCGACCTGGTCGACAGCGACCTCGAGCCCACACAGCACGAAAAGGAGTTGGCGGCCGACGCCGAGATCGGCGACCTCGTCCAGGAGGAGCGGGCCGGCACCGGCGAGATCCACGTGTTCCGGGTCCCCGGCGACGAGGTCGCGGCCGCCGCCGACGACATCCTCGCGGACGAGGAGACGATCGCCCGCGCCGCCCGGCTCGAGGCGGTCCGCGTCGAGGTCCGCAGTGCCGCGGACGAGGGCGTGTTGAGCGTTCGGTACCTGCCGGACTGACGCGCGGTCCGATCGGGTCGAATTGAGAAGGCTTACTTCGGGGGGCTGTAAGTACACCGGTATATGGGGTATTTCGACGTACCGGAGATCGATTACACCCGGTACAGCAATCGCCAGCTCGCAGCGGTTCCGCTGGCGGTTCTCGCGGTCGCACTGCTCGTGTTAAGCGGCGCGTTCCTCGCGTACGGAACGCCGGTGCCGCTGGGCATGGACTTCGCCGGCGGGACGGAACTGACCGTCCAGACGACGACGGCGGAAGGCGACATCGGGACGGCGTTCGACGACGCGCCCGAGTCCGTGACCGGAACAGGAAGCGAGAACCAGTACATCGTCCAGTTCTCGTCGACCGACTCACAGGCCCTGAGCGATCAGGCCGAGGGCAACCTCGAGGGCGACGGCGACGCCGAGGTCGTCCAGTCGGTGTCGTCGACGTCAGCGAGCTTCGGTCAGAACAGTCAGCAGACGGCCATGCTCGGGCTCGTCATCGCGTTCGTCGGCATGAGCGCGATCGCCTTCCTGCTCTTTCGGACGTTCGTGCCCTCGATCGCGATCGTCATCTCGGCGTTCTCCGATCTGATGATCCCGCTGGCGTTCATGCGGCTGGCCGGCATCCCGCTCTCGCTTGGCACCGTCGCCGGCCTCCTGATGCTCATCGGGTACTCCGTCGACTCCGACATCCTGTTGAACAACCACGTCCTGCGCCGGAGCGGTGACTTCTACGAGAGTACCTACCGCGCGATGCGGACCGGCGTCACGATGACGGTCACCTCGATGGCGGCGATGCTCGTGATGGCCGTCACGGCGTATATCTTTGGGATCGACCTGCTGGCATCGATCGGAACCATCCTGTTCGTCGGTCTCGCCGCCGACCTGCTGAACACCTACATGTTGAACCTGAGCCTGCTTCGCTGGTACAAGTTCGAGGGGGTCCGCTCATGAGTCCGATCGGCGCCATCAAGGGCAACTGGCGCGTCCTCCTGCTCGGAGCGTTTCTCGTGTTCGCCGTCGTCGCGCTCTTTATCCCTGGCGGGATCGTCGCCGACGACGGCCTCGCCAGTGACAGCGTCGACAGCGGGCCGACGAACCTCGAGTTCGGGCTCGGCCTCGAGGGCGGGACCCGGATCCGGGTCCCGGTCGCCGGCATGACCGCGGAGGACATCGACACCGGCGCGGTCAGCGACGACGGCCGGGTCGATCAGGAGCGGCTCGACGGCGTCGAGTCGACGCTCCAGAGCGAACTCGATCTCGATCAGGCGGACGTCAGCGTCGACGTCCAAGACGACGGGACCGTCACCGCCGAAGTGTTCAACGATAACGTCAGCGAGTCGGAGTTCGCCGCGGCGTTGCAGACGGCCGACGTCGACGCCACCGAGGACGACATCCGCGACGGTGTCACCCAGAGTACCCGCGACAATATGATCAGGACGATCCAGACGAAGATCAACGCCGCGGGCCTCTCGGGCGGGACGGCCTACGAGTCGACGACGGTGAGTGGTGACCACTACATCGTCGTCGAGGTACCCAACATGGACGCCGACGAACTCCGGACCATCCTCTCGGAACGCGGCCAGGTCGAGGTCGTCGCCTACCATCCGGAGAACGGGACACAGACGAACGACACAGTCCTTCGGGGCGGAGATATCGTCGACGTCGACCCACCGGAACAGCAAGGCGAGGACAGCTACGCGGTGCCGGTACTCGTCAGCGACGAGGCCGCGCCGGGATTCCAACAGCAGATGAACGACCTCGGATTCACCAGCGAAGGGGTCGGGCGGTGTGGCCTCCGCGGCGACGGTGAGAACATCGACTTCGACCAGGAGGGAGAACACTACTGCCTCCTGACCGTCGTCGACGGAGAGGTCGTCGACGCACACAGTATGGGCGACCGGGGCGGTAACGGACTCGCGACCGATATGCGAGAAGGGACGTGGGTGAACGACCCGACGTTCCAGATGGGCGCACAGAACCAACAGGACGCACAGAGCCTGTCGGTCAACCTCCGAGCGGGGAGCCTGCGCGCACCGCTTGACTTCAGTGAGGAACAGGTCTACTCGATCGAACCCGGCCACGCCGACCAGTTCAAACAGTACTCGCTGCTGATCGGACTGCTCTCGGTCCTCACCGTCAGCGGCGTGGTCTACGCCCGGTACACCGACACCCGCGTCGCCTTGCCGATGATCGTCACGGCCATGGCCGAAGTGGTCATCCTGCTTGGCTTCGCCGCGCTGATACGCATGCCGCTGGATCTCTCCCACGTCGCCGGGTTCATCGCCGTCGTGGGGACCGGGGTCGACGACCTCGTGATCATCGCCGACGAGGTGATGGACGAGGGCGACGTCAGCTCCGAACGGGTCTTCCAGTCGCGGTTCCGCAAGGCGTTCTGGGTCATCGGGGCCGCCGCCGCGACGACCGTCGTCGCCCTCTCGCCGCTCGCGGTGCTGAGCCTCGGCGACCTCCGCGGGTTCGCCATCATCACCATCCTCGGCGTGTTCATCGGGGTCCTCATCACCCGGCCCGCCTACGGGGACATCCTGCGGCGCCTGCTGACCGACCGCTGACCGCCGTCCGATCGCGTTCGTTTTATCTCGTCCGACAGCGCGGACACCAGTCGACGCTGTTGCCGTCGCCGTGTGCGCGTGCGAAATCGTACGAAACCGGTCGCTGACAGGACGTACAAACGGGCATTCGAGACACCAACGTAACGACCGGTGCGACGGAAAAGAACGGCCAGCCTGCGATCGCAACTGGCCTCGGAAGCGCCGTGAGTCGTACTTCGAGACCGATAGCGGCCGCTGTCGCCGCCGCTCAACGCGTCGTCCGTCTGAGGCCGTGCCGATCGGGACTCGAGACCGGGCGATCAGACAGCTGGTACTAGGTGACTCGAGACGACGAAAACGAAAAGCCTAGGCCGGGATTCTAGCCAAATGGTTAAATCCTGTCGGAGAGAGTCATGTAGTGTGACATGAGCAAGCGAGATCAGATCGATGGTCTCCGAGACCGAATTCGGGCAGGCGGGGCCGCGAACTACTACGAAGGAGAGCAATACGTAGACGACACCATCTCTGAAGACGATATCGATACGCTCCTTCTCTTTTCTGACCAGATGGATCTCCACGACTATTCCGACAATCGGCACGAGAAAATTCTCAGACATGCCGTTATAGCGGCCGAAAAAGTCGGTGGACTGACGGAGGCACTCGAGGATCGAGACGCTGCAGAGGAGATCGTTCGCTGGATCAATCGTACTTACAGCAACCCGCGGACGAAGTGCGACTACCGACTGGCGATTCGAGCAGTCGGAAAGCACGCTCTTCGACGCGGGCCGAAAGGTGAGCCGCCGGAGTCGATCGACTGGATGTCGGCGAATACACCGCGAAATTACGATCCGCAACCGTCGCGAGCGGATATGCTCGACTGGCAAGAAGACGTCCTCGCGCTCATCAACGACGGAACAGATAACACTAGAAACAAAGCGCTGTTCGCGGTTCAGTTCGAGGGCGGATTCCGACCTCATTCCGAACTCTACGAGATGCGGGTCGGCGACGTTAAGAAGACCGAGTACGGGACTGAGATCGAAGTTGACGGGAAAACTGGCGAACGTTCTGTCACGTTGATCCTCTCGGTCCCATATCTGAACCGTTACCTCGGCGATGTACACCCGCGTCCCGGTGACGACGACGCCTATCTGTGGGTGAAGAGCAACGGGGAACGAATGTCGTACACGACCTTCATGCGGTACTTCAAACGTGCTGCTGACCGTGTTGGAGTCGAGAAGCCAGTTACTCCCAAGAACTTCCGGAAGAGCAATGCAACCTGGCTCGCGAAGCTCGGGAAGAACGAGAGTTTCATCGAGGATCGACAAGGGCGGAAACGTGGGAGTGACGCGATCTCGCACTATGTCGCGATGTACGGAGACGACCGAGCTGCAGAGTACGCCGAACTCCACGGACAGGATGTCGAAACGGAAAATCCTGAAGAGTACACTCCTATCTCCTGCCCGAACTGCCGGCAGAAGACTCCCCAAGATAAGCCCGTCTGCATGTGGTGTAACCATGCTCTCGACCACGACGCTCTCGACGATATCCAGGAAACGGAAACGACCATCAAGCGGCTTGCACTCCAACAGGTCGCCGACGATCCGTCGATCATGGACGAGGTCGAAGACCGAATGACAGTCGTCAACCTCCTCATGGAGGATGACGAATTCCTCCAAGAGGCGCTCGACCTCGCTGACGAAATCGACGAGAGTGCCACACCTATTGACCGAGGGAGTTGAAACAACGGACATCACTATTCCCTCTTGATGACCGTATCGAGTTCGTCGTGAAGTCTATCAAGTTCCTTGTCTGGAGTATATCGATCCAGTAGCGTCCAAGCACAGGCACGGGCGAATGGATCGTCGCTCTGGCGTATGACCGCCACTACTTTCTCCCGGTTTTTGCGGATGAACGTCTCTGGATCGATTTCCTCTACGGAGTCAAGTGCGCTCATTCAGATACGCACCTCCCCGGTCGCTTCGCCACTGCGGTAGTGGCACCACTTTCTGGCGTGAGTGGTTTTCGCAAAGATCGTCTCGTCTGAATCTACGTTACTACGGATCCGATTTGAGTCGCTGGTCTCGTCCATGCGTCCAGTCTTCGCAGCCGAGTGAGTCGGCTAGACTAGAGCCGAAAACAAGACGGAACCCGAATCCTGATAAGCAATGATTGCATATCAGCTTATACGGAGTTCCGATCCTCGTCATCGGCTCCATTGTCGTTTGCTTCGCCGGCGACACCCGCCCCGGATGAAGGGGAGAGCCCTGGGGTGATGGCACACTCCAGTGTTCTGTCGCCGTGGATCGACACCGCTGAGCCGTTGGTATATGCCTGCTACTGTGTCTTCTCGTCGTCAGCCGATTGCTGAGTGAGGAGACCCTGCAGGAATTCCGTATAGGACTCACCGGCTGGTTTCTCCTCGCGGATCTCGTTCCGCACGTCCGGATGTACTGGGATGCTCGTCCACTCGGTCGACGACATATCAGCCACAATGTGCGCTTCCTAATTAGTTTTTTATATTACACCGTTAGTAGACATACCTAATGCCGTATTACGATAACGAGGACGAGGAGGGAGTCGAAAGGTGGAAGCTGCAACTTCGCCATACTGACGAGCCGCGCGGCCGTCCGTCTGGGCTCCTCACATACGACGATCGCGAGTATCTGTTCGGACAAAAGGACCTCGAGGAAGACGTTGAGGCCCAATCACGTCAACGACTCCGTGATCGCATCAGGAACGGGCTGCTTGACTTTGAACTACTCCTTGGCTGTTTGGACGAACAGGAGATCCAGACCATATTCAGCGACATGACTCCGCCGCCAGCTCCAAATCAGTCGAAGGAGATCGAAGTCTACAATGGATCAGCATTTACCATCGGATTTCTCTATCACGCGATTAGCACACAGACCGCCGTGGACTTCGAGGATGTCGTAGAGGAGGGCATCGAACAGGCAAGTTCGTACCGAGAACACACCGACTCACGCGGAAACGAGCTAACTGCAGAGGCGACCGTGAATATCGATGTGGATTGGAACGTCTGGGAGATCGATTATGAGGGGGCTCGTGAGAAGTTGAAGCAGGGTGAACCGCTGAGCGACAGCGAAATAGCTGGTCTGGTACGTCACGCTGATCTCACTGACGAAGAGTGGGAAGCCCTCCGATCGATCCCAGATGAATGAGGCCAATTCTGAGGTAGGAACAAGGACGTGTAGAGCAACTTCGACCAGCGGAAGAGCAGCGACGACCAGGCAAACAAGGGGGGTGTAGCGGCTGGTCGAGGGGCGGTCGCTTCGATCGAGGCAAAACGACCAGGGAAAAGGCAGGGACGGCAGGGGGATACGACCCAATCTCGAGCAGCCAGAAGGGGGCCCTTGAGGGGGAGGTCATGGCTGGTCGAGCGACTGGTCGGAACGGTTCGGGGAGAGACGACCAATGCCGACCAGCAAAAAGGCGGGGACGGCAAGGGGGCACAACCAACTCTCGAGCAACAACAAGGGGGGGCCTTAGAGGGGGTAGTAGGAGCCGGTCAGGCCCCCTTATCCAACGTGAGCAGCGAAAGAGCAGCAACGACCAGGCAAACAAGGGGGTGGTAGCGGCTGGTCGAGGGCCGGCCACTCTGATCGAGACGAAACGACCAGGGAAGGCAGGGACGGAAGGGGGTTCAAGACAAAGACGACCAGCGAAAATGAGGGGGTATAGGGGGCGGTTCTCCCTGCTCGAGGGAGCCTTCCACAACTCGAGCCACGAACGAGCAGCAACGAGCAGGGAAAAGGCAGGGCAGGCAAGGGTGTAGAAGGAAACTACGAGCAGCAACGACCAGGCACTTGAACGGGTTGCAAGGGGTGGTCGTGATTCGTCAAAAAGACACGACCAGGGAAGAGCAGCGAACAGCAGGATAAGGAGCAACGAAGAGGAGCCAGATAGAAGAGTGACTTCAGTAGAATAGATATTCCCTCAGAGGGCCTGTTTCACCTATCTGATTTCCTACTGCTGCTTTCGACTTTCCTGAGATTTTTCTTGGACGTGTTGTACGTACTGCGATCGTGCTTCATCATCGAGTACCTCCCAGATATCGGGAAGCGGTGCCGCTTCTGGGGTTGCTGCTGCAGCTGACTCAGTGAGTCGTCGGAGTTCTTCTACGCTCTCCCGCATTCTTTGGATATCTTCAGCCCGCAGGTCTTCTCCTCGAGCGAGTCGGCGTGCCGACGCGAAAAAGGCATCGTGAATAGCCTCTTCGCTTACCCGCTCGAGTTCCTTCTGGAGCAATATCCGACCAGTTTCTTCCCAGTTCGACTCACTCATCATACAACACCCCTGTAATTTCGATCGTTGGTTGATTCTGACTCTGTGCGTCGGATTTATCCGCATCGTTCTCGTAATACGTCATGCTGACTTGCTCAGCACGGTCGAGGGTGTCCCATCACCCTTGGCCAATTCTGTGGCGTACTCCCGTGCTAGTAGCTACTTTCCAAATGTGGAAACTAATAGCTTTCCATATAGGGAAATGGTTTCCGTAAGTGGTAATGTTCCAGACCATGATGACTAGATATGGCACGGCGTGCACTATTGACTGAAGGTGAACGCGAATCGCTAACTGATCCCGACTCTAAAGAGAACCCGTATATTGCTGTGAGCCGAGTCAGAAAGAAAATTCAAGGGGAACTTCCCCGAGATATCGAGATACTCCGGCAGCATGCTGAAAAGCATGATTCTGATTTGTTTGAAGAGTTACAAAGAATTGTGTGTGAAGATATGGAATATAAAGACGAAAGAGAAGAATAACACACACCATATACCAAACTATTTGAATCATGCAGTGAAGTCGTTGGCCAAGAAGGTAGTAGGGGTGGGTGGCATAGATGACGTTGAGGTCCATTGGACAAACTTACAAAAATCCCCCACCATCATTGTATTTGTCATTTTTACTATGATAGGTGATTCAATAGACCGACTTGGGGTATCTCAACTGAATCGTCCCGAACTAGTTAGTTAGCAGACCACAAGAATATAAGAATTATTCTATGTCATTTATTATCGATTGTACTCCTGCTAATCACGTTCGGATAGAGCCTACCTAGTATTAAACAGTTATTTGTAGTAGTGAGAAAATCCCAAACTATGGCGCCAAGTACAGGAGATATACTTAACATTTTCTCAGAGGGACCTAGCTTGGCTCAGTATCTCCCAGCACTCACATTCGGGTATTGGCATTTGAAAACAGGGTATGACATTTACGTTTTTCTTGCTGGCTATGCTCTTATAACCGGCACCCATCGATTTGTAATGCGTCATAGAACAGATACGCCCGATCAATATTCAGCTATTGGAAAACTTGTATCCGGGTGGCCCTTGGTTCTGCTCTATCTTCTAGGCACACTTGTATCAGGATATTATGTTATATGTCCAGACCAAACTGAAGCAAATTATTCAATAGCCCTTTTGATCACCTCAATTAATTTTGCCTACGTCTTTGGTATGATATATATAGCTTTAACAGAGAATTAGAGGAGTCCTCAGCGGTTGCTGAACCTTGACATCGATTCGGGGAGCAACCGAATTGCTGTCTCATCGTCTGATTCCAACTCTCTAGTCAAAAGGTTCTCATAGTCCTCTTCAACCATTTCCAGTCCTTCTTTTATGACTTCCTCGCAATCTTCGCCAATCCCTCTAACGTCAGTAAACGACTGATAGGGGCTATAGCGGAAGTAGTCGTTCAGTAGACCTCGAATTCCATGCATTACGTCCCTTGATGTATCTTCGTCATTCACATACAATGCAATAAGTTCATGCTCGATGATGAGTTCAAATTCATCTCGATAGCGCTGGTCAGGGTCGCCATTCCGTCGAGAGAGTTCACGGTACATCGTCCGGAAGTATCCTCCTTCGTTGAAATAACCACTTGAAACAAGGTGGTTCATATATATCGCTACTGTACCGAAATCATCGCGCAGATCTCCTTTGTATTCCTGAATAGGTTTATTTAGTTCAAGCCCGTCACTTTTCTTCGCGTGCTGCAAATAAAGACAGATCTTAAGGAGATTTCCATGCCTATAAGAGATCATACTTTTGAAATGGTTAAATACAGAATCGATTTCATTTTTATCCATTTCTTTTAGAGACGTCACTTCGTCTTCAATGTCAAGCCGTTCTATAGATCCTTCACTCTCTTTCTCAGACCGAACAACTTCTTGGAATTTTCGTTTTGCCTCACTGCTCATTACATCGGGGTAGGCTTTTATCAGTCCTTCAGAGACTTCGACTGCATTCTCATTTTGGCCCTGGCAAATCGTGAACTCCCAATCGTCCGCAACATCACTTCGGTTCACATCCTCCTCGGTCTCCAGAGAACCCTCTGAAGCCGTCCTGTCTAGCAAGTCAGAAATTAGTCGCATTATCTACTCGCGATTCCGTTCAACGTGTTCAACAAGAGAGCCAAAACTATCGTCCACAAAAATAGTTGAACCATCTTCAATCATAGCAAGGTCATCAATATGAACATCATCGCCACGGTGCTGAACCCGCTTCTTACTCTCTTCATCAATTATAAATCCATCATCATCGAGAGTTTTTCCAAAGCACTCAACAACGTGCTTACCAGCACCTTTCTCGAAATTAACGTTCATGATGGTCTCTCAGCAAGCCGCTTTGATAGACATACAGGGAGTAGTGATATCAATGTTTGGATTGGCCTGCTCAAACTCGAGTTTGAACACACAGTACAGAACGATCATTACCCTCGTGAATTAGGTGAGTTCTTGTGCCACATTTGTACGATGTATTCAGGATAGATTTGTTGGTATCTATATTTTCTGGGAAGACATTCGTGTTAGGTTCGTATGTGTACTTACCGAGGGACAATGTCCGTGAATCCATTCTTCGAGGACATTATCATGTCTATTGAGGGAAGAAGGACATACTGATACCCCGATTGTTCCTGTTTTGTAGGGACAAAACTGGAGATCGAGGACATCGTAATATGGGAGTTTCCTACTTGCCAACTTCCTCTTCTACAATCTCGATATCCTCGTCAGTCAAACCATACAGCTCGTAGACTATATCGTCGATTAGCTCGTCAGTCTGATCGATCTTCTTCTCTAGCTCATCAGCTCGTTCTTTCGCCTCGATGTAACTCTCCAATCCCTGCTGTACGTCCTTGATAGCTGGCAACGTCAGGGCCCTCAACCGGTCCACCAGCGAGTTTGTCTGTGTCGCGGTCTCGCGAAAGTCTGCGAATCCATTGGCCTCATCGACGGCCATTGGGACGAATGACTCAATAAGATCAGCCTCGGCGTCAGTGAGGTCCGTGATCCGGAGGGCCGGAAGTGGTTCGGTTTCGGTATATCCCCACTGATCTGTCTCGTAGGCATCCTCGTCATCAGGCTTGTAGCGAGCAGTAAGCCGAATCTCGACCGTGTTGGATTCACGATTGACTTCTGCTCGACCAGTTCGGAGGTTCGGTTTCTGCTCGGTCGTTTCTTGGAGGATCGAATTGGCCGAACCTTCTGGTGGTTGAGCAAGGCCAACGTCAGCGAGCGTTTGGCCGTCAGAATAGGTACCGAGATGGTCACGGAGAGATAAATTGCAAGCATTTCGCTGGCTCCTGTAATCGGATGTCTGACCCGTAAGATATGACAGGATATCATGAACAACATCTGTGTATTGTTCCTCACCAGACAAATGTTCTCGAACTAATCCCCTAATCTCCGACTCTGATTTCCCGTCTTTACTGAAGATCTCAATGGCATTCTCAACCAACTCGGTGCGTTTAGCATCAGGGGTCTCAAATTCGATAGTCCTGATAGGTAATTGTTGGAAGTATTGTTTTGTACAGGTGATATACCCACCACGGAAGACATTACTAATTGATTGTAGGCACAAGAACAGTAGCCGTGAGTTTATGAGGGATAGAACATAATCTTTGGAATAGTTGGACTCCTCCTCAAGAGAGATACTAAAGCCACCACTCGCCATCAGAATATAATCTGACTGTGGTTCTGGATATTTAGAGAAGCTGGGACCGTCGGCCAACAGTGGAATCAGTATTTCAGCACTGTCGTGTACCTCAAGATTCCGAGGGGCGCTATAGCCATACCACTTCGAAAAGTCTGCTCTTGATTCTAACGACTCTCGATGACGGTTCAGATATTCCCATGTGTTTGGATAACTTGATTTGAATTCATTTTCAGAGAGGAGATTATACTCAGAATCATATGGCCAAATCAACCGTTTTTTCTCGGTACCCAGGAATGCATGCTTTTCAAAATCAGTCGAATGGATTGGCCGTCGCACTGCATCACTCTCTATCGTGAAGGCATTATCTTCGGCTTTTGACGTACAGCTTAGATCCTGCTCTGTTTCGCCTTCTACCTCCAATTCAAATACTTTGTCTCTACCTGAACTAGTGCCACGTGAGATTCCACTTGCTAACTGCCCTAACGTAATAGAACAATCTTTTGCCTGATCAATGATTGAGCTAATCTCTTCAGGTTGAAAGGCCCAGACAGACTCTGAGAGATCATCATTTCTAAAAGTGTTTTTCAACCACTGATCAGATTCCTGTAACTGGGAGATACTTGCTGGATCACTTCCATCTCTTAGTTTCCAATACTCGAAAGGTGTCTCTCGTTCATCTCCTTGTAAGAAGAGGAGGGTTGTGTATGTCGTAGCAGATTCAGCAAACACCTGATTTGAGCCAAAATCAACAACACCACTCACCAGATTATTTGTAGCAAGGTTCTCTCTGAGCGACTCTCCATAATCCACCTGGAAGAGTTTGTTCGGGATAATAAATCCAAATTGACCACTATCCTCAATTAGATCGGTTCCTTTCTCGGTGAATAGTACGTACAAATCATAATTCCCAGATGCGGATTGATATTGTTGATTGTAGTATGAGGTGTCTTCTTCTCTCATCCGTTGGATCGGCGCGTATGGCGGGTTTCCAACTACTGCATCGAACCCAGCCCCAGCCAGTTTCTCTCCATCCTCGTCGAAAAACACCTCAGGGAACTCCAATTCCCAGTGGAAGAAGTCTTCGTCGTCCGCCATCTCCTGAGCTGTCCGAAACCAGTCCTGTTGGCGAATCTCAGCCCATTCCTCAGAATCTTCGATGGCTTTCGCCATCATCCGATAGACGTCTTCGTTGCCGCTATTATCCTCGTCGCGGGGAACATCAAGGCCGAACTGTTCGGCAGTATAGACGTTCGCGATCTCGAAAAGACGCTGGTACAGAGCGTCTGATCGGATCTCATCATAGATTTGTTCCATCGACTTAATATCCGCTAACGTCTCGTTATCGATGTCCAGTAACTCACCCATCAGGTCCATCACATGGTCTAATGTCTGGCGGCGCGCCCGAGCGGCCACCTGCGTTAGCGTCAGCTGCCCATCTTCTTTTTGAGTGTCGTCGGATAGCACTTTTGTAACATCTGAACCTATCAACGAGTTACCCGCCTTCAGATGATGATCCAAGAACGCCAGTGGCTGGTCGGCCGCCAGTGTCTCTAACCACATTGAGAGTTTCCCTAACTCAACGGCCATTCCGTTGATATCAACTCCATAGATGCATTCCTTAGCAATCGTCCGGCGCAACGCCTGCTCATCACGGCCCTGTTTTTCTTGTTCCCGGACAATTTCCATTACCTGCTCAGTAAGATATGCTGTCGCACTCGTAAGAAAATGCGCTGACCCCATTGCCGGATCTACTATTTTTAAATCTAGGACTTCAGAGTAGAAACGTGCAAAATAGGCCTGATCGCTCGGATCTAAGCCGTCTGCCTCAAGCTCCGTTCTAATCTCGTCCAGCAGCGGGTCAATCGTTTCCTCGACGATATATGAGACGACGTAGTCGGGCGTATAATACGCTCCCGTCGCCTTTCGCTCACCTTCGTCATTGACCACATACAAATCGCCCTTATTAACAGTCTCAACGGCCTCAGCGACACTCACTTCCGTCGCCGGCTTCCACACCTGACCACTATTCTCCGCGACCGCTGCATACTGTTCGGGGGCGATACGGAATTCGTGTTCAAGAAGTCCTTCATAGATACTTCCAAGATGGCGCGTATCCAAGTCAGCATAGTCAGCCAACACCGGGTTATCGTCCTCGTCTGCAGTCGTCCCAAGGCGATGAATCACCTCAGCAATGTAACGGTCTGCCACCTCATTCTCGGCAAGAAACACATGATCATCGGCATCAAAAAGCCCGCCATTATAAGGCGGGATCCCGAGATCATCTTCACCCTCGTCAATGAGACGAAAAAGATCTTCTAACTGTCCCCAAATCTGAGTCGCATAGCCACTGTAGTCATCGTAAGAATCACCAGAGGTAACCCTTTCGTGAATATCCAATCGGACCTGATCGAGACTGAAATTCTCGTCGAATTCGGCCTGCGCTCTTGGATCGTCAGGATTAATCAATCCTCTCGATTCGGCATACAGCACGAACATCAGCCGATACAACAATACTAGCGATTGCTCTTTCAGTTCCTGACGTGCGTCCTCATCATCAGGGTCGATATCCAAATCGTTCGTGTGAATGAATCCCTCACCAAGAACTCGTAACGCAGTAAAAACGTTGTCTTGAAGGTCCTCACCGAGTTCCTGTGCTGCAGTCTCAGATTCGTTCCAAACAGTATCCAAAAAAGTAGTTCCAGCGGTCTCATGGAATGCTTCTGGACGGAAGAACGCGTAGAAGTATTTGAAATCTCTTAAGTCACCAGATTCGAGTAACTCAGGCAAATCAACTTCATAGTAAATCTCTGTGGCGTAATCTTTGGTACCATAGAGTCGCCACTTCTTACCGTCGGTGAGGATCCCCCATTGTAGCCGTTCTGGTGTACGTTCAAGGTAATATTTTATCTGATGGGAGGCATCCCGATAGGAACGCTGTTCGTCGAGTTTCGAATTGAAATCCGCATTCCATTGCTTGGCCTCCAAGACAGCAGATGCCTTCCCGTACATGGCGTCATTATCTCCATCCAGCGCGCGCTTGGCTGCTTCCCGGCGCGTCTCCTCGGAATCGAACAGTAGCCGGTCATTGTATCCGCCACCACCAGGAACTGTCGTCTCGGATTGAGTCCCAAAGCCAAGGATATCGAGTACCTCATCAATCCACGAGTCCAGTAGTTCGTCTTCCTTATAGCCGGGGAGGAGTTCTCCTTCAAGCTCCCAGAGATGTTGTAGTTTCTCAAAAGCATCCTGTGCATTGGGATCACAATCCCATCCCTCCAAATCATCAATTCGTTCATCAAGATAATAACCAGAGAAGAGACTCGAATTATGGTATGGCGAGTTAGTCAATGTAGTCTGGCTCATGTAATACGTGGAAACGGAAATCGATCGCCAAAAAACTATGGAATTACTGGAAGTTTGAGGGATACCTTCTCATTTTTCCTAAGTGTGAAAAGATGTGTAAAAGGTAGTGCTTACGTAGGTTGATAGCTGAACGATATCAGACTGCAAGTTCTAGTCAACATGGGTAGTATAGGAGGCGCTGTCGGCGTTGATTGTTATTTTGAGTTCCTCAGCGCTATGTTCCTCGGCTACATGGGAGAACTCAAACGAGTAGCGGTCCGCACGACCAGGTTTTGCAGCGGTAGATGGGTGAAAACGTGATATTTCTTCGGCTGTCGGAGTGTTTATTATGATGTTGTAGAACAGATGTTTGTGTGAATGATCGTCGTTCTGTAAGAGAACTGGGGAAGACACTATGGGTGGAATCGAAGTGGGAACGCCGGTGTATCATAGCCGGGGCTCTTTTAGCAGTGGTTCTGTTAGTTCTGCCACTCGACTATAATCCATCTCAAGCTGACCGCTTTCTTACCGCGCTGGTGACTGCACAGGCGAGTATCGTCGGAATCGTATTTTCTGTAAGCATCCTCGGCATCCAGCTCGTAGCAACTCGTTATTCCAACCGACTAGTGACACTCATTACGTCCTCAATCGCGTTCCAGCGAACGCTACTCGTTCTTGGTGTCTCTATCGGCATCGACCTCTTATTGTTGCTGCAGCTACCCGTGCTTTCTCCGAGGATAATAATAGCTGGATTAGCAATCGTGAGCGGGTTGGCGATCGCAACTGGTATCACACTGGTTCAGTACGTCGAGACGACGCTAGAACGGAGTACTCCAGAAGGACTACTCACTGCCTACGCAGGGCGTATAACACCGCAAACATACCGAGAAGAGGTCATTGCGAGTCGGGAGAATGGCGGCGATTTGCATCCGATGCATGAGTTGCATTCGGTCATTATGTCTGGACTATCGAATGGTGAATGGGCAACTGCGGAAAATGGACTTCTCGAGTTCAGGAAGGTCTCTATGCGGATTATAGCAGGTCTTGCAGAGGAAGGAAATTTACACCGATCCGACCCCGCCTCACCACACTACTTTAGAATTCCAATTGAGGAGTACTTACCTCGAGTCACGGCACAGGCGCTTGACGACGGTGAGACCGATATAGCACAGCAGACAGTCAGGTCGATAGAAACAATTGCAGAGACAGGACTCGAGCACTACTTTCCGCTAATTCTATCACCAACAGCCAGCGGCCTCAGTCAAGTAATCCGTGATGCCCCCAGTGGGCAGGAAGGCGATAGCATCCGAGGCGATTGTTTGGGAGTGTATTCGAGACTCGTTGTACAAGCGGCTGAACAGCCTGCACCTTCGGATGTTCGTACACTGCTCAGTCTTTATGCTGTTCAATTTCGCAAGCTATTGCGTCGTGACCGCGAACCGTGGGTGTACAGGCATCATCTGGAGGAATTCTTCCAGCGAACTATCTCGCCGGCTCACCGTGAAACGGTTGACCAGTACAGCCAATTCATCGCCGAAAGCGATATTGATTGGAATAGCAGAACACAGCCGAGAGATACAGATAGAGTTGCACCCTACGACCTCTTGTTTACGTATCGTCGGTATTCTATCAGCGTCGTAGGAAATATTTTGAACTACTATAACAGAAATGAGGAGTGGCCGGTGAATCTGTCTACGCTACAGGAGGCGTGGACGGATATGATCATCCAAGCGTTTGGCACGGGTGATTACGCGCGTGCTGTGACTCGGTCCTATATCGATTTAGCGTATGTCGTCTGTCAAATGGAGGGGGATAGTCGAGAGGAGTGGTTGATGGAATTGGTAATCTTACAGGATGATGATCGGTCACAAGAGTGTATTGACGATGCATTTCGCCACGCTATTGAGCAGGGTATAACACCAGCCTTCGAAGCAGAAACACAGAAAGTCACGACGGCTGACGAAGAGAAGTGGTTCTTCAATAAACTCATGAATATATCTCACGAGGGTATGACGGAGTACGAGGGATGGGTGAGAGAATTCAAACAGGATGTTGATGAGCGTCGGCAATTGAATACTGGATAATTCAACGTCCTGCACTGACCGATTCGGTTCTCCGGAGACCTTGGAGTGGTGAGTACAAGACTCGTACTCTGTATTCAGCAGGATTCTGTGATCACCACTTGAGACTGACATATCCCTTACTGCTCGATAGGCATATGTAGTTATCGCGAGAGTTGTGTCCGAGAAGTCAGACAGAGTCGGACAAAATCACTCCGATCTCCCCCTCGAGAACCACCGAAAGAACTAGATTGCTGGCGGTTTTTGTCCGGAATACAGGCAACCCGGACGCATGAATCTGCAACAGCACGAGAACCGCGACGACATGAAAGTCTGGCTTAGCCAGAACGAGGTAGAACAGTTGCTCGAGGCGGCCGACAATACCCAGCAGCGAATCGCGTTTGCACTCGGGGCACGGTGCGGCCTCCGCTCACACGAAGTCCTCGATGTTGCACCGGAGGATATCGTCGATACTGACGCCGGGACGATGCTCCGCGTCTGGCACGGGAAGGGCGACAAGTTCCGGGAGACTCCAGTCCCACGCGATCTCGCGACGACTATCCGGACGGTCGATGACGTACGCGACGCGTTGACCAGTTCGTCACTCGTCGAGATTACGAGTACGCGCTCACTCCGGCGATGGGTTCGGTCGACTGCCGACCAGCTGTACGACGAGACGGGAGATGCCGGCTGGGAACACCTCGGCTTCCATGATCTCCGACGGACCTGGGCGACTGCACTCGCCTCCGACGATGTCGATCCGCTTCTGGTCTGTGACTGGGGTGGGTGGAACGACCTCGAGACTTTCCTCGAACACTATCGTGGTAGCTATAGCCCTGAAGCGCAACAGAGGGAGCGGAGAAAAGTTGAATGGCTGTAAACTGAACTTCACCTGAAAGAGGATACTCTAGTATCTCCAGCAGAGATCAAATACACATAGCATAGTTCTGATTATTTTGTTGAATTGCTCGATCACTTCATCTCGATCAGGTCGGTTAAGTGAAGAAGAGTTTGTTGGATGAATGATTTCACTACGTGTATTCACTAATTGTTTGAACTCTGCCCATTCCTCAGCATATCTTCCATCAGATAGTCGTTCGCCTACTGCAAAATCGAGAGCATCTTTGGCCAGATCGTCTCGCTTTAGGAACTTCCACTGTTTGAATGATTGGAGTTTATTAACGGATTCCTCCTGATTCAGCCCTCTATCTCGCAACAACAGATACAACTGTCTAAATAGAAGGTTGTCGAAGGAAGAGATCAGTAACGGCAGAGCTGTTACTGTGTTGTCCCGCCGAATAGCAAAAGTAGCCTCTTGGAGGAGAAGAATCCATGGGGGATCAAACGATTGATTTTGACTTGTAGTAGCATCGTACAATATTTCGATTTCATCACCTAAGTTGATCCCATGCTCAGGATTCTCAACTAGATTTGTTGAAACTGAAACAGTTTTTGAAGTGTTTTTTGCCAATGAGATGGATACTGATTCGCCTAGCATGGCCCGCCTAAAAGGATTGTTTAGTGGTTCAAGGGGTAGCCAGTCAGATTTTGGGATGTCTTTTCGATGGGCACCTTTGAGGGTAATGGTCTCAACAGTATAGCCTTCCGCAAGAGTATCGACATTATATTCTCTTGTTTTGCCAACTTCAATAGAAGTGTAGTTTCTAGCTTCATTTCCTCCGAGAGAGAATGGGAAGCCGAAATAAGAATTTCCGTCTAACTCAAGAAGTGTTAGTAACAAAGCGTTTTCCGGCCAAAAAGCGAAGCTACAATTTGGACAGGTGAAGCGTTCTTCTGCTTGAATAGCAGAAGGATCATGAACGGTAAATGCAAGCGTATCTATACGCTTTTTACATTTTGGACATGTGAGATTTGTCGCTCCTGCTGACCCACCTGTGAAGTGAGCCCACTGTCGTAAATCCATACCATCATTTAGATTCTGAAGGTAATCAATTGTTCTAAACTGACGAGTCCAAAATGTAGATTTGAATAGGAAACACCGCCTGCTAGATTCCTTGTTAGGTGTGTCCCTAAGGGGGACTTCAGCAAAACACATTCCCGCCTCCCCGTGCCGTACCTCTGGGGGGAGGAACACGGAGCTATGCAGAAAGAAGCAGAGTTTGCTGGGAAATAGCCCCGCTAGATAGTGTTGCCACTACCGAGGCGGGTTCAGCCGAGATGATGCCACGCCACTGAGGCAAAGGATTTCGTCTCGGTCTTATCGATCGACCGGAGGCCAGAGTCGATCTCTTTCTCGTATTGGATCTTGGCCATCCGGTACCGGTCCTCGGGCATATCGGCAGCAGTCCACAGCTCGTAACCTTCCCGGATCTTTCGCTTGATATCGTCTACGACACCGAACTCCAGCCGAAGTTCTTCCCCATCTCGATCTCGGACATCAATATCGTGTTTTGCGGCCCATGCGATGAACGCGCTCGTCGATCGATCGAGTCCGCGTTCGGCCGCTTCGATCGCCTTGGCACCGGCTTCCGCAGCTCGTCTCGTCGCTTCCTTGGCTTCTTTCACTGCGTCGTGGACGAGATCCGCGATGTACTTCGATCGAAGAGAGACCCGTCCATACTCCCGCTCGACCAGCTCCGGAATTCTGTTTAGGGCCCTACGGACACTTCCTGGATGGCGGCCCGTCTCGTCAGCGATATCCTGTGGACTCACCTCGCCACCGTCCGTGACGAGAACCTCGAGGGATTCCCACGCCGTTGGGGCGATCCCGTCCGCGAGGTGCTTAATGACGACCGATTCTTGGCGGTGCTTGATCTGTGTGAAGTCGAGTTCGATGATATCGCGGTCGCGGTCAGAGTCCTCGGCCACGAAGTATGCATCGTCGACGTAGGTTCCGGCTCCCGACCGAAGCGGAAGGCCGGCTTCCGCGAGGACGCTGAGAAGCGTTTCCTCGAGTTCGCGATTGAGACGTTCGAGATCGGTTGGGGAGGCATCAAGTTGCTCTTTCCAGAACGATCGCTGGTAGGACACGCCGACTTTCGGATGCGCTATTGAGCGGTTGTTGTCCAAGCTCACCGCCTGCTGTGCGTAGTAGTGTTTCACCTCTTTCGGTAGCTCATGAGATGGAAACGCCTCGCGGACGCGCCGCGGACCGAGAGTTGCCGTGTGATAGTATCCGGGGCGGTCTCGGGCGTTCTCATCGCTATCGTACTGGACAAGCTTGCGTCTCCCCGTGCGGTCGTTCTCGAGCAAGTGTCCCAGTTGGGCTATTGGCCCATCCCGTGCATGCACTGGGCCGCTCTCATTCTTGTCGATACGCACGTATCGCTCGGCATCGAGGATCGTCGAAAACTCGTGTAGGTCATCGAAGTATCGACTGTTGATGCCGACCGCACGCATCGCCCGCTGGACCAGCGGCTGATACCGATCGAATTCGATATTCGATCCTTGGACGTGGAGATTCACCCCTTCCTCGAGATCGTCGGGCATGGAGATCGTCCCACCGCCCTTGCTCCGCATTCCCTGCCAGCGCGGAGCGATATGAGTGTGGAATGATCGTTCACCAACAACATCGTCGCCGCTCTCTACGCTGAGTTCGAATTCGCGCATCTCCGCAAGTCGGAATTCAGTTCCGGTCGGGAGCTGCTCGCCGGGATGCTCGAGCCCGGAGTCGCGATAGGATAACGTCGCATGCCACGGCTCGCCCTCGAATTCGAACTCGGCGTGTTGACTCCCGTCGCCGTCTTTGATCCGACTATCGCACGCGAAGAACGGATCGAGACCGTACTCAGTGAAGAGGAAGTGTGCCGTGAACTCGTGGGGCGCGGTCTCGATCAATTGCACCCGCGCTCACCCCCTGACAGACCGCCGCTATCGCAGATGAGGAAGGAGGTAGAGACGGTTCTACCGGTATCGTTCTTTATGAGCCCAAGATTTAACCAAAACGCAGGAAGCCTAGGCCGGGATTTGAACCCGGGCTCTCGTCCTTACCAAGGACGCGCTTTACCGCTAAGCTACCCAGGCGCGTACTTCTTCGTTGATCGGAGATGTCTTTATGCGTTTCGATCCACGGGAGCCATGCGCCGGTGTGTCGCGGTGCCGTCTCGGAGTCTCGAGGCGCGATCAGGGATCGGTCGCCGACGTCGCCCGGTCGGTCGCGTGGTCCTCGAGCGAGCGGTCGGAGACCGACGGTCCGAGATCGGTGAGACAGTCCTCGACGGCGGGAAACGATGTGCCGGCGGCGTCGGCGAGATCCTCGGCGAGGGCCAGCAGTCGCGGCGAGGGTGTCTCGCCGACGGCGACGGCCCCGGTACGGACCGCGAGTTCGAGGACGTCGCGCTCGAGGTTGGCGTCGATCGCCGCGGGATCGTCTTCGTCGATCGCGGCGGTCGGCCCGGTATCGTCGCCCGCCGCGAGGTCGGTCCGCCGGGTCTGGTCGCGGCCGAACGACTGGACGGTGCGAACGGCCGTGCCGGCGGCCTCGGTGCGAGCCAGCAGGTAAAAGCCCCGCGCGACGAGGATGTCGGCGGCCAGGATCGCGAGGTCGCCCTCGCCCGCGTCGGCGTCGCTGGCCGTCCAGGGTTCGTCGTGGGCGAGCGCCCGCGTCAGTCGCAGCCCCTCGTAGATGAGCTGGACGCCGGCCGCGTGGGTGACGACGTCGTGGTCACTGCCGGAGGAACGGTTCCGATCGGCAGTCGTCTCGTCGGCCACCCCGTGATCGTACTGTTCGTCGAAGACGTGGCCCTCGGCCGCCATCGCGGCGGCACTCTCGAGCGTGAGCGTCGCGGGTACCATCGACGCTCGATCGAGAACGGATCCGAGATACTCGTGTAGCTGTGGTGGTTCGACGTCCGCGACGGCCTCGGCGGCGGCACGCCGACAGCTGTCGGCCTTGTCCATTAGCGGGGGGTTACGACGGGGGAGGCAAAGACCTTTGGAAACGCCGGATCGACTGCTGACATGATCGACATCGACGCCGACGGACCGATTCGCACCGTGACGCTCGACCGCCCCGAGGCACGCAACGCCCTCACCGTCGACGGCCTCGAGGCCCTCGAAGCGGCAGTCGCCGACGCCGACGAGCCCGTGATCTACCTGCGCGGACGCGGGCCGGCCTTTTCCGCCGGGGCGGACCTCAACGAGGTCGCGGCCCTCGAGGGGGATCGGGACCGCGCGGCCGGGTTCGCGCGGCTGGGCCAGCGAGTCGCCCGAACGATCGAGGACTCGTCCGCAGTCGTCGTGGCGGGGATCGACGGGCCCGCGCGCGGCGGCGGGCTCGAGCTTGCGCTGGCCTGTGACGTCCGCGTCGGGACGCCCGCGTCGACCTACGGCGAACCCGGCGTCAGCTTCGGCCTGTTCGGCGCCTGGGGCGGCACCGTCCGACTGCCCCGCGTCCTCGGCGAGGGCGACGCCCTCGAGTTCGCGCTCTCGGGACGGTCGGTCGACGCCGAGGAGGCCCTTCGAATGGGGCTGATATCGCGGATCGAGGACGACCCGCGCACGGTCGCCGCGGAGATCGCCGACAACGCGACGGACGCGCTGGCGGTTCTCAAACGCCGGCTCCGGGACGACGGCGAACGCGCGACCCAGGAACGACGCGAGGCCGCGGCCTTCGCCGACCTCGTGGCCGCCCACGCCGACGACGTCGACGCGCTGCTCGAGTGACGGGACATGTGAGCGGTCCATAATTTTTTTTTTGCCGTGTGACGAGATCCGGGACCATGCCCGATTCGACGTTCCTCCCCGGCGAGAGGGTCGATCTCCGTCCGATCGAGGAAGACGACCTCGAGTACTTGCGCGATGCGATCAACGATCCGGCGATCTGGCGACCGATCGGCGGCTCTCGTCCGATCAACCGCAAACAGGAACAGGAGTTCTTCGAGAACGTCGTCTGTGGCGAGGACGGCGTCCAGCTGCTGATCACCGCCGACGACACGCCGGTCGGGACGATCGGCCTCCGCGAGATCGACTGGGAGGCCGGACGCGGCGAGGTCGGCTACTGGATCGACCCCGACGAACACGGGCAGGGGTACGGCACCGAGGCGGCCGAACTGATGGTCGCGTACGCCTTCGACCAGCTGGGTCTCCACCGGATCGAGGCCCACGTGTTCGCGTTCAACGAGGCCTCCCAGCGACTCCTCGAGTCGGTCGGGTTCGTTCGCGAAGGGACCAGCCGGGAGTTCGAGTTCGTCGACGGGGAGTACCGTGACACCCACTGGTACGGACTGCTCGAGGACGAGTGGCGAGACCGGGAGTCGTAGTCAGTCCAGCGGCTCGGGAGCCGGCGGGACGTTGCGTTTGTGGGCGCTGCGCTCGTACATGCCGCGAACCCGTTCGACGGTTCCCTCGTCGACCTCGAGCAGCCGGGCGGTCGCGGCGACCGACAGCGGGCCGTCGATGTGGGTCGCGAGGATCGAGTCGAGGGTGTCGTAGCTGATTCCGAGTTCGTCCTCGTCGGTCTGGTCGGCCCACAGCTCCGCGGTGGCGGTCTTGGCGGCGAGTTCCTCCGGGACGCCGACGTGGCGGGCGAGCTGGCGGACCTGCCCCTTGTAGAGGTTGCCGATGGGGTGACAGTCGACCGCGCCGTCGCCGTACTTGGTGAAATAGCCCACCGCGGCCTCGCTGCGGTTTCCAGTCCCGAGTACGAGACGTTCCTCGTGGTTGGCGACGAGGTAGTTCAGGACTGCCCGGACGCGGGCGCGGGCGTTCCCCACCGCCTCGCGGTCGCCCTCGGCCTCAGGGTAGGCCGCCAGCAGGGCGTCGACGATCGGCTCGACCTCGAGGACGTCGTAGCCGATCCCCAGCTCCTGTGCGACCCACTCGGCGTCGCTCATGTGCTCCTCGCTGCTGACCGTCGCCGGGAGAACGAGTCCGTGGACGTTCTCGGTGCCAAGCGCCTCGACCGCGAGATACGCCGTCAGCGTGCTGTCGATCCCGCCCGAAAGGCCCAGCACGACACCGTCGGCCCCCGCGGCTGCGACCCGCTCGTCGATGAACGACGTGATGTGTTCGCGCTGCCGCTCGAGTTCCGACTCCGAAAACCGAAGATCGATCATACATGAGGGTACGGCTGCGGTGACCTAATAGGCTCCCCTAACCGGAAAAAAGTGACCGGGCGTCCGGTTTCGATGGGGCGGCCCCGTCGTCACTGAACGGTCAGTGTGCCGACTGTGGCGATCGAACGCGGGAGGTCCGGGTGCGAGAATCGAACTGCGCGTCGCAGCCGAGACGGGTCGAAGGGAGACCACTACTCCAACCCGGACACACTGTCTCGGCGCGTCCCTCGCTGCGACGGCTGATTGGTACGGGCACGGACCGTCCGTAGCACCTGCAACTCGAGGTCGGATTTTGGGTCAGCCGTCGACCTCGCTCGAGAGCGCTACGTTGAAGTGTGATCGGTGGGTATGCTCGAGTGTCGACGTGTGCCGGTGTCCCGCCGAACGGCGTGAGGCGAGGCTCGGCGCACAAGCGAACGAAGTGAGCGTAGTGCGCCGGTGGTCCAGTGGTAGGACTCGAGCTTCCCAAGCTCGCGGCCCGGGTTCGACTCCCGGCCGGCGCATTCCCGTTCCGTTCTGAATTTTCCACCATCCATTATGTATTAAACCACCGGGGTCCTAATACCGGTGGTGGCCGACGAGTTCCTGAGACGGACCGCGATTACCCGCCTCCGCCTTACCAGCGAGCAGCGGCACCTCCTCAAGGAAACCATCAGAGAGTGGCAGGTCGCCTGCAATATAAGCAGTCGCATCGGATGGAAATACAACGAAACGCGGAAAACGAAGCTCCAGAATCTCGCATACGATGTGGTTCGGGAGGAAACGCAACTCGGGAGTCAACACGCAATACTTGCCACTCACCAAGCGGCAGCCGCCCTCTCCGGCGTCAAGGAGATCGAAGAAGGAAGAGCGGACTACGATACGTCTCGCCCAGAATTCACGAGCGAGACGGTGAAATACGACTCGCGGTCGATGACAGTGTTCGATGATGGCACTGTCTCACTGGCAACGACCGGTGAGCGTGTAAACTGTAGACTCGCGCTGCCTAACGACGAAGATGGCTATCAGGCACAGTACCTCGAAAACGATAGCTGGAAAGTTACCGAATCAACACTGTCGAAACGCGACGGTAACTACTATCTTCATTTAGGGTTCCGGAAACCGATGCCCGAGCCGAAAGCCGATCGACGAGATGACGATGAGGACAGGACAGTTCTCGGCGTCGACCTCGGTATTGCCAATATCGCCACGACTTCGACGGCGTACTTCGCCTCGGGTGATGAACTCCAACACCGTCATCGGGAGTTCGAACGGATTCGAAGTAGCCTTCAGGAAACGGGAACACAGTCTGCACATCGTACCATTCAGCAGATGAGTGGCCGCGAATCTCGATACCTTCGTGACGAGTTACACCGAGTTGCGAACGCGATCGTCGGCGAAGCGCTCGACCACGGTTGTGAGTTTATCGCCTTCGAGAACTTACGTCACATCCGGGAACGGATGCCCCCAGTGATGAGTCTCCATCGGTGGGCCCATCGACAGCTCGTGGACCTGGTAGAATACAAAGCGAAAGACGAACGAATCCGCGTGGAGTTCGTGTCCCCGGAGAACACGAGTCGTCGATGTCCCGAGTGTGGACACACGAGCGAAGAGAACCGTGTTCGGCAGGCAGCGTTCAAGTGTGAGTGCTGTGGAGCGACGGCGAACGCGGACTACGTCGGCGCGAAAAACGTGGGATGGCGATTCGTCCGTCAGGGCCAACAGTCGTCAGGGCGGACGGGCGACAGTCAACTCGCCCTGAAGTCAGGAACAGTGATGCCGAGTCGAGGGTTCGTCCCCCCCGACTAACGTCGGCAGCGTTCACTGACAAGCCCATAATCGTCGTATGGGCAGTTGATTTCCCGGTCGGCGCTGAAACGGAGCCGATCGAAACCGTCCTATTCGTGGATGCCCATCGCTTCGATCTGCTCCTGATACCGGTTCCGAATCGTGACTTCGGTCACCTGCGCAACGTCGGAGACTTCCCGCTGGGTCTTCTTCTCGTTACAGAGCAGCGAGGCAGCGTAGATCGCGGCCGCGGCGTAGCCCGTCGGCGACTTGCCCGAGAGCAGTCCCTTCTCGGTCGTGACGTCGATGATCTCGTTGGCCTTCACCTGAACCTCCTCGGAGAGCTCGAGTTCAGAGCAAAAGCGCGGGACGTACTTCTTGGGGTTGACCGGCTCCATCTCGAGGTTGAGTTCCTGGGCGACGTACCGATACGTGCGGCCGATCTCCTTGCGCTCGACCCGGGAGACGGCGGCGACCTCCTCGAGCGAGCGGGGGATGCCCTCCATCCGGCAGGCGGCATAGAGGGTACTGGTGGCGACGCCCTCGATCGAGCGCCCGCGGATGAGGTCCTCGTCTAACGCGCGGCGGTAGATGACGCAGGCGACTTCCCGGACCGAGCGGGGGATAGCGAGCGAGGAGGCCATCCGGTCGGTCTCGGAGAGGGCGAACTGGAGGTTCCGTTCGCCGGCGTCTTTGGTGCGGATGCGTTCCTGCCACTTGCGCAGGCGGCGCATCTGGCTGCGTTTGTCCGAGGAGATCGAGCGGCCGTAGGCGTCCTGATTCTTCCAGTCGATGGCGGTCGTCAGACCCTTGTCGTGCATCGTCTGGGTCGTCGGCGCGCCGACCCGGGACTTGTTCTGGCGTTCGGAGTGGTTGAACGCGCGCCACTCGGGCCCGTGGTCGATGTTGCTCCCTTCGACGATCAGTCCGCACTGGTCACAGACGAGTTCGCCCTGATCTTCGCTCTTGACGAGCGTCCCGCCGTCGCACTCGTCGCACACCCGCTCGCGCTCCGGTTCCTGCGTTTTTGCTGTCGTTTCAGGATCGCGTTCGCGCTGGCGGGTGGGGCTTGCCATGTCATGTTGGTAACGACGGCGGAAGGACTTAAGGTCTCGGCACAGGACGCTCCCCCTCGAACGGGCGAGAGGGTCACTGTCGTGTCGAAAAACGACCGGAAGCGCGCTCAGAAGTAGCCAAACAGCGTGCCGGCCAGTACCAGCACCCACATCGCCGAGCCGACCAGCAGCATGTCGTTGAACTTCGAACTGCGCGCGGCGCGTTTGGCCGCACCGCCGGCGATCAGTCCGAGCGCGACGACGACGAGCATCCGCTGGAAGACGACGTCGACGGGCAGGGCGGTGATACCGAGCCAGCCGTAATCGATCCAGATGGCGGCCGCGAGCGAGCCCGCGGCGACGACGGCGGCGTCGAGTCGCCGCGTGAGCCCGCGTGCGATCAGGTAGGTCGCGGTCGGAATCCCGATCGCGATCACCGGATAGAGGATCGCGGCGATCTGGTGGGGCGTCAGCGACGCGGCTCGGCGCTCGAGGACGAGTCCGCCCATCCGGACGCCAAGGAACAGCGCCAGGATGACCAGGATCAACAGGACGTGCCCGACCTCGAGGCGGTCGTAGGCGGCGGCGAGTCGCCGTCGGTCGACGTCGGTCAGGTGGTCGTCGATCGCGTGGGGCGTATGCCGCGCGACCCGCTCGTCCGTCGAGCCCTCGGCGCTCCCGCCGGCCTCGAGGCGACGTCTGCCGGCCCCGACGCCGACCAGCGTGGGGACGACGACCAGCCCGGCGAGTTCGACGAGCGTCGCCCAGCCGTCGGCGTCGGCGGAGTTGCTGTTGTCGAGGTAGATCCGCCGCACGTCGTCCTGGACGTCGACGACCGGATGTTCCATGAAGTCCTGCTCGATTTTCGTTTGGGCGTCCTGTGAGCCGTGAACGCGGTGTCTGAGCGTGAACCAGTCGAAGTGTTCGGAGTGGGTCTGCATGATGACCCAGTCGTCGTCCTCGTTGGGACTCTCGTAGAGTCGGATGTGATAGCGCTGGCCGTAGTAGGTGCCGTCCTCGAGCTGGCGCGTTTCAGTCGTCCAGTAGCCGCTCTCGTTCTCGCCGGGGTCGACGTAGGCGTAGCGGGTGCCGCCGTCGGCCTGGCCCCAGTTGAGGGTCGGAAGGACGCCCGAGCGTCCGGTCGACTCGTTGGCAGTCGCGTTCTCGGTGTCGTTGGCAGTCGCGTTCTCGGTGTCGTTGGCAGTCGCGTTCTCGGTGTCGGTCGCTCCCGGGCCCTCGATCGCCCCCGTCTCGTTGTCGGATTCGTTGCCGTCGGTGACCGCGTACGTATCGGGGAGGGCCGCCTCTTCCGACTCGTTTACTTCGGACCAGTCGCCGCCGTCGGCCTCGACCAGCACTCGCTCGACGTCGTCGGTATCGCCGCGGACGATCACGTTGATCGGACTCCGCTTTTGGAACCCCTTTCGCGGGCTGAGATACTCCCAGAAGCTGCTCTCGGAGTCCTCGGGCGTGACCAACTCCGGCGTCGGCTTCGGTTCCCGCTCCGTGGCCCCGTCGTCTGCGATCTGATCGACCGATAGTGACAGCAACATCGACGGGCCGCCGACGAACACGAACGCGAGGACGATCAGTACCGCTCCGATGACGATCGAGCGACGCATCTCCCGGAGAGTAGCGACGGGGTATACATCAAACCGTGTGTAATCGTGCCGACTGTTTCGGACGGGATCCGGACCGTTCTCGGACGACCGTCGGGGAATCGGGCCTCAGACGTCGGGACCGACGGTCGTGACCGGCACCGGTGCCTCCCGGACGACTCGCTGGGAGACGCTGCCGACGACGTTCCGTTCGTATTCGTCGCCGCTGGTCCCCATGACGATCAGGTCGACGGGCTCGCTCGCGGCGTAGTCGACGATGCACTCGGCCGGGTTCCCGGTGTCGACGGCCGTCGTCGTCTCGACGCCGCGGTCGGCGGCGCAGGTCGCCGCCTCGTCGACGGCTTCGCGGGCGGTCGCCTCGAGGTCGTCGCGGACCTGCTCGACGCGGTCCTCGTCGAGGACGAGAAAGGCGCGGTCGTCGACGACCGAGAGGACGTGGAGGGTCGCGTCACGGGTGGCCGCGACGTCGATGGCGTGGTCGGCGACGGTCGCCGCGTGGTCGCTGCCGTCCGTCGGAAGCAGGATCGTCTCGTACATTGCTGTCTAGGTGGACCACTCGCCCGGACGGAAAAAGGGGTTTCCCTCCGTCTTCGACGGCGGGAAATCCGGCGCGATCCGGGCGGCCGTCTAGACGCCGGGGATGCCGAGCGCGTCGGGGGTGACGAAGCCGACGGCGGCCAGCGCATAGAGGATGCCGACGGCGACGATCCAGGCGACGAAGCCGATCGCGGCCGCCGACCCCCAGCCCCCGGGGTAGCGCCAGTTGATGACACCGACCCAGATGACCAGCATCAGCAACACACCGAGAATAGGGATCCAGCCGACGAAGAAGCTCGTGATCCCCCAGGCGGCCGCCCCGATGAGGGCGGTGACGGCCGCGTTCACGAAGCTCGCGTCCCTGTCGAGCACCAACCGCGCGCCAGCGAGGATACCGATCGTCCCGACCAGCAGGCTCAGGACGAAGATCAGGATCGAGTCTGCGGCAGCCATGTTAGGGTTTCCAGCTCAGTTCGATCTCGATCGTCTCGCGGTCACCCCGCAGCATCGAGGACCGCTCGACCGTCTCGACCGAGACGTCGATGTTCCGTGGTGGGGTAAGCGACACGTTCTTGTTGCCGACCCGTATCGAGACCGCCTCGCTCTCGCCCTCGAACTCCGCGGCGAGTTCCTCGAGGTAGGCGGCGAGTTCCTCTCGCGGCAGTGTCTCGTCGGCCGTCGTCCGTTGCGCCATGCGGGGAGATCCGGCTCCCGGCCGCAAAAGTATGGGCCCTGAACACGTCGATAAGTGGCTCTTACCGGAGCAGAACCGTCTGTAACATTCAGATTGTGGACACTAATACACGACCTGTCACTAGAACAGGTTCGCCTGCTGGTAGACCGAGATCCCGTCGCCGGTGATCTCGTAGGGCTTTTTCTCCCGGGAGTGGTTCGCGTCGCGGATCTTCTGGATCTCGATCGCCAGCCGCGTCTCCCGGAAGTCGTCGGGACGGACGTACTGCAGAACGAAGACGGCGTCCGTGAGATACTCGACGATCCCGTACCGCGACGCGTAGGCGGTCTCCGAGGACGCCTCGCTGGTCAACAGGGCGGTGACGCCCGCCTCCTTCAGGCTCCGGGCGAAGTCGTAGATTTCGTTGCGTCGTTTCGCGCGGTCCTCGTACATCATCTCGAGCAGGGAGACCGAGTCCAGCACGAGTCGCGAGGCGCCGAACTCCTCGACGAGCGCGGGGAGTTCGTTGCGGATCGAAGCGAGGCTGTTGGCCATCTCGATGGGGTCGACGTCGACGACGGCCAACTGGCCATCGGCGACGTGCTCGTCGAAGCCGTAGCCTTTCTCGGTCGCGCTGGTGATCACGTGATCACGGCTCTCCTCGAGCGTGATGAAGACGGCGCGTTCGCCCTGCTCGAGGCCGTGGTTGAGAAACTGTAGGCCGAAGGTGGTCTTGCCGGTGCCGGCGCTGCCCATCGCGACGATCAGCGAACGCTTCGGGATGCCGCCCTGAATCATCCGGTCGAGGCCCTCGATGCCAAGCTCGAGTCGCGGGAGGTCCGAGTCGACCGCCTCGTCGAAGTCGGGTTCGTCGCCGCCGAGGACGAAATCGAGGTCGTCGAACCCCTCGGGGCCGTCGGTCCCGGGGCCGACGTCGGCGTCGATCGCCGGGGCGTCGGTATCGTGCAGGGCGGAGCCGAAGTCCTCCTCGAAGAGGGAGTCGTCGCCGTCGTCGGGGGCCGACTCGCCGTCGCGTTCACCGTCGGTACCGTCGTTCGCGGCCGTCGGGGTCGGGTCATCGCCCGCGCTCGAGTCCGGCTCGGCGGTCGCCTCGGACGGAGCGTCCTCGGTGCCGGCCTCGTCGTCGAGTGCGCGCTCGAACCAGTCGTCGTCCGGGTCGTCCGCGTCGTCGCTCACGGGAACCACCCGCCGAGTTCGGGCGGCGGAGAAAGCGGTCGCTGGTGTCGACGGCGATCGACGGTGGGGGACGGGGAAGCCGACGCCATACTGGACACTGCGACGGGGGTCGTCACAGCGGTTCACCTGATCGGAGTCGTTCCACCCGGATTAAGCTTGTTGCCGCTGGCCGGACAAGCGTGGGTTTTTGACGTAGCGGCGGGTAGCCGCCGCCGATGGACGTCGCCGTCGGAATCGTCGCCCAGCGCGACAACGAGCGTGCACAGGACCTCGCCGCCGCCCTCGTCGACGCCCTCGAGGCGGCCGGCGCGAGCGCAGTCGTCGACGAAGCCACGGGCGAGGCGATCGCGGCGACCGCCGTCCCGGTCGGCTCGATGGGCGATCGCGACCTCGTCGTGAGCATCGGCGGCGACGGGACCCTGCTGTTCGTCGCCCGCGAGGTCGGCCCCACGCCGATCATGGGGGTCAATCTCGGCGAGGTGGGCTTTCTCAACGCCGTCGCCCCCGAAAACGCCGTCGACGTCGTCACCGATGTCGTCGCGGACATCGCGCGGACGGGCCGCGTCGAGGGCCGGGAACTGGCGCGGCTCCGGGCGACCGGCGTCGACGAGGACTGGACGCTCGCGCCCGCGCTCAACGAGATCGTCGTCCACGGACCACGACGGGGCAACGGCGGCGGCGCGACCGTCGCGGTCCGGGTCGACGGCCAGTCGTACGCGGAGAGTCACGCCGACGGCGTCCTCGTCGCGACGCCGACGGGCTCGACCGCCTACAACCTGAGCGAGGGCGGGCCGCTGGTCCACCCCGCCACCGACGCCGTCGTCGTCACGCAGATGGCCGCGGCCGAATCGATGCCGCCGCTGGTGGTCGAACCCGATAGCGAAATTACGCTCTCCGTCTCCGGCAGCGACACCGCCTACGCGATCAGCGACGGCCGCAACCGGCAACGCCTCGAGCCGCCCGCGACGGTCTCGGTCACGCTGGCGGCCGACCCGGTCACGCTCGTCGGCCCGCGGGCGAACTTCTTCGACGGCCTCGACAAACTCGAGTGACTACTGGCCGTCGACGAGTCGCGCTACGTGTTCCGGCGGCACTGCGCCGCGGGCGACGTGGCCGTCCGAGACGAACGTCGGAACGCCGGTGACGCCCGTCTGTTGAGCCTCCGCAAACAGGTCCTCGAGTTCCGCCCGGATGCCGTCGTCGGCGACCGCGTCGCGGATCTCGTCGACCGGTAGCCCACAGTCGTCGGCGAGATCGGCCAGCACGTCGACATCACCGATGTCACGCCCGTCCTGCCACAGTGCGGTGTAGATCGCCTCGTCGAATGCCCCCCACTGCTCGGGGTACTCCCCCTTGACGTACCACGAGGCGACCTGCGCGTCGAAGGAGTCGACGTCGGTCGCGATCTCCTGGGCCATCTCGACGCCGTACTCCTCCTGCAGTCGGCGGACGTTCTGTCTGGCCTGCTCGTAGTACTCGTCGCCCTTGCCGTCGTCGACGTCGTGATCGATCGAGCCGTCGGGGTTTCGCTTCCCGCTTCGCAGATCGAAGGGGTGCCAGTCGACGGTCAGGGGCTCGTCGCGATCCTCGCGGTACTGTGCGAGCGAGCGGGTCCCCAGATAACAGAACGGGCAGACGTAGTCGGCGTAGATTTCGATTCGGTCGGTCGTCTCGGGGGTCGGTCCGGAGTCAGCGTCGGTCATAGCTCCGGTAGGGTTCTGCGAGGGAAAAGTCGCCGGTCCCCGGCAGCCGCGGCCGCGGCTCGAGCGGCGGCCGGTCGGATCGGGAGTGGAGGACGGTGTAGCCGAGCCAGTGGCCGCACCTACGACTCCGATTCGGACGCCGGCGCGTCGCCTGTCTCGGTCGCGTGCGGCAGGTTCGGATCGCGGTACGGATTGCGGCCGTAGGCCGGCAGTTCGTCCTCGAGTTGTTCCTTGAGGACGCGCCGCAGCCGGTTCAGGCTCGTCGTGTCGAGCCCGTACTCCGAGGCGAGCCGCTGGAACGTCTCCTCGTCGGTGATGTCGTGGGCCCGGTACTGGGCGAACAGCTCCTCCATGCGGTCGGCCGACAGCGCCTGGGCGTCGATCTCGTCGAGCCCGAAGTACTGCTTCCGGTCGACATCGACCACGTGGCGGATCACCACCAGCGCGACCTTCTCGATGGCGCGCTGGCTACCGAACTCGGTGAGATCGATCTCGTCCATGACGCCGAGTGCCAGATCGCGCTGCCACGGCGTCACCTCTAAGGCGTTACACAGCGCCTGCGTGGTCCGCAGTCGGTCGAGGTGGTGGGCGCGCTCGCTGTAGCCCGGCGTGGCCGCGTGCTGTTCGTCGTGGAGACGGCGCACGCTCTCGGAGAGGTCGCCGTCGGGCGACTCCGCCCGCCCGATGACCGTCGCACTCGGCGTGACGACGCCCCACTGGCGGACCGTCGAGTCGCGTTGGACGTCCGCCCGCGAGAGCGAGCCGGATCCGGGTCGGGTCTCGAGGCGGCGCTCGCCGTCCGGGTCGGCGTGGGAGCCGTCGGTCTCGGCCGCGACTGGCTCGGACGCTGGACCGGAGTCGGCACCGTCGTCTTGCATCGTCTGTCGCTCGGAGAGGGAGCGTGAAAAAGGCTCGCTCCGTGGAATCCGTCGGCGACGCGGACTGACAAGTCCGCTAACAGGTATCCGGGAGTGCAGACGGAGCGAGACAGACGGGGTCGGTACGACCGCTTCGAAACCCAGCGCCGCGGCTCGAGCGTACCGGAAGTCCGCGAGAAGCCCATCGTAGCTCTACCTTGTGAGCAGAGATACTTAAAAGAACGACGCGAGCGCGGACTACTGCACCGCCGCGAGCAGGTCGTCGACGAACCCGTCGAGGCGGTCGGGATCGGGGCCGGCCCGGGCGTGGACATCGGGGTCGATCTCCCGGGGCGGATGGGCGAATTCGCGGCCGACGGCGTCGCCGATTCGCTCGTCGGCCGCACCGGCTCGTTTCCGCTCGAGGAGCCCTCGAGCCCGTTCGATCCGATCGGCGTCGAAGACGGCCGGGGCCTGCTCGGAGAGGAACGACTCGAACTCGAGCGCGGGCAGGTCGTGGTCGCCGCGGTCCCCGGTGGCTTTCAGGTACCGCGCGGCCATCGCCGCCCGAACGATCACGAGGTTTCGCTTCACCGTGGGCCTCGTCTGGGTTTCCCGAAAGCGGTCGTCGCCGGCCGCGACCGTCGTCGTCCCGTCGTCGGTCTCGACGACGTACTCGTCGTCGCGTGCCTCCAGAATCGGGAAGCGTTCGTCGTCGCTTCGGACCAGGTGGTGCGAGACGTACTTCCGGTAGTTGCTCGTCGCGATGCCGCGCCACGCGTGATAGAGGTCGATCGGGTTGTAGGTCCGTTCGACGTACTCCCGGAGCGCGGCGGGGTCGGAGGTGGCGCGGTAGCGGATCGGGCTCCGCAACAGGTCGATCGCACCGTCGTTCGAATCGGCGAGCAGGCCCGCGAACGTCCGCACGTCCCAGCCCTGATACTCGAACTCGCCACGGTCCTCGACGATCGTCTCCGGCGGCCCCTCGAGGTGGGCGTACCGACGCAGGTCCGTCGGCGCGTAGACGAACCCGACGTCGTAGTCGCTGTCGGGACCGGCCGCACCCCACGCGTGGCTGCCGCGGGCGACCGCCAACGGGACCGCGACGTCGCGGTCTCGCTCGATCGTCGTCAAGTGGTCGTCGACGGTCGCACGAACGGCTGCCGAGACGGGTGTCATGACTGTCGCTCGAGGCCGGTAAAAACGACACCGCGAGAAGACCGGGTGACGAATGCCCTTCGTAGCTTCACCTTGTGACCAGAACCACTTAAAGAGCGACCCCCGGGCGTCGCGATAGTTCGGACGGAGCGTCGCAACTGTCGAACTGATCTCCCGGAGAACGGCCGCCGTCTTCCCGTCATAGCTCCACCTTATGACCAGAGCCACTTAAAGAAACGACGGCTCGAGCCGCCGTCGGCACCGGGACGCAAGCGATCCCCGGTTCCGAAAGGTTGAATCGCCCGCTACCCTGAATGCGGCCAATGAGTCATCAGTTGCCGGACGTGCAAGCCACGTCACCCGAGGTTACCGTCGGCCTGAGCCAGGTCGGCGTCACCGGCGTCGACAAGCTCGTCAAGATCGCCCGCGAGGGGAAGCGACCGATCGTCCTCACCGCCGAGTTCGAGGTCTTCGTCGACCTCCCCGGCTGGCGCAAGGGGGCCGACATGAGCCGCAACATGGAGGTCATCGACGAGATCTTAGAGGACGCGACCCGCGAGGAGGCCTACGGCGTCGAGGAGGTCTGTGGCGAAGCCGCCGAACGGCTGCTCGAGAAACACGACTACACCTCGAAAGCGGAGGTCTCGATGGAAGCGGAGTTCATGCGCCGCGAGCAGACCCCCGCGAGCGACCGCGAGACCCAACACACCGTCGACATCGTCGCCTCGGCGACGGCGACCGACGAGGGCACTCGCGAGGAGATCGGCGCGACGGTCACCGGGATGACCGTCTGTCCCTGCTCGCAGGGGATGTCCGCCGCCCGCGCGAAAGAGACCCTCGAGGACTTAGGCGTCGAGGAGGAGACGATCACGGAGTTCTTGGAGGAGGTTCCGCAGCCGGGACACTCCCAGCGAGGGCACGCGACGCTGACCGTCGAAGCGGGCGGCGACCCAGAGGTCGACCTGAACGACATCATCGACATCGCCCGGGACTCGATGAGCGCGCGGATCTACAACCTCGCGAAACGGCCCGACGAGGACCACATGACCTACGCGGCCCACGCCGACGCGAAGTTCGTCGAGGACTGCGTGCGCGCGCTGGCCGAGGGCGTCGTCGACGAGTTCGACCACCTGGCCGACGACGCGGTGATCACGATGAGTCAGTCCAACGACGAGTCGATCCACCAGCACAACGCCCACGCCGAGCGGGTCGTCAAGCTGGGGACGCTCCGCGACGAGATCGACCGTTAAAACTCGAGCGGCTCGGCCTCTTCCCACCGCGGGACGAACTCCTCGTGGACGTTCGCGGCGAACTCCGGATCCTTCAGATCGATCATGGCGAAGGCCTCGCCCGAGGACAGCGGGTTGGGCACCTGAATGCAGACCTCGACGCCGTCGATGATGTTGAACGAGCCCGTGATGTCGTCGTTCGTACGGACGTCGAAGTCCTCGCGTTGCTGCAAGGTCTCCCGGTAGCGCCGCCCCACCTCTTCCGACATCGACCCGACCATCTCCCGAGTCATTAGCAGGTCGATCGATACCCCGCGATCGAGTGCGTCCTCGAGCTGGGCGTTGATCTCCTCGCTGGCGGCCTGCATGTCCCACTGGGGCGACGGGTGCGACGAGACCATCACGATGTCGCGGTCGGCGGCCGCCAGCCGCTCTAAGAGCAGGTCCTTCGTCTCCTCGGGGCCGACCGCGGCGGTCCAGAACTGCTCCTCGACGGGTTCGGCCGCGTCCAGTTCGTCGGCCAGATCGTCGACGATCGACTCGTACTGGTCGGCTTTCTCCTCGAGTTCGCGTTTCTTGTCCTCGAGGAGCCGGTCCAGCGCCGTCGAGGGTTCGACGGCGACGTACTTCTTCGGCCGGCTGGCGGTCTGGCTGCGGACGAGGTTGTACTGTTCGATACTGTTCAACACGTCGTAGATCCGCCCCATCGGGACGTCGCTCGCCCGGGACAACTCTTTGGCCGTTGTGGGGCCGGTGTTGAGCAGCGATCGGTAGGCTCGAGCTTCGTACTCGGAGAGCCCGAGGTCCCTGAGACTGGCCATGTCCGAGAGCAACCCGCTGAAGAAACATAAACACTGTGGTAGTTTGGCGTTTCGACGGCGTCGGCCGCGAGGGGCCCGAACGTCAGTCGAGAAGCCGCTGGACCGCGTCGCTCAACTCGGCGGGAGTTTCGGCAGTGGCTGACACGGCCTCGCCCAGTTCGGCCCGCGCCGTCCCCGGCTCGCAGTCGGCGTCGGGAACGACCACCTTCTCGTGGTCGGCCATCCGCAACGCCGCCCGATGGAGGTCAGCGCCGGGGTCGGCACCGACCCTGATCACCAGCGGACCCTCGAGCAGTCGGGAGACCGCCGTCGCGTAGCCGGCGATCTGGACGCCGAAGCGGTCGCTGGCCCCCGCAAAGGCCTCGAGCGTTTCTCGGGCGTACTCGCGGTAGCGGTCCTCGCCGGTAAGCGCCGCCAGATCGATCAGCGCGTCCGCAAAGGCGACGTTCGCGTCCAGGGGCCGCAGCGGGCGATCGCAGAGTCCGACCCCTTCCGCGGGGCCGTCGAGGAACGAGTCCTCGTCGTGGAGTCGGTCGATCGTCGCGTCGGCGACCGCCGTCGCGTCCGCGAGCGCGTCCGTCTCGAGGGTACTGGCGACCGTCGTCAGCGCCGCCAGCGCGCGGGCCTGATTGGTGAGCAAGGGGAGCGGGTCGCTGTCCTCGTCGCGTTCGTTCGTGTCCTCGCGTGCGTGTGCGACGACGCCGTCGGTGAGCAGGTCCGTCCGGAGGGTCTCGAGCGCGCGTTCGGCGTACCGGCGGGCCCGTTCGTCGTCGGTGTAGGCGTAGTAGGTCAGCAGGCCGTCGATCGCCAGTGCGTTCGGCCCGGCGAAGACGCCCGAATCGACCGGGGGCTCGTCGGCGGCCGCGCGCTCGGTCGCGTCGAGACTGTGGGCGTCGGCGTCGCCCGGCGCCTGGCTGTTCGCGAAGGCGTCGACCTCGTCGTTCCACAGCGTCGTCGTCAGGTAGTCGATGGTGTCGGCGGCGGGGTCGCGGTACTCGTCTTTCCCGGTCAGCAGGTAGGCGTTGGCGAAGGCCCGTACCAACGCGCCGTTGGAGTCGAGCAACTTCTCGCGCTGGAGGCCCGACCAGTCCCGGTCGGTCGCGAACCGGTAGAAGCCGCCGTCGTACTCGTCCAACAGGTTCGCGCTGACCGCATCGTAGGACCGCAGGGCCATCTCGCGGTCGCGTTTGAGCGCGAACTCCAGCGCGTCGGGCAGGGGGAACTTCGGACTCTGGCCCCAGCCGCCGGCAGTCTCGTCGTAGGTGTCGGTGAGGTGGCCGAGCATCCCCTGTTCGATCTCGGCGGTCAGCTCGCCGGCCGGCGGGTTGTCCTCCCGCAGCGGCCGGGGGACGCGGGCCGCACCGCTGCCTTTCGTCTCCCACATGGTCCGGACGCTGTCCAAGACCTGACGCATCCCGTCGGGGCCGAGATAGCCCGCGCCGGTCAGGACCTCGCCGTTCGGGGCGAGAAAGACCGTCGACGGAAAACCGCCCATGTTGTACCGGTCGCGGACCCGCGGGTACCGGTCGACATCGACCCGGACGGGGACGAAGCTGTCGTTGAGGTTGGCCGCGATCCGGGGCTCGGCGTAGGTCTCCTCGTCCATCTCGTGGCAGTGGTCACACCACGTCGCGGTCAGCGAGAGCAAGACGGGGCGGTCGGCCTCGGCGGCCTCGTCGAAGGCCGCCTGTCCCCACTCGCGCCACTCGACGCGGGTCGTATCGTCCATACCGGAGCGACGGGAGTCGCGGGCGTAAGCCCTTCGTTCGCGTCTCACAGTCGGCCCGACGCGGCTCGATTCCGTTTCCGAACCGAGAGTAAAAGATTTTCACCCGTCGGCGGCTAGATCCTAGTATGCTCCGGTGGATCTTCGCGCTGTTGCTCATCCCGTTTCTCGACGCCGTGTTGCTCGCGGTGATCGTCACCCAGTTCGGGTTCCTCAACTGGGTCGGGATGATACTGCTCGTCGTCCTGACCGGCCTCGTCGGGATGCTCCTCGTTCGCGCCGAAGGCCGGCGGACGATCCGGAAGATGCAACGGTCGATGGCCCAGGGGCAGCCTCCGACGAACGAACTGCTCGATGGAGGCCTGCTGATCGCCGCCGGAGCCTTTCTGCTGACCCCCGGCCTGGTGACCGACCTGCTCGGGTTCCTGCTGGCCGTCCCGCTGACCCGAGTTCCGATCCGAATGGGGCTCAAACGCTACGTGGTCGTCCCCTACGCGGACAAGAAGACCGGCGGGTTCGCCAGCGGCGGCGTCTGGACGTTTGGCTTCCCCGACGAGGACCCGACTCGAGACGCCGCCGACTCGAGCGACGGCGGGACCTACGATCTCGGTGAGGACGCCTACAGCGTCGACGACGAGGACGCCTACACGATCGACTTCGAGGACGAGCGACCGGACGATGGCGACGACGACCGGGACGACGACCCCCTCGCTCGGTAGCGGTTCGCACGGGTCGCGGAGAAAGAAACGCTTAAACGTACCACCGAGCAACTATCGAGTGCGAAGGACGGACGCGGGCCAATAGCTCAATTAGGTTGAGCGCCACTCTGATAAGGTGGAGGCTCTCGGTTCAAATCCGAGTTGGCCCATACTTTTGCTGCGAGCGACCTCGCGAGCCGCAAATATGGAATCCGAGTTGGCCCACGTCTCGCGACGAAGTGAGCCACGAGCGCGTGCTACTACAGGAATTTAAACGACGGAAGTCGCACCCTCACGAGCGGAGCGAGTGAGACCGTCTTCCAGTGGTTCAACCCGGGTCGGCCCATCCGTTTGCGGCGACTGAGTTCTCGAGTTACGGCTCCGAGAGCCGACTCATCATCTGTTCGTGAGAAACCGGTCGCGAGCCACACGGATCGACTGCGCGGGTCCCCAGTCCGCATCTCGAGGCGACGGGCCGTGAGCCAGCGGGGGGGTTCAACTGTCGCCGATCGACAGCGGTGGCTGTTCAAAGGGTCAGCACACCTTACGCGAACGCGACGATCCATAGTCGGTCCTCGATACCCGTCGGACGGTCGGTCGCGTTCTCGAGAGCGCGTCGGCACAGCGGCTCGTTTCGGCAACGGGTCGATCCCAAGCTGGAGTTGGCACTCGGTCCAAGGCGGGTACGATAGAATAGAAATACCAGATCCACATACAAATACGAAGATATAGGTTGGGATAGATATGGGAATCCCGACACCTAGTGGAATAGAGGTGGGTCCGTGTGTAGTATGGCTCAAACCGCTCAAATACCACAGAGAGAGGAAGCTGTTCTCAACGTCGATTGGGTATCATCAGTGAGTGATACCGACGATAGTAGACACGAGATACGGCTACAGTGGGCCTATAACCGACGTTTTTGACCATGAACAAACATCTGGAACGCAGGAGGGCAGAACTATACTAATCTTGAGTAGTCGTGGATATAGTCGGATTATTAGTACATTCAGGAGGCATCCGATGGGTCGTCGGAATCGAGTCGGTGGATGACATCAGTCCCAACGACGGTCCGGGACCGGCACGATTCGCCGGGTCGGTACTCGCGGATGGCGCTCCTCCCGCCGAACCGGCAGGATCGGTAACTCCCAGCCGAGGGTTTATACGATATCCCGCGGCCAAGCGGGGTATGTCGGATCAGACCCGACGACCGCGACGAACGGTTCTGCGAACGCTCGGTGCCCTCGGAACGGGGGCGGTCGCCGCAGTGACGACTGCCGGTGCGGCCGACAGCGCTCGCCCCGATACCGATGCGACGCCGACGCGCGGACGGCCGCCGGTCGCCGCGTCGTCGACCGACGATGGAATCGACGGCAGCGATCTGTACGTCGGCGTCGTGGATCGAATCGTCGACGGTGACCACGTCGTCCTCTTGCTCGAGGACGGCGAGGCAGTCGTCGACCAGCTCGTGTTGCCGGCCGAGGAGTTCGAGGCGATGGCTCCCGACGACATCTTCCTGACCGCCGTCGTCGGCGACGAGTTACTCGCTTACCGCTCCCTGCCGTCGAAACCGACCGACTGTCACGAAGACAGGTTCGACTGCCTCTCGGAGGAGTTGTAGCCGGCCACCGACCGTCGGGGCGGTCGCGTTCCGGATACAGTCCGGCCGCCTGAACGGTGTGAATCCCCCACAGGCCCGGAATCCGCAAGTCCAAGGCGTAATGCTCGGCGGCCCCTCGATCCGAACACGATGGTGGACACAGCGAACGCGTCCGGGATCGGATTGGATCGGCCTGGCACCACCAGCCTCCGCGCCGCCTTCTTCGCCGTCTGGTTCGTCGACCTCGTCGCGACGGTGGGCTTTTTCACCGTCCCGTACGCCTACGAACTCAACCCCGTGACGGTTTTCCTCCACGATCTCTTCGGGCTCGCCGGCGTCGTCCTCGCCGCCGCCATCTACGCCGCCGCCGTCCTCGTGATCGGCTACGTCCTCTCGAGGCCGTTCGACGTCGCCTTCGTCGTGGCCGTCGTCGGCTGCTATGCCCTCTTCGCGAGCAACAACGTCGTCCTGTTGGTCTCCCGCGAACCGCTGCTCACGCCGTTGATACCGTGATCGGCACGGACCGCGACGAACTGTCGTCGCTCCGCTTCGGTTCCCCGTGAGTCGCGGTCGGCCTCGAGAAGCGCATTTCCCTGTCCGCAGCGTAGTCCCTGGCGGACCGGGGGCAGTGTGGCCGGCGGGGCAGTCGCTCGACCGTTACGGACTCCATTACAGATATATGACTGTATAATTCGGGTGGCCGAGCGGTCGTTTTCGAGTCCCCGCGAGGTCGTCCGTCCGACTGAGCCACACACCTTCGGGCCTGGTCCGGGACTCGTCGACTCGGTCATTGCGTGTGACATCCCGCGAGGCGGGGAAACGCCGGATCGGTACTGACGGCGGCCGTCGCACTTTTCGAAAGGCAAATTCCGCATAGTGAAATACAGATCTCGGAAATCGGGACGAGCGACGGGTTTTCCGGCCGGTCGAGACGAAACGATCGATCGCGTTCCGGCCAGTGAAACAGGGGCCGGACGGCGGACCGACGGCGAGCGGACGCGATCACCCGTATGCGAGCGTGACTTTGATCTCACCCGCCTTGTCCCGGAGCCGGGCCACCAGTTCGTCGTAAACGTAGTCGTCGGTAAATCGGCTTGTCGGCCCGAAAACGGCCAGCGAGCCGAGAAACTCGTCGTCGGGAGTGTAGACTGGGACGGCGATCCCGCGAAGGCCGTCCATGTGCTCCTGTTCGTTCACCGCGTAGCCGCGGTCTCGAACCCGCTCGAGTTCGTCGAAGAGCGCGTCGAGGTCGGTAATCGTGTTCGCCGTGTGTGCCTCGAGACCGGTCCGTTCGGCGTAGGCCGCGACGGCGTCGTCGTCCCACTCCGCGAGAATCACTTTCCCGGAGGCCATCGAGTGCAGGGGTCGGCGCTGGCCGATCATCGAGTTCGAGAGACTGCCGTAGCGGTGGACGTAGACGGCGTCGTCGTCCTCTTCGACGATGAATACCGCGCGTTCGTCGGTCTCCGTGCCGAGTTCGAACACCGCTCGCTTCGCGGCCGAGTATCCCGTCTTCCGGGACCGGGCCTGCTCGCCGAGTTCGACGAACCGGAACCCGACGTAGTAACGGCCGTCGCGTTCGATCACGTATCCCAGTTCGGTCAGCGTCTGGAGATGGCGGTAGACGGTGCTTTTCGGAAGGGTCGTCCGCTCGGTGAGATCGGCGATAGTAACGCCTTCCTCGTCTTTGAGTGCCTCGAGGAGTCGGAACGTCTTCCGCGTCGTGGAAACGCCGGCCCCGTCGTCCCCGTCTCGATCCGTGCCCATGTGCGATACTGTTCGGACAGCGCAATTAATATTTCGGATACTGAAACGGGAGTGCTGGCGAGCGGGACGTCCGTTTCCGAGACCGATCCGGTTCGGTCGAAAGAGTCCCCCGGCCGGAGCGGAACCAGTGGCTGGGACGGGGGAGAGAAATCGGGAGAGAACGCGGACCGGCGACGCGGTGTTACTGGTAGGCGGGGATGCCGGTGAACTCCTCGCCGAGGACGAGGGTGTGGATGTCGTGGGTGCCCTCGTAGGTGTAGACCGTCTCGAGGTTGGACATGTGCCGCATCGGCGAGTAGTCGGTGGTGATGCCGTTGCCGCCGAGCATCTCGCGGGCGATGCGGGCCTGGTTTCGGGCCATGCGGACGTTGTTTCGCTTCGACATCGAGACGTGCTGTGGCCGCATCTCGCCGCGCTCTTTGAGTTCGGCGAGCCGGTGAGCCAGCAACTGTGCCAGCGTGATCTGGGTGCCCATCTCCGCAAGCTTGCGCTGTTGGAGCTGGAACCGACCGATCGGGCCGCCGAACTGGTCGCGATCTTTCGCGTACTGTCGGGCCTCCTCGAAGCAGTCCCGGGCGGCGCCGACCGCGCCCCAGGCGATGCCGTAGCGGGCCTGCGTGAGACAGGACAGCGGCCCCTTCATGCCCTCGACGCCGGGGAGGACGTTCTCCTCGGGCACGTGGACGTCGTTCAGGCCGATCTCGCCCGTGATCGAGGCCCGCAGCGAGAGCTTGTCGTCGATCTTGTTGGTCGTGACGCCGTCGCGGTCGGTCTCGACGAGGAACCCGCGAACGGGGTCGTCCTCGGCCGACTTGTCACGCGCCCAGACGATGGCCACGTCGGCGATCGGCGAGTTCGTGATCCAGGTTTTGGAGCCGTTGAGGACGTAGCCGTCGCCGTCGCGCTCGGCACGGGTCTCCATCGCCGACGGGTTCGAGCCGTGTTCGGGTTCGGTGAGGCCGAAGCAACCGATCGCCTCGCCCCGTCCCATCTCCGGCAGCCACTCCTCTTTCTGTTCCTCGCTCCCGTAAGCATGGATCGGGTACATGACCAACGCGCCCTGAACCGACGCCATCGAGCGCAGCCCCGAGTCGCCGGCCTCGAGTTCCTGCATCAACAGGCCGTAGGCCGTCTCGGAGACGTTCGGCGAGCCATAGCCCTCGAGATTGGGGGCGTAAAAGCCGAGTTCCCCCATCTTCGGGATGAGTTCCTTCGGGAACGTCCCCGCCTCGAAGTGGTCGCCGATGTCGGGCTTGACGTGTTCGTCGACGAACTCCCGGGCGGTGTCCCGGATCATCCGCTCTTCCTGGTCGAGGTCTTCCTCAAGCTGAACGAAATCCAGCATACCTAGACCTATGGGAATGGCACAATAGGTATTGCGATACCACTTGTCACGTTATCGACCAGCGAAACGACAGCGGACGGCCGCTCAGGACCGTCACTGTTCGGACCCAAGGTGTCCCGGCTGCCGCCAAACGTAGTGTAGACAGCATGATTGCTGTACGATAGCATATGACTATCGGCCAATTTCGGCAGATAGCGGAAGGATTATAACAGGTAAGTATGAAGAGGTTCCCCATGGCGAACGAACACAAGCACACGGATAGGCGTTCGACTCGACGATCGGTTCTCGCGGCAGCAGGCGCCGGCTCCCTCGCAGCGATCGCCGGCTGTCTCGGCGGTGAGACGAGCGGTGGCAGCAGTGGTCCCCTCGAGACGCTGTCGGACATCAACGAGAACACGTCAGTGTCGCCGACGCCGAGCGGCTCCGGAACGGCACCGGCACTCGAGCGAGCGCTCGGTCACGCAACCGACGACTACAACCGCGTGAGTACGAGCTACGGGAATCAGGGCAACGCGATCAACGAGAACCAGCTCGACGTCGGCGTCGGAACGCTGATGAACTTCTCGATCACGCCCAGCTGGCTCCAGCAGACCGCGAGTACGGTCGACAACCTCACCGTCCTCGACGTGAGCGACGAGACCGAACAGGCCTGGAACGACGACGACCGACTGCTGATCCGACCGACCGAGACGGGCCAGATCGAGAACGTCGACGCCCCGGACGAGGTCCCCGCGCCGACGTTCGCGTACAACTTCGTCTCCCGGGCCGACCTCGAGTACGACACGGTCTACACGTTCCTCGAGACGCTCTACGAACAGAAATCGGAACTCTCGGAATACGCCGGCCTACTGGCGACTCACGAGGAAGACGACTTCTGGGTGAAGAACATGTACGACGGCGTCCCGTTCCACGACGCCGCAGCGGATTTCTACGAGGAGATCGGCGTCTGGAGCGACGAGTTCGAGCGCGCCGGCGGCAGTACGAGCGGCGGCGCGACCGGCGACACGGACGTCCGGATGCGGACGTCGACGTCGACGACGACGGCCTACACCGCCAACCAGGGAATGGCCAGCGCCGTCAACGACGCGACCAGCGACATATTCGTCGAAGCCCAGACGAGCGAGGGGACCGAGGCGAACCTCGGTGCGCTCAATCAGGAGGACGCCGAGATGGTGTACATCCAGAACTGGTCGGCACAGGAGGTCGAAGACGGTGCCGGTGCCTACAGCGAACTCGACTTCCAGATGGCGCAGATCGTCCACTTCTACGATCTGCCGTGGTTCTTCATCGCCGACGGCGATAACTAACGGAATCGATGTCCGAAACATACTCCGATCGCGGTCTCCCCGAGGTCGCCCTCGGACTCCTCGTGTACACATTGGGGTTCGTCCTGACGGGCTACACCGTCCTGTACGCCGTGTCCCTCGTCGGCGGCTGGCCTCTTACCGGCCTCGTCGAGGAACCGCGCTGGGTAGTCCGTGACAAGCGGTACATGATCCTCTTTTTCGGCATGGGGATCACGCTGTACTACCTCGACTACGTCTACCAACAACTCGCCGACGAGAACGCCGGCGTCGGTGCCGACGCCGAGGCAGCGACGTCACCGGCCAGCGAAAGCGCCGACGGTGCGCTCGAGCGAGCGCGACGCGTCTGGAAGCGGGTTGATCCGTACATCGCCCTCGCCCTCGCCCTCGCGGCGCTGTACACGATGTACCACGTCTACACGAACTTCAGCCGACTCGACGGGGACGCGTACATCCTCGGCTACACAACCACCGACCACGTCGTCGGCGTGGTGTTGATCGCGCTGGCAGTCGACACGACCCGCCGGGCGTTCGGTACCACGATCGCGGCCGTCGCCGTCGCCGCGATCGCCTACGCTCACTCCGCAGTCGGCCCGCGGCTATTCGGCGTCTTCCAGCACTCGGGGCAAAGCTGGGAGCAGATCGCCGAGAACGGCGCGATCGCGCTCAGCGGCGTCTACGACGGCACGATGATGGGGATCGGCTCGACGTGGGTCGCGATCTTTATCATGTTCGCCGGCATCGCGAAGGCGTTCGGGCTGATGGAGTTCGTCCGTGAGATCGGGAAGGAACTCGGACGGAGCCTCCGGACCGGCGTCGTCCAGATCGCCGTCATCTCGAGCATGATCATGGGCTCGATCACCGGTAGCGCGGCGGCCAACACGGCGACGACCGGCAGCTTCACGATCCCGATGATCAAGGATCAGGGCGTCGACAGCGACATCGCGGCCTCGATCGAGGCGGTCGCCTCGGCGGGCGGTCAGATGCTGCCGCCCGTGATGGGCGTCGCGGCGTTCCTGATGGCCGACATCATCCAGGTCCCGTATCTGGACATCGTTCAGGCGGGAATCATTCCGGCGGCGCTGTTCTACTTCAGCGTCTGTCTGGCCGTCCACTTTACGATCCTCAAGTTCGGTTGGATCTCGAACGACCTCTCGTCGTTCAGGTGGCGGCTCCTCCTCAACGGACTCCACTTCGCGATCCCGATGGGCGTCCTCCTGTATACGCTCGTCTACCTTCGGTATACGCCACTGTCATCGGGCATGAACACGATCTTCGCGATCATCGGCGTGATGTTCGTCCGGAACTTCGTGGTCGGCGTCTTCGACGTCGGCTCCGACGAAGTGACGGCCGAAGTCTTTGGACGGGAAATACGGGGCGACGATCCGCTCTCGAACCTCTTCGCGACGGCCAAGCAGACCGTCGACGGGTTCAAGCAGGGCGGCGTCGACATGGCACCGCTGGTCGGCGTCCTCGCGGCCATGGGCGTGATCGTCGAACTGCTCGAGGGAACGGGGCTGACGGCTCGCGTCGCGACGTCGATCGTCAGCCTCGGCGACGTGAGCATTCTCGGCTTCGGCGGAGGACTGTTCGTCGTCCTGTTCCTCGCGATGATCGCCAGTATCCTGTTCGGGCTGGGGATGCCGACGCCCGCGGCGTACATCCTCGTGGCCATCCTGGTCGCGAAGCCGATCACCGAACTGGGAACGCCCGACATCGCGACACACATGTTCGTGTTCTACTTCGCGATGCTGTCGGCGATCACGCCGCCGGTCGCGATCTCCGTCGCGATCGGCGCACGGATCGCGGGCGCGGGCTTCCTCCAGTCGGCTAAACAGGCGCTCCGACTCGGCGCGCCCGGGTTCGTCATCCCCTACGCGTTCATCGCGAACGAGAGCCTGATCTACTGGTCGAGCGAGACGCTCGTCGCGTTCCCCGTCGTGCTTGCCGGTACCGTCGCCCTGATCGTCGCGACGATCGGGTTCGACGGAGCGCGGGATCTCTCCGCCCCGGTTCGTGCGGTCTTCGTCATCGCCGCCGCCGGCGCGATGTTCGGCTCGATCGTCCACGTCGCCATCCAACTCGTCGCCGCAGCAGCGATCGTCGCCGCGTTGCTACACGCCCGATACGTCGTCGGCTACGACCTGCCGAACGACACCGGCACCGAGTCCGGCGTGGATCCGACGACGCTCGACTGATCGAGGCCCGACAGGGCACTCGAGTCGCGCGTTCTCGAAAACAACCGAAGTAAATGGAAGCGCCGAGTGACAACCCTTTTGCGACCGGGGTAACCATACACAAGGTATGACAAACCTCGTGACGGAGGTCGTCGAGACCGTCGATGCGAACCCGGAATCGCCCGCGATCGCGTACGAAGGGACCGAACTGAGCTACGAGGCGTTCTGGCAGCGAGCCGGACAGTTCGCACAGGCCCTCGAGAATCGTGGCATCGGCGAGGGAGACCGCGTCGGGATCTACCTGCCGAACCTGCCGCAGTTCGTCACGGCCTTCTACGGCACCCTGCGTGCCGGCGGCATCATCGTCCCGATGAACCCCCAGTACAAGGCCCGTGAGATCAGCCACATGCTCGGCGACAGCGAGGCCAAGGCCGTCGTCGCGCTCGCCGATCTGGTTCCCAACGTCCTCGAGGTCCAAGACGACACGGACGTCGAGCAGGTCGTCAGCGTCGGAGCCGACGTCGATGGCGCGACCGAGTTCGACGACTTCCTCGCCGAGGACACCAAAGCCGTCGTCGATCGCGCGGACGACGACGTCGCGGTCCAGCCCTACACCTCCGGGACGACGGGCACGCCGAAAGGCGTCCTCCTGACCCATCACAACCTCGCCTTTACGACGCGGGCCAACGCCGTCATCCCGCCGGGCGGCTTCCAGGCCTCCGACCGGCTCATCGGGACGCTCCCGCTGTTTCACATCTACGGCATGTCCGTCGTCATGAACGGCGCGATGTACAGCGGCGGCACCTACTACCCGGTGCCGAAGTGGGACGCCACCGAGGTGATGGACCAGCTCGAGGACGACGAGATCACCATCATGTTCGCCGTCCCCGCGATGTTCAACGACATGATCAACCACCCGGACGCCGAGCGCTACGAGTTCGAGTCCCTGCGCTTTGCCAACTCCGGCGGCTCGAGTCTCCCGCTGGAGGTCTTAGAGCGGTTCGAGGACCTCTGGGACGTCCAGCTCAACGAGGGCTACGGTCTGACCGAAACGAGTCCGGTCACTCACGCCAACACCAACGAGAGCCGTCGGAAGGGCAGCATCGGCCAGCCCCTCGAGGGCGTCGAGGCGAAGATCGTCGACGAGGACTTCGAGGAGGTCCCCCGCGTTGCGGAGGGTCCGATCGACGAGGAGGAGGCCGCGATCCACGACATCACCGGCGAACTCGTCATCCACGGCCCCAACGTGATGAAGGAGTATTACGGCCTACCGGAGGCCAACGAGGAGGCCTTCACTAACGAGGACGGCAAGCGCTGGTTCCACACCGGCGACATCGGCTACTGGGACGAGGACGACTTCTTCTACGTCGTCGACCGCGAGAAGCACATGATCGTCACGGGCGGCTACAACGTCTACCCACGCGAAGTCGAGGAACTCCTCTTCGAACACGAAGACGTCGCCGACGCCGCCGTCGTCGGCGTGCCGGACGAGCGCCGCGGCGAAACCGTGAAAGCGTTCGTCGTGACGACGCCCGACGCCGAGGCGACGCCGGAAGACATCAAGCAGTACTGCCTCGAGAACCTCGCGGAGTACAAACACCCCCGCGAGGTCGAGTTCGTCCAGGCACTGCCCCGGACGACGACCGGGAAGGTCCAGAAGTTCGAACTCCGTGGCGAAGGCGAAAACGAGCAATAGACGGCTGAACCCCGCCCCGACAGCCTGATCGCGATCGGCCCGCCGCCGGCCGTCGACGGTTTCCATCGTGACCGACGATCCGGCAGTCGGGTTAACAACACCAACCGGGGATTGTATCCGAAGCTACTTTGTAAGACGAACCCAAGCAATCTATTATGACGTTCCAGCTGTCAGCCGAACACGAAGCGATCCGTGAGGCCGTCCGCGAGTTCGGGGAGAACGAGATGAAGCCGGTCGCGGAGGAACACGATCAGGAGGGGAAATACCCCGAGGAACTCCGCAAGAAGGCCGCCGAGTACGACTTCGTCGCGCCGAACATCCCGCTCGAGTACGACGGGGCCGGGATGGACAAGATCTCCTCGACGATCGTCACCGAGGAACTCTGGCGTGCCGACCCCGGGATCGGCTCCGCCGTCGGCTCGGCCGGCTTCGGGACGGACATGATCGTCGAGTTCGGTGACGAGTGGATGAAAGAGGAGTGGCTGCCCCAGATCGCCAACGGCGAGACCGCCTCCTGTTCGATGATCTCCGAGCCCGCCCACGGCTCGAACGTCGCCGGCATCGAGACGGTCGCCGAGAAGGACGGCGACGAGTACGTCCTCAACGGCAACAAGATGTGGATCACCAACGGGACCGTCGCCGACGTCGGCGTCTGCATGGCCAAGACCAGCCCCGGCGAGGGCCACAAGGGCATCACCGCCTTCCTCGTCGAGATGGACCGCGACGGCGTCTCGACCGACAAGATCGACAACAAGCTCGGAATTCGCGCCTCGGACCTCGCCGAGGTCGTCATCGACGACGTCCGCATCCCCGAGGACAACGTCATCGGCGAGGTCGACAAGGGCTTCTACCAGCTGATGGAGTTCTTCGCCTCCGGCCGCACCAGCGTCGCCGCGCAGGCCGTCGGTGCCGCACAGGGCGCACTCGACGCCGCCATCGAGTACGCCAACCAGCGCGAGCAGTTCGACCAGAAGATCTCGGACTTCCAGGCCATCCAGCACAAGATCGCCGAGATGGCCACCAAGGTCGAGGCCGCCCGCTCGCTGACCTACCGCGCCGCGACCCAGGTCGAGCAGGAGAATCAGGACATCGCCGCGCAGTACTCGAGCATGGCGAAGTACTTCGCGAGCGAGATCTCGGTCGAAGTCGCCGACGAGGGCATTCAGGTCCACGGCGGCTCGGGCTACGTCACGGACTATCCCGCCGAGCGCTACTACCGCGACGCCCGCATCACGAAGATCTACGAGGGCACCAGCGAGATCCAGAAGAACATCATCGCCGACCAGATCCTCTAGACCGGCCCGACGATCGCGGCGCCGACCGCGGATCCACGCCGTCTTTTTCGCGGTGTTGTCCGACCGCCGAGACGAGCGTCTCACGGCGCTCGAGGACGGGTATTCGATGGAACCGAAATCCGATCCGAACGCGATGAGCGGCCGGTCGCGAACGGAGCGCGTCGCTACTGCTCCGGCACGCGGAACTCGACGGCCGCGCCCTGTCCATAGCCGACGCACATCGTCGAGAGCCCCAGCCCGCCGCCCCGGCGCTGGAGTTCGTGAATCAGCGTGACGGGCAGGCGGGCCCCCGACGCGCCGAGCGGGTGGCCGATGGCGATCGCGCCGCCGTTGACGTTGAACCGATCGTCGTCGAAGCCGAGTTCGGCCCGACAGTAGATCGTCTGGCTCGCGAAGGCCTCGTTGAGTTCCACGAGATCGTAGTCGTCGGCCGAGCGGCCGTTGCGCTCCCAGATCCCCCGGACCGCGGGGACCGGGCCGACACCCATGATCGTCGGATCGACGCCCGCGACGTTGTGGTCCTCGATCTCGGCCATGATCTCGAGGCCCTGCTCCTCGGCGAACGCCTTGCTCGTGATGAGGACGCCGGCAGCGCCGTCGGAGACCTGCGAGGCGTTGGCGGCGGTGACCGTACCCTCCTCGCGGAACGCTGGCGGAAGGCCGGCGATCTTCTCTTTGGTCGTGCCGGGACGGAGCCCCTCGTCCTCCTCGACGAGGCCCGCCTCGGTCTCGATCGGGACGATCTCCGCGTCGAACTTGCCGTCCTCGGTCGCTTCGACCGCGCGCTGCTGGCTCCGAGCGCCGTACTCGTCTTGCTGGTCGCGGCTGATGTCGAACTCTTCAGCGACTTTCTCGGCGGTCTGGCCCATCGCGAGCCCGGCCGCGTCGTACTGCTCGGCGATGCCCGCGTAGGAGTCGATCCCCTTCCGGCGCTCGTTGCGGGACATGTTCTCGACGCCGCCAGCGACGATCACGTCGCGCTGGCCCGCCCGGACGGCGTCGCTGGCGCTCATGATCGCCTCCGCCGAGGAGGCACAGAGCCGGTCGATCGTCGTGCCGGGAACGCCCTCACCGAGATCGGACAGGAGAGCGATCACCCGCGCGATGTTGTTGCTCTGTTCGTTGACCTGTTTGGCACAGCCCCACCGGATATCGTCGACGTCCTCGCCGGTAAGGCCCGTCCGCTCGAGCATCTCGTCGACGAGCGGGACCGACAGCTCCTCGCTGCCGGTCTCGGCGAAGACGCCACCGTGTTTCCCTTGCGGAGTCCTGACTGCCTGCACGACGACTGGCTGGCGATCGCTCATTGGTACTGACTGACTCGCGCTCCGGAACTAAAGTAGCTCCGTTCTCCGCTCTGCCCGGACGGCCGTCCGGATCGAACCGAGCGAACGGTACACACGCGGTGGCGCGCGCCGTGGGTCGTTTCGGAGACGGGACGGCGGGGCGTCGCCTCGGTCGCAGTGGTGCCGGTTGAGCGAAAGGGAACGCTTTTGATCGCATCGTCTGTGGATTTGCACATGCAAATCGCAGTTCTCGGAGCCGGGAGTATGGGACACGGAATCGCACAGGTCTCCGCGACGGCGGGCCACGACGTCGTCCTCCGCGACATCGAGGACGACCTCGTCGCGGACGGCCTCGAGGGGATCCGCGAGAACCTCCAGGGCGGCGTCGACCGGGACAAGCTTACCGAAGACGAGATGGCGGCGGCCTTAGAGCGCATCGAGGGGACGACCGACCTCGAGGCGGCGGTCGCGGACGCGGATCTGGTCGTCGAGGCGGTGCCCGAGGACATGGACCTCAAGCAGCAGGTGTTCTCGGACGTCGAGGACGCGACCGGCGAGGATACGATCATCGCGTCGAACACCTCCTCGCTGTCCGTCACGGAGATGGCCAGCGCGCTCGAGCATCCCGAGCGGGCGGTGGGGCTGCACTTCTTCAACCCGCCGCACATCATGGACCTGGTCGAGATCGTCATCGCCGAGCAGACCGACGAGCGCACCGAGGAGGTCGCCGTCGACTACGTCCGTGGGATCGACAAGGAGGACGTGGTCGTCCGGGACACGGCCGGCTTCGCGACCTCGCGGCTCGGTCTCGCACTGGGCCTCGAGGCGATCCGGATGGTCGAGCAGGGCGTCGCGAGCCCGGCGGACATCGACGAGGGGATGGAGATCGGCTACGGCCACCCGATGGGCCCGCTCGAGCTGACCGATCACGTCGGACTGGACGTCCGCCTGCACATCGCCGAACACCTCCGTGAGGAGCTCGGCGAGCGGTTCAAGCCGCCACAGTCGCTGCGCCGGAAGGTCCGGGCGGGCAACCTCGGCAAGAAGACCGGTGAGGGCTACTACGTCTGGGAGGACGGCGAGCGCGTCGGCATGAGCGGCGACTGGGGCGAATAATCGTCACGCCTGTCCCCGACGAGAGCGAGCGCAGATTTCCGTGTGCCAGTCGGCAACTGGGACCGGTATCGTGAGAATGTTCGTCGAGAGCCCCTCGTCCTCCTCATCGCTGCTGAAGTTCTACTTTCGTTCGCCGGACAGTGACGGCAGCATAACAGAGAACGATCGCGGAGACAGTACCGATGAGTCCGCCGAGTGCTGGCCCAGCGGGATTAGCCAGGACTGCGATAATCGAAAGAATTGAGAGTACAAAGGCGACTGATACAAAGAAGAAGGCCCGGAGATACGCTTCTATTACGGGATATTGCTGAAGCGAGTATTTTACTGAATCCTCAGCCATTCATCGGAAATAACCTCCCCGAGAATATAAAACTTCCTACTATTAAACCACACAGATAATTCAGATTTATTATTAATACCAACTAGGTACACAGGTGTGATCTACGGCCCGCCGCCGATGCGTTACCGAATTACGTTACGCTAATGAGACAGTGATTTAGATTGACGATCAACAGTACTGGCTGTATGCTGCCACCGATCCCAAATCGAATGAAATGCTGCAGATACGTCTGTTTTCTACTACTACACCGCACTTACATAGCGATTTTAATAGGAACTGACTGAGAAACACGATATCGAGAACGCTGTGTTTTCGTTGATGGAGCAAAACATCTCCAGACTGCACTCTGTCGATCAGGGCTCCGATTTCGATACCAAAAACATGGAAATAGGAACGCTGTCGAACGGATCTTTCATGAGACAAAACGACGCACCTCATCAATCTCAAACGGTTTCAGTTACGCAAAACCGTTAACAGCTGAATCGTGGCTCCAAGCCTTCGTCGTCCGGCACAATACTACAAACTAAACCGTTGTATGCGCCATCTGATCGCACGACAACCGAAACTACTGAGACACGCTTCACTCATCAAGAGATGACCGTATTTTCATGTGAGTTCAAGATGCGTAGTGCCTCGTCACTGAAACAACAGTAATACTCTTGGGAGCGTATTCCGGACCCCTCAGAGGCCACGTTACGCTTCAGGGCGTCCACAACAGCAGTGATTTCCCTAACCAGATAGGGGTGCCATTTGTATTAGTAGCTCCACAACGTTCACTTACCGTCCGTGAGATCGGACGGCGGCCCCGGGGGCGCACGTGGGAAAACGACGGGGCCACTTTTCCACTCGGTCACCACTCCCAGCACCCCGCCTGCGTACGGGTCGGACGGTTCGAGAACCGCCGTCCGACCGCTTCCCGTCGACGCGTGACCGGCCGACAGTACGAACTGCAGCAACATCGCCAAGGCGGGCGCTTTTAGCCGCGAGTGTGCAAGGCTAGCGCATGTCCCTCGAGCCGAGCGCTGACCCGGCGGCCGCCCGGCGGGCGAACGACGACTACCGGAGCGAGGACCTCGGTCGAGGCCGTCGCCGACGCGCTCGAGTGAGTCGGCCGCTGGAACGGGGTTCCGGTGCAACCGTCGGACGGGACGACCGCGCCGGAAACGAGTTCCGGGAGCCCGCGTTCGGAACTGCCCCGGTCAGTCGTCGGTCTCGGGCGTCCGAGCGACGTTCTCGAGTGCGCGATCGCCAAGCAGGAGGACGACGGCGGCCCCGACGAAGTTGAAGACGAGATCCAGCGCGGTGTCGCGCTTGCCGTAGGTGACCAGTACCGGTTCGAGACCGAGCCGGTTCGCCGTCGCGTGGATGACGTACTCGAGGAGTTCCCAACAGAGCCCGGCGACGGCGACGGCGGCGACGACGCGCGGACGGGGGTCGTCACCGCGGCGACGGGCGGCGGCGAAGGCCGCGCTGCCCACGAGCGTCGACGAGTGGGCGTGGGTCAGGTGATCCCACCACCAGACGTCGTCGTAGGGGCCGAGCATGCCGACGGCGTGGGTAAGCATCGCGCCGTCGACGTACGCGCGTTGCCACGGTCGGAACTCGAGGTCGAAGACGCGCTCGGCGACGTCGGGGGCGTACGTCGCCGCGAACGCGACGACGGCGTTGACGACCGCGCCCGGGTCGCGTCGGCGCACGCCCGCGACGAGGACGGCGACGAGTCCCGCTCGGACGCCGCGTTCGGCCGCCCGCTCTCCGTTCATTGCGGGATTGGTCGAAGCGCTGACTGATAAAAATACCGTTCAGTCGCGGCGCCCTCGTCACAGATACCGCGCGGGGACGTAGGGTCGAGCCGACGCCGGGAGGTACGAGACGAGCCGCTCGGCGACGGTCGCGAGCGGCTTCCGCAACAGGACGTAGACGGCCGACACTGCCACGAGGCCGACCGCGAGGGCAGTCACGGGACCGTCGCCGAGCGCGACGAGCGGCACGGCCACGACCCCGGCCACGCCGAGGTCCTCGGGCGCGCCGTCGTACCGGACCCACCGCCGCGGGCGAACCCAGCGACCGTGATAGTGGCTGTAGACCGCCCGCTCGGAGGTCCCCTGCCAAGGCCGTAACTCGAGGCCGCTCCCGGCCGCGTCGGCGACGGCGTGAAGCGCCGCGGCCGCGAGACCGACGGCGATCGCGACCGTCACGGGCGTGGGAACGAGCGCCGCGAGGACGACCGCCGGCACCGTCGCGACGGAGCCGTACACGGGGTAGTGAAGCGTCTTCCGGTGGCCGGTGTAGAGGTCGAGGTCGGGAGCCACCCCGCCGACCAGTCCCGCGAGGAACGCGGCCGGGGCGAGGTCCGGAGCGACCGCCACCAGAGGCAGCGCCAGTGCCAGTCCCAACAGCGCGTGGGTCGTCGCCATCATCGTGTCCCCTCGTAAGCGACGCAAAGGGAAATACGTTTCCCAGCCCCCGATACGCCCTCGAGCGACGGTGTCGGCGACGGGAGCGGTCGATTCGCTCCGGCTACGTGCCGAGCAGGTCGTCGTAGCGCGCGCCGGTCTGTTTGAGCGTCTCGGTGGAGTAGAGTCGCTCGTGGTCGACGGGGAGATAGTCGGCGGCGAGTTCGTCGATCTTCTCGTCGACGGCCTCGGGGTCGCGGCCGTGGATCATCGTGAACAGGTTGTACGGCCAGTCTTGCTCGGGCCGGCGGGGCCGGTGATAGCAGAGGGTGACGTAGGGGAGCCCGCCCGCCCGCTCGCCCCACGCGTCGAGGTCGTCGTCGGGAACGTCCCAGACGACCATGCAGTTGGCATCGAAACCAGTGGCGACGTGGTTGATCACGCAGCCGATCCGCTTGATACAGCCGGTCGCGAGCAGGCGGTCGACGGCCGCGAGGACGTCCTCGACGGGTGCGTCGAGTGCCGCGGCGATGTCCCGATACGGCGTCGCCGAGAGGGGAAAGCCGTCCTGAATCTCGAGCAGGAGGTCGGCCTCGAGCGCGGAGAGATCGCCCGTCGCCGCCTCGCTGATCCGGGTCGCCGAGGAGTCGGTTTGCTCCTCGAGGGATTCCCGTGCAAAGCGATCCGCGTTGACGACGGGGAACTCGAGGTCGATGTAGTAATCGGTCAGCATCGGCAGGTTCAACACCGCACAGCCGGTGCGGGCCTCGATTTCGGCGAGGATCTCGTCGCGGGCCTCGCGGGAGCCGGCGGTGACGACGAACCACATGTTCCACTCGTGGTCGCGGGCGTAGTTGTGGTTGACCTGCCGGTACTCGTTGACGATCGCCGCGATTTCGTCGAAGCGGTCCGCGGGGGCCTGGATCGCGGCGAGCGTCGAGGAGCCGATCACGGGCGGGTTGAGGACGGCCCCGAACCGGCGGGCGATCCCCGCCTCTCGGAGGGCTCGAACGCGGTCGACCGCGGCGGACTCGTCGATCCCGAGGTCGGAAGCGACGCGGTCGAACGGGTGCTCCTCGATCGGGAACCCGCTCTGATAGCCGTCGATCAGCGCCGCGTCCACGTCGTCGATGGCGTCGCGCCAGTTCCCCGACAGGGCACTCATTGGTCGTTCTAGGGAGACGGGGACCGTATCGTTTTCGGGTCGTCTCGGCGGCCGGAAGCGACGAACGAGCGCCCGCGGAGTCACAGCGCTCGAGCGACGGCGACCCGTCGTTTGACGGCCACGGGAAGACCGGAAACGCGGGATTTTTGCGGTGTCCGTCCGAAGCCCCAGCTATGGCGCAGGCATCCCAAGAGTTCGGCGACTGGCCGTTGAAACGCCTGATGACGGAGGTAGTCGGTTCCGGCCCCAAATCGGCCGGCGACATGGACCGCGAGCAGGCCCGCGAGGCCATCCAGCGGATCCTGGCCAGCGAGCCCGACGAGACCACCCTCGGCGCGTTCTTGCTGGCGAACCGCTGGAAGCGCAACAACCCCGAGGAGCTGGCGGCCTACACCGACGTCATGCGCGAGGCGTCGGTCGTGACCGCCGAACCCGAGGCCGACCCGGTCGACTGCGGCGCGAACTACGACGGCAAGGACACCTCCGCCATCCTCGGCGTCGGTGCCGGCGTCGTCGCCGCCGCGGCCGGGACGCCGGTCGTCGTCCACTCCGGGGACCGCGTCCCCTCCCAGAAGGCGACGTCCTACAAACACGTCCTCGAGGAACTCGGCGTCCGGACGGACCTCGAGCCGGGCGAAAGCGCCGACATGGTCGACGAGACCGGCTTCGGCTTCTACTACCAGCCCGCGTTCAACCCCGGCATCGACGACCTCTTCGACCGCCGCGACGAGATGGGCGTCCGGACGTTCATCAACACGATCGAGACCGTCGCGAACCCGGCGAACGCGGACGTCCACCTGGGCTCGTTCTACCACCTCGCGTTCGCACGGAAGATGATCGATCTCATTCGGGAGAGCGAGCGACTCGATTACTCCCGTGCGATCTTCTTCCAGGGCATGGAGGGCTACGACGACATCCGACCCGGCTACACGAAAGTCGCCGAGTGGAGCGCGGGCGAGGACCTCGAGGACTACGAGATCGAGACCGCCGAGTACGGCATGGGGATGGAGCGCGAGGACCTCGCCGTCGACGACGTGGCGGCCGACTCCGCGTCGATCACCGCCGAGGTGCTTTCCGGCGACCGCGAGGACCACTTCGCCGACGCGATCGCGCTCAACGGCGCGTTCCGGATGTACGCCCGTCAGGACGTCGAGAGCCTGGATGCGGGCCTCGAGCGGGCCCGCGAGGTCATCGCCGACGGCAGCGCAGGGGCCGTCCTCGAGGACCTGCAGGCGTTCTGATCGCGCCCGACCGCCCGCCGATCGATTCGAGCCGACGGAACGGGTTGCCGGGCCGAACTATCGATCGCGTTCGACCCCACTCACAGCTCAGAAACGATCACGATTCGCAGTAGCCATCAGATTCCCTAGTAACTAGTTGTTCATACACACCTGTGCTGCCGTCGGACGGCAAGGGAGTCGGATACACGCCCCCAGATGGGGTTTCAGACGGTTTTATTGGTTTCTCCGTCGTTCGTCCTCCGAGAGCGGTAAAATAACGGGGCAGCCAAAATAGCCATTGTGGGAGGGTAACAGAGCGACTCTCGGCTTTCGTCCCGAGAACGGGAGTGATGTGGGGTCTATTACTAATACGCCAACCTGACAGTTGTCGCGTTGGTTCAGGGACCGGACCGTCGTCGCTCGAGGCGGCGCCTACCGGCGCGGGCTCGAGTCGTGAGCCGGCGACTCCGACGGCGGGGCGGGGCGGGGCTCGCCGGGCGGCGCTTGCGGCCCGTTCGGCCGTCGGCCGCGGTGTGGACAGGACAGCTTTTTCATCGGTGACCGTGACCATCACCCATGGACGAATCACTCGAGACAGTCCTAGTGGAGTTCGACGAAGACAGCGGTGTCGGGACGCTGACGATGAATCGGCCGGACGCATTGAACGCGCTGAGCGCCCAACTCAGAGACGATATCGTCGCGGGCCTCGAGTTGCTCGAGGCGGAAAACGAGGGCGCGGACGGCGTCGCTCTGCGCGCCGTCGTCCTCGAGGGGGCCGGCGAGAAGGCCTTCTGTGCCGGGGCGGACATCGGCGGCTTCTCCGACGAGTCGGCCGGCGACACCTCGGCTCGGAGCCACTACGACGTCATCCGGGACTTCCCCGCACCGGTCATCGCGAAGATCGACGGCTACTGTCTGGGCGGCGGGTTAGAGACCGCGCTGGCCTGTGACGTCCGGCTGGCCAGCGAGGGGTCGACGTTCGGCTTCCCCGAAGTCAACCTCGGCATCCTGCCCGGTGCCGGCGGCATCCAGTACGTGACGAAGATCGCCGGCCCCGCGGTCGCGAAGGAACTCGCGATGACCGGCGACCACATCTCCGCGACACGCGCGGGCGAGGAAGGCATCGTCAACCACGTCTACGACGCCGACGAGTTCGACGCGGAGGTCGACGACTTCGTCACCGATCTGGCCGGCCAGGCACCGCTGGCGATCCAGGGGATCAAGAAATCCGCCGACATGGCCGTCCACAGCGGGCTCGAGGAAGGACTGGCCTACGACCGCTCGCTCTTCCAGGAACTGCTCAAGACCGAAGACCACGCGGAGGGCGCGTCGGCGTTCGCCGAGGACCGCGAACCCGAGTTCGACGGGAAGTAACGCCTTCGCACCGGTATCTTTGGTTTTACGCCACCCGACGAACCGGCCTGCGGTGGCGCGCGCTGTGTCGCGGTGAGTGACGAACGAACCGCGACGCAACGCTGTGCGAGGGATGAGCGAAGGAACGGAGTGACTGAGCGAATCGGTTGGGGAGGACGTGGAATCCCTAGTTGCCACGATAGCAGAATGCTCTATCTTGGTCGATGACACTCGTCGTGTGGTGTTTAGAACCACAGGGTGAGCGCTCCTGCTATCGTGGCAACACGGAGGGACCACACCCTCCCCAGCCGATTCGCTCGCTATGCTCGCTCATCCCTCGCGCAGTATCGAACCGCAGTTCGCTTATCGCTCACTGCGGTTCAGCGCACGCCACCGCATACCGATTCAGCAGTCAAAAACTGAAGCGAATCTGCACCAGTTTGCGAAACCGACCTCAGTCCCACTCCTCGCCGATGCCGGCCAGCGAGAACGGGCCGACCGGGAGGTTGTACCCGTCCTCGAGCGCCTTGTCGACCTGTTCTTTCGTGGCGATCCCCTCGTCGACGATCTTCTGGGCCTCCTCGCGCATCGCGGCGTGACACCGGTTGGCGAGGAAGCCGTAGGAGCCGGGATCGTCGTCGATGGTGACCCGCGTCTTCCCGAGTTCGTCGACCAGTTCCTCGGCGCGCTCGACGACGGCCGCGTCGGTCTCCGGCGCCTGGACGATCTCGACCATGTCCATGACCGCGACCGGATTGAAAAAGTGCGTCACCGCGACCCGCGAGGGATCGTCGACGGCGTTGGCGATCGACGTGACCGCAAAGCCGCTCGTGTTCGAGTACAGCGGCTGATCGTCGGTCACCTCGTCCAAGTCGCGGAAGACCTGCCCCTTGATGGCCAGATCCTCGGTGACCGCCTCGATCGTGAAGTCGGTCCCATCGGTCGCCGCATCGAGGTCCGTGGTGAACGTCATCCGCTCGAGGACCGCGTCTTTCTCGTCTTCGGAGAGATAGCCGCCCTCGACGGCGTCCTCGAGCCCGTAGTTGCCCGAGATAACGCGCTCGCGGGCCTCCTCGGCCAGTTCCTCGTTGATCTCGCGGACGGCCACGTCGTAGCCGTTCCGCGCGAGTACCTGTGCGATACCGGCGCCCATAATGCCGCCGCCGACGACGGCGGCGCTCTTTTGTGCCATGTCACCAACCTTCACGAGAATCGACTTAGTTCTTGTCAACCCGGAACCATCGGCAGTGAAGCGACCGCGATCCGGTCGAGCCGCCAGCCGCTCTCGGTCGCGGTCGATGGCGGCCGACGACGTCGGCGACGCCGCTGCAGACCGTGTCAACGTCCAGAAGCTATTTTACCCATGGTATGGTGAGACGTTACATGGCAATCGGAGAGTACCGCGACGAGCCGGCGAAGATGGACGACGTCGAGCGCGCGGTCGCCGCGGCGCAGTACCCCGAGGGCGGGCTGGTGGTCGGCCTCGGGCTCGGCATCGTCCTGCCACTGGTTACGGTCCCGGGGCTGCTCGCCGTCGCGCCCGTGCTGGGCGCCGTCGTCGGGTTCGCCCTCGGTCGGCGGGTCCGCGACGCCGCCGTCCGACGCCGGCGGGCCGATCGATCGACGGCGGAATGAGCGAGTCCGGCGACGCCGACGCGGCGACGCTGTCCTCGAGCATCGGGATCGTCGGCGTCCTCGCGCTGTTGGTCGGGAACGCGATCTCGGTCCCGATATTCGTCCTGCCGGGGCCGCTAGCGGGGACCGCGGGCCCGTCGCTCGTGGTAGCGATCCTCCTCGCGGCGATCCCGGCGTCGTTCGTCGTCCTCTACAACGCCCTGCTCGGGTCGGCGATGCCCGTCGCCGGTGGGTTGTACGTCTATATCTCCCGGCTCACCGCGCCGTACTGGGGCTTTCTGGTGCCGTTTACCATCCCGCTGGTCGCGTGGGCGTCACTGCTCATCACGGCGACCGGCTTCGCGGAGTACACCCGGATCTTCGTCGACGTGCCGTCGACGCCGCTGATCTACGTCCTGTTGGCGTTCGTCCTGCTCGTCAACCTGATCGGGCTCAGGGTCGTCGCGCAGGTCCAACTCGTCTTCTTTGCCGGGCTCGTGATCGCGCTTCTGACTTTCATCGTCCCCGGCGCGACCGCGGTCGACGCCGCCAACTACGCGCCGTTTTTCCCGGACTACGGCGCGTTCGGGCTCGCGGTCGTCGCCCTGTTCTACCCGTTCTTGGGCTTTGGACTGCTGATCGAACTGGGCGAGGAGATCGAAAACCCCGGCCGGACGATCCCGATCGTGCTCGGTCTGGGCATCGGAATCGTCGCCCTGTTTTACGTGGCGCTGATCGCCGTCCTCGTCGGCGTCGTTCCCTACACCGAACTGGGGGCCGAGGCCGATCTCGCGATGGCCGCCTCGCGATTTCTCCCGTGGTGGGTCGAGTACGTCGTCGCCGCCGGTGCCGTCTTCGCGGTCGTCACGACCGTGAACACGACGCTTTTGGTCTTCTCCCGGACGCTCATGCGCGCGAGCCGCGACGGCATCCTCCCCGCGTCGCTCGCGCGGATCCACCCGCGGTTCGAGACGCCCCATTACGCCGTTGCGCTGCTTGGCCTCCCGCCGTTCGCGCTCGTCCCGATCGCGAACGAGATCGTGGGGCTCTCGGTATTCATCGGCCTGGCCAGCCTCACCGCGTACTTCTTCTGTGCGATCGGGCTCTGGAACCTACCCCGTGAGTTCCCCGCCCACTACGCCAACGCCCCGTTCCGACTCCGGCGCTACCGGGGACTCCTCCTCGCGGTCCTCGGCGGCGCCGTCGCGACCGGCGCGTTCTGGATCGTCACGCTGCTCCAGCGACCGATCGTCGGCGTCGTCCTCGTGGGCTGGTTCGTCGTCGCCTACGGCTACTACCGCTACCGGCTCGCGAAGACCGACCGAATCGAGACCTACCGGACGATGACCTCCCTCGACCGCCACGAGCGCGTCGAGGAGAGCGAGACACACCACGCCTCGAGTGACGCGAGCGGGGACACCCCGCGAGCGGACGCCGGCGAGGGCGGCGACTGACCGCTCGAGCGGCTTTCGGGTACCCCGACGGACCCGATCCGCGTGACAGGGACTGCACATTTAATAGCCGCGACGAGTAGTATGTGGTATGGCAACGGAGTACACGCCAACCGAGATGATGGACCGGGCGTCCCGATCGAACCGCTACTACCGCAACGCGGTCGAGCGCCACTGGGATCCCGGCGAGATCGACCTCGAGCGAGACGTCGAGAACTTACTCGCGTTCATCGAGGAGACGGACGGCTACGACCGGGAGTCGTGGTATGGCACCCTCAACGGCATCGCGAAATTCGGCGCGGGCGAAGACGCCGTCACCGAGGACCTCGCGCCGCTGGGGGCCGTCCTCGACGACATCGACGACCAGCTGTTCCTGACGACCCAGCTGTACGAGGAGGCCAAACACGCGGACTTCTTCGACCGGTACTGGCGGGAGGTCATCTGGACGGTCGAGGACGAACTGGGCTGGGAGCGATCGAACCCCCGCCACGAGCGGTGGTTCAACGACCCCTACATCGAGCTGTTCGACCGCAATCGGAAAGCGCAGTTCCGACTGCTCGAGGAAGACACGCCCGAAAACAGGGCGAAAGCGTACTGTCACTACCATCTCACGGTGGAGGGCATCCTCGCACAGACAGGCTATTACGGGATGCAGACCTCCTACGGCGGCGAGTTCGAGGGGCTGCCACACCTGCCGGGGCTCGTCCAGGGCTTTACCAAGATTCGCAGCGACGAGGGCCGCCACGTCGGCTTCGGGATGAACCAGCTCAAAAAGCTCATCGCCGAGGGGGTCGACCCCAACCTCATCGAGGAGACCGTCGAGGACCTGCTCCCGCTCGTGCAGGGGATCACCGAGGACGAGCGGTTCCAGCCCGACGACCCCGCGGATCGTCGGGGCCTCGAGTCCGGCGAACTGGCCGAGTACGCGATCGAGAAACACACCGACCGGATGCAACAGATCACCGACGCCGCGGCCGACATTCCGGACGTCGACGACCTGGTAGCGCTCGAGGGCGACGACTGAGCGATTCGCACCGATCGCGGCTGCGGGGCCACAGCCCTGGCCGACCGCCGACAGTAGACTTTTGGGACCGGGTCGGGACATGGTACCATGCAGCTCGATTCCGTTCGAATACTCGACCTGTCGCGGCTCTTGCCGGGTCCGTATGCGACGCAACTGCTCGCCGACGCGGGTGCCGACGTGATCAAAGTCGAGGACACGGACGCGGGCGACTACGCTCGCTATACGCCGCCGACGACCGAGCGTGACGTCGGCGCGCTGTTCGACGGCGTCAACCGCGGCAAGCGAAGCGTCGCGCTCGACCTGAAATCGGGGGCCGGTCGCGAGGCGTTCTACGACCTCGTCGCCGACGCCGACGTCGTCTTCGAACAGTTCCGCCCCGGCGTCGCCGACCGGCTCGAGATCGATTACGAGACGCTCGTCGCGTACAACGAGGAGCTGGTCTACTGCTCGCTGTCGGGCTACGGTGGCACCGGACCCTACGCCCAGCGCGCGGGCCACGACCTCAACTACGTCGGAGTGGCCGGCTTACTCGATATGACCCGGGAGGACGAGGCGATGGCCCCGCAGCTCCCGGGCTATCAGATCGGCGACCTCGGCGGCGGCCTGTTCGCGGCGTTTTCGATCGTCGGCGGCCTGCTCTCGCGGGAACTGGGCAACGGCGGCGAGTACGTCGACGTGGCTATGACCGACGTGGTCGCCTCCTTCTCGCAGGCGATCAGTCACGAGGCGCTGACCGGCGACGACCCCCGGCCCGGCGAGACGGTCCTGACCGGCGGCGTCCCCTGGTACGACGTCTACGAGACCGCCGACGGCCGCTATCTGACGCTGGCGGCGCTCGAGCCGAAGTTCTGGACGGCCTTCTGCGAGGAGGTCGGCCGCGAGGACCTGACGGACCTGCACGGAACGGACGATCCGGCCGAACTCGAAGCCGTCCGCGAGGAACTCGAGGCCCTGTTCGCGACCCGCACGCGGGACGCCTGGCTCGCGGAACTGAGCGACGAGACGATGACCGGACCGGTCTGTACGCCCGCCGAGGCGCTCGAGCATCCACAGCTCGAGGCCCGCGGGCTGGTCGAACGGCCCGACGACGCGCCGCCGCGGGTCGGGTTCCCGGCGCTGGGGTCGAACGCCCCCGAGGGCCGCGACGAATCGGTCCCCGGCCACGGCGAGCATACGGACGAACTGCTCGCCGCCGCGGGATACGACGCGGACGAACTGGCCGCGCTTCGCGAACGCGGTGCGATCCGCTGACTGCCGCGTCGACGGCGCAACCGCCGTCTCGCCCCAACTCATAAGGTACTGGACAGAATAGTGGCGACGACCATGATGGGTGTCCAGTTAACACTTGACAAGGTACTCGAGCGGGCGGTCGACCTGTTCCCCGATCGGGAACTGGTAACGAAACTGCCCGACGGGAGCGTCCATCGCTACACGTACGCCGACGCCTACGACCGGATCAATCAGCTCGCGCACGCGCTCGACGACCTCGGCCTCGATCGGGGCGACCGGGTCGGCGTCGTCGCGACGAACCACTACCGTCACTACGAACTCTACTTCGGGCCGGCGTGTTCGGCGCGGTCGATCCACATGTGCAACATGCGGCTGCCCGACCACCACTTCGTCCACACGGTCGACGACGCCGCGGACCGCGTGATCTTCGTCGATCCCGGCCTCATCGAGAAGGTCGAGGCCAACGCCGACGACTTAGAGACCGTCGAGCAGTACGTCGTCCTCGACGACGAGGTGCCCGACACCGACCTCGAGCCGGTGACCGACTACGAGTCGCTGCTTTCGGGCCAGCCGACCGACTACGAGTGGCCCGACATCGACGAGGACGCCGAGTACGGGATGTGTCACACCTCGGGGACGACGGGGCTGCCGAAAGGCGTCGCCTACTCCCACCGGGCGATGTACCTCCACAGCATCATGGGCGGCCACGTCGACGCCAACGGGATCGGCGAGCGCGATACGATCCTGCCCGTCGTGCCGATGTTCCACGCCAACGGCTGGGGACTCCCCTACGGCGCGACGCTCGTGGGAGCAAAGCAGGTCTTCCCCTCGGTCCACACCGATCCCGAGACGATCGCCCGACTGATCGACGAGGAGGGCGTGACCTTCTCCGCGGCCGTGCCGACGATCTGGCTCGAGATGGCGGAGTTCTTGGACGAGAACCCCGAGGTCGACATCTCGAACATCGACCGGCTGACGGTCGGCGGCTCGGCGCCGCCGGAGTCGCTGATCCGGAAGTACGACGAGGAGTACGACGCGCCGATCCTCCAAGGCTGGGGGATGACCGAGACCTCGCCGCTTGGCACGCTCAGCACGCTCCGGAAGGAGACGGCGACACTGCCAAGCGACGAGCAATACGAGTACCGCGCGAAGGCCGGCCTCCCCGTTCCGGGGATGCAGACCCGTATCATCGACGACGACGGCGAGGAGGTCCCCGCCGACGGGGAGACGATGGGCGAACTGCAGGTCCGCAGCCCCTGGGTGACCGACGGCTACCACGATCGGCCCGAGGAGAACGAGCAGGCCTTCACCGAGGACGGCTACCTGCGGACCGGCGACATCGCCACCCGCGACGAGATGGGGTACATCGACGTCGTCGACCGCGACAAGGACGTCATCAAGTCCGGCGGCGAGTGGATCTCCTCGGTCCAGCTCGAGAACGAACTGATCGGCCACGAGGCCGTCAGCGAGGCGACGGTCATCGCCGTCGACCACGAGCGCTGGCAGGAACGACCCATGGCGGTCGTGGTACCCCGGGACGGCGCGAGCGTCGACGCGGACGACCTCGAGGCCCACCTCGCCGAGACGTTCCCCTCGTGGTGGCTGCCCGATGTCTACGAGATCGTCGACGAGATCCCGAAGACCTCGACCGGCAAGTTCGACAAGAAGACGCTCCGGGACCAGTTCGACGTGGTCCTCGAGGCGGAAGAGGACGAACAGCCGGCGGACGACGAACAGGCACCACAGCAGTAAGCGACACCACCGACAACTTATATGGTAGCAAACACCACAGGCGGCGTGAGTTTCGACACCGACGACGAGACCGAACTGATCCTCGAGAGCATCGACGAGTTCGTCGCACGCGAGGTCGAGCCGATCGTCGAGGAGTTGGGCGATACCTACACCAACCCCCGAAAGGGCCACCACGAGAACGGCCGGTGGACCGACGAGCTGCTCGAGGCCCGGGAAGAGATCCGGCGGAAGTCGGCCGAAGCGGGCTTCTACGCGATGAACCTGCCCGAGGACGCGGGCGGGGACGGCATCTCGCCGGTCACCTGGTATCGGGCGAAGAAACGCCTCGCCAGCCACGGCGGCGGCCTCGAGCGCTACGTGCTGGCCGGGCCCGAGGGTCCGAAGCCGCTGCTGTTGCAGGCCGAGGGCGACCAGCGCGAGACGTACCTCGAGCCCGTGGTCCGCGGCGAGAAGTCGACGGCGTTCGGCCAGACCGAGCCCGGCGTGGGATCGGATTCGCCGAATATGGAGACGACGGCGGAACGGGATGGGGACGAGTGGATACTCAACGGGCGCAAGCAGTGGATCACCAACGCCCCCTACGCCGACTTCGTCCAGCTGTTCGCCCGGACGACGCCCCAGGAAGACGTCGGCCGCTACGGCGGCATCACCTGTTTCATCGTCGAGCGCGACGAGTACGAGATCGGCTCGTACAACAACGCCGTCGGCGCGGAGGGGTCACAGGCCGAAATCGTGCTGGACGGCGTGCGGGTCCCCGAGGACCGCGTCCTCGGCGAGGTCGACGAGGCCTTCTACGCCGCGATGGAGTTTCTCTCGCTCGGGCGACTCGAGTTGGGCGCCGAAGCCGTGGGGTACAGCGAGTACCTGCTCTCGGAGGCCGGCGAGTACGTCACCGAGCGGGAGGCCTTCGGCGAGCCGATCGGGAACTTCCAGCAGGTCTCGGCCAAGCTCGCGAAGGGGAAGGCGAAGACCTACGCGGCCGACGCGGCGGGGCTGAAACTCGCCTGGAAGATGGCCCAAGACGAGCGGACGATCATGGACTCGTCCGTGCTGAAGTGGTTCGCGACGAACGTCCTCTGGGAGGTCGCCGACGCGGCCGTCCAGGTCCACGGCGCGAACGGGCTCGCGGAGGAGAACCCGTACATGGATCTGGTCCACCAGGCGCGGGTCCTGCGGATCGTCGAGGGGACCGACGAGATCCAGCTGAACACGATCGCGAAGACGATGGGCATCACGGAGTGAGACGGTCCGTCCGAGTCGCCGCCGCGCTATCCCACCGCTGCCGTCGTCGGCGATCGCCGACGGCTCTCCGCCCCTCGCGACCGGCGTGAATCGTCTCGAGCCCGGGACCGTGGTTCGCCGAGACGAACGCTTTTCACCAGGTACGCTGATATCACTGGTCATGGTAACTTTACACACGGGAAGGACTGCCGCTGGGCTCGCGCGGGCGATCCGCGACCGCGAGTGCTCGCCGACCGAGGTCGTCGACGCCGTCCTCGAGCGGATCCACGAACGAAACGAGCGGACGAACGCATTCGTCACGGTGACGGACGAGTTGGCCCGCGAGATGGCCGCGGACGCGGAGCGCGCGATCGAGGCAGGCGAGCCGCTCGGGCCGTTACACGGCGTTCCCGTCGCGATCAAGGACTTAGACGACGTGGCGGGCGTCCGGACGACCTCCGGATCGCTGCTGTTCGAGGACCGGATCGCCGAGTCGGACTCGCCGTTCGTCGCCCGACTGAGAGAGGCAGGTGCGATCGTCGTCGGCAAGACCAACACGCCCGAGTTCGGGCTCGGCGTCACGACCGATAACCGCGTCGCCGGGCCGACGGGGACGCCGTTCGACCCCGATCGCGTCTCGGGGGGCTCCTCCGGCGGGGCGGGCGCGGCGCTTGGCGACCGGCTCGTCCCGCTCGCGCCGGGCTCGGACGCCGGCGGCTCCGTCCGGATCCCGGCCAGTTTCTGCGGCGTCTACGGCCTCAAGCCCACGCAGGGCGTGATCCCGAACGTCAGCCGGCCGAACGCGTTCGCCAGTCACACCCCGTTCTCCACGAACGGGCCGCTGGCCCGAACCGTCGAGGACGCGGCGCTCTCGCTGGACGTGATGGCGGGGGTCCACCCGCGGGATCCGTTCTCGGTCCCGAAGCAGGAATCCTACCGCGACGCCGTCGACCGGCCGATCGACGAGCTCGAGATCGCCTTCAGCCCCGGGATGGGGATCTATCCGGTCGACCCCGCCGTCCGCGAGGTCCTCGAGGACGCCGTCTCGGCGTTCGAGCGCGCCGGCGCGACGGTCGATCGGGTGGATCCGGACCTGGGACACGACAACGAGGCGATCCTCGAGGCCTACTACACCATGGCGACCGTGCGGTGGGGGTCGCTGCTCGAGAACCTCAGAGCGGAGGGGTTCGACCCGCTCGGTGAGGACCGCGACCGCCTGCGGCCGTATCTCGTCGAACTGATCGTCGACGCCGAGGAGCCGACGACGCGGGAATACAAGCGCGCTGACGTGGTCCGGACCGACGTTCTCGACGGGCTGGTCGACCTGTTCGCGGAGTACGACCTCCTCGTGACGGCGACGGCGGGGACGACGCCGTTCCCCCACGACGAGGAACCCGAAGCGATCGACGGCGTCGAGATCGAACCGTATCGGGGCTGGGTCCTCACCCAGCCGTTCAATCTCACCGGTCAGCCGGCGGCCTCGGTCCCGGCCGGCTTCGCCGACGGGCTCCCCGTCGGGATGCAGATCGCCGGTCCGCGACACGACGACGACGCGGTCATCGCGGCCAGCGCCGCCCTTGAGCGCCAGCGGCCGTGGCACGACGCGTATCCCGCGTGAGGCGGGCGGCGTCGCCGCCGCATGCTCGACCCACGATTAGAAACTGAACAGGTCGATCCCGCCCGTCACCCCGATCACCTGTCCGGTCACGTAGCTCGCCTGCTCCGAACAGAGGTAGGTGACCATGTTGGCCACGTCCTCCTCGGTCCCGAGGTGGCGCATCGGCGTCGCCTCGGCGATGCGCGCGTAGTACTCGTCGACGTTCTCCAGGAGTTCGTCGGGGCCCATGTCGGCCCAGTCGCCGACGACGATGTTGGGCGCGATGACGTTGGAGGTGACCCCCGACTGGGCCCCCTCGAGCGCCATCGTCCGGCCGACGCCGATCATGGCGGCCTTCGTCGCGGAGTAGGAAAACTGGCCGAAGCCGCCGTACCAGCCGGCCATCGAGGACATGTTGACGATCCGCCCCCAGCCGCGTTCACACATCCGCGGGAACAGCTCCTTGCTGATGTTGTAGGTGCCGGTGAGGTTGATCTCCACGTCGCGGTCCCAGACGCCGTCGTCGTAGTCGCCGACGCGCGAGCGGGCGTCGACCATCGCGGCGTTGTTCACGAGAACGTCCACGCCGCCGAAGGCGTCGCGGACCGCGGCCATCGAGTCGGCGACGTCCGCGCGGTCGGTAAGATCGCACTCGAGGGCCATCGCCTCGCCGCCCCCGGCGGTCTCGTTGATCTCGTCGGCGACCGCCGTCGCGCCCTCGTCGTCGACATCGAGGACGACGACGTCCGCGCCTTCCTCGGCGAGCAGTCGACAGTCTGCGCTTCCGATGCGTCCGGCCCCGCCGGTGACGACGGCGGTCCGGTCCTGTAGTCCGAAATCCATCGCCCGAGCGAATACTACACGATCTGATTTAATCGTTGTGGAGAGGTACCACTCAACACGCCGATCCGCGAACCTGAGCGCCCCGAAAAGAGTCCAGCACCGTCGATCACGAATTTATGCGCAACTTCTATGATGGATCGCGGAATACTCAAGTCCACGTCATGAACTCCGCAGTCATCGTCGATGCCGTCCGAACGCCGTTTGGCAAACGCGACGGATCGTTCAGCGACACGCACCCGCAGGACCTGGCCGCGGAACCGCTCGAGGCCCTGCGCGAGCGCAACGGGTTCGAGCCGGAGACGATCGAAGACGTCATCTACGGCTGTGTGACGCCGGTCGACGAACAGGGACTGAACATCGGACGGCTCGCGCCGATGGTCGCCGGCTGGGGTGACGTCGTCCCCGGCGTCCAACTCAACCGGATGTGTGGCTCCGGCCAGCAGGCCGCGAACTTCGCCGCCGCGAACGTCATGGCCGGCCAGCACGACGTCCTCATCGCCGGCGGGGTCGAACACATGACCCGCGTACCGATGGGGTCGGACGGCGACGCGCCGACCGACACGTATTTCGAGTACTTCGACGAGCTGACCACGCAAGGCGAGGGGGCCGAGCGCATCGCCGAGAACTACGGCCTCACGCGCTCGGAACTCGACGAGATCGCTGCCGACTCCCAACGGCGCTGGAAGCGGGCCTGGGACGAGGGCCGGTACGACGACCAGATCGCGCCCGTCGAGACCGAACTCGACGGCGAGGAAATCGTCGTCGAACAGGATGAACACCCGCGGCCGGGCACGGACGAGGAAACGCTCGCCGAACTCCCGCTGTCGTTCCGGGAGGAGGGGGAGGGCGTTCACCATCCCGGCAACTCCTCGGGGATCGTCGACGGGTCCTGTGCGCTGTTGATCACCAGCGAGGCGGCCGCGGAGGAACACGGCTGGGACCCGATGGCCCGCATCGTCCAGACCGAGGTCGTCGGCGTCGACCCCGTCACGATGCTTCGCGGCCCCATCCCGGCGACCGAAAACGTCCTCGAGCAGGCCGACATGAGCGTCGGCGATATCGACCTCTTCGAGGTCAACGAGGCCTTCGCCTCGGTCGTCGGGGCCTGGCTCGAGGAGACCGGCGCGTCCTGGGAGGACGTCAACGTCAACGGCGGGGCGATCGCCCACGGCCACCCGCTTGGCGCGACCGGCGCGATGTTGCTGACTAAACTGGCCCACGAACTCGAGCGCACCGGCCAGGACACCGCGCTCTCGACGATGTGTATCGGCTTCGGCCAGGGCGTTGCGACGATCCTCGAACGGGTCTGAACGGGCCACTCCCGGTAGAGGCCGGACCGAAGCGGACGTCGTCTCGGAACGCGTAGTCTATTCTCCGTCCGCTCGTTGCCAATGTATGCGTTTCCTTACCTATAGCTTTACAATGCTGTATGCGGTTGTGAGTGATATGGAGTACCACGACTCCGAGAAAGCAAAGGAGGTTGCGGGCCGCGTAGAAGACTTCATGGATGAAGTCGTCATTCCGCGCGAGCGAGAGGCGCTCGCGACGGGTGAGACGATCTCCATGGACGAGATCCACGAGATGTGGGAGCTGGCCAAGGAGCGCGACCTGTTCGCGCCCCAGGTCCCCGAAGAGTACGGCGGGCAGGGACTCGACTTCAGCGACATGCTGCCGTCGTTCGAACAGGTCGGGCGCTCGCTGATCGGCGCGATCGCGATCCGGGCCAACGCGCCCCAGGAGGGGAACATGCACACCCTCGAGATGGTCGGCACGGAAGAACAGAAAGAGGAGTACCTGCGCCCGCTCGTGCAAGGCGAGATCTCCACCGCCTTCGCGATGACCGAGCCCAAGGTGGGTGCCGGTTCCGACCCGAAGATGCTCCAGAGTACCGCCGTCAAGGACGGCGACGAGTGGGTCATCAACGGCCACAAGTGGTGGACCTCCGACGGGCTGGGTGCGGACTACTATCTGACGATGGTCCGGACCGATCTGGACGCCCATCCCTACGAGGGTGCCTCGATCATCCTCGTGCCGCGCGACGCCGACGGCGTCGAGGTCGTCCGCAACGTCGATCACCTGGGCGGCCACGGGATCACCGAGCGCGAGGGCGGACACGCCGAGATGAAGTTCGACAACGTCCGCGTCCCCGTCGAGAACACCCTCGGCGAGGAAGGCGACGGGTTCCGCATCGCCCAGATGCGACTCGGCGGCGGCCGGCTCACCCACTGCATGCGCTACTCCGGCATGGCCCAGCGCTCGCTCGAGATCGCGAAGGCCTACCTCCAAGAGCGCGAGGCCTTCGGCTCGAAACTCGAGGACAAGCAGGCGCTGCGCCACCGTATCGCCGACGCCGAAACCCGCCTGCACGCCGCGCGAACGATGGTGCGCCACGCCGCGCGGGAACTCGACCGCAGCGACGCCCGCATCGAGGTCGCGATGTCGAAGATGTTCACCGCGAACGTCACCAACGACACGATCGACCTCGCGCTGCAGTGTTGTGGCGGCAACGGGATCGGGAAGGACATCCCGATCGCACACTTCTACGAGAACGTCCGCGCGTTCCGCATCGTCGACGGGGCCGACGAGGTCCATCGCCGCTCGATCGCCCGCTGGGCGTTCGAGGACGTCGACGAGACCGAGATCGAGAACACCCTCCAGTTCGACGAGGACCTGCGAAACGACGAACTCAAAGAGTAACGCTCGCCTCGAGCGCGCCGGCCTCACCGCCGGTTCCCACGACCCGCTGACGGCGATGACTCGAGGGGCGTCGCCGTCGGCGTTTTCGTCCCGTCGTCTCGGTATCGAGAGCGCACCGCCGAGTCGTCGGCCGGCCCGTATTGGCGCGCGGCTCCGACGCCGAAACCGTGTCACCTGTACCCATAGCTATTTACTCCTCGGTGGGAATAACGACAGTATATGAGTGGAGATACCACATCACGCAAATCCGATAGCGCGGGGCTCGAGAACATCCGCAAGGCGTCGGATGCGGTCGAGAAGTCCACGGCCGGGATCGCCGTCGAGAAAACGGTCGAACGCTGGCGGACACTCGGTGCCGTCCTCGTGTTGGCGATCACCAGCGTCCTGCTGTACCAGATCGATGGCTACCTGTCGATCGATTCGCAGGTGTTCGGCGGGATCACGCTCTTTCTGCTCGCCTACTTCCTCGTGACGTTGCGGACGGACGTCCGGATGGAGTAACGCCGTCGGACGACGGCAGCTATTTCCCGTCCGCTACCGAATGACTCCCGCATGAACGCCGAGGCGGTCGCACCGTGATCGACTGGACGCTGGACGGATTCTTCCCGACCCGGCGACAGCCGGCTCCGATGATCGACACCGCGAGCGACCGAGACGTGCTGCTCGCCCGCGCCGGGGCGGCGGCGATCGACCTGTTCGTCTGTTACGTCCTGCTCGAGTTCCCGCTGATCTACGCCGCGAGCGTGGTCTTCAGCGAGCCCTACGAGGCGCTGGGCGGGGACGCCGTCTTCCTGTCGCTGGTCGCGCTCGTGCCGCTCTATGTCACCTACTCGTTCGTCTGTGAGTGGCGCTACGGGCGGACGCCGGGGAAGGTCAACCGCGGCCTGCTGGTCGTCATGGCGGACGGTCGCGAGTGTACGCTCCGGGCCAGCGCCGTCCGGAACCTCTGTCGGTACGTCGATCTGCTCGGCGTCCCGCCGCTGGTACTCGGGCTCGTCTCGGCGCTGGCGGCCGACGGCCGACGCGTCGGCGATCTCGCCGCCGGCACGATCGTCGTTCGCTCGACGGCACCGGCGAACCTCGAGACGGCGGTGGCTGCCGACGCGGACACGAGCGCGGCCGCTCGAGCGAGCGGCGACGAAAAGAACTAACCGGAATCAGGCGATCCGGACGCCGGAATCGTCGTCGAACAGCTGGATGTACTCGTCGTCGAAGACGAGGCTGTACTCTTTCCCGTCGCCGTCGAAGTCCGGATCGGTGACGACGACGATCTCGCCGAACTCGGTGTCGAAGAAGCTATGGGTCGCGTCGCCCAGCGGCTCGTCCAGCAGGTGCGTCGCCGGGATGCCGGCCTCGGGGTCGTCGCTGACCCGGATGTACTGTGGCCGGAGGCCGACGCGGACGTCCTCGCCGGCCCAGCCCTCGAGGCCGTCGCGGGCGAGGTTGTACTCGTAGCCGCCGACGTCGAGTTCGGCGGTGCCGTTGACCGCGCCGACGTTGCCCTCGAAGAACTGCGTCGACGGCTGGCCGATGAACTGGCTGACGAACTGCGAGGCCGGTTCGTCGTAGACCTCCTTCGGCGGGGCGACCTGTGCCAGTTCGCCGTCGTTGATCACGGCGACGCGGTCGGACATGGTCATCGCCTCCTCCTGGTCGTGGGTCACATACAGCGTCGGGCAGCCGATCTCGTCGGTCACCTTCTCGATGACCGGCCGGAGTTCGGCCTTGAGCTTCGCGTCCAAGTCCGACATCGGCTCGTCGAACAGGAAGATCTCCGGGTCCCGCACGAGCGACCGACCGAGCGCGACGCGCTGTTGCTGGCCGCCAGAGAGGTCCGCGGGCATCTTCTGTAGCTGGTCCGTGATCTGGAGCAACTCGGCGGCCTCCTCAACGCGGGCCATCCGTTCCTCGCGGGAGAAGCCGGCGATCTTGAGCCCGTAGGCCATGTTCTCCTGGACGCTCATGTGCGGGTAGAGCGCGATGTCCTGGAAGAGCAACGCGATGTTGCGTTCTTGGACCGGCTTCTGGGTCACGTCGCGGTCGCCGAACGTGATCGTCCCGCTTGTCGGCTTGTTCAGCCCCGCGACACAGCGAAGGGTCGTGGTCTTGCCACAGCCCGAGGGGCCGACCAGCGTCACGAACTCGCCGTCTTTGATCGTGAGGTCGACGTCGTCGACGGCGACGATTCTGTTGCCCGATTCCTCGTACACTTTCGTCAGGTTCCGGATCTCGATGTCTGGCATATGTTAGTGTGTCTCGTGGTGTTGGTTGTAAAGGTAATGCACGCTCAGAGGGCTCTGACCTGGAACCCCTTCAGCAGGTAGCTCTGCATGAAGTAGGCAAACAGCAGCGGCGGCAGCGTCATGGCCAGCGAGATCGCCATCAGGTAGGCGTCCGGCAGGAACTGCGTCTGGCCCATCGCCCGGAGGATACCGGGCGCGAACGTCGTAGTGTCGGTCTGGGGCAGGAGGATCTGTGCGAACGTGAAGTCGTTCCAGGCGAGCGCGAAGGCAAACAGCGCCGCGGCGATGATCGCCGGCCGACACTGCGGGACGACGACGTCGCGGAAGCCGCGCCACCGGGATGCGCCGTCGACCCATGCAGCCTCCTCGTGGGCCGCCGGGATCGTCATGATGTACTTCCACATCAGCCAGACCGCGAAGGGCATCGAGATCGCCGACAGGGCGATGATGAGCCCGAACCGGGTTCCAAGCAGACCGATACTCTGCCAGATCTGGTAGAGCGGGATCCCGATGACGATCGGACTGAAGAGGTAGCCGATCAGGAGGATCCGCGCGAAGTTCTCCTTTTGCGGGAAGTCCAGCCGCGCGAGGCCGTAGCCGGCGATCAGCGAGACGAGGACGACCGTCACGATGGTTCCGATCGCCACCACGACCGTGTTGAACATGTAGGTGTACATCTCCGGGTCCGTCAGGACCGTGAAGTTCCCGAACGTGAAGATGTCCGGCGTGGGGAAGACGGTGACCACGTCGTCCTCGACCGTCTCGTACTCGGTGAATGCCAACTGGGTGATCCAGTAGATCGGCCAGGCACCGACGAGGACGATGATCGCGGTGCTGACGAGTTTCAGTGCCTCGAAGACTCGCGTCTCGCCGTCGTATGAGAGGCCAAAGATGCCTCCCGGTGATTCGCTTTGACTCATGTCGTCGTCTCCACCTCCTCGCTGGGGTTGAAGAGTTGGAAGTAGATGATCGCCGATGCGAGCAGGAACAGGAACATGACCACGGAGATCGCGTTGGCGAGCCCGTAGGCCTGGTCCGTGTAGACCGTCTTGTAGGCTAACACGGGCAGCGTCGTCGTGGCGTTACCGGGACCGCCCTCCGTGAGCTGCCAGATGATGTCGAACTTGTTGAACATGAAGACCGACCGGAGCAAGACGACGACCGTCACGATCCCCATGAGACGCGGCAGCGTGATGTCGCGGAACATCTGCCACCGGTTCGCGCCACAGACCTTCGCCGCCTCGTAGAACCGATCCGGAATCGCCCGCAACTGCGCGAGCGTGAAGATCGTGACGAAGACGGCGAACTTCCAGGTGCCGATGAGGATCAGCAGCTGCATCGCCCAGTCACGCGACCCCAGCGGGGCCTCCCGTCCGCCCCAGAGCCCGAGCCACTCGGCGCCGATCATCTGGAAGACGCCGCTGGCCGGGTCGAACACCCGCATCGCCACCAGCGAGACGATGATCGTCGGGATCAGGTAAGCGGTGAAGACGACCGCCGTGAGCAGCTTCTGCCCGCGCGTGATACGGTTAAGGACCAGTGCCATCCAGAGCCCGACGCCGAGCTGGAGGAGGGTACTGCCGACCATGTAGACGATCCCCCGCCACAGCGAGCCCCAGAACGTGGAAATGTTCAGGACCTCCCGGTAGTTCGCGAGGCCGGCCCACTGCCACTCGGGGTTGAGCGTGTGAATCTCGTGTAACGATGCCCAGAACGCGAACGCGATCGGAAGCACCGCGATGAGTAAGTACAAGACGACGACGGGAATAACGGTCCCGACTCCCGCGACCGTCTCCCGCTTGACCGGCAGGTCGTCCCACGGAATGTACGTCCTGCCCGGCCGTATCGATTCTCCGGTTTCACTGGCCATATCTAGATTTCCTCTGCGTGCATGTATGTTAATCTCACGGTTGGCTATAAACGATTCGCTCCGACGCTCACACGGCCGAAAGCGGATCGGCCGTCCGGCATCGATTATCCGAACGTGTCCTGTGCCTCTGCGAAGGCATCCTCGAGTTCCCCGTATCCCCAGTCGTAGGCCTCCTGTGGGCTCATCGAGTCGGTGACCACTCGGTTGATCATCTCGCCGTAGAACCACTGTCGTTGCATGTACAGTGACACCGGCGAGGAGGTGTTGGCCTCGTCGACGCTGCCGTAGTGGTTGCCCCAGATCTCGTCCTGCACGTACTGGAGCTTCTCGAGCAAGTGGCCGTGATTCTCGAAGATGTCCTGGTTCTGGAACGCGTCCGATTCCAGCACGTCGGAGTAGGTCGGCAGGAACCGACCGGGGTCCGTCTCGTAGAAGCTCACGGTACGTTCCATGCTATCGGCGTAGAGCCACTCGAACCACTCCTTGGCGTCGCCCGGCCGCTCGGAGTTCGCGAAGACGTGGTAGCCGTCAGGGGCCGGCGCGGACAGCCAGTTCTCGCTCGGATCGACGCCGTCCTGCATCGGGTAGGGGATGATCTCGGTGTTCTCGGCGACCGAACGCAGCCCGTCGCTGTCGTGGCCTCGGCAGTCTGTGCGGTGACGCCGACCGGCCACGCATTGAGGTGGTAACACTGAGCGTATTCCCCCTGTACCCAGCTGCTGAGCGAGCTGGCCCAGCCGATATTGGTCGGGTCCGGCGAGTACTGTGAGAGTTCGTCCACGTACTCCAGTACCTCGATCACCGTGTCTTCGGGCCACCAGACCTCGAGTTCGTCGCGGGCGTCCGGGTCCTGCCAACGAAGCCCGATACCGGAGATGCCCGCGCTCGCGAGCAGGACGAGCATTTCGTCTTGACTCTTGCCGGTCTTGGCCCCGGCCAGCCCGTAGCCGCGCATGCCCTCGAGATCGCCGCCGGCGTCGTCGATCACCTCGGCGTTCTCGAGGACGTCGCTGAACGTCTCGGGCTCGTCCAGTCCGAGTTCGTCGTAGACGTCCTGGCGGTACTGGAAGTTCGAGACGTACACGCCGTGGGGAATCTGATAGATATCGTCTCCCTCACCGAGGAACGCGCCACCGGCGTTCAGTTCCCCGTTTACCTCCTCGATCGACGAGACGACGTCGTTGACGGTCTCGAGCTGGTCCGTCTCCCAGATGTCGGCCACCTGGTCGAACGTGGAGGTGTTGGCCTCCGGCGGATTGCCCGCCTGAATCAGCTGCGAGAGCCGCGACTCCTGACTCCCGGACATCCCCGCTTCCTCGATAGACATGGCGATATCGGTCTCGTCCTCGAACTGCGGCTCGAGGTCGTCCCAGACCGATTGCCACGCGTCGTTGTAGTAGTCCGTGAGGAACTGGACGTCGTCGTCACCGCCGCCGCCACCGAGACAACCGGCCATTGCCCCCGCAAGTCCTACACCTGCACCCGTAAGCACCCGTCGCCTGTTGATGGAATCCCGTGTCATTGGTTCACAATCACTCTTGTCCACTGCTAACATCCTGCTACTCCCATATAAACGTTCATGTTTTTTCCACCAGTTTACTCGGGGGATTCACCCGAAGCGCCTCCGTTATCCGTCCTGACGGGGAATTATCATAATATCGCGTATAGGTATAAAACGTGGATGCGGACAGGTCACGGGGGCGGGCGGCCGACGTTCAGGCGGGGAAACACCCGGTCATGGCCGGTCATTGCGGGCCGACGGTTTCGGACACCCAGCCGGTCGCCCCGTCCGGCTTCGGGCCGTCCTCCTCGGGGATCTGGAGGGTCCCGTTCCCGTCGCGGGCCCGGACGATCACCTCGTGGCGCCCGCTGGCCCCGTACTCGTGTCGCCACTGTCGCCAGACGTCGTCGCCGGGCAGGGGCTCGGAGAGGTCGGCCTCGGTCCAGCTGTCGCCGCCGTCGGTCGACACCTCGACGGTCTCGATCCCCCTGGTGCCGGCGTAGGCGTGCCCGGCGACCTCGTACCGGCCGCTTCCCAGATAGTTGGTCTGCCAGAGCTTGGCGACCGTCTCGACCGGTCCGGTGCCGTGCCAGCCGCGGTGTTCCCAGTAGCCCATGGTGTCCTCGTCCCGGACCTCGATCTCGGTCAACCACTTCACGTTGATCTCGCCCCAGTGGCCCGGCACGAGCGCGCGCAACGGGGCCCCGTGTGCTCGCGGCAGCGGCCGGCCGTTCATCCGATAGGCCAGCAATCCCGGCCACAGCGCGTCGATCGGAAACTCGTTGTAGTAGTCGTCGGCACCGTGCAGGATCACCCGGTCGCCCTCGGGACCCGCCGCCTCGAGCAGGTCGGCGACGGGCACGCCGCTCCAGAGGGCGGTGTCCATCTGGCGGCCGTTGAGCCGGTCGCCGACACACCGCAGCGTGACGAACCGGTCTTCCAGCGTCATCGCCTCGAGGTCCGCGAAGTCGTACTCCCGCTCCTCGGCGACGGCCCCCGTGATCGAGAGCGACCACTCGTCGCGGTCGACGGCAGGATCGACGTTGCCGATGTCGACCTGATAGAAGTCCGTGCTAACGAGCGGCTCGAGGCCCGCCACCCCGAACGACTGCTCTTTCGCACGCGTGAGCGCGTCTCGGACCTCAGGGCGGGCGTCCGCGGGGATCTCGAGGGGCGAGGGGAACGACTCCTCGCCGGAGCCACGGACGAACACGGCGAGTACGCTCACGCCGATCGCCGTCCCGAGGGAGCCGAGGATGCGTCGCCGCTCGAGCGAGCCGAGGGGACGGTCCGCATCGCCGGCGAGGACCGTCGCCACGGCGGCCACGAGCAGGACGATCCCCGCGCCGGCGGCGGCACCGAGCGCGGACGGCCGAGAGCGGGTCACGCCGAACGCGAGGGCGGCCGGCAGGGCCTGCCCGAGGAGGACGCCGACGACAGCTTTCCCACGTCCCCGGTCCAGTAGCCCGGCGGCGGGACCGCGTCCCAGCAGGAGTGCCACCCCGGGGAGGGCGGCCAGTCCGAACGCGAGACAGGCCACCGCGATGGCCAGCAGAAAGGCCAGCTGATGCCCGAGGGTCCCGAGTTGCGTGATCGCGAAGGCGATGAGTGCGTCGGGGCTGAGCGCGACGACAAGGCGGTCGAACGGCGTCGCGACGAACGCCGGCCGCCGGCCGACGGCCAGATACGACCCCGCGACGGCAGCCAGTCCCGCAGCGAGCGCCACCGCGACCGCGGGCAGCCACGGCCGCACCCGGACGACCGCACTCCGCAGGCGTGAACTCACCATGGTAACATGTAGCAATACGCCCGGCCGAACATGAAAGCTTCGCGCACGAGCGTAGGGAGACGGGTGCGGCCCCGGCAACCTCAGTCCGCTTTCACACCCGTCCGCGTGACCTCGGGGTTGCGAAGCAGCGGCAGCGAGACGATCGTCAAGCAACTGAAGACGAGCGCCGCACAGAGGACGTAGGTCAGCTGGTACCCGAACCAGAGGTCCACCGCGGGGATGGCGACGAGCGGGCCGAGACTGAGCCCCACGTCGCCCATCACCTGATAGACGCCGCCCATCCGCCCGAGTTCGTCGCCGGGCGTGAGATCGCCCATGATCGCGAGCAACGCGGGCGCGGCCGCCCCCATCCCCGCGCCGACGAGGACGATCGCCCCGAGCAGCGCCTCGATGGTGGGTACGTAGGCGATCACCAGAAAGCCCGCACCCATCGCGAGAAACGCCGGCACCGTCAGCAGCGTCCGATCGCTGACCATGTCCGAAATCCAGCCGGTCACGATCGTCATGGACCCCGAGGTGATCACGCCCAGTCCCATCACGATCCCGCTGATGCCGGCCGCGCCCAGCGCCGACAGCTCGAGGCCGTAGTCGCTGGCGTAGCGGGCCAGCGTCGAGAGGATGATCCCGCCCCAGAGAAAGCGGACGGCGAAGTTGCCATAGCCGATCAGGACGACGGTCGGGTTGGCCGCGAGCAAGGCGGGGACTTCCCGGAGCTTGGCAGCTCTGCCCCCGTCGGCACCGCCGTGAACGTCGGGCAAGACGAGCGTCGCGACGGTGCCGGCGACCAGCGCGAGGATGCCCGCCGTGAGAAAGGCGGTCTGCATGCTGGCCAGGTCGGTCAACAGGCCGCCGACGACGAGGCCGGTAGGGAAGCCCAGCGACTGCCCGCCGCGCATGTAGCCGACCCAACGGCCGCGGTTGTCCGCCGTGGTGACGTAGGTGATCGTCGCGAACGCGCCGATGAAGACGAACGCGCTGCCGACCCCCCAGAACAGCCGCGCCAGCACGAAGACCAGCCCCGGCAGCGACACGTCCCCCAGCAGCGGCACCGTTCCGAGGTGTGTCGGGGGCGTGTGCAGCCCGACGACGTAACCGAAGGGCGCGAGCGCCTGCGTGAACAGCCCGAATATCATCGGCGTCCGCGCGCCGTACTGGTCGATGATCGTCCCGGCGGGCGTGTTCATGAACAGCCGCCCGATCCGGTTGGCCGAGAGGATCACGCTCAGCATGACCGCGGAGATGACGAGCTTCTCGTCGAGCAACGGCAGCGTCGGGAACGCGACCCCGGTCGCGACGCCGCCGAAGAAGACGCCCGCGATGACCGCGAGCGCGATCGTCCGGATCTCCCCCGTCGAGTAGGTGGCCTCCTCAGACATGCTGACAGTAGTCGACGACTCGAGCGCCCGTGTGTAAGGGACTCACGATTCGAGCCCGCGGTCCGCGACGATCTCGTCGCGTAACTTCGTCTTGCGGATCTTCCCGCTGCCGGTCTTCGGGAGGTCCGAGCGCACCTCGACGATGCGGGGGTGTTTGTAGGGCGCGAGTTCGTCGAGGACGTACGATTCGACGTCGTCGGCGGAGATGTCGGCTCCCTCGGCGGGCGTGATCGCGGCGGCGACGGTCTCCCCGCGGCGCTCGTCGGGGACGCCGAAGACCGCGGCCTCGTGGATCTCGGGATGGTCGTACAGCAGGTCCTCGATCTCTCGCGGGTAGACGTTGTACCCGCCGGTCAGGATCATCTCCTTCTCGCGGCCCTTGATGTAGTAGTAGTTGTCCTCGTCGCGGGTCCCGATGTCGCCGGTCCGGAAGAAGCCGTCCTCGGTGAAGACCGCCTCGTTGGCCTCGGGGTTCTTGTAGTAGCCTTTCATCACCTGCGAGCCGGCGATGAGGATCTCTCCTTCCTCGCCGGGGTCGACCTCCTCCCCGTCCTCGTCGACCACCTTCGAGCGCGTGTGTCCCACCGGCTGGCCGACGCTGCCGGGCCGATTGCCGAGCGACGACCACCGGATCGTGTGACTCGTCGCGGTCGTCTCGGTCAGCCCGTATCCCTCGGTAAGCGGTACGTCGAGGGCCTCCTCGAACCCTTCGCGAGTCGGCTGCGGGAGCTTGTCCCCGCCCTGCCCGGCCCGGACCAGCGTCGACAGGTCGTACTCGTCGGGGTCGTAGGCCTCGAGCAGGTCGACGAACATCGCGGCGACGCCGACGAAGGCCGGGATGTCGTGTTCGTCGAGTTTCGAGAGGACGAGTTCGGGATCCCACTGATCGGGACGCAGCAGGTGCAGCGTCCGGCCGGCACACAGCGAGGACAGCATGCCGACCATCCCCGTGATGTGGTACATCGGCAGGACGATGATGCCGTCACCCTTGATCGGGCCGGCGCTGTAACTGGAGACGGCCTGGGCGATCTGGACCCGGAAGTTGCGGTGGGTCAGCAGGACGCCCTTCGGTTTCCCGGTCGTCCCCGAGGTGTAGGGCTGGAGGAGGACGTCCTCGTCTTCCCGGTCGACGACCGACGCCTCGGCGTCGGTGCCGAGTTCCGGCAGGGAGGGATGATCGCTGCCGGCCGTCGCGCTGACGATCTCGGTCTCGAGGTCGGCGACGGCCTCGCGGACGTACTCGTCGGCCGACCCCTCCACGAGGACCGCCTCGGCGTCGGCGTGGTCGAGCTGGTATTCGATCTCGCGACGGCGGTACTCGGGGTTCAGCGGGCTGGCGATGATCCCGGCGTGACAGCAGGCCCAGACGACGGTACAGAAGTCGATGCCGTTGGGCATGTAGACGCCGACGCGGTCGCCGGCCGCGAGGCCGAGTTCCCGCAGACCGTCGGCAAAGCGTGCGACGCGGTCGCCGAAGTCGCGGTAGGTGATGGTCTCGCCGGCGTGTTCGATCGCGATCGTGTCGGGATGCTCCGCGACCGCTCGCTCGAGGAGGTTCGCGACGTTGCCGTCGTACGGTGAGTCCATGAGCGTCTCCGCGGGGACGATGTCGAGCTCCATATTGGCCCTGATTTGTCGTTCGACCTGAAAAGTATACGGGTACTGGTAACACAGTTCGTGTTTCGGCCCCGTCCCGCGCGGTCGGGCGTCGGCTCAGAAGCGACCGGGGCTTCGGGCCGGGCGCTCGAGGTGCCCCGCCGTTACTCGCCGAGACGGGGGATGCCCTTGATCTCGATCGTCTCGCCGACCATGTACGACGAGGCTGGACTGGCGAGGAACTGCGCGAGGTCGGCGACCTCCTCGGGTTTGCCGATGGTCCGGTCGGGACTTGTACGGGCGATCTCGTCCGCGTCGTCCTCGACGCCCATCTGGGTGCGGACGCCCTCGGTGGCGACCAGACCGGGTGCGATACAGTTGACCCAGATCCCGTCCTCGGCCCAGTCGGCCGCCGACGATGTGGTGAAGTTGACGACGCCGGCCTTGGCCGCGCCGTAGTGACTCATCGTCTTCGAGCCGCGGGTGCCCGCGACGCTGGCGAAGTTGACGATCCGGCCGCCGCCGTTGTCGCGCATGTACTCGACGGCCAGTTGCGAACAGTGGAAGGTCCCGTGCAGGTTGATGTCGACGATGGTCTTCCAGCCGTTCTCGCTGATCTCCGAGGGCGGGGCCTGAAAGCTCGCCCCCGCGTTGTTGATCAGGATGTCGAGCCCGCCGAACGTCTCGACCGTCTCGTCGATCAGGTCCCCGACCGCGTCGCGGTCGGTCACGTCGCACTCGATCGCGATCGCCTCGCCCGGCCGCTCGCTCTCGTTGATGTCGTCGGCCACCGGCTGGACGTTATCGATGTCCCGCGAGGTGACGACCACATCGGCGCCGTCGTCGGCGAACCGCTCGACGATGGTTTTCCCGATGCCGCTCGAGGAGCCGGTGACGATCGCCGTCTGCCCGTCGACGCCGAACTGCTCGACCGTCATCGGTCGCCCTCCGCGACGCGCGTTCGTTCGACTGACCGTTCTCCGTACCCGAGTGTGACAGTTACTGCCATGAGCGTGTACGGGTTCATCGACCGCCGGTATAAGCTATTCGACCGGTCGGCAGGCGGTGGCGCGCGCTGTCGCCCGACCGAGTGTTGCGAACGGCACCGCCGCGAGCCGGGGAGCGAGGACCGCAATCGGCCGAGGAGGGCGTGGCCACGCCGTGTTGCCGCGATAGCAGCGTCCTCGTCGTCAGTTCGGTACCGACAGCGGCCCCGATACTGCACGGTCGCTCGAGCAATCCCCACGAAAGCGTCCGAGAGGGGTACTGTTATGTCAGTTGTCCCCAAACCATGTCGCCAATGAAACGCGGCTACCGCACCGAGGTGCGACGCGACGCGACGACCGACCGGCCGACGACCACCGCTCGAGCCACGGAGGGCCACGATGCCGAATAGGCCCATCGAGGAACTCGAGGCGATGGTCGGCGACACCACGGTCACCGCCGAGGCGTTCCGCATCGAACCGGGCAAGGTCGAGGAGTTCGCGCGGGCGATCACCGCCGAGGACCCCGTCTTCCGCGACGAGTCGGTCGCCGCCGAGCGGGGCCACGACCGCGTTCCCGCGCCGCTGACCTACTCGCAGGTCGCCCGATTCCCGCGGTACACCCCCGCCGACGTCGACGGCAAGGGCTTCGACCTCGCCTTCCAGCCGGAGTACGTCATCCACGGCGAACAGGCCCACGAGTACGAACGCCCGGTCTACGTCGGCGACGTCCTCGAGGGGACGACCACCCTCGCGGACGTCTTCCAGCGCGAGGGCGGCCGGGCGGGGACGATGACCTTCGCCGTCCTCGAGACCGAGTACCGAACCCCGGAGGGCGAACTCGTCCTGACCGACCGCTCGACGGCGATCGAAACCGAGGGCGCGATCGACGACGGCGACGAGAGCGCGGCCGACGAGTCCGCGAGCGACGGCGAGCCGGCCGAACCCGACGGCGGCACCGCCGAGACCGAACCGGCACCCGACCCGACCGTCGACGCGTTCGATCGGGTCCGGACGATCGACGGCCTCGAGCCCGGCGACGCCGGTCCGACGGCCGTCGTCGAGGACCTCGAGCGAAAGCACTTCGTCAAGTACGCCGGGGCAAGCGGCGACTTCAACCCGATCCACTACGACGAACCGTACGCGACCGGGGCGGGCAACGAGAGTGTCTTCGGCCAGGGGATGTTCACCGCCGGCGTCACCTCGCGGGTCGTCGCCAACTGGTTCGACCTGCGGGACGTGACGAGCTTCGGCGTCCGGTTCCAGTCACGGGTCTTCCCCGGCGACACCGTCGTCGCGAGCGGCGAGGTCGCCGAGATCGACGAGGGGACGGTCGAGGCGGCGCTCGAGGCCCGGACGACCGAGGGCGAGACGCTGCTGACCGGGACGGCGACGGCCGACCTCGAGTAAAAAAGACGCGTTCGAACTCTTACTCCGGTACGAACACCGGAATCGCTGCTTCCTCTGAGACCTGCCAGAACCGCACCCCGACGGCCGCGCCGATCTCGAGGTCGTCGGGCTCAGCGTCGAGCAGGGCGAGCAGGCGCGGTCCCTCGGCGAGGTCGATCGCGCCGACGACGTACGGCGTCCGCTCGGCGAAGCCGGGTTCGCCGGGGACGTGACAGACGGTGTAGGTGTAGATCGTCCCGACGCCCTCGCTCGCTTCGAACGGCGGGTCCTCGGCCCCGCAGGCGGTACAGACCGCCCGCGGGTACAGCTGGCGGTGGCCGCACTCGCATTCCTGATAGCGCAGTTCGCCCTCGAGCGTTCCGTCCCAGAACGGGGCCGTCGCGCCGGTCGGGACCGGCACCGGCCCCTCCCAGTCCTCGCGGCGGTCCTCGACGTGTCCCGTCATGATTCCCTCCGGAGGACGACGGTGCTACTCGAGGAGAGTAACCCCCCAGTACCGTGGGCGACGGCGACCTCGGCGTCGTCGACCTGGCGGTCGCCCTCGTAGTCACCGCGGAGTTGGCGCGCGGCCTCGATGAGGACGAAGACACCGAAGTGACCGGGGTGACAGTACGACAGGCCGCCGCCCTGCGTGTTCATCGGTAACTCGCCACCCGGCGCGGTGGTGCCGCCCGAGACGAACTCGCCGCCCTCGCCCTTCTCGCAGAAGCCCAGATCCTCGAGGGTCACGAGGGCGGTGTAGGTAAACGAGTCGTAAATCTCGGCGACGTCGACGTCGTCGTGGGTAATCCCGGCTTGGTCGAAGGCCTTCGGCCCCGTTACCGCCGCCCCCGTGGTCGTCATGTCGGGCATCTCGCTGATGTCCTGGCGGTGGGTACTCGTCGACGCCACGCCCGCGACGGCGATCTCCGGCACGCCGAGTTCGGCCGCTTTCTCCTCGCTCACGAGGACGACCGCGCCGCCGCCGTCCGAGACGAGACAGCAGTCGAGCAGGTTGAACGGCTCGGCGATCTCGCGGGACTCGAGGACGTCCTCGACGGAGATCGGCTCCCGCTGGGCGGCCTTGGGGTTCATCGACGCCCACTCGCGGGTCGCGACCGCGACCTCCGCGAGCTGTTCCTCGGTGGTGCCGTACTCGTGCATGTGTCGGCGCGCGGCCATCGCGTAGGCCCCCGGCGGCCGGAACAGCCCCGTCGGTCGGACGAAGCCGTCGATCGGGTGGGTCTCCTCGAGCGACTGGTCCCTGCCCGGACCGGTCTTGCTCGTCGAGCCGTAGGCGACGACCACCACGTCGGCCTCGTCGCGGGCCATCGCGTCGCGGACGTGGCCACAGAAGTGCTCGAACGACGAGCCGCCGATCTCGGTCCCCTCGAGAAACGAGGGCTCGTCGAGATCGAGGTACTCCGACAGCACCAGCGCAGGCATGTAGTCGTCGCCGCCGGCGACCGCGACGCCGTCGACCTCCGCGAGCGTACAGCCGGCGTCCTCGAGGGCTCGCACCGTCGCAACGGCGGCGTTGTCCAGCCAGTTCCGGTCGGGCGTCTCGCCGAGGTCGCTCTCGGCGACGCCCGCGAGGATCGGTTCAGCCACGGGTATTCCTCCGTCGTACCGGTCGTATCATCGTCTCCCGATATCTCGAGCGAACGCAAATAAGTTGTGGTGGGCGATAACACGGGACGTGAACTATCGAACCGCGCGCCATCGCAGAACCGGACCCCGGCGCGGGTCCCCGCGACTGATAGATACTATTTTATATTACTCCGTGATACCATATGGCATGGATTTGGCAAGCGTTACCGAGAGTGCAAGGGAAGGGAACGTCGCGCGACTCCACGACGAGACCGCTCGGTTACACGGCGACGCGCAGGCGATCGAGTACCACGGGACGACGCTGACCCACGACGACCTCAGGGCCGAGAGCGCACGCTTCGCCGGCGGGCTGGCCGATCTCGGGCTCGAGCCGGGCGATGTCATGCTCCAGTACCTGCCGAACTGCCCGCCGTACCTGATCGGCGCGCTCGGCGCGTTCAAGGCCGGCGTGATCGTCTCGCCGGTCAATCCCCAGTACCGCAAACGCGAACTGACCTACCAGCTCGAGGATACCGAGGCCGCGGCCGTTCTCACTCATGAGGCCTTAGAGCCCCACCTCGAGGAGGCCCTCGAGGCGATCGACTGGGACCCGGTCGTGATCTCGGTCGACGGCGAGGGCGAGGACGTCCGCCCCTTCGCGGACGTCCGCGGCGAAGAGCGGTTCGTCGAGCGGGCCGACGACGACGTGGCACTGTTGCCGTACACCTCGGGGACGACCGGGAAACCGAAGGGCGTCCAGTTGACCCACCGGAACTTCCGCGCCCAGACGTTCTCCGTTCTTGCACAGGAACAGGCGCTCGAGGGCGAGGCCGTCAGGAGCCTCGTCTGGCTGCCGCTCTATCACATCACCGGCTTCACCCACACCGCCTGGCAGCCGCTGGTGCGCGGGGGCAGCGTCTACCTCCGCAGCGCGGCCAACTGGGACGGCGACGCCGCGATGAAGCTGATCGAGGAGGAGGAGATCACCCACTACGTTGGCGTCACCGCGATGTACGTCGACATGATCAACAGCGACGACTTCGGCGAGTACGACCTGACCAGCCTCGAGTCGGCCGGCGAGGGCGGCGCGAAGATGTCCGTCGCGGTCCAGGAGGAGTTCGAGGAGACCGCCGGCGTCGAGATGAGCGAGGGGTACGGGCTGACCGAGACCAACGGCGCGACACACTCCCAGAACAACTCGACGTTCGGCCTGCGGCACGGGACGATCGGCCAGCCGACCCGCATGACGGAGGCCAAGATCGTCGACTCGAGCGGGGAGACGGTCCCCATCGGCGAGGAAGGGGAACTCCTCGTCCGCGGCCCGCAGGTGATGAAAGGCTACCACGGGATGCCGGAGGCGACCGAGGAAGCGTTCACCGAGGACGGCTGGTTCCGCACCGGCGACATCGCCCGCCGGGACGAGGACAACTACTACGAGATCGTCGACCGGAAGAAACACATGATCAACTCGGCCGGCTACAACATCTATCCCAGCGAACTCGAGGAGTTGCTGGCCGAACACGAGGCCGTCGCCGAGGGCGCCGTCGTCGGGATTCCGGACGAGCGGCGCAACGAGGTGCCGAAGGCCTACGTCGTCACCGCGCCGGGCGTCGAACCCGGCGCGGACGTCACGAGCGAGGAGATCAAGGAGTACTTCCTCGACAACGTCGCCTCCTACAAACACCCCCGCGAGGTCGAGTTCATCGAGGAGCTGCCCCGGACGACCAGCGGCAAGATCCAGAAGTACAAGCTCGAGGAGCGGGACGGCGCCGAGGACGACGAGGGGACGGAGGACCGGTAACTCGTGCGCGTCGTCGTCTCCCCGCACGTCCTCGCGGGCGGCGGACCGCTGGTCACCGCCGAGATCCGCGAGCGACGCCCGGGGATCGACCTCGAACACGTCGAGGACGAGGCCGACCTCCCGGCAGCGGTCGCCGATGCCGAGGTCCTCCTCACCCACCGGCTCCCCGACGAGGTTCTCGAGGCGGCCGACGGGCTCGAGTGGGTACAGGCACTGAGCGCCGGGACCGATCGCTTCGATCACGACGCGCTGGCCGACCGCGGCGTGGCGCTGACGAACGTCTCGGGGATCCACGCGAAGCCGATCGGCCAGCAGGTCCTGGGCTATCTGTTGCACTTCGAGCGCGGCTTCGACCGCGCGATCGCCCAGCAGGACGACCGCGAGTGGGAGCGCTACATGGGCGGCGAACTCGGCGACCGAACCGTCGGGATCGTCGGCGTCGGCGCGATCGGCTCGAACGTGGCCGACTACTGCCAGACATTCGACGCCCGCGTGATCGGGACGAAGCGGGACCCGACCGACGCGCCCGAGAGCGTCGACGAGATTTACGGTCCCGACGGGCTCGAGTCGGTCCTCGCCGAGAGCGATTACCTCGTGATCGCCTGTCCGCTGACCGACGAGACGCGAGGACTGATCGACGCCGAGGCGCTCGCGACGCTGCCGGAGGACGCCGTGCTGGTCAACATCGCCCGCGGGCAGGTCGTCGATCAGGCCGCGCTGGTCGACGCCCTCGAGACCGGTGATCTCGGCGGGGCCGCGCTGGACGTCTTCGAGGAGGAACCCCTCCCCGAGGAATCGCCGCTGTGGGACCGCGACGACGTCCTCGTGACGCCGCATATGGCCGGCAGCACGCCCCACTACTGGGAGCGGTGTGCCGACGTCTTCCTGCGGAACTACGATCGGTTCCGCGACGGCGAGGCGCTCGAGAACCGCGTCGTCTGATTTTTCCACTCCGCTCGCGGCCGCACCCGTCCATAGATTGAAGGGTCGACCCGTCGACCATCGTGTATGTCAGACCTTCGCATCGACGCGATGGTACCGAAGCTGGCGAACGATTCGGGCGAGGCCGCCGCCCGCGCCGAGGAACTCGGGTTCGACGGCGTCTGGACGCCCGAGATGGACAACGACGCGTTCCTACCGCACCCGGTGATCGCCAACCGAACCGAGGAGATCCAGCAGGGGACGCGAATCGCGCTCTCGTTCACCCGCAGCCCGATGGCGCTGGCCTACACCGCCTGGGACCTCGCACAGTACACCGACGGCCGGTTCGTTCTCGGCCTCGGCACGCAGGTCAAAGGCCACAACGAACGCCGCTTCAGCGTCGACTGGGAGTCGCCCGGCCCGCGACTACGCGAGGTCGTCGAGTCGTTGCGACACATCTTCGACGTGTTCCAGGGCGAGGCAGACCTCGACTACGAGGGCGACCACTACTCGTTCTCGCTCATGACGGACAACTTCAATCCGGGGCCGATCGACCACCCCGACATGCCCATCTACATCGCCGGCGTCAACGAGTACAACATCCGGCTCGCGGGCGAGCTCTGCGACGGACTGGACATGCACGTCTTCAACACCCCCGGCTACACCGACGATGTCATCGCGCCGACCGTCGCCGAGGGGGCCGATCGCGGGGAGCGGTCGCTCGAGGACGTCGCCCTCTCCGCGAGCCCCTTCGTCGTGACGGGCGAGACCGAGGACGAACGCGAGCGGTCCCGCCGGGAGGTGCGCCGACGCATCGCCTTCTACGGCAGCACCCGAACCTATCACGACGTCCTCGAACACCACGGCTGGAAGTCCGTCGGCGAGGAGCTACACGACCTCTCCAAAGACGGCGAGTGGGAAGAGATGGCCGACCTCGTGACCGACGAGATGATCGCGACGTTCGCGATCGAAGCGCCGCCCGAGGAACTACTCGCGGAGGCGCGGGCGGTCTACGGGGGGATCGCCGACCGGGTCGTTCTCCCGCTCGATCACGGCGAGGCCTTCCTGAACGAGTAGTAGCGAGCGCCGTCGCGGTCCTCGTACTCGATTCTGTCCCGGCCCTCGAGCGTGCCAAGCGCCCCGAGCGTGTCGAGCAACTGGGCGGGATGCCGGACCTCGCCGCTGCGATGCCGGGTGATCTCTAAGGGCGTCGCCGGGCCGACAGCGCTGACCGCCTCGAGGGTTTCGGCCGTGAGCGACTCCAGGGCCGACCGCGTACTCTCGATGGTCCCCTCGTAGTCAGTAAATACCGGACCGTGCCCGGGGAAGACCCGATCGACCGCGCGGCCCTCGAGTCGGTCCATCGCGCGGTGGAAGTCGTCGACGGCGTCGTAGGCACCGTAATCGAGGCCGACGTTGATCGCGCCCGGACGGAACGGCTCGATGAGCGCGTCCCCCGAGAAGAGGACGCGCTCGCCGTTGACCTCGGTCGCCAAGCTGGCGTGGTGGACCTGATGGCCGGGCGTGTGGATCGGGTCGAACTCCCGGCCCGCGACGGTGACCGACTCGTCGAACGCGAACGGCACCGCCGCCTCGGGCTCGAGCAGTCGGCGATTGCGCTCGAGCGACGATTTCGCGCGTTCGGTCTCGCGCTCGATGGCCTCGCCGTGGTAGCCCGCCGACCGGCCGATCTCGCGGACCCCCGCGGCGAGGTCGGCCGGCTCGCGCTCGAGTTGCTCGAGGACGGGCCGGGGGGCGTAGACGGTCGCGCCGGCCTCGCGCAACAGCGGGACCTGCCCGATGTGATCGCTGTGAGGGTGGGTAACGACGACCGCCGCGACGTCCGCGAGGTCGTACCCCGTCGCGGCCAGCCCCTCGCGGATCGTCGCTTCGGCCCGTTCCTCGGGGTCCCCGGTGTCGATCAGGATCGGTTCGGGCCCCTCGATGAGGTAGGCCGCGGCGTGTTTCGGCGGCCACTCGATGTCGAAGTCGATGCGCGACACCTGCCCAGCGGCGCGTGTGTCCCGCTCCGTCGACTCACCCATCGGTTCAGATGAGTTCGCGGGCGATCGTCCGCTTTTGAATCTCGTCGGTCCCCTCGAAGATGCGGAAGACCCGCGCCGAGCGGTAGTTACGTTCGATCGGCAGGTCCTTCATGAAGCCGGCCCCGCCGTGGACCTGCATCGCGATGTCGGCCGCATCGTTGGCCAACTTCGCGCCGCGGAGCTTCGCCATCGACTCCTCTTTCCGAGCGCGCTCGCCGTTGTCCATCTTCCAGGCAGCGTAACGGTAGAGCTGGCGGACCTGTTCGATGTCGGTCGCGAGTTCGGCCAGTTGGAACGAGATTCCCTGCCGGTGACCGATCGGCTTGCCGAACGTCTCCCGGTCGCGAGCGTACTCGAGGGACATGTCCAGCAGGAACTCGGCCGTCCCGACCGCGCCGGCGGCGATGTTGATCCGGCCGCCGCCGATCCAGTCCATCGCGGACTGGAACCCGGCGTCGACCTCGCCCAGCACCTGCTCCTCGCCGACGCGGCAGTCGTCGAAGTGGAGTTCGGCGTGGGTCCCGGGCGTCATCCCCATCGCGCGGTGGATCTTCCCGACCTCGAAGCCGGGCGTCTCCTTGTCGACGAGGAAGCAGGTGATCCCGCTGAGATCGCCGTCGTCGCCGCTGGTCCGGGCAAAGACCATCGCGAAGTCGGCGTAGGGTGCGTTCGTGATGTAGACCTTCTGGCCGTTGATGACCCACTCGTCGCCGTCCTTCTCGGCGCGGGTGTCCATGTGATGGGCGTCGCTGCCGTGTCCCGGCTCGGTCAGCGCGAAACAGGTCGTGATCTCGCCGTCCATCAGCGGCTCCAGATACTCCTCGCGCTGGCGCTCGTCGCAGTTCAGCAGGATCGGCGTCGGCCCGCCCGCGCCGCCGAAGATGGCGCTGTGAAAGCCCGGCGGCCGGTTGGACATGTGTTCGCCGACGATGGCGCGAGTGAGGATGTCGACGTCGCCGCCGCCGACCTCCTCGGGCATCGTCATGCCGTAAAAACCCGCCTCGACGGATTTCTGGCGGATCTCCTCGACGATGTTGCGGTACTCGGGGACCTGCCGATGCTCGTCGTCGACGATCTCCTTCTCGTAGTCCGCGCCGAGGAACTGATCGTACTCGTTCTCGAGCGGGGCGACCTCCTGATCGATGAACTCGTCGAGTGCCTTCTTTATCTGGACGGCTTCGGACGGTTCGCTGAAGTCCATAATCTACGTCACATGAGGGCCTACATAAACGTTACCATGGCACTTGTTTTCAGTCGCCATATTCGGCGGGAGGTGCCCCGAATCCGCCGTGTCAACGCCGACAGGACGGTGATTCGAACCCGGATCGATTTTTTCGCTCGCAACTGGCGTTCAGCAGAGCGGAACGGTTTTGTCTCTCATCGTTGAACATGACGTATGACAACACCGGACGCGGACGGCGGGAATCGGGTCGATGCAGTGGTGAAGACCCTCGATATCCTCGAGGCGCTGTGGCAGGCCGAAGGGGCCGGCGTCACCGAACTCACCGAGCGAACGGGGCTGGCAAAGAGTACGGTACACGCCCATCTGACGACGCTGCGGTCGAAGGGGTACGTCGTCCAGGAAGGCGACGAATACCGGCTGAGTCTCCGGTTTCTCTCGTTCGGCGAACACGTCAAACACGCCGAGCCGCTGTACGAGGCCGCCGACGCGCCGATCGACGAACTGTCGGCGCAGGTCGGCGAGCGCGTCCTCTGTTCGACACACCAGAACGGGCTCGGAACGGTCATTAACGTCAGCGAGGGGACGCGTTCCTTTACCAGCGACATCGACATCGGGACCCACACCTACCTCCACAGCTCGGCCGGCGGCAAGGCGATGCTCGCTCACTTCGACGAGGAGCGAGTCGAGGACGTCATCGAACAGTGGGGACTCCCGGCGTTCTCCGAGAACACGATTACCGATCGAGAAACCCTCTACGACGAACTTGCCGACATCCGCGAGGCTGGCGTGGCGTACAACAACGGGGAGTACCTCCGGGGAATCAGCGCGATCGGCGCGCCGATCCTGGACAACGACGGCACCGTCTACGGGGCGGTCACCGTCGCCGGCCCGCAACACCGCCTCGAGAACGAGTGGGAGGAAAACGACCTGCGTGACCGGTTGCTGTCGACGGCGAACACGATCGAAGTGAACGTGATGTTCTCGTAGCCGTTCAGTCAGGCCGAACACGACTCGGCGAGGTGAGACGGCCGCCGATCGGACCCCGTACCTGTGGGCGGCCCGGAAACCGATCACCGCGCTGATACTGATTTACAATCGTATGATTGTATAGCCAATCGCGGAGCGAGCGGCGATCGCCGCGGCATCCGTCTCCGGCCGGGAAGCAGTTGACGACGACTGACGAACGATGGGTTCGGCGATCCCACTGTGTGGGAATTCGAATCCCCCTCCTTCCCCCCGAACTAACAATATACAAAGAATCCCTTCTAGCTGGTAGGTTGGCGTCCTCGAGCGACGGACGCGAACGAAACCGCTGTCGCTCGCGACTCGTCCCGAACGGTCGCTGCATCGAAGACGCGACGCCGCTTCGCCGGAACGGTCGAGAACGAGAGCGGGGGCAGGCGCTCGAGCAGCGGTTCAGTCCTGTACACGCCGTTTTCTCACCGGGAACGCGGACGACCACGGCCAACGGCGGTCTCACGAACGCGGTTGTACAGCTACCGGATCGCCGGTCGGGGCCCGATCGAACGGCCGCAGTCCGAGACGGCTAGAGCAATACGCTTTCAAAGTAGTTTGCTGTGCTATCGAATTTCACATGTAATTTGTCGGTCGTGCCGACCGGACGCGCCGCGAGTGACCGGACGGACTCGAGCGGTCGATTACACTGTTTGCGTGCCAGTCGAATTCGATGAACATCGGCAGGATATCGACGGCAAACCATGAACGAATTTATGTAGTGGCCGTCCGATACGGACCGTATGCGACTCGAAGACAAGACAGTAGTTATCACGGGCGCGGCGTCTGGGATCGGTCGGTCGACCGCCAAGCGGTGCGCCGAGGAAGGAGCGCGCGTCATCGTCACGGACGTCGATATCGAGGGCGGGGAGGAGACCGTCGAGCGCATCGAGGCGGCCGGCGGCGAGGCCGAGTTCGCCGAACTCGACGTCACCGACAGCGAGGCGTTTCACGACGTCGTCGACACCGTCGCCGAAGAGTACGGCATCGACGTCATGGTCAACAACGCCGGCACCGGCCACCCCGGCGGGAGCCTCGAGGACCTCGACGACGAGGTTCGGGACTTCGTGATCGACATCAACATCAAGGGCGTCTGGAACGGCTGTTCGGCCGCCTTGCCCCACATGAAAGATCAGGGCCACGGCTCGATCGTCAACATCGGCTCGCTGGCGAGCATCCTCGGCCTCCCCAAACAGGCGGCCTACTCGACGACCAAGGCCGCCGTGTTGAACATGACCCGGACGGTCGCGGCCGAGGCCGGCCCCTACGGCGTCCGCGCGAACGCCGTCTGTCCCGGCTTCACCGAGACCCAGATGCTCGAGGGTTTTCTCGAACAGCAGGACGACCCCGAGGACGCCAGAGCGGAGATGATCGAGGACTACCCGCTCAAGCGGCTGGGCAAGCCCGAGGAGATCGCGAACGCGATCCTCTTTCTGGCCAGCGACGAGGCCTCGTTCGTCAGCGGCCACGGGCTGGTCGTCGACGGCGGGTTCTCGACCTGCTGACTACGCCTCGCGGGCCAGTGCCACGCTCGCGAGTTGATCGCCCGCGGTCACCGTCGCCTCGCGCGTGAGCGCGTAGAGGAGTCCGCCACGGTCCGTACGGGCCTCCTGAAGCGCGTCGTAGGTCGTCGGGTCGTACACCGTCCCGATCGGCGCACCCTCGGCGACCTCGTCGCCGACGGCGAGCCCGGGCGTCGGCCGGAAGAGTCCGGCGTCGGCCGCGGAGACCTGCCCGAGGTGGTTGCGGGCGCTCCGCTGGTCGCGCTCGGGGACCGCACCGGGGAGGACATCGAGGTGTCGACAGACGTCCACCAGCCCCGTCACGCCCGTCTCGACGACGTCCTCGGTGATCCGTTTGTTGTGGGCGAGTTCGGGCGTGATTGCGGGGATCCCCGCGTCCGCGGCGGCGAGCCGAAGTTTGCCGGCGAAGCCCCGCCGGTGCCACTCGTCGGGAACGTCCTCGCCGGCCCCCTCGGCCAGCAGGAGATCGGTACCGAACGCCGCCGCGAGGCCGCGGGAGCGCTCGTCGCCCGCCCGGTAGACGACGTGGGGGAGCATGTCGGGACTCCCGGTGTGGAGGTCGACGACGGCGTCGGCCACCGTGACGTACTCCCAGAGGCGAGCGGCCATCCGCTGGTGGAGGGTGCCGGCCGCGTCGCCCGGCCAGATCCGGTTCATGTTCGGATGGACGCCGTCGAGTGGCTCCGGCGTGGTGTAGGAAACGCGGTCGAACGTCAGCGGGTTCGCGACGGGGACCGCGATCACGGTTCCGGACAGCGACTCGAGGGGGAGTCGCTCGTGGAACCGCCGGAGGACTTCGGTGCCGTTGATCTCGCGGCCGTGCTGGGCCGCCTGGACGTACAGCGTCGGCCCCGGTGTCGCGCCGCGATAGGTGTGGACCGTCGTCGTCAGGTCGACGCCCGACGGGAGCCGCGCGAGCGTCACCCGTTCAGCCGTGTGCGCGCCGTCAGTCATATCGGTCGTTCCACGGCCGACGGTATGTAACTGCGGCCGGCCCTCGTCGCTCGAGACAGTCACGGCGGTGTCGAAATCGTCTCCGTCGCATCGAGACCACTACCGTTTTCACTCGGCCCGCCGTCGCGGACGGTATGGGAGACGTTACTGCCACCCTGCACACGAACCGCGGCGACATCGAGGTCGAACTCTACGACGAGCGGGCCCCCCGGACCGTCGACAACTTCGTCGGCCTCGCGACCGGCGGCAAGACCTGGGAAGACCCCGAGACGGGCGAAGAAATCGACGGCGAGCCCCTGTACGACGACGTGGCCTTTCACCGCGTCATCGAGGGCTTCATGATCCAGGGCGGCGACCCGACCGAGACCGGCCGCGGCGGTCCCGGCTACCAGTTCGACGACGAGTTCCACGACGAACTGCGCCACGACGACGCCGGCATCCTGAGCATGGCCAACTCCGGGCCCGACACCAACGGCTCGCAGTTCTTCATCACGCTCGACGCCCAGCCTCACCTCGACGACCGCCACGCCGTGTTCGGCGAGGTCACCGACGGCATGGACGTCGTCCACGAGATCGGTAGCGTCGAGACCGACGCCAACGACCAGCCCCAGGAAGAGGTCGTCCTCGAGTCGGTCTCCGTCGACTACGAGTAAGCCGGCTCGAGCCGTTCGGCCGGGCGATGTGACTGCACGCACGACGTAGACATCGCACGGAATCGAAGCGTGACCGACGCGTCCGTTTTAGGGCCGCCAGCCCGTACGACCACCATGGGCTGGACAGCCGACGACATCCCCGACCAGAGCGGACGGACGATCGTCATCACCGGCGCGAACAGCGGCATCGGTCTCGAGGCCACGCGCGAACTCGCGCGCAACGGTGCGAGGGTGATCATGGCCTGTCGCAGCGCCGAACGCGGCGCGGACGCGGCCGACGATATCCGCGGGGAGATCCCCGGTGCCGACCTCCGCGTCGAGGCCTGCGACCTGGGCGATCTCGCGTCCGTTCGCGACTTCGCGGCCCGACTCGAGGCGGAGATCGACGTCCTCGTCAACAACGCCGGGGTCATGGCGATCCCGCGCTCGGAGACCGCGGACGGCTTCGAGACCCAGTTCGGCGTCAACCACCTCGGTCACTTCGCGCTGACCGGGCTCTTGCTCGAGAACCTTCACATCCACGAAGAGCCCGACTCGCGGATCGTCACCGTCTCGAGCGGCGTCCACGAGCGCGGCCGGATCGACTTCGACGACCTCCAGCACGAGGACGACTACGACAAGTGGGACGCCTACGCCCAGTCGAAGCTGGCGAATGTCCTCTTTGCCTACGAACTCGAGCGCCGGCTGCTCACCGCCGACGCGAACGCGGCGAGCGTGGCGGTCCATCCCGGCTACGCGAACACCCAGTTACAGCTGCGCGGCCCCGAACAGAGCGGCAGCCGGCTCCGCAAGGCCGCGATGACGGTGCTGAACACCGTCGCGGCTCAATCGGCCGCGATGGGTGCGCTCCCGACCCTGTACGCCGCCACCGCGCCCGAGGCCGAGGGCGGTGCCTACTACGGCCCCGGCGGCCTCATGAACATGCGCGGCACGCCCGAACGCCAGGCCTCCTCGGACCGCTCCTACGACGAAGACACCGCTCGACGGCTCTGGCGCGTCTCGAGTGAGCTGACCGACGTCACCTACGACCTGCCGGAGCCGAAAGCGGCGGACGTCCCGACGTAGCCGAGTCCCGCTTCGAGAACGGTCGGGGTTCCCGAGCGGTTCGTCACCGACGAGCGAACTCGGTCGCGTTCGACGGCCAGTGCCGCCCGAACGAGGCGAGGCGAGCGTTTGGCAACCAGCCATCACCAGACCCATACGCTGAGAGATGGTTCCGTCATACTACCATGTATATTTCATTTCTGGAGCTCACAGATCGTTCGGCGGTGTCCGACGGAGGCAGATATCGACTCGACCGATGTGTTCCGCCCGTTCATCGAAAGCGGACCGTTCAGTCGGGGGAAAACAGGTCTCTCGAGGGCTGATCGGAGAGAGACGGTAGCTATTCAGTCCGTTCCGAGATGCGGCCTCCGGCTTTCGTCTGCACCCCGAGCAATCGAACGGAACGTCGTTCGAGGGAGACAGTGCAGGTTCACGCTCTCAGCACCGGCCTCACGGGTGATTCGCGATCGGCCGCCGCGTCTCGCTGGTTCGGCCGCCACGACCGGTAAATACCAACGTTCAGAAATAGACGCGGATGCGAGACGTTTACGTGACGAACCGGCGGCCGGGATCGGTGCTCGGCTCTCGGCCGGCCGGGTTCGTCGGCGACGAGCGCCGCGCGGGCGTGGCGTGGTCGGACGTCCCGTTGCTCAGTCCGTCAGCGGCATCTCAGTGCCGCGGACGCTATCGACGATGACGTCCCCGTCGGGTCGGGACGCGATCCAGAACAGCTTGTGGGCGTCGACCGACCGTTCGACGGTCAGGTCCGGCGCGGAGCCGACGGCGACTTTCCGGAGCGTCCACGTGAACACCGCGTTTTCGGCCTTGTCGCGGACCTGCGCGTCGGAGAGTTCGGACGGGACGACGAGGACGTCGTCGACGGGTTCCGTGACGGTCTCGGGAAACACGTCGGCCCGAACCGCGAGCCGGCGAGAGCGGTCGACGCTGACGACGTACTCGACGTCGCGGTCCGAAAGCAGCGGTCGTTCGATGGTCGCGACGGCGTCGTAGATCCGATACGGGTACGCGACCGCGCCGACGCGACCGCTCGAGTCGACGTCCTCGCGCGTCACCGTCGGTTCGATGACGGTGAGGGTCGCGCGTTCGCGCGACTCGCCCGTGAGCGTCGCGGGCTCGACCGGCTGTCGACGCGCGTCGCTCATTTACTCCTCACCCTCGTCCCAGTACTCGCTGGCCCGCACGTGGGCGCGGATGTTGTCGGTCTCCGTGACGGCCTTGGGACCGACGTCGCGGCCGCCGTCGGTCACGTAGTCGGGAGTCCCGGTCGGATCGTCGGCGCTCGAGAGCGCCGAGAGCGGTTTGTTGAAGGAATCGAAGTGGTCGTCGACGCCCTCGGGCGGCGTCGTCAGCAGCGAGACGACGATGAGCGTCACCGTCGAGAGGATGAACGCGGGGAAGAGGCCGTAGACCCCGACCAGCCCGGTGAGAAACGCCGAGCCCTCGATGGTCCCCATGAGGCCGACCAGTTCGAGGAGGGTCGATAGCTGCGTCCAGAGGATCATCGTCGTGGTGCCGACGATCATGCTCGCGACGGAGCCCGTCGCGGTGACCCGTTTCCACCACACGGCCGCGATGAGCGTCGGGCCGATGGCCGCGCCGAGGCCACCCCACGCGTAGTCGAGGACGAGCGTGTAGATCGGCGTGTTCTGTGCGAGGAAGGCGAACGCGACGCTCGCCGCGCCGAGCCCGAGCGTGACGTACTGGGAGTAGCGAACGAGCCGCTCCTGACTCGCGTCCGGGTTGACGTAGCCGTGGTAGACGTCCTCGACGATGGCGCTCGTCGCGACGAGCAGTTGCGAGTCCGCGCTGGACATCATCGCGGCGAGGGCGGCCGCCAGAATGATCCCCGCGATCGCACCGGGGAAGAACTCGAGGGTGAGCAACGGCATGACGTTGTTCGGGTCCTCGATGCCGCCCTGACCGAAGGCGACCAGCGCGTACAGCCCGACGAAGCCGGCGCCGATGTAGGGACGAACATGAACAGCTGGGCGACCAGCGCGGCCAGACGGATGTTCTCGACCTCGTCGATCCCCATGAACCGGACCATCACGTGGGGGTTCCCGGGGATGCCGAGCCCGATGGCGGCGTAGCTGATGATCCCGAAGATCGCGGCCCAGCCGGTCATGCCGGCCGTGACGCTCGTGTACGAACTCCCGGCGGACGCGAGTTCGCCGAACGGAAGCCCGTAGTTGGTAAAGGCGATGATCGGCAGGACGATGAACGCGGCCAGGATGATCGCGCCCTGCACGTAGTCGGACCACGCGACGGCGAAGTAACCGCCGAGCATGGTGTAGCCGACGACGATGACGCCGCCGACGAGGATCCCGACAAGCGACGAGACGCCGGTGAGGACCTCCAGCAGCGTCCCGGCGGCGACGATCTGTGCGCCGACGTATCCGCCTTCGAAGAGCATCAGTACGAACGCGGAGACGCCCTTGACGTAGCCGGTGTCGTCCTGGAGACGCGTCTCGAAGAAAGTCGGCAGCGTGACCGCTTTCACGATCTCCGTGTACTTCCGGAGGCGCTTGGCGATACCGGCCCACGCGAACAGGTCGGCGGGGATCATCCCGAGGCCGTTGTAGAAGGCCATCACGCCGGTCCCGAACGCGTCGCTCGGGACGCCGAGCGTGAGCCAGCCGCTCATCTCGGAGGCGCGTTCGGAGAAGCCGGTGACGACCGGGCCGACGCTCCGGCCGCCGATGACGTAGTCGTCGACGGAGTCCATGAGCCGCGAGGAGTACAGTCCGATACCGAGGAGCACGAGCAGATAGACGGCAAACGTTCCGAGTACCCAACTCCCGGCCGAGCCGGCCAACCCCTCACTGGCCATGCTTTGCCTCCTCGTAGCGCTCTCGGAGTCGTTTCTCTCGCTTTCCTTCCCAGACGTAGTAGACGACGAGCATTGCCAAGTACAGGACGAACGGTCCGAATAACCAGATCAATTCGACTGAGCCACTCTCGGGCATAGTGACGTGTGCTTACCACCCACACATAAACATACCGGATTGCCACCTTTGATAGCGAGCACCCCAAAACGGAACGATCGGACGTTCGACGCGAACGCGATCAGTCACCGTGCCGCGTCGGTGAGAGACTCACAGTTCGGTCAGACGCCGTCGGGGTTGAGCAGTTTCGCTTCGGCCGTCCGGAGGTGTTCGAGCAGCGTCGTCTTCGAGACGCCGAGTTCGTCCGCGAGTTCGCGCGTGCTGATCTCGCGGGGCCACGCGTAGTAGTTCCGCTCGCACGCGAGTTCGAACGCCTCGCGCTGGCGCGGCGTGAGGCGATCAGTCCGGTCGGCGGTCTCCGACGAACCGCCGTCGGGCGTGGCGACCCGACTGATCGAAATCTCCGCGTCCGTCTCGGCCCGGATGGCCTCGAGTCGCTGCCGGATCTCGTCGCGGCCGCCGGCGACGAAGACCGGCCAGTGTTCGACGCCGCCCTCGACGCGCACCGACGCGTCGTGGATGAAGCCATGCGAGACGAGCGTGTCGCTGATGCTGTGTTCGGGCTCGTACTCGACGAACAGTTCGCGCGTGGCGTTCCCCGGGTTCGGTGCCGTCGTGGGTCGCTGTCCGAGTTCGACCGTCGAGTGCGTCAGCGGGGACTCGTCCGCGAACGCGACGAACTCGTCGAGTTGTGCCGTCGTGTCGGCGTAGACGGTGAAGTGACCCTTGACCGCCTCCTCGACGGTTCGATGGACGGTGTGGACGAGCAGGCCGGCGTCGACCGCCTCGGTCGCCTGCAGGCCCCAGCAGTCCGGATGCCAAATCTCGAGCGTAAGTCGCGTCCCGTCGGCCGTCCCTGTCGTGGTCGTGGTCGAACTCGTGCTGCTCATGGATCGGTTCTACTCGAACAGTTTGCCGTGAGGACCATAAACATACTGAATATCGATACCACGGTCCGATCGCGGACTCGCACTGTGCCCGTCTCGAGCGGATAGTCAAAGCGGGGAGCGAGCGGGGGTCTCCGTCGGCGATCGTCGTCGGGAGCAGAGCCCGACCATGGGAGGCCGTGGTTATTCCGCCGTGATCCGTCATCCGTACCGTATGAGCCAGCAGACGACAGACCGACCCGACCGACACTACATCGACGGCGAATGGACGGACGGCGAGGGCGAGGAAACCTTCGCGAGCGAGAACCCTGCGACCGGCGAGACGCTACGAACCTTCCACCGCGGAACGGAGGCCGACGTCGATCGCGCCCTCGAGGCCGCGGAGGCGGCACAGGAAGAGTGGCGCGACCTGTCGTACATCGACCGCGCGGAGTTCCTCTGGGACATCTACCACGAACTGCGCGAGCGAACGGACGAACTCGGGGAGATCGTCACCAAGGAGTGTGGCAAGGAAATTTCCGAGGGGAAAGCCGACGTCGTCGAGGCCGCACACATGGTCGAGTGGGCCGCGGGCAACGCCCGGCACCCACACGGTGACGTCGTCCCCTCCGAAATCGGGAGCAAGGACGCGTACATGCGGCGCAAGCCTCGGGGCGTCGTCGGCTGTATCACGCCCTGGAACTTCCCCGTCGCGATCCCGTTCTGGCACATGGCCGTCTCGCTGGTCGAGGGCAACACTGTCGTCTGGAAGCCCGCCGAGCAGACCCCGTGGTGCGGCCAGATCATCGCCGAGATGTTCGAGGAGAGCGGCATCCCCGACGGGGTGTTCAACATGGTGCAGGGCTTCGGCGACGCCGGGGCCTCGATCGTCGACGACCCGCGCGTCGACACCGTCCTCTTTACCGGCTCGGCCGAGGTCGGTCAGGAAGTCGCCAAGACCGTCGCCGAACAGCCCGGCAAGCTCGCGGCCTGCGAGATGGGCGGCAAGAACGCCGTCGTCATCAGCGACGAGGCCGACCTCGATACGGCCGTTCACTCGGCGGTCATGAGTTCGTTCAAGACCACCGGTCAGCGCTGTGTCTCCGCCGAACGGCTGATCGTCCACGAGGACGTCTACGACGAGTTCAAGGAACGGTTCGTCGAGGTAGCCGAGAACATCGCGGTCGGCGATCCGCTGGCCGAGGACACCTTCATGGGACCGCTCGTCGAGGGCGAGCACAAGGAGAAGGTCCTCGAGTACAACGAACTCGCGCGAAGCGAGGACGTGAACGTCCTCGTCGACCGCGACGAACTGGACGACGCGGAGGTGCCCGACGGCCACGAGGACGGCCACTGGATCGGCCCGTTCGTCTACGAGGCCGACCCAGAGGCCGACCTCCGGTGTACACAAGAGGAGGTCTTCGGCCCCCACGTCGCGCTCATGACGTACTCGGGTGACATCGAGGACGGCGTCGAGATCCACAACGACACCGAGTACGGGCTCGCGGGAGCGATCATCTCCGAGGACTACCGCGAGATCAACTACTACCGCGACAACGCCGAGGTCGGACTCGCGTACGGGAACCTGCCGTGTATCGGCGCGGAGGTTCACCTGCCATTCGGCGGCGTCAACAAGTCCGGGAACGGCTACCCGAGCGGGCGCGAAGTGATCGAGGCCGTCACCGAGCGCACCGCCTGGACGCTGAACAACTCGAAAGACATCGAGATGGCCCAGGGACTGTCCGCAGACATTACGACCGACGATGACTGAGGCGAACTGTCCGCTCTGTGGGCGACCGACCGACGCGCCGGCCGAGTGGTGCCAGCACTGCGGGTGGACGAACCACTGCGGCGCCGATTAGCGCCGACCGACCGGGTTCCCATCCGAAACCGGACAACAGCGTGGACCCGTCCGCTGTCGTCGACGGGGGACTCGTTCCGAACGCGTGAACAGCGAGCGATCGACGCCGAACCCACGCGGCGTCCAACGGACGGACTCGCTCGATCGAACCCTCTTCGTCGCCAACCGTTCACGCGTTTCGAACGGACAGTCATCGACGAGCGCCGCGTCACGGCCACCGACGCCGACCGAACGGTCGTGGTAATAGTACGCATATATAGACGGTGGGCACGGATTCCCGAACACCCATATTACACTATTGAACATCCAGATATAAACTGGATGTTCAACGAACGTTACAGAAATCGATTCACGCATTCCGAACGACTATGCACGGACGACACGACGGCGTCGAACGATGACCGACGATCGCCCCCGACCGGTCAAGACGACGCAAACGTCGCTCGCACTCGTTCGCGCGGTCCGCGACAGCGACGGTGCCACGCTGAGCGAACTGGCCGACCGCCTCGAGCTGGCGAAAAGCACCGTCCACAACCACCTCCATACGCTGATCGACGAGGGGTTTCTCGTCCGGGACGGCGATACCGTCCACGTCGGCCTCGAGTTTCTCTCGTTCGGCGAACACGCACGCGAACGAAACCCGCTGTACGCGACGGCGCGGCGGCACGTCTACACCCTCGCCAAGACGACCGGCCACGAGGCCGACTTCATCGTCGAGGAGAACGGCCGCGCGTACTCCCTCGAGTACGCGATCGGAGAGCCGTCCCGGCGAGGCCTGTCGGAGTCCAGTCCGTTCCGGGCGGGCAACCGGTTCTACATGCACAACTGCGCCTCCGGAAAGGCCCTGCTGGCGTCGCTGTCCGAATCGCGCGTCCGCGAGATCCTCGGTCGGTGGGGGCTCCCGGCGACGACCGACCACACCGTCACCGACGAGTCCGACCTGTTCGACGAACTCGAGGCGATCCGGCGTCGCGGATACGCGGTCAACGACGAGGAACTGCTCGCCGGCTATCGGTCCGTCGGCGCGGCCGTAACGAGCCCCGACGGCGAGGTCCTCGGGGCGTTCTCGATCGGCGGCCCGACGTATCGAATGGCCACCGACGAGTCGGCGATCGAGGAGATCGCACGGCTGCTGGAGACCGAAATCAGTTCGCTCGAGGCGACGCTGTTCTGACAGAGTGTTACACTCATATGTTTGTAATCGGGATCGTGACGCTCAGCGACGGCTTCCGGTACCGAGTTTGTGAGCGAGAACGGATACCGTGCGCGTCGCTGTGGTTACGTCGCCGACCGTAGTCGGACAAATATCACATTCATATAGTGTTTCTATAAGAGAGCATTCAATGGCAGTCGGACTCGGCTACCCGTTCACAACGGGGGACAGGAAGCCGATCGCCGACCCCACGAACGGGAACCGGTACTCACGTCGCTCGGGTCGAAACCGCGACCCAACCCGACGAGCAGTGCGATTGGCAGCACGCTGCTTTCGATCCAGAGACGACCGTCTCCGTCCGCTTGCAGCGCGTTTCGACGCGAGACGACGGCTGGAACTCGAGTGTTCTCCGGCCTCTCAGGGGAGCGGAACATCGATGACACCGCGTTTTCCGTCGGTTCTGGCCCGTGACTCGACGCTGTACGCCACCGATCCGGCATCCGATTTCGAGACGAGACGGACGGAACCGTCGTCGTCGAATTACCAGCTGCGCTATGAAATACGATACCTACCAGTTCAATGCTATTTGAGAGCGCCGAATCAGTAACTGTCAAAGCGTGGTCAGCGGGACGCGTACGACTAGGGCCGACGACTCTCGAGAGGACCTCGATGTGGACGGTGGTTCACATCTCGAGCGGCAGGGTGACGGTGACCAACGGCCGAATCGCTCCCGGATCGCGCCGTTGTGCAACGGCCGGATCGATCGCGTCGCTCGCGCCAACCGTAACGCGAAAGGCCGCTCGCTCGAACGGGGACACATGAGCGATGACGGCGGTATCCAGCAGGCCAGCGACGTCGGTTCCGGCGACGCGCCCCCGGTCGACGAGAAGCCCTACAAGATCATCTTCGAGGCCAACAAATGCTTCGGCGCGGGCAAGTGCGCCGAAGTCAGCGACAACTGGGAGATGTCGATCGCCTCCGGGATGGCCCAGCCCGAGGAGTACTTCATCGGCGAGGACGAACTGGACCACAACGTCCGCGCCGCGGAGGTCTGTCCGGCCAAGAAAGACGACGGCTGTATCCACGTCGTCGACCGCCGGACCGACGAGGAGATCGCGCCCGATCCTCACGGCGACGGCACGTTGAGCGTCGACTGGTAGGTCGCGGCTCGAGGTCAGACCCCACCGACACACCGAAACGCACATCCTCACCCCGGAACAACCACCGAGTGCGCTTCTGTGCGAGGGTAGCCAAGCAGGCCAACGGCGGTGGGCTTATCACGCCGGGACCTTTTGCTGCGTTTCGCTCGCACACTCACGGGTTTCACCCGTTCGTTTCGCGCGGCGCAAGCGCCGCGCTTCGCTCGCTTCACTGGCAAAAGCTCCACCAAAAGTCGTCGTCACCCCCGCAGGGGGTTCCTCGACCCGCTCGCTCACGTCGTTCGCTCGCGACACGAACATCGAAACGCACATTCCAGCGGGGGCACTACGCTCAAGTGCGCTTCTGTGCGAGGGTAGCCAAGCAGGCCAACGGCGGTGGGCTTAAGACCCGCTCTCGTAGGAGTCCTTGGGTTCAAATCCCAACCCTCGCATGTCGCTGCGAGCAATCCGCGAGCAGCGACTGCGGTCTTGGATTTGAATCAGGGAAGTCGCCGCGCGAACGGAGTGAACGACCGTCTTCCCGTGGTTCAAATCCCAACCCTCGCACTCGTCACTCACGAGGTGTTCGTGACGAGTGCATACTCGAATTCCTCGAGCCGAAATTCGCGATCCAGATCGACGGGATCAGTCCGACGGCTCGTAGTGTTCCCGGTGGACGACCGTCTCGGTGTCCCCGCGGACGGCGGTCACGACGATCTGATCGCCGTCGGAATCGAGTTGCACGTTCGCCCAGGACCCCGCCCACGAGGTCGATGGCTCGTCTTTACTCTCGCCGTAGAACTCGAACGTAGAGCTGGCGATCGTCGACTCGATGCGGATCAGGTCGGCTTCACGGCCGGGTTCATCGGTGAGGTGGACGCGGGCGTAGTATCCGGTTTCGACGTCGGATCCATCGGGGGCGTCCACCGCGTCGACACCCCACTCGATCCGCTCGACGACGGCGTCGTCGGTGTCGATGATCTCCGGCTCGAACGCGTCTTCGGGGTCGTCGGGCGTGTCGTCCCCGCTCTCGACCCAGAAGATCTTCCACTCGTCGCCCTCGGTCACGAGCGCGTAGACGCCGGGACCGTCGCCGGCGGCCGCACCGTCCAGTTCGGCGCGGACCAGCATGATCTCCGCGTCGTCGATCTCGGCCTCGAGGTCGGACTCCGAGAACCAGAACTCGGCACCCTCCAGTTCGCGGACGTCGTCGACGGAGCCGTCGGCCGTCACGACCTCGGTCTCGAGGGCGTCGAGATCGGCGGTGCCGCTCGATTCGAACTCCCACTCCGGATCGGTGAGCAGCCCCTGTAACGGGCTCGCGCTGTGGACGACCGCGGCCATCGCGTCGGGGTCTTCGGCCTGAGCCGCCTCGAGGTACGACTCGATGACCGGGTCCGGGTTCGGCTCGCTGTCGGTTCCGGACTCGTCGCCGGCGGGATCCGTTTCGTCGTCGCCGTCGGGTTCGGTGTCGCTCGAGTCGTCGCTCAGACAGCCCGCGAGGAGGGCCGATGCGCCGCTGCCAGCGGTGACCAAGTAGGTTCGGCGATCCATGCCTACTGGTTGGTGACCTGATATTAGGATAAGAATTACGGTTCCGCGGCCGCGCGGGCCTCAGAACGGGTACTCTCGGGGCTCGTGCTGGACCGAGATCCACTTCGTCGTCGTCACCTCCTCGAGGATCTGCTCGCCGTTGTACCGACCCATGCCGGATTGCTTCATCCCGCCGAAGGGGACGTGTGGCTCGTCGTTGACCGGCTGGTCGTTGATGTGGATCATCCCCGTCTCGATCCCGTCCGCGATCCGGCGAGCCCGTTCGATGGTCTCGCTGTGGACCGAGCCCGAGAGGCCGTGGATCGTGTCGTTTGCCAGTTCGATGGCCTCGTCGTCGCTCGCGTAGGGGATCACGGGCGCGACGGGGCCGAAGTGTTCGTTACAGGCCGCGGCCATGTCGTTGTCGGCGTCGGAGAGGACCGTGGGTTCGACGACGAGTCCATCGTGGTCGCCGCCGGTCTCGAGGGTCGCGCCCGCGTCGACCGAGTCGTCGATGTACTCGAGGATCTGGTCGCGCTGGCCCTCGTCGATGATGGGACCGATGACGGTGTCGTCGTCGGTCGGATCGCCGGTCGGCAGCGACGCGGCCCGGTCGGCCAGCGCGTCGACGTACTCGTCGTAGACGTCCTCGTGGACCAGGTGGCGGTTGATGGAGATACAGATCTGGCCTTGGTGCAGAAAGGAACCGAAGACGCCGCCGTCGACGGCCCGCTCGAGGTCGGCCTCGTCGGTGACGACGTGGACGTTGTTCCCGCCGAGTTCCATGGCGGGCAAGGCGCAGTTGCGGGCCGCCGTGGCGGCGACTCCCTGTCCGATCTCGGTCGAGCCGGTGAAGGCGATGGTCCGGGGGACCTCGTGGCCGGCGACCGCGTCGCCGATCTCGGAGCCGCGGCCGGGGACGACGCTGAGGACCCCCTCGGGGACGCCCGCGGCCTCGAAGATCCGCGCGAGCAACAGCCCGCCCGTGATCGGCGTGTTCGAGGCGGGCTTGAGGACGACCGCGTTCCCGGCCGCGATCGCCGGCGCGACCGCCCGCATCGAGAGATGCAGCGGGAAGTTCCACGGCGAGATGACGCCGACGACGCCGACCGGCACTCGCTCGGCGACGTTTTCCTTGCCCGGCGTGATCGAGTCCGCATGCTGGCCGGCCATCCGGAACGGGTAGCTGGCCGCCTGTTGCATCATCCCGATCGCGGTCTCCAATTCGGCCTCGGCTTTGACCCGCGTACTCCCCGACTCGCGGGCCAGGAGGTCGGCGATCGCCTCGCGGTGGTCGCCGACGAACTCGACGGCCGCGTTGATCACGCCCGCGCGGGCCTGCGGCGGTTGCTGGGCCCACGTCTCCTGTGCCGACGCGGCGGTCTCGTAGGCCCGGTCGACGTCGTCCTCGGTCCCCGCCGGGACGGACGCGATCGCCTCGCGCGTGTAGGGGTTCTCGACGGTGATCGCGTCGCGATCGCCGCCGTCGTCGGACTGCGTCCGACTGCTCGCGGGACTTCGTCCCGCGCTGTCGGTCCAATCGCCCGCGAGATAGAGCGATTCCCAGCCATCTTCGGGTGCCAGTGGAAGCTCCGTCATGCGAACGACATAGCCCTCGAGCGGGGATAAGTAGCGGACGCGCAAGCGCAACGAGGGGGCGGCCGCTGGCCGCGCCGTCAGACGGACCGCTGGCAGTCAGTTCCGGAGCGACCACGAGCCGTCCTGCGGTCGCTCCGGGAAACAGTGCCGGCAGACCGGATCAGGAACGCCGTCGCGGCAGCAACACCGCGAGCGGGGCGTAGATCGCCAGGCCGATCAGGGCCGTCGCGAGGACCCCGACCAGAACGTTCTCGTTGACGAACCGCCACGCGAACAACAGGATCCCCGCCGGTGGGAGCGCGAGCCCGGCCGCCGTCCGGTGGAACCGGCGGAGCCGGTCGCCGACGGATTCCGGCGTCGGCTCGATGTCACTCGGGTCGTCGTCCGCCACGAGGGCGGGAAAAGAGAGGTACGTTCCGAGCCCTATCACGAGCCCGACGAACGCGCCGAAGATCGGTTGACCGAACAGTACGAGCCCGAGATAGCCAAACACCGGCAGCTCGAGGACGCCGATGCCGGCACCGATCAGCGCGGGCGAGCGTCCGCCGTCGTCGGCCGACCGCCCGTCACGGGAATCGTTCATGTCCGTGCCGACTCACTACCACGTCTTACGGTTTTCCGTCGCTCGCCGCCTCCGCCTCGCTCTCGGCGAGGTCCGCTGCGCGCAGTTCTTCGCTGGCCTCGCGGACCTCCCGCATGACACTCGAGATACGTTCCTCGGCCTCGAGTTCCTCCTCGACCGAGAGGTCGACGCCCTCGACCTCGAGGAGGAACTTGGCGACTTCGGTAGCCTCGTACATCACGTCGTCGAGTTCCTCGGCCGTGAAGAAGTCGCACATCGCGCCGTAGAGGAAGGTCGCCCCGGCCGTGCGGACCTTGTCTTCGAAGGAGGAGCGGGCCTGATTGACCGCCTGCGGCGTGTAGGTGTCCGTCATGAAGGGGACCAGTTCGGGCAGGTTCTCCCCGATTTTCGTCATCTCGACGCCGGTTTCGGTCCGGAAGTCCGAACAGAGCCGCGCGATGGCCCACTCGCGGGCGGTGATGTACGTGCGGTCCCGGAGGAACTCGTTGACCCGGTCGTACTGCGCGCCGTCCATCTTCGTGAACCGGGCGTACTTCTGGACGTCCTCCGGAACGTCGGTGTCCTGTGGCTCGGGGTCCGGCACGCCCGGCATCGAGCCGCCGTCGCTGTCTCCCTCGTCGGCCGTCCCAGCTGGTTCGGGGTCGGGATCCGACGCGGCGTCGTCGCCCTCGAATCGAGACGCGTCCAGTCCGTCCTCGTCCATGCCCGCGTATTACCAGCTATCCGAGATAAGGGTTGTTCTCGAGCCGACCGGCTCGAGAGCGGCGGGATCGAACCCCGTCGTCGACCCCGGCGGGCCGTGGGGGCGGCGACGACGGTCGGCCGGGAGCCCGCAACTCGGCCCGTAAACACTTTTCCCGCCAGCCGGAGTTCGACCGGATTTAAGTCCGTGAGGGGCATGCGGTAGTATATGTCACAGACGCCAGTCGTAGTCAAGGCAGTACGGACGCCACAGGGGAAAGAAGACGGCGTGTACGCGGACGTGCGCAGCGAGGACCTCTCGGTGCCACTGATCGACGAGATTCTGGCCGAAACCGGCCTCTCCGGCGAGGAGATCGACGATCTGATGTGGGGCTGTGCCCAGCAGCGCGAGGAGCAGGACAACAACCTCGCCCGCGTCATCGCCCTGCTCTCGGAACTCGGCGAGTCGGTGCCGGCGACGACCATCAACCGCTGGTGTGCCTCCTCGATGCAGTCGGTCATCTCCGCCTCCGATGCCATCGCGGCCGGTAACCGCGACGCCATCATCGCCGGCGGCGTCGAGAGCATGAGCCGCGTCGCGATGGGCGAGAGCTACGGCCACATTCACCCGAAGATCTCCGAGCTGTACGACCTCGGGGATCTCCAGATGGGGATGACCGCCGAGAAAGTCGCCGAGGAGTACGGCGTCAGCCGCGAAGAGCAGGACGAGTACGCCGCCCGCAGCCAGCAACGCGCCACCGAGGCGACCGAGGAAGGCCGCTTCGACGACGAGATCGTCCCGATCGAGACCGAGGACGGCACCGTCGAGGAAGACGAGGGCATCCGTCCGGGAACGACCCCCGAGAAACTCGCCGAACTCCCGACCGTCTTCAAGGAGGACGGCTCCGTCACGCCTGGTAACGCCTCCCAGATCTCCGACGGCGCAGCCGCCCTGCTGGTCACCAGCGAGGCCTTCGCCGAGGAACACGACCTCGAGATCATGGCCGAAGTCGGCCGGAACAACGTCGCCGGCGTCGACCCGACCGTCATGGGGATCGGTCCGGTACCCGCGACGCGGGGCCTGCTCGAGCGAAACGGCCGTGACATCGACGAGTACGACCTCGTGGAGCTCAACGAGGCCTTCGCGAGCCAGTCGCTGTACTCCCGTGACGAACTCGGCATCGACCCCGACATCTTCAACGTCAACGGGGGAGCGATCGCGCTGGGCCACCCGCTGGGGGCCTCGGGCGCGCGCCTGCCGGTGACGCTGATCCACGAACTCCAGAAGCGCGGCGGCGGCCTCGGGCTGGCGACGCTGTGTGTCGGCTTCGGCCAGGGCGCGGCGATCGAATTCGACGTGAACTAAGCAGCGGAAACCGGGCCTTTTGGTCCAGGTTTTGCGAGGGCGACGCGGGAGCATCGTCCGAGACAAAAAATACTGTTGCTCCGATAGGATATTCACGCTCGAGTCGTTTTGGGGACATATGAGTAGTGTGAAACGTCTCTACAAACGCAGCGATACGTGGCTACGGGGACTCTCTCGCAGACGGTACGCGGCCGTGTTGGGGCTAATAACTGGTATCGGCGTCCTCGCAACCGGCTTCCTGTTGAGTCGGGAACTCCTCCTCGTTCAAGCGCTCACGATGGCGGTCGTCATGTTCGGCCTCGAGTGCGCGTTCGGGCGATGGGGGGAGTACGCGAGCTAACAGCATGTCCGTCGGCTCTCCGCCGCCCATCCTCGAGCCACCGTCAGGTGGCGGGTCGTTTAGTAGCCTCGAGTCCGTAACCCGCGTATGCGCATCGGCCTCCTCGCGATCATCGTCGGCATCCCGCTGGCCTGGCATCTCGGGCTCACCGCGCTCGCCTACTGGGACGCCGGTCGGGTGGGTCTCGAGCCCCAGTGGAAGTGGGCGGCGATCACCTTCTGTATCCCGCTGATCGGGTTTTTCATTTACATCTTCGAGCGCAGCGAACTCTCCTACGACCCCGAGAGCGACCCTTATCGGGGACACAACGTCAACATCCACCCCTCGCGAGCCGACGACACGTCGCTGCCATCACGCGGTGACGACCGCCTCGAGCCGGAACTCGAGGAAACCGACGACGAGTAGCGGGCGGGGTCGTGGCTTCAAGCCGCTGGGCGGTGAACGCACAGGGGATGTCCGACCACGGCACAGTCACCCTCGTCCCCAGCGTCCACTTCTCGCCGGCCCATTGCCGGCGGGTCCGCGAACGGATTCGCGCGGTCGAGCCGGACCTCGTGGCCGTCGAACTCGACGAGTCGCGTTTCGAGCGCCTCGAGGCCGATAGCGGGCCGGACTTCGCCGAACTGAGCCGCGAACTGTCGCCGCCGGCCGCGGCTGCCTACAGCGCGGTGCGTGCGTTCCAGCGGACGGTCGTTCGCCTCGCCGGACTCGATCCCGACTACACCGATATGGAGGCCGCCATCGAGACGGCCGCCGAGCGCGGAACCGACGTCGCGCTGATCGACGATCCGGTGGCGGAGACCCTGCGGGAACTCGCCCGTCGCGTCGGGCCGTTGACGATCCCTCGAAGTATGCTCCGTGCGCAGTCGCTGGGACCGGACGCGTACGCCGACCAGTTGGCGCTGCTCGAGCAGCCCGTCGCGGAGATTTCACACGGCGACGACGTCCAGCCGGCGATCGATCACCTGCGGCGGCTGTTCCCCGACGTGGCGGCGGTGCTGATCGACAGCCGGGACCGGGCGATGGCGCGGCGACTGCACGCGCTCCGTCGTGAGGGCCACGACGTCGTCGCGGTCGTCGGCGCGGGCCACCACAACGGGCTCGAGCGGCGGCTCGCGACGCTCGAGGGCGAGCGCAACGCCGCCGAACGGGCCGAGTCGGTCCCGATCAGAACGCCCGCGCGGACGGTAACGCGAATTCCAATCGAGTGAGCGAGCGCGAGTCGCTCGCGGCGATCGAGAAGAATCGAGTCGCGATCAGTCGTCGGCCGGTGCCGCACCGTCTCCTGCGACTTTCGTGTCGGGGACGGTGCCGTCGTCGTTCCAGCCGCGCTCGGCGTAGTACTCCTCGAGGCCCTGCTCGAAGTCGGGCAGTTCGTAGGGCAGTCGGTCGTCGCCGCGGTCGAAGCCGCGCTGGTTGTTGAAGTGCCGTTCCATCGCGACGACCTCGCCGCCGAGGGCGAGCAGGTCGTCGTAGTCGGCGTCGAGCAGCGTCTCGATGCGCTCCTCGGTCAGGAAGTCCCGGGAGAACTTACAGAAGATCGCGCTGTCCTTGACGGCGTTTAGGTTCTCGAGTTCGACGAGTTTGGGCGGCTTGCCCTCGAGGCCCGCCTTCTGGAACGCGTCTTCCTCGCCGACCAGCGGGTACTCGTAGGGGTAGAACTCGGCGTACATGTGGTCGGCGCCGCGGTTCGAGGTGGCGAAGGCCAGCCCCTGTCCGTTCAACGTGCGGCCGTCGTGGGCGGCAAATTCCATGCCCTTGACCGACCAGTTCTCGACGCCGAGGTCGTCGTGGATCCGGTCGACGCCCTCAGCGAGCGTGTCGCCGACGCCCTCGCGGTGGGCGATCTTCTCGACGAGGTCGTGGATGAGGTCGACGTTACCGAACTCGTCTTCGCTCTTGAGGTAGGCCGCGATGGTGTCGCCCGTCGAGATGGTGTCGAGCCCGTAGACGTCACACAGCTTGTTCGATTGCATCACGTCGACGATGTCGTCGACGCCCGAGTTCGAGCCGAATGCCATCAGCGTCTCGAACTCGGGGCCCTCCGTCTCGAGGCCCGATTCCTCGTCGCGGGTCGGCAGCTTGCAGGCGAAGGCACACGACGAGCAGGTGCCTTTCTTGTATTTCTTCTCCTCGACGCGGTCGCCGCTGATTCCCTCGATTCCCTCAAAGGAGAGGTCCTCGAAGTAGTAACTCGAGAGGGCTTCGACCATGTTGGCGTACTCGGCGACCGAGGTGGTCCCCTGTGCCTTCATCGGGTGGTCGGCCTGGGCGGCCTCGCCGTGGATCTCCATCTGGACGGCCGGGATCTCGACCTCGCGGGTCGAGTCGCCGTCGAAGGTGATCGCCTTGACGTTTTTCGACCCAAGCACCGCACCGAGCCCGCCGCGACCGAAGGCCCGCTCCTCGGAGGTCATGACCGAGGCAAAGCGGACCTCGTTCTCGCCGGCCGGCCCGATGACGGCGGTGTGTTCCGGCCCGAGGTCGTGTTCGTCCTCGAGGTACTCACAGGTCTCGGGAACGGTCGCCCCCTCGAGGTCGGGGACGGTCTCGAACTCGACGCGCGGGCGAGACTCCGTCTCGCTGCCCGACGAGTGTGACTCGTCGACGCCGTCGGTGACGTGGACGACGACGAGGTCGTCGCTCGCACCGGTGATCTCGACGGCGCTATAGCCGGTCCCCGTAAAATTCCGCGAGACGAACCCGCCGGCGTTCGAGGAGAGCAGCCCGTCGGTCAGCGGCGAGACGGCCGTCGCCGACGTCCGCCCGGTGAAGCTCATCGTCGAGTGCTGGAGCGGCCCGGTCGCGAAGAACAGTCGGTTGTCGGGCCCGAGCGGATCGACGTCGAACGGGATCCGCTCGTGGGCGAGTTTCGTTCCGAGCGCCCGACCGCCGACGTACGACTCGAGGACGTCGTCGATGTCCTCGGTCTCGACGGTTCGTTCCCCGACGTCGATCGAACACAGCGGTCCCCGTACATGTTTCATAGTACCACAGTGATGGACACGGCCGCAAAACGGTATCGGTTTTTCGGGCGGGATTCGACGGCGAGCCGTTCGGGTGGCGGCCGCGTTCGGGCCGGCGACCCCCGAGTCGGACCGGCTTTATTTACTCGCGGTGTCTGGCCCCGGTATGTCCCAGCCGGACGAACCGCTCGCGGGCGCGACCATCGACGACGTCTACGAGCAACTCGAGACGCTCGAGGAGACCGTCGACACGGCCGACGAGCGGACGGAGGTACGGCGGACGATGCGGCTACTGGACCGACTCTCGCACAACGCGGCGGTCGGCAAGGCCATCACCAAGTTCACTCGGAAGGACAAGGCCGAGGCGTTCGTCGGCAGCGTCGTCATCGGGCTCCCGATGCTGGTCGAGGACGGCGTCTTCGGGATCGGCGCGTTCCTCGCGACCCGTCCGGCGCTGCTGGTGGCGAACCTCCTGTTCACCGTCGGGCTCGTCGTCGGCATCCTCTACGTCGCCGATTTCAGGGAGGTTCAGATCCACGATCCCTACTTCGGGGTCGTCCCGCGTCGCCCGGTCTGGGTACTGCTCATCGCGTTCGCGACCGCTGCCGGGCTGATGACGCTGTGGGGACGGGTCACGTGGGACGAGCCGTGGGTGAACTGCTGTCAGGTGTCGGTCGTCTTCACCGCGATGGCGCTTGGCGGCTCGCTGGGCGATATCCTGCCCGGCGAAGCCGAGCATCGGCCGCTAGACGCTCCCGATCGTCGCGGAGACGATCGCGACGACGCGTAAGACAGTCGGCGCGAACGCAACGTTTTTCCGAATCACGGCGAAGCCGGCCGCATGGTCAGTACGTCGATCCTGTTCGCGCTGGGCGCGTTGCTCCTCTATGGCGGCTGGGCGGTGGCCGGCGGCGTCGCGACCCGCTCGCTCTCGCCGGTCAACGCCGTCTTCCTCTCCTACGTCGCGAGTCTCGTCATCGCCGGCGGCTACGTCCTCTCGCTGCGCCGTCCCGTCTCCGGCACCCGCGTCGACGTCGCCGCCGCCCTCGTCTCCGGCGCGTTCCTCGCGGGTGCCTCCATCTGCTTCTACGCCGGCCTCGCCCGGGGCAACATGGCGATCGTCTCCGCGATCGCCGCGCTCTACTTCGTGATCCCGGCCGTCGTCGGTGTCTTCTACTTCGGGGCACAGCTCAGCGCGACGAACGTCGCCGGGCTGGTCCTCGCGGTCGTCGCCGTCGGCCTCGTCGCGACCTGATCAGTCAGTCCGTCCGCGAGAAGCCGGGCGTTAGACCGGTTTTCCACACTGGTCGATCGCCTCCTGAACGGCCTCGGTGCGGCCGATGAGCGTGATGTGGTCCCCCGCCTGCAGTTCGACATCGGGGGTCGGCACCTCGCTGCTCCCGTCCCGGCTCACGAGCGCGATGAGGACGCCGTTCGGGAGTTCGCCCCCGACATCGACGATCTGTTCGCCGACGAGGTTCCCGTCGGTGATCTCGACCTCCTGTACGTCGCCGGAGCGACCGAGTTCGGACATCCAGTCCGAGAGCGCGGGCCGCTCGATCCGGTTGTCGATCGCCCACGCGGTCGACTCGGCCGCCGAGATCGTCCGGACGCCGAGGTCCTCGAACGCCGACGCGTTCGACGGGTTGTTCGCCCGAGCGATCACGTTCTCGACGTCGAAGTTCGACTTCGCGAGTTGGGCCACGAGGAGGTTCGCGTCGTCGTCGCCGGTCGCCGCGACGACCGTCTTGGCGTTGTCCACGCCCGCCTCGCGTAACACCTCGGTGTCGGTACCGTCGCCCGCGCGGGCGGTGAACCCGTCGTTGCGAAGCTCCTCGAGGACCGTCTTGTCCGCCTCGATCAGCACCACGTTTTCGCCGCGCGCTTCGAGCCGTTCTGCCAGCGAGCGACCGACGCGGCCGCCGCCGATGATGAGTACACGCATGGGTATCACGTCGAGTGTCTCCGCGATCTGTCTGGCCAGCCCCCCCTCGAGGACGACGGTCACGAGGATGACGAGAAAGACCGTCCCCACGAGCAGGTCCGCACCGGCCGGGTTCGTCGGCGCTGCGTCGGTCTGCAGTCGGATCGCGAACAGGGTCGCGACCGACGCCGGAATGATCCCCCGCGGGCCGACGGCGCTCATGAAGACCCGCTCGTTGAACGTAAACCGGCCGCCCCGCGTCGAGAGAAAGACCAGGAACGGTCGCAGGACGAGCATGATGACCGCCACGACGGCCACGCCCCCGAGCCCGAGCGCGAACAGCTGATCGAACTCGAGCAGCGCCGCGAGGGTGATAAAGACAAAGGAGAGAACCAGCAGGGTGATATCGCCTTTGAACGCCTCGATCTCCTCCTCGTAGGGGAGGTTGGCGTTGCCGAGGATCAGGCCGGCCGTCGCCGCGGCCGCGACGCCCGCCTCGGCGAAGACGTAATCGGCCGTCCCGAAGGCGACGATCGCCCCCGCTAACGTCAGCAGCCGTGCGTTCCGCGGCGCGTCGTCGGGCGAGATATCGACGTACTGTAACACCGCCCAGACGACCGCGGCGACGACGACGCCGACGAGCAGCCCCGTTCCGAGTCGCTCGGCGAACAGTTGCAGGTAGATGTCCGCGTGGATCTCCCTGATGGTCATCGACTTGAACAGCACGACCGCGAGAATCGCCGCCGTCACGTCGTTGACGATCCCCTCAGTCTCGAGGGTCGCCGCGACCCGGTCGCGGACGGGGACGACCTTCAGGATCGGCGTGACGACCGTCGGCCCCGTCGCGACCAAGAGTGCGCCGATCAACAGCGCGATGTCCCAGTTCGCCCCGAGGAAAAAACGGACCGCACCGGCGGTGCCAAGAAAGGCGATCGCCGCACCGACCGTCGTCAGTCGGATCACGGCTGCCGGTGCTTCACGTATCTTCTCGGCCTTGAGGTGGAACGCGCCCTCGAAGACGATGATGGCCACCGAGAGCCCGACGATCGTCGAGAGTCCGCTCTCGCCGAACGACTCGAGGGTCAACAGGCCGAACCCTTCCGGTCCGATAGCGACGCCGGAGACGATGAGAAAGAGGACGCTCGGGACCCGAAACCGGGCCGACAGGAGCTGCGAGATGACGCCGAGACCGACGATCGTGGCGATCAGTACCAGTAGATTCCCGCCTTCGGCCGCCGTCATAGTCGCGACTGTCGGTCCGCAAACGGTCTGGATGCAGGTACCGCTGGGTCGCCCATTCGTACCGAGTCGAGGGAGTCCACGAGGTTAACTCCTGTCATCTGCCCGGATTAAAATCGGAAGGAGAAGCCGGAAGTCGCCGACGGGATTCGCACGACTCGCAGCTCGATCTAGGCGTCCTCGTAGATCCGGTCGACTCGGTCCTCGAACCGCTCGAGGATGACCCGTCGCTTCTTTTTCATCGTCGGCGTGAGCATGTCGTTTTCCTCGGTGAACTCCTGGGGTACGAGTTCGAACTGCTTGATCGTCTCGTGTTTCTCGAAGTTCTCGTTGATGCGGTCGACCTCTTCCTGAATGTGGTCGCGGACGCGGTCGTCGTCACACATCGCCTGCGGGTCGTCGGGCAGGTCGATCCCCTCCGCGTCGGCCCACTCGCGGACGTGGTTCGTGTTCGGGACCAGCAGGGCACCGATGAACTTCTCGCCGTCGCCGACGACCATCGCCTGCTCGACGATCTCGCTGGCCGCGAAGGCGTCCTCAAGCGGGCCGGGCGCGACGTTTTTCCCCGTCGAGAGGACGATGATCTGTTTCGCGCGGTCGCGGAACTCGAGGTAGCCGTCGGGACGCAGGTGGATGATGTCGCCGGTGCGGAACCAGCGCGTGCCGTCGTCGTCCTCGGTGAACGCGCCCTCGGTCGCGCCGGGCTTGTTCCAGTAGCCCTGCGTGACGTTGGGGCCGTTCACGAGGAGTTCGCCGACCTCGCCGGCGTCGTCGGTGAAGGCGTCCTGATCGGCGACGGTCTCGTCGATTTTCACCTCGACGTTGGACAGCGTCGGCCCGATGGTCCCGATCTTCGCCTCCTCGGGCGGGTTCGTCGCGACGATAGGCGAGGTCTCGGTCAGCCCGTACCCCTCGAAGATGGGCAGTCCCATCGCATGATAGAGCCGACATAGCTCCGGCGAGAGGCTCCCGCCGCCGCTGATCAGGATCTCGATGTTCCCGCCCAGCGCGTCCCGAACCGTCGAGAACACGAGCTTGTCGGCCAGGGCCTGCTTGGCTTTCAGGAACGGTCCCGGCGACTCCGCCCGCTGGTACGCGACGCCGACGTCGGTTGCCCACTCGAAGATCCGGCGGGAGACGCTCGAGTCGCTTGCCTCCTCGCGGATGCCGTCGTAGATCTTCTCGTAGACGCGGGGAACGCTCGTCGCCGTCGTCGGCCGGACGGTGCTGAAGTCCTCCTGGAGCGTGTCCGGGCTCTCCGCGTAGGCGATACAGGTGCCGCCGGCGAACAGGGCGAAGTGCCCCGCCGTCCGCTCGAAGACGTGAGCCAGCGGCAGGTACGACATCGCCACCGACTCCTCGTCGAGGACGGGCACGTCGTCGGCCTTGTCCGGCCGCGGACCGAACCGCTTCCGGGAGGCGTTGACGTTCGATCGGAAGTTCCAGTGGGTCAGCTGGACGCCCTTGGGTTTGCCCGTCGTCCCGCTGGTGTAGATCAGGCTCGCCAGATCGTCGAGGTCGATCGCGTCGATGCGGTCCTGGTAAGCCTCGAGGTCGAAGGCGTCCTCGCCGCGGTCGTAGACCTCGCCCAGCGTCAGCACGTCGTCGCGATCGTCGTAGCCGTCGACCTCGTCCATAGTGACGATGAACTCGAGGTCGAGGTCGTCCTCGACCGCGAGGACGTGCTCGAGCAACGCCTCGTTCTCGACGACGACGCCGTCGGCGTCGGGGTCGTCGAGCAGGTACGCGACCTGATCGGGCGAGGAACTCGTATAGACCGTCGTGACGGCCGCGCCGGCCGACAGTAGGGCGAAGTCCGACTGGGCCCACTCCATGCGCGTGTTCGAGAAGATGCCGACCCGATCGCCCGCCTCGACCCCCAGTTCGCGAAAGCCGGCCGAGAGGTTGCGAACGATGTCGCGCATCTCGGCGTAGGAGAGGGGCCGGAACTCGCCGGGCGTCGCGGCGGGGACGACGTCGTCCGTCAGCGACCGATCGTAGATGCCGCCCTTGTACTGTTGGGCCGGTCGGTTCGCGTAGCGGTCGGCCGCGTCCTCGAACATGCGCGCGAGATTCGTCTCGCCGATGACCTCGTCCTCGTACTCTCGTTCCGCGTCCCGCCAGTTCATATGTGTGTGAGAGTTGCTCCCGTGCGATAAAACGTGATGAAACTTGTTTCATCCATCACTACGTTTATCGCCCGTCGCCGCTGTGCGGGAGAGAGCCGACGAGCGCCCCGAAACCGAGCGCTTAACCGAACGAACCGGACGTTGGTTTCGAAACCGGCTCCGAGCGACGGAGCGGAGCCGTCGCGGCTGCGACCCGCCCGGTCACTCCCGGTGGTCGAGATAGCCCAACACGCCCCGCGTGTTCAGTTTCGCCTCCTCGCTGGCTTTCTCCTTGCCCCAGACATCGGCCAGTTCGGCCTCCTCGGCGAAGTACTCGAGGACCGCTTCGTCGTCCGCGAGGTCGCGGCGTTTGTCGGCGACCCGGTCGACCCACTCCTCGAGGACGACCGCATACTCGTCGAGGGCCCGGTCGGCGTCGTCGCCGACGTGTCGGGGACCGAAGTGCGGGTACAGCAAGACGTCGGGGTCGCGGTCCTGCAGCGTCTCGACGTCGGCGAGACACTGCTCGAGGTCGAAGTTCGAGGGCGGCGAGGTCGGCCTGATTCGTTCGACGTCGGGGACCCAGATGCCGGCGGCGTCGGCGACGAAGACCGCGTCGTTTTCGGGGTCCTCGTAGACGACCTGATGGGGAGCGTGGCCGGGGGCCGCGTGGGCGCGGAGCTCGTGTGTCCCGAGATCGATGCTGTCGCCGCCCTCGATCGCGACGATCCGGTCCTCGGGGACGGGCTCGGGTTCGACGTAATGGTCCCACTGGTCGCCGACGGCTGCCTTCGTCCCCGCGACCAGTCGGGAGGGGTCGGCGATGTGATCGGCACCCAGCGAGGGGACGTAGACATCGGCGTTCGGGCAGTCGGCGGCGAGGAAGCCGGCCCCGCCGGCGTGATCGAGATGGACGTGTGTCAGCGCGATGACTGCGAGGTCCTCGCGGTCGATACCGACCTCGGCGAGCGCCTCGCGAAGCAGGTCGTAGTTCGTACCGATGCCCGTGTCGACGACGGCCGGCCGGTCGTCGTCGAGGATGTAGACGGCACCGTAGCCGCTCGTCTCGTACATTCCCGTATCGAGGTAGTAGAGGTCCGAACAGTCGCCGGCAGTAACTTCGCGAACGTCTCCGATTGCCATACCGAAAAACCGTCATCGGACCCGATAAAAGCTCGCGTCGCGGCGACCCCGGGCCGAGAGCCGGTACAGATTTGACACCGCGCTCTCTTGCACAGCGTACATGGTTCGTCCCGTCCACGAAGCGACACCGTCCCCGGAGCCGACATGAGCCAGGACGCGCCAAACTCGAGCCGATCCGTCGCCGCCCCGCCGTGGCTCGAGCGGTCGTCGCTGCCACACCTCATCAGCGCGTTCGGCGGGCTCTCGATCGCCGGCCTCGTCGGCTGGTGGCTCGCCTTCGCGGACGTACTCGGCGCGACGGCCTACCTGACCAGCCTGCTCTCGATCGGGATCCCCGCCGTCGGACTGGGCTGGGGCGGCCACAGGCTCGCGGAAAGCGATATCGACGAGAGCCGGTACGCCCGGATCTGCAAGTGGTGTTTCGGCGGCGCGGTCGGCTTTCTGGCGGTCAACATGCTGTCGATCGTCTTCTTTCCCGCCGACTCGGTGGCTGGCAACACCACCTGGGCCCACTTCGCGCTCAACACGGGTGCCGTCGGCGGGTTCGCCGTCGGCTACGTCGAAGCGCGGGCCATCCAGCGGGAGGTCGAGGCCACGGCCGCTACGGTCCGCGCCCGGCAACTCGAGGACGAACGCGAGCTGCTTGCGTATCTGAACGATCTGTTGCGACACGAGGTCCTCAACTCCTCGCAGATCATCGGGGGCCACGCGACGCTCCTGCGGTCGGAATGTGATCGCGAGGACGTTCACGACCGCCTCGAGACGATCGAACACGAGAGCGACGATCTCGTCGGCGTCATCGAGGACGTCCGGGCGATGCTGGACGCGAATCGGGGGCCACAGAGCGGGACCGCGGTCGATCTCGTCGCGGTACTCGAGGCGCAACTGGCCGCGTGTCGCGCCCGGTTCGACGACGCCGACATCGAGGCCGACCTGCCGGACACCGCCCGCGTCAGTGCCAACGAAGGCGTCGAGTGGATCTTCAAGAACATCCTCGAGAACGCGGTCGAACACAACGAGGGCGAGGCCCGCGTTCGGGTCACTGCCGAGACGACGCCGAGATCCGTCGTCGTCAGGGTCGCAGACGACGGCCCGGGGATCGCCGAAGCCGACAGGGAAACGCTGTTCGAACGCAGATCGACCAACCACGGGCTCGGGCTCTACCTCTCACGGATCCTCGCGAACAGGTACGGGGGCAGCGTCGAACTCCGCGAGACCGGCCCGGACGGCAGCGTCTTCGCGGTAACCTTACAGCGGGCGACGGCCGCTGGGGACGCAGCCGACCGGTCGCCGTAGCGTGAGCCGCCGCGTCACCCGTCGGCCGACTCTTTCCACTCACCGATCCCCGAGGGGTCGAGGTGGACGTGCGCGTCGCCGACGTCCTCGAGTCCCCGCAGACGATCGACCAGTTCCGACTCGATGTCGTGGGCCTCCCGGAACGGCATGTCGCCGTCGACCTCGGCGTGGACCTCGACCTCGAGGACGGTGCCGTCGTAGAAGACGGTCAGGTCGTGGACGCCCTCGACGGCCGGGTGGCGACGGAGAGCGGCCGTGATCTCGCCCCGTTTCTCCGGCCCGGGGGCGGCACCGATCAGGTAGTCGATGTTCTCCCGGCCGATCTCGACGCCCTGATAGACGACGAGCAGGCTGACGAGGCCGCCGGCGATCGGGTCGAGGATCGGGTAATTCACCAGCACACCGAGGACGCCGACGATGGCGGCGATCGAGGTGTAGATGTCGTTCAGACAGTCCTTCGCGAGCGCGGCGAGCGCAGTCGACTGGAGGCGATCGTTGATCCGGACGGTGTAGCGATAGACCAGATACATGTCGGCGATCGAGAAGCCAAGCGCCGCGAGCAACAGGGCGCTGAACTCGATGTCGGGGCCGGCCACGAGCCCCTCGAGGGATCGGTAGAGGAGGTTCAGCCCGAGCAGGGCAATGACCGCCCCGACGAAAAGCGCCGTCAGCGGCTCGATCCGGTCGTGGCCGTGCGGATGGGTCGTGTCCGGCTCGTCGAAGGAACTCCGTCCCCAAACGAGGACGACGACGCTGGCGACCAGATCCGCCAGCGAGTGGGCCGCGTCGGCGAGCAGGGCGACGCTGCCGAAGGCCAGCCCCGCGCTCCCCTCGGCGACGATCTTCACGACGTTGCCGAGGACGTTCGCCCACGACGCTCGCGCGAACGCGCTCCGATCCCCGTCCGAGGGGACGTCTCCGGCCATGGCTCGGTTTAGAGGCAGTCTAACCTTGGGTCTTTCCCTCCCCGCTTGCCGCGACCTGCGGCGTTCGCAACGTTCATTTCGCGCCTGTGCGAACGGCGTCGTATCCGGGCGATGGGGCCCGCCTGACCCAACTGCCGATCGTCGCCCCGGGGCCGTGACGCCCCGCGTGGCGGGCGACGGTCGGCTGACGGTCCCTGCCACCACCAGCCATGGCAGACCCACATCCCCTCGTTCGACTCGAGACGCTCGCGCTGATCGCGATCGGCGGCTTCGCCGGCTCGAACCTCCGGTTCTTCGCGATGGAGTCGCTCCCGGACGTAGCGTCGATCGTCCTCGTCAACGCGGTCGCCAGTGCGGTCCTCGCCGTCGTCGTCTACGAGGCCGAGGCCGCCGGCCGGCTGTCGTCGCGGGCGCGACTCGTCCTCACGACCGGCTTCCTCTCCTCGCTGTCGACCTACAGCACGTTCGCGTTACAGGCCGCGCTCGCGTCGTCGCCGCTCGCCCTGCTGGGCGTCGTCGCCGCCAACTACGGCCTCGGACTGGTTGGGGTGCTCACGGGCCGCGCGCTCGCGCGTCGCCTCGGCGGTCCCCGACCCGTCGGTGGTGAAACGACGTGAGCCCGGCACTGCCGAGCGCCCCGCTGCTCGAGGCGCTCGCCCGCGCGATCACCGTCGACCCCGAGCCGGCCCACGTCGTCGGCACCGGCGGCGCGATCGGCGCGATCGGGCGCTACTGGGTCGGCCAGTGGGTCTCGAGCCGCCTCGAGCGCGATCGGTTCCCGCTGGCGACGGTCGTCGTCAACGTCCTCGGGAGCTTCGCCCTCGGGCTGGTCGTCTTCGCGGGCGCGAGCGAGGCGACGCTGCACCTCGTCGCAACCGGGATCTGTGGCTCGTTCACGACGTTTTCCTCCTTTTCCGTCGAAACCCTCCGGCTGTACGAACGCGGCGACCGCGCCCTCGCGATCGGCAACGCCGCGGTCAGTCTCGCCGGCTCGCTCGCCGCGATCGGCCTCGCGTGGGGGCTCGTCGCCGCCCTCTGAGGCGTCCGGCTCCGGACGCCGTGCCGGCCCGGTCGAAACACGTTAGCGATCGCTCAGGTGCGGTATCGGTCCCCATGGTTTCGCGCGATCCGCTCGGGTTCGACCCGTGGTAAGTATATGTCCGGCCTGCGTTAGAGGTCGCTATGGCGGCTCGCCAAGACGCGTGGCGCATCTACCGCGAGTCACTGCCGATCCTCGTGGTCAGCCTCGCCGGCGGGGTCTTTGCCGGCTCAGTCCTCGGCTCGGACGGGATGACCGCGGGGTTCGAGCGGTTCCCCGGCCTCCTGCTGTTGCTCCCCGCCTTCCTCGCGACCCGGGGGAACGTCTACGGCGCGCTCGGGGCGCGCATCTCGAGTGGCCTCCATCAGGGGATGATCGATCCGGAGTTCTCGTGGGACCGGCGGCTCGTCAACGCCGTCGCCGCCTCCTTCGTCAACGGCATCGGCATCTCGGTGTTCATCGCCGTCCTCTCGTGGGGCCTCCTGCAGGTCCTGAGTCGCGAATCGGCGCGGTTGATCGAACTCGTCGGCATCATGCTGGTCTCGGGCGTGTTGACCTCGTTCACGCTGATCTTCGGCATGCTGGCACTGGTGTTTGCCAGCTACGAGTACGGACTCGACCCCGACAACCTGATCGGGCCGATCGTCACCACGCTCGGCGACATCTTCGGCGTCGTCTTCCTGTTCGTCGCGATCACCGTCGTCGGGGTGATCTTCTGATGGCCGCGACCGATCCCGACGAGCCGACCGACACCTGGTCGATCCGCAGCATCGTCGCCACGATGTTTCCCATCCTGATTGCCCTCTCGATCCTCGAGATGGGGTCGGGCTACGTCCTCGAGGAACTCGAGGCGACCTACCTCGCGAACCCCACCCTGCTCGTGCTGGTCCCCGTGATGATCGGCATGGGCGGCAACCTCGGCGCGATCCTCTCCTCGCGGCTCTCGACGCGGCTCCATCTGGGCCTGCTCGAGTTCGACCCCCGCGACGAGGTGCTGTGGACGAACGTGCTGGCGATCCTCGGGCTCGCGGCGACGATCTTCACCGCGCTGGGGATCGTCGCCTGGCTCGTCGGCCAGCTCGTCGCCGAACCGATGGCGCTGGTCGATCTCATGCTCATCTCGGTCGTCAGCGGCATGATACTGGCCGGGCTCGCGATCGTCCTCAGCGTCCTCGCGACCTACGTCTCCTACACACAGGGGCTGGATCCCGACGACACGACGATCCCGGTCGTCACGAACGTCTGTGACATCCTCGGCGTGGTCGTCCTCTCGGGGGTCGCGATCGTCGTCCTGAACTGAGACCATCCCGAACGGAACTCGAGGCTCGAACGCCGGACTGGCGTCTCGCCGGTCACAGTCGACTCGAGAAGGACCCGTTCTCCCGTCGTATCTTCATCTTGTGACCAGAACTACGTAAACGCCGAACGGGCTGACGGGCCAGCGGCCTCGCACTCGGTGCGGCTACGCGGTCGCCAAGTCCCGAAACGCCGCCGCGGCCGTCCGGGTCCCCTTCGCGATCAACACGTCGCCGCCGCGCAGTTCGGCGTCGGCGTCGGCCACCAGCAGCCAGCCCTCGTCCGGCCGGCGGATAGCGATTACCGACATCGTCGAGTCCGCGTCGGGGACGCCCTCGGTCACCGCGGTCCCGTCGAGGTCGCTGCCCGGCTCGACCGGGATGCGGGCGATGATCTCGTCGCTCTCCTGGACCGCCAGCTGGACGACCGGGTGGACGTCGATGTCGCGCAGGACGCCCTCGCTGATCTCGATCGCGGTGTCGCTGATCCGCTCGGTGCTGCTGCCCAGCTGGATCAGCCCGCGCAACACGACCGGGTCCGTCGCGTCCGCGGCCGCCCGCAGCGTCCAGGCCTCGAACCGCGACTGCATCGCGTCGACCTCGACCTCCAAGTTGCGGACCTCCTCGGCCAACTCCTCGCTGTCGAACAGCACGCTGCTGTAGGCCAGATCGACCGCCAGCTCCGAGAAGTCCTTCATGTGGATGATCGTGTCCACCGCCCGCTCCAAGTCGTCGATGTCGGGGCTCTCGACCGTCGGCGCTTCGTAGGCCTCCCCGGTCAGGATCTCACAGACATCGCCGATCGCCGACTCGGGCCCCCGGAGAAAGGCGACATCGTCGGCCTCGATCCGCGTCGTCGGCCCCGGATTGAGCAGCCACTCGTTGCCCCGCCGGAGCGCGATGGCCCGGACCCCCGTCTCGGACTCGAGGTCGATGTCCTCGAGGGTGCGACCGGCGTAGGGCGAGTCGGCCGCGACGACGCCCCGGAGCAGCGCCTCGGCGGCGTCGGGCAGGGCCGCCCGCATCGCCTCGGGCAACCCCATGTCCTCGAGGACGATCTTCGCGATGTCGCCGGCGGCATCGCTGATCTCGTCGGCGGCCCCGACGATGCCAAGCACCGGCGCGAGCTGTTCGGCATCGGCCGGCTTCCGGGCGGCCATCAGCAGGCTCATTCGGGCTCGCATCTCGAGGACGTCCATCCGTTCCTCGAGCCGGAGGACCTCCGTCGCGAGTTCCTCGCTGCGGTGGAGAACCGCCGAGTACGAGAGGTCGATCAACAGCTCCGCGGTGTCTTTCATCTCGACGAGGACGTCCTTGACGCTGACGGGCTCGTACTCGATCGACGCCGACGACGTCTCGCCCTCGAGCGGGTCCATACCTCGAGAGTCGACTCGCCGACGAAAAAAGCGTTTCCCGCCGGTCCCGGACCGCCGACGGTGAGCCGGGCTTCCGACACGGTTTTGCCCGGGCGCAGAGAACGAACGGGCAATGCTCGACCGGACCTATCTGCGCGAGAACCCAGACGAGGTACGCGACGCCCTCGACGACCGCGGGGCCGACGTGGACGTCGACGAGATACTCGAGCTGGACGAACGCTGGCGGGAGCTGAAGGCCCGCGGCGACGACCTGCGCCACGAGCGCAACCAGATTACCAAGAAGATCGGACAGCTCGTCGCCGACGGCGAGGACGAGAAACGGGAGGCGGCCATCGAGCGCTCCCAGGACCTCAAAGCCGAGATCGAGGACGTCGAGGACGAGGCCATCGAACTGCAGGACGAACTCCAAGAGCGGCTGCTCGAGGTCCCCCAGCTCCCCGACGAGAGCGTCCCGCTGGGCGTCGACGAGCGCCACAACGTCGAGGACCGCCGCTGGGGCTTCGACGAGGACCACGACCTCCCCGAGGAGGTCACCCCCCACTACGAACTCGGCGAGGAACTCGACATCATCGACGAGGAACGGGCCGCCAAGACGACCGGTGCCGGCTTCTACTTCCTCAAAGGCGAGGGCGCACAGCTCGAACACGCCCTGATCCAGTTCATGATGGACATTCACCGCGAGCAGGGCTACGTCGACGTCTTCCCGCCGGTCCCGGTCACGAGCGCGTCGATGCGGGGGACCGGCCAGCTGCCGAAGTTCGCCGACGACGCCTACCGACTGGGCGGCAGCAACGAGGAGGCCTACGACGACGACGACCTCTGGCTCTGTCCCACCGCGGAGGTCCCGGTCACCAACATGTACGCCGACGAGATCCTGCTGGACGACGACCTCCCGCTGAAACACCAGGCCTACACCCCGAACTTCCGGCGTGAAGCCGGCGAACACGGCACCGAAACGCGGGGGATCGTCCGGGTCCACCAGTTCAACAAGGTCGAACTCGTCAACTTCGTCGAGCCCGAGGACAGCTACGACCGCCTCGAGGACCTGCTCGACGAGGCCGAGGAGGTCCTGCGCCGGCTCGAGCTTCCCTACCGCATCCTCGAGCTCTGTACCGGCGACCTGACCTTCGCCTCCGCCAAGACCTACGACATCGAGGTCTGGGCCCCCGGCGACGACATGGACGACGGCCCCGAAGAAGGCGGGCGCTGGCTCGAGGTCTCGAGCGCATCGAACTTCGAGGACTTCCAGGCGCGCCGGGCCGGCCTGCGCTACCGGCCCGAGCGCCACGAGTCGGCCGAATACCTGCACACGCTGAACGCCTCCGGACTGGCGATTCCGCGGGTCATGGTCGCGATCCTCGAGTACTATCAGAACGAGGACGGCACCGTCACGATCCCCGAGCCCCTGCGGCCGTACATGGGCGGTAAAGAGGTCATCGAGGGCCACGAGAAGGTCGGCGAGTCGGCATTGGGTGCCGGCGAGCGAGAGTAGCGCGCCGCCGTTTCTCCCGGATCCGGGAGCCAGCGACGGCCCGTTCGGAGAGGGGTCTCGAGTCCGGAATCGGTACGTCTGGGGACGGAGTACCGCTGTAACGGAAGCGATAAATAATTGCTGTCGGTTCTCGTCAGTGCCGTCAGCCGACCATCACCGAGCGCCGTGAACGCGCGGTGGCAGCCGGTTCGGGGGTGTTACCGCGACGGGATCACCGTCGATGGCCGGCTTGCTGCCCCCGGATCAGTCGGCCACAGCGATGCCGAAGCCACTACTTGTCGGCCAAGTTCCGGATGTCCTCGACGGCGTCGGCCGCGTTGTTCAGCGCGTCCGCGATCGGCGGCAGCGTAGCGTCTTCGGCGGCTGCACGGGCCTCTTCGACGGTACTCACGTCGTACTCGACGCCGGCCTGGGCCTCGATCTCGGCCGTGACCTGCGTGAAGATCTCCTCCGCGAGGGCGTCGATCGTCTCGGCGTCGGCGTTATCGATCGTCCCGACCGGCTCGACGTTCTCGAGTTGTGCGTTGATGTCCTCGACGATCGAGTTGATCTCCGCGACCGTTTCGCTATCGCCGTTCTCATCGTCGCCGTCGCCGCCGTCGTCGATGGTGTAGTCGGCGATGGCCGCGATCTCCTCGACGGCGTCGGCCGCGTTGTTCAGCGCGTCCGCGATCGGCGGGAGCGAGGCCTCCTCGGCCGCCTCTCGTGCCTCCGCGGGCGTGCTGACGTCGTACTCGGCGCCGGCCTGCGCTTCGATCTCGGCCGTGACCTGCGTGAAGATCTCCTCGATGAGCGCGCCGATCGTCTCGTCGTCGATGCTGTCGATCGTCCCGACCGGCTCGACGTTCTCGAGTTGTGCGTTGATGTCCTCGACGATCGAGTTGATCTCCGCGACCGGGTCGTCGTCACCGTCATCACCGTCGTCGATGGTGTAGTCGGCGATGGCCGCGATCTCCTCGACGGCGTCGGCTGCGTTGTTCAGCGCGTCCGCGATCGGCGGGAGCGAGGCCTCCTCGGCCGCCTCTCGTGCCTCCGCGGGCGTGCTGACGTCGTACTCGACGCCGGCCTGCGCTTCGATCTCGGCCGTGACCTGCGTGAAGATCTCCTCGATGAGCGCGCCGATCGTCTCGTCGTCGGTGTCGTCGATCGTCCCGACCGGCTCGACGTTCTCGAGTTGTGCGTTGATGTCCTCGACGATGGCGTTGATCTTCTCGACGGGACCGTCCTCGCCGGGGTCGTCTTCTTCTTCCTCCGTGACGACTTCGCCGTCGGCTTCGCCGCCGATGCCGGCGTCTGCAGCCGCGTTTCGCATGACGACGTTTAGGTCCGTCTCGCTCGAGCCGCTGACGTCGTTGACGGTGATCTTGAGACGGAGGACAACGTTCTTTTCCGTCACACTACCGTCCTCCTCGGCTCGGAAATCCGACGCCGAGAGACCGCCGTGATCGAGGACGCTCCCCGAGAGGGACTCCCCGAGGGAAACGTCCGACTGGCTGGTGCCGCTGACCGCGGTCGTCGCCTCGTCGATCGTCGCCGCTTCGCCGCCGTGGACCACCTGGAGTTCGACCGTCGCTTCCCCTGGGTCTTCGTCCAGCCCTTCGTACTGGAAGGTGACGTTGGTCGCTCCCGCACGGATGTCCGAGACGGACCCGTCGTCACTTTCCCCGCTGATGCTGGTCCCGGTGAACCGATAGTCACCGATTTCTGCTGCCGCTGAACCCGATAGCACTACTGTTGTGCCGATAGCTGCTGTGCCGATACCGCCCGTACTCGCGATGAACTTGCGTCGATTCATATCTGATCTCTGACGCCGTACGACGCCCGGCGCTGGCGGACTCACAGCATCGCCACTCGTCGGTTACCTGCGCCGACCGACCGCGTTCGCAACACGACTTATTTGCGTGTGAGTGGCGCAACAAACTATGCCCCCAGTGATAAATATTTTCTATTATAAATTACAAATAATTTTCAACTATTCTTAGATTTATTAAATCTTGTAGCCGTTCAATAACGTTGGTTGGCGGTGAGGCGAGAACGGGTACTGGCGAATCGACGGCTGCGATACGGCGACATTCCGATCCTCGAGAGTCGCCAAGCGGTTCCACGTCACGACGGGGTTCGTGGGAGCGGCGGGCGAAACTGGGATACCGAGTGTCGACGAGCCGTGAGAGCGTCTCCACTCGCGGTCGATCGAAAGCGAAGGATGACCGGAGAGAAACGAACGCGTCCGATCAGTGTCGGTGGATGCGAAGCCGTGCGTCTCGAACTGGGGAGACCGCCGTTATATGTAGTCGATGCTCGGCGGCAGCTCGAGCTTCATCCCCTTGCGCTCGCGGATCTCCATGATCTTGTCGCGCTGGAGCGAGTCGGACATGACCTCGAAGCCGGCGTTCTCGGTGTTCCAGGAGGCCCGTCCCTCGGTCGCGGAGCGGATGTCCGAGGCGAAGCCGATCATTTCGCCGACGGGCGCGATGCCCTCGACGACCATCAGATCGCCTTCCTGGTACATGTCGTCGACGCGGCCACGACGGCCCTGAATCTCGCCCGAGGCCGCGCCCATGTGGTCGTTGGGCACGTCGATGCGGACGTCCTGCATCGGCTCGAGCATCTTGATCTTGCCGTCGATCAGCGCCTTGTGGACGGCCTCGCGGGTCGCGGGGATGACCTGTGCCGGACCGCGGTGGATGGTGTCCTCGTGGAGCTTGGCGTCGTGCAGGCGGATGAGCGTCCCCTGAACGGGCTCGTTAGCCAGCGGGCCGTTATCGAGGGCCTCCTCGAGCCCCTCGATGACCAGTTCCATCGTCTCGTTCAAGTGCTGGATACCCTTCGTGTCGTCGATGAGGACGTTCGTCCCGTGGATGTGTTCGACGTTCTGGGACGTGTCCTTGTCCATGCCGGCCTCCTGCAGGGCCTCGCGGCGTTCCTGCTCGGGCATGTCCATCGAGGCCTCGCCGCGTTTGATGGTCTCGACGAGGTCGTCCGTCATCGGGTCGATGGAGATGTAGAAGCGGTTGTGCCGGTTCGGCGAGATGCCCTCGACTTCGTCGCTGGGCCCCTGGGGCTGCTCGCGGTAGACGACGATCGGCTCACCGGTGTTGACCGGAATGCCCTGGTTCTTCTCGATGCGCTGGGTGATGACCTCGAGGTGGAGTTCACCCTGCCCGGAGATCAGGTGTTCGCCGGTGTCCTCGTTGATGTCGATCTGGATCGTCGGGTCCTCCTTGGAGACCTGTCGGAGCGTCTCGATCAGCTTCGGCAGGTCGTCCATGTTCTGGGCCTCGACGCTCTTCGTAATGACCGGCTCGGAGATGTGTTCGATCGACTCGAAGGGCGTCATCTCCGTGCTCGAGACGGTCGAGCCGGCGATGGCGTCTTTGAGACCGGTGACGGCGGCGATGTTCCCGGCGGGTACCTCGTCGACTTCCTCGCGTTCACCGCCCATGTAGATCCCGACCGACTGGATGCGGTTCTTGCCGGCGGTCCCGGAGACGTACAGCTCCTGGCCCTTCTCGAGGGTACCCGAGAAGACCCGTCCCGCGGCAATCTCGCCGGCGTGGGGGTCGATCCCGATGTCGGTGACCATCAGGACGACGTCGCCGTCCTCGTCGACGAGGCGCATCGACTCCGAGAGGTCGCTCTCGTCGTCGCCGCGCCAGATGCGCGGGATACGACGGGGCTGGGCGTCGAGCGGATTCGGGAAGTGCTCACAGACCATGTCGAGGACGACGTCCGACAGCGGCGTCCGCTCGTGGAGTTCTTGGCGCTTGTCCGAGCGCTCGAGTTCCATGATCTCGCCGAAGTCCATGCCGGTACGCTGCATCGACGGCATGGAGACGCCCCACTTGTACAGTGCGGAGCCGAACCCGACGGTTCCCTCTTCGACGGAGACAGTCCAGTCTTCGATGTCGTCCATCTCCTCGGTCATGCCGCGGATGAGTTCGTTGACGTCGTGGATGACCGAGAGAAGCCGCTGTTGCATCTCCTCGGGACCCTCCTGTAGCTCGGAAATCAGGCGGTCGACCTTGTTGATGAACAGCGTCGGCTTGACGCCCTCTCGCAGTGCCTGTCGCAGCACCGTCTCGGTCTGGGGCATGGCCCCTTCGACGGCGTCGACGACCACGAGGGCACCGTCGACGGCCCGCATCGCGCGGGTGACGTCGCCACCGAAGTCGACGTGGCCCGGCGTGTCGATGAGGTTGATGAGGTGGTTCTCATCCTCGTACTCGTGTGTCATCGAGACGTTGGCCGCGTCGATGGTGATCCCACGTTCCTGCTCGTCTTCCTCCGTGTCCATCGCCAGCTGTTCCCCGGCGGTGTCGTCGGAGATCATGCCGGCACCGGCCAGCAGGTTGTCGGTAAGCGTCGTTTTCCCGTGGTCGACGTGAGCGGCGATGGCGATGTTCCGGATGTTCTCCGGTTCGTCCATCAGCCGTTCACACTCTTGGACGATCTTCTTGCGTCGGCCCATATACCCCCCATTACCGCCAGTGGGGTCAAAAGGGTAGTGTTTCGTCGGCGCCGGAATCCGCCGTCGTTCCCGGTTCGAACGCTGGAATATCCAATTTGAGTGAGTGAATCACTCGCATTATTGTACCGATGCCGGGCCAGCACGTCCGCTCCGCGCGAACGCACAAAAGAGTCAAATCCCGTCGGCTCTTGGTAGTACCACACATGGATATTCGCGTGCAGGGACCGGGCCCGACCTCTCCATTCCTCAGTGCCCGAGACCGCTTCGAAACCGAACACGACCTCTCGCTGCCGGTCCACGTCCAGCTCCGGGACGACCCCGACGAACGGACCTGGGCCGCCCACTACGACGACCACCACGTCCTGAACATCTCGCGACAGGCCGCCTCGAGCGCGATGGCCCGCGAGCTCGCCCTCCACGAGTTCGCCCACATGGCGCGTCACGAACAGGACCACCCCTCACACACCCAGTCGACCGAGGAGGTGCTCTACCTGGCGCTGGCCGGCAAGAGCGTCGAGCGCCGCAAGCTCTCGCACTGCTACCAGATCGCCAACCACATGAAAGACATCTACGCCGACGACATCACTCTCTCGGTCGGTCCCGGCGAGAAACTGCTGTCGTTTCTCGAGTCGAGCCTGGCCGCGGCGGTCGCCGACCGCCCCGAAACGCCGCCGCGTCCCGGCCTCGAGCGGCTGTCCGCCAGCGCCGACCCCGAGATTACGGCGGTGAACGCGGCTTTCGCGCTCGCGCTCGCGGAGCGACACGACCTCGTCGACAGGGACCACCGCCTCTACGACCTCGCACACGCGGCCGCGATGGACGCCCCGGACATCGACTTCAAGGAGTTCAAACGGCGGTTCCGGGAACTCGGGCAGGAGACCGACGCGAGTACCTACCGACAGGCCCTGGTCGATGCGACCCGGTCGTACGTCGGCGGTGACGGCCCCGCAGCCGATTGAGTTCCGTCGTGACGGACGGGATCTGACATCGACGCCCACGGCACATGACGTGACACCCCTCCCCGAACCCGCCTACTGTTCGACCCGAACGTTTATTGTTTGATGAACAGAACCGGTGGAACATAGAGGAATGTTCTCGGGAACGGACCGCGGGGGTGCCACTGACGGGGGGTTCTCCGACGAGCTAGCGCGGTTGAAACGCCAGGGGGTAAGCGTCCTCGTCGTCGGCTCCGTTCGACCCGAGCAGTGCCGGGACGCCTGTCGGCGGTTGCTCGGCTGTGGTGCCGATCGGACCCGGCGACGCATCCTCGTCTCGACGGCGGCGGGCCCACACCACGTCACACACCACGTCGACGAGACCGGGTCGGCGGCCCTCTCGCTCATCGCTTACGACTCGCAGGCTCGCAACGCCACAACGGCCGAGCCGGGGGAGACACCGTCGGTCGGGCCGGAACCGATCGAGGCGGAGTCGCTCGCCGACCTCGGGATCGCCATCGAGCGGGCGATCGAGAACTTCGAAACCGACACCACAACGCTCGAGCCCGCCGAAGTGAGGTTGGGGATCGATTCACTGCTCCCGTTGCTCGAGGAGTACGGCCGCCAGCGGGTGTTCAAGTTCCTCCATCTCATTAACGGGCGAACGCGGGACGTCGACGGGATGGCCCACTCCCACCTGCCGGTCGAGCGCGACGCCAGGATCGTCCAGACCCTCTCGCCGCTTTTCGATGTCATCGTCGAACTCCGCGAGCAAAACGGCGATTACCAGGAGCGATGGACGATCGAGGACGGCGACCGCAGCTCCGGCTGGCTCTCTGTCGGTCCCGGGTAACGGCTCGGGGAAGGCAAGTCACGAGCGACGACCCCGTCGAGGGGCGGGCAATCGCACGAGCTACCGTTCCAATGAAACCGAAATTCGAGTCGACACAACGCGGCGTGGAGATCATCGATCCGATCGAGCGACACCGCTATCACCTCGAGACCGGGAGTCCGGTCGCTCCGTCGGTGGCGGACACCGAGCGGATCGACTTTCCGATCGGGTCCGCAGTGACGGTGACCACTGATTCGATCGCGTTACCGAAGACCGAGACGGTCCTCGTTCGGGACTCGGACGGACTGCTGCTCGCCGAGGTGAGCCCGACCGAGCAGACGGGATTCCCGCCGGACGAGTATACGCTCGATCTCTCCGGTCCGTTGAAGGTGTACGCCCGTGTCACCGGTTCCGTACAGGTGTTTTCCGACGGGGAGCAGACGTACCTCAACTTCGGTGAGGAGACGACCGTCGTCCTCGGTGCCAGATCGTTACACAAGCGCCCGGCGAGAACGATCACGACGACGACGGCTCCACCCGACCTGATGGCCGCAGTGTCGGCGTTCGGATCGGAGTTGAAGACGACGTCACCGGAGCGGGCGTATCCGACGCTTCGGGGGCATCCACCGCGTCTCGAACTCGGTAGCGACCTCCGGATACCCGACCCTCTCGATCGGGACCACAGCGTTCGGATCGCGGTTCCCGCGACGCTTCGACACGTGTTCGCCGTCGCACCGCTTGCGTACTATCTCGATGCGGCGGTCGTTCCCGGATCGAGTCCGCGGATCGTCACCGAGAACGGATATACGCATTCGCTCGACGGATCGAGTGGGTTCGAGACGGCAGTCAAGCGGGTACTGAAACGGACGTTCTTCCTCGATTGCATCGTCAGGACCGAGGGGAACACCCCCCTCCCGTCGCGCGAACGACGATCGATCGAACCGGTGATCGACTTCGACATCGCGGACGCGTACGACCGATCGTTGGCCGACCGACTCGAGAGCTATCTCGAGAGCCCCGCCGAGAAACTGGACCCCCATCTCCCCGACTGGCAGTTCGAGACACGGCTCGAGCCGACCGCCGATCACGTGCCGTTTCTTCCGTTTCTCGCCTACGATCTCGCGGTCGTCACGACGGGGGAACGCGACCGAGCACGGACGGGGCCGGAGCCGGTCGCGGAGCGGGCGATCGAAGCGTTCACGCGGGACGATTTCGTGCGAAGCGCACAGCCCGGACCCGTCCGTGGGAACGCCGGCCTCGAGACGGCAACGAACCAGTCGGACGCGCCGACGATCGAGCAATCGTGGACCGGTATCGACGACGCGGAGATCGTCAGCACCACGTCCGTCACGGCCTACCGGAACGATATCGGTCGGACGCCGAAAGACGGTCCCATCGAAATCGAGGTCGTCTGTAACGATCCGGCTATGCGCGAGGAACTCGACGGCGTCAACGGGGCCTACGGGACCCGTGCGGAGCTCCCGTTCGAGACGACGGTCCACTACGATCTCTCGACGGACGACCTCGCGGCCGTGCTCGCCAAAGACAGCGACTTCTTCCACTACATCGGGCATATCGATGACGAGGGGTTTCACTGCTCGGACGGGAAGGTAGATGCCACAGACGTGGATTCCGTCGGAATACAGGCGTTCTTATTAAACGCGTGCCGGTCCCACGAGCAGGGGCTGCATCTGGTCGAACGGGGGAGTATCGGCGGGATCGTCACGCTCAGTGACGTCGTCAACAGCGGCGCAGTCAGCGTCGGCGTCCTCGTCTCCCGCCTGTTGAATCTCGGGTTCTCCCTCTACAGCACGCTGGACATCGCCCGACAGCAAAACGTCGTCGGCCAACAGTACCAGTTGGTCGGCGATGGAAGAACGACGATCGCACAGTCCGAAACGCGGATCCCGAACGTCTGTCTGGTATCCGAGGACGGCGACACGCTCACGGCGAATATCGTCGCGTACACGGCGGCAAACGGCCGACACGGAAGCGTCCTCTCTCCACATATCGACGCGGTCGATTCGTATTTCGTTATCCCCGGAGAGACGGGACCAATGTCGGTGACGCAGTCGGAACTCGAGGCGTTTTTCGACGAGGCGTTGTTCCCCGTCATACGGGACGGAGACGTCCGGTGGAGTACCGATCTCGTCGATGACGGACTCGAGCCGTGAAGGAGGACCCAATCACTGCGCTCCGCGGTCGATCAACGACGGCGGTCGGCACTGGCACACGAAACCAGGTCTCGGTCCGCGGACTCCGGTCCGGAGTTTAGGGACCGACGAAGCGGCTCGCGTTCGTTGCTGCGACGTTGCCCGCCTGTCCGAGTAGCAACAGGATCATGAACAGTGCGCCGATCAGTCGCGGGTGATTCTTGAGGTGCTGTGTAACATCCGTCATGGTACACTCGAACTGTAGTTGCCCCGCGTAATAAAGTTATTTTAAGATAACACATATTGGGGAAATAATACCAATTGGGGATCGTCTCGAGAGAATACGGAGTGAACGAACGGTCGGACGAACTCAACGGATCTCGATACCGGGAGCCGAAGCTACCGGGCTCAAAGAAAACCGAAAAGCGACGGGACAACGCGTTAGCGTGCGGCTGCCGCGACGCGCTCTTTCTCTTCTTTCTGGCTGACGGCGTAGGTGCCGACGTCGTAGTTGGACGCGCCGATGAGCTGGTTGGCGATGGCCTCCTCGACGTCAGTGGTCGTCTTGAACGAGTCGTTGTAGACGCCCTCGGCGAGGAACTTCAGGGCCTGGTCGACGCGGCGCTGGGGCGCGACGTCGACGGCCTTCGGGACCGAGATCCCGCCGTATTTCAGGCGGACGGTTTCCTCGCGCGGGGCCGCGTTCTCGACGGCGGTCACGAGGATCTGAATCGGGTTCTCCTCGGTGCGTTCGTGGACGATGTCGAACGCGTCGCTGACGTAGTTGAGGACCTGCTGTTTCTTGCCCGTGTTCTCCTCGGTCTGCATCAAGCGGTTGATAAAGCGCTCGACGATCGAAATCTCGGACTTTTTGAACTGCTTGCTGGCGTGGCGACCCGCGGTGTGAGCGACGGGCGACACCGTGATGTAGCGTTCGGTCGAGGGGTCGGCGTACTCGATTTCGCCGATCTCCCATTCGCCGAACAGCTTGGCCGAAACGTCCGCGCCGCCGGCCGGCGCGTCAGGGTCGGGTTGGTCTTCTGCCGCCATGGTTATCGCACCGGTTTCTCCGCGTTCCCGCGAACGAGTTCCTTCAGTGCGACGCCGTTGACCTTGTCGACCTTGTAGTTGACGCCGGAGAGGTCGCCCATCGCACGACCCTTGGCCCCACCGATCCCGGCGATGGTGACTTCGTCGTGTTCGTCGATGAAGCTGATCGCGCCGTCACCGGGACAGAACGCGGTGACTTGCTTGCCGTTCTTGATCAGCTGGACCCGGACGCATTTCCGGATCGCCGAGTTGGGCTGTTTGGCCTCGATGCCGACCTTTTCGAGTACGATACCGCGGGCCTGAGGTGCGCCCTCGAGGGGGTCGGACTTCTCGCGAAGTCCACGGGCGCGGCGCGCGTAGTCCGAGTCGGACCACCGCTGATTCTGGCGGTCCTTCTTGAGCTTGCGCGCGGCGTATTTGCCGTTTGCCATGGGCGTCGCTATCCGACGAAGGCACTTAAGCGACCCGTTTCCGCGCGGCGTTACGGCTCGAGAATCGGCGACGAGGGGGAACGAAGCGATTTCAGCGCGTTTCGTCGCCGGAGGCGGTCGCTGGCGTCGGATCGGTCGCGTTCGGATCAGTCGCGTTTGCGTTCGCGAAGACAGGCCGTCCCCGATCAGGTCCGGCGATCGACGCCTCGTGCGACTCGATGCTCGTCGAGTCGTGGCTCGACTGCCGTCTCGAACACGATCGGGTTTGGCGTGGCGTCTATCACCGCGACCCATCCGACGGCCGGTATCCGGAGCGACCGCGAAGCGACTCGCGTCTGCGATCGTGACGCACTACCCGTGACATATAATCTTACCGGATCGATAGCTAAAGGTATTTGGTAGGTTAGGGCTGTTCTGTACTCGTTATGGCGACACTGAACAGTTGGATCAAGCGACTCGTCGGGAGCGCCGACGAGGAGTCACAGTCCAGCGACGAACTGCAGGCAGTGGACGATCGAATCGGATTCGATGCATCACTCGAGGACGCGGAAGTGATCGGGCGGAGTCCCCTGTCGTATATCGCTGCCGGCGAATCGATCTCGTCGTTCGTGGGGAAACAGGTCACGTCCAAACTCGCCGAATACGGACTCGAGGACATCGAGCCCGACGAGTGGTATCCGCTCCAGATCCCGCTTGCCATGCTGTACGATATGCGCGATGAGTACGGCGACGTCAGGATGCGGAACATGGGCCAGAACGTCCCCGAACACGTCGAGTTTCCGCCGGACCTCACCGAAGTCGAGAACGCCTTACCGGCGATCGAGACGGCCTACCATCAGAACCACCGCGGCAGCGAGATCGGCTCCTACGAGTTCCGACAGGAGGGAGCGAACGAGGGCGTGATGATCTGTGAGAACCCCTACCCGTGCGAATTCGATAAGGGGCTCATCAAGGGCGTCGCGAAGAAGTTCGCCGACAACCCCGTACAGGTCGAGGAAGTCGGCGATCAGTGTCGATCGGACGGCGATCACCGCTGTGAGTATCGCGTCGAATGGCTCTGAGCGGTCTCGCGTCCCGACCGACCGCGTAGCCGTTCGACCCGAACGCACCTGTTCCGGAACGGGACGCGCCTCAGTACGGATACTCTCTCGGTTCGCGCTGAACCGAGATCCACTTCACCGTCGTCAGGGTTTCTAAGATCCACTCGTCGTTGTACCGTCCCATGCCCGATGCGCCAACACCGCCGAACGCGACGTGCGGTTCGTCGTTCAACGGCTGGTCGTTGATGTGGACCATGCCCGTCTCCATCGCGTCGGCCACGTCACGCGCTCGGGCGACGTCCGCCGAGTGAACCGATCCCGACAGCCCGTACTCGGTGTCGTTGGCGATCCGAATCGCTTCCTCGTCGGTTTCGAAGGGAACAACCGGTGCGACCGGGCCGAAGTGTTCGTTACAGGCGACTGGCATGTCGCTGGTGACATCCGACAGCACCGTCGGCTCGACGAACAGTCCCTCGTAGTCGCCGCCGGCCTCGACCGTCGCACCGCGCTCGACCGACTCCTCGAGGAAGCCGACGATCTTGTCACGCTGGCTCTCGTTGATGACCGGGCCGACGAGGGTCCCCTCCTCGAGCGGATCGCCGATGGGGAGTTGCTCGGCGCGGTCGGCCAGCCCCGCCACGTACTCGTCGTACAGCGATTCGTGGACCAGATGGCGGTTGATCGAAATACACTCCTGTCCCTGATGGGTGAACGATCCGAACGCGCCGGCGTCGATCGCCCGCTCGAGGTCGGCGTCCTCGAGGACGATGTGGGCGTTGTTGCCGCCCAGCTCGAGTGCGGGTTCCGTGTACGCACCGACGGCGCGCTGGCCGACGCCGCGCCCGACTTCCGAGGAGCCGGTAAACGACATCACCGACGGCACCGAGTGCCCCGAGAAGTGGTCGCCGATCTCGTGGCCGTAGCCGGGGACGACGTTCAGGACGCCCGCCGGGAGGCCGGCCTCTTCGAAGACCTTCGCGAGGACGAGGCCGCCCGTTATCGGGGTGTGTTCGTCGGGTTTTAACACCACGCTGTTGCCGAGCGCGATGGCGGGTGCGACGACCCGACTGGAGAGATACAGCGGGAAGTTCCACGGCGTGATGACGCCGACGACGCCGGCCGGTTCGCGCACGAGCAGGTTCTCTTTGCCCGGCGTGACCGAGTCCTTGCGGCGACCGCCGTCGCGCATCGCCAGCCCGGCACCGACCTCCATCGTCCCCTGTGCGAGTTGGGTCTCGAAGTCCGCTTTCAGCTCGACGCCGCCACACTCGAGCGCGAACAGCGTCGCGAGGTCGTCGGCGTACTCGCCCAGCAACCGACAGGCCTCGGACACGATCCCGGCGCGCTCCTGGGGCGGCCGCTCTGCCCACGCCGCTTGCGCGTCCTCCGCGATCGCGTACGCCTCGTCGACGTCGTCCTCGGTCCCTTCGGGGACCGTCGTCAGGCGCGTCCGCGTCGCGGGGTTTTCGATGTCGATCAGGTCACGGTCACCCGCGGGAACCCACTCCCCGTCGAGATACAGCGCGTTCCATCCGGTTTCCGGCGCGATCTCGAGGTCGTCGACGGCGATCTCGTCGGCGGATTTCGCACTCGTAGTCGTCATGTGAGTCTGCCTATCGGTGGGGCCGGCTTATTCATTTGGGTCTGTAATTCACGATCGCGGACTCCTCGACTGAGATCCGGACGATCCCGGCGCCACGGGAAGAAGCGGGGACGCCTGCAGCAACGCTGGCCGTGGCTTTGGCGCGACCGGCACCGACTGAGACGGTTATAACAGTCGCTGCCGGGATACTCACGACCGTCCTGGGAGTGTCGGTGATTAGTGACACGGCCCCATCGCGACCGTCGTCGGGAACCGAATCGACCGGCCCTCGACGCGGGGATCGCGTCGCTCGACTCGAGCGAGAAGGGAGAAAACGGGGCTACAACAGCTGAACGTCGTCGATCCCGAAGTGGCGCTTCGCGAGGGTGCGGGCGGCGTCGATCGTGCGGCCGTTCGTGCCGATCGCGACGCCGTGGTCCGCTTCCGCGACCTCGACGTAGGCGACGGTATCGTCGTTTTCGCTGATCGTGACGTTGTAGACCGCCGCCGGCGCGAGCGCGTTCGCGACGAACGCCGCTGCGTCGTCGGCGTCTTCGACGAGGCGGACCTGCGCGTCGACGCGGTCCTCGAACCGCTTGACAGTGGTGCCGTCGGGACCGATCGCCTCGCCCATGCCGCCGCGTTCGACGACGATGAGGAGGCTGTCACCGCCGTCGGTGACGAGACAGTCCCGCCCGTCGACGCCGGTCACGTCCTCGAAGGCCGCCAGATACTGTCGGGCGTCGTCGTCGAGCGTGACGCCCATCGATCAGTCAGCCTGACCGCTGCCGGAGGTCGTCGACCCCATCCGGAGATCGACGTCGCCGGTGCCGAGCTTGATCGGCTTGCCGACGATGACGTTCTCCGTGACGCCATCGAGATCGTCGACCTCGCCGTGGATCGCGGCGTTGAGCAGGTGGTTGACCGTCACCTCGAACGCCGCGCGGGCCAGGACGGACTCCTTCGAGCCCGAGATGCCGTGGCGACCGATCGACTCGATCTCGCCGCGATTGGTCATGATGTCCGCGACCAGCATCAGGTGGCGAACGTTCACGTCGTCGAGACCCTGTTCGGCCAGCGTGTTGTTCGTCTCCTCGATGATGGCTTCGCGGGCCGCCTCGATGCCGAGGTTCCGGTGGATCTCGTGGATGTTGTTACACGTCGTTCGCGAGGCGTCGACGCCCTCGATCTCGAGGACGTCCCCGAAGGCCGATCCCTCGGTGTAGAGGACGAACTCCTCGTTGCCGTTGTCCAGTTCCTCGCGGCGGATGACGACGCGGGAGATTTCCTCGATACCCTTGAACGTGATGTCACGCAGTTCCTCGACGAGCTGAAGGAGGTCCCGGTAGGACGGTTCCTCGGGACCGAACTGGATCTCGGTACCCTGCTGGACCGTCTTGACGCCAAGCGAGTCCTCGATGATCTCGGCGACTTCCTCGGGCGTGATCATCCGCTCTCGGAGGGTGTCCTCGTTGAGCGAGATCTGGACGCGCATATCCGCGACGTTCGTCGAGACGTCACCCAGGGCGAGGATCTGCGTCGCCTCGATATTCCAGACGACCTCGTGGGCCTTCTCACGCTCGGTGGCGTACTCGCCCTCGAGGTAGACGGTCATCATCGGCGTGTCCGGGGTCTTCCGGGCGTCGACCAGCTCGATCAGCCGGGGCAGTCCCTGGGTCACGTCGATTTCGGCGACCCCCGCGTAGTGGAACGTGTTCATCGTCAGCTGGGTCCCGGGTTCGCCGATCGACTGGGCCGAGACCGTCCCGACGGGGTCGAGCGGGTCGACACGGGTGTCGAGATACCGGGCCTCAACGGCCTTCGCCAGTTCGTCGGCGTCCTCGACGGTCGCGTCGCCGCGGTCCTCGAGGGTCTCGTAGACGTTGTCCTTGAGTCGCCGCGGGAGGTCGGTGTCCTCGACGACCGCGATGGTGTCGTCGTCGACGTCGTACTCGACGTTAGTCATCGGAGCTCACCTCCGTGCCCTCGGTCAGTCGGTCGTCGGCGTGTTCCGAGAGGTTCGTCGGGCGCGGCTTGGAGCCGAGGAACTCCTCGCGGTCTTCCTCGGAGTCGAACTCCGAATCGAGGACGCGGCTGGCGATCGACTCGACGTCGATGTCGTTGTCCTCGTCGGAGGAGACCTTGACCGGCGAGGTGCCGTCCTCACCGAACTCGAACTGGACGATCGTATCCGAGGTGTCCCGGACCGTCCCATCGTACTGCGTCTCGAGTTCCGAGAGGGCGTTGATCAGCCGCCGCTGCAGGTAGCCGGACTTCGAGGTCCGGACTGCGGTGTCGACCAGGCCCTCGCGGCCACCCATCGCGTGGAAGAAGAACTCTCGAGGGGTGAGCCCGCTGGTGTAGGAGTTCTCGACGAAGCCGTGGGCCTCGGCCGAGAGGTCGTTCGGTTCGTAGTGCGAGAGGGTGCGGTCCTCGTAACCGCGGTTGATCCGCTCGCCCCGAACGGCCTGCTGACCGACGGCACCGGCCATCTGGGTCAGGTTGAGCATCGACCCACGCGCACCGGAGTTTGCCATGACGACTGCGGGGTTGTCGTCTTGGAAGTGTTCGTCCGCGATGTTCCCCGCGTTGTCACGCGCACGCGAGAGCGTCTGCATGATCTTCATCTCGAGGGTCTCGTCGATCGTCCGACCGGGGAGGCTCTCGAGTTCGTTGCGCTCGTAGGCCTCGATCAGTTCCTCGACGCGGTCGTTAGCGTCCGCGATGGTCTCGTCGATGCGGGACTCGGCCTCATCGGGGATGGTCTCGTCGTCGATCCCGATCGAGAACCCGAAGTGCATGATCGCACGCATCGCCAGCGTCGAGACTTCGTTGACGAAGATCCGGGCGCGGGTGTTGCCGTAGACCTTCGTGATGGTGTCGACGATCTCGCCACCGAACTCGCCGACTTCGTCCTCGGCGATGGTCCCCTTGAGCAACTGGCCGTCCTCGACGACGACCTCGTCGCCGACGGTGCCGGTGAACTCAAGATCGAGGTCGTCGGGCAGCAGTTCCGAGAAGACGTCGTGACCGGTCCAGAACGGCTCGCCCTCGTCGTCGACGCCGCTCGGCTCGGGCAGTTCGTCGATCCGGGTGGCACGCAGCAGGTCCAACGCCTGCGTCTCGTTGAATCGGGGGTTGTCGTGGGTCAGGAGGTACATCCCACTGATGTGGTCCTGAATCGCCCCGATGATGTTCTCGCCGAACCGGGGCGAGAGCATCTGTTCCTGGACGCGCATGAGGACGCGCGCCTCGGCGCGGGCCTCCTCGTTTTGCAGCGCGTGCATGTTCATCTCGTCGCCGTCGAAGTCGGCGTTATAGGGCGGACAGACGACGGTGTTGAGCCGGAAGGTCTTGTACGGCATGACAACGACCTCGTGGGCCATGATCGACATCCGGTGCAGCGACGGCTGGCGGTTGAAGATGACGATGTCGCCGTCGATGAGGTGCCGATTCACTTCCCAGCCGGCCTCGACCTTCTCGGCGAGTTGCTCGCAGTTCTTCTCGGTCACCTTCAGCCGGCGACCGTCCGGCCGTCGGACGTAGTTCGCGCCGGGGTGACCCTCCGGCCCGTTCGAGACGAACCGCCGGGCGTCCTCGAGGTTCCGCTCGGTGACGTTCATCGTCTGGGTCATCTCCTTGGCCACGCGATCGGGGACGCCGACCTCGTTGAGCGAGAGGGTCGGGTCCGGCGAGATCACGGTACGGGCCGAGAAGTTCACGCGCTTCCCGGACAGCGAGCCGCGGAAGCGACCCTCCTTGCCCTTGAGCCGCTGGGAGAGGGTCTTGAGGGGACGACCGGAGCGGTGTCGCGCCGGCGGCGTCCCCGAGATCTCGTTGTCCATGAACGTCGTGACGTGGTACTGCAATAGCTCCCAGAGGTCCTCGATGATCAGCTGGGGCGCACCGGCCTCGCGGTTCTCCATGAACCGCTGGTTGATCCGGATGATGTCGACCAGCTTGTGCGTGAGGTCGTCTTCGGAGCGCTGGCCGTTATCGAGCGTGATCGACGGCCGCGCGGTGACCGGCGGCACGGGGAGGACGGTGAGGATCATCCACTCGGGCCGGGAGCGCTCGGGGTTGATCCCCAGTACCTCCATGTCCTCGTCCGGGATCGCTTCGAACCAGTCCCGGATATCGCTCGGCATCAGCTTGTTCGTGTCCTCCTCGGTCAGGTCGATGTCCAGGGCCTTCTCGATGGCCTTGCGCTGGCTCTCCCGGGGACGGAACGAGCCCGAGAGGATCTCGTTGACTCGAGTCAGCTCGATCTCGGTCTGCTCGGCGAGTTCGTCCGGCGTCGTTCGCTCGATGCCTTCCTCCTCATCGCCCTGCATCGCGCCGGCGATGCGTTGGGAGTACTCGCTGGTCAGGACCTGCTGGACCTCGTAGTAGGTCGTGGGCTTCTCGTGGTCGATGTCGTACTGGATCTCGCCGCAGAACGGACATCGGTCCTTCTTGCGGGCCTGCCGAATGGCGGCCTTCGTCACGTCGTTTAAGTCCCGGCTCAGCTTCCGCGATTCGTCGAGCTGGTCGTGGAACTCGTCGCGCTCGTCCTCGGTCAGCAGCAGGCGGGAACACTCCCGGCAGGTGCCACGCAGGAGCCGTCGGATGAGCTTCGTGAAGCCGACGTGGATCACCGGCGCGGCCAGTTCGATGTGACCGAAGTGGCCGTTACAGGACCCGGAGTGCTTCCCGCAGGTCTTGCACTCGAGGCCGGGGTCGATGACGCCGAGACGGGGGTCCATCAGCCCCATGTCGATGGGGAAGCCGTCGTCGTCGTAGGTGTCGGCGGTGATGATCTTCGTCGCACTCATCTCCCGGTACTCCTCGGGCTCCATGAGCCCGAAGGTGATCGCTCCGATGTCTTTGGGTGTCGTGTCTTGCATGGGTTAGACGGCGTCCTCCAGTTCGAGTCGCGGTGCGATACCCAGCGCCTTCATCTCGTCCAAGAGGAGCTTGAACGCGTAGCTCATCTCGATTTCGTGGATATCGGTCTCCTCGTCGCAGTTCGGACAGTAGACACGCCGTTGTTCGACGTTCTCGACCGCGCTCATCCCGCAGTTCGCACAGACGTGGATGAACTCGCGGTCGGATTCGTCGAGCAGCCGTTCTTTCAGCGTCATCGCGGCCCCGTGGCCGATGAACACGTCGCGTTCCATCTCCCCGATACGGAGCCCGCCCTCGCGGGCCCGCCCCTCGGTGGGCTGTCGGGTCAGTACCTGCACCGGCCCGCGAGAGCGGGCGTGCAGCTTGTTCGAGACCATGTGGTAGAGCTTCTGGTAGAAGATCACGCCGACGAAGATCTCGGCCTCGATCTTCTCGCCCGTGATGCCCGAGTACATCGTCTCCTTGCCGGCGGAATCGAAGCCGGCCTCCTCGAGCCCCTCGCGGAGCTCGTCCTTATCCTCGCCGAGGAACGGCGTCCCGTCGACGCGCCGGCCTTCCATCGAGCCGAGCTTGCCGCCGATCATCTCGAGGATGTGACCGACGGTCATCCGCGACGGCAGCGCGTGGGGGTTCAGGACGAGGTCGGGAACGACCCCTTCCTCGGTGAAGGGCATGTCCTCCTGGGGCGCGAGGTGGCCGACGACACCCTTCTGGCCGTGTCGCGATGCGAACTTGTCCCCGAGTTCGGGGATCCGCTCGTCGCGTACCGAGACCTTCGAGAGCTTCGAGCCGTCCTCGCCCTCCATGAGCGTGACGGTGTCGACGATGCCCGACTCGCCCGAGCGCATGGTGACGGAGGTCTCGCGCCGCTTCTGGGGCGAGAGTCCGCCCATGTCGTCGGGCTCCTCGAGGAATCGCGGCGGGCTCGTCTTCCCGAGCAGGACGGAGTTCTCGTCGACCTCCGTTTCGGGGTTCACGAGGCCGTCCTCGTCGAGGTGGTTATACGCTTCCTCGCCGCGGGCACCGCGGACGTCCTGGGAGGGGATCTCGAAGCGGTCCTCCTGACCGCCCGGATACCGGCGTTCCTCGCCCTCGTACGTCCGGAAGAAGTGAGAGCGAGCGAGCGCGCGCTCGACGCTGGCCTTGTTCATGACCAGCGCGTCCTCGATGTTGAATCCCTCGTAGCTCATCACGGCGACGACGAAGTTCTGGGCGGCGGGCCGCTCGTCGTAGCCGATCTGCTCGGTCGTCTGGGTCTTGACCATCGAGAGCTGCGGGTAATGCAGCAGGTGCTGGCGCGTGTCCGGGCGGATCCGGTAGTTCGCGCTCGGCAGTCCCAGCGACTGCTTGATCATCCCCGCCCCCATCGTAATGCGGGGGCTGGCGTTGTGTTCGGGGTAGGGAATCATCCCCGCACCGATCGAGAAGATCAGCGACGGGTCGATCTCGAGGTGGGTGTGGTTCTCGGTCAGATCGTCCTCGTCGACGGCGACGAGGATGTCCTCTTCCTCCTCGGCGTCGATGAACTCGATGTAGCCGTGATCGACCAGGTCCTCGAACTCGAGGTCACCCTCCCGGAGCGCCTCGATCTCCTGGTCGGAGATGCGCGGCTCGCCGTCCTCGACGACCAGGAGCGGTCGTCGCGCGCGGCCGGCGTCGGCGTTGACGATCACTTCGCGGGTGCGATCTTTGACTGAGACGTTGACCATCTCGGAGACGTCGCCGATGCGTCGTGCTTCCCGGATCTGTTCTGCGAGTTCGTGCGGATCGGGGTGGGTCCCCACCAGCGATCCGTTGACGTAGACTTTCGCCTCTCGTTCTTGGCTGCTCATGATTTAGTCGTCCCCTGAGGCCGCCGTTCGTTCGATACCCTCGAGGCCGGGAATGCCCTCGACCCCCATGGATGCCAGTTCGCGTTTGAGTTCCTGTTCGTCCTCGACGTTCTGGGACAGCTCCATCGACTGGGCGAAGTTCTTCACCAGTCCACAGTTGGGACCCTCCGGCGTCTCGGAGGGACCGATGCGACCCCACTGGGTCGCGTGCAGGTCCCGCGCCTCGAAGTGTGGCTGCGAGCGCGAGAGCGGACTGCGGAGCCGACGCAGGTGCGAGAGAACGCCCATGAAGTCGGTTCGGTCGACCAGCTGGGAGACGCCCGAGCGGCCGCCGACCCAGTTGCCCGTCGCGATCGGGTGTTCGAGGCGTTCGGTCAGGACGTCCGAGCGGACGACCGTGTTGACCGAGAGCTGCCGGTTGCGCATGTTCGCGCGCTCGAGCTGATACTTCACGTCCCGGGCCAGCTTGTTCAGCGCGGTCCGGAACAGGTCCTTCATCAGGTCGCCGCTGACCTTCAGTCGCTTGTTCGCGTAGTGGTCCTTGTCGTCGGACTCGCGCCGGCCCAAGGCGAGTTCGAAGCAGGCTTCGGCCATCCGACAGAGGTAGTGGGCCTTGTTGATGCGGACGTCCTCCTCGTCGACGCCGTCCTCGTGGAGATGCGGCAGGAGATAGCGATCGATGACGTAGTTCGCGCGCTTGAGCTGGTAGTTTTTGCCCTGGCCGGAGGCGACGCGTTTGCCCAGTTCCTCGATGGCTTCCTCCTCGGTCTGGACCTCCGCTTCCTCTAAGTTCTCCAGCATGTACTTGACGACCTCGGGGTCGTTCGAGACCTTGTGGACGATTTCCTCGTCCGACTCGAGCCCGAGGGCGCGCACGAGCGTGACGAAGTTGATCGAGCCCGAGACCGAGGGGAAGGATACCTCGAGCAGGCCGTCACGCGTTCGTTCACACAGCACCAGGGCGCGGTAGCCGCGGCGCTGGGAGAACGTCTTGGCGACCTGAATCTCGTCGCCGTACTTGGTGTCGTATTCGGCGAGGATCTTGTTCGGCGCGAGGTCCTCGCTGGTCATCAGGACCCGTTCGGAGCCGTTGACGATGAAGTAGCCGCCGGGGTCGGCGGGGTCTTCGCCGATCTCGATCAGTTCCTCGTCGGAGAAGCCGGCGATGTTACACTTCTCGGAGCCGACCATGATCGGCATCCGACCGATCTTCGTCTCCGTGGAGTCGACGACCCGCTGGTCGCCCTCCTCGCCCTTGACGATCGACATCTCCATGAAGACGGGCGCGGAGTAGGTGATGTTCCGGAGACGGGCCTCCTGTGGGTACAGCAGTTCCTCGGAGCCGTCGGCCTCGCGGACGCGGGGCGTGACAACGCGAACGTCGCCCAGTTCGACGTGGACCGGCTCCTCGCCTTCCTTGTCACCGATGTCCGTGTCGATCGTCGCCTTCTCGTCGACGACCTCCTGCATCCCCCGGTTGAGGAAGGCGTTGAACGAGCGGTAGTGATGTTCGGCGATCCGTTCCTTCGAGAAGTATTCGCGCGAGATCTCTCGTCGTTTGTCGCGGTTGAGTTCCATTGCCATTTATTCCACCACGAGTCGGTATACGACTGACTGGTCGGTCGTACGCGAGTCGCGTACGATCTGGATGACGTCGCCGACCTCCGCGTCGTCGGGGAGCGCGGCGTCGTTGCGCTTTATTTTCGGCAGATCTGTACGATCGATGTTGTATTCCGTCAGCACTTCCTCGAGTTCGTCGTCCTCGAGGACGGTATGCTCCGGAACGAGTTCGTGTTGGCTTACGTCTACCATGTGTGGGTGTGCGTGTCTGCTATCGGGAGAGAAGCGGCTGTCACGAGATACTACAGGCAGATAGCGGCGGGAACCATTTAACGGTTACTAACTCGGGGCACAAGCAGGGCTACCCGGCCGGGCGAACCTGACCGGAGCGAACGATCACACTCGAGAGTAGCCGGTTCTCAGTTATATTCCTTGTGGGTCGTGTGATTCGGTGCCACGATACGGGCGAGAGGGGGCGCTCGAGGCGACGGTCGTGGCTCGATTGACCGTACCATACGGGGTTCGATTGAAAAGCCTTAATACTGTAACCGCGAAACGAAGAGTTGCGAGCCCGGGTGGTGTAGTGGCCCATCATACAACCCTGTCACGGTTGTGACGCGGGTTCAAATCCCGCCTCGGGCGCTTTTCCGACTTCAACTCCCACCAGCGGTCAGTTTACTGCCTGCGAGTAGTCCGGGATCGGAACAGCGGTACTCGGGCGTTTTTCGAAAACTAACCGACAGCAATGTGTAGCACTCCGTATCACGCAAATACGACCCCGACGCCGTAAGCGGAGAACGTCGCGATGGGGGACCACAACGAGACGGGTCAACGGATCGAACGCTCACTCGAGTAACTGCACCGTGTCACAGTTGCCACCGGCGGACCCAGTATAGAGACGATACGATACGCTGTTACGGGACCCGAGAATAACGTGTCAGCCAGTATCGAAAACGGTCGGGGAACAAAACCCTTAATACTGTAACCGCGAAATGAAGAGTTGCGAGCCCGGGTGGTGTAGTGGCCCATCATACAACCCTGTCACGGTTGTGACGCGGGTTCAAATCCCGCCTCGGGCGCTTTTCCGACTTCAACTCCCACCAGCAGTCAGTTTACTGCCTGCGAGTAGTCCGGGATCGGAACAGCGGCACTCGAGCGTCTTCTTCGACAATCAACTCTGAAACACTGCATGGTGTGTATTCGATACGTCACCGACGGTCGGCTTAGGGACGAAAACGAGCGACGTTCCGAGGTGAGGTGTCCCGCCCGATCGTTTTTCTGCCAACGGGCGGCGAATCGCGGCATGCGAAACTCGAAAGCGGTCGGCGACGAGACCGAAGCGAGAGCTATCGCGACGCTCGTCGTCCACGGGTACAGCGTCTCGATTCCGTTCGGCGATAACGACAAGTACGACCTCATCGCCGACGACGGCTCCGAACTCACGCGGATTCAATGTAAGACCGGCTGGTCGAACAAGCCGGAAACGCTGCGATTCAACACGCACTCCCAGACGACGCGGGACGGACAGTACCACGAGACGACGTATCACGATTCGGTCGACGCGTTCCTCGTCTATTATCCCGAGAACGAACGATTCTACTGCATCGACGCGGCCGAAGCGACGGCACAGAAGATGGAGCTGCGGTTCGACGGTGAGATCGATCACCCTGCGATCAACTGGGCTTCGGAGTACGAGTTCGATGGGGGGCTGCCGTGACTCCCGCGACCGATGCGGACACTAGATAATTCGAGTCGGCCCGAACGGAATGCTAATCGTTTAGTCCCCACTCACCAATACGTCGGAAAACGAGGAGTAGCGTTCAAGGCAATGACGAACCCGATCACCGTACTCGTCGTCGACAACGAACCCGGCTTCGCGGACCTCGCCGGCGAGATGCTCGAGCGCGAACGCGAGTCGATCGTCGCCGAGGCGGCAACGAACGGCCGGGAGGCGCTGGAGTTCATCGAGCGGGGGACCGTCGACTGTATCGTCAGCGACTACGAGATGCCGGAGATGACCGGCCTCGAGCTGTTAGAGCGGGTCCGCGAGGACGATCCGGCGCTCCCCTTTATTCTCTTTACGGGGCGGGGATCGGAGGAGATCGCCAGCGAGGCGATCGCGGCGGGAGTCACGCAGTACCTCCAGAAGGAGTCGGGCAAGAAGCAGTACGCCCTGTTGGCCAACCAGATCACGAACGCGGTGGCCCAGTACCGCACCGAGACGGAGCTTCGGGAGAGCGAGCGCCGGTACGAGCGGACGCTGACGACGCTCCACGAGACGACGCGGGATCTGATGCGCGCGGAAACCAAAGACGAGATCTATCAGTCGGCGGTCGGGACGGCCGACGAGATCCTCGATGTGACCGTCGCCGCGGCCTACGCGTTCGAGCCGACTGCGGGCGTCCTCGAGCACGCGGCGTCGACGGGACAGTCGCTGGAGTTGGGCGATCCGGAGACGTGCTTCGAGCGTGGTGAAGGGCCCGTTTGGGAGGTGTTCTCGGAGGGAGAAAGCGCCCGCTACGAGGACGTCACTCGCGGGGACGGCATCGAGACGGTGAGCCGGTGCGAGGCGATCGTGCCGCTCGGAACCCACGGCGTGTTAGTCGCGGGAACGGAGGGCGCTGACGGGGTCGACGAGACGATGACGGAGCTGTTGCACATCCTGGGAGCCAACACGGAGGCCGCGCTGGATCGGGCCGAGCGCGAGCAGTTGCTCCGGGACCACGACCGGACGCTGACCCAGCAAAACGAGGAGCTGACACGGCTCAATCACACGAACGAGATCGTCCGCGAGATCAATCACGGGATCGCGCAGGCGTCGACGCGGGACGAAATCGAGGCGACCGTCTGCGAGCGGCTCGCCGAGACGGACCGGTATCGCTTCGCCTGGATCGCCGCGAGCGACGACGATCCGCCCGCACCGACCGGCTGGGCCGGCATCGACGCCGCCTACATCGACCGGATCCGCGACGACGGCGACTGTGCGCCCGAGATCGGACTGGTCCGGAAGACCCTCGAGGGCGACGGCGTCCGGACGGTCCGGGACGTCCTCGAGGCCGACGGGTGGCAGTCGCGGCGCAAGGAGGCGTTGACCTACGGCTATCAGACGGTCCTCGGCGTGCCGTTGGTCGCCGACGAGCGCCGGTACGGCGCCTTGGTGGTCCACGTCGCGGGAGCCGATTCGGTCGGCGAGAGCGAGCGCGAGGTCCTCGGCGAACTCGGGGAGACGATCGGCCACGCGATCCGGTCGGTCGAACGGACCCGCGCGATGGTGACCGACAGCCGTCTCGAACTCGAACTCGCGATCGGTGACTCGCGGTTGTTGCTCAACCGCCTCTCCGACCACGCCGCGAGCGCGGGGCCGATCACGCTCGAGGGTGTGGTCGATCGCGGTGAGGACGGCATCGTGCTGTTCATCAGCGCGCCGGCAACGGCGTCGCTGACCGACCTCGAGGCCGACTGGGCGTCGGTCGAGACGCTGTCGGCCGTCTCCGAGGGTGACGACGAACGGCTGTTCGAACTCACGGTCGCGTCGACGCCGTTTCTCGACGTTGTACGGACGTACGACGTACAGATACGGATGGCGACGGCGGAGGGCGGGACAACGACGCTCGTCCTCGAGGTGCCACAGGGGGTCGAAACCCGGTCGCTGGTCGAGGCGATCGGGGAGGCGTATCTCGAGACGGAGCTGGTGGCCAAACGCGAGCGGACGGGGACGATATCGGCGCGACAGCTCGATACGCATCTGGCCGAGCGACTCACCGACAAACAGTTCGAAGCGCTGCAGGCGGCCCACTACAGCGGGTTCTTCGAGTGGCCGCGCGAGAGTACCGGCGAGGAGCTGGCGGACGCACTGGACGTGTCGCCGCCGACCTACCACTATCACCTCCGGGCGGCCGAACGAAAGCTCGTTTCGTTGGCGTTCGACGGGAGTTCTACCTGACTATAGTAGCCGTTGAAACGATTGACACACTGATCGCAACGCTATCGTGCGAGTAGGTGTGCAATGACGTTCAGCGGCTACTATAGTAGCCGTTCGGTGTCGACACCAAATAGTGACTATACGTCCGTAATTTCGGACCGTCTCGACGATCGGCGATCGCAATCGATTGTCGCCACCCCCAATCTCCCACCCGATGGCCGAACTCGCGCTCGAGAGCGACCGCTGGGTCTCGCCGTTCGTGCCGACGATCGAATCGGATGGAGGCCCGAACCCGGCGGTGGATAGTAGCTGCCAGTGGTTATTGTCCAATACGGTACTAACTGATTAGTGTCGGTACTGCAGCAGCACTAATAGATTAGAAGCCATTCTTAACCCCAACCGGCACGTATCCGTAAGTGGCGATACGAGACAGACTGTCGCCACCCCCACCCCCTTTCCCCCTTCCCCACCCCCCTTTCCGACACGTCCCGTTCAGCGACAGCGACGTCGAACGGTAGCAGTGGCGAAACCGACCGGCAAAACGGTGCGACTGGCCGTGCGCTATCGTAGCCACTGAAACGAGTCCCACACTGATCGCGACGCTGTCGTGTGAGCAGGTGTCCAATGACGGGCAGTGGCCTACTATCGGACAACGACGTCAACGGGACGTTCGTCGCCGTGACTGCCCGTCGCCTGCGTCCTCCCACTCGATCCAATCGTGTTCCCAGCCCCGGCGTGATTCGGCGCGTCGCTGGGCGCGCTCGCGGTCCTCGCGGGTCGTCCGGTTGCGCTCGACCGCGCCGGACTGTTCGCCCGCCACGAGGAGCGGATCGAACGAAACCGGCTCGAACCGGTCGATCCCGCCGTCGCTCGAGACGGCCTCGAGGCGCTGTTGCTGGGTACCACGGGGAAAGACGAGTCGACCGTGATCGGATAGTTGCTCGAGCAGCGCGCGGGGCGGATCGACCGCGGCCGCCTCGAGCAGGACGCGGTCGAAGGGCGCGTACTCGGGGAGGCCATCCGCGCCGTCGCGACGGTCGACGAGGACGCCCTCGTAGCCGGCCTCGGCGAGGTTGCCCCGGGCCTCGACGACCAGCGGGCGGGAGATGTCGACGGCGTGGACGTTCGTCTCGCCGACGATCTCGGCCGTCACGGCGGCAGTGTAGCCGACGCCGGCACCGACGATCAACACCGTCTGGTCGGCCTCGAGAGACAGCGCCTGTAGCAGGCGGGCGACGGTGCTGGGGGCGAGGACGCGGGTGCCAAGCGCCTCGTGGTCGCGGTCGGCGTAGGCCGTCCGCTCGTCGTCGACGAACGCGTGGCGCGGGACGTCGCGCATCGCGACGGCCACGTCCTCGTCGCCCAGTACGTCCCTGGGCGGGGACTCGAGGCCGTCGACCATGTCCTCGCGCAGTACCGCGGGGTCCATACGCCAGCTATCGGGGCGGCGGTTATGAATGGCGCGCTTGCGCGGGGACGCCGTTACGCGGTTAGCCCCGCATCTCGACGAACCGGACGCCGCCGCGTTCGGTCCGCTCGAGCGAGCCGTCCGGGCGTTTCGTCGCGTCGACGAGCGTCTGGCGGCCGGTGCCGACGGGGGCCAGCAGCTGTCCGCCGAACCGGACCTGCTCGACGACTGGAGCCGGGAACTCGGCGGCGGCACAGGTGACGTAGACGGCGTCGTAGGGCGCGTGGGCCGGCCAGCCCTCGCGGCCGTCGCCGACCCGGATCGAGACGCCGTCGTACCCCAGATCGGCGAGTCGCTCGCGGGCCCGGTCGGCCAGTTCGGCGCTGTACTCGACGCTGTAGACGTTTTCGTCGCCAACCAGTTCGGCCGTGACGGCCGCGTGATAGCCACAGCCGGTGCCGATCTCGAGGACCCGGTCGCCGGGCTCGACCGCGAGCAGGTCGGCCATGATCGCGACCATATGCGGCGCGCTGATCGTCTGCCCGTCGCCGATCGGGAGCGGTCGGTCGGCGTAGGCGCTGTCCCGGCGGTCCGGCGGGACGAACTCGTGGCGCGGGACCGCCTCGAGGGCCGCGAGGACGCGGTCGTCGTCGACGCGGGCCGCGACGGTCTCGAGCATCCGCTGACGGGCGGCCTCGTCGCTGTCGGACATGGTCGGGGATACGGGCTCGGGCCACGTATGCGGTCGGGTAGCAGGTACCGGCACCGATCGGAGCCGCGGCTGACGGGATCGGGTGTGACTCGCGCGGCAGAAATCGTCGGTAAGTAGCAGTGGGGAGCCGACACGAACCGGACGGTTCGGCGACGTCGTCCGACTACCAGGCCGACCAGGCGCTGCTTTGCTCGTCGTAGGCGTAGACGCGCTTGATGTCCTTCGCGAAGCCGGTGTCGCCCGGTTCCTCGAAGCGGTCCCGGCGGTAGCCCTCGGCGTCGCCGCGGACGACGAAGGCGTCGATCTCGAACTCGTCGTCGCCGAACGAGTCGACCGCGCCGACCTCGAACTCGTAGTCGCCGGGGACCTGGACCGTAATGGAGCGGCTGTCGTCTTTCGAGCCGTCCTGCGGGTGGACGGTGACGTTGACCGCCACGTTGTCGACCTCGCGGGTCCAGACGGTCTCGATCTCGTCCGCGGGGGCCTCCTCGACCCGCTTGTGACCCTCGAGTTCGACGCTGGTGACGCGAACGGTCGAGAGGACTTCCTCGGTCTCCAAAATGAACTCGTCGCCGACCTCGATGTCCTCGTCTTCGGGCGCGGTGACGTTCGCGGTGAAGGACTCGCCGCCCTGGGAGACGACGACGTCTATCGTGACCTCGCGCTCGCTGTCGGGCTGGACCTTGTGGACGTGACTGCACTCGCTGCAACGAACGGTGTAGGTGCCGCCGCCTTCCGTCAGTACCTCGTGGACCGTCTCGAGGTCCGGCGAACAGGAGGGACAGGGCGTCGGAACCCGATCCGGTGTCTCGCTCATGACCGTCTCTAAACGCTACGCACTGAAAAGGCGATTGAACCCGTCGCGCCCGTGTGAGCGGCGGTCGTCAGTTGTCCTGAATCGCGTCGATGACCATCGCCGCGGCCACGACGGGCTCTTTCGGCACCGAACTCGCGTCGTCGATAGTGATGTCGTAGCGGTCGCGCAGCCCGATGCGCCCGCCGATCGATCCGACGTGAGCGCCGGACTGGTCGGTGATCTCGTACTTGTGGGGGATCAGCCCGCCGAACGGGACGAACTCCCGCGCCAGCGTCACCATCGCGCCGCGGGAATCGATGGCGGCCAGTTTCTCCTCGGTCGTCGCGTCGCGGATCGTCCACGTGTCCTGCAACAGCGAGTAGTCGTTGTCCAGAATCACGAGGTCCTCGCCGGTCTGTGCGTCGGTGAGGACGTAGTTGCCCGCGACGTCGATGATCCCGCCGGCCTTCACGGTGAAGACCTCGTTGCCCTCGCCGTCGACGAAGGGGAACTCCTCTTTCATCTTCAGCATCTTCTGTTTCCCCTTGAGAACGGTGTCGCCGGCCCCGTCGACGGCCCGGTACTTGTTCCGGACGAACCCCTGCTCGACCGTGTACCGGTCGTCGGTGAGCTCGATCCCACGGATGTCGTACGCTCGAGAGTCGCTCATGGCCGGGGCCCACGCGGGACCGACACTTGAAGCCACTAGATTCGCGTACTTCCGTCGCGGATACAACCCAGTTAGCCGTCGGTCGGCGTCGGCAGGTCGACGGGGTCGCCGTCGGCGTAGACGGTCGGCTCGCGGAGGATGCCGTCGAGGTGGATCGGCGCGTCCGTGTCGCCGCCGATCCCCGCGTCGTCGCCGATCGCGATGTGGACGGTCCCGCCCGCCTTCTCGTCCAGTAGGACCGAGCCGACGAGTTCGGTGACCGCGACGTTCGTTCCGATGCCGAGTTCGGCGAGGTTGTAGGCGGCGTCGCCGACTTCTTCCGCCGCGCCCTCGACTGTCTCGCGGATCTCGTCGTCGGAGATGTGCGTGACCAGACCGTCCTCGACCTCGAAGGTGAGTTGGTGGTCGTCCGCGAGCAAGCCGTGCGGGCGCATCGTCCCGTCGACGACGAAGGTGCCGTCGGCGGTTTCGGGGCTGATGAACACCTCGCCCGCGGGCAGGTTCGACATCTCACCGGGCTCGTGGACGATCCCGGTGTCGGCGAGCCACTCCCGGCCGCCGACGCCGAAGGTGATGTCGGTCCCGGCCGCGGTCGTGACCCGGATCTCGTCGGCGGCGGCGACCTGCTCGTGAACTCCCTCGCAATGGGCCGCGATCGACTCGTAATCGGCCTCGAGTCCCGTCGTGAACACGTCTTCGGTGATCCCCGGCAGGGTCGCGACCCGCGCCCCGGCTTCGTTGGCCTCGGTCCGGGCGCGAGTGTGGCTCAGGCTCTTGGTCGTCGGTGCCAGAACCACGTCCGCCCCGGCCATCGCCGCCGCGACGGGCTCGGGGGGCTCGCTGCCGTGCGTGTCGCCCGGCGGGTACCGGACGATCACCGCGTCGTCGGTGATCTCCGCCGCTACCTCGTAGAGCGCCTCGCCGATCCGCTCGCGCTTGTCGTCGGTGACGATCGCACACGACTCCGCCGCGTCGAGAGCCAGACATTGGCGGACGGCCGTCTCCGCCGCCGCTCGAAGTGCTGCCATACACTACCTTGGGGTAAGCGGGCCGATATGTCTTGCCCTCGGCCCGTCGCCGGCATGCAATCGTCCGGTCCCGACGCGGTGAATCCGCGCTCGAGCGCGCCGTCCGAGCGCCGAGATCGGCCTCGAGAGGGATCGAAAACTCCGATGCGAGTAAACGTCGACTGTGACGGCTCGAAACGATTATCCCGCTCGGTGGTCCACTCCCGAGCATATGCAACAGGTCGCGATCAACGGCTACGGCACGATCGGCAAACGCGTCGCGGACGCGGTCCGACAGCAGCCCGACATGGAGGTACTGGGCGTCGCGAAGACCCGCCCCAACTTCGAGGCCGAGACGGCAATCGAGAAGGGATTCTCGCTGTACGCGGCCGTCGAGGAGCGCGAACACCTGTTCGACGAGGCCGGCCTCGAGATCGCCGGCCCCGTCGAGGACCTCGTGGCCGAGGCCGACGTGGTCGTCGACGCCACGCCGTCGGGGATCGGCGCCCAGAACAAGGCCCTCTACGAGGAGTACGACACCCCGGCGCTCTACCAGGGCGGCGAGGACGCCGACCTCGTCGAGACGAGCTTCAACGCACGCTCGAACTTCGAGGACGCCGCCGACGCCGACCACGTCCGCGTCGTCTCCTGTAACACGACCGGCCTCTCGCGGGTCATCGCCCCGCTGCGCGAGGAATACGGCGTCGAGAAGGTCCGCGCGACGCTGGTTCGACGCGGCGGCGACCCCGGCCAGACCTCCCGCGGTCCGATCAACGACATCCTGCCGAACCCGGTCACCATTCCGTCCCACCACGGCCCCGACGTCGAGACCATCTTCGACGATCTGGACATCGACACGCTCGGGATGAAGGTGCCCGCGACGCTGATGCACATGCACAGCCTCAACGTCACGCTCGAGGAGGAAGTCGACGCGGCAGACGTCCGCGAACTGTTCGAGGATGAGTCGCGGCTGTTCCTCATCCCCGAGCGGCTGGACATCGATGGCAGCGGGAAACTCAAGGAGTACGCGATGGACGCGGGCCGTCCGCGCGGCGACATCTGGGAGAACTGCATCTGGGAGGAGTCGATCTCGACCGTCGGCGACGATCTCTATCTCTTCCAGGGGATCCACCAAGAGAGCGACGTCGTGCCCGAAAACGTCGACGCGATCCGCGCCGTGACCGGCAGCGCCGACGCCGCCGAGAGCATCGAAACGACCAACGAGACGCTCGGTATCGGACTGTAGGCGCGATCGAACGCGATTCTCAAACTGCCGTCGAGGCCGGCTCGAGGCCTCGAGAACGCCGGGACGACGTCGAGTCGGGCCGCCGGCGGTCGGATGCGGCCACCGCTCCTATAGCGACGACAGAAAGTTTTTGCCACGTGGTCCCCTAGACCGCCACATGCGCCGAGACGACCGCGACGAACCCTTCGACGACCTGTTTCGCGAGATCGAGCGGATGATGAACGAGATGATGAACGGCGCGGACGCAAACGTCGATTTCGACTCCTCGAGCGACGTCGACAACGGCTTCGGCATGGACACCCACGTCGACATCCACGAGACCGACGACGAGATCCGCGTCGTCGCCGACCTCCCCGGCGTCGAGAAGGACAACATCGAACTCGAGTGCGACGGCGAGACCCTGACCATCTCCGCGGAAAGCGACCACCGCCAGTACGACGAGCGCGTCTCCCTGCCGTCCCGCGTCAACGAACACACCGCCTCGGCGACCTACAACAACGGCGTCCTCGAGGTCGTCTTCGATCGGGCCGAACAGTCCTCCGATATCAGCCTCGAGTAACCGGGCCGTCGCGGTCGCGCCCTCGTTTTCGGTATTGGCACTGAGCGTTTCGAGTGGCGTCGCTCTCCAAGTTGATCGCGGAGTTCACGGGGTGGGAAAGGGTCCGGCTCACGCCGGATCGATACCCGCTTTGCGGTGGCGCGCGCTGTCGACTGCCTGAGCGACAGCGATGGCAGTCGATGATCTCGTGTGAGGGATGAGTGAAGGAGTGAAACGACTGAACGAATCGGCTGGGGAGGGTGTGGCTGTCATTGTTGCCACGATGGCAGGACGCTCTGTACCTCCACTTCGGTCAGCGGCCGCTGCCCCGTTCGTTCCGCGTTCAACCGGGAGTGACCGGCAACAATACTCTGCTATCGTGGCAACACGGGGTAATCACGCCCTCCCCAGCCGATTCGTTCGCTCCTCGTAGTCGCTCACTCATCCCTCGCACGAGAGTGACGGCCGCCTTCGGTAGCCCTCAGGCGGCCGACAGCGTGCGCCACCGCAGATGGTCGGTCCGTATGCGTCGCGATCGCGGTCGAACTCGGTTGCGGCCGTGTTCCGAGCGAACAGCCGTCGCCGCAGTGATCATCGCTTCGCGGCTGCACGGATCGCGGCCGCGAGCCGGTCGTAGAAGTCCGGCTCGTACTTCGTCTCGGCGTCGATCGTCGGCCGCGCGTTCGTCTCGTTGACCACCAGCCGGTCGTCGGTCTCGAGCAGGTCCACCCCCAGGAACGGGATCTCGAGTTCGGTGGCGACCGATTCGGCGAGGGCGCGCCACTCCGCGGGGAGGTCGACGCCGGTGGCCTCGGCCCCGCGGTGGACGTTGTGTTTCCACTGGCCCTCCGCGACAGCGTCGTCGGGCAGTCGCCGCTCGACCGCGCCGACGTACTCGCCCTCGAGGACCATCACCCGGTAATCGGTCGCGTTCGGGAGGTACTCCTGGACGAGAAAGGAGCGATCGCCGGTCGCGCGGTAGTCGTGGACTAAGGAGAGGTAGTCACAGATCCCCAGGAAGGAATCGAGATCGTGGGCCTTCGCGACGCCGGTCCCCCGCGTCGTCGAGTTCGGTTTGATGACCACCGGCGGCTCGAAGCGGTCGAAGACCGACGCCAACTCGGCCTCGCCGACATCGTTCGAGACGTACACCGACCGCGGCACCGGGAGGTCGGCCCGCTCGAGGCGCGCGATCACTTCGGCCTTGTTCCGCGAGGTCAGCACGGCCTCGTGGTCGTTGAGCCACGGGATCTCGAGCAGGGCGTCGGCGACCCCACCCTCCATGAGCCGGCCGGGGTAGACGAAACCGACATCGTAGTCGCCGGCCGCCCATGGGGCGTCGGCCCCCAGCGGGACCACGCGCTCGCTCGCGGGCACGTGATGAACCTGTATCCCCCGCTCGGCCAGCGGCTCCCGCATCCGCCCGAACGTCTCCTGCGCGTTCGCGACCGCGAGATCGATCATACGTGGGACTCGGGAGGAGACGGGGAAAAAGGTGTCTCGTGGCTCGAGCGGGAGAGCGGAACCGAGGCGTGCTCGACTACCGACGCTCCTCGTCGGCCGCCTCAGCCCGCACGTCGTATGCCTCCCGCACGAACGCCCCGTCGAACGACACGGTCTCGGTCGCGTCCGCGGCCAGTTCGATCGTCCGTCGTTTGTCCGTCGGTTCGCCGTCCGGCGACGTGAGCACGACCTCGACGAGACCGTCCTCGCCGTCGTTTCGGACGTCCGCTTCGACGCTTCCGATCTGCGCCTCGAGGTAGTAGGCGTCGTACCCCTCGGGCGAAACGTCGTCGAAGGCGACGGCGCGCCGTTCGCCCGCCGCGAAGCGGACGACTCGCACGCGAGCGGGGGCGCTGGCGGTGAGAACGTCCCCGTCGGGGTCGTCCGCCTCGAGGAGATACAGCGAGATCGCAGCGTCGCCGGCGTCGCCGGCGTTTTCGAACGTCGCGGCGAACTCGCGGTTCGAGTCGGAGCCCGCGTCGATCGACTCGACGGACGGAACGCCGTCGGCATCGACGCGCTCGACCACCGGGACCCGGACGTCTTCGACGACCGGTTTCGGCGGATCTTCGCCGTCGGATTCGGACTCGGACCCGGCACATCCCGCGGCTGAAACCGCGAGCAAACTTCCCGCAGCGGCGAGGACTCCTCGACGGTCCATACGCCGTACGCCACAGCGACTCCACGTTATTCTTTCGGCTTGTCAGCTGTCGAACAAACGGACGTCGCCGTGACCGCGACGCGTAGCACGGCGACGAGCGGACCGCTCGAGCACCCGAATTCGCCGCGGCCGGGAGCGCGTCTCGAGCAGATGCGAGAGACGCACGACTCGGGGGAGGGCAGGCGTTCACCGGTACCGACCGCGAGTGAGCGCCGCAGGCGCGAACGAGCGGGCCGACGACCGATGTGAACGAGCGACTATCGGGAGCGAGTGAACGGAGGGAGGAGTGTCTTCGTGAGCGAAGCGAGCGAAGGCTCGGAAGACGCTTCGCGTCTTCCGGTGCCTTTAATCGAATTTTTGCCGAGGGCCAGCTTCGCTGGCCCGCAGAGCAAAACTTCGTCTCTAGGCGATCAGCTGCTCTTCGCCGCGCTCGACGACGACGCGACACGGCGGCGAGATCTTGTTGTAGGAGCGCCGCAGGGCGTCCTTGGCGAACTCGGCGTCGTCGACGTCACACCAGATGGTGAAGATGCGCTCGCCAGCGTCGATGCGAGCGGCGGTGCCGACGATCTTCCCGAAGGCCTGGCGCATCCCGTCGGAGACACGGTCTGCCCCCGCGCCCGTCGCCTGCTTGTTCTCCCGGATGACGTGGTGGGGGAACTTGCGCAGGACCATCTTGTAGTTGTTCTCGCCGGCGTTTTTCAGCATGTGACGGTTCGCCGAGAGGCGCGAGGCCTCGAGGCTCCCGTGGCGGATCTGGACCTCCTCTTCCGTGATGAGGCTGATCTGAACGGGGTAGTCCTCGGCGTTTGCCTGGGCGTCGCCCATCTTGTGCTGTGCGATCTTCGAGCCCGGGATGCCGGTGATGTATTCGCGGCGCGTGTAGGCCGGCTTACTGATCTCCCGGTACATGGAGGCAGGTTTGTCGGACATGGTGGTTACTTACGAAAACGGAAGCCCACCGAGCGGATAAAGGCTTCGAAGCGCCGCGTCGGTCGCTGTCGGGAGATTACGCCGTGACCCGGTCGGTCGTGGCGGCCGTGGCCGCGTAGCCGGCCTCGGTTTCCTCGATCAGGCCGCGACTCGAGAGCGAGCCGACGACGCTCAGAATCGCCAGTTTTCGGAGGCCGAGCGCTTCTTGGAGGTCGGTCGCGGTCGCTTCGCCGGCCGCCTCGAGGTAGAGATAGACCAGTTTCGACTGGGCTGACTCGAGTTCGGCCGGGAGGTCGTCGACGCACGGTGAGTGAGTGGTCGTTTGCATCAGTGTACGAACACGAAACCACGAACTCGCATATAACGCTATGGGAGGAACAGTATCGAGACGCTAGGTAGTATTATTGCAATTATATATCCCTATAGTCGGCTCGAGCGATCGAACCGCTCGAGCGCCGCGCGGCGTCGACCGCCGGTACCGAGTCGTCGGCGCGCTTAAGGGTCCGCCGCCGAAAGAAACGGCTATGAGAAGTTTCCGGATCGGCTCGCTGTTCGGGATCCCGATCAAGCTCGATCTCACGTTCTTGCTCGTGTTGCCGCTGTTTGCGTACCTGATCGGCACGCGGATCGAGCCCGTCTCCGAGATTCTCAACGAGGTACTCGGGGCCGGGATCGACGTCGGGGCCATCACCGGCGGGCCGGTTCCGTGGCTCCTCGGGCTGACGGCCGCCGTCGGCCTGTTCGTCGGCGTCATCCTCCACGAGCTGGGCCACTCGCTGACCGCCCGGCGGTACGGGTTCCCGATCGATTCGATCACGCTCTGGCTGTTCGGCGGCATCGCCTCGTTCTCGGAGATGCCCGAAGACTGGCGACAGGAACTGAACATCGCCATCGCGGGGCCGATCGTCAGCGTCCTCGTCGGCGTCGGCTCCTACGGCCTCTTCGTCCTCACGCCCGAACTCCTCAGCGGAGCGTCGCCGGAACTGCTGGGCGGGACGCGGTTCGTCCTCGGCTATCTCGCGATTCTGAACGTCGCGCTCGCCGTCTTCAACATGCTCCCCGCGTTCCCGATGGACGGCGGCCGCGTGCTGCGCGCGCTGCTGGCCCGGGGCCGCCCCTACGCGCAGGCGACCCAGCAGGCCGCGAGCGTCGGGAAGCTGTTCGCGGTCTTCATGGGCCTGTTCGGACTGTTCGCGCTGAACATCATCCTCATCGGCGTCGCCTTCTTCGTCTTCATCGCCGCCTCGAGCGAGGCCCAGCAGGTGACGATGAAGGCGGCCTTTCAGGACGTCACCGTCGGCGACATCATGACGCCGGTCGAGGACCTCCACACGGTCGAACCCGACACGACGGTCGCGGTGCTGATCGAACGGATGTTCCGGGAGCGACACACCGGCTACCCGGTCGTCGAACGCAGTGCTACCGGCGAGGGCCTCGTCGGGCTCGTGACCCTGTCCGACGCCCGCGAGGTCGATCAGGTCGAACGGGAGGCCTACACCGTCGCGGACGTGATGACGACCGACCTGCAGACGATCACGCCGGACTCGAACGCGATGACCGCCATCGAACGGATGCAGGAACACGGGATCGGCCGACTCCTCGTCGTCGAGGTACCCGATGCGGGCGGGTCGTTCGGCGAACCCCGGCCCGAAGACGGTGACCTCGTCGGGCTGATCTCGCGCAGCGACGTGATGACCGCCCTCGATATCGTCCAGCAAAGCGGCGCGGTCACGCCCTCGAGTCGACCGCGAACCGCGGACTGAAAGCTTCCGTCGAACGGATACTATAGATTGATACGAGACCATCAATTACATTAATTCTATTACGGTAGCACAGGAGTACTAGAAGTTTTGTGAGACTAGATCCCTTATACCGGAAAGTAACAGGATAATCTGATCCCGGACATAACCACTTCCGGCCCCCTGTATCTTACCCCCCAAAAATTGTTTGGTAGGTGTCTACTGAGAATGAACCGTGGGTGCAGTGTTCCCTAGTGGAATTCTTGATTTGAGTATGACGCCGCAGCCGTCATTCTGAACCTTGATCATACCCCAATACGTAAGGATGATTCCGCCAATAACTGTAGCAACAGGACCAGCAAGCGATCCTGCGAGGATTCCCTTTTCAACTAGCACCCCATATACCGCTGCGGCTCCACCACCTGATGTGATTAATCCATCAAGATCACTAACTGTTCCGTCGCTAAGATAGAGAGTCATATTCCTATTTATTAGGAAACCATTATTGATCTCACCCTTGTCCTCATTACAACCCATTACTCATCACCCTCCACCATTTCGTCAACACTGCTTTGGAGTTGAACAGTAACTTGGGGCTCTTTATTTAGTGGTTCTATTTCTGAGGTATGGTCTTTAGAGATCTCTAATTTGATATGACCATCTTCAATTGCCCTGTTGAAATCTTCGATAGCAGGCTTGAGGATCTCATACTGGTGTCTTCCTACATTCTCACGGTCAAGTACAAACCGTCCGTCTTTCACTTTGATAGCACGATCTTGGTCGTCAGAACTGTCTGCCAAAACAGTACCACTACTGCTTGCCAAAGCGCCGATAGAAACACCGGCCATTTCTAACGCTCTTCTCCTATTTATTGTATCGGGCATACCAATCGGAAGTATGTTGGCACCTGTATTAAATATTTCTAACTAAAATTTTTATAATATTTCCTATACTACTATCGGATATAACTCCCATGGAGTTGTGCTATGATTCTAGTATTTTATTCTCCATAGAATATTTACTGAAAGAGAGCTAATAGAATAGTATGGTAGAGAGAAAAATCCGGAACGTGAAGTCAGGTTTGTTGCTGATAATAGGGATAGTCCTATTATCCAATGGGGTCTTAGGAATCCCACAACTCCCTCGCGAAGGGTGGTTTTTCATAGCTTTCGGACTTGTACTCTTCATTTCTGGAATCCACACAATATATACTAGAGAGGAAGACCCAGATTTTTGATTTGTTTCCCAGCGTGAGTGGGGTCTAAATTATTGCCTACTCAGGAACACATAGCATTAGTTTCGACTATAGCGTAGCAGGAGGTACTGCTAACAAACAGTTTAACCGTCGGCGGGGCCGACGCTGTACCGATGCCACCGGCCATCGAAACCGTCGATCTCGTGAAAGAGTACGGCGATTTACGCGCTCTGCAGGAACTCTCGCTGACCGTCGAGGAAGGCGAGTTCTTCGGCTTGCTCGGCCCCAACGGGGCTGGGAAGACGACGTTCATCAACACGCTGGTCGGCCTGGTCCGCAAGACCGGCGGCGACGCCCGGGTCTTCGGCCACGACGTCGAGGACGACTACCGGCAGGCCCGCGACGCGATCGGGCTCGCCCCCCAGGAGTTCAACGTCGATCGCTTCTTCCCCATCAAGGAGGTGCTGATGCACAAGGCCGGCTACCACGGGATCCCCGAGGACGAGGCCGCCGACCGCGCCGACGAGGTTCTCAAACGCGTCGGGATCTACGACAAGCGAAACGAACGCTTCGACTGGCTCTCCGGCGGGATGAAACGTCGGCTCCTGCTCGCCCGCGCCCTCGTCACGGATCCCGATCTCCTCATTCTGGACGAGCCGACCGCCGGCGTCGACGTTCAACTCCGCCACGACCTCTGGGACCTCGTCACCGAACTCAACGAGGAGGGGACGACGATCCTGCTGACGACGCACTACATCGAGGAGGCCGAGCGCCTCTGTGATCGCGTCGCGATCATGAACGAGGGGCGGAAGGTGACCGTCGCGACTCCCGACGAACTGAAAGAACGGGGCAGCGACACCATCGCCGTTCGCCTCGAGTCCGAGCCCTCGACCGCGCCCGATCTCGGGGCCTACGCACACGAAACGACGGTGTCGGGCGACCGGCTCGAGGTCCGAGTCGACGACGGCGGGGCGACCGCGCCGCGGCTGCTCAACGACCTCGAGGCGCGGGGCTTCGAGATCGCCGACCTCGAGATCACGCGGACCTCGCTCGAGGAGATCTTCGTCGATCTGACCCGCAGCGAGGACCGGACCGTCACGCGGTCGTCGGCCGAGAGCGCGGACGGAAGCGACGACGAGTCGTCGGCGAAACGCGAGCGGGAACGCGAACGGGAGGGGGTCGCCTGATGCTGTCGGTCGGCTTCCGGGCGCTCTTCCGGCGCGAGGTGTTGCGGTTCGTCCGCCGGCCGAAGAACACGTTCATGCCGCCGGCGATCACGAACGTCCTCTACTTCGCCGTCTTCGGCGTGATCCTGGGCGGCCGGATCGACGAGATCGCGGGCTATCCCTACATCCTCTTTATCGTCCCCGGGCTGATCGTCCTCGGGGCGATCTCGAACGCCTTCGAGAACGCCTCGTTCTCGATCTTCCACGGGCGGTGGAACGAGTACATTCACGAGACGCTGACCTCGCCGCTTTCCTACGCCGAGATGGTCGTCGCCTACGTCGGTGCCAGTGCGGTCCGCGGACTGGTCGTCGGGATCATCATCGCCGTCGTCGGCCGGCTGTTCGTTCCGATCGGGATCGAACACGGCCTGTTCCTGATCGCGACGATGGTCGTCATCACGGCGCTGTTCGCCGGCCTCGGTATCATCGGCGGGCTGGTCGCGCGGGACTTCGACGACCTGACGGTCATGAACCAGTTCATCCTCCGACCGCTGGTCTTCTTCGGCGCGGTCTTCTACTCGCTCGAGACGTTCGAGCAGGCCTGGCAGGTGACTCTCTCGCTGCTGAACCCGATGGTCTACATGGTCGACAGCGTCCGATACGGCCTGCTGGGCCACTCGGATCTGATCGGCGTCGGCGTCCTGCCCGCGCCATACGCCGACTTCGCGCCGCTGTTCTCGCTTGGGGTCCTGACGACCGCCACCGCGGCGGTGCTGGCGATCGACGTCTATCTGTTCAAGATCGGCTACGGTCTGACCGACTGACGACCGGGCGTCAGTCGGCCAGCCCGACGACGTCGTCGCGGACCGAACACAGCGTTCCCAGGTGGTCGTCGTCGATCTCGTGAAGGGTGACGGTCGATCGATCCTCGTAGGCAGTTCGGACCGGACCGATCGGCGCGTTTTGGTCGTCGACCCCGTGCCAAACCGTCACGTCGCCGTCGGGCAGCGAGGGCGACCAGTCGGCCGCGAGCGCGCGACTCTCGCGGACCGCGCCGGACGGTCCGGCCGACAGTCCGACGCGGAAGTCGCGACCGACGATTCGAGCGGTCTCGTCGTCGACGGATCGATCGGTCAACTGGTCGACGACGAACCGATCGCCCCGGAGTCGTGCGACGGCCGCGCCGAATCGAAACGCGATGCCCAGCAGGCGCGGGAACCGAACGAGCGAGCCGAACGGCCCGTCGTCGTGTGCCGGAACCGGAGCGCCGACCACGCCGACGGCCGAGACTCGATCGGCGTGGCGCGCGGCGACGGCCAGCGCGTAGGGACCGCCGCCGGAGAACCCGGCGACGGCGACCGACTCGAGTGCCAGAGCGTCGGCGAGCGCCCGACAGTCGTCGGCCCACGTTTCGAACGTGCCGTCCGGATCCGGATCGGACCGACCGTAGCCGGGACGGCTCGGCGCGATCACGCGAACGCCGCTGGCGAGAGCGGGCTCGGAGAGCAACGCTCCGAGGTGGGACGATCCGGGCGTGCCGTGATGAAAGAGCAGCGGCGTACCGTCCGGATCGCCGTAGGTCGCAAACGCCAGCGTCCGACCGTCGGGGAGCGAGATCGACTCCGGCTCGGAAGCGACCATATGGAACTGACACTAGCAGCGACGGATCATCGTTGCGATCATCGGCGTCGGCGGCCGACGCCGACGCTCGGCTACTCGCGCGGTGATCGTCGACCGCGGGCCGCGTCGATTACTCGTCGTACTCGGCGACCTGCACCAACTGCTTCCCGATGTTGTCGCCCTCGAACAGCCCGAGGAAGGCGTCGGGTGCGTTCTCGAAGCCGTCGACGACGTTTTCGCGGTACTGCACGTCGCCGTTCTGAACGAACGTCGAGAGCCGCTGGAGGGCCTCGCCCCACCGGGGCTGGTAGTCGCTGACGAGGAGCCCTTCGACCGTCGCGCGGGACTCGATGAGTTTAGCGAGTTTCCGCGGGCCGGTCGGCACCTCGGTCTCGTTGTAGAGGGCGATCTGGCCACAGACCGCGACGCGGGCGTCGACGTTCAGTCGAGGCCAGACGGCGTCGGTGATCGGTCCGCCGACGTTGTCGAAGTAGACGTCGACGCCGTCGGGACAGGCCTCGTCGATCGCGCTCGAGAGGTCGTCGGTCTCCTTGTAGTTGATCGCGGCGTCGAAGCCGAGGTCGTCGGTGAGCCAGTCGATCTTCGCCTCGCTTCCGGCGGTACCGACCACTCGAGCGCCCGCGAGGCGGGCGAGCTGACCGACGACGGAGCCGACCGCGCCCGCCGCGGCGGAGACGACTACCGTGTCGCCGGGTTTCGGGTCACCGACGTCGTTCAGGCCCCAGTAGGCCGTGACGCCGGGCATTCCGAGGACGCCCAGCGCGGTCGAGATCGGCCCGTGGTCGGGGTTGACTCGCTGGAGTTCGTTCGCGTCCGCGACGGCGTGTTCCGCCCACAGGAGGTCACCGGTGACGATATCGCCCTCGGAGAACCGGCCGCTGTTGGATTCGATGACTTCGCCGACGACGCTGGCTTTCATCGGGTCGCCGACGTCCCAGGGTTCGGCGTACGATTCCGCGTCGCGCATGCGACCGCGCATGTACGGGTCGACCGACTGATAGAGCGTCTCGACAAGTACCTCGCCGTTGTCCGGTTCGGGCCGGTCGACGGTGACGAGTTCGAAGTTGTCGTGAGTCGGTTCGCCGACGGGGCGACTAGCAAGTTGCCACTGTCTGGTTTCTGCCATACCCACTCATGGAGACGGTCATAGGTGAAGATTGGGCTCGCGGAACCTCGCAGCGACGGCGCGAACGTCGTCTTCCCACGACGGGACACTGGCCTCGAACCTTTTTCATCACCGTTCGTGTAGGTCGAGTATGGGAACCGATCGCGATACCCTCGAGCGGTTACTCGCCGGGAACCGCCGCCACGTCGAGTCGCTGCCCGAGGAGCATTTCGCGGACGTCCAGACCGGCCAGCACCCGTCCGTCGTCGCGGTCTGTTGTTCCGACTCGCGGGTCTCCCACGAGGGAATGTGGGGCGTCGATCGGCCGGGCACGGTCTTTACGCCCAGCAACATCGGGAATCAGGTCTGGGACGACGACGACGGCGAACGGATCGTCGACGGCGGCGTCCTCTATCCGATCCACCACACCGGGACCGACGCCGTCGCCGTCGTGGGCCACACCGGCTGTGGCGCGGTCACCGCCGCCTACCGGGTCGCGACCGGCGCGGAGCCGCCCGGGCCGCGCGGCGTCGACAAGTGGGTCGATATGCTCGTCCCCGTGATCGAAGAGGCCCTCGAGAGCGGGCTGATCGATCGCGAGGCCGACGACGACGCCGTCATCAACCGGCTCGTCGAGTACAACGTCGACTATCAGGCCCGCTCGCTGTGTGCCGCCGACGACGTTCCGGACCGGGTCGACGTCTACGGCTTCGTCTACGACTTCCAGGGCGTCTACGGCGACGAGCCGGGGCGCGCGTATCTCGTCAGCGTCGACGGCGAGACCGATCCCGACGTCCTCGCCGATCGGGTGCCGGCAGGCGACGAGTCGGCGGTGAACAGTCTGCTGTACGGCGACGGATCGGTGGAGTGACCGCGACCGCGAGCAGCGTCAGTCGTCGGCCGTCGACTCCGCGACCGGCGTCGTCTCGGTCGGCGTCGCCGCCTCCGGGGTCGCCGCCTCGCGATGGCTCGCCCACTCGAGGTCGCCCGCGTAGTGGAACGACTCGTTGTCGCGTTCGGGATCGACGACGGTCAGATCGCCGATCCAGCCGTTGTCGAGTAGTTCACGGACGTCCTCGTGGTCGCGGAGGATCTCGGTCACGCGCTCACGGGGCGCGTGGATCACCGCGGTCAGGCGCAGCGGCTGGTGGAACGGACGCTCGTCGTCGAGTTTGAGCGACTGCAGCGGCAGGCCGGTCAGCAAGTCGCCGCCGTTGCCCTGCACGACGCCGACGTTGCCCACCGGGTTCTGGGTGACCTTCGAGCCGCTCCCGTAGACACCGTTGTCGACCGTCGCGAAGTAGTACTGGTTGTTGATCCACTGGGTGACCACGAGCGGCCCCGCCACGATCGCCTCGAGGGCGTCGCCGTCCGGGTCGACGGACCAGTCGTAGGAGTGGAGGAACGCGCGGCCGTCGAGGTCTTGGTCGGCGGTCAGTTCGCGCGGGCCGATGACGAACGAGGCGTTGCCGGCCAGCCCCCACTCGGGGCGGGTCTCGGCCCAGTCGGCCGCCTTGCGCTCGACTTCGTCGACGGCCGCCTCGTCGTCGGTCGACGCGGTTCGCTCGGCGGCGGCCCCGGCGCGGGCGCTGGCGAGGTCCGCGCGGAGGGACTCGAGATCCCCGCGGTGGCTCTCGGGGACGTCGTCGTCGAAGAGGGTGATCTCGTCGGTCGTCGTGTTGTGTTCGCCCGCGAGGAAGACGGTGTCCTCGGGGATATCGATCCCGCGCTCGCGCAGCGTCGCCTTGACGTCCGGATCGTTACAGATCGCCGCGAGGACGCGAGCGTTGGGGCCGCCGGGATTGCCGGCACAGGCCCCGCAGTCGAGGCTCGAGCCGAAGGGGTTGTTCGTCGTCTCGCTGGCGTGGCCCGCGAAGACGACCAGTCGGGCGAACTCGGTCCAGCCCATGAGTTCGAAGGCGTTCTGGGCGTACTCGACTTTCGCCTCGTGGCTCAGCCCCTGCGGGAGGTCGTGGTCGGCGTGATCGTGATCGTCGTACGCGTCGTAATCGACGGCGGGCGCGGCGGCCTCGTGGCGGCTCGGGACGCGCTCCGCGATGGCGGACTGCAGCGTGGCGATCGTCGACGGCGACAGCGTGCGGGCCGCCATCGCCGAGCCGTAGGCGCTGCCGGCCCCCTCGACGAAGGTAAAGGCGGCGACGAGGTTGGACTTGAGCGTCTTGAAGTGTTTGCGCGCGGCCGTGGCGAACCCGGTCCAGCGGTCGCGGGCGGCCGCCGACTCGGCGTCGGCGGGCCGGTCGACGATCCGGTGTTCGGGCTCGACGATCGGCGGGCAGGCGTCGGTGTCGACCGCGGCCTCGTAGCCGCGGTGGCGCATCGGCACGCCGAAAAAGCCCGCGTAGCCGTGGGTTTCGTAGGGACCCTGCGCCTCGATGTGACGGCGGATCACCTCCGAGCGGGTGTCGATACAGAACACGAGCTGGGCGGCCGGACGGCCGCCGTCCCCGGCGGTTGCTGGATCGGTCACGGCGTCGTCGATCCCCTCGAGGAGCCGCTCGCGGTAGCTCTTCTCCCAGGCGGTCAGCCAGATCTCGGGAAGCGGGACCTCGTCGGCGTCGTCGTCGACTTCGTCGCCGGCATCGAGATCGATCGGTGCGTCGAGCAGGTCCGCGATCGTCAGCCGCACCGCGAGGTACTGGGCCAGCGTGATCGGGTACTGGTCCTGCCACGGGTCGACGTCGTCGTCGATGCGCTGGACGACGAACCCGCTCCAGCCCGGCAGCGCCGCGAGGTGGGCCTCGAGGATGTCGACCCAGCGCCCTTCGGGATAGTCGCCGAGGACCGACTCGAGCGCGTCGGTCGCCGTCTCGGGGAGGTCGTCGGGGTCGGCGGGGCCGGGCACGTCGCCGTCGTGGGGGGCCACCGCGCGCCACGCTTGATAGAACCCGTCCTCGCGGTTGGGCATCGGCCACTTGGCCTGGCCCTCGTCGAGGAAGGCCGCGAGCCACTTCGAGAGGACCCGATCGACGGCCTCGGTCGCGTCGTCGGGCTCGGCGGCGTCGCGGGCCGCTTCGGTCTCGGCCAACTCCTCGAGGAGCGTCTCGGGGTCGCGGTCGATCCCGTGGGCCGCGAGTTCCGCACGGAGGGTGTCGGCGTCGATCCGGCCCGACTCCCAGGCGCGGCGGAAGACCGACGGGTGGGGATAGCCTCGGCCGCCGAACAGCTCCTCGGCCTCCGCGACGGCGCGGTGGAACGGCTCGTCCTCGAACCCCGAGAGGGGGTTGGCCGTGACGAACGAGTGCAGCGGCCAGACCGAGCCGATGCGCTCGGCCGCGCGGTCGATGCTCGCTTCGATGCGACGGGCGTCGTCGGTATTACGCGTCATTGTATTCCTCCGTGCTGGTGAGAACGGTCGACGGGTCGGGTTGAGAGACGTTCAGCAGGGCGACGTAGAGGCGTTCGCTCGAGCGATACCAACCCAGTTCCGCGACGAGATACGCCCCGACGAAGAGGGCGACGACGAGGTAGTGGACGACGGTCAGCTCCGTCGAGACGTGGGTCATCGGGACGCCGGACAGCATCGACGAGACGGCGTTGAACATCACGGCGTAGCCGCCGATGGCGGTCAGGACGACCAGCGGGACGCTGACGAACCGGACCGTCGTCGGCAGGGTCGAGCGCCGGAGGATGTCGCGGGCCGCGGTCAGCGTCGTCAGGACCACGACCAGCGTCAGGATCGTCCCGCTGTTGAGCGTCAGGCTCGTCGCCTTCCCGGTGAGGATGCCGAACAGTGCCCCGCCGCCGACGGCCGTCACGAGGCTGACGGCGACCCCGGAGAAGCCGAGTTCGGTGTGGCCGGCGTCTTTGGGAGCCGCGCGTTCGACGCCCGCACCCGACGAGAGGAAGAGATACGCCTTGTAGAAGCCGTGCAGGATGAGGTGGGCGATCGCGGCGGCGAAGAAGCCGAGCCCGCACTGGAGTATCATAAAGCCCATCTGGGCGATCGTCGAGCTACCGAGTTTGCGCTTGACGTCCGTTTGGACGAGGATCATCGCCTGCCCGAGCAGGGCGCTGACCGCGCCGACGAGGACGATCGCCGACATGATCACGAGTTCGTCGCCGACCAGCGGCGCGAACCTGGTCAACAGGACCCCGCCCGCGTTGACGAAGCCGGCGTGCATCAGGGCCGACGCCGGCGTCGGCGCGGTCATCGACGACAGCAGCCAGCCGTGAAACGGCACGAGCGCCGACTGGACCATCGCCGCGAGGACGACCCCCGCAGCGGCGACGAGCACGACCGTCCGCGAGACACCCTCGAGCCCGGTGAGGATACCGGTAAGCGTCATCGCGCCGGTCGCCCAGGCGAGCAGCGCCACCGAGCCGGCGAGCAGGGCGCTGCTGGCGAGGAAATAGCGGCGGGCGACCCGGCCGGCGGCTCTGGCCTGTGGCCAGTCGCGAACGTGGCCGATGAGACCGGCCAGCAGCAGGCCCATCGCCAGCCACGCGGCCACGAACAGCGCGACGTGGTCGGCCGCGGTCATCGTCATGACCGCGAGGGTGAAGCCGAACACGCGAGCGAAGAACCGCTCGAGGCCGCTGTCACCGGCCATGTAGCGCCGCGAGTAGCTGTGGACAACCCCGCTGAAGAACGTGACCACGACCCACATGACCGCAGTCAGGCCGTCGATCCGCAGGAGCGGCGAGACCTCCCAGCCGGCACCCCCTCGAGCCGTCAGCGCGAGAACGCCGAGACTGGCCAGAAAGAGCGTCCAGACCGTCCAGGTCGACGCTCGCGGCACGGCCGAACGCGGCGGCGTCGGTTCGGGGCGCTGTGCGACGTCGTCGTCGATCGTTGCTGTGTCCTCGGTCATGTATCGTAGTCGACCAGCACGGGACCGGGTCCCGTCGCGACGTGTCGTTCGCGGCAACACTTGCGTAACCGGTCGTCTCTACTCCAAATGTGAACAGAGCGGTTATTATAGCCTTCGGTTCGAACAAATCGTTCGTCCCCCGGCGACACGGACCGGCACGATCGTTCGTAACCGACCGCTCGAGCGGCGAGCCGGCGGCTTTCGGCTGAATCGCATGCCGGAGTCGCCGCTGGCTGTCGATACGAGGCCCGCGGGCTCGGTCCCCTCGAGCCGGTCGTCGAGGCCGGGGTTCCCGACGACCGCGTTAGGAAGAGAACTCGTCGAACGAGGTCGATCGGTGGCTACGAACGAGGACTTCGTCGGTGATCGTCAGTCCCATGTCCGCGATCTGCTGTGCGATCGGCGTGACGGCCCTGTCGTTCTCGACGACCACGGTCACGAGGAGGTTCCGTTCGCCCGTGATCAACTCCTGCACCGAGACGACGCCCGAAATCTCGAGCAGGTCGTCGATGTACTCCCCGCGGTCGGGGATCGGTGCCGTACAGAACAGCAGCATCCGGATCGGATAGCCGGATTTCGTGTAATCGATGTTGGCGCTGTAGCCCTTGATGACGCCTTCCGACTCCAGTCGCTGAATGCGCTTGCGGACCGTACTCGAGGAGGCGTCGGTCCGGTCGGCGATCTCGCTCGAGGAGAGGTTCCGCGCCTCCTCCTGGAGCGCGTAGAGGATCTCCCGGTCGACCGCGTCCAGCTCGTACTCCGCCATACGCCTTCGTTGCCGCGGCGGCTATAAGGTACTTCGGCTCCCGAGGGTTCGAATACTTATACGGGGAGCCGAAAGGGACAGGTATGCGCGAACGACTCGAGTCGGATCTCGGCTTCTACTACGCCGTCGGCGGGTTCATCATCGCCGTGTTCGTCGTCGGGATGGCCGCCTTCGCCCTCATCAGCCCCGACGGCGTGGGAACGGTGGAACTGGTCGGGCTCTCTGGTGGGTTCTTCCTGTTCATGCTGGTGTACTTCATCGCCATCTCGGTCCAGCGACTCGAGGACGGCGACAGCATCTGAGGCCTCGAGCGCGTCGTGTTCGACAGTGCCGGAGACGATTCCGGATCCACAGGGTTTATAAGTCCACGGCCGTTCTATTTAGAAGCAATGGCGAAAGGAACCGTTGATTTCTTCAACGACACTGGCGGCTACGGATTTATCGAGACTGAGGACGCGGACGACGACGTGTTCTTCCACATGGAAGACATCGGCGGCCCGGACCTTGAGGAAGGACAGGAACTCGAGTTCGACATCGAGCAGGCCCCCAAGGGCCCGCGCGCGACGAACGTCGAGCGCCTGTAAGGTAGCGGCGACTGGAACCCGCTGCCCGTTGCTCGCACGCTTTCGTGCGAGCGGCGGAAAGCGTTTCAGTCGGTGCTATGATTCGTAACGGTATCGGCACTTGACTGCAGTATTTTACCACACCTGAGCGGCAGCGCCGTCGCGACTGACGGAGGCCGGTCGACCCGACCACTACGACCGCAGCAGGAGAACGGCGACACGATGGCAAGAAGGTAATAGCGATTGGTGCGAACGAGCGTATATGCCAGTCCTCTCCATCGGTCCGCCCGAACTGCTCATCATCGCCTTCAACCTTGCACTCGTCGCCGGTGCCATCGGCGGGCTCTGGTATCTGGCCACCAAACTCCGGCGCGCGCTGTGAGCCGATCTCAGCACTCGTCGACGACCGCGGCGTGCCGCCTGTCGCGACCGACGGTTCGTCCTTGAGCATGATTGTATACCTCAGTGATACGAAAGGCGGTACGTGGCGGATCACCCCCGTGCGATCACATGGTCGCGCAACGCGTCGGCCTCGAGAGCCGGCCGTCTCTGTCGGTACGTCCAGCGGGGTTTTTCGGTGGGCTGGCGGTCTTGATCGCTGTCTTCTGCATCGTGACCGTCGTACTCTCCGTCGCGAGCGGGGCCTACGGACGGCTTGCGGTGTTCGCCCTCCTGTTGCTGATCGGTGGCCCGTTCTCGCTGCTCTATCTCCTCCCGCTGCTCGAGGACCGAACCTCGGTCATGCTACCCCGGAGGCATACGAGAGCGCGAAACCGCTTTCGATGCCGCCACGCTCGAGACGGCGTCGACAGGTCAGCAGAGCCGGGCCGAACGCGTCCTCCTCGCGGTCTTCGGCGTCGGCGCGCTCGCCGGAGGGGTCAGCGCTGTGTTCCTCGGCCTCGAGCAGGGTGGTGACGAGCTCGTGATCCTCTCGTACGTCGCTTTGCTGGCGGGCTGTTTCGGCGTCGCGTTCCTCGCGCTGGCCCTTCGGAGATCCTGACTCGGCTGCGCTCAAGGAAGGACACCGCCTCCCAGCGGGCTCAGCGTTCGGCGAACCCGGACGGTTTTCCGGCTCGGCCACCGACGTGCAGTATGACCGAGCCACTGCTTCGCCGCGGCGCGGACCTCGAGTACGAGACCGTCGACGCGGCCGACGGCCTCGAGAAGGCCGTCCTGCTCAACGACGACCACGGCGCGCCGACGTTTGCGATCCGGCGGTTCGTCCTCGAGCCCGGTGCCGAGGTGCCGAAACACACCAACGACGTCGAACACGAACAGTACGTCCTCGCGGGCGAGTACACCGTGGGGCTCGAGGACGAGGAGTACGCGGTCGAGGCCGGCGACTCGCTGCTCATCCCCGCGGGAACGGTCCACTGGTACCGCAACGAGAGCGACGTCCCGGGCGCGTTCATCTGTGCGGTGCCAAACGGCGACGACGAGATCGACCTGCTCGAGTAACGGCACGGCCCGTCGTGCGGATCGAGTCGAGAAAACCGACCGACTCGGGCTGGTGACAGCGATTGTCACATCGTTTTGCAACCGCAACTACTAAACGTCTTTTAGGCACACCTAAATGCAATGGGAGAAGCGCAGTCGGTCGAGGGGCACAGGTCCGCCCGAGAGCGGGAGGGATGGGTTACCGGGCGGCTTGTCCTCTTTTGTCTGGCGAGTACGGTCATCACCGTCGTCGCCGGACTCGTACAGGTGAGTTTCGGGGAGTACTCGATGACGTTCCTCGAGGCCTGGAAGGCGGTGTTCAACCCCGCAGTGATCTTCGATCTTAACGCCTGGGCGTCGTTCCTGTTCGGCACCGAGCGGCCAGATATGAGTACGGAGAGTATCGTCGTCTGGAACCTCCGACTACCGCGGGTGTTCGTCGGGATCATTACCGGTGCGACGCTCGCGGTTTCGGGCGCGGTGTTTCAGGCCGTGACGCGGAACGAGCTGGCGAGTCCGTTCATTCTGGGCGTCAGCTCCGGCGCTGGGTTCGCCGTTTTGGCGACGCTTGTCGTGTTCAGCGGTCTCGCGCCCTTCCTGCCGCTGATCGCGGCGCTGGGAGGAACTCTCGCGTTCGGGATCGTCTACGCTATCGCGTGGAAAGGCGGCACGAGTCCCGTTCGGCTCGTACTCGCGGGCGTGATCGTCAATATGGTCTTCCAGTCGCTCCAGCAGGGACTGTTCTTCTTCGCGGACGATCTGGGCGTCGTCCAGACGGCGATCGCCTGGATAACGGGCTCGCTGACGGGTACCGGATGGGAGGAGGTCCGAATCGCGATCCTGCCGGCAGTCGTAGCGATCGGAATCGCGCTCGCCGGTGCGCGCCAGCTGAACGTCCTGATGCTGGGGGAGAACACCGCCCGATCGCTCGGAATGCGCGTCGAACGGGTCCGCTTTTTCCTCTCCGGCGTCGCCATTCTGGCCGCCAGCGTCGCTATCGCCGTCGCCGGCGTCGTCAGTTTCTTCGGCCTGGTCGTTCCCCACATCGTCAGAAACACGGTCGGCGGCGACTACCGACGGCTGATGGTCGGCTGCGTCTTCGCCGGCCCCGCGCTGATGGTCACCGCGGATGTCGGTGCCCGGCTCGCGTTGGGCACGCAGATGCCAGTCGGCGTCGTGACGGGCCTGATCGGCGGCCCGTACTTTCTCTACCTGATGCGGAAACGGCAATCGATGGGTGAACTCTAATGGCAGGCACACAGCGGGACACGGACCGAGAACGGGCGCGAATAACCGACGACAACGGGGTCGCGATCGAGAGCGCACTGGTCGGCGACGAGCTGGAACTCAGCTATCCGTCGAGCGACGGTACCGTCGTGGAGTGTGCCCGCCTCGACATCCCCGAAAAATCGGTGACCGCGCTCGTCGGACCGAACGGCAGCGGGAAGAGTACCCTTCTCAAGGCACTCTCGAGTCACCTCGAGCCGGACACCGGAACGGTCCGAATACACGGCGAGGACCTCGGCTCGTTCGGTCAGAAGGAGTTGGCTCGCGAACTGGGAGTCCTCTCGCAGGAGAACGATTCGCTGAGTTCGATCTCCGTGGAAGACCTCGTCTACCACGGCCGCTACCCACACCGCGGGTTCTTCGATGGACCCGACGAGGCGGACCGTCAAGCCGTCGAACGGGCGATCGAATTGGCCGGAATCGAAGAGATCCGCGACACCGAACTCGGCCAACTGAGCGGCGGGCAGAAACAGCTCGCCTGGATCGCAATGGTCTTAGCACAGGACACCGACGTCCTCCTGCTCGACGAGCCGACAACGTTTCTCGACGTCCACCACCAGTTCCGCGTCCTCGAGACGATTCGACAACTGAACGAGGAGAAAGGCGTCACCGTGGCGGTCATCCTTCACGACATCGCGCAGGCGGCCCGCTTCGCGGACTATCTGGTCGCCATGCACGACGGGGAACTGTACGACTGGGGGCCCCCCGAAGAGGTCGTCACCGAGCAACTCCTCGCGGACGTCTTCGGTGTGGAAGCGACCGTGGAGTACGAACCCGAGTTACAGGTATTACCGAAACGGGCGCTTCCGGACCGTAGGAGTGATTGATCGGAAGAGCTTTGTATTTTTAGGCCAGCCTAAAACCAATGGCAAGCGATGTGCGGCGGACGAGACGGACCGTGATGAAGGCCGGTGCGGCGATCGCGGGACTGAGCACGACGGCTGGTTGCCTCGGCGATTCTGCGTCGAGCGACGACGAAAGCGAATACGCAGTGACGATGGAACCCGTCGGCACCGTCGAGTTCGACGCTGTCCCGGAGCGGTGGCTCGCGTACACGGGCGACTACGCCGACATGGGCGTTGCGCTCGGCCGGGGCGACGGGCTCGTCGGAATCGGACTGCAGAACCGGTACGCCGCGCATCACTACGAGGAGCTTCCGGGCGTCGAGATCGGAGCGGACGACCTGACCGAACTCTGGGACGACGGGACCGACGAGGAGGTGTTCTACGAACTCGAGGCAGACGTCCACGTCGTCGATCCCAACTTCATGATCAACCGACTGGGCTGGAGTCGCGACGATATCGACGATATCGCGGGGAGCGTCGGGCCCTTCGTGGGGAATACGATCTTCTCAGCCAGTTACGACTGGCACGACTACAGGCGGTATACCCTCTACGAGGCCTTCGAAAAGATCGCGACCGTGTTTCAGGAGCGAGACCGATTCGATGCGTTCGAGCGACTCCACGAAGACGTACTCGCCGACGTCCGCTCGCGGCTGCCCGACGAGCGACCCGAGGTCGCAGTTCTCGTTCCGAAGTCGGGCGAGCCGGAGGCGTTCTACCCCTACCACATCGACGAGGGGACGCAGTCCAAACACTGGAACGACCTGCGAGTCGAGGGAGCGCTCGCCGCGAACGGGATCGCCGACGCACAGGCGACCGGTGGCACCATCGACTACGAAACGCTTCTGGATATCGACCCCGACGTCATCGCGATCAGACAGCAGGGCGCGGTCTCGGAGTCGGAATTCGAACGAGGGATCGTCTCGTTCATGCGCGACCACGACGTCGCGAGCGAACTTCGGGCAGTCCAGGACGACCGGGTGATCTACGGCGGAATGACCTACCAGGGGCCGATCATCCACCTCTTCCAACTCGAGCGAGCGGCGCAAGGGCTGTATCCGGACGATTCGACGGCGGTGAACTCTTCGATCGCGGACGCGTCGCCGACATCGTTACCGGCGAACGCTGAGACCGAGGAGAAGACACTTCGGAACACTTTTACTGTTTTAGGCTGACCTAAATATCGATGAGTGATACCCGGACCTGGACGAGACGTAACGTACTTCGAACGGGAGGGGCAATCGCCGGCGTCAGCGCGACGGCCGGCTGTCTCGATTCCCTCGGATCGTCCGAGGGCGAGACCGAATACACGGTGTCGATGCCGCCGGTCGGCGAAGTCGGATTCCCCGACGTGCCGGAGACGTGGGTGGCCAACAACGGGAGTTGGGCCGACATGGGAATCGCACTGGGCCAAGACCCGCCGGCAGGGGTCTGGCTGCCGTCCCGATACCACACGCAGTATTACGACGAGATCCCCGACGTCAGCGTCGACAAATCGGGGATGACGCGAATCTCCGACGACGGCGTCGATCCGGAGAAGTTCTACGAAATGGACGGGGACGTCCACGTCATCGATCCCAACTTTCTGACGAACCGATTTGGCGATGACGTCAGCGAGAGCGACGTCGAAGATATCGAAAACGATATCGGGCCGTTTTTCGGGAACAGCATCTTCTCGACCGGCTACCCGTGGCACGAAGACTACTCGTACCTGTCCCTGTACGAGGCGTTCGAGAAGCTCGCTGAGGTGTTCCAGGAGACCGAGCGCTACGAGGCCTTCGTCGAGGTCCACGACGAGTTCCAGTCGAACGTCGAAGAAGTCGTTCCGGCCGAGGACGAGCGGGCCGAGGTCGCGATCATGTGGGCCGTCGAGAGCGATATGGGGTCGTTCTCTCCCTATCTGATCGGCGAGGGGACGAGCTTCAAGCAGTGGCGCGACCTCGGGGTCAAGGACGCGTTCGCCAACACGGACGTACGCGACTTCCACAGTACGCGCGGTGCGGTCGACTACGAAACGCTTCTCGAGATCGATCCCGAGATCATCCTCTTTCGCGGACAGGAAGCCAAGACCGCCGAGGAATTTCAGGACGCTATCGTCACACAAATGGAAAACGACGACACAGCGCGCGAGTTGATGGCCGTCCAGAACGGCGACGTCTATCGCGGCGGCCCGCTCTACCAGGGGCCGATTACGAACCTCGTCGTCACGGAACGCGCGGCCGAACAGGTTTACGGCGTCGATCAAGAACTATTCGATCGACAGCAGGTCAGCGACATCGTCAACGGCGACTTCTGAACTACTGCGCCTCCGGCCAGTCGAACGGCCGTCCGTCCGTCGGTACGTCCGCGGCCGCACGCTCGTCGGAGTCCGGGTCGGCCGCCGGCAGTTCGCCCTCGGTCCCGCCCGCGGCGTCGCCCGGAACGACATCCGCCGGCTCGGCGGCGACCTCGAAGGTCGACAGCGAGTCCGACAGGTCCCGCGCACGGTCCGACAGCGACGTCGCGGTCCGAGATACCTCGGCGAGCGACGACGTCTGTTCCTCCGCGGCCGCCGCGACCGTCTCCGCCTCCGCGCTCGTCTCCTCGCTGATCGCCGTCACATCGTCGGTCATCGAGACGAGTCCCTGTGTCGCGCCGGCCTGTTGCTGGGTCGCCGCCGAGATCTCCTGGACCCCGTCGTTGGTCTCCGCGGCGTAGGTCGATATCTCCTCGAGCGCTCCGACCGTGGTCTCGACCGCCTCGCGGTGGTCGGCGATCCGGTCGTCGGTCTCGCGGACGACGGCCGCGACCGCCTCGGTTCGGTTCCCGACCCGCTCGAGGCGCTCCTCGACGTCTTCGGCGGCTTTCTGGGTGTCCTCAGCGAGTGACTTGACCTGGTCGGCAACGGCCGTGAACTCCGCGTCGTCGGAACTCGAGCGGGCGGCCTCGATGCTCGCGTTGAGTGCCAGCAGGTTCGTCTCCTGGGTGACCCCGCCGATGAACTCGAGGAGGTCGTCGATCGCTTCGATTTCGTCCTCGAGGCGGTCGACCTCGGCCACGGCCGCGTCGGCCTCGTCCTCGATGGCGTTCATCCCCTCGATGGCGCGGCGGGCGGCCTGCCGGGCGTCGGCGCTCGTCGTCGCAGTCCGTTCCGCGAGGGTAGCGACCTGCGAGGAGGTCGCCGCGATCTCTTCGGTCGTCGTCGACAGCTCGTCGATCTCGGTACTGATCGACGCGAGCCGGTCGCTCTGGCGCTCGGCCCCGTCGGCGATCTCCTGGACCGACGTCGTCACCTGCTGAGAGGCCGACTGCACCTCGACGACGCCGTCGGCCGTCGACGCGGCCGCGTCGTCGACCGCGTCGGCGAAGGCCCGCGCAGCGGCGACTGTCGCCTCGATGTCGTCTATCATCGCGTTGAACTCGCGGGCGACCGTCGCCATCGCCTCGCTTTCGGTATCGGGCTCGAGCCGCCGCGTGAGATCGCCCTCGGCACAGGCCTGCATCGTCGCGCCGTACTCGTCGGCCGTCCGCTCGAGGTGCCGGGAGAACGTCTCGGACTCCGAACGGGCCCGTTCGGCCTCGGCCCGGGCGGCCTCGGTCTCCTCGAGGCGATCGCGCAGGGAGCGACGCATTCGGTCGAGCGAGCGGTGCAACTCCCCGAGTTCGTCGCTCCGGCCCGACTCGACCGACTCCTCGAGATCACCGTCCTCGATCGCAGCCGCGCGGTCGGACAGCGATCGGAGCGAGCGGGCCGTCGACCGGCCGACGGTCGCGCCGAGGACGAGTATCCCACCGAAGGTGACCGCGAGCATCGCGAGGATCCAGTTCGAGATGTCCGACTGCAGCGAGTAGGCCTGCGAGGCCGGCACTCGAGTCGTCAGCGTCCAGTCCGCGTTCGACAGGCTCGCGTAGCCGACAAGCGTCTCGTCGTCGCCGTCTCCGATCGACGCGGTCCCGCTCTCGCCGTCGGCGTTCGTCGGCGCGGCGGCGTCGTCCGCGAGCAACAGCGAGCGGTCCTCCGCGAGGACGACCCGTCCGCTCCCGTCGGTGACGACGACCTCGTCGGTGTCGTCGCCCCCGATCATGTACCGGGACAGCGACTCGAGGTCGACGAGGGCCACGAGGGCCCGGTCGGACTCGCCCGGGACCTGACTGACTGCGAGCATCGCCGGTCGCTCGTCGGCCGTCTCGAACGCCTCGGAAAAGACGACCTGCGACCCGTCCGCCGCCGCGTTCGAGAGTCGGTCGGCGACCGCCGGACTGACGGTCCGGTCATCGTCGACGATCGCGTCCGTCCCGGCGTCGACGCGGACCGTCCCGTCCGACTCGACGTAGTAGGCCCCTTCGACGGCGGTCCGGTCGGTCAGGCGGGTGAGCGAATCGGCAATCGCGACCCGGTCGTCGCCGCGAAACGCCGCCGATCTGGGCAGCGACTCCAGCTGCCGTTCGGTCGACTGGAACCAGATGTCGAGCCGATCGGCGTCCTGTTTCGCGTCGCCGACCAGCTGCGATTCAACCTCGGACTCGAGTTCGGTCCCGGTGTGTGCGTAGATACTGCCCCCGAACGCCCCGATCACCACGAGGATGGCGACGAGCGCGGCGAAGAACCGGAGCGCGTAGCTGCGGCGGACTCCCGGCACGGTCTCCCACGAAAGTATCCCCATACGGCGTCGGATTCCGACGCCCCCGATATGTATCTCGCTAAGAATTATATATACGCCTATGGATCGATCGTGACGGATATGGACGATATCGCTGGACCGTCACCGACCGCGGCCGGACCGCGTCGCCGCAGTCCGAATCGCTGAAATACCGTCACGGCCTACTCCGTTCCGTGTCGAAGCAGGTCCAGCAGGTCGAAACGATCTTCTGTCACGAGACGGGCGACGACTACCTCGTCGTCGTCGAACGTGACGGCAAACGGCTATTCCGCGCGAAACTCGGACTCTCGGAGACTTCGGCCGGGCCACGTCCCGCGAAGTTCCGGCTGAAACAGGGCTCGAGCGAGGAGCCCCGCCAGCCCGACGAGTTCGTCGAACTGGCTCGCCGCGCCGAGCGGATCCGCATCTCCGAACAGACCTCCGCCGCGGGCCGGCAGGAGTTACGGGAGATGCTCGCGGGCTACCAGCTCGAGGACAAGACCAAGACCGTCCGGACCTGCCGGTACTGCGCCGGCGCGGGGCGATACTCGCCGATCACGACGGAGACTGCGGTCAAAGACGACAACGACTGGATCTGTCGCGACTGCGCCCGGCAGGAACTCGAGCGCCAACTGTCCTTTACCGGCGGCGGCGAAGTGACCGGCGCGGCGAAAGAGCGCCTCGAGGACCTCATGATGGAGGTCCAGGACCTCGAACGGATCGTCAACCTCCTCAAGGGGCGGCTCGATCCCGACCTGACGAAGTTCGATACCATCTCCGCGACGACCGACGAGGTCGACCCCGTCCGGACCGACTCGCTGAATCTGCATCCCGGGCTACAGAACTTACTCGAGGACCGGTTCGATACCTTGCTCCCGGTCCAGAGCCTCGCGGTCGAACACGGCCTGTTCGACGGAGACGACCAGCTCGTCGTCTCTGCGACGGCGACCGGGAAGACGCTGGTCGGCGAACTGGCCGGCATCAACCGCGTGTTGAACGACGAGGGGACGATGCTCTTTCTCGTCCCCCTCGTGGCGCTGGCCAACCAGAAGTACGAGGACTTCCAGGACGAGTACGGTCACCTCGTCGATGTCTCCATCCGCGTGGGCGCGAGCCGGATCGCCGACGAGGGCGAGCGGTTCGATCCCGAGGCCGACGTCATCGTCGGCACCTACGAGGGGATCGACCATGCCCTGCGGACGGGCAAGGAGATGGGCGACATCGGGACCGTCGTCATCGACGAGGTCCACACCCTGAAAGAGGAAGACCGGGGCCACCGATTGGACGGCCTCATCTCCCGACTCAAGTACACCTGCGAGCAGCGTGCGAAGCGCCGCGACGACTACGGCGGCGCGCAGTGGGTCTACCTCTCGGCGACGGTCGGTAACCCCGAACAACTCACGGCGGCCCTCGAGGCGACGCTCATCGAGTTCGAGGAGCGGCCAGTCCCGATCGAACGTCACGTCACCTTCGCGGACGGACAAGAGAAAGTCAGGGTGGAGAACAAGCTCGTCAAACGCGAGTTCGACACGGAGTCCTCGAAAGGGTATCGCGGCCAGACGATCATCTTCACCAACTCCCGGCGGCGCTGTCACGAGATCAGCCGCAAACTCGACTACTCGGCCGCGCCCTATCACGCCGGCTTGGACTACAAGCGCCGCAAGGAGGTCGAGCGCAAGTTCGGCGAGCAGGAGCTGTCGGCGGTCGTCACGACCGCCGCACTCGCGGCCGGGGTCGACTTCCCCGCCTCGCAGGTCGTCTTCGACTCGCTGGCGATGGGCATCGAGTGGCTTTCCGTCCAGGAGTTCCACCAGATGCTCGGCCGGGCGGGCCGACCCGACTACCACGACGAAGGGAAGGTGTACGTCCTCGTCGAACCCGACTGCAGCTACCACAACTCCATGGAGATGACCGAGGACGAGGTCGCGTTCAAACTCCTCAAAGGGGAGATGGAGTCGGTGATGACCCACTACGACGAGGCCGCCGCCGTCGAGGAGACCCTCGCGAACGTCACGGTCGGCGGCAAGGCCGCGAAGGCACTGAACGACCGCATGCTCGGCGAGGTCCCCACGAAACACGCCATCGGGAAACTCCTCGAGTACGGCTTCATCGACGGCTTCGAGCCCACGCCGCTGGGACAAGTCGTCACCGAACACTTCTTAGCGCCCGGGCAGGCCTTTACCCTGCTCGACGGCATCCGGAAGGACGCCCATCCCTACGAACTCGTCGCCGACCTCGAGTTGCGCGACGCGGACCTGTAACCGCCGCCGAGCGGCGACGCTGGCCGTGGCCGGCCGGTCCAGCCGTCCCGGTCCGGCCGGAACGATAAAGAGCGAGAGCGCGCAATCAAAGGCCAACGCGGGGAACTCCCCGGCCCTTATCATGGATCCGCTTACGCCAGCCGCGATCGATCCGCCGGCGAACGTCCTGCTCGTCCATTCCGACTGTGACGAGTCCGACGCCTGCGAGCAACTGTGTCACGACGGCGACGAGACGGCGCGACTCACGGTGACGTTCGCGGACGAGACACCGGAGCCGCCGGACCCGGACGACGTCGACGGCAAGCGGGGCCTGCTCACGATCGGGAACGTACTGGCCGATTCGGGGACCGAATCGCCGCCCGATTTCGGGGCGTCGGTCGTCACCGATTCGGTGACCGATCCGACCGACCTCTCAGAGATCGGCGTCGCCGTCAGCCGGTTCTGCAAGCACTGGTCCGAGGCCGACGAGGACATCGCCGTCTGTTTCGACTCGCTGGACGCACTCCTCCGACATACCTCGCCCGAGGAGGTCTTCCAGTTCGCACACGTCCTCACGAACCGGCTGGCGAACGTGGGTGCCTACGCACACTTTCACTTCGATCCCACCCGCCACGAGGATCGGGTCGTCTCGACGTTCGGAGCGATCTTCGACGAGGTCGTCGCCGACGACGACACCGACGAGTCGCTCCCGGAAGCCACCGACGAGGAGGTCGCCGACCTCCTCGCCGAGTGGGATGCAGAAGCAAGCGACGACCTCGAGCCCGAGGCGGACTCGGAAGCCACCGACGAGGAGATCGCGCGGACCCTCGGCCGATAGTACCTCGAGCGCTACTCAGACGAACGCGATCTCGAGGACCGACAGGACGATCACGACGATCGACCCGGGAAGGCCGCCGAGGGCGACAATGGCGATGACGACCGGCGTGATCGCGATCGCGAGGCCGAACACCGCCTGCGCCAGATACAACACCACGAGGCCGACGATCGCGTTGACGATGAAGGGGCTGGCCGCCCTAACGAGTTGGGCTGCAGCGAGGACGAAGACGAGTACCAGCACCAGCAACAGGATCTCGAGGCCGGTCATACCGGCGCTATCACGGCATCGCTCAAAACCGTTCGGACCGTAACGAAACGCTTTATGACGTTGGGACGGTAGTGGGTGGTACGGGATCGTGGGTTAGCTTGGTATACTTCGGGCCTTGGGTGCCCGTGACCCCGGTTCAAATCCGGGCGATCCCATATTGCTGCTGCGAGCAAATCGCGAGCAGCAGCAATTGGAAAAAGCCCGGATTTGAACGAGAGAACGGCGAGCGATAGCGAGCCGTTCGCGTGGTTCAAATCCGGGCGATCCCATACTGTATAAAAGTGAAGCGGGCGTTTTTGCCGCTTCACTCGAAGGACTCACACACCCGATAGCAGCGGCCTTCTGGGGGTGGTCGGCGTGACGGTCGCTCCATGGCCGTCCGTCGATCACTCGACGTGCCACCACTGCGGAGCCCACGTCACGGACCGGTTCCGACGCGTCTTCGGTGACGACGAGGATCGGGCCCACCGCTGTGGTGACTGCGATACGTACGCACGACTGAGCCGCGGCTCCGCTGCAGGAAAAGACGTCGAGGTTCCCGACCCGGAGACTTCCGACGGTCGGCATGGAGGTGAGGCCGATGCGTAGCGGGTTCGTCCGAGCGATCGACCTGTACGATGTCGAGAATCGGACGCCCATCGCCCATCCGGCCCATCAAGCGACCGACGCCGACGTTCGCCGCGCGCTCGAGAAGCGAGGTGGGTCAGCGTGAGCCGCCTCGTCGAATCCGACGAATGCGAACGTTGTGGTGACCATGTCGACGCGCTTCGCCGGCTCTGTCCTGAGTGTACGCGCGCGATTCGGAACGCGCGGGAGGGCCCGCTATGAGTTCTCGAGCATCGGAACTCGAGAGTCCGAAGGCCAGCGGCGATGCCCTCGAGGGCGAGATCGTCCAAGCCGTCGACGCCCTCGAGTACGTCGGTGATCGGACCGCGACCTGGCACGACGCTCGGACCACCGCTGTCCTCGAACCGGATCGGTCGCTGCCGTTCTACGGGATCGTCCTCGTCGAGCCCGGCGTTCCCGTCGAGATCAAGGGCTGTCAGATAGAGACGAGCAACGGAGATCGGTCGACCCGCGGCCGGTTCTACGTCAAGCGCGCCGCGCACGACCGGTTGCTTGAGGAGGGCGGGATGTACCTGTTCGTGGTCTACCTGCCGCGGCCGGGGTTGCCCCAGATTGCGCGGGCGATCGTGCCGGCGACGCTCGTTGACGAGCTGCTATCTGGCCGGTGGTACGAGGTCGGCGGGGAGCGCTCAGAGTCCGAGGTCGCGAAGCTCGCGTGGTCGCACGTGATCGATCCGGCGGGCGTCGACCCGTCGGTAACCGTGGGTGATCCGCGGTGAGCGTCGACGCCGATCGGGACGATCGCGACCTCGAAGCCGAACTGGCCAGCGCCGAGGCCGGGCGATCCGGCGTTCCCGTCGACGCGGTCTGCGTGGGCTGTGGGCGGACCCGCGTCAAGCGGGCCAGCCTCGAGGAACTGGACCAACCCGACGCCGACCCGATGGTCCTCGAGGCGAGCGACTGCACGTCGTTCAAACACGTCTGCTATCCGTGCCAGGGCGCGACGTGGTGGAACCCGGTCGCGGTCCTAACCGGGTTGCTCGAGAGCGAACGGGGTGAGTAGCGGTGTCCCAAGTCGAGACGACGCCGCACGAGATCGAGGGCCGATGGAAGTGGCCCGACTGGGGCCGCGGTCCCTACGATGCCCTGTCGTCGGTGATGCTCGGGCCGCCCTTCGAGGGCTACCTCGAGATCGATACGGAGATCGACGGCGAGCCCTGGCACCTCGAGGTCAGCTACAGCAAGTCGGGATTCGCACCGCGACTGTCGGATGGGATCGACGCCGGGCGGCTCTACGAGTGGGACATCGTGGGCCGTGGGCGCGGTGAGCGGAAAGCATCGTACAACATCGGCCCGCGATTCCCGAATATGCGTCATTGGGAGAGCGGCGAGCGGCTGCAACTCCCGTGGGAGAATCAGGTCGGCGAGGTCGACGGCGTCGACGTCGAGTTCCACACCAGCAACATCGAACCCGACCGTGGCCTCGAGTTGCTGCCGGAGTTCTTCGGCGCGATCTTCGATCACGCCGGCGAGCGGATTCACTCGGAGTACTTCCGGACGGAGCCGCACCCGGCGAGTCGGATGTGGGCGTACGAGCGGTACGTTCGAATCCGTCGCGAGTGGGCGGAAAAGCTCTCGTCGGCCGGTGTGCTGCAGAAAGTCGCGCACTATCTCTCCGACCTCGAGGGAGTGAAGGCCGAACTCCATATCGACAATCAGGAGATCGTCAATCACCAGAACCGGCTGTTCTTGAACCCCACGTCGGCCGGCGAGTTGCTACCCGGCCACACCTACGGGCGGAAGTTCGAGATCTACCAGCTGGCCGATCCGGACGCGGTCTCGAAAGACCACCCGTCGTACCACCCGAAGGTGGAGGTCCTGGTGAACAAGTCGATGAACGACGGCGAGGCATGGGCATGGGCCGATCGCCACGAGGTCACCGAGCAAATAGAGGAGACGCTGTTGAACGCGCTCCACTGGGAAGACATTCCGCTCGGTCCCGACGGCAGCGGCGTCTACGTCGCGGACGATCACTTCGATGCGGTCGCCCGTGACGATCCGGTCGAACTCTACGAGGACCCTACACCGCGCCTCGAGGCGAAGACAGACCACCTGTTGATGACGACGCCGGGACATGGGCGAGACCGCCCGCGACGTTTCGGAGACGGTCGCGACTGACGGCGGTGCGACCGTCGACGATCTCGCCGACCAGCTGGGGAAGCACCCGGCGACGATCTACCGGGCGATCTCCGATCTCGGCGAGATCCTCGAGCTAGATCAGGGCGACGTGTCGTTCCGGGCCCGGAAGTACCGGGAGGAACTGCGGGCGCTCGTCGAATCGGCCGAGTACGCGATCGAGAGCTACGCCGACCGGATGCAACACATCATGGGCTTGGCCGACCACGTCGCCGGGTCCTCTCCCTTCCAGGAGTGGCTCGCGAAGAACGGCGCCGACCTCGAGTTCGACGAGAACGGCGACCCGCGACGGATGCGGATCGATACGATCCTCTCCCGACTGAAGGCCGATAGCTTCGAGAACGTCGCGACGATCGCCAGTGAGGCCCTCGAGAAGTGGTCGAAGTCGGGGAACGATCCGACGGTCCTCCGCGGCGTCGAGCTGACCTGGAAGACTCCGGGCGGTGGGACTGAAACCGGATTCGTCGGCGCGGTCGCGGACCGCTGAACCGGCCCGCATAGTGGCAACGCTGTCGGTTCCCCTGTTTTCTACAAGTTTCCTTGACTAACAGTGGTGCTTAGACAACGCTGGTTGTAGTTCGTCCCTCGAGGGCGGGGTCGGCACCGCGATCGCACCGCAACGCCGGCGGGGTCGTTTCGCGCTTCGCGCGAAAGCCCCCTTGGCGGGTGTCCCCAAGGGGACAGCGCCAAAAAATTACAGCGCCCCGCCTCTCCTCCGCACGCAGAACTCCAGTTGAAGCACATGAAACAGAGGTTGGTACATTGTGTATCGGTTCGTCCAATGTTCTCTATTTCTCTAGACTACTTACCTAGCCGTGTTCATCCTAGGTAACTAGCACCATCTCACCTAGCAGTGGCTAGTAACTAGATTAACTAGGAAAATAGGCCCTAGAGGAGCTATAGGCGCAATTCATGGGGGTTTAGGGGAGAAGAGTTATACGGTAGGGTGCGATAACTGTCATGTGATGTCGCGAAAAAGGCGTCCTGCAACTCCTTTAGAAAAGGCACTCGACGAACGAATCCCTCGAAACGATTGGAACGAATCTAGGCCCCGGCGAGAGCAGATTCTAAAGGTTGCAAAGCGAACATTAAATCGAGATCCGTCTTCTTTAGGCGAACTCAGCGATATTCGGAACTCCCAAGAAAAAAATGTAGCTGAAGAATTTGGCGTCGAAGACCGAACTGTAGCTGACAAATGTGGCCGCCAAATCTACGATGGATATCAAAACGTTTCCAAAAACAAATACCACGATGAGTTCGACAGAATGCTCTGGGAGATCCATTGTCAGGAAGAAGTCTAGATAGTATCCTTACTAGTTTAGCCATCTGTGGCAGTATATGCCCCTAAGGGGGCAGGGCAATTGCGCGGCGCGCAGAGCGCGCGCCGCGCTCGCAAAGTCGAACCAGCCGATATTGGGTGTTTTAAGGACGTACTCTGACGGTAGGCCGTAACGGGACCTCGATAACTGTGGTTGTCGGATGCCCCTACGAGGGCATATCAGCGAAACCGCGACCAAACAGGAGCGTCATGCGACATCCGCAGGACAATCTACTGATCGTTGCTACTCTCGTGAAAGCGCATGCCATTGGACGTACTTTCATATAGCTCGAATTTCAGTATATTCATAATAAATATGTCTAGCGGAACCTATGATAAAGATGGCACAAGAGAATCTGATCTGGATATACTGCAGGCAGAGTACGAAGGGGCGAAGGAACGACTAAGTCAACAACAAGACACCTTCAAAGAATTCTCCAGAGAAGGACTACAAATGTTCCGTCTCCTTCTGTTATTCGTCGCTGCACCGACGGCGTTATTTGGTGCATTAGACCCACAAGCCCTGGTTCAGGTGAATAGCATAATAACGTCAAACGACTGTGCAATTTCTGGTCTTGGAGGATGTATGATGTCGATGAAGGTGATTTCTGCTCTAACGAGTATTTTCTTCATAGTGAGTGCTGGAATGAATCTGTTTGCGGCTGGTTATGAAGCACGTGGTGTTCATAACGCTTCTAATCCAGAGGATCTTCACCGAATCATCTCTAATGACGATTTCGAAGAAAATTATTGGCGGAATCGACTCAAAACCTATCGAGATCGTATCGATCATAACGACCGTATCATATGGATGAAAGAATCTTTGTTAGCGCTCGGTAAGGTTACACTCCTAATATCGATATTCGGTATTAGCTCTGTTATTGTGGTAATTATGATCGACTCTCCCCTGAAAATTCACCAATGGCTTACCGTACTTCTGGTATTTTTGTTCCCGATGCTGTATTCTTTCCGGAACGCTCCAAAAGTATACCTGGACGCAGACGCTTTTCGCCGTTATATTCCACTTTATGAAGTCAATTATAAGTCTCGATCTGCCGATAACGAAAAACAGGGAGACGATTATGAGGAGAAGAATTCAGAAGAACGCGCAGAAGAGGATGAAGCAGAGGTAGAAACCGACGTGTGAGTGTTTCAAGCTATTTCTCTTCCCCTCCCCCTGAGGTTGTACGTCGACAGAATTCGATCCCCGAATATGCACACGAGTCGCGACACCACGTGTGCATCTCTCGAGTCGAGCCATCACTCGAGACACTGTTCTGTACGACTGGACCACGAGGGCCCGTCGTTGTCGGACTGAAACGGGGCCGTTCAGTGAGTCGAAAGCACGCGGATTTCGGGGGACGTGTGGACGAGTCCGTGAATCCGACCAATAGCGACGGCAACGCTGGCGGAACCGGGTCGCGCTTCGTGCGAAAAGCCCTTGCTGGGAGTCTCGAGGCCGACAGTGCCAAAAGATCACAGCGCCCGGTCCGCGTCCGCTGTGCCCCAGTTGCGCCGGACGACCCGAAGGCGATCCCGGAAACGGATCAACACCACGCTTTTGTCGAAGAGTCGCTGATCGAGTAGTATGGACTCCGAGAGTCTAACCTACATCGTGTCTCTCGTCGTGCTGTTTCTCCTGCTTTGTGCGGCCGTGATCCTGGCGGTAGCGTACGGGGCGGTCGACGTCGTCACCGACTACTACGGGTTGGTGTCGCTCGGGTTCTGATTCTTCGACCGGGAACCGCCGCCACGTATCGACAGGAGACCAGTACCGCGCGGGGACGAGTCGTTCACCGGCAGTAAATGAGAGGGATTTTGTAGGAACGCTTGCAAGAGTCGCGTGATCTGCCCCGGTTTGGTACCCATTCGATGGACCCAATCACTCTTGTCCAGAGGTGGGGCAGATCGCCGTACTCTACGGGTACAGACCGATCACACAGCCGTCGTGCGGTCGGGTGTGCAACGACTTGCAGTGGCTACGATCGCGGTCACGATACCGAACGGCGGAGTCGCTCGAGCCGGCCGGTCGCGATCGAACGCTCGAGACGGGACCGGCTCGCGATCTCGAGAGCGACGGCGGCCGACGATCACGGGAGTAACAGGCGAGTCCGATAGCGGGCGCTTCGAGGACGGACGAAAACGCAGACGGGGTAAACGACCGTGGATAGCGGCGTTCCACGGCGGGAACAAGCGGCGTCCAGTGTCAAACCACGAGGGGTGTATGGACAAGCGGTCACAATGGCCACAGTGGGCGGGTCGGTGCTACATTGGTCGTGTCTGTGTTCGTTGTCATCACCTCACACTACTGTATCGTCCGTTCAATAATAAAGGTTCCCACTAGCGCAATAGGTGCAGTCTGTGCGTGAAAGGAAAACGAATGTCCACACAAAGCAGCACAGTACGATACTGTTCGATTTCTGGGACACGGATACGGGTGTTTGTGACCGATTAACGCTCGAGGACAGGGGACGGCGACCGACTGCGACGGAACCGACCGACAGACCGGGTCAGTGCGCGACCGTCGCGGGTCGCTCGAGCCGAACGAAGCTCCCGTCGCCGCAGACGCAGTCCTCGCTGGTGCCGAGCGGGCGGATCGAGTCGTCGCCCGTGATTTCCGCGACGAGGATCACGCCACAGCCCTCACAGCGGACCGCGGCTCGCGTCGGGTCGGAGTGTGTCGACATCGAGTCCACCAACGCCCGCCATCGCAATCACTGTCGGTCCAAAATGTGAAGGGGGCCCAACGCGGACCGTCCGCGAGAACGATCAGTTCGAGCCGGCGGCCACGGCCGAGCGCCGACCCACGGAACCGGAGCCCACAGCGGCCAGACACATGACTGTGTGGGACACACTCCGACCGGAACAGGTCCGTGCTTGATCCGCCCGCAAGCCCAACGGTTTCGGCGTCACCGCAAGTGGCAGGACGCATGGCCGATCCTGCCTCGAGCATCAAGCGGTTGTTCATCAACGGGGTCGTCATCACGATTCCGCTGGTCGCGACGCTACTGGTTGTCTCGATCGTCCTCAATTTCATCCTCGGGGCCCTCGCACCGGTGATCGCGGGGGTCACCTACGTCTGGCCCGACGAGCCGCCGGTGCCGGTGATTCAATTCGCGACGCTCGCGTCGGTGATCGGGGTCTTTCTGCTAGTCGGACTGGTCGCCGAATACACTCCCGGAACCTACCTCTCCAAACGAGTCCACGCGACGATGGAGACGATCCCCGGCGCCAGCACCGTCTACGAGAGCGTTCGCCGCGCCAGCAAACTGCTCGTCGAGGACGAGTCCGACCAGTTTCAGGACGTGAAACTCGTCGAGTTTCCCCACGAGGGCGCGTACATGCTCGGCTTTCTCACGGCCGAGACACCCCCCATGGTCGAGGCCAGCGCGGGCGAGGACGAGCTGGTGACGCTGATGGTCCCGCTCGCGCCCAACCCCGCCACGAACGGCTACGTCATGCACATGCCCGCCGAGAAGGTCCACGAGGTGGACCTGACCGTCGAGGAGGCGTTCCGGTCGATCGCGACGCTCGGCGTGGCCGCCGATAGCCTCGAGGAGGCCGAGCCCGGCGACTGAGACGCGGCAGCGACGTGATTGCACGGGACCAGTTTCGCCCCGGTATACGACCATTTATACCCGATGGCGGCCCTAGCGGTGTGCAATGGCGCAAGCGGGAAACTCCGAACTCGTCGACTCTTTCGAGCAGTTCTTCCGGAACTACTACGACAGCGAGATCAAGCAGCTTGCCCAGCAGTACCCCAACGAGCAGCGGTCACTGCACGTCGACTGGCAGGACCTCTACCGGTTCGATCCCGACCTTGCCGACGACTTCATCAACCAGCCCGAACAGCTGCAACGGTACGCCGAGGAGGCGCTGCGGCTGTACGACCTCCCGATCGACGTGAGCCTCGGCCAGGCCCACGTCCGCGTGCGAAACCTCCCGGAGACGGAGTCGCCCGAGATCCGCGAGATCCGCGCTCGCGATATGAACTCCCTCGTGCAGGTCCACGGCATCGTCCGCAAGGCCACCGACGTCCGCCCGAAAATCGAGGAAGCCGCCTTCGAGTGCCAGCTCTGTGGCACCCTCACACGGGTCCCCCAGTCCAGCGGCGACTTCCAGGAACCCCACGAGTGTCAGGGCTGTGAACGGCAGGGCCCCTTCCGCGTGAACTTCGACCAGTCCGAGTTCGTCGACTCCCAGAAGCTCCGGGTGCAAGAGAGCCCCGAAGGGCTCCGCGGCGGGGAGACTCCGCAAGCGCTGGACATCAACATCGAGGACGACATCACCGGCGAGGTCACCCCCGGCGACCACGTCTCCGCGACCGGCGTTCTCCGCCTCGAGCAACAGGGCGACCAGCAGGACCCATCGCCCGTCTTCGACTTCTACATGGAGGGCATGTCCGTCGAGATCGACGAAGAGCAGTTCGAGGACATGGATATTACCGGCGAGGACAAAGAGGAGATCGTCCGTCTCTCGAACGCCGACGACATCTACGAGCGGATGGTCGACTCCATCGCCCCCTCGATCTACGGCTACGATCAGGAGAAGCTCTCGATGATACTCCAGCTGTTTTCCGGCGTCACGAAGCAGTTACCAGACGGCTCGCGGATCCGGGGCGACCTCCATATGCTTCTGATCGGGGACCCCGGGACGGGGAAGTGCGTCCGCGGCGATACGAAGGTCACGCTCGCGGACGGCCGTGACGTGCCTATCCGCGACCTTGTCGAATCGAACCTCGACAATCCGAAACCGATCGATGACGGCTGGTACGACGAGATCGATATCGACGTCCCCTCCTTACAGGAAAACGGGGAGATCGATCCACAGCGTGCGACAAAGGTCTGGAAACGAGAGGCTCCCGACCGGATGTATCGACTCCGGACTGCAGGCGGGCGGGAACTCGAGGTGACGCCGTCGCATCCCCTGTTCATCGCGGCCGGTAATGACTTTCAGCCAGTCCGTGCCGAAGCGTTATCGGTCGGAGACCGCGTCGCTGTAGCCGAGACAGGAACGGAACCGATCGGTCAACCTACCACAGAAAATGTAGTGGCTGATGGAGGAGTCACAGGTGCAAAAGACGCCGTCGAATCCAGTCGAATCGCCTCAATCGAAACGGTCGATCCCGAGTACGACTGGGTATACGACCTCGAGGTCGACGGGACCCACAACTACATCTCGAACGGCGTCGTTTCGCACAACTCTCAGATGCTCGCATACATCGAGAACATCGCGCCGCGAGCTGTCTACACCTCCGGGAAGGGGAGCAGTTCGGCCGGTCTCACGGCCGCGGCCGTTCGTGACGACTTCGGCGACGGCCAGCAGTGGAGCCTCGAGGCCGGTGCGCTCGTCCTCGCAGACCAGGGGATCGCCGCCATCGACGAACTCGACAAGATGCGACCGGAGGACCGGTCGGCCATGCACGAGGCCTTAGAGCAACAGAAGATCTCCGTCTCGAAGGCCGGCATCAACGCCACGCTGAAATCTCGCTGTTCGCTGCTGGGTGCGGCAAACCCCAAGTACGGCCGATTCGACCAGTACGAGCCGATCAGCGAGCAGATCGACCTCGAGCCGGCGCTGATCTCGCGGTTCGATCTGATCTTTACCGTGACGGACACGCCCGACGAGGAGAAAGACCGCAACCTCGCGGAACACATCATCACGACCAACTACGCCGGCGAGTTGACGACCCAGCGCGAGGAGATGTCGAGCCTCGAGGTCGGACAGGGCGAGATCGAGGAGATGACCGACCAGGTCGATCCGGAGATCGACGCCGAGCTCCTGCGGAAATACATCGCCTACGCCAAGCAGAACTGCCACCCGCGGATGACCGAGGCGGCCCGCAACGCGATCCGGGATTTCTACGTCGATCTGCGCTCGAAGGGGACCGACGAGGACGCCGCGGTGCCGGTCACGGCCCGCAAGCTCGAGGCGCTGGTACGGCTCTCGGAGGCCAGCGCCCGCGTCCGGCTCTCGGATACGGTCGAACAGAGCGACGCCGAGCGGGTCATCGAGATCGTCCGCTCGTGTCTGCAGGACGTGGGGGTCGACCCCGAGACCGGCGAGTTCGACGCGGACATCGTCGAGGCCGGCACCTCGAAGTCCCAGCGCGACCGGATCAAGAACCTCAAACAGCTCATCGGGGACATCGAGGAGGAGTACGACGACGGCGCGCCGGTCGACATCGTCATGGAGCGGGCCGAGGAGATCGGGATGGACCAGTCCAAGGCCGAACACGAGATCGACAAGCTCAAACAGAAAGGCGAGGTCTACGAGCCGAGTACGGACACGCTCCGGACGACGTGAGCCGAGCTTTTCGGACGCGGTCGAACTGACGGCTCGATTGCGACGGACGAATCGGCTCCCCGATCAGTCCAGCGAACTGGCTACCGGGTCGGCCGAGCCGAGTTCCCTGAGATCGACGACGGTCGACCGGATCGTCACCGGCGCGACGTCGGCGACCTCGGCCGCCGTGGCCTGGGTGAGCGTTGGCCAGTCCTCGCGTTCCCCGGCAGCCTTGTAGAGACAGGCCGCGGCGACGCCGCTCGGGTTTCGCCCGCCGATCTGCCCCGCCTCGAGCAGGGTCTCGACGTGATCGCGGGCGCGTTGCTCGACGGCCGTGCCGACTTCGAGTTTCGAGGCGTATCGCGGCAGGTACTCGGTGGGGTCGATCGGCCCGGTCGGGAGCCCGAGTTCGCGATTCAGCGCGTCGTAAGCGACGGAGAGTTCGTCGCCGTCGGCGCGGGCCGTGTCGGCGATCTCGTCGGTCGTCCGGGCGATCGACCGGGTCCGGCAAGTCGCGTAGATGGCGGCGGCCGCGAACCCCTCGAGCGAGCGGCCCTGAAAGAGCCCCTCGGACTGTGCGGACTCGAAGAGGGCACAGGCCTGCTCCCTGGCCGACTCCGGCAAGGAGAGCGAGGCGGTAATCCGTCTGATTTCGGCGAACCCGTAGACCTGATTCCGTTCGACTTTCGAGGAGATGCGGGCGCGGTTGTGTTCCCTGCGGAGGCGAGCGATCTGTCGGCGCTTCCGGCCGGTCAGCCGGGAGCTGTATCCCGAATCGGAGCCGGAGCCGTAGCCGATCTCCGTGGACAGTCCGCGATCGTGTCTCGAGCGGGTAAGCGGCGCGCCGGTCCGTCGTCGATCGGTGTCCTCGTCCTCGAAGGACCGCCATTCCGGGCCGCGATCGATCGAATCCTCGCCGGAGACGAGTCCGCAGTCCTCACACACGATTTCGGTACCTCTCTGCCGTAATCTGCCATCGCATTCGGGACAGACTGCAGCCGTATCTGCCATCGGTTATTTGTTCTCCCTATAACAGATTGGCCACCCCTGATATTTAAAATGTAGGAATGTATAAATTAAAACGGAGTGGGGTCAGGAGCCGAGTAGCTGAGCCAACAGCGATGACGACGACGGATCTGAGCCGTCCCGGGTCGAATCGTCTCGGTCCGCCAGCACCCGTTCGTACCGGTCGATAACGGCCTGTCGGCGGGTTTCGCTCATCGCGACGAGTCGCTCGAGCGCGGCGATCCGAACTCGGAGGCGGGTTCGTTCGATCCGAGCGGAGAGTGGCACGTCGTGGGAATCGGGACGGCCCGCGGACCCGTTCGGGGGACGAGACCGCCGGGTGTGGTGTCGGGCGGTCGGGGTGTGGTCGGTGAGACGAGTCCGTTCGTCGGCGGGAGCGGCCGGAGTGGGACCTCGTTGCTCGGTGGACATGGCTCGCTTACGGGTTCGACACTGGATCCGAAAAAGGTCAGTCAGTCGAGTGTCAGACGCGTCCGACGCCGGTCGTGCGTCCGGCCGACGTTACTCCTGAAGATGGTCGAGCACGCCCTGCGTATCGGCCGGCACGGGTTCGGGTTCGCTCCCCGCCGCAGCGGCGGCGTCGGGGTCTTTGAGCAGGTGGCCGGTGGTGAGACAGGCGACGCGCTCGTCGTCGTCGACGATCCCCTCGGCTCGGAGTTTTCGCAGGCCGGCGACGGAGGCCGCGGAGGCCGGCTCGACGCCGATTCCCTCGGCGGCGATGTCCCGTTGGGCCTCGGTGATCTCCTCGTCGGAAACCGCCACGGCGGTCCCGCCGGTCTCCCGGATGCCGGGCAGTGCCTTCGGCGCGTTGACCGGGTTCCCGATCCGGATCGCGGTCGCGCGGGTCTCGACCTCTTCCCAGCGGCGGACCTCGTCGGCCCCGTTCTCGATCGCTTCGACCATCGGCGCGGCCCCCTCGGCCTGCACGCCGGTCAGTTTCGGCACGTCGCCCTCGTCGAGCGCGCCGGCCTGAACGAGCTCGCGGAAGGCCTTGTACAGCGCCGACGTGTTGCCGGCGTTGCCGACCGGGAGGACGATCCGGTCCGGGACGGTGTCGTAGTCGGCGAGAAAGCCCTCGAGAATCTCGAGGCCGATCGTCTTCTGGCCCTCGAGTCGGAAGGGGTTCAGCGAGTTCAGCAGGTAGGCCTCGCCCTGGCCCGCGAGTTCCTGGACGATGTCGAGACAGGCGTCGAAGTTGCCGTCGACCTCGAGGATGCGCGCGCCGTGGAGGCTGGCCTGTGCGATCTTGCCGGCCGCGACCTTGCCCGCGGGCAAGAGGACGAGCGTCTGCATTCCGCCACGGGAGCCGTAGGCGGCCAGGGCGGCGCTGGTGTTGCCCGTCGAAGCACAGGCCAGTCGGTCGACGCCGAGTTCTTTTGCGACCTTGACGCCGACGGTCATGCCGCGGTCCTTGAACGAGCCCGTCGGGTTCATCCCTTCGTGTTTGATCCGCAGGGCCTCGATCCCGACGTCCTCCTCGAGGCGGGGGACCTCGTACAGCGGGGTCGCGCCCTCCTGGATCGAGACGCCGGCCTCGAACGGCAGGGCGTCGGCGTAGCGCCAGACGCCCTCGCCCTCGAAGTCGTCGAACGTCGGCAGGTCGGCGTAGCGAACCTCGAGGAGGCCGTCACAGTCGTCGCAGGTGTAACGGACGTCGTCGAACGGAGCGAAAGTTTCGCCGCACTCGATGCACTCGAGCCAGACGCCGTCGTCGGCGTCGGCGGGCTGGTCGGGTTGCTCGGCCGAGAGACTGAGACTCATTGTCGGAGGGGAGGACCGCAGGGGCAAAAAGTGGGCGGATTCCGCGGTGGGCGACTCAGTCGGCCCCGTCGTCGAACTCGTCGATCACGTCGTGGACCGTCGCGGTCCAGGCGTCCAGCGCCTCGTGGAGCATTGCCTTGGCCTCGGGCAGCGACGTGGCCGTATACTGGTAGACGTCGCCGCCGCCGTCGAGCAGCCGCCGGTCCCGGGACACGAGTCCGCGGTCCCGGAGCGTCGACAGCGACCGGGTGACCGTACTCCGGTCGCGCTCGAGGGCCGTGGCCAGTTCCTCGATCGTACTCCCGGGCCGATCACAGAGGACGAGATAGGTCCGCGTCTCGTGGTCCTCGATTCCGAACACGCAACTCATCACCGCTTCGAACGCCGGGTTCGATTCCTCCATCAGTTCCCCGAGGCGATGCTGAGGGGTCTCGGCCATACCGCACCTACGGGTGAGCGCGTCAAAATACCCGTCGGCAGTCGTTCGTCACGACCGACTCCAGCCACGATGTCCTCGCTACAGCAGGGAGACGACGAGCAGCGCTATCGGCCCCAGTAGCATGAGCAACGCGGCGAGGACGAATCTGAACCACATTGTAAATTCCAGTGACCAGCAGTTCCGGTATAATACCTGCTGTCGATTCAACAGGTATGGGACTCGTTATATCGCAGAAACAACGTATTAATCGGCGGTGGCGTCGGATCGTGGGCCGACGGTTCCGGAGCGGGAAGCTGCGAACGAGGGAGCGGTTTCTATAGTAGCTCTTGAAACTCACTGCACACCCGATCGCAGGACAGCGTTGTGATCGGTGTAGAAATCGTTTCAAGAGCTACGATAGCAGTCGGATGGCAGTGGGGTGATCAGTAACAGAATCGTTCAGGCGGGATGATACCGGTGCTGGCCAACGGGCCGAAAGGGGTTTGCTGGGCGCTCGTTCCCACCATCTGGAAACGTCACTGGACGTATATTCGAACGCCGTCCCAAGCGTCGCATATGTCGACTAACCATGCACACCACGCCGACCGATCGCTCGTCGTCCACTCGTACTGGCCGTACGCGGTCCTCCTCGGCGGACTGGTCGGAGCGATCCGACCGGCCCTGACGATAGTCGGCGACATCGGACCGACCACCGGCGTCCTCACGACGCTGCCCGAGATGCAGTTGTGGTGGGTCCTCCATATCGGGTACAGCGCCATCTTCGCGACCGGATACGGGCTGGTCGTCTACCACCGACGGCTGCGCTCGTTTTCGGAGTCGGTTCCCGCGGGTGCCGTCCTCGGCCTCGGCTACGGGATCGCCCTGTGGCTCGGCAACATCGTCATCGGCTGGAACCTCGTTCTCGCGCCGCACCTGCTCTCGCTGTCGACGCCGATCGATCCGCTCGCAGCCGGCCCGATCGTCGACCACGTCGTCTACGGTCTCGGCCTCGGGATCGCGTACGCGGCCGTCGTCCCGCGGCTGGACACCTACCGAGGCTGAGATCCCCAACCGAGGCTGAGATTCCCACCACGACGGCGATCGCGGCTCGAGTTCGCTCGAGCAGCCAGCTCAACAACGCCTTCGTGGCCACCGTTTTCCGCTCGGGTCAGCTACGCTGACCGCTCGCGCAAAAATCTGGAGCAAAAAGCCGCCCGCTCGTTTCACTCGCGGCCGGTACTACTCGAGCAGCCAGCTCAACAACGCCTTCTGGGCGTGCAGTCGGTTCTCGGCCTGGTCGAAGACGACCGAGCGATCGCCCTCGATGACGGCATCGGTGATCTCCTCGCCGCGGTGGGCGGGGAGACAGTGCATGACCGAGGCGTCGGGGGCGTTCTCGAGCAGGTCCGCGTTGACCTGGAAGCCCTCGAAGTCGTTCATCCGGACGTCGCGTTCGTCCTCCTGGCCCATCGAGATCCAGACGTCCGTGTAGATGACGTCGGCGTCGGTGGCGGCCTCGACGGGGTCGGTCGTGACCGTCGGATCGCCGCCCAACTCGCGGGCTCGCTCGAGGACGCCGTCGTCGACCTCGTATCCCTCCGGCGTCGCGATCGTCAGGTCCATGTCGGTCAGTGCGGCACCGAGCGCGAACGACTGGGCGACGTTGTTTCCGTCACCGATCCAGGCCGCCGAGACATCTTCGAAACCGTCCTCGTGTTCGCGGATCGTCAACAGATCTGCGAGCGTCTGGCAGGGGTGGGCGTCGTCGGTGAGGCCGTTGACGATCGGCACCGAGGAGTACTCGGCGAGGACCTCGACGTTCTCGTGTTTGAAGACGCGGGCCATGACCGCGTCGACGTACCGCGAGAGCGCACGCGAGGTGTCTTTCAGCGGTTCGCCGCGGCCGAGTTGGATATCGTCTTCTCCGAGGAAGATCGCGTGCCCGCCGAGTTGGGTCATGCCCGTCTCGAAGGAGACGCGGGTGCGGGTACTCGCCTTCTGGAAGAGCATTCCCAGCGTCTGTCCGGACAGGTCGGCGTGGTCGTCGCCGTTGTCGACGGCGCGTTTGTACTCGTCGGCCCTGTCCAGCACTGCGAGCAGTTCCGCCTCGGAGAGGTCGTCGACGTCGAGGAAGTGTCTCGGTTCCGTCTCGTTCGTTGCTGTTGTCATGGTATGGTATGGAAAACGACTGTTACTCACTGAGTGTCCGTGCGACGCGCTCGAGGACCGACACCGACCGGTCGAACTCCGACAGCGGCAGTCGCTCGTCGGGCGCGTGATCGAGGTCCGAGTTGCCGGGCCCGTAGGTGACCATCGGACAGTCCCAGGCCCCAGCGTAGATGTTCATGTCGCTCGTGCCGGTCTTTCGCACCAGACGCGGATCGTCGCCCTCCTTGCGGATGGCGACGCGAAACGCCCGTGCGACCGGCGTCCGCGGGCTCATCATCACCGGCGGGACCTTGTCCTTCCAGGTGACGGTCCCGACCTCGAGTTCGGCCTCGGCGGCCTCGCGGACGGTCCCGACGTCGAGGGCCGGCGGCACGCGCAACTGGACGTCCATCGTGGCCTCGACGGAGAGGCCGTCGTCGCTGACGCCGCCCTCGATGTCGACCGGCTTGGTCGTCACCTGCTCGAAGACCGGTTCGTACTCGTCGCCTTCGAAGTACGCCTCGACGGCCGACCACCAGCGGACGGCGTGTTGGATCGCGTTCGGGTCCGGTCGGGACGTGTGACCGGACTCGCTGGTCGCGACGTACGTCCCGGCGATCAGGCCGCGATACCCTAGCGTGATCCCGTCGGCGCCGGAGGGCTCGCCGTTGACGACGGCTTCGGGTGCCTCGTCGCGGTCGTCGACCAGGTAGCGCGACCCCTTCGAGTCGATCTCCTCGCCGACGACGCCGACGAAGGAGACGCCGGTGCGGACGGCGGCGGCCGCCATCGCCGCCAGCGGCCCCGTCGCGTCGACGCTGCCGCGACCCCAGAGGATCTCGTCGTCGCCGGTCTCCTCGACCTCGACGGGGATGTCCCCCGGTACGGTGTCGATGTGTGAGGTCAACAACACGGAATCGTCCGCCGGCGCGCGGACGTTCCCGACCGCGTCGATCCAGACCTCCCGGTCGTGGGCCTCGAAGAAGTCCACGAGGCGTTTGGCCGCCTCGCGTTCCTCACGGGTCGGCGAGGGAATCGAGACGAGATCGACGAGCAACTCGCGGGCCTCGGCGGCCGACACGTCGCTCGAGGGGTCGGCGTTCGCGCTCATGCGTCGTCGGTCGCTCCGAGGACGTCGGCGGTCGCGTCGACGACTCGATCGGCCTCGGCCCGCTCGAGGACGAGCGGCGGGAGCAGTCGGAGGACGGTTCGACCGGCCGGCAGCGCCAGCACCTGGTGGTTCATCGCGAGATCGCGGGCGACGCGGTTCGCACCGCGTTTCAACTCGACGCCGACGAGCAGGCCCTCGCCGCGGACCTCGCGCACTGAATCGCCGAGTGCCGCCTCGAGTTCGGTGACGAGGTAGTCGCCGATCTCGGCGGCGTGGGCGGGGTACTCCTCCTCGACCAGCGTCGAGATCGTCGCGTGGACGGCCGCGGTGACGACCGGCCCGCCGCTGAACGTGGCGTTGTGCGAGGCCGCGCCGTCGGCGATCCAATCCGCGACCGCGACCGCGCCGACGGGCAGCCCGTTGCCCAGCCCCTTCGCAGTCGTGAGGACGTCGGGCGTGACGCCCGCGTTCTGGCAGGCCCACATCGAGCCCGTCCGACCCATGCCGGTCTGGACCTCGTCGAGAACGAGCGCCGCGCCGGCCGCCTCGGTGAGTTCGCGGGCGGCCTCGAGATAGCCCGCGGGCGGGACGTTGATCCCGCCCTCGCCCTGGATCGGCTCGAGGATGACGGCCGCGGTCTCGTCGTCGACGGCGGCGGCCAGTTCCTCGTCGTCGCCGTAGGGAACGAACTCGACGTCGCCGGCCAGCGGCTCGAACGGTTTCTTGTACTTGTCCTTCCAGGTGGCCGCGAGCGACCCCATCGTCCGCCCGTGGAAGCTCCGGGTCGCGGCGACGATCTTCGAGTCGCCGGTCGCCGAGCGGGCGAACTTCAAGGCGGCCTCGTTGGCCTCGGTCCCGGAGTTGCAGAACCACGCCTGATCCAGACCCGCCGGCGTCGACGCCACGAGCGCCGCGTAGGCGTCCTCGCGGGACTGGACGGGATAGGAGGAGTCGACGAACGTCAGGTCGGCGACCTGCTCCTGGACCGCGTCGACGACCGCGGGGTGAGAGTGGCCGAGCGGCGTACAGGCGTAGCTCGCGCCGACGTCGAGATACTCCGTGCCGTCCGTTCCGTAGAGGAACGGTCCCTCGCCGCGTTCGATGCCGATTGGCTTGCCGCCGGAAACGAAGTCGTGATCGCTCATTCTGTGGCCTCCTGTGTCGTCTCGTCGTCCGCGAGTACGCCGGGCTCGAGGGTCGTCCCCTCGCCCGCGAGCGCACTCGAGATCGGGTCGTCGGCGTTTGCCGTCGCGACGATGACCGACGACGCACCGCCCTCGAGGGCTTCCTCGGCGGCCATGACCTTCTTCGTCATGAAGCCTTCGGCGGCGTCTGTGACCGCCTCGAACTCCGCGGGCGTCGACGCCGAGTCGATCTTGGTCGACTCGTCGTCGGGGTCCTCGTAGATCCCCGAGACGTCCGTCAGCACCACGAGGTCGGCCTCGAGCGCGCCCGCGATCGCGGCCGCGGCGCGGTCGGCGTCGGCGTTGACCGCGGTGTAGCCGCCGTCCTTCTCTTTCCCGAGCATCGGAACGGAGACGACGGGCGTGTAGCCGCCCGCAAGCGTCGTCTCGAGCAGGTCGGCGTTGACCGACTCGATCTTCCCCGAGTGGTCGCCACGTTTGATCTTCTTCTTGCCGTCTTCCTTGACGCGGACGGCCGATTTGCGCTTGCCCTCGAGGAGTTTGCCGTCCGTGCCCGAGAGGCCGACGGCGTCGACGCCCTCGTTGTGCAGGCTCTCCACGAGGTCCGTGTTGAGCTTGCCGGGCATCACCATCTTGAAGACGTCCATCGTCTCCTCGTCGGTGAAGCGCCCGACGACGCCGCCGGGCGTCTCGACGTAGGTGGGTTCCTTTCCGAGGTCCTCGAGCGTTTCGTCGACGGCGGTCGAACCGCCGTGGGTCAACACGACGTCTTCGCCGTTCTCGACGAGCGAGGCGACGTCGGAAAGTGCCCCTTCGGGATCGACGGCGCGTGCGCCGCCGATCTTCACTACTACTGTCATGGTGCCCCCACGGGGTGCAGTCCCGTGAACTCGAGTCCGGCCGTCTCCTCGAGGCCCAGGGCGACGTTGGCGGCGTGGACCGCCTGGCCCGCGGAACCTTTCATCATGTTGTCGATCGCCGAGAAGACGACGATGCGCTTGTTCGAGGGATCGAGTTCGAAGCCGACCTCGGCGAGGTTGGTCCCGGCGACCGCCTTCGGTTCGGGGTAGCGATAGACACCGGAGCCGCCGGCGGCCATGCGGACGAACGGCTCGTCCTCGTAACAGCCGCGGTAGGCCTGCCAGAGGTCGCCCTTCGAGACCGGTCCCGAGGGGAAGACGTGATTCGTCGCGCTCGCGCCGCGGGTCATGTCTACGGCATGACAGGAGAAGGCAACCGAGGTGTCGAGGAACTGCTCGATCTCGGCCTCGTGGCGGTGGCCCGTCGGCGCGTAGGGGCGAACGACGCCCGAGCGCTCGGGGTGGCTCGAGGCCTCGCCGCCGCCGGCACCCCCTTCGGAGGAGCCGACCTTCACGTCGACGACGATCTGCTCGCCGCCCTCGAGGATGTCGTGTTCGAAGAGCGGATACAGACCCAGAATGGTCGCGGTGGCGTTACAGCCGCCACCCGCGATGAGTTCCGCGCCCGCGAGGTTCTCGCGGTTGATCTCGGGCAGGGCGTACTCCGCTTTCTCGAGGTACTCGGGGGCCTCGTGGCCGTCGTACCACTCGTCGTATTGCGCTTCCGTCTCGAGGCGAAAGTCCGCCGAGAGGTCGACGACGGTGTCGGCGATCTCGAAGAACTGGTCGATCTGCCCCATCGAGACGCCGTGGGGCGTCGCGGCGAACAGCACGTCGACCGACTCGAGGTCGTCGGGCTCGGTAAAGCGCAGGTCCGTCCCGCGAAGCGGCGGGTGGACGGATCCGACGCTCTTGCCGGCCTTCGACCGGCTCGTGACGTCGACGAGTTCGAAGTTGGGGTGGCCGGCGAGCAGTCGCAGGAGTTCGCCGCCGGTAAAGCCGCTGCCGCCGATGACGCTTGCGGTGACCGTCTCGGCGCCGGGCGCGGCACCAATATCGCTGCCCACCGTCATTGGGCGGACACCTCGAGTTCCGGATCGGCGGCCTGTGCTTTGGCCTCGAGCCAGTCGACGACGGTGCCGGCGACGTCGGTCTCGACGGCCTCGTCGAGGGCCTTGAACTCGACGGTGTGGTTGACCTCGTGGACGGTGTATCCGTCCGCGGTCTCCATCAGGTCGATCCCGAGCAGCCCGCCGCCGACGGCGTCGGTGGCTCGTTCGACGAGGGAAAGCGCCTCGTCGTCGATTTCGAAGACGTCCGTCTCCGCGCCTTTCGCGGCGTTAGTGATCCAGTGGTCCGACGATCGGACCATCCCGGCGATGGGTTCACCGTCGATCGCCAGCACGCGGATGTCGCGGCCGGGCTTCTCGACGAACTCCTGGACGTAGAACACCTTGTGTTCGTAGTGGCCGAGCGTCGCCTTGTGTTCGAGGATCGCTTCGGCGGCCGACTCGGAGTCGATCTTGGCCATCAGGCGTCCCCACGAGCCCACGACGGGTTTGAGGACGCAGGGATAGCCAAAGGACTCGATAGCCTCCATCGCAGTCTCTTTGGTGAACGCAACCTTGGTCGCGGGCGTCGGGACGCCCGCGTCCTCGAGCGCGAGGCTGTTTTTCACTTTATCGGCGCAGACGTCGGCCGTCTCGTGGCTGTTGACCACGGGGATGCCGTACGACTCGAAGAACTGCGTGGCGTACAGGCTCCGGCTCGTGGCGAGACAGCGATCGACGACGATGTCGAGGCCGTCGAACGCCGCGGGCGCGTCCGCAATGTCGAAGGTCTGCTTGCGGACGTCGATCTTCGTGATCTCGTGATCGCGCTCGCGAAGCTCGTTGAGCAGGAGTTTCTCGTCTTTGCGAATCCGTGAGTAGAGTATGCCGACGTTCACGCGAGCCACCTCTGATTGAGGGTCGCGGCGCTACGCGCTCCGCGAACCGTCGCAGCGGAGGACGGCAGTATCCCAGCCGTCTGCAAGGTCACTCACCCCAGTCCTCTTCCAGCTCGGGGGCCTGTTCGAGGACTGGCGGCTCGGTATCGACGACTTCCAGCTCGGCACCGCAGGTCGTACAGTCAACGATTTCTCCCACTTCCAGATCGTCGTGCAGGGACACCTCAGCCCCACACTCGACACATTCGGTCATTGTACCCCAACGTGGGTGCCGGGATCCCTTAAAGCCTTCGAACTTAACAGCAAAATTACACGATCCGCACGCCACGCTAACGGTCCGTCGGAGCTACATTACGGCAAGTCTACTTTGACATATCATGTGTTCGGTAATTGATCCCCTCGCGGGGATCGTCGTCGTACCGGCCGGTCGGCGGGAGGCGATTGCGGCCGGTGTTGCGCCGCCACTGGCGAACTGACGACCTCAGACATAGCCGTTCACCTCCGAGCGCAACCGCTCGTGGGCGGCCTCGAGTGCGTCGGTCTGCTCCTCGAGATTGGCGGTGTCGGCCGAAAGCGACTCCCGTGCGGCCTCGAGTTGCGGGGCGACCGCCTCGGGGGCGGGCCCACCCTGCGAGTCGCGGCTCGCGACGCTCTCGACCGGGTCGAGGGCCGCTTCGACCGCCTCGCGCTCGACGTGGGCCACGAGCGACTCGCCGAGGACCTCCTGCGCGGCGGACTCGAGGGCGTCGTAGTCCGCACCGCCCTCGGCAGCGACGGCCACCAACTCGTGTGCGGTCCGGAACGGCAACCCGTTGGCGGCCAGCAGGTCCGCGACGCCGGTCGCCGTCGAGAAGCCCTCGCCGGCTTCCGCGGCCAGCATCTCCTCGTTCCAGTCGGCCGTCGCGACCGCGCCGGCCGCGACGTCGCTGGCCTCGGTCACCGCGTCGACGGCCTCCCAGGCGTGGGTCGTCGCCCGCTGGAGGTCGCGGTTGTACGCGCGGGGCAGTCCCTTCAGCGTCGTCGTCAGCCCCTGTACGTCGCCGGCCGCGTCGCCCGCGACCGCACGGACCAGTTCCAGCGTGTCCGGGTTCTTCTTCTGGGGCATGATCGACGACGTCGAGGCGTAGTCGTCCGCCAGGTCGACGAAGCCGCGGTTCGCGAAGATGATCACGTCCTCCGCCAGCCCCGACAGCGTCGTCGCGTGGGTCGACAGCGTCTGGGTCGTCTCGAGCAGGAAATCGCGGCTCGAGGCGGCGTCCATCGAATTCTCGACAACGCCCTCGAAGCCCAGCAAGTCGGCCGTCCGCTCGCGGTCGATGTCGAACGTCGTCCCCGCGAAGGCGGCCCCGCCCAGCGGCGACTCGTTGATGCGGCCGTAGGCCGCGAGCAGCCGTTCGGTGTCGCGGCGAACCGCACCCTCGTAGGCCAGCGCCCAGTGTGCCACGGTGGTCGGCTGGGCGGGCTGGAGGTGCGTGTAGCCGGGCATGATCGTCTCCCGGTGGGCGTCGGCGACGTCGACGAGCGACTCGCGCAGCGCGAGCGTCGTTTCGATCGCCTCGAGGACGTCCTCGCGCAGGCGATAGCGGATGCAGGCCGCGACCTCGTCGTTGCGCGAGCGGGCGGTGTGCATCTTCCCGCCCTCGGCACCGATGCGTTCGATCACGGCGGTCTCGATGGCCTCGTGGACGTCCTCGCCGTCGGGCAGCGAGCCGTGGCCGTCGACCTCGATCGCGTCCAGTGCGGTCAGGATCTCGCCGGCCACGTCCTCGCCGATGATGTCCTGTTCGGCCAGCATGACGGTGTGGGCGCGGTCGACCTCGAGGTCGGCCGCGAAGATGCGCCGATCGGCCGCAAGCGAGGAGAGGAAGCTCCGGGCGGGGCCGCCGCTGAAACGGTCCCGGCGGACGACACCGTCGGATCGGAGATCCGACGAGGATCGCGATCCGGTGGATCGCTCACCGCCTTCGTCGTCGGTCGGCTCGCCGCCGTCCGTCGCGATCGCCCGTTCGGCCGCGCCGCCCTCGTGAGCGCTCTCCTCGGTCATGCTTACTCGTCGTCCTCGTCGGCCGCGTTCGCGGCGATGGCCTCGTTCGCGAGGCGGCGCTGGAAGCCGTGGTACTTCGCGACGCCGGTCGCGTCCTCCTGTTTGATCTTCCCGACCGTCTCGGTGTCGAAGGAGGCGTGTTCGGCCGAGTAGGCCGCGTACGTGCTGTCGCGTGCGACCGGACGCGCCTGGCCGCCCTCGAAGCGGATCGTGACCGTGCCGGTCACGCGCTGTTGGGTCTCGTCGATGAAGCCCTCGAGCGCGCTGACAAGCGGCGCGTCGATCAGGCCCTCGTAGCCCTTCTGGGACCACTGCTGGTCGATCTGTTTCTTGAACTGGCGCTCCTCCTGGGTCAGGACGAGGCCCTCGAGGGCCTCGTGGGCGGAAAGCAGCGTCGTCGCGCCGGGGTGTTCGTAGTTCTCGCGGACCTTCAGCCCGAGCATGCGGTCTTCCATCATGTCGGTGCGGCCGACGCCGTAACTGCCGGCGAGGTCGTTGAGGTATTCGATGAGTTCGACCGGCTCGTACTCCTCGCCGTCGACGGCGACGGGGTAGCCGTTCTCGAAGGCGATCTCGATCTCCTCGGTCTCAGTGCCGGGCTCGTCGGTCCACTCGTAGATGTCACGCGGCGGGACGTAGTTGGGGTCCTCGAGGTCGTCGCCCTCGACCGAGCGGCTCCAGATGTTGGTGTCGATCGACCAGTCGCCGCCGCTGCCGCCCTCGACGGGGAGGTCGCGCTCGGCGGCGTACTCCTGTTCCCACTCGCGGGTGAGTCCGAGTTCGCGAACGGGGGCGATCACTTCGAGGTCCGAACTCCGCCAGACGGCCTCGAAGCGCAGCTGGTCGTTGCCCTTGCCCGTACAGCCGTGGGCGATGCCGGTACAGTCCTGTTCCTCGGCGACCTCCAGGATCGCTTCCGCGATCACGGGACGGGCAAGCGCCGTTCCCAGCGGGTAGCCCTGATAGGTCGCGTTCGCGCGAACGCTCTCGAGACAGAGTTGAGCGAATTCCGCTCGCGCGTCGACGACGTAGTGTTCGAGGCCGAGCGCCTCGGCCGTCTCTTCGGCTTCGTCGAACTCTTCGGCCGGCTGGCCGACGTCGACGGTGACGCCGATCACGTCGTCGTATCCGTATTCCTCCTCGAGCAGCGGGACACAGACGGTCGTGTCCAGGCCGCCCGAGAACGCGAGTGCAACGCGGGTCATGTCGTACTCGAACGGAGCCAGAGGACGACCTTAAGCCCGTTGGTTTACGTTCCGAAAATAACCGATAGAGCGCCTGCTAACCGAAAATTCTGCAAGTTCGGGATGGGTGGAACGAATCGGAGACGTGGAGTGAAAGAGTAGACGGGCTCAAACGGCCCGTCGAAGTCGTCGCGGTCGCCGCCGGGCGACGGTCCCGTCGGTACCGAGCACGGCGAGCGTGGTGCCGACGGAGTGGCTCATTGGTACCGAATGGGGAATCCCGGTATTAAAACCTTTCCGAGTTCGCTTCGGCGGCGCCCGTCTCGACACGCCGCGGTGGGGCGACCGGCTACTCCTCGGTCTCCTCCTCGGGCAAGGCCAGCACGTTCTCCCGGCCGATCCGGAAGACCTCGATCTCGTCGGCCTCGCGCAGGTCGCCGACGACCTGACTCGTCTTGGCCTCGGTCCAGCCCAGTTCCGAGACGACCGCCTGCTGTTTGATCCGCCCGCCGCGTTCCTCGAGCAGGCGGAGGACGCGTTCCTCGTTGCTGAGCAGTTCCGGCGGCGGGCCGTCGGCGGCGTTCGACGCCGGCCCGGCCGACCCGTCGGGCTGTGTCGGCCGTCCGGCCTCGCGGTCGCTCCCGTTGCCGGCGGTCCGTTCGCGGCCGAGCAGCCACCCGCCGACGCCGACGGCGGCGAGCAGGGCCAGCGCCAGAACGACGATCGTCCACGGCATCGTCGGCCCCTCGTTCGAGGGCGTCGCGGTCGCGTTCGAGTCGCCGTCCTCGATCAGGACGACCCACGGCTGTGCCGCGGAGAAATCGACCTCGCTGCCCCGCCAGATGACCATGTCGTCGGTGCGATTGCTCGGCGACGGATCGATCTGGGGCTGGCCGTCACTCTCGTAGATGGAATAGCCCGCCGGCCAGCGAAACTGCAGTCGCGTGTCGTCGTCCAGCGTGAACCCGGAGAGTGCGGGCCCCGCCGTGAGCCGGTTGATCTCGACGGACGCGAACGACTCCCACTGGAAGGAAACCTCGACGTGGCCGATCCCCTGCGGAGCGGTCTCGTTTTCCGTCGCGACCGAGAGGTTCGACAGCGACATGTTCTGTTCGGTCTCGTTCGCCCCGTCGGCGACGGTCTCGTTCCACTTGGTCCGCTCCGCGTCGGCGTAGGCCTCGGTGTCGGACTCGACGTCCGTCCGCAGCCGTTCCCACGCCGCCTCAGAGGTGTCGTCCTCGCCGTAGCGGAACTGGTAATCGACGGTGACCAGCGCCGAGCCGTTTGCCGCGATGAAAACGTCCAGGACGATCCGATCGGCGTCCTCGAGGGCCAGTTCGTCCTCCGCTTGCAGCGCCGCTGGTCGGCTCCCCGGGTCGGCCGCGGTCCCGGCCGGTGCCGCGGCGACGACGACCGAACAGACCACCACCAGCACGATACTCAGGGCTCGCAGCCCCCTCGCGTCCATTATCGGACATGCCATAGCCCTCCAGATAGGTTTTCCGACGAACGCGTCGGTGCGTTTTTGAGACAGTCACACCTACCGAACGGTATGCTCGACACGCGCGGCGAACTCGAGGTCGAAACGCTGCTGAAGATCGTCCTCGGACTGCTCGCCGTTTTGCTCGTTATCGAAGTCCTCGAGGCGATCGTCGGGACCATCATCGGTCTGTTGGGACCGCTGATCGCGCTGGCGATCGCCGTCCTGATCGTCCTCTGGCTGCTCGACCGACTCTGAGAGAGACCACCAGACTGATAGCCGTCTCGTCCCAATATCGGGCGAAGTGTACAGCGTCAACGTCCCCGTCCCCGGTCGCGTCCGGCAACTGGCGAACCGGCTCCACCCCGACCTGATCGGGTTCGAGACCGTCCGCGAGGACCACTCCTGTCTGCTCAAGCGACTCGGCGAGGCCGACCACGTCGCACAGCTCCAGCACCGAGCCCACCGCGCGCTCGAGGGTTCGCCCGCCGTCGAGGCCGCGGTGACCGGCGTCGACTACTTCGCGGACCCGCCGCTTGGCTCCGCGCCCGTCGTCTACCTGGCCATCGAGAGCCCCGGCCTCGAGCGGATCCACGCCGACCTCACCGACGCCTTCGACGCCGTCGAGGGGCTCGAGGGCAGCGAGTACGTCCCCCACGTGACCCTCGCCCGGGGCGGCGACCTCGCGGCGGCGAAGCGGCTGGCCGACCGCGAGATCGAGCCCGTCCGCTGGACGGTGAGCGAACTCGAGTTCTGGGACGGGACCCACAAGCTACCGGTCAGCAGCGTCTCGCTGCCGTCGTAGCTCCCCGCGCGGTCTCGAGCGGGGCGGTCGTGGCAGTCGAACCACAGGTTCGGGGCCCGAGGCTGGCGGTTTCGACAAATACTGCGACTACCTACGGTGCTGTGTGAGCGCGATTTTCGATGAGAACGAGACGCTCGGGAGCGATACCGAACGGGCTCGAGCGAGTCCCGCGTCAGTGATCCGGGAAGCCCTGTCCGACTGGCCGCGGGTTAAGTCGTCGGAACCGCTGGTGACGGTGTGGTCGCAACGGTACTCGTCGCAGCGGTCGTCGGAATCGCCATCGGTGCCTTCCTCCAGAAGGGGCGGTTCTGTTTCGTCAACGCCTTTCGTGACTTCTTCGCATACAAGGACTCCCGGGTCACGAAGGGCGTCCTCGCTGCGACGCTTCTCACCATGGTCTTCTGGGGTATCGCCTACCAACTCGGCTACTATCAGGGGTTCTGGACGCCCGACTGGGGGCTGACCGGCCTCCTCGGCGGCTTCGTCTTCGGCGTTGGGATGACCTACGCCGGCGGCTGTGCCAGCGGCACGCTCTACCGGGCCGGCGAGGGCTACCTGCAGTTCTGGCTCACCCTGCTGTTCATGGGCGTCGGCTACGCCGGCTTCACCGTCGCCTTCCCGACGCTCGAGAGTACCTACTTCGACGCGCTCACGGTCGGGACCGGCGCGACCCTGTTCGAACTCACGTCCGTCCCGGGCGGACTGCTGGCACTCGCGGTCGCGGTCACCGCCGTCCTCGTCTACGCGACGCTGACCGGTCGCGCGTCGACGGCCGCCGATTTCGGCGAGCGCGCCGATGCGGCACAGCTCGATCCGAGCGTCCTCCTCGCGCCCGCCGCGGGGCTCCGCGGGTTCGCCAGCGGAACGGTCGCGTACTTCCGCGGCCTCGTTCGCGCGTGGCGCGATCCGATCGCCTCGAGCAAGCGGCCATGGGACCCACGCACCGCCGCGCTCGGGATCACCGCCGCGGCGGTGCTGTGGTTCAGTCTGGTGTCGATCGTCGGCGTCACCGGTCCGGAGGCCCGATGGACGGGCTATCTGCTCTCGCAGGCCGGCGTCGACGCCGAATCGTTCGACTACTGGGGCTCGGTCCTCTTCCAAGGTCAGGGCGTCGGCGTGACCGTCGACATGGTGATGATCGCGTTCGTCATCGTCGGCGCGTTCCTCGCCGCCCTCTGGAGCGGGGACTTCTCGGTGCGGGTCCCGAAGCGCCGCCGGCTCCCCAACGCCGTCGTCGGCGGCCTCATGATGGGGGCCGGCTCGCGGCTCGCCCCCGGCTGTAACATCGGGAACATCTACTCCGGCATCGCCGAACTCTCGATTCACTCCTTCATCGCGGCTGTCGGCATCGTCGCCGGCGTCTACGTGATGACCCACTGGATCTACCGCGACGTCGGCTGTGCCATCTGAGATCGAATCGTTCACCACCGACAACCCACGACAACGGAGACACGATACAATGCCATCCATCGACGACGTCACTGACACGCCGGACGAACTGAGCGACGACCGAGCGGACGAACTCCTCGAGGAGGCCGACCTCGTCCAGGACATGATGGGCGAGGTCTGCCCGTACCCGCAGGTGGAGGCCAAAAAGGGGCTCCAGGGACTCGAGTCGGGCGATCTCCTCGTCCAGGAGACAGACCACGTCCCCTGTACCGAGAACGTGCCCCGGGCCGTCGGCGACGACGCCGACGCACAGGTCTGGCGCAGCGGCGACGCCGTGTACCGCATCTACCTCCGCAAGCGATAATGGTCGAGGAATTCGCCCCCGAGACGGTCCGGGAACGCATCGAGAACGACGACGAGTTCGATCTCATCGACATCCGCGACGGCGAGGACTACGACGAGGGCCACCTCCCCGAGGCCGAACACCTCACCATCGACGAACTCGAGGACACCGTCGTCGACCGGGACTGGGCCGACGACGTAGTCGTCTACTGTTACGTCGGCCAGACCTCGGTGCAGGCCGCCCGCCTCATCGAGGAGTACGGCGACGCCGACCGGGTCGCGAGCATGGCCGGCGGCTACGACGCGTGGGAACCGCTCGAGCCCTCGACGGCCGACTGACTGTGCCGGTCACGGCGCCGGCGGCTCGCCGTCGTAGGCGTCGTGGCCGCCGTAGAAGTTGCGCATCGCGAACTTGAGTTTCGCCGGCTCGATATCGATCAGTTCCTCCCGTTCCTCGTGGGGGAAGATGCCGTTGACGCTGTACTTGCCCAGATCGGGCTTGGCCTGTCGCGAGTAGCGCCGGTCGAGCAGGGCGCGAACCCCGACTTCCTCCGGCGACCGGAGGACCCGGCCGAGCGCCTGTCTGGTCTTGCGGATCGTCGGGAACTCGACGGCGTAGCGCCAGCCCGTGTCGGTGCCGTCGAAGGCCGCGTCGTAGGCCTCCTGGACCGCCTCGGCCCGGTCGTCGAGATGGGGGTAGGGAACGCCGACGACCAACACCGTGTGGGCGTCGTCGCCGTCGAAGCTCACCCCCTCCGCGAGGGTCCCCCACAGCGACGTACACAGGACCGCACCGTCGTCCGCGACGAACTGCTTGCGGAGGTCTTCGGCGGACTGGCCCGGCTCGTCCACGTATACCGTCCGGTCGGTCCGACCGACGAGTCGGTCGGCATACCGGCTCGCCTCGCCGTAGTTGGGGAAGAAAGCCAGCGTGTTGCCGGGGGTCATCCGCACGGCGTCGTGGATCGTCTCGGTCACCGTCGACTGGACCCCCGGATCGTCCCGGTCCGAGGAGAAAAGCGGCGGCGTCTCGACGGCGAAGGTCCGGCGGTTTTCCTCGGGAAACTGGAGGCCGTAGGCCATCGACACCGCGTCCTCGAGACCCAGTACGTTCTCGGTGACCTCGAACGGTTGCAGCGTCGCGCTCATCAGGACGGTCGCGTGAATCTCGTCGAAGAGTTGGCCGGTCACCTGCCGCGGGAGACAGGAGTACAGCTCCACGCGACCGTAGATTTCGTCCGTGCCGGCGTCGCGCGTGACAGCGACGACCGGATACAGCCCCTCCGTCGACCCCTCGCTCATCCACGCGCTGACGAAGGCCGCGGCCTGTAAGGTCTGACACTCCGTCCGGGTGGCCGTCTCGCCCTCGCGGTAGGCCTCCTCGTACTCCTCGTCTAACTCCTGACCCAGCTTCATCGCGGCCTCCAGATCGTCGTCGATTCCCCGACCCGAGTAGCGCTGGAGGAACTCGAGCGTGAGGTCGTCCTTGCGGTCGTCGTTGGCGATGGGAACGTCCTCCCAGTTTTCGCCGATGGCCTCGCGCGCTCGTGGCCCGGGGCCGCTCGCGTTGTCCGCGGCGCGTTGCGCCGCGCTCTCCCCGAAGCCAAACGACTCCTCGTAGATCTCGACGAGCGCGCGGTGGAAGGCCGAGAGGACGTTCGCGGCGTCCTCGGCCCGCGGGTCGTCGCTGTCGGCCAACTCCTCGAGCGCCGACTCGAACGTCCGCTCGGAGCAGGTCCGGGTCGCGTGTTCGCGGGCGGCGTCTTCGACGTTGTGGGCCTCGTCGAAGACGGCGATGACGTCCTCGGGATCGCGACCCAGCCACCGGAAGAACTGCTCTCGGATGGTCGAGTCCAGCAGGTGGTGGTAGTTACAGACGACCAGATCGACGCCCTCGATCCCCTCCTTGAGGAGTTCGTACCCGCAGAGTTCCTGTCGCTCGGCGTACTCGTAGATCTCGTCGGGCGTGCGGACGTCCTCGAAGAGCCAGCCGAAGAAGTCGTCCGTGTCCTGGGTCAGGTTGTTGCGGTAGTAGTCACAGACGTTCTGGTCTTCGAGGTCCTCGAGGCGCTCCTCGATGTCTTCGAGTTCGTCCATCACCGCCGAGCGGGCGTCGGCCGCCGAGCCGTCGCCGTCCTGACTTTCGGCGAGCAGTTCGCGCTGGCGGCGCTCGAGTCGCTCGCGGTCCTGCTCGGCGTCGACGACGGCGCGGGTGTTGTCCCGGAGCGTCTGGCACTCCTCGTAGCCGACGTCGATGTGGCACATCGACCCCTTCCCTTTGAAGACGACCGTCCGGATCGACTCCTGGCGGGTGATCGCGCGGGCCTCGGCGACGAACTGGCGCATCTGCTGGTGGACGTTGGTCGTGATGACGACCGTCTTGTCCTGCTCGCGAGCCACCTCGAGGGCGGGGACGAGCGACGAGAGGGTCTTGCCGGTCCCGCAGGCCCCCTCGAAGAGGACGTCCTGTCCCCGGTGGAGGGCGTTGTGTATGCGGTCCATCGCCTCGCGCTGGTTCTCGTACGGCCGGTCGTACGGGAAAAAGCGCAGATACCCGGTTTCGGACACACGAGTGGATAGGTTCGCGCTCCGATAAAAGGATTCGTCTCGATTCGGTCGATCCCGTTAAACGACCGTCGGCGACGCTCGCCGACCCCGGCCGGCGAACGCGCGCTACAGGGCCATACGTCTCGAGTGCCTGCCTCCCGTATGACGATTCCCGGATACGATTCCAGTACCGTCGCCGAGTATACACTCGAGCAGGTGGGGGCCCGCGTCGACCTCGTGGCCGGCGTCGTCCCCGACGCGTTCGGCCTCCGGAAGAGCGGCCGCGAGCCGCCGGTCGACGCGCTGGCCGACCCGATCGACCTCGTGGCGTGCGAGGACCTGAAGGCGATCGAGGCCGTCCGGATCGCGCTCGTCTACGACCCCTCGAAGCTGCCGGCCGGCGCGAGCCCGACCGACGTGGCGGTCGCCGTCGAGACCGAGGACGGCTGGGAACCGCTCGAGTCGACGGTCGACCTCGAGGAGACGACGGTGACGGCGGTGTTGAACGACCGGCCGCCGGGCTCGACGGTCGTGGCTGGCTACGACGATACGGACGAGAAACGAACCGAGTAACTGCGGGCTACGTTTCGATCTCGATGTAGACCTTCTCGATCTGGTCGTCGTGGTCCATCAGCGCGAGTTCGATCTCGGTGATCCGGTCGGTGATCGCCGCGGCCTCGAGGTCGGGGTCGAATGCGACGTCGGCGGTGACGAGCAACTGTTCGGCACCGAAGTAGACGGTCCGCAGGTCGACGAGTTCGGTGACGCCGTCCCAGCCCGCGACGATCTCGCGCAGTTCGTCCTCGTCGTCTCTCGGCAGGCTTTCCCCGAGGATGAGCCGCTTGTTCTGCCAGGCGAGCGCGACGGCGAAGCCCATCAGCATGATCCCGATGACGAGCGCCGCGCCGGCGTCGTACATCGGATTTCCGGTGACTCGCCTGAGGTAGATCCCGAACAGCGCGATTCCCGCACCGGCCAGCGCGATGGTGTCCTCGGTGAGCGCGGTCAGGGTCGTCACGTCGCTGGTCTTTGCAAAGGCCTCACGGAGGGTCGTCCAGCCGTACTCGTCCATCTGGCGGCTGATCCCCTGGTAGGCCTTCCAGAGCGCGTAGGACTCGAAGGCGATCGCCCCGAGCAAGACGGCGTAGTTGACGTAGACCGGATCGAAGGTCTGGCCCAACAGGGTGACGTCGTCGGCGGCACGGTGAACGCCGCCCTCCCGTAACGCGCTGAGCCCGTGACGGGCGCTCTCCCAGCCGGCGATGCCAAAGAGCATGACGCTGACGAGCAGGCTATAGAAGAACTGCGCTTTCCCGTGGCCGAACGGGTGTTCGCGGGTCGCCTCCTGTGCGCCGTACTTGATCCCGACCAACAGGAAGACCTGATTCCCCGTATCCGAAATCGAGTGATACGTCTCCGATAACATCGCCGGACTCCCGGTCAACAGGAACCCGCCGAACTTGAGAACCGCGATCGCGCCGTTCGCGAACAGGGCGGCGAGGACGACGGAGGTGCTACTGGCCATCGACGGAGCCTACGAAGGGCCGATCCTAAAATGTAAGGCGTTCTAGACCCGGTTTCGGCGGGCTCGAGGTCGCGAGTCGAATCGTGACTGGCCCCACGTCGGCCGCGTCCGAAAGCCACCTGTCGCCGCCGGTCGAAGCCCATCCATGATCGCGATCTTTTCCGATACCCACAGCAGCGCGGGCCACGAACTCGAGGGGGCGGCCCTGGCCGCCGCGCGCGAGGCGGACGTCGTCGTCCACGCGGGCGATTTCACCAGCAACGCGGCGCTCGAGGCGTTTCACGAGGAGTGTGACCGGCTGTTCGCGGTCCACGGCAACGCCGACGGCGCGGCGGTCCGGGACCGACTGCCGACGGCGCGGGTCGTTGAGGCAGGCGACGTGCGGATCGCGGTGACCCACCGACGGGACGGCGGCGAGATGGGGCTCGCGATGTTCGGCCGGTCGCGGGGAGCCGACCTCGTCGTCTTCGGACACAGCCACCGGCCGACGGTCGTCGAGACCGACGACGTCGTCCTGCTGAACCCGGGGAGCCACGCCGATCCGCGGGGGAACCGGCCCGGGTTCGCCGTCCTCGAGGAGCGCGCCGACGGCGGACTCGAGGGCGAGATCCGCGAGCCCGACGGGACGGTCCGCGAGTCGGTACGGCTCAGGGGTGACTGAGCGCCGTCACGGTCGCGTGAGAACTCGCGGGCAATGAAGAGCGCGAACGCAGCGAACCGGCCAGTGGGAGGCGTACGAGCGTCAGGGGGATTCGGGGGCGGAACCGGGAACGGGAACGGCCGTCAGAGGGACCGGCCGCGTAGCGGGAAGCGACCGGCCGCGGCGATAGGCAGTCGAACGGGGCGGGCCGCGGGCGGTCGGGGATGATCGGAACGGATGTCGGGGGAAGCTGGCCTCGATCTCGAGCCGACCCGAACGGGCGTGGAGGGCAGCGGGCCGGGGATCGAGGCGCGTCTGGGGCTACGCGCCGGCCCACGTTATAGTCGGCGCAAGCTGAAACTCGGGTTTTAGTTAGTCACTCGAGCGAGGTCGAAACGATTAACCACGCTGACAGTGTACCGCCCGCGTATGCTGGACACCCTGACCGGTCTCATCCCCGACGATCCCGTCGTCATCGCGGTCGTCGTTATCCTCCTGTCGCTGGTCTTCTTCTCGTATCTCCTCTTGCGACGGACCGTCCTGGAGTTCCGGGACGGGATGCGCGGCGAGCGCTAACCCGCGACGGCGCGGCGGCGATCAGGCGAACTCGTCGCCGATCCGCTCGAGCGCCCGCTCGATGTCCCCGCGGGAGAGGTCGCGGTGCGTACAGAACCGGACCGTCGTCGGACCGAACGGCGTCGCCAGCACGTCTCGCTCGCCGAGGCGCTCGACGACGGTCGACGCGTCCGCATCCGTCCCCGAGATATCCGCGAGGACGATGTTCGTCTCGGGCTCTCGAACGTCGAACCCGTCGCAGTCGGCCAACCCCGCGGCCAGCAGCCGCGCGTTCTCGTGATCCCGCTCGAGATCGGCGACGTTTGCGAGTGCCTCGAGAGCCGGTCCGGCGACGATCCCGGCCTGTCGCATCCCGCCGCCGAACAGTTTCCGCGTCCGGCGGGCCCGCTCGACGAACTCGTCGCTGCCGGCGAGCATCGAGCCGACGGGCGCGCCCAGCCCCTTCGAGAGCGAGACCATGACGGAGTCGACCGGCGCCGCGAGTTCGGCGACGGGAACGTCGAGCGCCGTCGCGGCGTTGAACAGTCGCGCGCCGTCGAGATGGACGGACACGTCGCGCTCGCGGGCGGCCGTGGCCGCCGCGGCGATCGCCTCGGGTTCGATCGCGAGGCCGCCGCGGGCGTTGTGCGTGTTCTCGAGACAGCACAGGCCGGTGCCGGGACGGTGCAGGTCCTCGTCGATCACCGCCTCGGCGACCGCGTCCGGCGAGGGGACGCCCCGATCGGCGTCGAGCGTTCGCACCTGGAGCCCGGAGTGCTGTGCCAGCCCGCCGAGTTCGTACTTGACGACGTGGCTCTCCCGGTCGGCGATCACTTCCTGCCCGCGCTCGGTGTGGACGCGGGCGGCGGTCTGGTTCGCCATCGTCCCGGTCGGGAAGTACAGCGCCGCCTCGGTGCCGAGCCGGTCGGCGACGCGGGCCTCGAGTTCGTTCACGGTCGGATCTTCGCCGTAGACGTCGTCGCCGACCGCGGCGGTGGCGGCGGCCTCGCGCATCGCCTCGTCGGGGGTCGTAACGGTATCACTTCGGAAGTCGAGCATGGCTATCGATACCGGGAGGAGGGTAAAATACGTCCTCTTCGCGGTTGATCACCCCAAACGACGGACGGTCGGGATACGGGTTCCCCATTACGAACCGTTTTTTTCCCCCGCAAATAATGACGAGACATGGATCCGCGCATTCGCGAACACGCCGAGATCATCGCTAACCATTCGGTCGATCTGGAGGAAGGCGACAACGTCGTCGTCGACGCCCATCCCGTCGCCGAGGACCTGGTCGTCGCGCTGCACGAAGTGATCGGTGAGAAGGGTGCGAACCCGGTCACGACGAGCCAGCGAACCGGAAAACGACAGCAGCGTGCGTATCTACGATCGGCCGATGACGACTTCGAGACGCCCGACCACGAACTCGCGCTCCTCGAGAACACCGACGTCTACATCGCCATCCGCGCGACGGACAACGTCACCCAGACCAGTGACGTCGACCCCGAGACGCAGGCGGCTCACCAGCAGGCACACCGCCCCATCCTCGAGGAGCGACTCTCCAAGCGCTGGTGTCTCACGCAGTTCCCGGCGCCCGCCAACGCCCAGTTGGCCGAGATGAGTACCGAGGGCTACGAGAACTTCGTCTGGGACGCCGTCAACAAGGACTGGGACGCCCAGCGCGACCACCAGGCGAACATGGTCGAGATCATGGACCCCGCCGAGGAGGTCCGGATCGTCAGCGGCGATACCACGGACGTGACGATGTCGGTCGCGGGGAACCCGACGCTGAACGACCACGGCGAACACAACCTGCCCGGCGGCGAGGTCTTCACCGCACCACAACCCGACAGCGTCGAGGGCGAGGTGCTGTTCGACATGCCGCTCTATCACCAGGGCCGGGAGATCACGGACGTCTACCTCGAGTTCGAGGGCGGCGACGTCGTCTCCCACTCGGCGGAGAAAAACGAGGAGATCCTCACCGAGGTCCTGAACACCGACGACGGCGCGCGCCGGCTGGGCGAACTGGGGATCGGGATGAACCGCGACATCGATCAGTTCACCTACAACATGCTGTTCGACGAGAAGATGGGCGATACGGTCCACATGGCCGTCGGTCGGGCCTACGACGACACCGTCGGCGAGGGCAACGAGGCCAACGACTCGGCGGTCCACGTCGACATGATCGTCGACATGAGCGAGGAGTCGTTCATCGAAGTCGACGGCGAGGTCGTACAGCGCAACGGGACGTTCCGCTTCGAAGACGGCTTCGAAGCGTAGAGACCGGTCGCTCGAGTCCCGACGTCGGGCCGATCGCCGCGGAGAGACCCCGTGACGGCCCGGCCTCCGACCGGGCCTCGAGCGGGAACGACCGGCCGGGTTTATAGTCCTGAAAGACAGACCACAGGTATGGCAGTACTCGTCGCCTACGACGGTTCCGAGCCCGCACAGGACGCTGTCGAACACGCGTTTACGACCTATCCGGACGAGGAGATCGTCCTCCTGCGCGTCGTCGAAGCGGCGGAGGGGTCGACGGGGGCCGGAATCAAGCTCGCACAGGAGATGTTTCGGGAGCGCGAGGAGAAAGTCTCCAAGGAACTGCCGACGGAGATCACGGACCTGATCAGCAACCCCGACAGGGAGTTCCGGACCGAGACCGCCGTCGGCGACCCCGCGCGCGAAATCGTCTCGTTCGCGGACGAGAACGACGAGATCGACCACGTCGTCATCGGCAGCCACGGTCGGGACGGAATCTCGCGCATCCTGCTCGGGAGCGTCGCGGAAAAGATCGTCCGCCGGTCGCCGGTTCCCGTGACCGTCATCCGCTGACGCGATCGAACCGGGGCTCGAGCTCGTCGACTCAGTCGACCAGTTCGGCGACCATGCCGGCGACGAACTCGAGTTCGTCCTCGTTGACGCCGTGGCCCATCCCCTCGTAGAGGCGCTCGGTCACGTCGGCGTGCATCGACTCGAGGACGGCGGCCGTGTCGTGGACACGCTCTTCCGGAATGTGGGGGTCGACGTCGCTACAGCCGAGGAAAACGGGGGTTCCCTCGAGGTCGCCGGGGTACTCGTCGTCCAGTTCCTCGCCGATGAGGCCACCGCTTAAAGCGGCCAGCCCGCCGTAACGACCGGGTTGCGCGCGACGTACTCGCTGGCGAGACACCCGCCCTGCGAGAAGCCGACCAGCATGACCCGCTCGGCCGGAATGCCGGCGTCGGTGGCCTCGCCGATGGCGTCGCGGATCGCCCCCAGGCCGGAGGTCCGACCGGGCTCGTTGCGCTCGACCGGTGCCAGAAACGAGTTGGGGTACCAGGTCTTGCGGGCCGCCTGCGGCGCGAGGAAGGCGACGCCCTCGCGGTGGACCTCGTCGGCCAACTGGAGCATGCCCTGCGCGGTCGCCCCGCGGCCGTGGGTCAGCACGACGGCGGCCTCGGCGTCGGCGAGGTCGGTCCCGCCGGTCACGAGCGGGTGGCCCTGATGGGGGCCGTCGACGCCGTCGGCGCTCATTCCAGGCCACCGACGCCCGAACTGGCCTCGGGCAGGTCGTGTTCGATCAGCTCGAGGCCGAGGGCTTCGATGGCACCGCGGAGGTGCTCGTCTTTGGCGTACTCGGCACCGTCGTCCTCGCGGAGTTCCTGCGCTTTCGCCAGCACGTCGCCGCGCCGGTCGTCGGGGATCTCGTACTTGTCCGTCGACAGCTCGATGACGAGGCCGTTGTTGTCGGTGGTGTAGATCGAGTGGAAGATGCCCCGATCGAAGACGTTGTACCGGTGTCCGGCGTCCTCCAGCGCCCGCATGGTGTCCTCGTAGTCGTCGGGATCGACGCTGAAACAGAGGTGGTGGACGGCACCGACGCCGCCGCGCTGGCCGTCGGCGGAGGGCCGGTCGTCGCTGACGAAGAAGGTCAGGATCCGCCCGTCGCCCGTGTCGAAGAACAGGTGCGTCTGGGAGGGATCGTCGAGGTTCGGCTGGCGAAGCACCAGCGGCATCCCGAGGACGTCCTGATAGAACTCGACGGTCTCCTCCTCGTTGCTCCCCCAGATGGTGACGTGGTCGGTCCCCGTCGTGTGGACGGGGCTGTCGGGCAACTCGGACGTAACCGGGCGCTGTGAGTCGTTGGCCATGGCGAATTACTCCGCGAGCTCCTCGCCGAAGAGGCGCTCGGCGTCGGCGGGGACGTCGAAGTCGTGGTAGTGTTCGCCCTTGACCGACGACAGGATGTTCAGACCCGCGGCGGCGCCGTCGCCGACGGCGATGGCGGCCTGCCACTCCTCGGCCCGGACCATCGCGCCGGTCGCGTAGACGCCCTCGAGGCTGGTCTCCATCTCGACGCCGACGTCGACGGTGCCGTCCGCGGCGAAGTCGACGCCGAGGTCCTCGGCGATATCGCGGTTCGCGCCGGTCGCCAGGACGACGAAGTCGGCCTCGTACTCGCCGTCGTCTGTTTCGACGGCGAAGCCGTCACCGGACTCGCTCACGGCGGTCACTTCCTCGCCCTGTCGGCGGTCGGCGCCGAAGTCGTCGACCTGCTGGCGGGCCGTCGCCATGAACTCGCTGCCGCCGACCGAGCCGATGCCCAGGTAGTTGAACAGGTGCGCCTTGTGCATCCAGGTCCCGTCGGTGTCGAACACCGTCGTCTCGAGGCCGTTCTTCGCGGTGAACAGCGCCGCACTCAGTCCGGCGGGGCCGCCGCCGACTACGATCACGGACGCGTCGTCTACTGTCGCTTCGTCGCTCATGTAGTCACATTGTGTTACCAGACGTATAAACCCAGCAGCAACCCGCGAGCCACCACGTAACACCGATGTCAGTGGGGACGGACGAATCCAGAGAGACGGTATCACCCCTCACGACCGGCAGCCGCAGGCTCAACTCCTTCGCATCGGTCGGGCGTACCAACGTCTCCACAGGAGACGACGGGGTAACGGCCGGCCCGGGTCCCACGGAACTCGGCGGCCGACCGTCCCCGACCAGTGTGGCCCAGTGACAGGTCGCTCGAGGGCCATTCGGAACGCTCCAACGGAGACAGCCATGAAAACCAGCCTCGAGGTAGAGTACTGGGTCGTCGATACGGACGGCGACCTCGCCGCGCCCGACACGCTACTCGACGTCTCGCCGGGGGTCGACCCCGAGTTCGTCGAGCCGATGCTCGAAATCAAGACGACGCCCTGCGAGTCGATAGCCGACCTCCGCGAGGAACTGCTCGGCCGGATCGAACGCGTCGTCGACGCAGCGCGCCGGCGGGACAAACGACTCGTCCCGCTGGCGACGCCGCTGTCGGCCTCACCCGCCGAGGTCCCGTACCGCGAGACGGCGGCCACCGACCTCCAGCGACGGATCGTCGGCCCGGCGTTCGACGACGCCCGGGTCTGTGCTGGAACGCACGTTCACTTCGAACAATCCAGCGTCGCCGACCAGCTCAACGCCCTGACCGCGATCGACCCGGCTTTCGCGCTGGTCACCAGCGCCTCGCACTACCGCGGCGAGCGGATCCACGAGTGTGCCCGCCCGTTCCTCTACCGGCGTTCGTGTTACGAGCCCTGTCCCGAACAGGGCCAGCTGCGGCCCTACGTCAAGGGCATCGCCGAGTGGAAACGGCGGCTCGAGGCCGACTACGAGGCGTTCCGGGAGCGTGCACTCGAGCGCGGCGTCGATCCGGCCCGGTTCGACGACGCGTTCGATCCCTATGAGGCGGCCTGGAACCCGGTCCGCCTTCGCAAAGCGATGCCGACCGTCGAGTGGCGCTCGCCCGACGCGGCCCTGCCGAGTCAGGTGCTCCGACTCGCGAGCGAGGTCCAGTCGGTCGTCGCCCGCGCGGACGCGAACGGAACGGTCATCGACACCGACGACACCGGGTTGCGGGCGGCCTCCGACGCGATCATCGACTCGAGCGCGGCCGACGAGCCCCTCCACCTTCCCGCGTTCGACACCGTCGAATCGATCACCGACGCCGCCATCCACGACGGTCTCGAGGGTGCGGGCGTCCGCCAGTATCTGCGCGGGCTCGGGTTCACCCCGTCCGACTACGACCCGCTGGCCGACCGCATGCCCGGCGGCCGGCTCACCGACCGGGAGGCGCGGCGACTGCGACTCCGGGCTGCCGACCGGCTCGAGGCCGACCTCGAGCGCCACCGCGTTTGGGCCTGAATCGGAGCGGCAGAACGGCGAGCGACAGCGGTCACTGGCGAGGTTTCGTCGGGTATCGAAAGGGTATACACAGTCGGCAGTGGGGAGTGATCGTCGTGTGGCGATGATCCGTGTCCCCCGTATCCCCTGTGATGCCATTCTGCCGGCGCTGCCGACACGGTATATAACAGTAGTGGCCGATATTAGTGTACCGGAACCAATCAATTCGAGTATATTTTCGGCGGATGACGGTTGGACGGCCGGTCCGACAGAACTCACCGGCGTCGAACGGAGACGAGAGGATCGTAAGCGACAGTCGCCGCACGTCCGTTTCTCGCAGAACAGCGGGCGCGATGGGATTTGAACCACGGTCGGAGCAAAGCTCCTCCCTGATTCAAATCCCACGTGCCGGTTCGCTCACTACGTTCGCTGCACGGGCGCGATGGGATTTGAACCCACGACCGTCGGATTAGAAGTCCGACGCTCTTTCCGGACTGAGCTACGCGCCCTCGAGTTCGATTCCACGACGAAACGGTATAAGCGGTTGGGATTTCCGTCACGCGACGCCGTCCGCGGGGGAGCGCTCGCCATGGCTCGAGCGACGAACACAGCGTTTATGACCGTCTCGCCGGTACGTGGTGTCGATGCACGTCATCGGAACGGTGGGACTCCCCGGCAGCGGCAAGGGCGAGGCGGCCACCGTCGCACGCGAGGACGGGATTCCCGTAGTGACGATGGGCGACGTCGTCCGCCAGGAGACGGCCGACCGCGGGCTCGACCCCGCGAAAGACCACGGGACCGTCGCGCAGGCGCTGCGCGAGGAAAACGGCCCGACGGCCATCGCCGAGCGATCGCTCCCGATGATCGAGGACCGCCTCGAGACCCACGAGACGGTGCTGGTCGACGGCATCCGCTCGGGGACGGAGGTCGACGTCTTCGAGGCGGCGTTCGGCGACGCGTTCACGCTGGTCAGCATCGAGGCACCCTTCGAAGTCCGGGCCGAGCGGATCGACGAGCGCGGCCGGGACGCCGGCGAGGCCGACGGCGGCGAGAGCCTCGCGGCGCGTGACGAACGCGAACGGGGCTTCGGGATGGACGACGCGATGGACCGGGCCGACGTCGTCGTTGAAAACACCGACTCGCTGGCGGCCTTTCACGAGTCGATCCGGTCGGTGATCCGAACCGACGACGGGAAACCCGCCGAGGCCGAAGCCGACCCATGAGCGAGATCTACCGCGTCGACGTCGAGATTACGGCACCGATCTACGACACCGAAGTCACGGACCGAGTGGTCGACGCCGTGGCCAATATCTTCCCCAACGCCGACATAGAAGAGGAGTTCGGCGAAGTGCGCGGCGAAGCCCACGCCCTCGATCACTTCTCGGACCTGCTCCACCAGCAGGAGATCCTCGACACCGCCCGCGGCGAGTTCTTCGCCAACCGCGACGGCGATACCTTCACCTTCGCGCTGAAAAAGCAGGCGGCCTTCGAGGACTACGTCAACTTCTCCGTGGGCAAACCGGACGAACTCGGCGAGATCAGCGTCCGCGTCCGCGTTGCGGAACCGGGCCTCGAGGAGTACGTCGATCACATCGCGCCGCCGACCGAGGACGGGCGTCCGGTCGACGCCTAGCTCGTACAGTTGCTGACGTCGTCGAGCGCCGCCTCGCCCTCGGTCTGCGCGCGTCTCGCGGTTCGGAATCGGCCCGCTTCCGCGGCCGCCGCCGCGTCAGCGAAGTAGCCCGACGCCGCCGCGAGCTGCTCGTTCTGACAACCCGCCGTATCGAAGTACTCGACGAGTCCGTCCGGCGCGTTCTCGGTCCCGTCCTCGAGGCGCTGGAGCGCGTTCCCGAACGTCGTTTCGGCGGTCTCGAAGGAGTCGCGTGCCCGTCCGAACGCCTCGTTATCTAGGTGGGTTCGGCCGTCCTCGAGCGCGCCGTATCCCGTCTCGAGGTCCAGCATCGAATCGTAGGCCCCGGTCAGCGTCTCGAGCGACGTCACTACGTCGCCGAGCGTGGACGCGCCGTCCTCGAGGTCGGCGATCTCGGTGCCGGCGATGGCCGTGAGTCGCTCGCCGTCGATCGACTGCAGGGTGTCGGTTACCCGTCCGTGTCGACCGACGGCCGCGACGACGGTCTCGTGGCGGTCGTCGACCGTCTCGTTCGCGCGCTCGATGTCGCCGTTCTCCTCGATCGCGGCGGTGACCGCGTCGATGTCGTCCTCGATCGTGTCGTCCGTGACGGTCGCCGTCACCGAGACCAGCCCCTCGACGACGGCCGCGTACGACCGAAGCGTCTCGAGGTCGGCCGATCGATCGTCGCCCAGTTTGGCGTCGGCGGTCTCGAGGTGGTCCCGTGCGTCCGAGAGGTAGTCCCGAGCGTCCGCCGCGTCGAACTCGACGGTTTCGGGGTCCTCGAACCCCGCGACTTCGTCCAGTTGCTGTGCCGCCCTGTTCAGGTTCCCGGCGGCCCGATCGAGCGCGCGCTGCCCGGTCCGGTCTTCGGCCTCGATATCGGACTCGTCCGACGATCCCTCGATGGCGTCGAGACAGCCGGCAAGCGCCGTCACGGTTCCGAGGCTCACACCGGCCGCGCCGGTCCGAGCGAGATACTGCCGACGATTCATTCCTACTCGAGGATTCGTCTAGAGGAGCATTAACGTAGTGGCACCGAGAATGTCAGTGCCGCTTAAAATTCGAGGGCGAAACGGTCCGCGGCGGTGGGTCGATGGGCGCGGCGTTACCCGAACGGCCCCATGCCGCCCATGCCGCCGCCACCGCCACCGCCGCCCTGTTGCATCTGTTGCATCATGCGCTGCATCTCTTTTTCCGATCCCATGCCCTGGAACTGCTTGATCGTCTTCTCCATCATCTTGTACTGCTGGAGCAGTTCCCGGACCTCCTCCTCGCTGGTGCCCGAGCCGCGAGCGATGCGCTGGATCTGGCTCGCGCCGATGGCCTTCGGATACTCCTTTTCGGTGTCGGTCATCGAGTCCATGATGACGCTGAAGGTCCGCATCCGCTCCTGAGTGACGTCCATCGCGTCGTCGGGGAGCTGGTCCTTGATCCCGCCGCCGAGCCCGGGGATCATGTCCATGACCTGGTCGAGCGGCCCCATGTTGTTCATCGCCTCCATTTGCTTTTGCATGTCGTTCAACGTGAACTGGCCCTGGAGCATGTCCTCGGGGTCCCAGTCCTCTTCTTCCATCTCGGTCTGCTCCATCGCGCGCTCGACGCGCTCGGCCAGTTGGGAGAGATCGCCCATCCCGAGCAGCCGCGAGATGAAGCCGTCGGGCTCGAAGCGCTCGATGTCCTGGACCTCCTCGCCGGTCCCGAGGAAGGCGATCGAGGAGTCGGTCTGGTCGACGGCGGTCAGCGCGCCGCCACCTTTCGCGGTCCCGTCGAGTTTCGTGATGACGACGCCGTCGATCCCGATCGACTCGTCGAACTGCTGGGCCTGCTCTTTCGCCCCTTGCCCGATCGCGGCGTCCAACACGAGCAGGGAGGTGTCGGGCTCGACGACGCCCTCGATCTGCTCGATCTCGTCGATCAGGTCGTCTTCCAAGGCGTGGCGACCGGCCGTGTCCACGATGTGAACGTCGGCTTCGCTCGTCTCCTCGAGGCCCTTGCGGGCGATCTCGACGGGGTCCTCGCTGTCGGGATCGCCGTAGAACTCGACCTCCGCGCGCTCGGCCATCTCCTCGGCCTGGTCGTACGCGCCGGGCCGGAAGGTGTCGGTCTGGATGACCGCCGGGCGCAGGCCCTTCGTCGAGAACCACCAGGCCATCTTCGCCGCGGAGGTCGTTTTACCCGACCCCTGAAGCCCGGCAAGCAGGATGGTCTGTTCCTCGAGGGGCAGCTCGGTCGACTCGCCGATGAGATCGACCAGTTCCTCGTAGACGATCCGGAGGACGAAGTCCCGCGCGGGGGTGCCGGCTGGGGGCTCTTCCTCCAAGGCGCGTTCCTTGATGCTGTCCGACAGCTCCATCACGAGCGAGACGTCGACGTCGGCGGAGAGCAGCGAGCGCTGGATCTCCTTGACGATCTCCTCGATGTCTTCCTCGCTGAGTCGCGACTTCCCGCGGAGCTTGTCGAGGGTGCCCCGCAGAGAACTCCCGAGATCGTCGAGTACCATTTGCTGGGTGTACGAGGCGATAGCGTTAAAGGCTTTTTCTACGACCGATGCGGTCGCGCGACGGCGTCGTCCGAACGACGAGGGCTACTCGAGTGGCGTCGATGCGTATTTCAGCCAACCGCGACAAGATCACTCCATGAGTTCCGACGTAGACGTCGACCCCGACGAGTACGACGCGCTGGCCGACGCGGACGTGACCATGCGACAGAACGAACACGGCCTCCACATCGCCGACGACGAGGTGACCGGCGTCTCGAGTCAGGGCCAGACCCCCGAGGAGGCGCTGGCGAACCTCGCGGCCGCCGTCGAGTCCCATCGCGAGGCCGAGTCGGACGAGACGGGCGACGACTGGCTGTAAGACGCTCCCGTGCCCGTATTTTCTACTATTGGACCAGAGTAAGTATCCAGCCGTGGGGCGAACGAAAGCGTGTCGTATGAACGACTCACGACAGACGTCGACGGAACGAACCGTCCCCTCGACTGCTCGCCGACGTGTCCTTCGAGCGGGCGCGGCGCTGACGACCACGGTTCTCGGAATCGCAACGCTCGGCGGCCAGGCGGCCGCACACTTCCCGTCGGAGCTCGAGATCGAGATCAGGCCGGGCAGCGAGACGGCACCGATCAACCCCAACAGCTGCGGGATACTCCCCGTCGCCGTCCTGCAGACCGACGAGTTCGACCCGACGAGCGAGGCCGTTCGGTACCGGTTCGGCGCGCCCGACGTCGTCGACGGCGGCGGCGGTGCGCGGCCGGTCCACGATGCGGTCGCTGACGTGACCGGCGACGATCGGGATGACCGTCTCCTGCTCTTCCGGACCGACGAGACGGGGTTCGACGGCGACGAATCGACGGGACGGCTCGAGTGGGAGCGCAGCGACGAGGGGAGCCACGGATACGCCGGCACCGCGCCCGTGACCATCGTCGGCCGACGAAACGGGTAACGCGCCCGTCGCCGGCACCGATGCCGGGCGGACCGACGGCGCTCGCGCATCGCAGGCGCTCGTTTTAGGCGTGCGTCCGTGGTCGACGGGGACATGGAAACGTACGACATCGTCGTGCTGGGCGGCGGTTCGGGCAGTCAGGTCGCCACCGCGGCGGCCGAGCGGGGGCTCGAGGCCGCGGTCGTCGAGCCCGGCCCGCTGGGTGGGGCGTGTATCACCCGGGGATGCGTTCCCTCGAAGGCGCTCATCCACCGCGCGGACGTGGTCGAGGCGGTCCGCGGGGCCGAGGCGTTCGGCGTCGACGCGCAGTTGAACGGCGTCGACTACGACGGGATCACGGACACGATTCACGAGACGGTCTTCGCGAAGGCGGACGGCCAGGAGGCGCGCATGCGGGAGGCGGAAAACGTCACGCTCTACCGCGGCGAGGGTCGGTTCGTCGACGACCGAACGGTCGCGGTCGAACGAAACGACGGGAACGGGACAGAGGAGATCACCGGTGAGACGGTCGTTATCGCCGTCGGCGGCCGACCGATGGTCCCCCCGATCGACGGCCTCGAGGACGTCGACTTCCGCACCAGCGACGACGCGCTGTTCCTCGACGAGCGGCCGGATCGACTCGTGATCGTCGGCGGCGGCTACATCGGGGCCGAACTGGGCTACTTCTTCGGCGCGCTGGGAACCGACGTGTCGATCGTCGGCCGGAACGAGCTGCTGGTGCCCCGCGAGGACGACGCCGTCAGCGCGGCCGTGACCGAGTCGCTCGAGAATTACTGCGACGTCTACACCGGCTACGAGGCGGCCGAAGTCGAGGCGGTAGACGGGGGGCGAGACGGGGAGGGTGTCGTCGTCACCGCGACACCGAGCGACGGCATCGACGACCGCGACGGCGGCGAGACGGTCGAACTCGCCGCCGACGACCTCCTGCTCGCGACCGGTCGCCGACCCAACACCGACGCGATCGGCCTCGAGGAGACGGGCGTCGAGACCGACGACGAGGGGTACGTCGAGACCGACGACCGCCTCGAGACGGCCGTCGACGGCGTCTGGGCGCTGGGCGACGTGATCGGCCGGCAGCCGTACAAGCACGCGGCCGATTACGAGGCGCGGGTCGTCATGCGGAACGTCCTCGACGACGCCGGGGAGACGGTCGACGACGAGGCGATGCCCCACGCGATCTTCACGGAGCCGCGGGTCGCGAGCGTGGGGCAGACAGAGGGCGACCTCGAGGACGCCGGCCGGGAGTACGAGGTCGCGACGGTGCCTTACGACGCCGCGCCGCTGGGGCTGATCCTCGAGGCCGACGACGGGTTCGTGAAGGGCCTCGCCGGACCGGAGGGCGAGATTCTGGGCTGTCACATCGTCGGGCCGCAGGCCGCAACGTTGCTACACGAGGTCGTCGTCGCGATGGACGGCGGCGGCACCGTCGACGACGTCGCCGGGCCGGTTCACGTCCACCCCGCGCTGAACGAGGTCGTCCACGCGGCGTTCGACGAACTGTCCGCGAGCGAGTACTCCACGGCCCCGGACTGGCGGGACGCCGGCGACGGATAGGGACCCCGCGAGGATTCCGCCCGTGATGAGGCTTAACAGTCGAGAGCGCCAAGAGCCACTATGACTTCGATCGCCGAGTTCACCCTCGCGCCGGCGGACTTCCCCCTCGGGCGGGTCTTCGAGGACAGGCCCGAGGTGACGCTGGATCTCGACCGCGTCGTCCCCAGCGGTGACACGGTCATGCCGTACTTCTGGGTGCAAGATCCCGACGAGGAACTGGCGGCAATCTTGGCTATCTTCGAGGGGTTGCCGGAGCTGCGCTCGGCGGTTCTCATGGAGGACCTGGGTGACCGGGGCCTCTATCGCGCCGAGTGGAAGCCGGAGTACATGGGGATCATGCGAGCGATCGCGGAAACCGGCGTCACGGTCGTCTCGGCGACCGGGACCAGAACGGGCTGGGTGTTCGAACTCCGCGCGGAGTCCGTCGATCGGTTCTCGGCGTTCCAGCAGTACTGTACGGACCACGACATCGAGGTGACGCTCACGCGGCTCAATCGCCTCTCGGAGATGACGGCCGGAGCCGAGTACGGCCTCACGCCGGAACAGCGCGAGGCGCTCTTGCTGGCCTACAATCAGGGGTACTACAGCGACACGCGCGAGACCGATCAGGCGACGCTCGCCTCCCAGCTTGGCATCTCGAGACAGGCGTTTTCGTCCCGACTCAGGCGAGGGTATCGGAACCTCATCGAGGGAACGATCGTCGGGGACCCACAGAGCAGCGACCAGCCATATAAATAGGCTACATACGTAAGACGGTGACTCACCAGTCCACCCGGAGTATCCCCATGTGATGGAACGGAGCGACCAGCGGCGGGGAGAAACGGCCACGGTGTACGAGCTTGCGGACGACGAGCCGATCAGTACGGGAGTCGTGACGGCGGTTGCGACCGCCTCGGACGTCGAGATGGTTCCGACCGGCGGTACCGCCGGTGGAACGACGGCGCTCGAGCCGCTGTACACTGCCGTCGACCCGGACGCACTCGACACACTGTTCGGAAGCGACGGTGTCGGAACGGCCGGAACGCCCGACCGAGTGACGTTTACCTACCACGGGTACGAGATCACGATCACCGGGAACCGGCGGATCAGGCTCGAGCGACTCGAGCGGGCGGCCGGCGAACCGGTCGAGTAACGGAGACCGACGGTGGGAGACCGGTCGGTCACTCGGTCGAAACCGGTCCGCTCTCGGTCTCGCCGTCGTTGGCCAGCCACTCCGTGAGGCTTCCTTCGTAGAACGCGACGTCCTCGTAGCCGAGCGCCTTGAGGACGACGTAGGTGTGGCTGATCCGCCGAGCCGTGTTACAGTAGAGGACGATTTCGCGGTCCGGGGTGATCCCGCGGTCGGCGAGGAGCGCCTCGAGTTCGTCTTCGGGCTTCAGTCGACGCGTCTCGTCGTCGATGACGTCGCGCCAGTCGAATCGCACGGCACCCGGCAGGCGGGTCTCCTCGAACTCCTCGCGCTCACGAGTGTCGACGAGGACGGCGTCGCGCTCGAGGGCTGCTTCGACGGCGTCGTAGCCGATCAGCGGGCTCTCGTCGGGCTCGAGCGGGTCGGCCTCGTAGTCGACCGGGTCGATCTCGGGGGTGTCGCTCGTCGTCTCGTAGGCCTGGTTCCAGGCGCTGTAGTCGCCGTCGAGCAGGCGGACGTCGTCGTGACCGTACTCGAGGGCGGTGAGGACAAAGCGGGCCGCGAAGACGCCGTGAGTGTCGTCGTAGGCGACGATGGTATCGGCGGGCGAGATCCCGGCGTCGCCGAGCAGGGTCGCGAAGGCATCGGCCCCGGGCAGGGTCCCGCGGTCGACGTCGCTCTCGTCGCGGTAGCTGTCGAACGGGATACTGACCGCGCCCGGAACGTGTCCGATCCCGTCGAACTCCCAGGCGTCCCTGACGTCGACGACGCGGACGGCGGGATCGTCGAGACGCGATGCGAGCCAGTCGGGGGAGACGACGACGGATTCGTCCATCGAACCGGGGTAGGAAACCCAGCCCCGAGTACGCACCGGTTTCGCCGCGAACGGCGGATACCGGGACAGTGGCAACTCTTGCCCCTGTTTTGAGAGGCCGGTGGCCGATAAAGACGGGGATCCGTCGAGAGCGGCGTCTGAGCGCCGAACGCGTCGCGCTTCGGGAATGCGAGCGAATCGCGTCAAAAAGACGCGGCAAAAGTTTCCCCCACGGTCGACCGGTGTCCGAATTGACCGGTTAAGAAGTCCCTTTGTGTGTCGCCGTCGTAGGACCGTCCATGGCAGACGACTACGCCAAAGACGTACTCGTTTCGGCTGACTGGGTCGAGGACCGACTCGACCAGTTCCAGGACGACGACTCCGACCTCCGACTCGTCGAGGTCGACGTCGACACGGAAGCCTACGAGGAAGAACACGCGCCCGGCGCGATCGGGTTCAACTGGGAGACCCAGCTCCAGGACCAGACCCAGCGGGACATCCTCGAGAAGGAAGACTTCGAGGCCCTGCTCGGTAGTCACGGCATCAGCGAGGACGACACCGTCGTCCTCTACGGCGACAACTCCAACTGGTTCGCCGCCTACGCCTACTGGCAGTTCAAGTACTACGGCCACGACGACGCGAAGCTCCTCGACGGCGGCCGCGAGTACTGGCTCGAGAACGACTACCCGACCACCGACGAGGAGCCCGACTTCTCCGAGGCCGAGTACGACGCCGCCGGCCCGCGCGAGAGCATCCGCGCCTACCGCGACGACGTCGAGAAGGCGATCGAGCGCGGCGTGCCGCTCGTCGACGTTCGCTCGCCCGAGGAGTACTCCGGCGAAGTCCTCGCGCCCCCGGGACTCCAGGAGACCGCCCAGCGCGGCGGCCACATCCCCGGCGCGAAGAACATCTCGTGGGCCGCCGTGACCAACGACGACGGCACCTTCAAAGCCCCCGACGAACTCGAGGATCTCTACGCCGAGGAGGACATCGACGGCGACGAGACGACCGTCGCCTACTGCCGCATCGGCGAGCGCTCGTCGGTCGCCTGGTTCGCCCTGCACGAACTGCTGGGCTACGAGGACACCGTCAACTACGACGGTTCCTGGACCGAGTGGGGCAACCTCGTCAACGCGCCGATCGAGAAGGGCAACTAACGCGATCGCCTCACCCGCCCGACGCGGGACGTGGCCAGCACGGTCGTCCCGTCGTCGTTTCGTTCCCTGCTTCCAACTGATCAGCGGAGCATCACGGAGACCGTCCTGTTTCTTGGATGGGTGGTCCGCCCCGACCGCGGGGAATCGATAGCCGGACTCGCATGCCCCCTCGTGACGATAGGCCTAACACTCGGCTCTCCGAATGCCCGCCTATGACCGATTCGGACGCATTCGTCGAGACCGTCAACGACGACAACCAGACCGCGCTCTCGCGACTCGGGTCCTCGAAGTCGCTCTATGCCGACACCGGCGGCGAGATCGATACCGAACCAGTCCTCGAGGCGACGGCGGACGCCGAGTACGCGGCCTGGCAAACCTTCCTCGAGTGGGCCGACGACGAGGCCGACGACGAGGCCCGCGCGGCCTTCGAGCAAACGGCCGAGGAAGAGCAGGACCACTACGAGACCGTCGACGGGAAACTCGCCGCCGACGACTACGAACCGACCGAGACGCCACAGCTCCACGAGTACCTGCGCGCCCGCGAGGACACCGTCGAACGCGTCGGCGCGCTCGTCGGCCGCATCCTCGCGAGCCAGCGCTCGAAGGACCAGGTCGTCGGCTACTTCGTCGGCGACGCCGACCCCCAGACGGCCAGCCTGTTCCGCGGCTTTGGCGAGGACTTGGACGACCAGCTCGAGCGCGCGACGGACCTCCTCGGCGAGGTCTGCGAGACCGACGACGACTGGGAGCGCGCTCAGGAGGCCGCAAGCGGCGCGATCCAGGCCGCCTACGACGAGTACGTCGAGACGCTCGAGGGGATGGGCGCGAACCCGAAGCCCGTCTGTTAGCGGGTTCCGCCGAACCGGTCAGCCGCCATGCGGTGGCGCGCGCTGACGACTGGTCTCGCTATTGTGAACGGTGACCAACGGGAGCCGTGCGCAGCGAGCGAATCGGCTGGGGAGGGTGTGGACACTCCGTGCCGCCACGGTAGCAGGACGCCCGCTGTCTCCGACCGACTCGGACGAACCACTATCCGGTCACTGCGCAAACCGACCCGCTGCCGTCCAGACGCCGTCGAAAAAGGTATTTCCTGCCGGTTCTTGAACACGACCGGAGATCGTCCTATACGCCTTCGACCGTCTCCCGGAACGCGCTGATCGACTCGAGCGCGTCCGCGAGCTTCGATTGGACGTCGCCGCCTTCCTCGTCGGCGATGTCGTTTAAGATGTGTTCGTGGCGGGCGAGCTGGCCGTGGTCCGGCCCGCGGTCGGCGTCCGCGTACTCCGCGAACTTCGCCGCCTGCTTCTCGAGTCGCTCCTGTGCCTCGTCGTCTGCCGCGGCCGCTGCCGCCGCCTCGATGGCGTCGGCCGCGTTCTCGAGTTCGTCTCGAGCCATGCAAACGGGTTCGCCCGGCGGGACTAAAATCGTTGCAGTACGTTCCGGAAATCGGGAACACCGGTCGAACCGACGGGTTCGTGTCGTCTACAGCACCGGTTCAAGCCGGTCCGCGAGGTCGGCCGACTCGAGGTCGTCGCCGGTGACGCCGTAGACGGCGTCCTGGAAGTTCGTCCGGTAACTGCCCGGGCCGGCGTAGTCCATCGCCGCCGCACGCTCGCCGGCGAGGCCGAACGCGAGCGTCCCGTAAACGGCGGCCCCGCGGAGGTCCTCGAGCGCGCCGGCGAAGGTGCCGACGGTCGCGCCGAGCATGCAGCCGGTGCCGACGACCTCGCCGAGCATCTCGTGGCCGGCTGACAGGCGAACCGCGCCGTCGGCGTCGGCGACGACGTCCTCGACGCCCGAGGCGACGACGACCGCGCCGGTCGAGTCGGCGACCGACTGAGCGGTCGCCTCGATCGCCTCGTAGTCGCCGACGGACTCGACGCCCTCGACGTTCGCTTCGACACCGGCCAGGGCGCTGATCTCGCCGTAGTTGCCCTTGATCGCGGCGAACTCGACCGCCTCGAGGAGGCTCTCAGTGACCGCCTCGCGCGAGGGGGTCGAGCCGAGGCCGACGGGGTCGAGGACGACCGGCACGTCGCGCTCGTTGGCCTTCCGGCCGGCCTCGTGCATGGCCTCGACGCGGTCGTCGGGCACCTGCCCGATGTTGATGACGAGCGCGCGTGCGGCGGCGGTCATCTCGCCGGCGTCGCCGAAGGAGTCGGCCATCACCGGGAGCCCGCCCCAGTGCAGCGTCAGGTTCGCGACGTCGTTGATCGTCACCGTGTTGGTCACGTGCTGGACGAGCGGCTCCGTCTCGCGGACGGTCCGAACGGCGTCGGCGAGGTCGGCGGCGGCGATGTCGGTAACGCTCATGCGCCTCGACCTCCGTCGGCGACTCCCTTCGAAGTTTCGACGGTTTCGGCAAGCGCCGCGGTCGCCGCCGCCGGATCGGAGGCCGCCGTAATCGCGCTGATGACGGCCACGCCGGCCGCGCCCGCCTCGACGACCGGGCCGGCGTTATCGGCCGTGATGCCGCCGATGCCGACGACCGGGATCGAGACGGCGTCGGCGATCGCCGCGATCCGCTCCGGACCGATCCCGTCCTTTCCGTCGTCGACGTCCTTCGAGGAGGTGCCGTAGACGGCCCCGACGCCGAGGTAGTCCGCGCCCTCGCGGTCGGCCTCGCGGGCTTCGGCGACCGTCGACGTCGAGCAGCCCACGATCGCGTCGGGTCCGAGCAGGTCGCGGGCGACCCCGACCGACAGGTCCGACTGGCCGACGTGGACGCCGTCGGCGTCGATCGCCTGCGCGATGTCGACCCGGTCGTTGACGAGCAGGTCGACGCCCGCCTCGGCAGTGAGTTCGCGTAGCTCGAGGCCCAGTTCGTACCGCGAGCGAGCGTTCGCGTCCTTCTCGCGCAGTTGGACGGCGTCGACGCCGCCGTCGATGGCCGCGCGGACGATCTCGGGCGTCGACCGGCCGTCGGAGAGCGACGCCTGCGTGACGAGGTAGGTCCGCCAGTTCGAGGGATTCACGGGCGGTACCAGTCGGTAGTGCCACTAAGCGGTGTCGGTCGAACCCAGTCGCGACCGACCATCGCGCGGCCGAGCGCTACGGCGAGGGCTCGAGCGCGTCTTCGCCGGTCCGGACGGTCGACTCCCAGTCGTCGTCCTCGCGGACCGCGGGAAACGGCCGCGGCCGGTCGGGCGACTCGGACTTCTCGGCCAGCGGTCGCCGCCACCACGCCACGTCCTGCCACTCGTCTTGGGTGTAACCGATCGCCGGGAAGTCGACCAGCCGCTCGAATCCCATCGACTCGTGGAACCGCTCCGTCTCGGGGTTGGGGACCGTCGTGACGGCGTAGGCGTCGCGGATTCCCTGACGCTCGAGGACGGTAAACAGCGACTCGTAGAGTCCGCGGCCGACGCCGGATCCGCGGGCCGAGTCGGCGACGTAGACCGACAGTTCGACGACCCACTCGTAGGCGCGGCGCTTCCGAAGCGGGCCGGCGTAGGCGTAGCCGACGACCGCGCCGTCGCGTTCGCAGACGAGCCACGGATGTCGCTCGAGGGTGGACTCGATCCGGTCGGCCAGTTCGCTCTCGGTCGGTGGGGTCTCTTCGAAGGTGACCGCCGTCGACTCACAGAAGGGCGCGTAGATGTCGCGCGCGGCGGCCGCGTCGGCCGGCGTCGCGACGCGGATCCGAGCGTCGGAAGGCATGGTCGTGGCTCCCGTGCGGTCGCGAATAAGTCCGCCGAAGCGACGACGACGCGGCCGGGCGTTCCGGCGACGACCGGGACGCGTCGCTGGCCGGTCGTGACTGCCTCGAGAATGGACCGTTCTCCCGTCGTATCTACACCTTGTGACCAGAACCACTTAAAGAACGAACGCGGACCGCTCTCCCAGCGGCCGGCGTCGCGCCGCCATCGCAAGTACCATACCCCGCGTGGCGAGTAGCTGCCCGCGAATGCAGCGAGCGACCGCCCACCGATCGACGAGTCCCGCGAGCCCACGAGCGCGACACGAGGGGGCGCGCTGACCGATGGCCGACTTGCTCGCCATCTTCGGCTCGGCGATCGGGCCGATCGTCGCCATCGCGGCGGTGGGCTACCTGCTGGCGACCGTCAAAGAGGTCGACCCCGAGCCGCTGAACACCGCCGTCATCTACGTCCTCGCGCCCGCACTGGTCTTTCATAGCCTCGCGACCACCGAACTCGAGGCGGCGACGCTGGTGCGCGTGACGGTCGGGATCGGCGTCTTCACGGCCGCGATGTGGGCGGTCGCGGAACTGGCCGGCCGCGCCGTCGGCGAACGGGAACCGGCCCTGAGCGGGCTGGTACTGGTCGCGATCTTCACCAACTCCGGCAACCTCGGGATCCCGGTCTCGGACTTCGCGTTCGGCGCGGTCGGCCGCCAGACGGCCGTCCTCTTTCTCTCGGTCCAGTCCGTGCTGCTGTACACCGTCGGCGTCTACGTCGCCTCCCGGAGCAGCGGGTCCGCCGGCCTCGAGGGCGTCCGCCGGGTGTTTTACATCCCGCTGGTCTACGCCGTCGCGGCCGCGCTGGGTGCGCGGGCGCTGGGCGTCGTCCCGCCCGCCGACACCGCGGCGATGGAGACCCTGCGACTCGTCGGCGACGCCTCGATCCCGCTGATGTTGCTCATCCTCGGGATCCAGCTCGCGCGGGCCGACACTGCCGCGGCGGTCTCCCGGGCCTGGCCCGCGACCGCGCTCAAGACGGTCGTCGCGCCGGTGGTTGGGCTCGGCGTCGCACTGGCGATCGGCTTCGAAAATCCGACCGTCGCGCGCGTGTTCGTCCTCGAGACGGCCATGCCCGCCGCAGTGACGCCGCTGGTGTTGGTCATCGAGTTCGCAGAGGGCGCGCGGACGGAGGGAGTCCTCGTCTCGGAGTACGTCTCGACCTGCGTCCTCCTAACGACGCTGCTGTCGGTGCCGATACTGACCGCCCTGATCGCTGTTCTGCAATCGGGCGTCGTGATCTGACCGAAGGCGGTGAGTGACTCGAGATCGCGTGCCTGCGCGCCGTCCATGCATAGGTCGGGCCAAGGACTATGCGTCTTGTTCCCACAGTTGGTCATGGTCCGCGTCCGGAACTGACACTGATCCGGAGGTGGATCACGCCGACCGATCCGACACCGCAAGCGCCACGATTGGGACGTTGGGGGCGGCGAACCCGGGGCTTACACCCCCTTTTGACTCGAGCAGCCGAACGGACCAGCAGAGAGCCCCCTCGCGTATTCGGAACGGTTCCGAAACCACGGTCAGTAAAGCGGATTCAGCTACCAGTCCGGTTCGTCGTGATGGGTCATCACGAGATGGGCGAGGAGATAGAGTGGCAAGAGAAAGATCACCAATAGCGAGACACTGCCACCGATATCTCGGAAGAGTTCGTTCGTCGTGTTGGAGACGGTTTCGAGGGCGATTACGGCCAGTAAAAACGTAATGAGCGCGAGGAACCAATCCGTTCTATTCATACGTCAATTCACTACGAGTTCCGTTACGAATATTTCGGTTCGATGACTGTCACCCCCGATATCGAGCGTGCGACGTCCGCCCCGTCCGCTCCGAACGTATCGACTGCTATCGTAGCCGCTGAACGTCATTGCACACCTGATCGCACGACAGCGTTGCGATCAGTGTGTAAATCGTTTCAGCGGCTACGATAGTCCGACACAGGGAAATCGGAGCGCGATACGAACCGGACGCAACGGCGGAAAAAGACCGAAGGCGGCCGCTCAGTGGCCCTGATCGTGGGGATTCAGCGCCGTGCCGTAGTTCTCGGCGTGGTCGGTGTACTCGATGAACCGCGGGGCGTCGGGGTCGAAGGGTCGCTCCAAGCTCTCGAAGGCCTTCTTCTTGTCCCAGCCCTGCAGCTTGCCGACCGCCGACTTGTCCTCGAGATCGTGGTAATCGAGTTTCGGCTCGGTCAGCTCCCAGGCGTTCATCCCCTGCTCGGTGCGGACGATGACACTCGAGTACTCATCGCTCGAGCCGACGGAGCCGACGGTGATGTCCGAACAGAAGCCGGTGAAGTCGGCACACTCGTCACAGCCCTTGAGCGCGGCGTCGTGGAAGTTCTCGATGTCCTCCTCGACGATCATCTCGCCGTCGTGGTCGTAGACCATCATCTTGCCATCGAGGACGTCCATCTTGCCGATCTCCGACGGCGAGATGCCGCGTTGCTCCTCTAACTGCTCGCCCATGAGACTGTGGTAGTTGAAGTTCTTCGTACACATCAGCGCGATCGTGTAGTCCACAGCCCGAATACCCTCGTTCTGGGCCTGATAGTCCCACTCGAAGTCCTGCAGGGCGCGGATGCCCTCGATCTCACAGGGCGTGCCGACGATCGCGAGACTGAGCTCGTCCCAGGACTTGTCGGGGAGCTTGTGCGCCCACTGCTCGAGATCGAGGTTGCCAAGGGCCAGCGTCTGGTTGTAGACGGTGCCGGCGTTTGCGATGAGTTCCTCGGTCGTGGTCGCGAGGTAGCTCTCGGCCTTCCACGCTTCGTCCTCGCTCTCGGTGGCGATCAACGCGCCGTCGATCTCGCCTTCCTCGAGCAGCGTCGCGAGGACGCCGGTGACGACGCCGCCGTCTTGGGCCTCGTCGGTCCAGTCGTCTTCGACCCTCGCCGAGAACTCCGTGATCGGGTCGCCCGCGCCTTTGACGTTGTCCTCGCCGCCGGTGATCTTCCACTGGCGCTCGTAGCGCATGCCGCCGCGGGGACAGAAGTCCCAACACATCGAACAGCCGGTACACATCTTGACCAGTTCCGGCAGGCCGTCGTCGCCGACCCCGATCGAGTCCGACGGACAGGCGGCGACACAGGTCCCACACTGGATACAGCGGCCCTCGTCGATGACCGCCTCGTCCAGTTCCATGAACCAGGTCTTCTCGTCCGGCGTCTCGATGTCGTTCATCCGCGAGCGGATCGAGTACGTCGGCGTCTCGAGGTCGACCCCCTCGGGAACCCCGACGCGGGTGTCGGGCGCGTCGTCGTAGACGTCCTGACTGGCGTCCTCGGCGGGCTCGGTGAACTCGAGGTCGCCGAGTTCGCCCATCTCGTCGACGTTCGCCACGCCTGCGCCGTCGGTGGCGACCGGCGGCGTCTCCGACTCGGCGTCGGTACCGGTCTTCTCGCCGCAAGTGCAGGTGTTCGGCGAGCAGCTATCGCCCTCGGCGTTCGCGCCGCCGTCGGTCGCGATAGCGCCCTCTCGAGCGTGGTCGGTGTGCTCCCGGGAGTGGGACGCGCCGCCCTCGGTGTCGGGGACGACGACGGCGTCGTCATCGTCGTCCGACTCCGGAACATGCGGGAACCGGGATTCGTCGCCGTTAGTCCCCATGCGCAACACCCCGCGCGACCGGCGCGTCGGCCCCTTGCATGATCGAGCGCAGTTCGGCGTTGTCGACGCCGCGACACCACTCGTAGAACTGCTCGTCGTCGTCGCGGTCCTCGCTGTAGGCCTCGAACAGTTGCTCGAGGGCCGGGATCACGGAGTCGGCGGGCACGGCGCTCTCGACCCAGTCGAGGAACTCGTTGTCGGCCCCCAGCGAACCGCCGAGGCCGAAGTCCATCCCTTCGACGATGTCGTCGCCGTCTTCGTCCTCGAGTTTGACCGTCTCGCCGCGGAAGCCGATGTCGGCGATCTGGGGCTGGGCACACGAGGCCGAGCAGCCGGACATGTGCATCCGGATGGACTCGATGTCGTCGGGGACGTTGATGCGGTCGTCGAGTTCGCGGGCCCAGCGCTTGGTCCGCTTTTTGGTCTCGATGATGGCGTAGTTACAGAACTCGTTGCCCGTACAGCCGACTGCGCCCCGCGAGAACGGCCCCGGATCGGGGCTGTACTCCTGGGCGAAGGGCTCCGCCAGCAGGTCGTCGACGTGCTCGTCGGGGATGTGCGTGATCAGGAAGTTCTGGTCGGTCGCGAGGCGGACGGAGGCGTCTTCGGTCCCGTACGTCTCGGCGGCGCGGGCGGCTTCCGCGAACTCGTCGCCGCCCATGCGGCCGGCGATGACGTTGAAGCCGACGTAGTTGAGCCCGTCCTGTTTCTGCTCGTGGACGCCGACGTGATCGCCCTGATAGCCGACGGTCAGGTTCTGGCCGCCTGTCGGCAGGTCGATCGTACAGCGGTCGCGGACGGCCTCCTCGAACTTCTCGGGGCCCAACTGCTCGACGAGATACCGCATGCGACAGACGCCGCGGTTGTTCCGGTCGCCCAGTTCCTTGAACGTCTGGGCGACGGCACGGCAGAACTCGACGGCGTCCTCGGGCCTGATGAAGGCGTCGAGTTCGGAACTCATCCGGGGGCCGTCGGAGAGGCCGCCGCCGACGCGGGCGTGGAAACCGTAGAGGTACTCCCCATCGATCTCCTTCTTCGCGGGGACGAGCCCGACGTCGTTGATCTGGGACTGGGCGCAGTCGTGGGCACAGCCCGTGATCGTGATCTTGAACTTCCGGGGGAGGTTGGCGTACTCGCGGTTCTCGGTGAAGAAGTCCGAGACCGCCTCGATGACCGGCTGCGCGTTGAAACACTCGTGGTCGTCGAGGCCGGCCGCGGGACAGCCGAGGACGTTTCGAGCCGAGTCACCGCAGCCCTGGACCGTCGTCAGGCCGACCTCGTCGTAGCGGTCCCACATCTCGGGCACGTCCTCGACGCGGATCCAGTGTTTCTGGATGTCCTGTCGGGTCGTGATGTCGAGGTAGGCATCACCCCAGAGTTCGTTCTGTTCCTCGCCGCCGTACTCCTCGGGGGCGACCGCGAGGTCGTCGGTGACCTCGCCGATGACCTCGGCCTGCTCCGGCGTGAGCTTCCCGCCGGGGACCTTGGTCCGGATCATGAAGTAGCCCTCCTGCTTCTGGGCGTACATGCCGGCCCACTTCAGACGCTCCCACTCACCGCCGCCGGCGCGCGCTTCGATCTCCTCGAAGGAAAGTTCCTCGTCGGCGTAGTCGTAGACGTCGTCGATGACGTCGAGGGGATGTTTCTCCTGTTTGTGCTGCTCGACCGTATTCATCGGGACCACCGCCGGTCGGCAGCCGCTCGAGCGGTCGCACTCTCTTCAAAGACCATTGTTTAGCGGGTAATACGACCCCGTGCCTATACACCCCCGTAACTCGGCGAATCATGACGTGGGTCGTTTCCACCAGTAAATATTGCCCCGACGGAACGCCAACGATGCGGGGGCCGGACGGAAACCGTCAGCAGGACACCGACACGAGCGGGTTCGGGACGACACCGCGGAGCAACGCGTCGTCGGTAGCGGCGATATTTTCTGATACGGTAGGCCGCCGGCGACGCCGGGGCTCGGAGCGGGGACAGTCTCCGGTCAGTCGAAACAGGCGACGAGTTCGCCCTGCGTACGGGGGTCGGGCTCGAAGTGCAACTCCTCGGCGACGCCGTGGTACCGGGACCGAAGGACGACGTTCTCGTCCACGTAATAGACGACTCGAATGTCCCACCTGTCGCGGGAGTCGGTACTCGACCGGCCGGTCCCGGTCGTCAGGTCGTACCGGATCGCGACCATGACCGCGTCCGGAGTCGTCGCCGATCCGACGGCGCTTGCCCGTCCGTCCGTCCGGCGAAGGTCGACGGTCCGTGCCGCGGCTCCGTACTGACTGAGAAACGCGTTGTGTCGATACGTCCGCTCGAACCCCGTGACGTACTCGACCATGTCAACGTCCATCGACGACGGCGACGACGGGTACGTCCGCGGCTCGAGCGTGCCGCCGTCCGGCGGCTCGGGGTCCGGACGGCTGACTTCGTCACACTCGAACCAGTCCGCCGGGACGGTTCCGGAATCCAGCGGCGGGCCGGTCGGCCCGCCGGAGGTGTACTCGAAACCGCCCGTCGTGACCGCGACGGTCGTGACGACCGACGCGAGGAGCCCGCGGCGAGAGCGAGGACGGTTCATACGCCAACTACTCAAACAAACAATAAGTGTCTTCTGAAAGAACGAACGCTCCGCCCCCCGCTACGGGTCCGGCTACGACTCCTCGAGCAGCCGATCGAGCATCTCGTCGGGATCGAACCGCTCTAAGTCGTCGTATCCCTGCCCGACGCCGAGGAACAGAATCGGCTTCCCGGTGACGTGGGCGATCGAGATCGCCGCGCCAACGTCGGACCTCCGGTCCGACGAGGATCGCCTCGCTTCGCTCGGCTCACCGCCGTTGGAGTCGGCGTCGGCCGACATGAAATCGACGCAATCGCTGTTCAGTCGTTGAATCCTCGGGTAACCGATTTCGAGGGTCCAGCGGCAAAGAAAGCATGGGTCGACGTTACTCCTCGTCTTCGAGCAGCCGATCGAGCATCTCGTCGGGATCGAACCGCTCTAAGTCGTCGTATCCCTGCCCGACGCCGAGGAACAGAATCGGCTTCCCGGTGACGTGGGCGATCGAGATCGCCGCGCCACCGTTGGAGTCGGCGTCGGCCTTCGTCAGGATCGCGCCGTCGATCTCGGCGGCGTCGTTGAACTCCCGGGCGCGGTTGACGGCGTCCTGGCCGGCCACCGCCTCGTCGACGAACAGCGTCATGTCCGGCCCGACGACGCGATCGATCTTCTCGAGTTGATCCATCAGGCCCTCGTCGGTGTGGAGCCGACCGGCGGTGTCGCCCAGCACGACGTCGACGTCGTTGGCCTCGGCGTACTCGACGGCGTCGTACAACACCGCGGCGGGGTCGCCGCCCTGTTCGTGACTGATGAGCTTCGTGTCGAGCGCGTCGGCGTGTTCCTGGATCTGCTCGTTGGCACCGGCGCGGTAGGTGTCGCCGTTGGCCATCACCGTCGAGAAGCCCCGCTCCTCGAAGTAACGGCTCAGTTTGGCGATCGAGGTGGTCTTCCCGACGCCGTTGACGCCAGTGAAGACGATGGTGACCGGCTTGTCGGCCTCGGCGATGCGCTCGTCGAAGTCGAACTGGCCGACGCTGATCACGTCATAGATTGCGTTGTGCAGCGCGTCCTCGACGACCTCGCCGGTCGAGGTCGTGAAGGTCCGAGTCTCCCCGACCAGTTCGTCGCGGATGTTGTCGAGGATCTCCTCGGCGACGCCCATCTCGACGTCGCTGGAGAGCAGGGCCATCTCGAGTTCGTGTAGCGGGCCCTCGAGGTCTTCCTCCTCGATGACGAACTTCCCCTTGACGAGGGACTTGGCCTTCGCACCGAAGCCGGTCCCGCCGTTGTCGGTGGTTTCCGTGTCCTCGTCGGTATCGGCCTCATCCGCGGTCTCGTCGGCGTCCCCGCCGACTGGGGCCTCGTCGACCGCCGTTTCGGCGGCCGGGTCGTCGACCGTCGTCGTCTCGGCCGACGCCTCGTCCGGCGTCGCGGCGTCGGCCGGATCGTCGTCGGAGCCGGTTTCGTCGGCATCGGATTCGGAATCGTCGGACGACCCCGAAAAGAGCGAGCGGGCTCTGGCGCCGAGCCCGGTCCGGCCGCCGTCGTCGTCTTCGTCGTCCGCCGTGGCCCCCTCATCGACGGCCGATTCCTCGTCCGGGGCCGACTCGGCGTCGTCGGCCTCGCGGTCGGGATCGATCGCCGGCTCCTGGCCCGCGGATTCGGTCGCGTCCGCAGTGGCGGATTCGGTCGTCGACTCCGGTTCCGACTCGGCCGTGACCGCCGCGTCCGGCTCGACCGCGGCGGACGCCGGCGCCGCCGTCTCGGCGTCGGCGGTAGTATCGGTGGCTTCCGCGTCCGCTGAATCGGCCGGGTCCGACGGGGTCGCGTCGCTCGAGTCCGTCGAGTCCGCGTCGGCCTCGGCGTCATCGAGTTCGTCCGCTTCGAGGTCGGCCTCGTCGACCTCCTCGACGTTCTCCTCGGCGGCTTCTTCGGCGTCGTCGCGGAAGCTTCCGAGCTTGTCCTTCAGGTTATCGAACATGGATGGCGATAAACGTACTGCGCCGCGTTACTCGTCGGGCTGGCCCTGGCCCATCCCCTGCATCTGCTGTTGCATCGCCTGCTGCTGGAGCTGCTGGGCCTGCTGCTCGAGTTCGTCGCTCTCGGTCTCGAGTTCCGCGATCTCCTCGTTGAGTTCGTCGATCTGGTCGTCGAGGTGATCCTTCTTGTTCTCGAGGGCGTCGACGGCGTCTCCCTCCTCGAACTCCGCGGCGTAGTCGGCGCCGAGGTCGACGATGACTTCGTCGATGTTCTCGATCGTCGTTCGCAGGTAGGCACCGCCGCCCAGCGGCATCTGGACCGTCGAGCCGGTCTCGAGGGTTTCGATCGCTTCGATGGCCTCGTCGACCTCGGTCTGTTCCTGTCGCAGGGCTTCGACGTTCGCCTGCAGGCCCTCGATCTGTTCTTCGATCTCCTGAAGCTCCTGGGACAGCTGCTGGAGTTGCTGCTGACCCATTATTGGGATACCTCCTCGAGTTCGATCTCGGTACGTTTGAGCCCGTGCTGGCTTCCGAGCTGGGTGTAGGCGTGTTCGCGAGCGACGTTCTCGTTTTCGGCGTCGATGGTCGTCTCGAACTCCGCGAAACCGTCGCGGCTCTTGAATCGACCACTGACCGTAAATTGACTCATGCCTATCCCTCCGGCAGGCAGTCGGAAGAATCTTCCCTTCCCATTCGACGGCCGGCGGCCGACGCGAGCTGGCGGAACGAGCGTCCCATCCCCGACATTCCCCACGAGCGAAGGGTCAAGCGTTTTCCGACGGGCGGTCGAACCCGACCCCATGAGCGAACTCGATCCCGGCGAGTTGCTGCCCAGCGAGCGAATGCGAGAACAGGCCCTCGAGGGCGAGGTCACCCAGATCCACCGCGGCCAGCAGTACGCCGACGAGGGCGATACGTTCGCGATCGACGGCACGACCTTCGAAGTGACCGCCGTCCGCGAGCGAACGCTCGGGGACCTGACCGACGAGGACGCCCGCGCCGAAGGGGTGGACGATCTCGAGGGGTATCGACGCATGCTCGAACACGCCCACGAGAACTTCGAGTGGGACGACGACAGCGAGGTCGTCCTCCATCGGTTCGAACGGCAGTAAGGTCAGTCCTCGAGTCACCGACGCGGCCGTTGCTCGTCGCGTGCGATCGAGTCGGGCGCGACCGGGGCGCGCGAGCGAGCGCGCGAGGACGCGGTCGCCGACGGCGATCGGTACGCCGCGAGCAGCCCCCACATGAGCCCGGTTGCGAGGAGGCCGACCGCGGCCAGCGACATGCCCATCGTCGCGAACGTGAACGCGTAGACGCCGCCCAGCGCCATTTTGGGAACGCTCGTCGCGAGAGGGATCCGCGCGTTTACGTCCCGAAGCGCGGGCGCGAGAAAGACCACCGAGAGCAGACTACCGGCCATGAAGAGCAAATCCTGCCAGACCATACAGAGTGTACTCGTTACCGAGTAATTATAAATATCGGTCGGGAGCAGTCTCGAGAAGACGAAATACCGGCGTCAAGCGGCGTCGGTCGCGGCCGCTCGAGAAGACGTGAGAATCGAAATCGCGAGGACTGACCGTCAGTCGAGATAGCCAAGCGCGTCCTCGATCCGGCCGAGTTCGGGGCCGGTCGTGTCCTCGCCGACGACGTAGCCGGCCTCGTTGGCGATCAGGCCGGAGCCGACCAACGGCGCGCCGTAGTTGACCGTGCCGACGTCGGCCCGAACGTCCAGGGCCTCCTCGAGCGCGTCGAGTTCCGCGTCGGTGGCCTTCGGGTGACAGAGGACGCCGGTGTTGGTCGCCACCGCGGCGGTACCGACGGTCCGGACCCCGGCGAGGTCGCCGCGTTCGACGGGGACCTCGAGGGTGTCCTTGACGATCCCGATCGCCTCGCGGGGCAGGTCCGGATGGACGTAGGCCCCGTAGTCGTTCGCGAGGACGACGTTCCCGGCGGCGTTGATGTTGCCGGGCAGTTCGGCGACGGGCAGGTCGAGTTCGTCCTCGAGTTCGTCGCGTTCGTACTCGAGGACCCGGGAGCTGACGAGCAGGCCGTTCTCGTTACCCGTCGCTAGGGCACCGACCGTCGAGGAGCCGCCGACGGTCGTCCGGACGGCGGGGACCTCGAGTTCGTCTGAGAGGTCGGCGACGACGTCGTCGTCGACATCGTGGCGAACGAGTACGCACGAGTCGGTCGCACGGGCGAAGACGCCCACGTAGGACGACCCGGCGAAGGCGAGGCGCTGCAAGTTTAGTCGGCGACCTCGGCTTCGACGACCGCTTCGCCCTCTTCGTCGAAGCGGGCCGCGCGGACGCGAAGCTTTCGCGGCGGGTTCGAGCGCCCGTTCGACCAGACTTCCTCGTTGATCGAGGGGTCCAGTCGGATGGCGTCTTCCTCGACCGCGAAGTGTTTCGCGAGGTGTTCGCGGACCAGTCGCATCGCGTAGTCGGCGGCCTCGTGGTTCGCGCCCTTCTTGACGTCTCGCAGGGGAACGGTGACGACGCGTTCCTCGAAATCACTTGCACTCATCGTTACTCGTCAGTGTCGTTGCGCCGCCAGTTGCGTCGCTTGGGGTTGCGCTGGACTTCCATGTCCGTCTTCATCATGACCCAGGCCGGCACGCGGCTGTTCTGGTTCTCGAGTTTGGCAAGTCGCTTTTTCTTGCCCTTCGATTTCTTACCCATAGTAGCCGGACGTAGCCCGCGGTGGCTTAAAATCTTGTCCATCTTGTAGAGACTGTGGATCGAGGACGGTCGCGACGGGATTCTGCCAGTCAGCATCGATATGACGAGTACTCCGCTTATGTTGAGAGACAGTATCACGAATTAGAGACAGCCAGTATTACCTACCGTCTCCGTCGAGAAGACCGTAATAGATACACAAGAGGATTTCCAAAGGAAAACTAATGCGCTGGTCGGTGGAACAAGTCCTCGTTTTGAGGATGATCTGTTCATTGCTACTATTGTTCGTGGCTATTGTCGGATTTGTTGGCGCTCTATGGGCAGTATTTGTCGGCTTTTTCTTGTTTGCTCGGACATCCCTTTCCACTGCGATGCTTCTTTCAACTGTTCCAACAATTCTATTACTCCTCTGGATCATCGTCCTCGAGTGTCGTGGAACGAGGGAAATCGAGCAAGCGGCAACTGCGACACCAGTGACGGTCGAAGAATATCCTGAACTCTATGCCACTGTAAATCGAGTTTCATCGATATTCGGGATGCCAGCACCTACTATTTCAATTTCAGATAGTTTGGCACCCGAGGCAATGGTTATCGGTGTTCGACCAACGAACAGCCGGCTGATTCTTTCTGAGGGATTACTCGACACCCTCGATGCAGCTGAACTCGAGGCTGTAATCGCTCACGAACTGGCACACGTAAAGAACCGTGATGCAACGGTCATGACGATCGTTTCAGTACCGATGATACTCTCGGCTGGGATCGCCGCTCGAACGCGGGATCTAGCTCGACACCGGGTCCCCGTTGCAATCATTCTGGGAGCTGTTGGCCGTGCAGTGGTACCGGTCACGAAGGCGATCATCACTGTGTGCTCTCGAACTCGAGAACTCGCAGCAGACAAAGCAGCCGTCGAGGTACTTGGCTCAGGTGCACCGTTAGCGAGTGCACTTCGAACACTCGACCAGCAGATTCAGGAGACGCCCTCTCAGGACCTACGGAATGCACGTGCAGTATCATCGCTCTCGATCCTCCCATTCGAGTCGTACAACCGGGAAGAATTGTTGGATTACTGGTACGAAGGAGACACCAAACCGTTCTTCTGGTCAATACGAAGGCCTTTGTTACGATTTGAATCGCGGCTATTTCGAACACATCCGCCTACTGAAAAGCGGATTAAGATGATTTCGAACTATGAAAGTCGGAATAGACTGTCAAAGAGATAGATAAGTATAGTAGTTGCTTTACGATTTATATGCAGAGTTGAGTTTTTCAATACGGTCCCCAATAGAGATGACGGGAAGCACGATCGACATCAGCCTCATCCGAGCGGGAACGACGCCACGGTCGAATAGACCGGTCCCTCGTCGGTGAGGGAACTCTCGGTGAGTCGGACCTCGTCGACGCGGGCCTCGCCGATCGTCGGGTCGCGCTCCTCAACGAGTTCTTGGACCAGTTCCTTCCCGCCGGCGTGGGTCATCCGGGCGAGCGTGACGTGCGGCGTGAAGTCGTGGTCTTCGGCGTCGAACCCCATCGCCGTCGTTCGGTCCTCGATGGCCTCGTGCAGCCGGGTCAGCTCCTCGCTGCCGTCCGCGACGCCTAGCCAGACGACGCTGATGTACTCGAGGCTCGGGAAGACACCCAGCCCGCCGTAGCGAACCGTGAAGGGGTCGACTCCGGCGTCGGCGACCGCCGTCTCGAGTGCCCGCTCGAGGGCGGGCAGCCGATCCTCGTCCACGTCACCGAGGAACTTCATCGTGACGTGGGCCTGTTCGGGGTCGGTGACATCGAGGCCGCTGGCGTCGTCGAACGCGGCCTGCAGGTCTGCGACGGGCTCGGCGAGGTCGTCGGGGAGGTCGACGCTGGCGAACAGTCGCATACGCGGAGCCTCGTCGGCGGGCCACTCAAGCGTGACGGGTGCCCGAACCGGCGGCGTCCGCCCCGGACAGTTCGTAGTTAGGGGGTCGCGTTATGACGGCTGGGACCCCAGAGAGGGTAATGACCGACGTAGCCGTCCTCGGCGGCGGGATCGGCGGCCTCACCGCGGCCCACGAACTCGCCGATCGGGGACTCGAGGTGACCGTCTTCGAGGCCAACGACCGCTTCGGCGGCAAAGCGCGCTCGATGCCGATCACGGACGAGCCGGACGCGCTGCAGGGCGAACACGGCTTTCGGTTCTTCCCGGCGTTCTACCGGCACGTCGTCGAGACGATGGAGCGGATCCCCGCCGGCGACGGGGTCGTCGCGGACAACCTCGTCGAGACCGAGGCGACGCTGATCGCCAGTACCGACGGTCAGGAACGGATCGCCGAGACGACAACGCCCGACTCGGTCCGGGGCTGGCTCGAGGCGCTGCGCCCGGCCTTCGCCGAGGACCTGCCCCGCGAGGACGTCCGGTACCTCCTCGAGCGACTGCTGTACCTGCTGACGGCCTGTCGGAAGCGACGCGAGGGGGAACTCGACGACATCTCGTGGTGGGAGTTCATCGACGCCGAGAACCGCTCGCCGGAGTTCCGGGATCGGCTCGCCTACGCCACGCAAGCGCTGGTCGCGCTCCGACCGCAGGTCGGCAGCGCCCGGACCGTCGGCACGATCTATCTGCAGTTGCTGTTCGGCCAGCTGGATCCGACCGCGCCGACCGAGCGGATCCTGAACGCGCCGACGAACGAGGCCTGGATCGATCCCTGGATCCGTCACCTCGAGTCGCTGGGCGTCGAGTTCCGGCCGGAGACGCCCGCACGGGCCCTCGAGTTCGACGGCCGGCGGATCGCGGGGGCCACGCTGGCCGACGGCGAAACGGTCGCGGCCGACGACTACGTGCTGGCGGTGCCGGTCGAGGTCGCCCCCGAGTTCGTCACGCCCCAACTGCGCCGGGCCGCGCCGGAGCTGGGGCGGATCGAGCGCCTCGAGACGGCCTGGATGAACGGGATCCAGTTCTACCTCACCGAGGACGTCGAACTGACGCGTGGCCACCAGGTCTACGCGGACGCCCCGTGGGCGCTAACCTCGATCTCCCAGCGGCAGTTCTGGACCGACGACGCCCTCGAGGGGCGCGGACCCGACGGGGTCGAGGGCGTCCTCTCGGTGATCGCCTCCGACTGGGACACGCCGGGAATCCGCCACGAGAAGCCGGCGAGGGAGTGTACCCGGGAGGAAATCGCCGAAGAGATCTGGGCGCAACTGAAAGCCCATCTGAACGGCCCCAACGAGCGACTGCGGGACGACCATCTCGTCGACTGGTTCCTCGATCCGTCGATCGTCGAAACGGACGACGGCGTCGAGAACCGGTCGCCGCTGTTGATCAACACCGTCGGCTCGCTCCGGAACCGGCCGCCGGCCGACATCGGCGTCCGGAACCTCGCGCTGGCCAGCGACTACGTGCGGACGAACTCGGATCTGGCCTCGATGGAGTCGGCCAACGAGGCCGGCCGACGGGCGGCAAACGCCGTCCTCGACCGCCGCGGAGCCCGCTGCTCGCGGGCGCGAGTCTGGGACCTCGAGGAGCCCGGCGTGTTCGAGCCGTTCAAGCGTCAGGACCGGGTCCGGTACCGGCTCGGGCTCCCCCATCCGGCGGCCGTGACCCAGTCGCTACGGGGCGTGACCAGACGGCTCGGCGAGCGAATCTGACGGCTCGAGCCCCGTCGCTACCCGGGTCGCAGCCCTTAACAGTCGCCGCCGCCAATTCCTGTTAATGACTGACCGAGACGACGATCGCGACCATCAGTTCTCCGAGGGCGAGGGCTTCGGCGATCCCTACGAGGAGTTCGATCTGGATCCGCCGGAACTCGGCGTCGACCCCTCGAAGGTCGATCCCGTCGACTCCCGCGTCGTCACCGACACGCTGGATAAACACAACATCGATTCGGACGCGGTCGACGCCACCGAACTGCTCGACGTCGGCCTGAACTACATGCAGATCAACCGCTACGAGCAGGCCACCGAGGCCTTCGAGCGGACCGCCCGCTACGCCGAGGACGAGCGCTTGGAGCAGGAGGCCTGGGTCAACAAGGGCGTCGCCCACGCCGAACTCGAGGAGTACGACGAGGCGATCGGGGCCCACCGCGAGGCGCTGCGGATCGACGACGAGAGCGAACACGCCGCCACCGCCGAGACGAACCTCGCCTACGCGCTCTGGGAGTTCGGCGAGACGACCGAGGCGCTCGAACACGCCGAGCGCGCCATCGAGATCGACGAACGCTTCGCCGCCGGCTGGTTCAACCGCGCGTTCTTCCTCTCGGAGCGGGGCCTCTCCGAGGAGGCCTTACACTGCATCGACAACGCGATCCGGCTGGGCCTGCGCAACGCGAAGGTCTTAGAGGAGAAAGCCGAGATCCTCGAGGAACTCGGCGAGTTCGATCAGGCCGAGGAGATCGCCGAGGAGGCAAACGAGATGCGCGAGCGGGCCGAACAGGAGATGATGGACGACCGCAAGGAAACCCTCGGCGGCGGTCGGGGCGGCCCCGGCGGCATGGGTGCCGGGCCGGGAGCCGGCGGCCAGCCCGGACTCGGGACCGGCCGGCAGTCCCGCCCCCAGCAGGGCGACATCGGCCTCGAGGACCTGGGACTGGGCGACCTCGGCACCGGCGACGAGGACGAGGATCGCGAGTGGGAACTCGAGTGATCGGATGATCGTCAACGAGCGCGACACTCAGGAGGGGCTGCTGGTTGCGGTCTGCGACGAGGACGTGCTGGGTGAGACCTTCGAGGAGGGCGACCTCTCGCTGACCGTCACCGAGGAGTTCTACGGCGGCGACGCGGTGGAAGAGGACGCCGTCGTCGAGAGCCTCGCGCAGGCCGACGTGGCCAACATCGTCGGTACCCGCGCCGTCGAACTCGCCGTCGAGGAGGGCTTTATCGACGAGGCGAACGTCCTCGAGGTGGGGACGACGCTGCACGCGCAGTTGCTGCGGATGCAGTAGGGCGTCCGGGTCGGGTGTCAGCGGGGACCGCTACGATCGGGACGGAACGAGCGTCAGCGGGAGATTTCTGCGGAAGGTTCGTCCGGAGAGCCGTCGGCTCGAGCGCTTAGAGATCGGTTCGCTTGAACCGATAGTAGCCGATCGCGACGGGCACGGCCAGCCAGGCCAGCATGACGACGACGCCGAACCAGTCCTGCAGATAAAACGGTGCGTCGCCCGGGAACCGCTCGGCGGGCGTCATCTGATAGGCCTCCGGCGACTGCAGGCCGTACTGGAACTGGAAAGGATAGATCGTCCCTTCGACGACGCTGCTGGCCAGGTTGGTATACGCGAAGATGGGGTTGAACTGCTCGAGGAGAAGGAACCACGTTTCGGCCTCGATCGGCGGCCCCTCGTCGTAGAGGAGGTAGTACGGGCCGGCAGTGAGCAGTTCCCAGAGCGCGACGAACACCATGTAGAGTCCGACGACGACGGCCATGGACTTGCCCCGCGAGGAGACGGCCGCGGAGACGCCGACCGCGAGTCCGACGAACGTCGTCCCGAACAGCAGGGAGACCGCGGCAAAGCCCAGCCAGTCGGCGAACGGCACCGAGCCGAAGAGGACGCCCCCGAGGACGAGCGACGCGAGGAAGGCCAGACCGACCGCCACCCCGACGACCGCCGTGCGGCCCAGCAGTTTGCCGAACACGACGTCGGTCCGGTTCGGCGGCAAGCCGAGCAGGAGCTTGATGCTGCCCGATCGGCGCTCGCCGACGACGGCCATGTAGCCGGCGATCAGCGCGGCGATCGGAATGATCACCTGCAGCGGGAGCCCGAGGAAGTTCAGCACCTCGGCCGCGGTCACGTCGTCGGTCGTGTACCAGATCGCGGTGTAGCCGATCGCGACCAGCCCGACAAGCAGCCCGATCAGCGACCAGAGAAGTTTCGATCGACCGGCGTCGTCGAACTCCTTGCGGGCGACGGTCGGAATGTGTGTTGTCATCGAGACACCCCCGGTTCGACCGCGGTCGCGTCCGCCTCGGCCGTCCCCGTTATCCCCTCGTTCTCGGCCGCGTCGCCGGTCGTCAGGGCGGTAAACAGCGACTCGAGGGAGACTTCCTCGATCCGCACGTCGTCGATCGAAACGCCCGCGCCGGCGACGGCGGTCACAGCGTCGGCCTTCGCGGCCGGCTCGGTGACCGTACACTCGAGGGTGCGCCCGGACGCGGTCACGTCGGTGATCCCGGCCAGGTCGTGGACGAGGTCGCGGACGTCGGCCGCGCTCCGATCGGCCAACGTCAGCGTCATCGTCGCGCCGCCACCGAGTTCCTCGCGCAGTCCCGCGATCGTATCGACGGCGACGAGTTCGCCCTCGTTCAACACGCCGACACGGTCACAGACCGCCTCGACGTGTTCGAGAATGTGACTCGAGAAGAAGACCGTCGTCCCGCGCTCGGACTCGCGACGGACGAGGTCCTGCATCTCGCGGATACCGCGGGGATCGAGCCCGGCGGAGGGCTCGTCCATGATCAGCAGGTCGGGGTCGCCGACCAGCGCCATGCCGGTCGCGAGCCGCTGGCGCATCCCCTTCGAGTAGTCGCCGGCCGGCCGCTCGGCGTCCGCGGGGTCGAGCCCGACCCGCTCGAGGAGTTCGTCGGGGTCGTCGTCGGCCCCCTTCGTCTTGGCGGCGAACTCGATGTGGCGGCGGCCGGACAGCCGCGGGTAGACGTCGAACCCCTCGGGGAGGACGCCGACGCGGGGGCTGATCGCGTCGGCCTCGGCCTGTGCGTCGTAGCCGAGTACCGTCGCCGACCCCGCGGTCGGCCGCGCAAAGTCGAGTAGCATGTTGATCGTCGTCGACTTCCCCGCCCCGTTGGGGCCGAGGAAGCCGAACACCTCGCCGTCGTCGACGGTCAGGTTCAGGTCGTCGACGGCGGTGAGATCGCCGTACTCCTTGGTCAGACCGGTTGTTTCGATGGCAACCATCTCGAGCGAGGCTACAGCGGGTACGTGTATAGTGCTGGAACCACGGTTTCACGGTCGGAAACTGTGGGGTCTTTTATATCGTCCTGTCATACGAACGATCGAATGACCGACGATGAGGACGAGGAAGTACTCGCCTTACTCGACGACGAGTACGCGCGTCGCATCCTCATCGCGGCCAGCGAGGAACCGATGTCCGTCGACCGCCTCACCGAACGCTGCGACGCATCGCCGCCGACGATCTACCGGCGGATCGAGCGGCTCGCGGACCAGGGGTTCCTCGACGAGTATCAGGAACTCGATCCCGATGGACACCACTACAAGACCTACAGCACGCGACTCGAGCGCGTGGCGATCGAGATCGCCGAGGGCTCGATGGAGATGGACGTGTACCGCCGCGACGAGGACCCCGCCGACCGGTTCACCCGGCTGTTCGAGGACCTGTGATCGCCATGTTCGGACCACTGCTGCAAACGGTCGAAAGCGAGGGCGGGACGACGGCGATCGCCGTCGCCGTCTTCCTCGGGCAGGCGACCGCGTTCGTGATCGCGTGTTGGATCGCAAAACGGTCTTACGACGGCTACCGGGACGTCCGTCGAAAGCCCCTGCTGTGGCTCGCGCTCGGGATCACGCTGCTGGCCGCGGTGCCGACGGTCCTTCGGTTCCTGTTGCCGACGCTGCTCGGTGCATCGTCGGTGACGACGTCCGTCCTCGCGACGAGCAGCGAGATCGCGGGGCTGGTCGCGATCCTCTATACCGTCTACGGGCGGCCGTGACCGACACCCTTCGAGCCGCTCGAGCGGGCGCGAGGTGGGAGCGATGACCGGGGCCGAGCTCGCGACGGCCGCGCTCGAGACGACCGTCTTCGGGCTCGACGAGGCGACGACGATCTTCCTGACGGGGCTGACAAGCGCCGCGCTCGGAACGGTCGTGGCGTGGACGGCCTATCGGGGGTACGCGCGAAACGACAGTCGGCCGATGCTGTTTCTGGCCGTCGGCATCGCCTTCCTCACGGTCGTGCCGTTCGTCTCGTCGTACGCGGTCGACTGGGGCACCGACGCGACGGACGCGACGGTGTTGCTCGTCGTCACTCTCTCGCACCTGTTCGGACTGCTCGCGATCGTTCGCTCGTTCAGGAGGCCCGATTCGACATGACATCCACACCCATGACTTCAGCACGTACGACAGTCGGAACCGTATTCGACCGCGTCCGCGCCTGGAGCCGCTGGTTCTTCGGCGTCGTCGCCCGCAAGCAAACCTACGCCAACATCGCGTACCTGCTGCTGTCGTTCCCGCTCGGGATCGGCTACTTCACCGTCCTCGTGACCGGCGCGGCGATCCCGATCGGGCTCGGGTTCGCGGTCGTCGATATGGCCATGACGGAGCCGATCGCGTTGCTTATCGCCGGGATTCCGCTCTCGTTGGTCCTGGTGTGTATCGGCGGCCCGCTCGTGGCCGGCGTCCTGTTCGCGTCGATCGAACTGACCGCCCTCGAGCGACTGCTGGCGACGCGGTTGCTCGGTGCGGACATCCGGACCAGCGAGCCGGCCGGCAGCGTCCGGGAGCGGGCCCGCCGGCTCGTCTTCGATCGGGGGACGTGGAAAGGGATCGGCTACCTGTTTAGCAAGTTCGTGTTCGGACTCGGCTCGTTTATCGCGGGCATCATGGGGTTTGCGTTCACGTACGTCCTCGTCGCCGCACCGCTTCACTACCGGAACCAGCTGGTCGGGATCCACATCGCCGACCCGATCGAGGTCGTCCCCGAGCTCACCTACCAGCACGAGGACTGGGCCGTCGACCTGACCTCCCCGATTCCGCTGTCGATTACCGACGGCGAACTGGTGTCGGTGTACGTCGACTCGCTGCCGTCGGCGCTCGTCGTCTCGGCCGTCGGCGTCCTCGTCGGACTGGTCGTCCTCCATCTCCTCAACGCCGTCGCGTGGCTGTTCGCCCGGTACACGGAACTGCTGTTGGACGGCACGCAGCCGTCGATCTTCAGCGAGCCGCCGACGGAGTGAACCACGCGGCCGCCGTTCGCTCGCCGTCCCGGCGCCGCGCACGCGGGCCCGCGATCGGAAATCGACAGTCGACCTGTCAGCGGCCCGAAGCTGTTTGGAGGTATGGGTATCCCCGAGGCGCACCAACTACCCGTTGCGGCAGGGCATCCACCAGATCCGACCTCATTCCCCCCTGCCGTCACCTCCCGACACCCACCCCACCCCCTTCCTCCCCACCCACCGTCCGTTTCGCCCTCGCTCCCGAAGCCGACCGGCCGGGGATCGCGGCTCCGAACCGGCAAGCGCGGCCGACTCGACGCGATTCCGGAGATATCGGCCACCACCGGACCGAAGGAGTGTTTTGTGTGCGGTCCTTGCTAGTCGCCAATGAGTCAACAGAACCTCGAGGCGCTCGACGTCGGGGCGATCCGGGAGGAGTATCCCATCCTCCAGCGGGAGTTCAACGTTACGTCGGAGACGCAACGAGCAGACGGCGAAGCCGTCGACAACGGCGAGCAACTCGTCTACCTCGACAACGCGGCGACGACCCAGACGCCGGATCCGGTCGTCGACGCGATGAGCGACTACTACCGGGAGTACAACGCCAACGTCCACCGCGGCATCCACCACCTCAGTCAGGAGGCCTCGATCGCCTACGAGGAGGCCCACGACCGCGTCGCCGACTTCATCGGGGCCGACGGCCGCGAGGAGATCGTCTTCACGAAGAACACGACCGAGGCCGAGAACCTCGTCGCCTACTCGTGGGGGCTGAACGAACTCGGTCCCGGCGACGAGATCGTGCTGACCGAGATGGAACACCACGCCTCGCTGGTCACGTGGCAACAGATCGGCAAGCGCACCGGAGCCGACGTCAAGTACGTTCGGGTCACGGACGAGGGCCGCCTCGACATGGACCACGCCGGCGAGATCATCACCGACGACACCGCGATGGTCTCGGCGGTCCACGTCTCGAACACGCTCGGCACCGTCAACCCCGTCGCCGACCTGGTCGATATCGCCCACGACCACGACGCGCTGGCGTTCATCGACGGCGCGCAGGCCGTCCCCAACCGCCCCGTCGACGTCGCGGCCATCGACGCCGACTTCTACGCCTTTTCGGGTCACAAAATGGCCGGCCCCACCGGCATCGGTGTCCTCTACGGCAAGGAGGAGATCCTCGAGGCAATGGATCCCTACCTCTACGGCGGCGACATGATCACGAAGGTCACCTTCGAGGACTCGACCTGGAACGAACTCCCCTGGAAGTTCGAGGCCGGCACGCCACAGATCGCCGAGGCCGTCGGCCTCGTGGCCGCCATCGACTACCTCGAGGACATCGGGATGGAGCGCATCGCGGCCCACGAAGAGGAACTGGCCCGCTACGCCTACGAACAGCTCGACGCCGAGCCCGGCATCGAGATCTACGGTCCCGAACCCGGCCCCGAACGCGGCGGCCTCGTTGGGTTCAACTTGGAGAGCGTCCACGCCCACGACCTGGCCTCGATCATGAACGACCACGCGGTCGCGATCCGCGCCGGCGACCACTGTACCCAGCCGCTGCACGACAAGCTCGGGGTGGCGGCGTCGGCTCGAGCCTCGTTCTACATCTACAACACGAAAGAGGAAATCGACAAGTTGGTCGCGGCGATCGACGACGCGCGGCAGCTGTTTAGCTGACGCGCGAGGGACGTCTTGGCGAGCAACGGCGAGCCGAGGCTCGAAGCGGCGAAGCCGGTTCGTAGACGCTCGAGAGTTGTTCGCGTAAGCGATCGCGCCCGCGGATCGCCCCGTTACCGGTATCGTCGAGCGAGCTATTCTGGGCGGCGCGTGCCGTCCCGTGATGACCGTCGAGTGAATCACGGGACGAACCGCTCGAGCGCCCGCCCTACTCCCGCTCGAGGCTGCCCGGGACCACCGGACAGCCACAGGGAGAAGCGGTCCCGACGCCGGGACCGGAGACGGTCACGATCCAGACGGGGCGACCACAGCGGGGGCAATCGGGCAGGCCTTGTGCGGCCGCGGCGGCCCGCTCGTCGACCGGGGTCGTCGTCACGTCGGCCGACTCGAGCGACGGGTCGTCGTCGGTCATCGCGACCACCCGAACCGAGTCAGCCGGGTCCGAGGAACGGCTACCGTTGCTGATCGTCGGCGTTGATTCCACTGCCGTGCGGGACGTTTATATCCCGGTAGAATGTACGTAAGCATGGCTTCGAAACCCTCGATGGGGTTGGAAGCCAGTCTCGGGTGTCCTCGCACCCGGGGCATTTCATACCCCCTCCGCTCGCGCGGTTGGAGATGGCTTCCGTTCTGATTGTCGCCATGGATCGACTTATAACTACTGTTGAAAGCGGGAATAAATCCGGCGTGGCTCGAGTCGGATTTCGACTATGGCGACAGCGGAGACTGTTCAACGCGAGCGACATCGACGTTTTACCCGCCCGCTCTATACGTAGTGTAGATGGCTACGGACGACGAGGGCGCGAACGACCGGATCGACATCCTGCTGGTCGAGCCCAACCCCGGCGACAGCCGCCTGTTCGAGGAACAGTGCAAGGACGCGAAACTGCTCAACACCATCCGCACCGTCACCGACGGCGAGGAAGCCCTCGACTTCCTCCACCAGCGCGGCGAGTACGCGGACGAGCCCCTGCCCGATATCGTCTTGCTCGAGCCACAACTGCCCGGGAAGAGCGGAATCGAGGTCCTCTCGGAAGTGAAGCACGATTCGGTCCTGCGCGAGATTCCGGTCATCATCCTCACGAGTTCCGACGCGGGAGAGCAGGTCGTCCAGTCCCACGGAATCGAGGCCGACACCTACCTGCAGAAACCGGTCGAGCCAGAGGAGTTCGTCGAGTTCGTCGGGTCGATCGAGGAATTCTGGTTCGCGATCGTCGAAAAGCCCTCGCAGTCGGCGACCCGCGACTGAGACGGTCTGCTGTAACGGAACTGACTGACAGTCGCCCGTATGACGCCGACCGCAGCCGGCGCGTTTATTTCGTCGCCGACGAAACTCGAGGGCGATGCTCGAGGCAGTTCGCGACCGCGCCCGCACCTACTTCGAGGACGCGCCGCCGGCCCACGACTGGCACCACGTCCAGCGGGTCGACCGACTGGCCGAGACGCTGTGCGAGCGCCACCCCGAGCCCGCCGACGAGCGGGTCGTCCGCCTCGCCGTCTACTGTCACGACGTCGGCCGGACGAAGGAAGATCGCGGCGAGATCGACGACCACGCGACGTGGGGCGCGCGAGAGGCCGAGCGTATCCTGGACGACTGCGGGGCCGACGCGGCGACGATCGAGCGCGTCCAACACTGCATCCGGGCCCATCGCTATTCGAACGACGTCGATCCGGAGACGCTCGAGGCGAAACTCGTCTCGGACGCGGACAACCTCGACGCACTGGGTGCGGTCGGCGTCGCCCGCACGTTCGCCCACGGCGGCGCGATCGGCGAGCCGATCCACGACCCCGCGACGCCGCCCGCCGCTGATGGGACCGACGCCGGGCTGACGCAGTACAACCACGTTCACAAGAAACTGCTCGAGCTTCCCGACCGGATGTACACCGACGCCGGTCGCGACCTCGCCGCCGATCGTGTCGGGTTCGTTCGCGAGTACCTCGGGCGGTTCGACGACGAGGTGGCGGGCAAGCGGTAGCGCGACCGAGTCCCGCAGGCGGGCAACTGGAGCTGACGGCCCCGAACCCGGCGGAGACCGACGCGCCCGGCCGTTTCGGCCCCGGAACCCTTTTACAACTCACTGGCCTATCCGTATCCAACGATGGGACTGGGCTCCGATATGTACCGACAGCAGATCCTCGACCACTACAAGAACCCGCGAAACTACGGGGAACTCGAGGATCCCACGTACACGCACGTCGGCGAGAACCCGATGTGTGGCGACGAGATTCGCATGGACGTCGACCTCGCCGACGACGGGGAGACGATCGAGCGGGTCGCCTTCCGGGGCGACGGCTGCGCGATCAGTCAGGCCTCCGCCAGCATGCTCTCCGGGGAACTCGTCGGCAAGACCCTCGCGGAACTCCAGGAGATGGACCGCGACGACGTGATCGACATGCTCGGGGTCGAGGTCTCGCCCATGCGAGTCAAATGTGCCGTGCTGGCCGAGAAGGTCGCACAGGACGGCGCGGAGATCTACGAGGGCGAACTCGACGTCGAGAAGACGACGACCGAGGACTAGAACCCACCTTTTTACTTCTCGGGTGCGCTCGCTGCGCGAGCGCACCACTCGAAGCAAAAATCTGGACCAAAAACTGCCGCTCGCTCACTCGAGGCGGCGCGTAGCGCCGCGCTCTCGTTCGCTCGCGGTGCGACCTCTGGTCATCACATTTCCCCAGCAACGCCTACCGCGCGTCTGCGAAGGAGCGATATCGTCTCGTTTTGCCGGCGACGAGATCGCGTCATGGATTGAGCGAATCGCCGCCGCCCGACTCAGTTCACCGCTGCGGATCGACCTCGGCCAGCGGGTTCGGGACGGTGCCGTGTTCGATCGCGTGGGGGCGCTCGGGGAGGTCGCCGTAGCCCACGTCGACGATCCGGTTGCGGTTCAGCGTCAGCTTCGGGAACGACGGCTCGAGCAAGTCGAACAGTTCGAACCGCTCCTCGAGGTCGGGGAACCGGTCGTGGTAGTCCTCGATGGCGGCTCGGACCCGGCCCCAGAACTCGGTTTCGGGGTAGTCGTGGTGGCGGGCCAGCAGGTCGGCCAGATAGCGGTAGACGCCGACGAACAGCCCGTAGACGACGAACAGTCGCAGCTCTTCGGGCGGGACCGACAGCAACACGTCGTCGAGGTCCTCCGGCAGGCCCTGCAGTTCCTCGAGGGGCGCGTCGGCGACGTTGACGTCGTCGACGAAGTCCTTGACGGCCAGCCGGGCGGGCCGGTCGTCCTCGAGGACGAGGATCGTGTTCTCGCCGTGGGGCGAGAACGCGGTGCCGTACCGGTAGAGGTAGTGCAACAGCGGCGGGAGCATCGTCTCGAACAGCTCGTCGAGCCACGCCGACAGCGACAGATCGGAGCGCTCGACTACCTTCGAGACCACCGGCTCGCCGTCCTCGACGTGAAGGAGTGCAGCGAGGCTCATCGCTCGCTGGTCGTCGTCGATCAGATCGGTGACGCTCTCGCGCCAGACACAGCCAAGCAGTTCGTTGTACTGGTAGGGCGGTGCCTCGAGCGCGTCGAAGGTGGGGTGATCGAAGTTGACGCCGGCGATCTCGCCGGGCAGGACGAGTTCGCACTCGTCGCGCAGGAACGGGTCCGAATCCCGAATGTCCTTGACGTACTCGGTGACCAGCGGCGCGGCCTCGGTACGCTCGCCGGGCAGGCCGCGCCAGACGAGCGTGTTGACGATCTGCAGCGGGAGCTTCACGTTGTGTTTGGCCGGCTCGTCGGCGTTGACGAAGGTCCGAACCGACTGCATCGGCAGGTACTCGTCCGGGCCGGGCCCCAGCGGGACGATGTCGTCGGTCGCGAGCTGGCGGCCGAACAGCGGGACGATCGCGTTCTCCCACTGCCAGTCGTGGACCGGCAGGAACAGGTAGTCGTCGGGATCGAGCCCGCGATCAGCGAGGTCGGCACGGAACGCCTCGTAGGCGTCGCCGAGTTCCGCCTCGAGCAGCGCCTCGTGATCGAGGCCGTCGACGCCCACGAACGTGGCGGCCTCGCGGGAGACGCCACACCACGAGAGCCGGATCGGTTCGGACCGCTCGGGCGCGTAGTCGCGGTAGTCGTCGTACCCCCAGCCGATCCGGCCCTTGTTGAACGTGAGCCACGGGTGGCCGGTCATCTCGCCCTCGATTTCGGCGTAGGGCATATCGAGGACCGAGCGCGCCGTCGTCTCGGCGGCGTCAGCGTCGGCCCCGTCGCTGGCGTCGATGTGAGCGTCCGCAAGCAGCGTGTTGGTGTACTCGCGGACGAGATGCCCCGCCGTGATCGAGTCCATCTCGATCGTCGGCTCGAGATCCACGACGAACTGCAAGGGGTCGGCGGCGGGCTCGAACCCGCCGCCGCCGTCACGCTCGAGGGAGTCGACGCGGACGCTGATCGAGTCCCAGAACCGCTCGACGGCGTCGAAACGGTACCGGATCCCGTCGAGGTCGACCTCGTAGGTCGTCCACTCGCCGTCGCGATCGCCGACCGGCTCCGGCTCGAGGATGTCCTCGTAGGTGAACTCCCGGACGATCTTCGCGAGGAGGTCGCGGCCGGCCTCGTCCCAGCGGGCCTCGGTCAACACCGCCTCGAGCGTGTCGGTTCCGTCGAATCCGTACTCCTGGTCCGTGGTATGTCGTGTGTGTTGCATGGTTACTCCGTATCGAGCGACAGCGATTGGGGGGCGTCGGCACGAACTGACGCGTGGTCGGCGAACTGGTCGACGTCGAAGTCTTGGAAGACGGTGTCGCGGTCGACGGGATAGATCTCGCGCCCGGCGAGCTGTTCGACGATGATCGCGTTCCGGTAACAACCCAGCCCGAGGTCGGGCGTGCCGACGCCGTGAGCGTGTAGCGGGGCGTTCTGGACGAACACGCGGCCGGCATCGGGGCCGCCGAACGCGCCCTCGAGGCGGTAGTCCTCGGTCACGCGGAACCGGCCCCGGTCGTCGAACGCGATCCGGTCGGCGATCGGCTCGAGGAAGGTCGGCGTCGGCCGCTGATACCCCGTCCCGAAGATCACGGCGTCGGTCTCGAGGGCGAACGACCGCTCTTGCTGGCGCTGTTCGCAGGCGAGCCAGTAACTGCCCTCGAGGCGCTCGAGGTCCCGGACCGCGGTCGTCGCGAGCATACCGAACTCGGGGTCGCGGTCGCCGATCGAGCGCTCGTAGAGGGTGTCGTAGATCCGCTCGCTGGTCTCGGGATCGATCCCCTTGTACAGCAGGTCCTGCTCGGCCAGCAGGTCGTCCTTTCGCGACTGGGGGAGGTCATAGAAGTACCGTGAGTACTCCGGCGTGAAGTGCTGGAGGCCGAGCTTCGAGTACTCCATCGGGTAGAAGCCGTCCGAGCGGGTGAGCCAGTCGAGCCGGTAGCCGTGATCGGGCTGGCGCTCGAGTAGGTCCAGTACGACCTCGGCGGCGCTCTGTCCCGAGCCGACGACGGTGATCGCGTCGCGCTCGAGGGCCTCATCGCGGCGCTCGCGGTAGTCGGCAGTGTGAAACAGCGGCCCATCGTCGGCGGCGTGGTCGCGGGCGAACGCCGGTAGTGCGGGCCGAGAGCCGACCCCCATGACGAGGTCGTCGGCCCGGTAGCGGTAGCGCCGGCCCGTCTCGGGAGAGCGGGCCTCGACGACGAAGGTCCCGCCATCGCCGGGGTCGGCACCGCTCTGGTCCGGCTCCGCTCCCCTCGAGTCGCCGTCGGGTTCGTATGCGACGCTCGTGACCTCGCGGCCGAACGCCGTCGTCGGAAGCCGGTCGGCGACCCAGCGCAGGTAGTCGTCGTACTCCCGGCGGGGGATCTGGAACGTCTCGTAGAAGTAAAACTCGTAGAGGCGGTCCCGTTCCCGGGCGTAATTGAGGAAGCTGTGGGGACTGGTGGGGTCGGCCATCGTCACCAGATCCGCGAGGAAGGGGACCTCGAGGGTGGCCCCCTCGATCAGCATCCCCTCGTGCCAGGCGAACGCGGACTCGCGCTCGAGGAAGACCGCCTCGAGATCGGCGTCCGCGCCGTCGAGCAGCGCCGCGAGCCCGAGGTTGAACGGGCCGAGACCGACGCCGAGGACGTCGTAGTGACCCCGATCGGTGACTGGATCGGCGGCGTCGCCGCTACCGACGGCAGCGTCGGCGTCGCCCTCAGTCATCGTCGCTCACCTCGGACCGCGACGCGGCGGCCCCGTCGGCGGTTGGCGGCCAGACCTCGCGTTCGAACCGTTCGCGGGTGCAGACGACGAGGTTGGCCGTCTTCTCCTCCTCGGGGAACTCGAACTGCCGCCGGAACTCGAAGCCACACTGCTGGGCGACCGTCAACACGGCGTCGTTGCGGGCGTCGGGCTCGCCGACGATCCGGTCGGTCTCGGGGTGGCTGAACTGGAAGGCCGTCATCGCCCGGAGCAACGGGATCGCGTCCCCCTCGCCGACGTACTCGGGCGGACCGAGCAGGAGGTGAATCCCCTGGTCGGCCGGCTCGGCCTCGTAGTACGCCGCGAGGTCGTCCTCGGCGACCCAGTAGCGCTCCCAGTAGCTCATCGGGACGTGGTCCAGACAGCCGATATACAGCGACTGGTGGTCGTCCGCGAGTTTCTCCCGGAGCGTCTCGCGGAACTCGGGCAGCGGCTCGTCGAGGTCCCAGGACGGCTTGACGTGGTCCGAACCCAGCCACGCGTGCAGGCGACCGAGGTCGCGCTCGAGGTCGACCGGCCGGAAGCCGATGTGTCGGTCGATGGTCCGGTCGTAGTACTCGAAGTCGTAGTCGGCGACGGCGGTGGCGTGGGGGCCACGGTCCGGCGTCCGGGCCGTCATCGGTTCACCTCCGCCCCCGACGACTGCCCTCCGCCGGCCCCGGCCACGTCCCCGGTATCGGCCAGCGGGTTCCGCACCTCGGCGTAGACCGACTGCTCGTCCAGCGACGGCGCGTCGAGTTCGTCCAGCCCGCGGAACCGGGTCAACAGGTTCGCTTTGCGGGGGACGGTCTCGGACTCGAGCAGCGGGTCGAGGATCGACGTGCCGGGCCGGTCGAACTCCCGGAGCGACTCGAGTTCCTCGCGGAGGATCGCGAGCAGCCGCGTCTCGTCGACCAGCCCCGCGGTCCCGAAGGCGTTGATCACGCCCACGGCGTTGTTCAACACGACGTAGTAACGGATCCGCTCGTCGGCGACCGCGTCGGGACAGATGGAGTTCGCCCGCTTGCCGATCCCCGGACAGACCGCCTCGAGCCGGTCGTAGGCGCTCTCGGGGAAGTAGTAGCCCTGGTTGTCCCGGTAGCGGAACTCGTCGGGGTAGCCCGCCTCGTCCAGCGTCAGGACGCTGTTTTGCTGGTGGGCCTCGAGGCCGATCCCCCGCTCGAGGTAGAGCCATAGCAGCGGCCGCACGGAGATCGACAGATAGCGCCGGAACCACTCCTCGCTGACGGCGGCGGGGTCCCGGCCCTCGCGCTCGGCGATCGAGGCGACGATCCGGCCCAGCCGCGAGCGGCCGTCACCGATGGCGTCCTGACAGAGCCCGACGACCGGCGTCGCCTGCCGGGCGTCCTCGCCGCGGAAGGGATTCTCCCGGAGGACGACCTCGAAGCCGGACTCGTCGCCGTCGGTCGCCAGCGCGTCTGGATCGACGGTGAGGTAGGCCGGATCGCGGATCACGTCGAAATCGGGGAACCGGTCGCGCAGATCGTCGCCGAGTTCGGTCGCCAGCAGGGTCGAGATCGCAACCCCGCGCTCGAGTTCCGGTCGCTTGTTCGTCCGCAGGGAGTTGGTGATCTCGACGGCCAGCGACCCCTTGACCATGAACGGCGACTCGGGGGCATACAGCGTCCGCACCGACGTCGTCGGGGAAAACTCCCGTCCCAGCGGACCGATGGACTCGAGTTTCCCCGCCGCGACGAGATCCTGCACGTCGGGCCGATCGAGGAGTCGCTCGGCCTGCCAGGGGTGAACGGGCAAGAGGACGTCGTCGTCCCCCAGATACCCCTCGAGGACCGACTCGGCGACGGCCGGATCGGCCCGGAGCGCCTCGCGGACCCAGTCGGCGGCCGAGCCCTCGCGAGCGGACTCGCTCTCGACGATCTCGGCGTCCGCGCGGACGTAGTGCAGTCGGAACGAGCCCTCGAGTTCCGGGGCGTAGCGTTCGGCGTCGTCGCCCATTCCCCGGCGGCTCTTGGGCGTCGGGTGCTGGAGATGGCCAAAGACCAGCGACTGCTCGGCCTCGCGGAAGGTAAAGTCCGTCCCGTAGAGGGCGTCGCCGTCGTCGGCGCGGGCCGCGACGTACCGCTCGACGTTCCGGCAGGAGCGAACCACCCGCTCGAGGAGGTCGTCGCGGTTGGGGTCCGCGCCGCGGGCGAGTTCGAGTTCCTTCGTCGCGAGCGTCGCGAGCGTCGCGTAGTCCAACGGCTGGGGCTCGCCGTCGCCGGCCCGGAAAGTGGCCGGCAGATCGAACAGGTGACGGCCCGTCGGGGACCGGTACCTGACCGGGACGAAGAGGTCGATCCCCTGATTCGTCAGCGGACACCGCAGGACGAGTCCGCTCTCGGGCCGGCGGTCGATCGGCGTCTCGGTCGCGGGAACGAACTCGCCGGCACCGGTCTCGAGGCAGTAGCAGTTCAGGAAGCTATGCACCGTCGCGTCGCGTGCGACTCGTGTCGCGTCGACGCCGTCGTCGGACGGACTCGTCCGTGTCGTGGGTCGTACTGTCATGTGGAATCGGTTGCCGCTTCGAGTGCCTCGCCGCGGTCGACGACCGCCGCGAGGACGGCTCGAAGGTCGGAAAGCGTCGTTTTCGGGTTCAACAGGGTGAGTTTCAGCGCGGCCGTACCGTCGACTTCGGTCCGCGCGAGGATGGCCTCGCCGTCGGTGAACAGTTCGTCGCGGATCTCGCGGTTGAGCCGATCGAGCGCGGGCCGAGACGCGGACCCGGGCCGGTCGTTCGACTCGCCCGCTCGAGCGCCGCGGGCCGAGGGCCGATACCGAAAGACCACCGCGCTGAGTTCGGGGTCACAACACAGCTCCAGCGCCGGCTCGGCCCGGATCTCGGCGGCGACGGCGTCGGCCAGCTCGCAGACGTACTCGACGCAGTCGGCCACGCCGGCCCGGCCCAGCGCGTTGAACGTCACGAACGGCTTCAGCGCGTCGAACCGGCGGGTCGTCCGCGGCGACTTCGAGACGAGGTTCGGCACCCCCGCCGCGTCGTCCCGTTCGGGGTTGAGGTAGGCCGCGTTGCGCTCGAGGAACCGATAGCGGTCGCCGTCGCGCAACAGGAAGGCCCCACAGCCGATGGGCTGGTAGAACAGCTTGTGGAAGTCGACGGCGATCGAGTCGGCGCGATCGATCCCCGCAAGCTTGGGTCGCAGCGAGTCGCTGATCGCACAGGCCCCGCCGTAGGCGGCGTCGACGTGCAGCCACAGGTCGTGTTCCGCGGCCCGATCCGCCAGGTTCGCGAGCGGGTCGATGCTCCCGAAGTCGGTCGTGCCCGCAGTGGCGACGATCGCGAAGGGGCGTCGGCCGTCGGCTGCGAGGGCCTCGAGGATTTCGTCCAGCGCCGCGAGGTCCATCCGGCGGTCGTCGTCGGTCGGCACCGTGACGACCGCGTCCTCGCCGAGCCCGAGGTGGTGGGCGGCCTGGTCGGCCGTGAAGTGGGCGGCGTCCGAACAGAGGAGACGGAGGTCAGCCGCCTCGGGCGGGAGCCCCGCCGACTGGACATCGCGGTCGAACCGCGTCCGGCAGTACCAGTCCCGAGCCAGCAAGAGCCCGAGGAGGTTCGACTCCGTGCCGCCGCCGGTGAAGACGCCGTCGGCATCGGCCGGATAGTCGAACAGGTCACAGCAGGCGTCGACGACCCGTTCCTCCAGGACGGAGGCGGCAGGAGCCTGATCGAACGAGTCCAGCGACTGGTTGGTTCCAGAGAGCAACAGCTCGGCGGCCAGCGCCGGGATCGCCGGCGGACAGTGCAGATGTGCGACGCAGTCGGGATCGTGGACCCGAACCGAGTCGGCGAGAACCTCCTCCGCGACCGTCTCGAGGACGGCCGCAAGCGAATCGCCCGTCTCGGGAACGACCGTCAGCTCGTCGATCCGTTCGCGGAGCGTCTCGTAGTCGGTGCCCGCATAGGGGCCGTCGACCGTCGCGAACGACTCGAGGAGGCAGTCACGGGCCCGATCGATCGCCGCCGCGTACGCGGCGTTGCCGTCCGGGTCGCCGAGAAAGGAACTGGCCGCGTCCGGCGGCGTCGGGCCGTCGAGCGGCAGATGTTGCCGCCCGGCAAGGTCGCCGCCGGTCATGCCGGAGCCTCCGCGCGATCCTGTCCGGCCGTGAGGGCCGCGCGAACGCTCTCGTGGACGATCTCGGCGACCGTATCGATCCGGGAGGCCGATATCGTCAGCGGGGGAAGGAACCGGACGACGCTCCCGTCGCGACCGCCGGTCTCGACGACGAGGCCGCGTTCGAACGCCGCCGACTGGACGGCCGATGCCAGCTCGCCGTCGGCGGGATAGTGACCGAGCGAGTCCGGGTCGCCGTCGGGATCGACGAGTTCCATTCCGAGCATGAGGCCGCGCCCACGGACATCCCCGACCGCCTCGAACGTCGCCGCAGTCTCCTCGAGACGGCCCCGCAACCGATCACCCATCGCCGCGGCGTGGTCCTCGAGGTCGTGTTCGAGGACGTACTCGATGGTCGCCGTGCCGGCGGACATACCGAGCTGATTGCCGCGGAACGTGCCGGCGTGTGCGCCGGGCTCCCAGACGTCCAGCGACTCGTCGTAGACGACGACCGACAGCGGGAGCCCGCCGCCGACGGCCTTCGAGAGCGTCATCACGTCCGGGACGATGTCGGCGTGTTCGATCCCGTATAGTTCGCCGGTTCGCCCGAGCCCGGTCTGGATCTCGTCGACGATCAGCGGCACGTCGCGTTCGCGAGTGATTCGGCGCATCTCGCGGAGCCAGTCGGCGGGGGCCGGCACCGCGCCGCCCTCACCCTGCACCGGCTCGAGGATCATGCCAGCAGGGTCGACGATCCCGCTATCGGGGTTCGAGAGCGTGCGCTCGACGTACTCGGCGCTCGTCCGCCAGCAGGCCTCGCCGCCGAGCCCGAACGGACACCGATAGGCGTAGGGATAGGGCAGGTGCTGGACGTTCGGCATCAATCCCGGCACGTCCTCCTTGGCCGCCGTATCGCCCATCAGTCCGAGCGCGCCGTGGGTCATCCCGTGGTAGCCGCCCTGAAACGCCAACATCGACCGGTTCCCCGTCGCCGTCTTGACGAGTTTCAGCGCGGCTTCGACGGCGTCGGTCCCGGCCGGGCTGCAGAACTGCACCTTCGCCGTTTCGGCGAACGCGTCGGGGAGGCTCTCGAGCAGCCGGTCGACGAACCGCTCCTTGACCGGGGTCGTCAGATCGAGCGTGTGGATGGCCCGCCCCCGCTCGAGCAGTTCCTCCATCCGTTCGACGACTGCGGGGTGGTTGTGGCCGAGCGCGAGCGTCCCCGCACCAGCCAGACAGTCGATATACTCGTTTCCGTCGACGTCCTCGAGAATCGCCCCCTCGGCGCGTTCGATCGCCAGCGGCAGCGAGCGCGGATAGGTCCGCGCGTTCGATTCGCGCCGCGCCTGTCGTGCGAGGAGTCGATCGGCCGACGAACCGCTGTCGGTCACGGTCGCTCACCGCCGTCCGGCGACCGGTCTCCGGGTCGGGTTGGTGGTAGTCGTCGCGTCGTCATGCAGCTTTTAGGCTGACCTAAATATTGAAAAGCGTATCGGTTTTTAGGCCAACCTAAAGCTTATGGCCCAAGCCGTGAAAGAAACGATATCGACACGGAGCAGGCCTAAGCGTCCGATGGGAACGATACGACGACGGGGCGATTCGGCCCGTACGCGGCCTCGGATCGAGGGGAGCGGCGGTCGGGAATCGATCGGTGAATCGGTCGATACCGGGACGTAGCCGACGCCGACGGGCGAACGCGAGAGACCGTCGCCGCGATCCGAGTATCGGTCTGACAGCGAATTAATTTAAGTATCCTTCGCGACGAGCGGCCGATCCCCGGTCGTTCGAGGGGAGCGGAAACGCGACGTCGAAGGGACGGTCGCATCGGTACACATCGGTCAGAGGATCGTGGCCGACGTCACACCGACCGTCAAGCGAGCGGTTCCAACGCTCTCGAGGGCCGAGGAGAAAAGGGACCGTCTACCGGGTTATTCGGGCTTCAGCCCTTCGTCCTGAACGCGCATGACCGCCTCGCCGTCGGCGAGGTTCGGCGCGTCGACCAGTCGGACGATCCGCTTGTCGCCCTTGGACTTGCGCAGGTACATCCGGAACGTCGACTTGTGGCCCAAGATGTTGCCGCCGATCGGCTGGGTCGGGTCGCCGAAGAACGAGTCGGGGTTCGAGGCGACCTGGTTGGTGACGATGACGGCGCAGTTGTAGAGGTTCCCGACCTTGTCGAGGTCGTGGAGGTGTTTGTTGAGCTTCTGCTGTCGGTCGGCGAGTTCGCCCCGGCCGACGTACTCCGCGCGGAAGTGGGCAGTCAGGGAGTCGACACAGAGCAGGCGAACGGGGTACTCGGAATCCTCGTGTTCGCTCGCGAGTTCCTTGGCCTTCTCGGCCAGCAGCATCTGGTGGTTGGAGTTGAATGCCTTCGCGACGTGGATCTTCTCGAGGACGTCCTCGACGAGCGCGTCGACCGCCTCCTCGTCGTCGGCCGACCCCTCGATCTCGCGATCCTCGAGCGTCGCGTTGATGGCCTCGTCGGACAGGCCCCGGACCATATCGTCGATCCGCTCGGGACGGAAGGTATCCTCGCTGTCCACGAAGATGGCGCTGCCGTGGAGGCCGCCGACCTCCTTGGGGAGCTGGACGTTGACGGCCATCTGGTGGGTGACCTGGGACTTACCGGCCCCGAACTCGCCGTAGACTTCGGTGATCGACTGGGTCTCGATCCCGCCGCCGAGCAGGTCGTCGACCTCGTCGATGTGCCAGCTCAGTTTACCGATCTCGTTTCGTCGCTCCAGTACCGTCGACCCGGTCTCGAAGCCGCCGACGTCGGCGGCGTCGCGGGCGGCGTTGACGATGTCCGCGGCCGTCGAGTCGCCCACGTCGGCCGTGTTCGACAGTTCCGACGGGGAGGCGACAGCCAGGCTCTGGAAGGAGTCGAAGCCTGCGTCGTGGAGTTTGTCTGCGGTCGCGGGTCCGACACCGGGGAGTTCCTCGAGATCTGCTTCGGGCATACTCCTCCGTTGTGCCGGACCCCCCATAAACCCTCGTTTACAGGGGAGTGAAAGTGAAAGTGCAGGCAGGCAACGGGGTAGTCGGAACTAAAAGCCGTGGGTTTAGAACGAAAGACGCGCCTCTCCGGGACCGGCGAGCGACGGTCAGCGTCGCGGTCCGTCGCCCCACTCGAGGCAGTGGAGGCGTGCGTCCTCACAACCGACGAACAGCCGGCCGTCGCCGATCGCGGGCGTTCCGGTCACGCCGTCCGCGAGAGCGACGTGCCACACGAGGTCGCAGCCGTCGGTGACGTCGATCCCGTACACCGAGCCGCTGGCGTCGCCGACGCAGACGACGTCGCCGGCGACGACAGGGCACGATCGGATCGGCCCGTCGAGTTCGATCCCCGTCCGGGAAAAGAGCCAGCCCCGCAGTTTCCGCCGGCCGACGGTCGTATCGGTGACGTGGCAGTAGCCGTCCGCGGCCCCGACGAAGGTGGTCTCGGCGGCCGGGAGGACGGTCGCGGACGTGGTGAAGGCGTCGCGGATCTCGTAGGTGAACCACGACTGGCCGGTACCGGCGTCCATCGCGACCATCGTGCCCTCGTCGTCGGCGACGTAGACCCGGCCGTCGGCGACGGTCGGGCCGGCCTCGATCGCGCCGTCGGCCGGCGCGGTCCAGACCTCCTCGCCCGTCTCGGCTTCGACGGCGACGACGGCCCCGTACGCGGTTCCGGCGAAGAGGCGATCACCGGTCCACCCCTCGTCGGGATCGGTCGTCCGGTCCGTCTCGAGCGGGGCCGACGCCACCGGATCGGCCGTCCCATCCAGGTCGAGTGCGGAACGGCGTCGGCTCCCCTCGCGGCCGTCGGCGACCGCCGGCGCGCCGACGACGGCCGACTCGGTCTCGTGGGTCCACAGCTCGGTCCCCGTCTCGGGCTCGAGCGCGGTCAGCCCGTCCGCGTGGCCGACGTAGAGTCGGCCGTCGGAGAGCGCAAGCGCGGCCTCGAGACCGTCCGCGAGGTCAATTTCCCACTGCACCTCGTCTCGTCCGGGATCGAGCGCGCGAACCGTGCCGTCGGCGGTCCCCAGAAACAGCCGGTCGCGGGTCACAAGCGGCGCGCCGTCGGTCGCGGCCGTCGTCTCGAACACCCACCGCCGACGGCCGGTCGCCCGCTCGAGGGCGTAGCAGTTCCCCCGTGCCGTCCCGACGTAGACGGTGTCGCGGTCACAGACTGGCGATCCCGGCGGCCCGGCGAGGTCGGCCGTCCAGCCCTCGGTCACGCGGGTGGGGCCATCGATCTCTCGCCGACACCCGGAGTTGTGCGGATCGCCCTTGAACTGGTTCCACTCGGTCACTGTCCCCGGCTACCGAGCGAACCGTCATAACAGTGGGTGGAGCCGCTGCCGTCGCTCATCGAACGGAGCGGGCGGCAGGAAAAGATTGCAACTGGTGTATGGCGCAGTTGTGATGATGGTGTGGCTTCCTGCCGCGTACCTCCTCCTAGACGGGGCGCAGGCATACCACTGACTCCTACACGATTTGGAAGTCGGTCGATCCGCGAGGGAAACCCCGACGACGTGATCCCCTCGTCGGACAACGGCGGGTTCGACCCGTTCGAAGACGCCGCTACTCCCAGGGGTGGGTTCCGCCCTCGCTGGGCCAGAGCGGGTACCAGTACTCCTTCTCGCGCTCGATCTCGAGTTCGCCGTCCAAGGCCGACTCGAGGGTGGACACGGTCCCGTCCTCAGTCCCGGGAACGCGCGCTCGTCGATCCATCGCTGTTCTGATTCTCACTATTCGTCCTCAAACAGGTCCGAGTCGGGCGGTTCGGAGAGCGGACTACGGGTCGCTCGAGACCGGTCGTACTCGCGGCCGTCAGCGATCGCTGGCGGGCCGACGACCGCCGACTCGGTCTCGTAGGCCCACAACCGTTCGCCCGTCTCGGCCTCGAGCGGGGAGCAGTTCCCGCGGCTCGCCCTCATATAGACAATGATATAGTTACAGGCAGGCGATCCGACGAGATCGGTCGTTCAGGCCTCGTCACGCGGGAGGGGCCATCAAGGTCGCGCTAGAGCCCAGAGTTGTGGGTATCACTAGATTGGTGCCACCCAATCACTATGTGTCGATACCAACGCTACGAATATGGATATCAAATTATATATGGGTTCGAACCTGAAGCAGACACCGTTATCGAGGCACTTGTCGAAGGAGACCAAACAGTCGTATCCTATCGTAAATAGTTGTGTTAATAATCTATAGTAATACTAGAATATCTTGTTCCTAAACCGCTAGGCTGATAGATTTGTTCTGCTGGCATGAAATTAGTTTGAGTGATGCCGCCACGTAGGCCATTAAATTCAACATTCATTCGAACACCTACCTCTACATTACCTGCCTCAATGTCTGTAGTCATCTGATAGTCAAGGTATGACTGATCTCCAACGGTACCGGCATTAGGTCCAAACCCTTCATCAACATCACCAGAATTTGTGATGAACGGAATTTCAGCAATTCCTGTACTAATATCCATAATTAGTGTCGATCTTTCACCGGAGTTGTCCCTAACAAAACCCTCTGCTGTAACGGAGCCGCCCATTCCAACACTTGAAACGACACCTTCAACATCGCCTTCGTATTCGACCGTAGCGTTAGGAAGGTCTTGATCAACCGATATTGTTTGATAAACCTCTGCTGTAGCACCAGAGTTTACTGTCAGGTATGTACTTCGTTGGGAAACTCCACACCGGTTGTCACTGGTTTTATAATTAGCGCCTACTGAGTTAATAACTGGGAGGCCCTGATCAAGGTCTTCAGTACCGTCATCAGAAGTTCCAATATACCGCAATCCGCTGTTCGATGTCACAACATTTGAGTTCACATTACCACTACTACCGACGCCCTCGTTACTCTGTGCTACTTCCCGAGATATATGACTATTATTTATAAATTCTTCTTTTGAGAAGGTGTTTTCATATTTCTTGTTACCGACTTTGCTGACAAGGGTACCAGAATTGAAATGAGGATCAGACAGAGAATCGCTTGTAGACATGGTGGATAGTTGTTGTTTTTTATCGAGTCTAAGTTCAGTCTCCGTGTGCGTACTATAGCCGTCCTCAAAGTGCAGTTGTTGTTTGAATTTCACCACATCCGTTCTATAGTTTTCATCAAAGCCAGAATAGCGTTTGCCAGTGGCATCAACAATGACCTCATTTTCATCATTTAGGAAATATCCCCGCCCAATACGGAACTTTCCGTGTTTCTTAGTAAGCCGACAGAGTTGGCTCTCAGGACCGGATTCAAAATCTGGGCTTGAACCAGCGGAAGCTGTTCCTGCCATCGTAGTAGAGCCGACTGCAAGAATACCCTTCATAACTTTCCTTCTTCGTTCTCTAATGTTTTTAGGTATGTGATTCCTACATTTAATGTACACATATATATTAGTTTCTATTTGCGATTGGAGGCACTAAAGATAATAAGAAGATATAGAATACACCGAAACCAGGATCATTGAGATTATAACGATACCAAGTAGACCACCAGAATTTATGGTATCGACTTCCAAAAGGCGAGTTGAGATACCAGAAAAAACAGAAATAACCAGAATAGTAACCCATACAGCCATAATCGCGTATCCTAGTTCATCTACATGGTTTGTGATTACGGCATTTACAAATAGAAGGGAGACGCAGATTATGGGAGCTAAGAACAATAGACTAGTTTGGTCTGGTAGAAACACAAAACTGGCAAGAGAGATAGCAGTAGCATATATAACTGCAGTGAATAAAATGCGGAATCCGTTTTGAATAGCCATAATATATGCTAATTTCCACTGCCACTTAGTTTTTCCCACACTTCATGCGGTTAAAACATGCCTCTAATAGAAGACTTCGGTTTTTGGAGCGCAGCCCTATAGATTTGAATAACGGCGTCAGTTAATCAAGGTATCACAGAACAGAAGGAGGAGCGGCAGGAGAAGGGAGTACCGGTGTATGGCGCAGTTGGTATAATGGAGTTTCAATGGATGTCTGTAGGGCTCTTGAGGCGTACTTTCCGGGATGCGCCAACCTGCAGTACCGGTGTTCCCAACACAATTTAGAACTCTACTGCTCGAGAGCGCGAACGCGTCTGCGACGACTGCTGACCCACTCCCTCTCAATCCGCTCACTCCCAGGGATGCGTGCCGCCCTCGCTGGGCCAGAGCGGGTACCAGTACTCCTTCTCGCGCTCGATCTCGAGTTCGCCGTCTAAGGCCGACTCGAGAGTGAACTCCGCGCTCGAGTCCCGTTCCCGGCCCGACCGGGGCACGAAGGGGTAGAAGCGGCCCCGGCGGAAGGAGTAGATCCAGTACGCCGGTCCGTCGCGATTCTCGTAGGCGAACACGGCCGCCAGCAGCCGCGAGCCGTAACCGTGTTCGATGAACGTGTCCGCCGCGAAGTGCATGCTCGTGATCAGGTCCTCGGGGTCGTCGTCCGCGAGGACGACCCAGTGATAGCCGTGGTCGTCACTGGTGACCGAGAAGGCGGTGCCGGTCTCCTCGCGGCCGGCCTCTAAGATCGCCTCGACCTCGTCGACGGCGTCGCGAAAGGCCGCCGAGTCGACGCCGGAGAAACAGAGCGCGCCGACGTCGAGCGACTCGTAGCCCAGATCGGCCTGCATCGTGAGGTAGGCGGTACTCATCCCGAAGAGGTCGTCGGGGTCGGCGTCGCGGCCGGCATCGGTCTCGGCCCGCGACCCGAGGATGGCCCGCAGTCCGTCCAGCAGTCCCATACCTCGAGTGACGGGCGCGGTTCCTTAGAACGATTGCATTTCGCGCTCGAGGTCCCGGAGCTGTTCGACGCGCTTCTCGGTCGGCGGGTGCGTCGAGAACAGTCGGCCGACGACGCCGGACTTGATCGGGATGATGAAGAACGCGTTCATCTCGGCCTCCTCGCGCAGGTCGTCCTTGGGAACCTTGTCCATCTCGCCGGAGATCTTCAACAGTGCAGAGGCGAGCGCCGACGGGTTGCCGGTGATGGCCGCGGCCCCGCGGTCGGCGGCGTACTCGCGGTACCGGGAGAGCGCCCGGATCAGCAGGTAGCTGATGATCCAGACCAGCAACGAGACGAGGATGGCGACGACGATACCGCCCCCGCCCTGGCGATCGCCGCCGCGTCCGTGGCCGCCGCCGAAGAACGCCCCCCAGCGAACCATCATGAACGCGATCGTCGAGAGGAAGGAGGCGATAGTCATCACCATCATGTCGCGGTTTTTGACGTGGGCGAGTTCGTGCGCGAGGACGCCGTCGAGTTCGTCCTGCTCGAGCGTGTTCAGGATGCCCGTCGTCACGCAGACGGCGGCGTTTTTCTGATTGCGGCCGGTCGCGAAGGCGTTTGGCGTGTTCGAGTCGACCACTGCCACCTTCGGTTTCGGGAGGTCGGCCTGCTGGGAGAGCCGTTCGATCGAGGCGTGCAGTTGCGGGTACTCGTCGGCCGAGACCGTCTTCGCGCCCATACTCTTGAGCGTCAGCGTGTCGCTGAAGTAGTACTGCACGAGCGAGAAGCCGCCGAACAACAGTCCGAATATCAGCAGTCCGCCACCGACATAGGTGGTGATCACGGCCGCGAAGACGATATACAGCGCAAAGAGCAGAAACATCGTCACGAACATCCGGAGTCGCAGCCCCCAGTCCGCCTGCCAGTTCATAGCCGTCCCTACGGACCGCGACGGAATAAGTGTCACCGATTCGACCCGCACGAACTGTCCGAATACATACACGTTTCCGGTCCGCGAACGAACCCCTTCGTTTCGGATGGAGACCTTGTGACGCAGTCACGTCTGACGCGATCGGGCCGACGGTCATATGATACCAATGTGATGTTTCTGCCGCGTCTCTACCGTGTCCGTCGTGTCGCTGGACTCGAGTGTCACGGGGCGGAACCGGTCGCGGATCCGGCACGGCAAACGCAGCGGCCGGCCCGTCGTGGCCTCGAGTCGAGAGAACGGGTCGCTTAACTCCGCGAGGTTCCAAACGGGGCCAATGAGTGAGTCGCGCGCGTTCTGTCCCCGGTGTGGGGACCCAGTTCCCGAGCGGTCGGCGAGCGACGCGGACGGCGGTCCGGAGGGGCAGGCGAACGACCCGCTTCGGCCCGGCGCCGAGGTCGAACTCTGCGATTCCTGTTACTTCGAGGACTTCGACTTCGTCGACGCCCCCGACCGGATCGACGTCCGCGTCTGTGCCCAGTGTGGCGCGGTCTACCGGGGGAACCGATGGGTCGACGTCGGCGCACAGGACTACACGGACATCGCCATCGAGGAGGTCAGCGAGGCGCTTGGCGTCCACGTCGACGTCGAGGACGTCGCCTGGCAGATCGACCCCGAACAGGTCGATCAGAACACGATCCGGATGCACTCGTTTTTCACCGGCGTCGTCCGCGAGACGCCGGTCGAGGAGGAGGTGACCGTGCCGGTCAAGATCGCCCGCCAGACCTGTACCCGCTGTGGACGGATCGCCGGCGACTACTACGCCAGCATCGTCCAGATCCGCGCCGAGGACCGGACCCCGACGACCGAGGAGATCGAACGGGCAAAGGAGATCGCGAACGGAATCGTCGCCGACATGGAGGCCACGGGCGACCGCAACGCCTTCGTCACCGAGATCGGCGAGCTAGACGACGGCCTGAACATCAAGGTCTCGACCAACAAGATCGGGAAGAAGATCTCGAACAAGATGATCGAGGAGTTCGGCGGCACCGTCAACGACGCCGAGACCCTGGTCACGGAAGACGAGGACGGCAACGAGGTCTACCGGGTCACCTTCGCCGTCCGCCTGCCGCCCTACACCCCCGGCGACGTGATCGAGCTCGCCGACGACGACGGCGGGCCCGTCCTCGTCCGCAGCGCCCGCGGCAACCTCAAGGGCGTCCGCGTGACGACCGGCGAGCGCTACGAGGCCGGCTACGAGGAGGGCAACTCCCCCGACGCGCGGAAACTGGGCGACCTCGAGGACGCGACCGAGGCGACGGTCGTCACCGTCGAGGACGACAACGCCGTCCAGGTCCTCGATCCCGAGACGTTTCGGGCCACGACGGTCGCCCGGCCGGACTACTTCGATCCCGACGCCGAGACCGTCCCCGTGTTGAAGAGCCGCGCCGGCCTGCACGTTCTGCCCGAGAGCGATGACTGAGGAGGACGCGGAGACGGACGCGACGGAGGCCAACCGCGCGCTCGAGTCGGCGGCCGACGAGGTTCTCGAGCGGGCGACGGCCGACGCCCCGCTGGCCGCGATCGTCGAGAAATCGCGCGCGGAAACGGCGATCGAGTCGCTGCGCGCCGAGGGCGCCTACGACGACTCGAGACGCGTGCGCGAAGCGCGCGGGGAACGCGACGCGACGCCGTCGGACCGCGCGAACGGATCGGATCGTGGGGCCGACCCCGACTGGATCGCGCTGCCAGTCACCGCGCCCCCGACCGAGACGCGGGTCCGCGAGGTCGTCCGGCAGCTCGAGCCCGAGCCCCGGAGCCCGGACCTCGAGGACCTGCTGGCCGAGCGGGGTTGGAGCGAGGCCGACCGCGAGTTGGCGCCGGGCTCGTGGGCGGTGATCGGCTCGGTAATCCTCGTGACGGTTCCCGAGGGCTGTCCCGACGAAGGGGAACTGGGCGAGGCGCTGCTCGAACTCCACGGCGAGGCCGACAGCGTGCTGGCCGACGAGGGGATCGCAAACGACGGTGCGGCCGGCACCCACCGCGAGCCCCGGACCCGACTGCTCGCCGGGGACGGCGATACGGAGACGGTGCATACCGAACACGGCACGCAGTACGGGCTCGACCCCGCGAAAGTGATGTTCTCGCCGGGCAACCAGGCCGAGCGAACCCGAATGGGGGACGTGGTGAGTAGCGACGAACACGTCTTCGACATGTTCGCCGGGATCGGCTACTTCACGCTCCCGATGGCCCGGGCCGGTGCGCGAGTGACCGCGACCGAGATCAACCCGACCGCCTTCCGCTACCTACTCGAGAACGCCGTCCTCAACGACGTCGCCGACCGGGTCGACGCCTATATGACCGACTGTCGCGACCTCGCGAGCGAGATCGAGGCCGACCGGGTCGTCATGGGCTACTACGGGCACGCCGACGGCGATGGCGATGGAGACGGAACCGCGGATCACGGCACGCGCAGCGACGAGGCCCACGACTTCCTCGAGGATGCCCTCGCGGCACTGGTCCCCGGCGGCGTCGTTCACTACCACGAGGCGACGCCCGAATCGCTACTGTGGGAACGGCCGATAGACCGCCTCGAGGCAGCGGGAGACGCGGCCGGGCGCGATCTCGAGATCCTCGATCGGCGACGGGTCAAGAGCCACAGCGCGGGCGTGGCCCACGTCGTCGTCGACGCCCGGTTCGAGTAGAATCGAGCTGCGACGGGCATCGAGTGTCGTGACATTGATACTCGTGCAGGGACTGCGTCGCTGTATGGACAGAAATCAGCTCATCGCCCTCGTCTTCGCGCTGCTGATGGTGACCTCGATGGTGGCCTGGAGCGCGACTGCCCTCTTCTAAACGAAAAACAGCGCGAGTTCCCCGCCCCACCGTGGGCGGGGGTGAAGCGCGTGCGCTCGACTGCCGTCAGGAGAAATACCCACATTTTTGAGAGAGTGAATGCCAAATCGAATATGGGTGAGGAAGCCACGAAGACGATTCAGACGCGCCTTCACGTAGCGTCTGGTGACCGATCGTGGCTCCACGACGCCTGCCTCGCCGCACGCGAGATCTTCAACCAAACCATCCGCCTCAAACAACAAGGGTACACTCGCACCGAGATACAGAACGAGGTTGACCGCGATGACTTCTTGCGGAACAACAAGTGCGCAGTCGTCGGCAAAGCCCTCCAGACGTGGGACTCCTATCAGTCACTTCTCGACTGGTGGTACGAACAGGACGATTCCGATGGGAACAAGCCGACGCCACCGAGTACCGACAAATCTGGTGCGTACCCGCTTGTGATGGCGCACACGGAAGGCTACCGGCTCACCGTTGATGACAACACGAACCGCGTCCAGTTTCGTATCAGCCCGAAGCCCTACAAGAAGGTAAAGGGGAATCTGCGCGGTGAGTCGGACGCGATGGACGAACTTCGGGACGCTCTCACGTCGAATGAGGTGGATGTGGGGCAGGCCGAACTCCTGTACCGCGATGGCGTGTACTACCTACACGTCACGGTCACACGCGAGTTCAACATCCCTGAACCCGATACTAGCGACACGGTAGTCGGCGTGGACATCAACGAGCGCAACGTCGCTCTTACCGCCCTTGACCGTGAGACGATGCAGACGAAGGGTACGCTCGTCCTCGACTACGGACGAGTCAAGCAAGAACGCCAACGCTACCACACCATCACTACTCGCTGTCAGGAACACGGTAAAACGAGTATTCATCGGCAATTCGGTGACAGGGAAGAAAGGTTCACCGAGTGGGTATTGCATCGTCTCTCCCGTGCTGTCGTGAAGTTTGCAGAGCAGTTCTCGAACCCGGTCATCGTGTTCGAGGATATGAGTGGTATCCGCAACGAAATGCAGTACGGGTCGTACAAGGCGACATGGCGAGAGATACCCACGGACACGGTGGACGCCTACTACAACTCGCGGACGTGTTCGTGCTGTGGCGAGCGTGGAGATCGGCAGGGGCGGCGGTTCCGGTGTACGAACGACGAGTGTGACGTGGCGCAAGACCACGCCGATCGGAACGCATCGGTGAACATCGCGTGGCGCGAGAAGGCGAAACTCGGCGATACGGATACGAATTACCGGACTCACAAAACCCAGCCGCAAGTTCGGTTGGTGCGTCTGTCCGGGTCGGGGCGCGTAAGCCGCCCATCCTCATCCCGTTTCCTCGCGGAACAGGGAGTACTAGCGCACGGCTGAGGGAATTACAAAAGCCTCGGGCCACCGCGCCCGAGGCCGTTTACCTGGACGACTGCCAGTCATTGCCAGCCGACCGCGGGACGATCGCGGTCGTCCCGGAAGTCCCGACAGCGGACCGCCTCACTCGTCGGTGTCCCAGACGTCCGCCAGCGGGCTCGAGCGAGAGGACTGCCCCGATCCGCCGTTGCCGTCGGCGTTCGTCCCGCCCGTCCCCCGGCGCGAACCGGTGTGCGAGCCACGAGCGGCCCGGCTACCCGACGCCGCGTTCGTCCCCTCGAGCGCGGCCCGGGGCTCGAACGCCGGTAGCTCCGGTCGCTCCATCCGGTCGACCTGCGCCGCGAACCAGTCGGGCATGTCCGTCCGCGCCCGCTCGAAGCAATCGAGCAGGCTCGAGTCGGCCAGATACGTCGCCCCGTAGTCGTCGGGGGCGCGGACGACCCGGCCGCAGGCCTGGATGACCGTCCGGAGCGTCGTCCGGTAGTACCACGCCCACTGGCCTTCCTCTAAGCGGTGGGCGACCCTCGAGTCGCCGGTGTTGAGGAAGGGCGCTTTGCAGATGACCTGCCAGCGACAGAGGTCGCCTTTCAGATCCAGCGCTTCCTCCATCTTCACCGAGAGGAAGACGTCGGGATCGTCGCTCGCTTTCCAGGCCTCAAGGGCGGCGTCGCGGCCGTCCCGGTCGTGGGTTCGGATCCGGTCGCCGACACCGAAATCCGAAAGCAGGTCGGCGAGTCGCTCCTGAATGTCGTAGGAGTGGGCGTGGATCAGCCCCTTCTCGTCGGGGTGGCGTTGCATGAGTCGGACGATCGTCCGGGCGATCTTCGGCGTCGTCTCGTCGCGCTCGTCGTAGGTCATCTTCCCCTGAGTCACGTCGTACAGCGGCCGATTTTCGACGGGGAAGGTGTGCTCGACATCGACCAGCGCCACCCGGTCGGGCTCGAGGCCGACCTGTCGGCAGAAGGCGTCCTTGTTCAGAATGGTCGCCGACAGGAGAGCGAACTTGTTGCCCCGGTCCCAGACGGTGTGTTGCAGGTACTTCTCGGGGTTCATCGGCTTGATCGTCAGGGGGCCGCCCTGCGGGTCGTCCCCGTCGCCGTCCCCTCCGCCGGAGCGCGACTCGGACTGGTCGACCAGCCACGTCGTCGGGCTCTGGGGGTCGCGAAAGTCCGAGACGAACCACTCGAGGTCGCCGATGAGTTCCTGCAAGCGGTCGCGTTCGCGCACCTCGGCGAGGGACAGCGAGTCCTGTGCGAGCAGGTCGTCTTTCCGACGTTCGCAGGTCCCCGCGAGGCTCTCGGCGTAGCGGACGGCCCGCTCGACGGAGTCGACTTCGGGGACCCGAAGCTCGTCCCAGAACGGGACGGTGCGCGGCCCGAGTTGGATCGTCGCGTACATCTCGGCCCACTCGGCCAATCCGTGGGCCTCGTCGACGACGACGACATCGCGCTTGCGGAAGACTTCGCTGCCGGCCGTCTGCATGAAGTAGGCCAGCGTCATCGCCGCGATATCGCGGTTCGAGGCGATCGCGCGGTCGGAGAAGTACGGACATCGGTGTTTGACCGAGCAGTCGTACCCCCGCTCTCGCACGCAGGGGGCCTGATTGACCGGCGTGTCCCGTTCCTCGGGCAGGATGCAGGTGTAGTTTGACTTCCCGCGGATGACGTTGAGATCGGCCAGCAGGTCGTCGGCGGCCACGTCGTCCAACTGGGAGACCTGCGGGGTCGTGTAGTAGGCCCCAGTGGCGTCGCTGGGGTCGCCCTCGTCCGCGCGGCGCGCACAGCCGGCGACGGCGCGGGCCAAGAGGGACTTGCCGCTCCCGGTCGGCGCGCGCACGAGGACGACGTCGTTCCCGGCCGCGAAGGCGTCGCGAACGTCGCGGAGGGCCTGTTCCTGCGTCCCGCGATAACTCGGCGCGGGGAACTCCTCGAAGATCCGCTCGGGATTCACCGTTCGATGCAGGGCGCGGCCGCGTCCTAAAGGCTACGGAGCGTCGCGCCCGCTGACGAGCGGCCGGTCGACGGTCGCCGCCGGGTCGATCGAGACGGTCGTCGCTCGCGGCCGAAACGGCCGTCTACCGAGCGGTAGCAGCCACCTACCGTCGACGGCGGTTCGCGACCGGGACGGTAACCGACTGATTACAAATACGGACTCCGTCCTCCGATTCAGATACGGAAGGGTCGCTCAGCGGTAGAGTACCGCGGTACCATCCGGGACCGCGGCGGCATTTCGCCTCGTGGCGTTCGAATCCCACCCCTTCCGCTTCCGGCCGCGAGGACCGCGGCGGTCCGACCGGCCCGGCCGTACTCGCGCTCGAACGAGGCGGTGGACCACCCCGTCTCTCGGGGCCGCCAACTGTGTATTTTTTGCGCCGGCGAGTCGGGACGAGCAGTGACGACGCCGGCGGCCTACCGCGATCCGACCCGCGAGGTTTCCTCGTCGACCTGCTCCAGTCGGTCGACGTCCTCGTCCGTCGGATAGTCCGGCAACGCCTCGAGACACGGATAACACAGCAGGTACGAGCCCCCGTCATCGAGTTCGAGCGTGATTGCGGTTCCGACGGTGCCGGCGTCGGTCCCGAACGACCAGATGTTGGCGATCCCGCCCGAGACCGTGACGGTGCGGCCACAGCCGTCACAGGAGTCCTTCGACATACGCGGTCGTCGGTGCCCGACGGTGAAAATCGTTCGCCCGCGGCCACCGGCCGAGCCAGGCCCCCGCAACGGCCCGCACAGCGGTTATGGGTGCCAGTGACATACGGCCGTACATGGAGGTGAACTGCGAGGGGTGTGCCGGCTGTTGCATGGACTGGCGATCGCTGCTCGAGAAGTCCGGATCCGCGCCACGAGGCGACGGGGCCGGCGAAACCGATCGCCGACACCGGCGGCGGGACGACCCGTTTGCCGGCGACGGGAGCGAGCGACCGCCGCGAGACCCTCTCGACGACGACGCCACCTTCGTACCGCTGACCCGCGACGAGGTGCGCGGGTTCCTCGAGGCGGGAATGGGCGAGGCCCTGACGCCGCGGTTCTGGGAGGCTCGCGGCGAGGACGACGGCGTCGCCGTGGACGGCCACACCCTCGCCGCCGTCGCGGGCCGACCGGCCTTCTTCGTCGGCCTCCGGAAGCCGCCGAAGCCGGTCGCTCCCTTCGGCCTCGCGGAGCCGGTCTGGCTCCCGGCCTGTGTCTTTCTCGATCCGACGACGCTGCAGTGTCGGATCCACGGGGGCGAGCGCTTCCCCGACGAGTGCGGCGCGTACCCCGAACACAACCTCGCGCTCGATGCGGCGGCCGAGTGCGAGCGCGTCGAGGCGGCGTTCGGGGGCGAGCGGCTGCTCGATGCCGACCACGACGGCTCCGAGGGGCTGTTGCTTGGCTCGCAGGCGATCGGCGCGAAGCTGTTCTGTCATCCCCGACCCGCCGATCTCGAGGGAATCGTCGACCGGGCCGCGGCGGGGAGTCTCACTCGGGCGGATCGGACCGAACTCGTCGCGATCGCCGCCGCCTCGAGTCCCGGAACGCTGGCGATCTCGGGGCAGCACTACGAGCGGGCTCGAGAGCGCATGCTCGACGATGCGGACGGCGGTGCAGGGCCCGAAAACGATGGCGAGGCACCCTCATGGGTCGGGCCGGCGATCCGCGACTGGCGGCGTCGCTTTCGGGACGCCGACGGCACGGTGCCGTCACCGGCCGTCGCCGACGCCGTCGAGACCGATCGAGGCGCGCCCGAGACGCCGGGCTGGGACGGCCTCGAGTGACGGCCCGTCGCTGCGGGTAGCAAACGGGCGTCTCGAGTGGCTCGAGGGCGGAGAAAGGAGAAACGAACCGATCGTCGTTACTCGGATTTGATCTGCTCGAAGGTGTCTAGCAGATCCTCGGCGGAATCGCCGGAATCGTACTCGACTTCGCCGTGATAGATGGTCCGCTCGTCGTCGAAATCCGTGTCCACCTTCGAGGCTTGCTGTTCGCGACGCTCGTGTTCGTCTTCGTCATAGGCACCCATTGACATGGTAGGTATGCGCATAGTAGGTGCGTGGCGAGTATGAATGTAACGGTCTATCACACTCCTTGGACGAGTGAAACGTAGTCGGACCGGCAGAACGCGCAACGAACGATATATGCGGCCCCGACCCGTAGGAACGGCCGTGGCACGGCCGCTTCGCTTTCGGTACTCGCCCCAGTCGTGGAGCGACGGGCGAGTACACAACGATATTCTCCAGCCCTTACGGTCGAACATCGGCGCAGAGTCGGTCTCGCCGTGGTTCAAGATCGGCGGCGACTGGCGAACGCATCGCTTCGAAATGGCAAACGGCGATATCGCGCTGTTCGCGCGAAACGACTCGGAAGCGTACTGGATGGGAAACACCGAAACCCCCTCGTCGCTGTGGAAGACCGACAAGTTCGGCTGGCGCGAGGTCCCCTATCCCGTCTCGCGGTGGGCCAAGCGGGAACTGACCGCGACGCTGCACGAGGCCGATCCCTGGCTCGCCGACTACCCGCACCTCTCGTGGTTTTTCCTGCCGGTGTTCATGTCCAAGGACGGTCGCGAGTCGACCCGCGCGTTCTTCCGCGAGCATTCGGCCGGCTTCCCCGACGCCGGCCGCCGGGAGACGACCCGCTTCTTCGAGGACTTCCTCTCGACGGGCGTCCTAGACGAGTACCGACACGTCATGTCGGGCAAACTCGGCACCAGCGACCACGTCGATCGGGTTCGGATGAGCGCCGCGATGGCCGAGTTCATCGCCGCGAAGGTCCTCACCGAGGCCGGCTACGACGTGGTCCCGGAGATCGAGGTCACGACCGGTCACTCGCTGGACTTCCGGGCCGAGGGCACCGAGACGAACGTCCTCGTGGAAGTGACCCGTCCCCAGCCGCCGGTCAACCGCGCCGCGGCCGGCCCCGTCGCCGCCGTCCGCGACACCGCCGAGACCAAGACCAGCGGCCAGCTCGCGGAACACGGCGGCGGCGCGACCCTTTTCGTCGACTGCTCGAGCTTCCGCGACGACGCGTGGGCCGCGGTCCGGGGTGAACAGCCCGACGTACGCCACCGCCCCGCGGTCGTCTACCGCACCCGTCCGAACGGCCACGTCGAGGGCTACCGGAAGGGCGCGGTCCCCCTCGAGTTGACCGACGCGATCGAGTTTCTGGACTGAGCGGGACTCGAGCGGGATCACCGACCGTTCGGACGCGTGAATTGTCAGGTTCTGAGATGAGGGTAGGTGTATTTGTCCACTGCCAACGATAGCCATAGACATGCGTGCAGCAGTCCTCGAAGAACACGGCGAACCGCTGTCGATCGAAGACGTCGACGCGCCCGAGCCGGCCCCGGACGGAGCCGTCGTCGAACTCGAAGCGTGCGGCGTCTGCCGGAGCGACTGGCACGGCTGGCAGGGTGATTGGGGGTGGCTCGGCCTCGAGACCCAGCCCGGCCAGATCCTCGGCCACGAGCCGGCCGGTCACGTCGTCGCCGTCGGTGATGACGTCGAGACCGTCGCGGAGGGCGACCACGTCGCCGTCCCGTTCAACCTCGGCGACGGGACCTGTCCGCGGTGTCAGCGCGGTCACTCCAATATCTGCGAGAACGTGATGCCGCTCGGGTTCGTCGAGCAAGCGCAGGGCGCGTTCGCCGAACAGGTCCACGTCCCCGTCGCCGACCACAACCTCGTGACGCTCCCCGACGGCGTCTCGTCCGTCGATATGGCCGGCCTCGGCTGTCGGTTCATGACCTCGTTCCACGCGCTGGCCCACCGCGCGGACGTCGACGCGGGCGACTGGGTCTCGGTCCACGGCTGCGGCGGCGTCGGCCTCTCGGCGGTCCACATCGCCGACGCGCTCGGTGCGAACGTCGTCGCCGTCGATCTCAAAGACGAGAAACTCGAGAAAGCGAAGTCCCTCGGCGCGGTCGAGACGATCAACGCGGAGGACACCGAGGACGTCCCCGGCGAAGTCCAGTCGATTACGAACGGCGGCGCGCACGTCTCGATGGACGCGCTCGGCATCGCGACGACCAGCCAGAACTCCGTCTCGAGTCTCGACGCCCGTGGGCAGCACATCCAGGTCGGTCTTACGACCCAGGACGAACAGGGCGTAATCCCCCTCCCGTCCGACGCGATGGTCATGCAGGAGATCGAGTTCATCGGCTCGCTCGGGATGCCACCGACCCGCTACGACGAAATCTTCCGCATGGTCTCGACCGGCAAACTCGAGCCCGAAAACGTCGTCTCCGAGACGATCGGCCTCGAGGACGTCAGCGACAAACTCGAGTCGATGACCGACTTCGAGACCGAAGGCATCCCGGTCATCGACACATTCAACTAAATTTTACCCTGCGGGCCGCCTTCGGCGGCCCTCGGCAAAATTTAGTATAAAAGCACCGGAAGACGTTCCTGCTCGCTATCGCTCGCAGGCTGCGACTTCCGAGCCTTCGTTCGCGTCGCTCACGAAGACACTCCTCCTTCCGTTCGCTCGCGGATGCTAACAGCGGATTCTCCGCATGCGGTGAGTACAAGCAGTTGTACCGAGCGCGAGCGGTGCGAGGGCTGAGCGAAGCGAAGCCCTCGGAAAAGCGAACGGGGAGGCACGACCCGTGAGCGAAGTGAGCGCTCGGCCCTTTTTCATCGAAGTTTTTGCGCCGAGTGGTGAGCGAGCAGCGCGAGCGAACCCGAGGCGGAAAAAGTTCGCTAGAAGGAAACGGCGTCGGGCGCGTACGGGCTGCCGACCGGCGTCGGGTCGCGGTCGCTGTACCCGACGCGGCCGACGGCCTTGTCGCTGACCGCGGAGTAGACGGCAAAGCGTGCATCCTCCGAGTTTTCGAAGGTTTCGGACTCGAGGCGGGCGAGTACATCGCCGACCGTCTCGGTCCCGTTGGGGAGTTCGAGCGTGCGGTCCCCGTACTCCTCGATCAGTTCCTCGGTCGTGGCGGGGTACTCGTGGTCGTCGATGACGTCGCCGGTGCCATTGAGCAGCATTACACCCAGTCCTCCGTGAACAATGATTATAAACATTGTCCATCTATGTTTCCTAGTCGCACTGTAGTCCTAGAACACCTAGTAGACCCCTAGAGATTTTCGAAAACCGAACGCGGGCGCGGAGAAACGCCTTTAGGAACGGCCCGGTTCGGATACCGTATGCCCTACGCGGACTTACACGTTCACACGACGCGGTCGGACGGGAGCCTCGACCTCGAGGCGGTACCCGAGGCCGCGCGCCGCGGCGGCGTCGAGGTGGTCGCGGTGACCGACCACGACCGAGTTCAGCCGTTCGACGGCCCGGTCGTCGAACGCGACGGTGTGACGCTCGTTCACGGGATCGAGCTTCGCGTCGAGACCCCGGGCGGTCAGCGGCTCGACCTGCTGGGCTACGGCCTCGAGCCGAGCGGCGACCTCGAGGCCATTCTCGAGACGATTCAGGAGAACCGCATCGAGCGCGGCCAGGCGATCGTCGACTGCGTGGAGTCCCGGCTGGGACTCGATCTGGACGTGACGGTCGACGGCGGGTTCGGACGCCCCCACATCGCGCGGGCGATCGAGGCTCATCCCGAGGCCGCGTACGACTATCAGGGCGCGTTCGATCACCTCATCGGCTCGGATTGTCCGTGTTACGTGCCCCGGGACGTGCCGTCGTTCGAGCGCGGGCGGGCGGCGCTGGCCGACTCGTGTCGACTCGTCTCGCTCGCGCACCCGTTGCGGTATCGCGACCCCGAGAGCGCGCTCGCGCTGGCGGCCGATCTCGACGCCGTCGAGTTGCGGTACCCGTACGGCCGCGAGGTCGACCGCGACCCCGTCGAGCGGGCGATCGACCGCCACGACCTGTTGGCCACCGGCGGCAGCGACGCCCACGACGAGCGACTCGGCGTCGCGGGCCTCTCGCGACGGGCGTTCGATCGACTCGAGCTACCAGCCGACTGACCCAAATGCTGGCCGCGAGCGGAGGGTTCAATGCGTCGTGGTCCCAACGGACTGGTATGAACTGCCACTACTGCGACCGGGAGGCCGCCTTCGCAGCCGAGTCCGACGGACTCAAAGTCGGCCTCTGCGAGGAACACTTCCGCGAGCGCCTTCAGGAACTCGCCGAAGCCGACGGGCTCGAGAGCCTCAAAGAGAAGGTCGACGTCGACCGCGCCGAGTAATCAGGCCGTTCGTCCGGCGTCGACGTCGATGGCGTCGACCGGGCAGACGTCGACACAGAGCATGCAATCGATACACTGGGCCTCGTTGGCCGGATCGGCTTTCTCCTCGCTTTCCGGATGCCCCGGCGTATCGACCCACTCGAAAACGTCGACCGGACAGTCCTCGACGCAGGCGCCGTCCGCGAGACAGATGTCGAAATCGACCGCCACGTGGGTGCCGTGGATGCCGAGTTCCTCCGGCTCCTCGACCGGGCCCCAGACCGCGTGGCCCTCGTGTTCGTCGACCTGTTCGCGGTTCTCGTTGAACTGCGGATCTATGGCCATTGCTAGCAGATTCAATGCGGGACGCACACTTAAAATTGCGTACTCGACGCGACGCGTGATTCGGTGACGCGACGACCGTCGGAGGCAGTTGCAGGGAGTCGACCGTTCGTCGCCCGATTCCCGTCGCGTTCTGCCACCGGGTCGTCGAGCAGTTCGCGGCTCCGAACGGCGAAGCCGTGATTCCGCCGCCGGTTACGGCGATCGGAGCAATATAGTGCTACTATAGAGGTGGCGGCGGTCCTGACGAACGCGAAGACGGGAAACCGCTCGCGCAACGGAGACCGAACGAGAATCCTCCCGCGACGCAAAGGCGTATGCGTGCGGATACAGACGGTACGAGTAGTCATGGCACTCGAGACCGACTCCCGAACGAATATCCTCGCGGCGACGAGCGTCTCCGCGAGCCGACTCGCGGCGCTGGCCGATCGGGTCGACGCCGACGGCAGCGAGACGATCGCGGTGCGAGCGCCGGCGACGGACACCGCGATCGGAGAAATTCCGGACTGTGCCGACGCCGACGTCGAGCGGGCCGTCGAGCGGGCGCGATCGGCCCAGTCGTCGTGGGCCGAAACGTCGATCGACGAGCGCCGCGAGGTCATCGAGCGGTTCGGCGACCTCGTCCTGAACCACCGGTCGGAACTGCTCGATATCCTGCAACTCGAGACGGGCAAATCCCGCCGCCACGCCATAGAGGAAGTCGTCGACGTGGCGCTGACGTGTTCGTACTACGCCGATCGCGGGGACGCGGCGGTCCGCGAGGAGCGCCGACGCGGTGCGCTCCCGCCGGCGACGACCGCCCGGGTGACCTACGAGCCGGTCGGCGTCGTCGGCGCGATCTCGCCGTGGAACTACCCGCTTACCCTCTCGCTGACCGACGTCCTCCCCGCGCTCGTCGCGGGCAATAGCGTCGTCCTCAAACCCGACGAGAAGACGCCGTACACCGCGCTGGCACTGGCGGACCTGCTCGAGCGAGCCGGGCTGCCGGCGGGCTGTTTCGAGATCGTCACCGGCCGCGGCGCGACCGTCGGCCCGGCGCTGATCGACCGTGTCGACTACGTCACCTTTACCGGGAGTACCGAGACGGGCCGACTCGTCGCCGAACAGGCGGGCCGCAATCTGATCGGCTGCTCGCTCGAGCTCGGCGGCAAAAACCCCCTGATAGTCCTCGACGACGCCGATATCGAGACGGCCGCCCGCGGCGCGGTCCAGGCCTGTTTCACGAACGCCGGCCAGCTGTGTCTCGCGGCCGAGCGGGTCTACGTCGCCGACTCGATCCGCGACGAGTTCGTCGAGGCATTCGTCGCGGCGACGCGGGACCTGACCCTCGGAACCGGCTTCGACTTCGAGGACGACGTGGGCTCGCTGATCGACGGCGACCAGGTAGCGCGCGTCGAGGACCACGTCGAGGACGCGCGCGAGCGGGGCGCAACGGTACTCACGGGCGGCGAACGCCGACCCGACGTGGGGCCGTTCTGTTACGAACCGACGATCCTGACGGACCTCGAGCCCGAGGCGACGGCCGCCTGCGAGGAGACGTTCGGCCCGGTCGTGTCGGTCGAATCGGTCCCGGACGTCGCGACCGCGATCGAGCGGGCCAACGACTCCGAGTACGGACTGAATGCGAGCGTCTGGACCGGCGACCGCGAGCGCGGCGTCGCCGTCGCCCGCGAGATCGACTGCGGTACCGTCTGCGTCAACGACGCCTACGTCTCCGGCTGGGCGGCCGTCGACGCGCCGATGGGCGGCGTCGGCGACTCCGGACTCGGCCGCCGCCACGGCCCCGAGGGGGTCGAGCGCTACCTCGAGTCCCGGACGATCGCCACCTCCCGGGCCGGGCCGCTCGACGTCCCGCCAGGGGTGCCGACCGCGTGGTACGCTCGCGGGATGTTCGCGCTGGCGCGCCTGCAACGGCGGCTCCCGACGGTCGCAAGCATCAGGCGACGACTCCGGGACGCGGGCTTCTGACGACCGAGTCCGGGAACGAGGCGCTTTTGCGGCTCCCCTCGAATACACGGGTATGGACCTCACCCATCGCCCCCGGCGGCTCCGACAGGACCGGGTTCGCGGGCTCGTCAGCGAGACGAGCCTCGAGCCCTCGGACCTGATCGCGCCGGTGTTCGTCGACGCGACGACCGACGAGCGCCGGCCGATCGAGTCGATGCCCGGCCACGAGCGGGTCCCGATCGCGGAGTCGGTCGCCCGCGCCGAGGAAGTCCTCGAGACGGGCGTCGAGGCCGTCATGCTGTTCGGGATCCCGGAATCGAAAGACCCCGAGGGGACCCGCGCCTGGGCCGAGGACGGCGTCGTCCAGGAGGCATTGGGCCGGATCACGAGCGAGACCGACGCCTACGTCATCACGGACGTCTGTCTCTGCGAGTACACCGACCACGGCCACTGCGGCCCGCTCGAGGAGGAACTCCGCGGCGAGGATGCCGTCGAATCGGGGCCGGCCTGCGAGCCGACGATGACCGTCGACAACGACGCGACGCTCGCGGCCCTCGAGAAGATTGCGACCTCCCACGCCCGGGCGGGCGCGGACATGGTCGCGCCCAGCGGGATGATGGACGGGATGGTCGGTGCCATCCGGTCGGCGCTCGACCGCGAGGGGTTCGAGCACGTCCCGATCATGAGCTACGCGGCCAAGTACGAGAGCGCCTTCTACGGGCCGTTCCGGGACGCCGCCGACGGCGCGCCCGCCTTCGGGAACCGCCGGCACTACCAGATGGACCCCGCAAACTCGCGGGAGGCCATGCGGGAGGTCCGACTGGACGCCGAACAGGGCGCGGACGTGATGATGGTCAAACCCGCGCTGGCGTACCTCGACATCATCAGCGCCGTCCGCCGGGAGTTCGACCACCCCGTCGCCGCCTACAACGTCTCCGGCGAGTACGCCATGCTACATGCGGCCGCCGAGAAGGGCTGGCTCGACCTCGAGGCGGTCGCGACGGAGTCGCTGCTCTCGATCAAGCGGGCCGGCGCGGACCTGATTCTGACCTACTTCGCCGAGGACGTCGCGAAGCAGCTGTAGCTCGGCCGCGCCGCTGGGCACGCGTTCAGGACGGTGTCGGGCGAACGAATCGACCACTTTCTCCACCGCGGGACGCTCGATTAGACGAACGTCAATATCGGATCCGACTCGCGGGCCGGTGTGGCAATATCTGCCGCGCGCGAGCGTAGTCGCACTCATACGCCCCGTTCAGGCGTCGATAATCGGTAATTCTCGTGACAGCGAGCGGATTTACCGCGTGTCCCGGGTTTACAAACAGACAAAATATAACCGTCGGTCGAAAAGGACGTGATTTCTGATACCCTTATATACATTAAATCTGCTTTAGCTTTGAACGGATGATCCTATTACACCCCCTATTTTGTCCATTTGTCAACGCTAACCCTTAAATGATGCAAGTGCAACGAACTCAAACGTGATTAAGAGGTCAAACATGGACGTGATTGCATTGGAAACGGACGATTGTTTGGTCGATGGACGCAACGATGCGTGGAAAACGGAGGTGGGCGTCTGATGGAGCCGACGCTCCTGCAGAGCGAGGCCGAGGTCGAGATGTTGATCGACTCGATCAACTACATGTGGATCCTGGTCGCCACGTTCCTGATCTTCTTCATGCACGCCGGTTTCGCCATGCTCGAGGCGGGGCAGGTGCGCTCGAAGAACGTCGCCAACCAGCTGACGAAGAACCTGTTGACCTGGAGCGTCGGCGTGACGGTGTTTTTCCTCATCGGCGTGGGCGTCGAGGGCGTCGTCGCCGGTGACGGCTTCGCGCCCGCCTTCCAAGGCGATGCCGCGGGCTGGCTGGACTGGCTGTACGGTGCAGTCTTCGCGATGACCGCGGCGACGATCGTTTCGGGTGCCGTCGCCGGTCGTGCGAAACTCCGCGCGTACGTCAGCTACACCTTCCTGCTGGCGGCGGTCATCTACCCGGTCGTCACCGGCCTCACGTGGGCCGGCGAACACCTCGCGTACAGCGGCGTCCTGTTCCACGACTTCGCGGGCGGGACGATCGTCCACGGGATGGGCGGTGTCGCCGGCCTCACCGCTGCGTGGGTGCTGGGGCCGCGCATGGATCGATACAACAGCGACGGGAGCGCGAACGTCATTCCCGGGCACTCGCTGACCTTCGCCGTACTCGGGACGCTGGTCCTCGCCTTCGGCTGGTACGGATTCAACGTCGGCACGTCGGCGATCATCGGCGAAGGCGCGTTCCTCGGTGATCAGCTCGGTCGCGTCGCGCTGACGACGACGATCGCGATGGCCTGCGGTGCGATGGGGGCCGGCCTCGTCGCGTGGCTCAAGACCGGCAAAGTCGACACGCTGTACGTCGCCAACGGTCTCCTGGCCGGCCTGGCCGCGATCACCGCGATTCCCGACACCACCGCGTGGTGGGGCGCGTTCGTCGTCGGCGGCCTCGCCGGCGCACAGCTCCCGGTCGTCTTCGAGTTCGTCGAGCAGTACCTGAAGATCGACGACGTCTGTGCGGTGTTCCCCGTCCACGGTTCCGCCGGGATCCTCGGGACGGTGCTGTTCCCCTTCGTCGCCGCCCCGGGCGTCGTCGATAGCATCGCGAACGCCTTCGTCGCACAGGTCCTCGGGGTCGCCGTCATCAGCGTCTGGACGGTTGCCGCGACCGCCGTCATCTGGTACGCGTTCAAGGCGGCCGGCCAGGCCCGCGTCTCGCCGGAACACGAACGCGACGGGCTCGACGTCTCCGAACACGGCGTCGACACCTACCCCGAGTTCGGCCAGCCCGACGTCGCCACCGACGGGGGCTACTCCGACGACGACGAGATCATCCGCGCCGACGGGGGCGAACCCAACGACGGCGAGATCAAGATGGTCACCGCGATCGTTCGTCCCGACCGCCTCGGAGCGATCAAGCAGTCGCTGGCCGAAGCCGGCGCGCCGTCGCTGACGGTCACCAACGTCTCCGGCCGCGGCTCCCAGCCCGCGAAGAAGGGCCAGTGGCGCGGCGAGGAGTACACGGTCGATCTCCACCAGAAGGTCAAGATCGAGTGCGTCGTCGCCGACATCCCCGCCGGGGAGGTCGTCGACGCCATCCGCGAGGGCGCCGAAACCGGCGAACCCGGCGACGGCAAGATCTTCGTCATGCCCGTCGAGGGCGCGACCCAGATCCGGACCGGCAAGACCGGACGGGACGCGGTCTGATCGCGGCCACACCTCCCTTTTACTGACCCTGCGTTTTCCCTCCCTCGCGTGTCGCTCGAGCGCCCGCGTGACGCCTCGAGCGAACCGACCAGTACACTCATTTAGCTGCCGACGAGACGGAGCGTGAATGAGTCAGCAACGCGACGGGTCGGACGTAGCGTACGACGAAACCGAAGCGGTCGGTCGCGATCCGGACAGCTCGGATCGAACCGAATCGACGGGCGCGCTCTCGCCCCTCGAGGGCGAGGAGGTCCTCGTCGACGCACAGCCGACGTGGTGGAACTGGATCGGCCACGCCGTCGTCGGCGGACTGGCCGGCTTGGTCGGGGTGATCGGCCTCGCAGTCGGGAGTACAGCGGCGGCGTTGCTCGGATTCGTCACGGGGCTCGTGATCGGGGGCTACATCTGGTACCGACGGAACCGGGTCCGCTATCTCGTCACCGATCGGCGGATCGTCGTGATCGCGGGATTCACCGCCAGGAAGACCACCGAGACGTGGATGGAGGACATCCGCGGGCTACAGACGAGTACGACCGCCTTCAGCCGCGGCCGGGGATTCGGCACGATCGCCGTCTCGCACGCGGTGATCCCACAGGGATTCACGCAGGGGTTCAGCCGAACGAACGCGCTGGTACTCTCGGGCGTGCCGAACTACGACGGCGTCGCGAACACGATCCGGCAGCGCCAGTCCGAGCGGAAGGCCGGCGACTACTGAGACGGGCCGTCGTCCCGGCGGCGGATGGACGGGGCGCGATTGCGCCGAAACCGGCGGACAGTAGCCGTCCGAATCGGGTGTTCGGGGTCGTCCTCGAGGCGACCTCGGTACTACTTTCCCGTCGGGTTGCCAAGGCCGAGATATGAGCGACGACAACTCGCGTGACCTGTACGATCGGGCGCTGTCGGTGCTGCCCGGCGGCGTCAACTCCGCAGTTCGCGCGGCGATCGAACCGTACCCGTTCTTCGTCCGGAAGGGCGAGGGCGGCCACGTCATCGACGCCGACGGCAACCGCTACATCGACTGGGTGATGGGACTGGGGCCGCTGCTTTTGGGCCACGACCTGCCCGACCCCGTCCAAGCGAGCGTCCAGCAGAAGGCCAGCGAGGGGCCGATGTACGGCACCCCGACCGAGATCGAGGTCGACCTCGCGGAGTTCGTCGTCCGGCACGTGCCAAGCGTCGAGAAGATCCGCTTTGTCAACTCGGGCACCGAGGCGACCACCTCCGCGGTGCGGCTCGCGCGGGGCTACACCGGCCGGAACAAGATCGTCGTCATGCAGGGCGGCTACCACGGCGCCCAAGAATCGACGCTGGTCGAGGGCGACGCCGAGAACCCCCAACCCTCCTCGGCCGGCATCCCGCAGTCCTTTGCCGAACACACTCTCCCCGTACCGTTCAACGACGAGGACGCCGTCCGAGACGTCTTCGAGGAACACGGCGACGACATCGCCGCGGTGCTGACAGAACCCATCCTCGGGAACTACGGCATCGTCTACCCCGAAGACGGGTATCACGAGTTCCTCCGGGAGATCACCGACGACCACGGCTCCCTGCTGATCTTCGACGAAGTGATCACCGGCTTCCGCGTGGGCGGGCTGGGCTGTGCCCAAAGCGAGTTCGGCGTCACCCCCGATCTGACCACGTTCGGCAAGATCATCGGCGGCGGCTTCCCCGTCGGTGCCATCGGCGGCCGCGCCGAAATCGTCGAGCACTTCACGCCCGCCGGCGACGTCTTCCAGGCCGGGACCTTCTCCGGCCACCCCGTCACGATGGCCGCCGGCCTCGAGACCCTGCAATTCGCCGCGGAAAACGACGTCTACGACCACGTCAACGGGCTCGGTGACCGACTTCGGAGCGGCCTGACGGACATCCTCGCGGACCAGGCGCCGAGCTACACCGTCACCGGCACCGACAGCATGTTCAAAGTCATCTTCACGCGAGACGGTCCCGGTCCGGACTCGCTCGAGGAGCAGTGTTCGGCCGGCTGTCGACAGGACCCGACCTGTCCGCGCTACGACTCCTGTCCGAAAAACGCCGCCGACGTGAAAAACGCCGAGACCGAGCGCTGGCGGCGCATCTTCTGGGGACAGATGAAAGACGAGGGCGTGTTCCTCTCGCAGAACCAGTTCGAGTGTCAGTTCGTCAGCTACGGCCACACCGACGACGACGTCGAGCAGACGCTCGAGGCGTACAAGGAAGCGCTATAGGTGTCTGCCCGTCGCGGGCTCGATCGCTGAACCCCCGCCGCCGACGCGGACGTGTTCGGGGGAACACGTATGGGGGTCCTTCGAAAACCAGTCGCCATGAATCGACGGGCGCTGCTTTCGTCCGTAGCAGTCGCGAGTATCGGCGTCTCGGCTGGGTGTCTCGGTGCCCGCGCACAGCGATCACCCAGTATCGGTGGCGGAACGGTCTGGCTCGGTCCCGGCGACGAGACGACCCTCTCCCTCTCGGCCGCGGCCGTCAGCGCGATCGAGTTCGAGCGCGTCCCGGTCACCGAGACGGTGGTCTTCGAGACCGACGCAGCGACGCTGTCACCGTCGCCGTCGGATCGGACCGACTCGTCGCTGCCGTGCTGGCACTGGGCCGAGACGCGTTCGAACGCCGACCTCGAGGTGCCGATTCGGGCCGCCGAAGACGCGGAGCCGGGGGAGTACGCCGACGCGGTCACGGCCTGGGCCAATGGCGACCGCGACGACACCGACTCGGTGACGAAAGAACACACGATCGCGGTCACGGACTCGAGTAGCGACTGACGCCGTTGCGCACCCGCTCGTCCGCCAGCGACAACCGTTTCGGTGGTCGAGATCGTTCTCCGGTCCCGGCGATCCGAGATCCGTCCGCGACGGTGTCGGGGCGATCGACGGAGCCGTCGCCGACCGTCTCGGTCGCGCCCGAAAAAAGCCGCCGGCCCGCGTCAGTCGTCGTCGTCGCTGACGGGGTCGACGACGTCGCGATCGCCGAAGAGCCGATCGGCGATGACGTGACTGCTCGACTCGTCGGCGGTCGCTTTCCGCTGGAAGAGGAACTTCGCGGCGACGTCCCAGGCGAAGAGGACCGCGCCGGCGATCAGCATCGTGTCGCCGGGCATGCGCAGCCAGAACAGCGTCTGGATCAGCTCGCCGTTGTGAACCGCCTCGGGGTCAAGCCCCGAGGTACTCGGCCTGCTCCGCCGGTAGACGATCATGTGGGCGAGCCCGTAGCGGGGCTCACGGTCGAGCAAGGGCTTGAAGCCCCGCGCGACGAGGGCCGTCCAGCCGAGGAAGCCGACCAGCAGGCCGGCCTGCCAGACGCGACCGATCTCGAGGTACTCGAGGCCCTCGTTGCCCAGCAGCCACCAGAGCTGGTCGCCGAAGACGTTGTTGACCCCCACCCAGATACCGGCCAGGCCGCCGACGACGATGACCAGCAGTGCCCCGATCAGGCCCTTGACGTACAGCGCCTGTTTCGGCGGTTCGCGGCCGGTCAACAGCGGCGCGAGGAACAGGCCCGCGCCGAGCCACATCGTGGCGATCCAGAGGATGCCCAGATCGACGTGCCAGGTCCTGGCGATCGACCAGGGGAGCCACTGGAGGATGTCGACGCCGATCAGTTCCCGCATGCCGAAGAAGCCGTCGCGTTCGATGTAGTAGTGGGCGAGCAAGCCCCCGAGGAACGTCTGGGCGACGAACAGCAGGGCTCCGATGAGGACGAAGCGGGTACTCAACAGCTGACTCGGCGTGAGTTCGATCTCGCTGGGGTGGGAAATCGACGCACCCTCGGCCTCCGGTTCGGGGAGGTCGACGGACTGGTAGAGCCAGATGGCGGCGCCGGCACCGCCAACCAGCAACACCATCGCGATGACGCTCCAGGTCATGATGGGGCCGCCGGCGTCGTTGCCCGCCGCGGGCGAGTACGGCCAGTCGTTAGTAAAGGAGGCCGACGAGTCGGGGCGCTCAGTGTGGGAGATCCACGCGGTCCAGAGCGCGAAGTCGGCGAACTCCGCCGCTTCCTCGGCGCTCTCGATCTGTCCGGCGGGGATCCCGCGCTCGCGGTCGCCCTCGTGGTAGCGCTCGACGTAGTTAGCACGCACCTGTTGGTGGGCGTAGGCCTCCGCCGCGGAGTACTGGACCTGCGAACCGTACTCGCTGTCCTGGAGTTCCTGCCGGACCTGCTGGTCGATGCCCGCCTTGACCGAGGCGTTCAGCGCCGAGTAGTTCTCGTCGTGGCGCTCCCCGCGTAGTAGTCGCGCATGTGCTCGGCCTTGGAATCGAGCGTGTCCGCGGTGTAGTCGGTGTCGTAGTAACTACCACGCCCGAGGATCGATCCCTGATTCATGAGGCCGTTCTCCTGGAAGACCGCTTTGCCGTCTTGGACGTCCTCGCTCGTGGCGACCGTCTCGCCGTCGGGCCCGACGATGGTGTCGGGGATGTCCGGCGAGTTCGCGTAGGAGAGCCAGGCCCCGCCGCCCATGACGACGAGATTGACGACGAAGATCGTGGCGAGGAACGTCGCCAACTGTTTTCGCGTTACGTGCATAACGGTCGCGACTCGGTCGGTGACCCCGTCAAACGTCCCAAGAGTACCTACCGTCCGGAAAAGCTACCGAATATATTCGCGATAGCGGTTAGGGGGATGGCGCGGTTATTCGAACAGTTAGACGTCGGAAATTACGTGCCGACAGCGGGTGTAGTCGGTGTTGCAGGAACGAGGCGGCTCGAGCCACGAAAACGAGTCGCTGTCCCATCATACGATGGGTCCGAGTGGGGGGTCAGTCGGCGGCTGTGACGATCGCGTCCTGATAGCTCGCGATTTCGTCGAGAACGGCCTCGCGGTCGTCCTCGTCGACGTCGAACTCGGCGAGCGCGTCGTCTAAGTGGGTCGCGATCGCCCCGAAGTCCGACGGCGTGATGCCCATGTCCGCATGAGCCGTCGCCATCTCCTCGCCGGTGTACTCGACGGGACCGCCGGTGACCGAACTGATGAACTGGGTCTGATGGGCGCGCTGTTGCTGCATGTCGACGTCGTCGAAGTAGCCCGCGACCTGTTCGTCCGCCATGACGCGGTCGTAGAATTCGTCGACGACGGCCGTGATCGCGTCGTCGCCACCGAGTCGCTCGTAGAGCGAGTCTGTCATCGGGTCATACGTACCCACTTGATGGAGATAAAGTCCGGCCCGAACACGTTGTGGAAAAAACTTGCGTGTGGTTGCCACACACGAAAACAGAGCGACCTGCGTCTCGATCGGCGGGTCCGAGACCGAGCCGACGCGCGTCGGACAAGCGTGCGCTTTTCATACCCGAGGCTCGGACTGACGCCTATGAGAACACGCGGGACGTTGCGACTGGCGACGAGGGGGTCCGCGCTCGCCCGGCGACAGGCCTCGCTCGTCAAGGAGGCCCTCGAAGAGCGCCGGTACGAGGTGGAACTCGTCACGGTCGAGACGACGGGGGACCAGATCCGGGACGAACTGATTCACCGGCTCGGGAAGACGGGCGCGTTCGTCCGCGAACTCGACGAACGGGTCCTCGAGGGCGACCTCGACGGGGCGATCCACTCGATGAAGGACATGCCAACGGAACAGCCCGCGGAACTCGTGACCGCCGGGATCCCCGAGCGCGGACGGCCGGGTGACGTCCTCGTCACGCCCGACGGCTCGAGCCTCGAGGAGCTGCCGGCGGGCGCGACCGTCGGTACCTCGAGTCTGCGCCGGCGCGCGCAACTGCTCTCGGAACGGGACGACCTCGAGGTCGAGCCCCTGCGGGGCAACGTCGACACGCGCCTCGAGAAGCTGTTGGCCCCGTCGCTGCAGGCGGAACACCAGAAGCGCTCGGAAGCCGACAAGGAGCGGAAGGGGAACACCGGCGACGACGAGTTCGAGGCCGAGTACGACCGCACCACCGACGAGTGGTTCGACGATCTCTCGGAACTCGAGCGCCAGGCGCTGGGCCGGGAAGTCGAGACGGAGTACGACGCCATCGTGCTGGCGCGGGCCGGCCTCGAGCGCAGCGGGCTCGCTCACTACGTGGAGTATCAGGAGCTGCCGACCGACACCTTCGTTCCCGCGCCGGGACAGGGTGCGCTGGCGGTGACCGCCCCGGACGGCGAGACCGCACGCGAGATCAAGAGCGCGATCGACCACCCGCGGAGCCGCGTCGAGACGACCGTCGAGCGGACGATCCTGGCAGAACTCGGTGGGGGCTGTATCGCGCCGATCGGCATCTACGCGATCCTGCAGGGGGAACACGTCCACGCGACCGTCACCGTCTTCGACCGGGACGGCGAGGAATCGGTGACCGGGAGCCGCGACCTGCCCGTCGACAGCCACGCCGAGGCCGCCCGGGAGTTCGCCCGGGACCTCGCCGACCGCGGGGCCGCAGCGCTGATCGACGGGGCCCGGGAGGACGCCGACGATGACGGCGACGGCGTCTCCGAGGGAGATAAGCCCGAGGGGAAATAGCGAGGGAATATCGAATGTCCGATACCCGAATCGACGCCGAGCCCGGCACCGTCTACCTCGTCGGCAGCGGCCCCGGCGATCCCGACCTGTTGACCGTGAAGGCAAAGCGCCTGCTCGAGGAGTGCGACGTCGTCCTCCACGACAAGCTTCCAGGACCGGAGATCATCGATCGGCTCCCCGAGGACCGCCGCGAGGACGTGGGGAAACGCGCCGGCGGCGAACGCACGCCCCAGTCCGAGATCAACGAGCGGCTGGTCGAACTCGCCCGCGAGGGCAAGTCCGTGGTCCGGCTGAAGGGCGGCGACTCGTTCGTCTTCGGCCGCGGCGGCGAAGAAGCGGAGTATCTCGCGGCCCACGAAGTCCCCTTCGAGGTCGTCCCCGCGGTCACCTCGGCGATCGCCGCGCCCGCGGTGGCGGGCATCCCCGTCACCCACCGCGACCACGCCTCCTCCGTTTCGTTCGTCACGGGCCACGAGGACCCCACGAAGGCGGAGTCGGCCGTCGACTGGGACGCGCTGGCCGCCACCGGCGGTACCATCGTCGTCCTGATGGGCGTCGGCCGCCTGCCGGACTACACCACGGCCCTGCTCGAGGCCGGCATGGCCCCGGAGACGCCGGTCGCGCTCGTCGAGCGGGGTACCTGGCCCGGCCAGCAGGTCGCGACGGGCACCCTCGAGACGATCGTCGAGGCCCGCGACGAGGCGGGGATCGAACCGCCCGCGGTGACGGTGATCGGCGACGTGGCTGGGACGCGGGAGTCGGTGGTCGAGTTCCTGCAAAACGACGCCGGCGCGACCGACGACGGCGCCGACGGAGGGACGTAACGATGAGCGACGCCCCCACCGTCGCCGTCTTCCGGCCGGACGACGACCGTCTCGAGCGAGCTACGGAACTGCTCGCGGACCTCGGTACGGAGCCGGTTCCGGACCCGATGCTCGCGGTCGAGGCGACCGACGCCGTCCCGCGGACCGATGCGGACTACGTCGTCTTCACGAGCAAGACCGGCGCGGAACTGATCTCCGCGGCCGGCTGGGAACCCGGCGACGAGACGGTCTGTGCCATCGGCCCGGCGACGGCCGACGCGCTCCGCGCGGAGGGATACGCGGTCGATCTCGTTCCCGAGGAGTACACCTCGAGCGGGCTCGTGGCGGCGCTTTCGGACGCCGTCGACGGCGCGCGCGTCGAGGTCGCCCGCAGCGACCACGGCAGCCCGGTGTTGCTCGACGGGCTCGCGGAGGCGGGCGCGTACGTCCACGAGACGATCCTCTACCGGCTCGTCCGGCCCGACGGAAGCGGCGAGTCCGCCCGACTGGCCGCCGCCGGCGACCTCGACGCCGCCTGTTTCACCTCGTCGCTGACCGTCGACCACTTCCTTGAGGCCGCGGCTCAGCGGGGCGTCCGCGAGGCGGCGCTCGAGGGGCTCGCGGACGCCGTCGTCGGCGTCATCGGCGAGCCGACGGCCGAGACCGCCGCCCAGCAGGGCATCGACGTCGATCTGGTGGCGAGCGAAGCCACCTTCGAGCGGCTGGCCGCGGAGACCGTCGACGCGGCGACCGACGGCGAATGACCGGCCGGCGGGCGTTTCTCGCGACCGCAGGTGCCGCGGCGCTTGGCGGCTGTGCCGCGCCCGCGGTCGAGCCGACCGCGTTCGAGGACCACGAGCGCCACGACGCGACGATCGGGTTCGTCGGGGACGCGATGCTCGGCCGCAACGTCGACGAGCGATACGGCCGAACCGAGGTCGACCCGGCGACCGTCTGGGGGGATCTCCGCCCCCGACTGCAGTCGCTGGACGGCGTCTGCTGTAACCTCGAGTGTTGCCTGTCGACGCGGGGCCGGCGGTTCCCCGACCGGACGTACTACTTTCGGGCCGATCCCGCGTGGGCCGTTCCCGCACTCGAGGCGGGCAACGTCCGGTTCGCGTCGCTGGCGAACAACCACATGCTGGATTTCGGACCGACCGCACTGCGGGACACCGTCGACGCCCTCGAGGAGGCGGGACTCGGGTTCGCTGGCGCTGGCGAGACGCCGACGGCGGCTCGCGAACCCGCGACGGTCTCGATCGGCGATGTCGACGTCGCGGTCGTCTCCGTCGCCGACCACTACGCCGAGTACGGCGCGCGCGAAGAGCGACCCGGAACGGCCTACGTCGAGTTCGACCCGGAGTCGGCCGAGAGTCGACGGCTCGTCGGCGAGTCCCTCGAGCGCGCGAAAGCGACCGAGCCGGACCTGCTGGTCGCGTCGGTCCACTGGGGGCCGAACTGGGTCGAGTACCCCGACGACGACCTCCGGACGTTCGGCCACTGGCTGATCGATCGGGGAGTCGACCTCGTCCACGGCCACAGCGCCCACGTCGTTCAGGGCGTCGAGCGCTACGGCGACGGCCTCGTCCTCCACGACACCGGCGACATCGTCGACGACTACGTGATCAAAGACGACTTGCGCAACGACCGAACCGTCCTCTTCGAACTCGGCCTCGAGGACGGAACGCCGGCGGAACTGCGCCTCGTCCCCGCCGTTATCGACGACGGGACGGTCACACCGGCCGTGGGGGACGAGGCGGTGTGGCTCCGAGAGACGATGCGCGAGCGCTCCGCACCCTTCGACACCGAGTACGACCGCGACGGCAGGGACCTCGTCCTCTCGCTGTGAGTGCGGTCGCGTGCGCCGAGCGGCTGTGTGCGGTCGACCGCGTGTTGTTCGCCTCACACATCGACGCCGACGGACTCACCAGCGCCGCGGTCGCCGCACAGGCGCTCGAGCGGGCGGAGATCCGTACGTGAGTGCGGCGTCATCGCTCGAGCGATCGAAGCGCGAGCAGCGCCGGCAGCGCGAACCCGAAGGCGTTGACGCTCCCGTGCCAGCGGATCATCTCGGGAATCGAGACGACCGCCGCGGTGTCGGGAAGCGCCGAGTAGGCGAACGCGAGCGCCAGCGCCATCGTCCAGCACAGCGAGACCGCGGCGACCGCGAACAGCGCCCCAGCAAACCGCGGGACCGTCGGGACGACCGTGCGGAGGAGACGCAGCGCGAACCCGACCACGGCGGCCGAGAACGCAGCGACCGCGACCACCTCGAGCAGCGGCGAGAAGGTGATACCAACGGCGATCAGGAGGATGCCGACCGCGATGACGGCCGTCACCGCGGCCGCCGCCCGTCCCGCGACGGTGGGCGGGAATCCGCCGTCGTCGGTCGCCGTGATGCGGCCGGTCAGGCCGACGACCAGCGGCAGGGCGAACCCCGCGTAGTGGAAGTGGACCCCTGTCAGGAGGACGATGATCGGTGCGAATCGCAGACTGATGTCGGCCGCGTGCAGGCACAGGAAGACTGCGGCCACCGGTACGTAGAGGAGCGCGGCGTCGATCGCGAGTTCCGGCAGCGGGCCGGAGCCTCGAGCCAGGGCTCGTCGGAGTCCAACCAGCGCGATCGCACCGGTGACGACGAGCCACGGAGCGACGAGCGCCACCGCAGCCGCCGATCCCTGCGGCGCGGCGAGTCCGGCGACGACGGCCAGCGCGGCGGGGAACTGGCCACCGACGGCGACTCGATAGGGAGTCGCCGTGCGGTCGGGGAGCGAGCCCGCGGCGTCGCTCATCGGCTCGAGCAGCCCGAGCCCCAGCGGCACGACGACGAGCATCGCAAGGGCGACGTAGAGCTCGACGGCCGAGAGCGGGATCGACCCGCCGACGGTCCCCATCGCCAGCGCCAGCCAGACGGCACCGCCGATCAGCGCGCTCAGGTCGGTGAGACGCCGGCCGGCGACGGTCGGGGACGGACTCGAGCGCCGCGTTCGAGCGCTCGACGGCTCGGGGTTGGTCACGCGCGCTCACCCGGCAGATCGACGCCGCCGAGATCGGATCGGGTCCGAGCCGCCGCGTCGCGGTCGACGGCCCGGAAGTCGCTCTCGAACCTGCCCGTATAGCCGAACACGGTCCCGACGATCGGGTTGGTAATATCCGCGGCCACGCGAAACCGGTCGCTGTCGTCGTCGTACCAGTCGCGAAGCCGGCCGTCGACCGACAGCGGGCCGGGGAGAGCAACGTAGCGTCCACCCGCGCGGAGCCACTGCGTCCCGATCGAGAGCGCGAGCGCACCGTCGTCGGCTCGAACGTGGAGGTCCGCGGCGACGTGGCCCCGGCGGCCGAACAGGTCGGTGAGACAGCCTCGAGCGGGATTCCACCGCAGCGTGTCCACGAACTCCCGCGGCGGGTCGGTCCCGAACCGACGGTGAAGACACAGCGCCTCGTTCCCGGCGTCGTCGACGAACGCTTCCGTGACGATGGAGAACGGAACGTCGGTGCCGCCCTCCGGAAAGAGAAAGTCGTCGAGGGTCGCGAGCCAGCGGATCGGCGTCGCGAGCGGGTTCCGTTGGAGGTCGTCCATCCGGCCGACGCCGACCGCCTGGCGGTCCTCGCCGGCCTCGAGGCCGTAGCGCTCTCGCACGCGGGGATGGAGGGTGTCCCAGCCCTCGCCGACCGCGCGCTCGAAGAGTCCGGTCACAGTCGTCCCTCCGTGATTCCAGCGGATCGGTCGCTCGTGGTCGGAGTCGAGGCCCTCATGATTGGGGTCGGGCCCATCTATCGCTCACCTCGCGAATCGTCGATATACGCCGACAGCGTGCGAAGCGACGCCGGATCGATGCCGAAGGCTTCGAGGGCGTCGTCGGTCGTCGTGTTGTCCAGCGACAGCGCGCGGTACTGATCGCGGCCGAACGGGATCCAGGGGAGCGGATCGACGACACGGGCGACGACTCCGGCGAGGCCCATCGGAATCGGCACGACGATCCCGCCGCCACGGATCGTCGCGACCGTCTCCGCGAGAGTCAGCCGCTCCGGACCGCCGATCTCGTAACACCCGCCCGCGTGGCGGTCGTCCTCGAGTCCATCGGCGATCATCGGTGCGAGGTCCTCGATCCAGATCGGCTGCAGTCGCATCCGGCCGCCACCGGGCAGCGGCGTCACGAGCGGCGGGACCATCCGTTCGACGAACGGAACGAACGCACAGCCGTCACCGAAAACGACCGACGGACGGTAGATAACGTGCTCGAGGCTCGAATCGCGGACGACGCGCTCTGCTCGCCGCTTGGCCCGGAAGTACGCCGTCTCCACGCCGTCGTCGACGCCCAGTCCGCTCAGCTGGACGAACCGCTCGACGCCGGTGTCCTCGCTGGCCGAGACGAGGTGGCGCGTGCCGTCGTAGTGGACCGCCTCGTGGCTCCGGCCGCGGGGCTGAACGTGAGAGGGGAGCGCCACGAGGTTGACGACCGCCTCGTGACCGGTCACGGCGTCGGTGAGATCCGGTTCGGTCACGTCCAGCGTCGTCGTCTCGACGCCGTCCGGCAATCCGGCCGCGTCGGGCGTCCGTGAGGCGGCCGTCACCGCGTGTCCGCGGTCGACCAGAACGCGACAGAGGGATCGACCGACGAATCCCGTGCCGCCCGCGATCAGGACGTTCATACGCTTTTGTTCGGTCAATGCAACGTAATGTTACCGCTGTACTGACGGCTCACAATCCGGTTCGGAACGCTCGAGCGCCGGGACGTGACACGTCGGACCGACGGGGGAACGTGCATCCGGAAATTTATCCCCGATGGCGCCCCATCATCGACCGATGCACCGATGACAGGGCCGGTTCCCGAACTCGAGGATCGTGCGGTTGCGTGCGCCGAGCGGCTGTGTGCGGCCGACAGCGTATTGCTCGCCTCGCACATCGACGCCGACGGGCTCACCAGCGCCGCGATCGCCGCGACGGCGCTCGAGCGAGCGGAGATTCCATTCGAGACGGTCTTCGAGAAACAGCTCGACGACGAGGCGATCGCCGCGATCGCGGCGACCGAGTACGACACCGTCCTCTTTACCGACTTCGGGAGCGGCCAGCTCGATCTCATCGGCGACCACGAGGACGCGGGCGACTTTACCCCCGTCATCGCCGACCACCACCAGCCCGCCGACCGGGAGACCGAGTACCACCTCAATCCGCTGCTGTTCGGGATCAACGGGGCGTCGGAGCTGTCGGGAGCGGGCGCGAGCTACGTACTCGCTCGGGGGCTCGCGGACGTCGCCAGCAGTTCTCGAAGTGCTGCTACCGACGGTGGAGCCGTCACTGAACCCGAAGGGACGACGGCCCGCACCGACAACCGCGATCTGGCCGCCCTCGCGGTGGTCGGCGCGGTCGGCGACATGCAGGCCACCAGCGGCCAGCTCCACGGCGCGAACGCGGCCATCGTCGAGGAGGGCGTCGACGCCGGCGTCCTCGAGACCGGCAAGGACCTCGCGCTCTATGGCAAACAGACCCGCCCGCTCCCCAAACTGCTCGAGTACGCCACCGACGTCCACATCCCCGGCATCTCGAACGACGCAAACGGGGCGCTGCGCTTTCTCGACGGGCTCGACCTCGAGTTGCAACGCGACGGCGAGTGGCGCACGTGGGCCGATCTCTCGAACGACGAGAAACGAACCGTCGCCAGCGCGCTCGTCCAGCGAGCCGTCTCGAGCGGCGTCCCCGCGAACAAGATCGACGAACTCGTCAGCACGGCCTACGTCCTGTGCGAGGAGCCGGTCGGCACCGAACTCCGGGACGCCAGCGAGTTCTCGACGCTGCTCAATGCGACCGCCCGCTACGAGCGGGCCGACGTCGGCCTCGGGGTCTGTCTGGGCGACCGTGACGGCGCGCTCGAGCGGGCACGACAGCTCTTGCGCGACCACCGGCGGAACCTCTCGAATGGGATCGACCTGGTCACTCGCAAGGGGGCGACCCAAGAAGATCACATCCAGTGGTTCCACGCGAGCGACGAGATCCGCGAGACCATCGTCGGCATCGTCGCCGGGATGGCGATGGGCAACGAGGGGATCAGCCGCTCGAAGCCCATTATCGCGTTCGCGGACAAGAACGACGAGGAGGTCAAGGTCTCGTCCAGAGGGACCCACTCACTGGTCCGGCAGGGACTGGACCTCTCGGTCGTGATGGGCGAGGCCTCCCGGGCCGTCGGTGGCGACGGCGGCGGTCACGACGTGGCCGCGGGGGCGACGGTTCCGAAAGGGAAAGAGGAGACGTTCGTCGACCGCGCCGACGAAATCGTCGGCGAGCAACTGTCCTAGTACTGTCGTCGCAGCTCGGACCGTTCGACCGGTCTGCGATGGCGCGCGCTGTGAGACGGCGAACGACCAGTGAGCCGTCTCACGACGTCGTGCGAGGGACGAACGAGCGGTGCGAGGCCGAACGGAGTGAGGTCTCGAAAGCGAACGGTGACCGGAGGGAGCCGTGAGCAGCGAGTGAGTCGGTTGGGGAGGACGTGGTCCTCACTGCAGCCACGATAGCAGACGCGACCCGATTTTGGAATCCTGTACGCAAGTCTGCCGGTGTGATACCGGGTCGAACGGAACGGAGACGGAACGGCGACCCAACTCGGTTCCGCTCCCCACGAATCAGGTCGATCGATCCATCGAGGCCGGCACCGTCGGTAACAGTGGCGCGCGCGAGGTGAACATGTAGGTCGCCTTGCGCACTGCCCCCTTGCCGTACTGGACGGCGCTTTTCCGGATCGGCGTGCGCTTGCCGCGGATCTGGGTCCGGCCCTCGAGGATCGCCTCGACGAGGTCGTCGCCGTCGATGTCGGCCTTGGTCGGGGTCGCGGCCTCGGGCGTGACGAGTACTTCTGTGTAGGCCTTGCCGACGTTTGGCAGGTAGTGGGCGTCGCTGGCACCGATCTGGGGGTAGTCCCGCCGGCTGGCGAAAGTGCGGGCTCGACGGTTGCGATACCCGGTAAAGACCATCGAGTTGTAGGTCTCGATCGCGTCGGCGTCCTCGATATAGCGCTTGCGAACGCCGTGGCGACTGCGCTGGAAGGGATGGGGAACGATCGCGACCCCACCCAGTTCGCGGACAGTCTCGACGGTTGCCATGAACGGCTGGCCGGGATCGGGCCGTTCCTCGACGCCGATCGCCAGCAGGTGGCCGTGTCGCGTCGACACCTCGACGCCGGGGATGCCGATCAACCCGTAGTCGGGCGCGAGGTCGGCAGCCCGCCGCGACTCCGAGATTTCGTCGTGGTCGGTGATCACCACGCCGTCGAGTCCGATGTCGGCGGCCTGCTCGAGGATGAGTTCGATCGGTTCGTGGCCGTCGTAGGAGTCGTCCGAGTGCACGTGAAAGTCGATCGCGAACGGAATCTGAGAGGACATGGGGTGATGACTGACCTGCGCGTCGCGACTACCAATAACCTGTTGCCGAGCATAAACACTGTGTGTCGCGACGCTCGAGACGTCGATCGAGCCGCCGCCCAATTCAATATATCGTTATTTGGTTTAATAGGATGTGAATGGGGACGTCTCGAGGGCGTTGATCACGGGGCGCGACGCGGTAACAAACCCGTGAAAACGCGGTACCGACGGACTGCACCGCCGAAACCTCGATCCTCGGCGATCGGCGGCGGCGATCAGCCGTGAACAGTCGTGGGAAACGCAGTGGTCGATACCGGGCCGCGAGTGAACGACCGCGCTGTGTCCGCGTTCGTCGACAGTGGTTCAGTACCCACCGTGTGCACGACGGGATCGGCCGCCGACGTATCAGGTGACGATCGCTCGAGGTGTGCGCTTCGCTCGAGGGCCGACGTGAACCCGCATGCGACCGAGAGCCGGGCCAGTTGCTCGTCAGGTTCGTGCGGTCGTGTCGACACGAGGCAGTCGGTGGGTTGCGTGAAGCCAGCGCCCTCGCCGTTCTCATCCGGGACCCGAACTGGTGCGACGGCAGCGCGGTCACCGCGCGACCGCACCGAGCGATCGCGTCGTGGACGACCGACTGGAACGTCGGCCGGCCAGTACCGGCGCTTTCGTCGCTTCGCGAACCGCGTGACGGATGCCCCTCGAGGTCCGCCCGTTGTCGGCCGAATCGGGACCTCGTACTCACGGCGGCCGTTCCTCACAGTCGATCAGTCCGTCGGTCTGTCCTCGCGAACGGCCGCGTGCCCCGGCGAGACGTCGTCTCGTCCGGCGGAGTTACACCCGAACGGACCGGAAAGCGATCCAAACACCCACTAATAAACTATACTCCGATATACGAAATCGGGGGGCGACGGCCGGAAACCACCTGTTACCGGCGCTCGAGTCGGTACCCCCGAACCATCGACTCGATCGCTGGATTAGGCTGGCCTAAATTTCGATGGACTTATCATTGTTTAGGTCAGCCTAAATAACGACGACACCGTCGCCGATGGGCGCCCGAGCCGCCGTCGCACGGCCCGGGTTCGGCTCCTCGGGGACGAGACTGGAGGAAACCATGGTTGGAACCACGCTCCGAGAGATTCGCCATCACATCGAACGGCTGGCCAGCGACGACGGCGCGTACTACGTCGTCTGTGCCCGCTCCGGGGAACGACCCGTCCCAGTTGCCGGGCAGCGGTTCCCGACGCGGACCGCCGCGGCCGACGCCGCACAGGCGACCGAACAGTACCGCGCCGCGCTCAGACGCTACGACCCACAGCTCCCGTTTTACGACCCGGTCGTCTGCCAGGAACGGGTCGGCGAGGACTCGACGACGATCTCGAGCAGGCCAGCCCCCGAGACAGCGGAGCCACGGGGAGACGAGTCGGCATCGACGTCGGCGACCGAGGCCGCGCCCGCGGACGACGATCCCCTGATCAGCTTCTGTCACGACGTCTCCGGCTCCGTCTTCGAGGCGCTGTCGGCTCGCGATCACGACGCCGCCGAGCGGGCGGTCATGGAGACGTATCTGGCCGCGGCCGAGGCGACGACCGACCCGAACACGCTCTGTCTGGTGTTGCTCGAGACGATGGCCGCGGAGCTAGAGACCCACCTCGAGGCGGTCGAGCGGACCCGCGTGCTGGAGGCGGCTGCGGCGAACCTCCCGCCGGTCGAGTCGGCCTCGGATCCGGTCGCGGCGAGTCTGGAGTTTCTGGACTCGCTATCGCTGCTCCGGGAGTACGGGCTCGATCGCGAATCGGCCGCGGCCGAGGACCGGGACGTCTGGACCGTTTCGCTGCGCGGCTACGCCATCGAGTGTGGCGACCGGCGGTTCCCGACGCTGCCGATCGGGATCGACGTGCTACGGCGATCGGGGACGACCGACGTGCCGGCCGTCACCGACGTGCGGGCGCTGGGCGACGGCGACTGGGAGTTCGTCCTCACGAGCGACGCGGGGACGGCGGGTGGACTCGTCTGTACCCGGGGTGAGCGGCCGTGACCGGCTCGACCGCGCTCCACGCGGCTCCCGACTGTGTCGATCGGGAGCTGGCGGCGGTGGCCGCTCGAGACGAGGCGTTCGAGACGTTCGCCCGACGCGTCCGTGCCCTCTCCGCGTCGACCCCGGCGACGGGCGGCGGACCGGCGACCGCGGCGACGCCGGTGGCGATGACGACGGCGGGCGAAGCGGGCGGTGCGAGCGCGACGACGGACGAAACGGGGTGTGTCGCCGTTCGCGAGGCCTTCGCCGAGACGGTCGCGCCCCACAGCACCGCCGACCTCGCGGACGACGAACCGCTCCTCGAGACGATCGCCGCGGAATTGAACGAGGACGTCGCCGTCGCGCTCGCCGCCGAAACGGGCTGGACGCCGACGCTCAAACGCGCCGTCCTCGAGGAGGTCGACACCAGACGCCGCGAGGTCGCGGTCGTCCGCGAGACCCTCGAGACCGAACGGGAGACCGTCGCCGCGGCGATCGACGAGGTCGACGAGATCCTGGCGTGGCTGCAGTCGACGGCCGAGGAGTCGCTGCTGCAGTGTGATTTCGAGACGCTGCGGGCCAAACACGACCGCCTCGAGCGCTATCGGGAGCGACTCGACGAACTGACCGCCCGGCGGCAGTCGCAGTTCACCGAGACGACGAACCGGTACGGGCCGGGCGGGACGCAGTATCGGACGCTGGTCGAGTCGGTGTACTCCGCCGGGTCGGCCCGATACCCCCTCCTCTCGACGGCCGCGCGGCTCTATGGGGTCTGTGGGGACTGTCAGCGGACGGTTCGAGCGCATCTGGCCCGACGAGTGTGACCGCCATCCGAGTCAGCGGCCGGCGGGACCGCACTACGGCGGCGACTCGGAGCACCGATCCGGAACGAGATCGGCCAGCGAGACGCCCTCGAGAACGGCCCCGACCGCGAGCGGGTCGTCGGCCGTCGAGACCCGATCGTGAACCCGGCGCATGCACTCGAGCAAGCCGTCGATGGCTGCCCGACGAGTCGAGACGCGCCCGATCGACCGGGAGATGGCCCGATCGGTGAGGAAGTAGCGGTACTGAAGTTCCCAGTGCCGACAGAGGCCGAGGGTCGGATGGGACCGCGCGGGGACACAGTCCGCGATCAGGTCGATCCGCGGGCGAGCGTGTCGGTAGACGAACCGACCCTCACAGCGTTCCGCGAGGCCCCAGCGGGGCGGCAAGGCCTCCTGGGGAATAGGATCCTGGTCGACGGTCATGTGCGCTGATATCGCCGAGTGCGGGGGTGTTCGTTCCGCCTGCGAGTGCGGGGACCTCTGTAGGCGTCCCCTACCGCGGGTCGGCGGTCGGGCGCGAATTCCCGCCGGCCGGCGACCCCGCGACGAACGTCACGGCGAACGGGTCGATCGTCCGACTTTTGTCTCCGCTCGTCCTCGAGTCGAGTATGGCCGAGTTCGACCCCGAGCAGTTCGAGGACAAGTACGCCAACTACTTCCCCGAACTCCAGCAGGCGTACAAGAACGCGTTCAACCGGATGAACGACAGCTACGACTCCGAACTGGTCCACGCGATCGACCAGCAGGTTCTCAACGAGAGCGAGCCCTTCTACGAGGGCGACGGCGAGTTCCGGGTCGAACTCCCGGACGACCCCTACGGCCGACTCGACGGCGTCCTCGTCGAGAAAGAGCGGTTCGAGCAACTCCTCGAGAAACACGTCGCGGAAATCGAGACGGAACTCCGACGCGTCTTCGAGTTCGAGTAACGCCGGCGGCGACGGCGGCAGGCGAACATGGCGGACGGAAGGTTTAGGGGGGCCGACACCCAAGGGATTTCCATGAGCACCGAGACCCAGAACGACGGGGACGACCTCGAGGACCGCGTGACGAACTTCCTGCGCCGGAACTTCCCGCAGATCCAGATGCACGGCGGGAGCGCGGCGATTCAGGACATCGATCGCGAGAGCGGCGAAGTCAGCATCGCCCTCGGTGGCGCCTGCAGCGGCTGTGGGATCTCGCCGATGACGATCCAGGCGATCAAGAGCCGAATGGTCAAGGAGATTCCCGAAATCGAGAAAGTCAACGCCTCTACCGGCATGGACGGCGGCGAAGAGGAGATGGGTGGCATGAGTCCCTCCTTCCCCGGCGAAACCGTCGACGACGACGACGGCGAGGTCGACGAAGGCCCGGAAGCACCGTTCTAACTCCCCGTCCCGCGTAGTTTCGAACCGAGTTTTCGCTATTTCCAGCCCGAGAGCCGCCGGTACGGGTCGCGCGACGACACGGCCGAGCCACCGGCGCTATCGCAACCCGCGACCGCGTTCCCACGTCCGTACCAGCGCCGAAAGCGTCCGGTTCGTCGGGACCGCGAGCCCGTAGTCGGCCGCCCGGTCGACCACGTAGCCGTTGATCGCGTCGATCTCGGTGCGCCGGCCGGCGCGGACGTCTTGGGCCATCGAGGACGTGTTCGCGGTCGTCGCCTCGGCGACGGCTGCCATGGCCGCCACCGCCTCGTCGCTCGAGAGCGACACGTCGCAGGCGCGGGCGACGCGGGCCGTCTCGCGGCTCGCCTCGCGTGCGAGGTCCGCTGCCGGCGGGTCGAGAACGGCCCCGTTTTCGGTCCCCGTCAGGGCGGTAACGGCGTTGATCCCCGCGTTGACCGCGAGCTTCTCCCACAGGCGGCGGGGCATGTCCGCAGCGACGAGCGTCTCGATGCCCGCCGAGCGGAACCGTTCGCCGACGCGGTCGGCGAGCGACGAGGGACCGCCCTCGCGAGCGCCCAGCACCACCTCGCCGACGCCGGTACACTCGACGACGCCCGGCTCCCGCAGGACGGCCCCGTAGGTCGCCGTCCCGGCGAGAACGGGAGCCTCGAGCCGGTCGGCCAGAATCGACTCGTTACCCATCCCGTTTTGCAGCGAAAGGACCGCGTCGACGGCCCCCGTCGCGAGCCGGTCGGCCGCCGTTGCCGTGTCGAAGGCCTTGACGGTCACCACGGCGAGGTCCGCCTCGAGCCCGGTGCCGTCGGTCGTCGCCACCGGGAAGACGCGATCAGGCCCGTCGACTGCCCCCTCGAGGGACAGTCCCGACTCGCGAACGGCACGGGCGTGGTCCTCGCGGGCGACCAGCGTCACGTCGTGGTCGCGCGCGAGGAGGCCGCCGACGAGACTGCCGAGACTGCCGGCTCCGAACACGACGATCTCCATGGCTCGAGGTCACACGGAGCGATATAAACGGGTTTCGTCCGATGGACGACTCGAGTGCGCTCGGCGACGATGGACGAGTTTGCCACCGGCGCCGAAGACGGCGGCAACACGCTCGTAAATTCTATAGTGCTATACTAAATTCGGATGATCCCGGCGAGGAGTGCCCGATCGACGCGGCTCAAGTCAGTCCTCGGTCCAGTACATCAGATTCTCCCGTTCGGTAGTGCAGTTCGGGCACTGCTCGGGGAGTCCGTCGTCGATTTCGCCCATCTCGCCACACTCCATGCAGCGCCACATCAGTTCGGCCTCGCCGAACTCGTGGCCCGAGCGGGCGTGTTCGACGCTCATCGCCTCCGCGCCATCGCGAGTCGTGACGAAGACGCCGCTCTGCTCGAACCCACGAATCGTCCCGATTTCGTTCCCGTCCTCGTCGTAGACCGTCTGCCCAAAGTTGAGCTTCTCGACCGCCTCGATTGCCTCCTGCTCGCCTTCCTCCGCGGGCTTCTCACCGGTTTCGACCATGCCCGGAGCCACACCGCCGACCGGAATAAAGACAGGGCGCGCATTGTGCGAGCGGGCGCTTACGGCCTCGAGGCGGCGTGAAACCGACTCGAGCGGAGCGCCGGTCGCGGTCGACGCGTCGCGCATCGCGACGAGACACGATTGTTAAGCTATGCCGTGATAATAGAAAACAATATACAGCCGCGGTGCTGAACACGTGGCATGACAGTTCATCTCATTCGAAGATTACTCGCCGCTTTCCCCCCAGGAACGGCCGCTGACAGCGCCTGTGGGCAGTGGCCGGCCACGGCCGGCACGGGCAACCCGGTCGCTGAGATAGTCACGGGCCCTCGAAACGGGCACGTGATTCGATCATGAGCGGAACCGGCGTCGCGACGATCGACGGCTGTCGGATCGCCTACCGGCGCGCGGGAACGGACGGTCCGCCGGTCGTCCTCTGTCACGGCGCGGGGATCGACGACGCGACCGTCTCCTGGCGACACGCGATCGACGCGCTTGCCGATGACTACCGCGTCTACGGGATCGACTGGCCGGAGTACGGCGACAGCACCGGCGACGTCACCCACACCGTCGACGGCTACATCGACGTCCTCGAGGGCTTTCTCGAGACGCTACCGTTCGACCGCGTAACGCTTGCGGGCATCTCGATGGGCGGCGGCGTCGCCCTTGGCTATACGCTCGCGAACCCCGACCGCGTCGAGGGGCTGGCACTGATCGACAGCTACGGACTCGGCGACCGACTGCCAAGCGCACTCCAGTGGAAGGTCCTCTCGCGGTTCCCCGGCGCGACCGAGTTCGGGAAGATCGCGGCCAGCGCGTCCTCCAAAAGCGTCCGGCTGGTCCTCGATAGCCTCGTCGCGGACGCCGACGCCCTCCCCGACCCCTTCGTCGCCGATGTCAGGGGGAAGCTGCAGGAACCCGGCTCGATACAGGCGTTCAAGCAGTTCCAGGACAACGAACTCTCCTTCAACGGCCGGGTCGCGACGAACTACGTCGACGACCTCGAGACCCTCGACGTACCGACGCTGCTCGTCCACGGCCGGCAGGACCCGCTGGTCCCCCTCGAGTGGTCGAAACGGGCCGCCGGCCGGATCCCCGACGCCGAACTCGCGGTGATCGAGAGCTGTGGCCACTGGACGCCTCGAGAGCGACCCGACCGGTTCAACGAGGTCCTCGAGAACTGGCTACCGGACCCCCGCCACGCACCGGAACTGCAGTATACCAAGGAAGGAATGCCCGGCGTGACGCGGGCCAGCGGCGATTGATCCTACGACCAGTTTGCGTCCGGCCGAGAGAGCGGTTCGCCGCACCCGCGGCGAACCGTTCGATCCGGGGGAGGGCAGGCTGTTACCCGTTTTCGACCGCGAGCGAACGGAGTGAGCGAGCGGGCCGACGACTGATGTGAGCGACCGACGGGAGCGAACGGAAGGAGGAGTGTCTTCGTGAGCGACGCGAACGAAGGCTCGGAAGTCGCAGCCTGCGAGCGATAGCGAGCAGGAACGTCTTCCGGTGCTTTTATACTAAATTTTGCCGAGGGCCGCCGAAGGCGGCCCGCAGAGCAAAATTTAGGTTTTCACATGAAATCCTCGATCCCGCTCTGTTTGTTCTTGTCGTTTTCGAAGATGCTCTCGAGCGAGCGTTCCAACACCTCTAATCGCTGTTTCGTGTAGGGCCGGCAGTCGTACTCGTCGGCGACCTGGATGGCCGTCTGCATGTACTTGTTGACCGAGCCCTTGTGGACGGTGAGATTGACCCGGCCGCCACACTCGCGGCAGTCGCCGGTCAGGGGCATCCGTCGGAACTTCTCGCCGCAGTCGAGACACCGCGTTTCCTGCCGCGAAAAGGCCCGCAGGTTCCCGATCAGGTCCGGCAAGAAGTGGTATTCGATGACCCGCTCGGCCACGTCGGTCTCGTCGACCGCCGCGAGCTTGCGCGACAGCTCGAGCTGGGCGTCCATCTTGTCCATCATCGAGCCCAGCGTCTTGTACGCCGAGAGGTCGGGCCCCATCGCGATGTCGGTGGTGTCGTGGGTGTGATCGAAGCCGGTGTACTCGAGGTCGGTGCCGAGGTTTGCTTCAGCGATCTCGACGTCGACCTCCTCGGGGTCGGCCTGCTCGCGGGTCGCGAGGTAGAACTCGCGGGGGTACTGCGAGACGACGTCCATGTTGTGTGCCTCGTCGTCGATCTCGGAGGGATCGATGCGCGAGGACATGACCAGCGGGGCGTCCATCTTCCCCCCGCGCTGGTCGGGCAGAAACGTCTTACTAAAGTTAAGTAACCCGTCAAGTAGCAGCATCACGCAGTCTTCGTCACCGTCGCAATTCCGACGTTTCGCGGCGTGAAAGTACGGATGAGCGTATCCGACGGCCGCGCTCGTGAACCCGATCACCCTCCCGACAGTTGCCGCCGAGGTGTGCGGTGCCATCCCGAAGACGAGTTCGCCGACCAGATCCTGGCGGTCCTCGAACTCGTAGAAGGACTCGAGCCCGTAGTACTGCTCCAAGAGATCGTCGATGAAGTCGGCCGTCTGGAGCATGTGTTCGGCCGCGCCGTCCGAGAGGACGATGTCCTGGACTTTGAGTTCGACCAGCTGGTCCTCGTGGGTCAGGGGTTCGCCGTGGATGTCTTCCTCGTAGCCCAGTGCCTGAAGCTGACCGACGTCGACGTCGAGTTCGCTGGCCCGGACCGAGGTCACGGGGAGGTCGGTCATGTCGTAGCGGACGGTGCCGTCCTTGAACGCCGAAACGTCGTGTTTGGCCCGTAGAATCCCCTTCTCGATGGGTTCGGGGACCTTGTTCTGTGAGGAGAGTCCCTTGACGCCTTTGAGGATCTCGAAGGCGTTCTCGCGTTCGCCGACCGACTCGAGGGCGCTGCGAAACTCGTCGTTGACGTCGATCTCGCGGGTCTCGACGCAGGTGCCCTCGCGTTCGCAGTGGTCGCACTCGACGCGGCCGGCCTCGTCGGGCTCGAGCCGTTGGTCGCAGTCGGGACAGCGGTAGTCCGGCGTGGTGCGGTCGTCGCAGTCCGGACAGCGGTTCTTGAACGTCTCCGTGCCACAGGAGTCACAGCGCTTGCGGCCGACCTCGAGTTCGACGACGCCGGGAGTATCCGACATCGTCTCGGCGTGTTTGGCGGCATCGGCGACATTGCGCTGTGTGCCGCCGGCCTCGCCGATCGGGAACAGCGTGTGAACCGCCGGGCTCAGATCGCGGCTCTCGGATTTTTCCGGTCGGCCCATGCGGTTGCCGATCCGCGTTGGCGCGCGCTCGCGGACCTGGAACGGCGCGACCTCGTTGACCGCCTCGATGGCGTTGTCGCCGTCGGTCTCGTGACCCCACGTGCGGGCGCGCTCGGAGAGGTCACCGTCGGTCCAGGTGCGCTCGAGTTCGATCTCGGGACGCTGGTCGGGCTCGAGCGCCGCGCCGTCGGCGACGGCCTGCCGGGGCTCGCAGCCGACCGAGCGGACGAACGGTCGCCAGTCGTCGATCTCGATGCGGTCGTCGGCGGGGCGCTGGCGGTGTTCGATGACGATCGTCTCGAGGGCGTCGGCGACGGCGTCGTCGGACGCGAGGACGAGGACGCTGTCGTCCCCGTTCCCGTTCACGCTGCCGTCGCCGTCGCGTTCGACCCGACCCTCGGCGACCGCCGCCGCGAGGTCGCGGAAGGCGTCGACGGGGAGGTCGTGCCAGAGGTAGGTGTACTCGGGGTGGAGGGGCGCGTCGTACTCGACGGCCCACTCGAGGGCCTCCTCGGGAGTGGGGAACTCGAGGTCGATGCGGGGATCGTCCTCGAGGGCCTGGGCGTCGGCGCCGGCGGCCGCGAGATCCTGAACCCACCACTCGTAGGTGTAGGATGCGGGGGCCAGCGGGTGGTTGTTCTCGACGAACTCGCCGTAGTTGACGAGGTACTCGCCGAGATCGAGGATCTTCTCGACGCCGTTTCTGATCTCGAGGGCGTCCTCGGGGTCGTCGATCCGGCGGACGTCGCCGTTGGCGAGTTTGACCGTCGGCCCCTCGATGGAGTCGACGGGGACGACGCCGGCGGCCTTCCCAGGGCGTTCGGTCTTGATCTGGGTGCCGGTCGCGAGGAAGTCGTCGACCAGATGCATCGCGGCGGGGTGGACGCCGGCGGTCGCGAAGCCGTGATTGCGTGCGCGACCGTAGCGCAGTCGGAAGCCGCCCTCGGCGCACGGGTGGGAGAAGACGGGCCGGCCGGCGATCAGGTCCCGGAGGAACTTCTCGGAGGTGTCGACGCGGGGCGGCCCCTCGGGCCTGTCGACGGCGCCCTCGTCGCCCTCGCTCGCGTCGTCGTCCCCGTCGTCCGCGTCCGTCTCGCCCGTTTCGTCGTCGGCCTCGGTCCCGTCGTCCGCGGCCTCGTCCTCGTCGTCGTAGTAGTTGCCGTCGATTAAGTCCTGCAGCCACGGCCAGTCGATCTCGTCTAAGTTCCGGGTGTAGCGCTGGATCTTCGGGGCCTTCAGCGCGATCCCCTCCCCGAGGACGAGACACATCCCGCCGCGGGCGCTGTTGGTGTCGACCCGCTCTAAGTCCCGAAAGCCCGAGACCTCCTCGTCGCCGGTGGCCTCGCCGTCGAGCATGATCGGGAGGTGTTTCGCGATGAACTTGGCCTCCTTCGCCTTCGGGCAGTACTGGAGCCCGGTCTCCTTGTCGTAGAGGGCGATCTCCTCGGCGTAGCGTTCGACCTCCTCCTCGCGGGCGTCGTACTGCTCGATGCCCACGAGCGCGCGGGTGTAGTCGGCCACGAGCACCGAGAGGGCCTGTGCGGTCCCGCCCGCCGAACGGATGGGGCCGGCGTAGTAGACGTTGACGAACTCCGTCCCGTCGTCGTTCTCCAAGATCTCGACCCTGTCGATCCCCTCGATTGGCGCGGCGACGACGCCCTCGGTCAGCAGGGCGACCGCGGTTCGAACCGCGCCTTCGACCTTCCCCGCTTTCGTCTCGTAGTCGCCGACACGTCCCTCGGCGAAGTCCTCCGCGAGTTCGAGCGCCGCCTCCTCGCGGCTCATCTCCCCCTCGAGTTCGCGGACGCGTTCGGCGACGCCGTCGATCCCGAGGATGTTCTCGACGCGGTCGGCCATGTCCCGCGCGGTCGGAATCTCGACTTCGGGTTTCGGATCGCCGCCCCGCTGCTTGGCGCGTTCGGCCACGTCGAAAGCCGACTCGAGCTGGTCCTCGAGCCGCTCGAAGTACCGTTCGTCTTCGGCGCGCATATCAGAGCCAGAGGTCCAGTTCGGTGGTCTCGTCGTACTCGCGCTCGAGGGGCGCCTCGAAGACGCGCAGGTGGACCTCGCTGGCCCAGACGGTCGCCTCGTTCAAGTGGCCCGCGTAGGTGGTGCCCTCGTCGTCCGAGAGGACGGCATGAGTGTGGGCGAACCGCTCGCCCTCGAGTCGAGAGACGTTCCCGACGCAGGCGGCGACCTCGAGCGGCTCGTCGAACTCGATCGGGTTGTACTCGCAGGCGTCCTGATCGTAGAACCACAGTTCGGCGTCCTGCACCGCGCCGAGCGCGGTGAACCAGCCGGCCTCGGCCCCGACCGCGTCCGCCAGCGACTCGATCTCGGCCCGCCAGTCGGCACCCGTCTCGAGGCGGGCGACGTACTCGTCGGTGGTCTCGACGGCGCGATAGTGCATACACGTGTTCTGTGTCCGGCTGAAGAAAAATACCACGGGTCCGGCGGCGTCGGCCGTGCCGACGTCGATCCCGCCGTCCACTCCGCGAGCGCGCTCGAGTCGCGGCCCCGCTCGCGACGGCGACGACACCGATTTCGCGCACCGACATCGATGCACAGGAGGATCCATCGCTGGACGGATCGTCTCACTGACGGAACCGGTAGTAAGCGTATTCGCCATCAGTAAGAGCGGATTGCACGCCGTACTCGGTCGATACCAAAATAGGTCGAATGATAACTCCCCACAGGATGGTGCTGGATTATCCAACGCGACGCCGGCTACTCGCCTCGGGTGCTGCCGTCTCCGCGGCGGCGCTCGCGGGCTGTATCGGTGGGGGCGGCTCCGGAGACGGCGATCGGTTCCACTTCACGCAGGAACAATCGCGCGAGGAGCAGTTCGATCCGGTCGTCTCGAACGACGCGTACAGCTTTCAGGTCATTCAGCTCGTCTTCGACGGGCTCTACGAGTACGACGAGGGCCTCGAGTTACAGCCGAAACTCGCGGCCGGCGAGCCGACGGTCGAGCGCGACGGCACGCGCTACATCTTCGAACTGGAAGAGGGAGCGACGTTTCACAACGGCGATGAGGTGACCGCCGGGGACGTCGCTCACTCCTTTACCGCGCCCGTCGAGGAGGAGACGGAGAACGCCTCGGAGTACGACATGATCGACAGTACGGAGGTCATCGACGACTATCAACTGCAGGTCGACCTCGGAGAGGATCCCTACGGCCCGTTCGAACTCGCGACCATGGGCGTGACGGTCGTCCCCGAGAGCGTCCGGACCGAGGACCGCGAGGCGTTCAACACGGACCCGGTCGGCTCCGGCCCGTTCGAGTTCGTCGACCTGCAGGAAAACGAGTACGTCGACCTAGAGCGCAACGACGACTACTGGGACGACCTCGAGCCGAATCTCGAACAGGTGCGGTTCGTCGCCCACGAGGACCCGGCGGGTCGCGTCTCCGATATCCGAGCAGGCGACACAGATGTCATCGCTGGGATTCCGAACGACGACTGGGACGTCCTCGAGAACGAGGACGGCGTGGCCCTCCACTCGGCCGAGAGCCCGACGTTCATGTACATGGCCTTCAACTGCAACGAGGGGCCGACGACGACTCCCGAGGTGCGGCGGGGGATCGCCCACTCGTTCTCGATGCAGGACTTCATCGACTCGAACGCGGGCAACGTGAGTTCGGCGATGTACAGCCCGATCCCGCCGGTCGTCAACGAGATCTGGGAGTTCCCCGAAGAGGAGTATCAGGAGCTGCTGCCGGAGTACGATCCGGAGCAGGCCCAGTCGTTGCTCGACGAGCACGCGCCCGACGACTTCACCCCGACGATCATCACGCCGGAGGGGATCCGCGCTCAGTTGGCCGAGCGGATCGCGACCCGACTGGACGAGATCGGCTACGGCGCGGACGTACAGGTGCTTGACTTCGCGACGCTGGTCGACACCTACACCAGCGGGAACGCCGACGACTACCAGATGTACCTGCTCGGCTGGACCGGCGGTCCCGACCCCGACTACTACCTCTACCCGCTGTTCCACGAGAGTCAGGCGGGGACCAACCAGGGCCACTACTACGAGGGCAGCGACGGCTTCCACGAGGCGATCGCCGAGGGACGCAACTCGGCGGGCCAAGAGGAGCGCTACGACATCTACGAGCCCGTCGTCCGAGAGGTCGTCGAGCAACTGCCCGTCTTACCGGCGTTTACGCAGGACAACACGATGGCCTCCCGGGACTACGTCCAGGACCTCCAGGCGCATCCGGAGGTGACGAGGAATCCGACCCTCCTCGCGGAGTACACGAACGTCTCGATGGAGTGAACCGACGGCCGGCGATTCCGTCGCGGTCGGCGGGCCGTCGGTGCCCCCCGATCGCGTCGCACCGTCCGACGACCGACGCGACCGATTCGCGGAGCAATGAAGCTACTCAAGTACACGATATACAGGCTGGCGCAAGCGGTCCCGGTCCTGATCGGGATCTCGATCATCACGTTCCTGCTGGCGAACCTGGGACCGGGCGATCCGGTCAGCCTCATGCTTCAGGGCCAGGAACACAGCGAGGAACTGGTCAGGGCGATCGAACGGCGGTACGGGCTCGACAGGCCGTTACACGAACGCTACGTGACGTACATGGTCGGTCTGTTGCAGGGCGACCTCGGGCAGAGTATCTACTACGAGCGGCCGGTCGCCGGCCTGATACTGGATCGGGCCGGCCCGACGCTGTTGCTGGTCGTCTCGGCGTACGCGTTCGCGCTGGCGACCGCGATTCCGCTCGGCGTCGTGGCCGCGGACCGACGGAACGAACCGACCGACCACGTCTCCCGCATCGCCGCGCTCGTCGGCGTCAGCACCCCCTCGTTCTGGATCGGGATCGTCCTGATCCTCGTCTTCGCCGTGAAGCTCGGCTGGCTCCCCTCGAGCGGGCTCTACTACCCGTGGCGACCGCCGAGCGCCTACCGGGGGATCGACGGCCACCTCGAGCTGTACTACCAGTCGGCCAGACACCTGCTGTTGCCGATGATCGCGCTGGGGACCTTGCAGATGGCGACGATCATGCGCGTCGAGCGGACCCAGATGATCGAGTCGCTGCAGGGCGAGTACGTCAAGCTGGCCCGTGCCTACGGCGTTCCCGAGCGGACGGTCCTGCGAAAACACGCGTTCCAGGTGGCCCAGTTGCCGATCATCACGATCGTCGGACTCAACCTGTCGACGGCGATCGGCGGCGCGGTGTTGGTCGAGACGGTGTTCAACATCAACGGGATGGGACAGCTGTTCGTCGGCGCGATCCAGCGCAACGACTACCAGCTCGTGATGGGCGTGACGATGATGCTCGGCGTCCTGTTCGTCGTCGGCGTCATCATCACCGACATCTCGTACGCGTACGTCGACCCGCGAGTTACCTACGGTGAGCGAGAGTAATCATGGCAGTCAGTGAATCACAGTTCGAGAGCAGTCGAGAGCAGGCGGACGAGGACGACGTCGAGGCCCGCGTCGGCTGGCGCTATACCGTCGCGCGGATCAAAGCGGACACGACGGCCCGCTGGGGGCTGTACGTCGTCACGGTCGTCCTGTTCGTCGCGATCTACGCCGCGATCGACAGCAACCTCTCCCTGCTCACGTTCGGGGTCCTGTCGGACTACACGTTCGCGCGGCTGATACCGATCTTCGATCACCCGACCCACATCCCGCCGCCGGGGGAGGGGACCCAGCACATGCCGCCGTACTTCCCGCTGGCCGAGCAGCCGTGGAACCCGCTGCCGGCAGGGGGCACGCTCGAGCATCCGCTGGGGACCGACCACACCGGCCGGGACTACTTCACGCGGATCGTCTACGGGACGCAGGTGTCGGTGTTCGTCGGGATCGTCTCGACGTTCATCGGGCTCACCGGCGGGACGGTCGTCGGTGCCGTCGCCGGCTACTACGGCGGCCGGGTCGACGACGTTCTCATGCGGGTCGTCGAGACGGTGTACGCGATCCCGCCGCTGATACTCATCATCGTCTTCACCGTCTTCGTCGGCGGCGCGAACATCTGGTACGCGGTGCTGGGCGTCGGGATCGCGTTCGTCCCCGTCTTCGCCCGCATCATCCGGAGTCGCGTGCTGAGCGTCCGCGAGATGGACTACATCGAAGCGGCGCGGGCGGCCGGCGTCAAGGACCGCAACATCATCCGTCGCCACGTCGTCCCCAACAGCTTCGCGCCGGTGCTGGTCTACGCGACGCTCCAGATCGGCGTGACGATCCTCATCGTCGCCGGGCTCTCCTTCCTCGGCTACGGCGCACAGCCGCCGACCCCCGACTGGGGACAGATGCTCAACATCGCCCACGGCTACATGCACTCGAACGTCTGGCTCTCGATCTGGCCGGGTATCGCGATCATGATCACGATTATGGGCTTTAACCTGTTCGGCGACGGCCTGCAGGACGCCCTCGACCCCCGAATCGACGACTGACAATGAGTTCCGAACCACTACTCCGCGTCGAGAACCTGAAGACCCAGTTCTTCACCGAAGCAGGTACAGTACGCGCCGTCGACGGCATCTCCTTCGAGGTCCGCGAGGGCGAGATCGTCGGCCTCGTCGGCGAGAGCGGGGCCGGGAAGTCGGTCGCCTCGATGAGCATCATGGGACTCGTCGAAGCCCCGGGCGAGATCGTCGGCGGCGAGATCACCTACAAAGGCGAGACGATCTTCGGCCTCGAGGAGGGCCCCGACGGCGAGTTGCGAAAGCGAGACGACGCCCTCTCCGACGAGGAGATTCGGACCCGCATCCGGGGCAACGAGATCGCGGTGATCTTTCAGGACCCGATGGAGTCGCTCAATCCCGTCTTCACCGTCGGCGGCCAGCTGCGGGAGTTCATCGAACTCAACCGCGGCCTCGAGGGCGAGGAGGCGCGGGCGGCGGCGATCGACATGCTCCGCGAAGTCGGCATCCCCGATCCCGAAGAACGCTACGAGGAGTATCCCCACCAGTTCTCCGGCGGGATGCGCCAGCGCGTGCTGATCGCGATGGCGCTGGCTTGCGAGCCCAGCCTGATCATCGCCGACGAGCCGACGACGGCCTTAGACGTGACCGTCGAGGGCCAGATCCTCGAGCTGGTCGACGACCTCCAGTCGAAATACGGGACCAGCTTCGTCTGGGTCACCCACGACCTGGGGGTGGTCGCCGAGATCTGCGACCGGGTCAACGTGATGTACCTCGGCGAGATCGTCGAGCAAGCGCCGGTCGACGAACTGTTCTACGAGACGAAACACCCCTACACCGACGCCCTGCTGGACTCGATCCCCCGACCCGATCGCACCGTCACGGAACTCGAGGCGATCGAGGGGGTGATGCCCGAGGCGATCGAGCCGCCGTCGGGCTGTCGGTTCCACCCGCGCTGTCCCGACGCGCGCGAGGTGTGCAAGCGCGTCCATCCCGAGCCGACGGTGATCGCGGACGCCGACGGCGAACCCCACCGGGCGGCCTGCGTGAAACACGACGCCTTCGATGTCGACTACGAGGGCAGCCCGCCGCTTGCGGGCGCGACGAGGGAGACCGGAGACGGGATGGCCGAGGGCACTGCGTCGGAACTCGCGCCGAATCCGGCCGACGACGGGGGTGAGGACCGTGAGTAGCGGGCTCCGACTAGACGAGGACCGCGAGTACGACAGCGAGGGGCCGCTGCTCGAGTTGGACGGCGTCTCGAAGCACTTCGGGCAGGAGTCGGGATTGCTCGCGGGCCTGCAGTTCGACGCGAGCGAGTTCCCGCCGTTCACCGTCGAGCAAGAGCGGGTGCGGGCGGTCGACGACGTCTCGATCGAGATCCGACCCGGCGAGACGCTGGGTCTGGTCGGCGAGTCGGGCTGTGGCAAGAGTACGCTCGGGCGGACGGTCCTGCGCCTGCTCGAGCCGACCGAGGGGGACATCTACTTCAAAGGGGAGAACCTGGCCGACCTCGACGGCGAGGCGCTCCGGCAGACGCGCTCGGACATGCAGATGATCTTCCAGGATCCCCAGTCCTCGCTCGATCCGCGGATGAAGGTCGGGCAGATCATCGAGGAGCCGATGCGGGCCCACGACATGTTAGACGACGAGGGACGCGAGGCCCGCGCGAAGGAACTGCTCGCGAAGGTGGGGCTCGACCCGCGTCACTACAACCGCCATCCCCACGCCTTCTCCGGCGGACAGCGCCAGCGGATCAACCTCGCGCGGGCGCTGTCGGTCGACCCCGACTTCGTGGTCTGTGACGAGCCCGTCTCCGCGCTGGACGTCTCGATCCAGGCGCAGGTGTTGAACACGATGGAGCGACTGCAGCGGGAGTTCGGCCTCACGTACCTCTTTATCGCCCACGACCTCTCGGTCATCCGCCACATCTCCGACCGTGTGGCGGTGATGTATCTCGGCCACATCGTCGAGTTGGCGGGGAAAGAGGAACTGTTCGAGAACCCACAGCATCCCTACACCCGCGCCCTGCTCGAGTCGATTCCCGTCCCGGATCCCCGCGAGAACGGCTCCCGGGGCGTCCTCGAGGGCGAGGTCCCGAGCCCGGTCGATCCGCCCTCGGGGTGTCGGTTCCGGACGCGGTGTCCGCACCTGATCGCCCCCGACGCGTACGACTGGACCGGCGAGAAGTGGCCACGGACGCGAGCGTTCATGCGGGCGGTCAAACGGCGGACGTTCGAACCGATGCCGGCAGCACGGATCGAAGCCGAGTTTTTCGACGGAACACCGCCCCGTGGCGAGGCGGGGTCGATCGTCGCGGAGGCGATCGATCTGGTCGCCACCGACGGCGAGGCGGACGGCGACGAAGCCGACCGCTGGGAAGCCGCGACCGACCTGTTGCTCGAGTCCTTCGCCGAAGAGAGCGTCTGTGCCCGTGAACGGCCGGCGTACGACCTCGAGTCCGGCGACGGCGAGCGGTTCGCCGCCTGTCACCTGCACCGATGACAAGTGCTGAACGTGTCAGAGGACGGTCGCAGTCACTTGCCATGACGACCCTTCGAACGATAAGTACAGGCCGACGCGTTCGTGCTGCTGCGAAACGGCATGTTACGAGGGCTGCACAGTAACACGGCCAACAAATCCGACGAGAGACCACTGTACACGGTCACGGCAAGCGACCACGACGGCCACCTAGAACGATGGACATGGAGTACGGCCACCGGTACGGCTGACCGGAGCGTCCCAACGATCTCCTGGCGGGCGATCCGTCGGAGTACGAGCGTCTGTCGACCGAAGGGTGTCGAGATGACCAATCAACTGAACTCAATTTTCCTGTACCCGGGCAAGCGACTCGACTGTCACCGTGGGTCCTCAATCACCTGTCAGATTACCGGACGTACATCGAAGTATTCGACGGGGAGGCAGGCCGCTCACGACTACCCTCTTGTGACTACTCAACAACGAACTACGATCGGACAGGTGCGAAGTCTGCGGGACTTTTTCGATATGCGGACCTGCAGGACGTGCTGTGTTTAATGGTTGTTATCAATCAGATGCTATCATAATCATCGAAGCTGATAACCTATTATTAATATTATTTTTAAAGTATAAATACAACCAATCATGAGTGGCGAAAGGTATAAACATAGCAATGGTTAAGTAATATTTAGAAATGAAAGACGAGAATATTGATAGTATGAGACGCACTGCCTTAAAGAAAGTAGGGACTGTGAGTGGCACGGTAATTGGAATACCTCTTTTTTCAAACACTACAGCGGCAGACCCAGATATTGGTACTGAAAGGTATACTTGTCCACAAGGGATATGTGGTAGTGAGGATAATATTTCCGCTAACAGAGGTTGGAATTCAATTGAACGATCGGCAAATTCTGAATTTCCGGCTGGTAGTGGAACAAGTTATACAACCGCAGGCTGCCAATTTCGCCAACTGTCTAATGGGCTTCAATGGGATGAGGGGGCCGAAAAGTATTCTGTTCATATGTCCGCAACGGCATGTGCCGCGACTGGTTACGAACTAGATGATGGCACTACAGGAACCGAGGATCTTTTCCGGTCATGGAGTGAAATAAACGTAGATACTGAGCATTCTAATAAAGTATCAACAGTAGCCCACGATGACACTGATTGGGGAGTTTCCGTGCTTGGGAGGTCCGAAAACAATGATTCGCCTTCGGAGACCGATGCAATTGCTGAAGGAGCGGTTCTCCTTTATTCAAGTTTTGGCGAAGGTATATCCAGTCTATACACCGCCATGCAGATTTATTCAAATTATAAACAGTCTACGATTGGTTCTGACATCAATAGAGAATGGCATGCACACAACCGTGGCCAATCTGTATTAGGCCATTATATTGAATATTCGCACATATTCCCACCTGCTAATGAACTGGGTTCAGATACTATTGATGTATCCGTAACCCAGACCCTTAACAATGCTCTATATAGACCAGCCACTGACTGGACTGGAAATCGTGAACCCACTGATCAGTATAACAAGACGCTTGACTATACTATTTATGTTCCGGAAATTGGAGGTGAAGATTAGTCAAGGATATAAATAGACAGGCATATCACACATATTCAGTAGCTGAAATCGCTTATTTTAATAATTGTGTTAATAAGATTGGTTGGGTTTTGTAGAGTGAATCCAGATATCAAGTGAGTTAGAACTCAATATCCAACCTAATTTACCTAGAGACTTACTTTCAAGGCTCAAAACCAATCTACATTCTGCCACCAACATGAACTCGGATTCTACTTTAGCTATGCCTGATACCACAAAATGCAACCAGAGCGTTATACTTATCTCTTTAGTAGAAAAATTAGTAGCGAAAGGGGTAAAATGAGAGAGCCAAAAAATTGTGTTTCTCGGCGGAGCATTCTTACGACTGGTGGAGTAGGGATTGGAATTGGGTTAGCAGGGTGCCAATTTCGTGAAGATGATAAAGAGCCAAGACCGAGTATCAAATCCGTTCAGGCATATCAAGTTGCCGCGGATCAGCTTGTGGCTATTCTCGACTTTTCGAAGCCGACTGAAGATGAGGCATATACTGTCCCGCTTCGCTGGGAAATCGATACGCCGGATTTGGACCAGTTGACTCGGGGTAAAGTGCATTTGCGTAGCGACTATCCGTCGCCAACAGTTAGTATGGCGTTTATGTCTGGAATCGAAGTAAATTACGGAGATATAGAACGTTCAGAAATGTTTTGGAATGGGAGTTCCAAACCGTGGACGTCAGTCCCAGTAAATCAAAACACGTACTACACCAACTCTAGTAACGAGGGTGAGCGGATAACTTCCTCGCCGGAATAGAATGATTCTCGCACCAAAGTCAGGATAAACACTACGGTGAATGAACCTATAGTAGCTCTTGAAAGTCAATGCACACCCGATCGCAGGACACGTTACGATTGGTGTGTATCTCGTTTCAAGAGTTACTATAGCACCACTGCGAGATACCCACTCAATAGAATTTTTCAGCCCTGTTGAAACCTTCAATCGGAGATGGGTTCCAGCAGCCATGTGAATACAACGCACGAATGTGACACTGATCAAGGACCGGTCTGGAATGAGTAGTGAGTGATCAGTACAGGGAACCAACATAGCGAATGGTTCAATAAAATAACTCGGTCACTCGTCTGCGTGTGATGAGTCATCGGAATGCTCTGTTTCGGGGAGTAGAAACTCCGCATCTTCAGGATCCTCGGCTTCACTTTCGGGCATAGTCCGTCTGATGAGGTAGGCAACGAGTCCAACCCCAGAGAAGACAACAACAATTGTGGCCCACGTCACCGAATTTTCGATTCCACGTTTCTCTGCGTCTTTCAATACGAGAATTGACAGAAACACGTGTATCGATACGTACACGATCGTCAGACCGAGGACAGCAACAGGCCCCATTAAATGATTGATTTTATTGTAGCAAAAAATAATTTTTCGTTCATCTTTCACAACGTAACCATCGTTCTCATCGATCACGCGAACCGGCGTTTGCGTGTCTGATAGCCGCGATAGACTGGCCCCTCGAACTCGTTGACGGCGTTTCGATCCCGTGACAGTCATGGACTGATAGTGTGAGAGACGATCATCCAACACGGTCGATCATCGCAATAATACTTATGAGTCGGCCGTAGCTATTTACTCGTGTATGAGTAAAATATTCGCCGTCCTGGCAACGCACACGAAAACCGGCGCGAAGGTACAGCGAACGATCGACCACTCGCCCTCGTTTGCGGGCGTGCAGACGAGCGACGACGGCCGGCCGGCGACGCAGGTTTCGCCTGGCGGGTTCCTGACCGGCTAAGCCGGGGAGCCGACTGAGACGGTCTACTGTACGTCATTGCCGGTGCAACCGCGACCGCTCTGCAGTTGCACCGGGAAATCGTTACAGCAAACCGTCTGAGCATGTCCCGCTCGAGTCGTCCCCGGCGACGGGGCCCGAACCGATACCGGCGAGTCACGGACGACACGCGATCTTTTCGATCGGGAGCGACATGCCGTCGTTCCCGGACGATATCCTCTCCTCGTAGCCACGCCTCGGCCAGTCAGCGGATCGTAATCGTCGTCGAATCGGCCGGCCGAGTCGTCCCTGCAGCGGTCGCGACGAACGCCCGGATCTCGTACTCGCCGGACTCGGGGACGACCGACTCGCGGCGGTCGCCGTCGGTCCGCTCGAGGCGGCCGTTCCAAGTCACCGCGGCGCGCTTTCGTTCGCCGGCGCGGAAGTCGAACGTAGCGGGTCGGTCCGGTATGTACCGGCGTTCGTCGGTGGCCTCGAGGTGGCCATCGATCGTCCACCCCCAGCGGCGCTGGCGGGGCGTCGGCAGTTCGACGGGGACCGGGAGCCGGTTCTCGAAGTCGACGGTGATCTCGACCGGGTCGTCGCGCGCGTAGACCTCGCGGTCGGTCGCGACGGAGACGGCGATCGCGCGGCGGGCGAGCGCCGCCGGAACGAACCGCGAGAGGGCCGTGACGACCGATGGTCGGGAGCCCGTGCGCTCGAGGCCGAACTCGTCGCCGTCGCTCGGGTCTGGTGCCGCGTCGCGTCGCGGTCGAGTGGGTCCCATGGCCGGAGCGACCATCCGAGTCCACTAAACGGTACGGCCGCTCGAGACGTGCTGAAAACGGCAAGACCGTCGACATCGCGGCAGCCATCCGATCGGGGCTATCTCGCGTCGGAACGCGGACAACGGAAAACAGCGCAGTCGCGGCAATCGATCCCATCCCACCCCCAGTTATCGCCAGGCCGGAAGCGCGAGCGCGTCATCGGCCCGCATGGACAGCCAGGCACCGTCGGCCGAGATGTCCGCGATGACGTACTCGTCGCTCGAGGCCGTCGAATCGATCGAACCGACGATCGTGTCGTCGGACGCCATGGCGTGGGGGTTCGTCGCCATGTGAGTGAGTGACAACCACTCACATATAAACGCATCGAATCGGACTGTCCGTTCGAGCGACGGGTCTACGATCGAACGGCGGTCCGTGAAACACTGGGTTTATACTCATTTTCGCCGTACCGAGGAGATATGAACGTAGCCGACGCGATGACGCCCCGTGAAGACGTGGTTACCGCCGACCTGCCCGGGACCCGCTCGGACGTCCTCGAGTACCTACAAGAGCAATCGTTCTCCTCGGTCCCGGTCGTCAAACCGACCGACAACGGGCCGGAGTACCGCGGGCTGATCTCTCGAGAGCGACTCATCGAGGAACCCGACGAGGACCAGCTCGTCATGTTGATGGAGGAGGTCCCGACGACGACCGCCGAGACCGGGCTCGCTGATGTCGCGCGGACGATGGTCGAGGAAGGCGCGCGCCGCGTGCCGGTCGTCGACGGCGAGTTCGAGGGCATCGTCACCGTGACCGACGTGATCCACGCGATCGCGGCCGGCGATCAGGCGACCGAGGGTACCGTCGACGCCTACGCTAGCCAGGACGTGAACACGACCTACGAGGGAACCCCCCTGCCCGTCGCCGAGCGGGAACTCTCCTACGCCAACGTCCCCTACACCGTCGCGCTGGACGACGAGGGTCGAATGAGCGGCGTGCTGACCGAGGTCGACATCCTCGAGGTCGCCCGGATCGTCGAGGGGGAAGAGGAGACGGGCGACAACTTCGGCGACCAGGACGACGACTGGTCCTGGGAGGGGATCAAGGCCGTCGGGAGCCGCTATCTCCCGACGCGGGACATCGAGATTCCCGCGGGCCCGATCCGGGAGTTCATGAGCGACGACGTGGTGACGGTCGCGGCGGACACGGCGGTCCAGGAGGCCGCACAGCGGATGATCAGCAACGACATCGAACAGATCCCGCTGATCACGGGCGAGGACCTCGTCGGCATCGCCCGCGACATCGATCTGCTGGAGGCACTCTATGAGTGACGACGACACTGCGGAGACGGCGGCAACGAGCGAGAACCTGGTCGAACTCGCCAAGCGGCGGGGCTATTTCTTCCAGTCGTCGGGCGCCTACGGCGGCGTCGGCGGCTTCTACACCTTCGGGCCGCAGGGCGCGGCCCTGAAGGGCAACGTCGAGGACGCCTGGCGCGACCGCTTCGCCGTCGCGGAGGGCAACATGGAGATCGACGCGCCGACGATCATGCCCGAACCCGTCTTCGAGGCCTCCGGCCATCTGGACGGCTTCGACGACATGCTCGTCGAGTGTCCGGAGTGTGGCGAGAGCCACCGCGCGGACCACGTCGTCGAGGACGAAACCGAGTACGAGGACGCCGAGGGCCTCCCCATCCCGGAGGTCGAGGAGGTCATCGCCAAGTACGAACTCGTCTGTCCGTCCTGCGGCGCCGGCCTCGCCGGCCAGGCCGTCGAGACCTTCAACCTCATGTTCGAGACGAACATCGGTCCCGGCGACTCCGACCCCGGCTACCTCCGTCCCGAGACCGCACAGGGCATCTTCGTCGAGTTCCCCCGCCTGAAGGAGTACGCGCGCAACCAACTGCCGTTCGGCGTCACCCAGATCGGCCGCGCCTACCGCAACGAGATCAGCCCCCGACGCTCGATCATCCGGACACGGGAGTTCACACAGGCCGAACTCGAGTACTTCATCGACCCCGAGACCGACGAGCCCGACCTCGAGAGTGTCGCCGACGTCGAGGTGACGCTGTACCCGGCCAGCGAGCAGAACGAGGAGGGCGGCGAGGAGATCGAGACGACGATCGGCGCGGCGGTCGAGGACGGAACCCTCGACCCCTGGATCGCCTACTACCTCGGCGTCGCCCGGGAGTGGTACGCCGCGCTCGGCGTCGACATGGATCGCTTCCGCTACCGCCAGCACTTAGCCGGCGAGCGCTCTCACTACGCGAGCGACTGCTGGGACGCCGAAGCCGAGCTGGACGGCAACTGGATCGAACTCGCCGGGTTCTCCGATCGCGGCGCCTACGACCTCTCGAAGCACGACGAGTATTCCGACGACCGCTTCACGATCTTCCGGCAGTACGACGAGCCGAAGACGGTCGAACGCGCCGTCGTCGACCCCGACATGAGCTATCTCGGCCCGGAGTTCGGCGGCGCGGCTGGTGACGTGGTCGACGAACTCGAGGACCTCGCCGCCCGCGACCGCTCGGCCTTCGAGGGTGACAGCGTCGAGATCGACCTCGAGGGCGAGACCCACGAGATCCCCGTCGAAAAGACCGGCTTCGCGGTCGAGGAACAGACCGAGGCCGGCGAACACATCGTCCCGCACGTGATCGAGCCGTCCTTCGGCGTCGACCGGCTCGTCTACACCGTCCTCCACCACGCCTACCGCGAGGACGAAGTCGACGGCGAGGAACGAACGTATCTCGAACTCGAGCCAGAGGTCGCACCCACTTTCGTCGGGGTCTTCCCGCTGCAAAGCGACGACGCGCTCGAGACAGAAGCGAACGAGATCGTCGACGATCTGCGCGCGGCCGGCCTCTCGGTCACGTACGACGACTCGGGGAACATCGGCCGGCGCTACCGGCGACAGGACGAGGTCGGCACGCCGTTCTGCGTGACCGTCGACTTCGAGACGATCGAGAACGAAGCGACGACCGTCACCGTCCGCGAACGCGACACGACCGAACAGAAACGGCTGCCGGTCGAGGATCTCGCCGAGACGTTGGCGGCGATTCGGGCCGGCGATCTGTCGTTCGACGAATTGTAAGCGACCGTTTTGCGGTCGACTCCGACGCGGTACGGAGATCGTCGTGGGGCCGGAGCTCGAGCTCGAACTCCTGTTTTTCGGCGCGTTGTTCACCGTCGGGTTCGGCGGGCGCGGCGGTTACGTCCGCGGGAACAGCTAACGTCGACCGACGGGTCCCGCCGGGCACCCGTCGCGGCTCCGGCCGTAAGTTCGGCACGGAAACCGACCCGCCGTCATTTATATAGTATATAGACCTCCGGAGAACTAACCGACGGACTGAAGGTCACCTCTCCCGAGGCACGACGTGATGGCCGACGAACTGAAGCGCCGGCTGGTTCACGCCAGCGGCTCGGGACTGGTCGCCCTCTGGCTGCTGGCCGACGCCCTCGCAGTGGGGCTGACCTGGACCGGGTTCCGGCTCCTCATGATCGTGCTGGCGGTCGGCGCGCTCGTCCTCGAGTTCCTGCGGCTCCGGGTGGGACTGGACTGGCGGCTCTACGATGTTCTCACCCGCGAGTACGAACAGGACAACCCCGCCGCCTACGCGCTCTACCTGATCAGCATGGCGGCGGTCGTGGTCGTCTTCGAGCCGGATATCGCGCTGCCCGCGATGTTGATGCTCGCGCTGGGGGACCCGATCAGCGGTACGGTCTCGGACAACACCCTCAAGCGGGTCAAGCCGCCGAAGGTGCTCGGCACGATGTTTCTCGTCTCGACGCTCATCGCGATTCCGTTCCTGCCGATCACCGCGGCGCTGATCGCCGCGGTGGGCGCGACGCTGGCCGACGGCGTCACCCTCGAGATCCGGACCTACATCATCGACGACAACCTGACGATCCCGATCTACGCCGCCTGTCTGGCCTATCTGGCGCTCGAGTTCGTCCCGTTCTAAAAATCCGTTCCACAGCACGTCTGCAGGATCGACACCGCGAACGATCAAGACGGATAAGTGGAGCTGGTCAGTCCGAATAGGATTCTGACTTCACCACTCTGAAAGGAGCTACTGTTTTATTATGTGTACTCCGAGAAACACCAATCCAAGAGTCGTTCCGCCCAGCATGAACCATGCTAGACGCTCGATTCGATGGCTCGAGGGGTTAAGAGATTGTGCCAGCGCCCCGAGCCAGATAATCACTAATAGACCCAATAGAGCCACATCAAGTTTATCAGTCATGGGTATAACTAACTTCATTAGAATAAATATATTGCGGTTTCCCCGTTATTTCTATTCTATTTAATTCAGTAAGTATAACATATAAGAACCAGTAATGATTTCCTATGGGTAGAGATAACCAACCCAAACAAAACCGACGAAATGTTATGCGGACAGGAGTTGGAATCCTCACTCTTGCAACCGTTCCGTCCCTCACTGCGGGAAAAGAAAGTAGAGATGAAAGCAGAGTTGAAACGGATCCTTTCACACTCAAAGATGGAGATATCAAAGTCGAAGATGCATCAACGGCTGCAGTAGCATCCACTCATGGATCGTCAGATGACGAATTCAGCCTCGAGGAGTTTGCGAAATCACTAAATGAGGAACAACAGAAAGGGAAGATCGAGCTCGTAGAAAAAGAGGGAATGGTCTATATTGAACTCACATCTACGGCCAAATCAGAATTCGGTACTGCGGAAGGCGTTGTTCAACCGTTCAGTCACGGGAAAAATAATTACAAAGTACGCGGGCCTGGTTTTACCCGACCGTATGTAACACATGTCTTCCACGTTGATGATGAGAATACACAGGAGTTAGAATACCGGATACAACAGGGAGCGATCGGATCCGGGTTTATTACTGCTCTCGCCGCTGCATCGGGAGCAGGAACGATACCATCCGTTATTGGTGCTGCAATTACGGCGGCTCTCCAGCTTGGAGCACTTGAACTGGGTCACAAAAACAAAGGGCACGGTGTAGTGATTAAAGTATACCAACTGCCAACCCCTAATCCAGGACCAGACTGGGTGAGTGTCAGTCCACAGTAACTCTCGGTAGAAACCGCCATAATTGATTCAGCAGGTACCGGTGTTCTGACTCGCTTTATTTGTATCGCAGGGATTGTATATGGAAATAGTGTCTATGTTCTGATAGGTGATTCTCCCCATTGGTAGTGGGCTAACGGCCAGTCACAATTATAGTAGCCACTAAAACGATTTACACACTGATCCAACGCTATCAGGCGATGAGGAGTGCGCTGACTTTCAGTAGTTATTATAGATAGAGTCGTACCATCAGTCTCGGCGAAATACACCGGATAGAGCACTCACAATCCGATATATGAAAGATGATAAACCAATTGCTGTTGGGTAGGGGTACTCGTCTGTATGATTCTCCTGGCAGATAGTCGTGCCAAAATCCTGATCGCGGTCGCCGCCGGCTGGTTCCTCTCGATCGGCGTCAGGCTCGCCTATCCGGTCTTGCTCCCGTATCTCCGACGGGCCTACGGCCTCGATCTGACGACAGCCGGATTCCTGCTGACCGCGCTCTGGCTCTGTTACGCGCTCGGACAGCTCCCGGGTGGACTGCTCGCCGACCGGTTCGGCGAGGGGAACGTCCTCGTCGCGAGCACGGTGATCTCCGCGGTGACGATCGGTCTCGTCGCGGTCGCCGGCTCCGCGCCCGTGGTGTACGTCGCGACGGCCGCGTTCGGGTTCGGAACGGCGCTGTACGGCGTCGCCCGTTTTACGACGCTGTCGGACGTCTATCCCGACAACGACGGCACCGCGATCGGCGTGACGATGGCCGCCGGACAGGCCGGCAACACGCTCCTCCCCCTCGCCGCGGGCGCGATCGCTTCGGCCTACGCCTGGCAGTACGGCTTCGGCCTCGCCGTTCCCGCCTTCGCCGCCGTCGCGATCGGGCTCAGACTCGCCGTCCCCGCGCGCACCTCGAGCGCGGGGAGCGCCGTCGACAGCGTCTCGCTCGAGACGGTCCGGTACGTCCGCTCGGAACTGCGCCGCCCCGAGATCGTCACCGTGACCGCAATCCAGATCCTGACCTACTGCGTCTGGCAGGCTTTTACGGGGTTTTACCCCACCTATCTGATCGAGATCAAGGGGTTCTCGGAGAGCGTCGCAACCGGGCTCTTCAGCGCCTTCTTCGCGGCCGGGATCGTCGTCCAGCCACTGACCGGCCGGCTGTACGACCGGTTCGGCATCCGGAAATCGCTGCCGCCGGTCCTGGGTGTCGTCGTGGTCTCGCTCGTCGCACTGCCCGTCCTCGAGGGCTTTTGGCCGCTCGTCGTCGGGACGGTCTTCCTCTCGAGCATTCTGGGCTACGGCACCATCACCCTGCCGTACATGACCGCGGCGTTCCCATCTGACATGCAGGGGACCGGCCTCGGATTCTTACGGACCGTCTACATGACGATCGGCGCGATCAGCCCGATCGCGTTCGGCGCGTTCGCGGACCGGGGCTACTTCGACGAGGCGTATCTCGGGCTGGCAGGGCTGGTCCTGGTCGCGATCGCGCTGACGTGGTGGTTGCCCCCACTCTCGGAGCAGTGAAACGTGACGAGACACCGTTCAGGCGTTCAAACGCCAGATCTCGAGATTGAGGACCGTCGCGAACGTCACCCACGCGAGATACGGCACCAGCAGCGCCGCGGCGCGGCGGTCGACCCGTCGGAACGCGAGGATCGTCTCGACCACGAGCCCCCAGAGGACGACGATGATCCCCAGCGCGACCAGCGGGGCCTCGAGCGCGAAGAAGGCGGGCGTCCAGGCGACGTTGAACGCCATCTGGGCGACGAACGCGGCGAGCGCGAGCCGCCGGCCGTCGGCGTCGCTGCGCCAGACGAGCCACAGGGCGACGCCGAGCAGGCTAAAGAGCAGCGTCCAGACGACCGGGAACGCGATCGTCGGCGGATAGAACCACGGCTTCTCGAGGGCGCGAAACCACGGCGTGTCGGGCGAGGCGACGGCGCTCGGGGCCGCGCCGACGAGGGTGACCAGCAGGGCGAAGCCGACGGCGGTGAGGACGGACCGACCCGCCGGAAGGCGGCGGGCGATCGCGGGAGATTCCATACGCCCCGTACGTCCCCGGTGGATTTATATCGACGAGTGTCAGCGGCCCGGCGCGAGCCGGCCCCGTCCCTCGAGACCACTTTCACCGCGGTACGGGAACCCTTATTCGCGGCCGGGATGAACGACCGGTAATGGCAGCGACGGACGAGGACGGGGAGCCGGCGTCGATCGAGCATCCGCTCCTCGAGCCCGACTTCTTGGAGCGCCGACTCTACCAGCTGAAACTCGCGGGGACGGCCGCGAACCACCACACGCTGGTCTGTCTTCCGACCGGACTCGGGAAGACGACGGTGAGCCTGCTGGTGACGGCGCGTAGACTCGAGGAGGTCGGCGGGAAGTCACTGATGCTCGCGCCGACGAAACCGCTCGTCCAGCAACACGCCGATTTCTACCGGGAAGCACTGCAGATACCCGACACCGACGAGCAAAGCTCGTCGAGCGATCAGAACGCGAAGCGTTCTGAAAACGAGGATATCGTCGTCTTCACCGGCGACGTGAGCCCGGACGACCGCGCCGCAATGTGGGAGTCGGCGACGGTCGTGATGGCCACGCCACAGGTGATCGAGAACGACCTCGTCGGGAGTCGGATCTCGCTTGCCGACGTGACCCACGTCACCTTCGACGAGTGCCATCGCGCGACCGGCGACTACGCCTACAACTACATCGCCGAGCGCTATCACGCCGACGCGAAACGGCCCCTCGTGACGGGGATGAGCGCCTCCCCCGGCGGCGACGAGGAGGCCATCCTCGAGGTCTGTGAGAACCTCGGCATCGACGAGGTCGAGGTGATGACCGAGGAGGACGCCGACGTCGACGAGTTCACCCACGAGACCGACGTCGAGTGGGAGCGGATCGACCTCCCCGAGGACGTCCTCGAGATCCGGGACGCGTTGAACGAGGTCATCACAGAGCGCCTCGAGAAATTGAAAGAACTCGGTGTGGCGTCCTCGACCCAGCCCGACCAGTCCCAGAAGGACCTCAACCGGATGCGGGCCGAACTCCAGGAGCTGATCAACAACGACCAGTCGGAGGGGTTCGAGGGGATGTCCATTCATGCGGAAGTGATGAAGCTCCGGCAGGCCGTCACGCTGGTCGAGACCCAGAGCGTCGAGGCGGTCCGGCGGTACTTCGACCGCCAGCGCAACCAGGCCCGCTCGTCGGGGGCCTCGAAGGCCAGCCAGCGGATGGTCTCGGATCCGCGGGTCCGAGAGGCCATGCGTAAGGCCGAGAGTTTCGACGAGATCCACCCGAAATACCGCAAGACGCGAATGTTGCTCGCCGAGACGTTGGGGCTCGAGGGCGGCGAGCGCGTCATCGTCTTCACCGAATCGCGGGATACGGCCGAGGCGTTGACCGACTTCCTCTCGGACAGCTTCGACGCCAAGCGGTTCGTCGGACAGGGCGACCGTGAGGGCTCCGACGGGATGACTCAGACCGAACAGCAGGCCGTCCTCGACGAGTTCCGCGCCGGCGAGTTCGAGGTGCTGGTCTCGACGTCGGTCGCGGAGGAGGGGCTGGACGTCCCCGAGGTCGATCTCGTCCTCTTCTATGAGCCCGTCCCGACGGCGATCCGGTCGATCCAGCGCAAGGGCCGAACCGGCCGCCAGTCGGAGGGGCGGGTCGTCGTCCTCATGGCCGAGGACACCCGCGACGAGGCCTACTTCTGGATCTCCCGGCGACGCGAGAAGGAGATGGAGTCGGAACTGCGCGAGCTGAAGGGGATGGCCGACGAGTTGGCCGAGGAACTCGACGACTCCCAGCAGTCGCTGGCCGATTTCGGCGACGGGAAGCGTACGGCGAAAGTGAACGACGACGGCGATAATCCCGACGCCGTCGGCGATTCTTCCAGCGGAAGCGAGGGGGTCGCGGACCGGCCCGGACTGCAGGAATTCGCCACCGACGCGGCGGGCTCGAGCGATGATAACCCGGCCGACGACGAGGTCGAGACCCACGAGCCCCACGCCGAGGGCGAGGCCGTCGCGGTCGTCGCCGACCAGCGCGAGATGGACGCCAACATCGCGCGGGACCTCTCGCGACGCGAGGCGATCGAGGTCCGCCTCGAGACGCTCGACGTTGGCGACTACGTCCTGTCCGATCGCGTCGTCGTCGAGCGCAAGTCGGTCGCTGACTTCGTCGACTCGCTGGTCGGCGGTGACCGGTCGGTCTTCGAGCAGGTCGGGGCGATGGCGCGTCACTACTCCCGGCCGATCGTGGTCGTCGAGGGCGAAGGCCTGTACGAGCAGCGCAACGTCAACCCAAACGCCATCCGGGGCGCGCTCTCGAGTCTGGCCGTCGACTTCGGCGTGAGTGTCCTACGGACCGGCGGCGAGGACGAGACGACGGAGCTGCTGGCCGTGATCGCCGGCCGCGAACAGGACGTGTCGGACCGGGAGGTGTCGGTCCACGGCGAGAAACAGTCCAAAACGCTGTCCGAACAGCAGGAGTACGTCGTCGCCTCGATCGCCGAGATCGGCCCCGTGACGGCGCGCTCGCTGCTCGAGGAGTTCGGAACCGTCGAGGGCGTGATGATCGCGACCGAAGACGAGTTACAGGACGCCGACGGCGTCGGGCAAGTGACTGCCGAGCGGATCCGGGAGGTCATCGGGAGCGACTACACGGGGTAGCGGATCGGGACCGGTAGCTCGACCGACTCGATAGCCCGATACTACGTGAGGAGCGAACTAGGCGAAGGCAGCCATCCCATGTCGAGTTAGAAAAAGCGGGCTACTGATCGAGCGAAGTTCAGTCTCGATTCGATGACAGCCGTAGGGCAAAGGCGACTGAGATGACGATACCAACTAACGCTGTGCTGATACCAAATCCAGGGATCTCATCGCCGTCGTTAGTTTCAGTACCCTCAGTACCGGTGGTATTCGATCCATTGCTTTCGTTCGGTCCATCATCCCCGATTTCCGTCGACGGTTGATTGTCTCCAGTGACTGCCTCATCGACGACGAGTAGTCCGGCCCCCTCTCGTTTACCGTCGGCCGTTACCGCGATGGGGTACCGGCCCGGCTGGAGGCGTTTCCCGAGGTCGGTTTGTGATTTGTTCGTGACTTCTGTCCCATCGCCCGCGTTGAACGCATCGTCGGCGGGGCCATCACCGAGCGAACCGGTGTCGAGGAAGACAATCATGTTCCCATCACCGTCAGTATCTGTAACGGTAGCGGTCGCACTGAAATCAGCGTCATCCGTCCCGTCTCTCGCCGTGTTGTTGATCAGTACCGTCGCATTATCAGTGCCGGTAACGGTCATGTGCAGGGAGACTCTTTCACCCTGTTCGGCAGTCCAAATGGACTGTTCCAGACGAATGGTCGACTCAGATGTGGCGACGGCGGGAGGGATAACGGCAGCGACTACGACGATTGATACGAGGATTACTCCGAACGAACGGGATTTCCTGTCCATGTTTTATCACTAATAAGAATGATTGGGGGGTACAAATAATTTTCTACATTTAATGACAGATTGAAAAATGGTATCGGAAGTGATCGAAAGCATTCAGTCGTCGGATTTGGAGGGAACACCGTCCGTTCCCTCATCGAGTATGGGAGTCCGATCGCCGTCGCCCTCCGCCCGGTCGACGATCCGTTCGGCGGCGAAGACGGCCCCGACGCCGAGGACGACGCCGGCGACGACGTCGATCAGCCAGTGGATGCCCAGATACATCGTCGAGAAGACGACGCACGCGCCGACGAACGAGGCGATCGGGAACCAGCGCGGATACGCCCGCCGGGACCGCCACGCGAGCAACACGACGACGACGGTCAGCGACGTATGCAGCGACGGGAAGACGTTCGTGTTCGCCGACACGGCCGCGGTCATGTCCTGTGTCTGCGGGTAGAAGGAGTACATCAGCCCGTCGACGGACGACAGGTGATTGCGCGGCCCGTAGACGATAAACAGCGTGTAGAAAAGCGCCCCGATCACGTAGTTCAGCAGATACGAGACGAGGAGTTCCTTGAAATACCGCTGGGACGACAGCAGGAAGTACAGGATCGGCGCGGTCACCAGCAGGTACGGGAACCCGAACATGTACATCGCCGAGAAGAACTCGAGCGTGTGCTGGGGCGTGATCGCCTGGAGCCACGCGACGAACTCCCCTTCGACGGCGTAGATCTCGGCGGTGAGGTCCCAGTCGAGCGACTCCGAGATGCGGAGCGTGTGGCCGTGTGTGGCACGTTTTGCCACGAAGAACAGCGCCGTGACACCGAGATAGGGGACGATCTCGACGAATCGGCGATCGTAGTCGGCCATCGTCCGGCCGAGCATGGTTCGATCGAGACACGCCACGCAGGTCGCGACGAGTCCGATGCAGACGACGAGTACCGTAAGCAGTACGACGAATCCGAGTGCCATGGGTGGGGATCAGTAGGTGATCGTGGACCGATTGACGGGGGCGGGCGAGACGTCGGTCGCCCGGGGAGGGCGGTACTGACCGGACGGGACACACGCGCCGGTCGATCTATCCATCTGTTGGAAACTCACGATAGCATACATCTATATCAAATATATATCTATTGGTACGTCGATCGCCTCGAGCCGGGGCGACGGCGGGAACCGTGGTGCCATGGCGGGAAAGACGACACCGGCGCGTCGAACCGGTTACCGCAACGTCGACAGCGCTTCACCGGCCTCGCGAGCCGCCGCGAGACAGTCCCGCGCGTACCGCGGGTCGTCGGTGGCGGCCGCCTCCTCGGCGAACCGCTCGAGCGAGCGAACGAGCGCGTCGCGGGCCGCCTCGAGGTCGCCGTCGACCGACGACGGGGTCGCCGCAGGAGTGCGTCGCGACGGGGCGGGGTCGCTCGAGCGGTCGTCGGCCGTCGAACGCGGGGCGTCGCGACCGGCGGCGTCGGCCGTCGGTTCCGTCGGTGGCTGTTGCTCGGGTTCGGTCGGGGTCGAACGCGTT
>JHUT02000002.1:210877-414559 GCA_000690595.2 Natrinema mahii | reverse complement strand
CGAGCGCCGCCTCGAGCGCGATGCCGCGACGATGGACGCCTGGGGCGTGCCCGCCGACGCCGTCGACGAGGTGATCGGCGGCGACACCGCTTCGGCGATGCCCGACGAGACGCCGGTCGAACGGCTCNNACGGCGACCGAGTCGCGGGGCTCGAGGCTCTGTCGACGCCGGGGCACACGCTCGGCCACACCGCCTTCGCCGGCGACGGCTTCGTCCTGGTCGGCGACGCCGTCCTGCCGACTACCACGCCGAACGTCGGCGGCAGCGACACCCGGACCCTTCCGCCGACGACGGTCGATCCGGACCGATGCGACGAGCCGGCGGCCGACGGCGCGGCGATCGACCACGCCCCGCTGGCGGCCTTTCGGCGCACGCTCGAGCGCCTCGCCGACCGACCCGAGCGGCTCCTACCCGGGCACGGCACCGCCGTCGAGTCCGGGCGCGTCAGCGAGATCCTGGCACACCACCGGGAGCGGTCCCGACGGGTACTGACGGCCCTCGAGCGACGGGGCACTGCGACCCCCTGGGACCTCGCCGGCGACCTGTTCGGCGAACTCGCGGGGATCCACGTCAAGTTCGGCGCGGGCGAGGCGGCGGCGCACCTGCGGGCGCTCGAGCGGCGGGGCAGCGTCGACCGTCTCGAGGGGACACCGCGTCGCTACCGGCCCGTCGACCGGGAGCCGTCGACCCGCGAGACGGGCGTCTAGGGGCCGATTACCGCCGCGGAAGACCACTGTGGGCCATCGGTTCTCGGCCCGGATCGTATCGCCGTTCGTGTCAGTTCGGATAATCGGACAATAACGAACTATGATATGCGTGACCGAACTGTCATGAGCGGACCAGCGGGGAGCGACTCCACGACCGGATCGACCGTACGAAAGACGCTCGAGGCGGTATTGCTCCGGAGCGACGACCGGACGGTCATCGAAGAGTGTCGGCGCTGTGGGACGACGCTCGAGTCGGCCGCGACGTGTCCGGCCTGTGGCTGTGACGACATCGTCACGTATCGGATTCAGTGACGATTACGGAGTCCGCGGAAAGCGCCGACGATGGCGTCGTCAGCGGGAGTCGATCGGGAGGGGAGCGGTCTCGATCCCGTCGCGTCGCCCGTCGAGGAGGCCAAACCGCTCGCCGCGTCGGCGCTCGAGCCAGTAGAGCAGTCGCTCGGCCCACTCGAGTTTGCGCGCTTTCGCGTCGTCGACCGCGGGATCATCGAAGTCCCAGCCGACGAAGGTGAGGGAGTCGGCGCCGCAGTGATCCGCGAGAAAGGCGGCCCGATCGCCGTCGGTAAAGCCCCCGACGTTCCGGACCGGTCCCGCCGGTGCGGCCTGGGTCGTCGGCAGGATGGACGCGTGGTCACAGTTGGGAACGACCTCGCGGATCGCCTCGCGGTTGTCGCCATGGGCGTGAACCGCGACCGGGACACCCCGATCGGTGAGTCGCTCGACGGTCCCCGGATTCTTGTCGAGGTCGGTCACCATACAGTCGGTATCGATTCCGTGGCTCGCGAGCGTGTCGACAGCCGTCGACGCGGCGAGGACGACATCGGTCTCGCGCGCCCGCTCGAGGCTCCGGTCGTCGGTTAGCGACGGCCCGGCCCCCGCGACGGCCACCGTCGTCTCCGGCCCGATCGGCAGCGCCGACGGGTCGAACGACGTCTCGAGCAGCGATGCCAGCAGGTCGCGGCCGCGCTCGTCGCCGGCCCGACCGTAGCCGAAGTCCTCGAGGATGGCTGCATAGACCGGTTCCCACTCGTCGAACTCCATGCGGGTACTCGCGGCGCTATCGGTTTGGACCTTCGGGACTCACTGCCAGTCGACGCGGGGCCGTCGCTGGTCAGTGTCGGATCACAATAATTCCGTGATGTGGGCCGGGGGTCGCCTCCAAAGTACCCCTACCCGGGAGGCCGCCCGGCGTCCACTCCCACATTTTGATGCATCCGGTATAAGCTTTCTCTTAACGCAGCAGTTCTGACAGCTTCTCACCGAGCGCGCCCAAACGGCCGTCTCGGGACTCGAGATCTGTTGCAACGCCGGAAACCGATGTCGTCGATCCCACGAGCAGCAGTCGACCATCTGACGTGCGTTGGACGACTGCCCCGTGGTCGGCCGCCACTGCCGTCAATCGCTCGCCCGCGTCGGCATCGAGCCCGTCGATCTCGAGGAGTTGGGCTTGCCAGTCGTCGGCGAAGTCGGGATCGACGCCGCGCTCTCGAAGCTGGGCCCGGAACTCGGCCGTCGAGTGGACGTCGAGTTGCGAGACGTCGATCCCCGCGACCGTCCCGGCCCGTCGCTCGGTGAACGCCTTCCCGATCAGGGCCGCGTCCCGCGTCTCGGCCACGTCGTGGGTCCGGATCACGTGTGCCCCGCGCTCGACGGCCATCGAGGTCGCCGCCAGGCTCACCGGCAGCCGGTCCTCGGTCTCGCGATCGGCGATCTCCCCGAGGAAGTTCTTCCGGTTGATCGACACCAGCATCGGCCGCTCGAGCGCCCGGAACTCCCGGAGTCGGCGGAACGTCTCCCGATCGTCGGCGACCGTCTGGGCCTCGCTCCAGCCGCCGAAGGCGGGATCGACGATGGTCTTGTCGGTCAGCCCGTTCTGTTTCAGCGCCTCGTAGACCTGATCGACGTAGTCCGCATCGGCCGCCCAGTCGGAAGACTTCCGAGACGCCCAGTCGGTCTCCTCGACCGCGCCGGGGCGCTCGAGATCGGGCGGGCTCGCCATCTTCGCGACGGCGACATCGTGGTCCTCACAGACGGTCGGCATCTCGGGATCGGCGAAGCCCGCGATGTCGTTGACCATGTCGAATCCCTGCGAGAGCGCCTCGTCGGCCACCTCGGCGTACCGGGTTTCGATGGAGAAGACGGCGTCGCCGGAGACGCGCTCGATCGTCTCGAGCGCGATCGGCAGCCGCTCGAGTTCGTCCTCGGCCGAGAGGACGTCGAAGCGTTTGTTCGCGGACTCGAGGCCGACGTCGACGATATCGGCACCTTCGCCGATCAGTTCCTCGTCGACGTAGCGGGCCGCGTCGCCGGGGTCGTCGTAGACGCTGGGATCGTAGGGTGACTCCTCGCTGACGTTCAACACGCCCATGATCCGGGGCGGGTAGTCGTCACCGATCCCCAGCCCGGCGGCGTCGACGTTGTGCATACCCGGTCTGAGGAAGCGAGGCAAAAAGGTATCGCGGTTCCGGCGAACTGCTATCGGTTCGCGGCGGAGCGAACGGGCTCGGCGTCCGTTCGGCGACGGATCGCGCCGCCTTCGGAACGGGCCGGGATGCCCGTCCTGACCCAGCGGGTACCGTCGATCGTCACCGTTCGCTCGTCGGTCACCGAGGGCGGATTGGGAGAGTCGTCCGCGACCGCCGCGCCGGTGACCGCGAGTTCGTCGCCGGCACCCTCGTCGACGACTCGCGCTCGGACGCCGGGGAGGGGATCGCCGAGCGAACCGGACGCGACGTTTGCCGGCGTTCGAACGTGTGTCAGCCCGGTTTCGGGGAGCCCACACAGCCGAACGGCGTCGCCGGGTTCGGCGGTATCGTCGTGGCACGTCCCGAACGTCTCACGCGTCGATTCGACGACGCGGAGTCCGCCGTCGTCGACGCCCCCGTTCGCACGGAGAGCACGGTACTGACGCGGGGTGACGAACGTCCGATCGGCCTCGGTCGTCACGAGCAGCGAGCGCAGCGTCGTCGGATCGGCGTCCGCGACCGGCCGGTATCGTCCGCCGTCGGTAAGCGTCGCGTTCGCGCCGTACATGAACTCGATCGGGTCCGAGAGCGGCAACGCGCTCCGGTGGGACTCGAGGGGGTCGGAGTCGTCATCGGGCGCGGCCGGCCGAGTGCTCGCGGCCGCGCTCAGGGACGCGTGCGTGTAGGCGGCGGCGACTGGCGGGTGCTCGTCGCGATCGACGTAGGCGATCAGCGCCGGCGCCTCGTCCGCTCGCCGCACGACGTCGATGCCGGTCCGCGAGTTCGAGCCGTTCATCCCGTCGTTGTCGATGAAGTCGGCGAACGAGACCCCCATCCGGGTGTCGGAGTCGACGGTCACGGCGACACGCAGCGATTCGCTGCCAGTCAGGAGGGGCATGATCGGGCTCGAGTCCGTCACGAGCGCCGTCGCCTCGGTGTCGCTCAGGACGCGTCTCACGTCTCGGTTCTCGTAGGCCGCAGGGAGCGTGACGGGAACGCACCCGGCCCTGAGCGCGCCGTAGGCCGCGACGAGAACCGAGCGCGGATCGGCGACGTGAATCGCGATCCGATCGCCGGCCGTGATCTCCCGCTCCCCGAGGCCGCCCGCAAACGAGTCCGTGGCGGTCCAGAGCTGCGAAAACGTCATCGGATCCTCGCAATCGATGGCCGTCGCTCCGGGGGCGGTTCGCATCGCCGATCGGAGTTCGGTTACGAAATTCGTCATCTACCCACACGCACGGCGCAAATGTTTATAAGAATTTACTACAGATGAGATTTGCACTAGTTTGTTACTTTCTGTCCACTTGCTGGGATAGATCGTCCAGTAACGTCACCAGACGAGTGTGGATAATCGAAAATCGTCACAGGACCGCCAACATCGTCAGGACTGCCGACCGGCAGCAATCGGGGTCCGCACACGTCGGGACGCTCGAGGGACCCGTCGTCACTCCTCTTCGAGGACCGCCAGCCGCGAGTCACGCAGCAGCACCTTCTTGACGATCGAGGGGTTCTCGAGCAGGCGGTGTTTCGCGTGTGCGCCGCGGCCGCGTCCTCGGCCCTCGCGCTCGGACTGGATCACGTTGAGGAAGTTCTGTTCCTGCAGGATCTCCTGAACCCGGCGTTCGGAGAGGACGTCGAAGTCGAGCCGGCGGGCGATTTCCTTGTACTGGTTGTAGATGATTTTCGTCGGGAACTCCTTTTCCTGGCTGTTCTCGGTCAGCAGGGTCAGCGAGTAGAGGATCGCCTTGGCCTGCTGGGGCGAGCCCTCGATGAGTTCGTTGAAGCGATCGGCCTCGGTCTTCTCCTTGGCATCACGGACGTGATCGGCCGTCACCCGCGTGTCGTTTCGCTTCTTGGCGATCCGGCCGGCGTTCCGGAGGATGTCGATCGCCTTGCGCGCGTCGCCGTGTTCCTGTGCCGCGAGCGCAGCGGTCAACGGGATCACGTCGTCCGAGAGGACGCCGTCGTGGAACGCGTCGCGGCGCTTCTCGAGGATCTCGACGAGCTGGTTGGCGTCGTACGGCGAGAAGACGAGTTCGTCCCGCGAGAGGCTTGACTTGACGCGTTCGGAGAGGTGATCGGGGAAATCGATCTTGTTCGAGATGCCGATGATGCCGATGCTCGAGTCCGAGATCCGGCGGTTCTCGCCGGCCCGGGAGAGTTTGCGCAGTACTTCGTCGTCCTCGAGCATGTCGATCTCGTCGAGAATGACGATCGTCACGTCGGTGCAGTGATCGACGGCCTGCCAGAGGCGCTTGTAGTAGTCGCCGGTCCCGAGCCCGCGGTCGGGGACGGTGACCCCGCTCGCGTCGGGTTCGTTGACGATCTGAGCGATCGTCTTGACGATGGAGGCCTCGGTGTTTTGCTCCCCGCAGTCGATGAAGGCGTACTTCACGGTGACGTCGTCGTGTTCGGCCTCGGTGATCACGCGCTGGGTGACCGACCGCGAGATGAGCGACTTGCCGGTCCCGGTCTTGCCGAAGATGAACAGGTGGTTGGGCTCGCTCCCGAAGATCGCCGGATTCAGGGCGTCCGCGACCCGTTGCATCTGTTCGTCACGACCGACGATCCGGTCCGGCCCGGGCAGGTGCGTGATCTCGAGCAGGCGCTCGTCGGCGAAGACGGGGTCGTCGTACCGAAAGAGCGGATCTCGATCGTCGTTGGCGGCCATTGCAGTGGCCGCCCCTTTCAACTCGACTGAAATAAACCTGTGGAGATCGATCGCGGATGTAAACACGTCGGGTAAGCGACTCGAGCGCCCGTTTTTGGGCGACTGAGCGTACGTACGGCGTACCGCCGCCCTCGCGCTTCTAACGCCGAAGCCGATCGCTCCGCGGAACGGGCACCCCCATCGCGGGTGTAAAACCGATGTAACAGGCCACGAAGCTACCAGTATCGATCGATTTCGAGCGTTGTGTCGCGGACACTGCGCGTGGTCCGAATCCGAGACTGCGGTCGAAACCGAACCGCTGCACCGGTCGAACGTTCGAATCGCGACTCGCTCGAGGGGGCACACCCCCGTCGCGTTTGTAACGGGGAACGGGTGGGGTGGCTCGAGCGGTATTGCCCGATTTGGGCCGTATGAGACGAATCGAGGACCGGTCTTTCATCCGCGGCGGAGGTGTGTTCACGAACGAAACCCCCACGCGCAATCGCGGTTACAAACGCGAGGGGGGTGTGTCCCTCTCTCACTGAGTCCAGTCCGCCGGATACGGGATGTCAACCGGCGGAAACGGCCCCGTATATCGGCGCAGTCGACGAGAAGCACACAATGGGATCGGCTACGTCTAGATAACAGCTCGTGTATAGATACTACGACACCTAGATACTAACTAGACCGTCTAGACTAGCTATCTAGACTAGCTAGTTCCTCCAGTAATAGGCTATCCAATAGCTAGACCAGTAGTTATCTTGTGATACCATACAGCAATCGGTCGCGGCCACTCGCGAACGGACTCCTTTTTGCGGTCCCGATCACTACTCCGGCTATGAGCGCACGTCTCGCTTCCGCCGCGTCGGTCGGACTCGATCTTCCCGGCGGTCTCGGAACGGACTCCCTCTCGACCGATCGCCGAGGTATCGACCGATATCGACTCACGGCCGTCCGAGCGCCGAACCGATGAGTGGGGAGTCGGAACCCACCGCGGACGCGACGGCCAGAACAGTGCCGGCCGTCGCCGTCGTCGACGCTCAGTCACCGGGCAACGTCGGCACGATCGCCCGCTCGATGAAGAACTTCGGCTTCGAGGAGTTGCTGTTGATCGACCCGCCCGAACTCGACCCCGACGGCGAGGCCTACGGCTACGCGGGCCACGCTCGAGAGGACGTCCTACCCGAGGCCGAGGAGATCACGTTCGATCACCTCGCCGAGAACTACCACACGATCGGCTGTACGGCGGTGACCAACGAGGACGACCGCAGCCACACGCGGTTTCCCTACTCGACCCCCGCGGAGCTGGCCGACCGGCTGCCGACCGTCGAGGCACCGACAGCGCTCGTGTTCGGCCGCGAGCGCGTCGGGCTGACCAACGAGGAACTGGCCCGGATCGACGAGATCTGTTCGATCCCCGCGAGCGCGGACTACCCCGTCCTCAACCTCGGGCAGGCGGCGACCGTCACGCTCTACGAACTCCGGTCGCTCGCCCTGACGGAGACGCAGTTGCCGGATGTCGAGCAGGTCCGTGCCCCGGAAGCGACCGTCGACCGACTCTACGACCAGTGGGACGACCTCCTGACCGAGATCAACCACCCTGACGAGAAACGCGACAAGACGATGCGGATGCTCAGACGGGTGTTCGGCCGGGCGGACCTGACCGAACGCGAGGCCAACACCCTGCTCGGCCTCCTCCGCCGGGCGACCGAGCGCCCGGCCGAGGACTGACGTTGAAGGGTCGCTCGGGCTGTCAGCGCTGCTAAATATCGGCGATAGCGGCCGGTACAATAATACGGGTTCAATGACCATCACCTGACCATGACTACCTATCGCCGACGAACGACGTTGGGACTGCTGGGAGCGGGGATGGCGTTTCTGGCTGGCTGTTCGGGGTCGTCAGACGACGGTAACGGCTCCGACGACGGCACCGGAGACGAACCCGACGACGACTCCGACGAACCGACCGGTGACGCGGACATCGACGGCGAGAACGGCGACCTTCCCGCCTACGCTTCGATCCTGCCACAGAGCGACGACCAGTCGTACTTCTACGGCGCGATCGACGGCGCGACGCTCGATACCCTGCTCAACGACGAGGGCGCCGCCGAAGGCAACGAGCCGACGGATCCCCTGCTGGGAAACCCCGTCATCATGGCGGTCCTGTTCGGCAGCTTCGGCAGCCCCGACTCCCGTGAGGCCTATCTGAACAACGACCGAACGGCCGCCGACGAGGGCGTGTTAGTCGACGCCAACGGCGTCTACGCCGTCGAGGGCCGGTACGACCGGAACGGACTCGTCGCCGACCTCGAGTCGGCCGGCTACACCGCCGAGACCGAAACCGACGCGTACGCCCTCTACAGCGACGCCGACACGGGCGAGGCCGTCGGCGTCTCCGACGAGGTGTTCGCGGTCACCGCCCCGAATTCGAACGACGACGGCTTCGAGCCGGTCGCCGCCGTCGAGCGCGTCCTCGAGACGGCCGTCGGTGATCGGGAACCGAAACACGCCGTCGACGCGGACTTCGAGTGGCTCCTTCGTGCCAGTTCGACCGACGGCATGGCGCTCTGTCGGTACACGGAAACCGACGCCTTCGATCCCGAGGCCCTCGGCAACGAACAGGTGTCCTCGGACACGCTCGAGTTCGCCTTTGGCGCGTTCGAGGGGGCAAACGGCGTCCACCAACAGCTTTCCCTCGGCGACGGCGACGCGACCGCAAGCGCCGTCGTCACCTACGCCGACGAGGAAGGCGTCGACCGCGATCGCCTCGAGTCGGCGTTGGGAACCGACGCCGATTCGGTGACGTTCGAACAGGACGGATCGGCCGTCGCGGTCGACGCCGAATACAGCGGCGACCTAGTCGAGGAGTGAATCTGCGAACGCGCCGGCGAGACGGCGGCGGATCCGTCGCGTTCGTACCTAAAACGGAGTAGTCGAGGGTACTGTTACTGCGGGGCACTGTGACTACGGGTCCCTATGACTACGGGTCCCTATGACTACGGGCCCCTATGACTACGGGTCCCTATGACTACGGGTCCCTATGACTACGGGTCCCTATGACTGCGGCGGCGTCTGCTCTTCCGCCGCCGTCTTGGACGCCGTCACCTGGGCGACGTACCGCCCGGAGTCGGTCACTTGCCCGACCCAGCCGCAGTCGCCACAGGCAAACAGTCCCTGGCCGTCGATCAACTCCCCGCCGCAGTCGGGACACGGGTCCGAGATCGTCCCATCCGGCGCACCGTCGGTGTCGGTCGCTGCTCCGGTATCGACCGGCTCGAGCGGGGTCGGCACCGCGCCGGTCCGAAGCGTCGCGATCGCCTCGTCGGTGGTGTAGGTCTCTTCGGTCCGCTCGTCGGTGTGGGGAAAGACGCCGACCAGATCGTCGTCCTCGTAGACCTCGAGACACAGAAGCGGCGTCACGAGCCGCTCGCGGATCTCACCGGTGACCTGCGAGGTCGTTTCCCGCTCCCGGAACGGCGGGCGGACGCTCACGCCGTGCTCGTCGGCCCACCGCCCGAACCGCTCGTAGTTCTCGAGGACCTCCTGATGGGGGCTCTCTTCGGAGAGCGAGACCTCCTTGGGCCAACTTCGCAACAGCAGGTCGTCGATCGCTCCCTCCGCCTCGCAGGCCTGCAGGGTCTCGATCTGCTCGTCGATCGGCTCGAGCAACAGCGGTGCGCGCACGTGACACACCACAGTACGGTCCGTATGGTCGGGTTTGTGCTGCATCGTTCTCGGTCAGGTTGTCGGGCAACGTGCGTGCTAATAACTGTTTCCGACGGTGCAGATACGGCCAGGACCCGCTCGACCCGACGGGGCCGTCCGGGCTGGCGAACCGGTAGTGCCTGTCTCGCGACTGGGCCGCTCACGGAGTCGTAGCGGACGTTCCGTCGAGCGCCGAGCGAAGCACGGACCGCAGCGCCTCGCGTTTGATCATGACGAAGCCCGCGAGGATCGTCACCAGACCGACGAGCGTGAGCGAATCGACGAGATATCCCAGCGCGATCCAGCTCACCCCCATCGCGACTACCGGCTCGGCGTAGCTGACCAGGATGACCTGCGTCGCGCCCGTTCGCTCGAGCAGTTCGAAGTAGAGGAAGAACGCGAACACGCCGGAGACGAGCGTCAGGTAGCTAAAGGAGAGGACCGTCGCCGACGTCAGTTCGATCGCCGCGACCGACTCCCCGCGCAGGAACGCCCAGCCGAGCAACACGCTGGCCCCGATGAGCATCGCCCACGCCTGGAGCGTCTCGATCGGGAGCGCCGAGTCGATCGGGCGCACGAGGACGCTGCCGAGTGCGAACGCGACGGCCGAGCCGAACACGAGGACGGCGCCGACGGTCACGTCGCTCCCGAGCGCGGCCGACGACGGCTGGACGACGGCGATCACGCCCACCAGACCGAGTAGCAAGCCCACGATCCCAGCGGGTGCCAGCCGCTCCTCCGGGAGTACCACGCCGGCGAACCCCGCCGTCAGGATCGGGGCCGTGCTAACAATTGTCGCCGCAACCGCGCCCGACACGTACAGTTCGCCGAGATACAACAGCCCGTGATAGAGCGCGATGACGAACGTGCCGGCGACGGCGACTGCCGCCCACTCCCCACGGCCCGCCGGTCGAACCCGATCGTTCACCACGGCCGCGTATGCGAAGACGATCGCGCCCGCGATCGCGTACCGAAGGCCGGCAAACAGGAGCGGCGGAACGTACTCGAGTCCGATCTCGATCGCGACGAACGAACTCCCCCAGCACAGCGCGAGTATCGAAAAGAGCGCCGCGTCGCGGCACCCATCTGGAACCCAATCGATTGTACTCATATTCCATTCGGAAATCACGGCCGTATTTAGATCCTTCTACAATTTTGCGACCTCTTGAGAGCCAAGAACCACACATATGAATGTATTCCGAATCGGCCACCGCTAAGCGTCTCCTAGTTGTAGAAACATCCAATTATATCGGTCGAAAAACATATATCGGCCGGGGTCGAATCCGGCCTATGGACGAACGCGACGTGCGCCTCCTCAAGGCGATCGCCGAACTCGAGACGGGGAGTCCCGAACGGCTTCACGAGGCGACCGACATTCCGATCTCGACGATCCACTATCGTCTCAATAACCTCCGGGAGGAGGGCATCATCGAGAACGACCGCTACGATATCGATCTCGAGGCACTCGGGCTCGGCGTCACCGTCCTGATCGAGGTGCACGCGGACTATCAGGGCTCCTACGAAACGTTCGCGGATCGGCTCCTGACCGTCGAGGGGGTCACGAACGTCTACTTCACGATGGGCGAGACGGACTTCATCGTCGTCGCACGCCTGAGCGACAGCGGCATGGTCGAACGCCTGATCGCCGAGTTCGAACAACTCGAGGGCGTCGAACGGACCGACTCGACGTTCGTCATCTCGGCGATCGAAGAACGGGACGCGCTTCAGAGCTACGAGTTAGAGACGCTGCTCGAGGAACTCGTCGACGAGTGAGGACCGCGGCGTGGGTAGAACTGCGCTCCGACCGGGCTACGCCCGCTTCTGAATCTCCTCGCGCAGGATTTCGCTCACGAGGTCGCCGTCGGCTTTCCCGCGGAGCGCGCCCATGCACTCGCCCATGAGCCCGGAGAAGGCCTGCATGCCCTCCTCCTCGACCTGGTCCGCGTTGCGTTCGACGACCTCGACGACGGCCTCGCGGACCTCGTCTTCCTCGGCCCCGCCGAGTCCGGCTTCCTCGGCCGCCGTGGCGGCCGTCCGGTCCGGCTTCTCGGCCAGCGCCGCGAGCAGGTCCGGCACGCCCTCGTTCGGCAGGTCGCCGTCCTCGACCAGCCGGAGGACGCCCTCGAGGTGGTCGCGGGTCAGGTTCTCGACGGGCGCGCCGTCACGACGGACTTCGGTCAGCGTCGACTCGAGTGTCGTCGCGGCCAGCGTGGGATCGATCCCGTCTGCCACGACGTCCTCGAACAGCGGCATGTACTCGCCGTAGGCGACCTGTTCGGCCAGCCCCGCGCCGAGGTCGTACGCGTCCTGATACCGCTCGACCTTCTCGGTCAACAGTTCGGGCTCGGGCACCTCGCTCGGGTCGGGTTCGACCGACGGCACGTCCGTCTCGGGGTACATCCGCGCCGCACCCGGCAGGGGGCGGAGATAGCGGGTCGTCCCGTCGTCGTTCGCGCCGCGGGTCTCCTCGGGGACGCCCTCGAGGGCGGTTCCGGCGCGCTCGGCGGCCGCCTCGATCGCCGATTCCGCCACCTCGGTGTCGGCGGCGACGATGGCGACGGCGTCCTCGGGGCCGGCCCCCACCGCGTCCCGCAGTGCGGCGATCTCCGCCTCGGTGACCCCGTAGGCCGGCAGTTCGTCGGTGTGGAAGATCCCGCCCGCGCCGTGGCGCTTGGCGTGATCGGAGAGTTCGGTCCCGAGCCGGCGGTCGGGGGCGATCTCGCGGCCGACGATCCCGTCGAAGCCATAGAGCGGGACCGCCGTGACGGAGCCGCCCGAATTCAATGCTCCTGAGATGACGCCGCTGTCGGTGCCCTCGAAGATCTCGGTCACGTCCTGTACCTCGCCGACCGACGCCTCGCGCTCCGCGAGGTCGTCGGCGATCTCGACGAGTTCGGCCTGTCGGGCCACCTCGTTGCGGACGATGTCGTCGATGTCGTCGAGACTCTGGACGCCCTTGATCTCGACGCGGGCACCCTCCTCGATGGAGACGTTGACGTCCTGACGGATCGTCCCCAGCCCGCGCTTGACCTTGCCCGTCGAGCGCAGCAGCATCCCGATCCGCTCGGCGGCCTCGAGCGCCTGCTCCGGCGTCGAGATGTCGGGACGCGTCCCAATCTCGACCAGCGGGATCCCGAGCCGGTCGAGGCTGTAGCGAACCCCGTCCTCGGTCTCTTCGACGCGCTGGGCGCTTTCCTCCTCGAGCATGAGGTCCTCGATGCCGACCGCGCCCTCGCTGGTCTCGATCGCGCCGTCGGTGGCGATCAGCGACGAGCGCTGGAAGCCGGTCGTGTTCGAGCCGTCGACGACGATCTTGCGCATGACGTGGGCCTGATCGACCGGGCTCATATCCATCAGCTGGGCGATCTCGAGGACGGTCTCGAGGGCTTCCTCGTCCAACTCGTGGGGCGGTTCGTCGTCTTCCTCGACGAGACAGGTCGTGTCGTAGGCGAGGTACTCGAACTCGCGGTCGACCATGCTCTCCTCGACGGCGGCGTCGTCGAGTTCGCCCAGTTCGCTCCGGGTGGGGTGGAGATAGCGCGAAAACGTTCGCGTCGACGCCTCGGGCTCGCGAAGCTCGGTCGGACACTGACAGAACAGCTTCGTCGCCGTGTCGAGTTGCTGGTGGATCTCCAGCCCGGCGACGAGTCCGAGCTCGTCGTAGTCGTACTCGGTCATTGGCGGCCACTCGGTGGCGGAGGGGTAAAAAACCGTCCAGTCCGTGCCGCCAGCCCCGTCCGCTCGGGACTGCACCGCCGTCAGTCGTCGGCGGAGTCCCGCGAGTCGGCCGGGGGCGACGACCGCGATCGCGACCGGTCCGACCCGACCGTCGACACCGCCTCGAGGACGCGACTGCCTGGCACCTCGAGCCCGCGTTCGCGATACCGTTCGTAGCGCTCTCGCGCCTCGCCGCCGGCGAAGTTCCGCTCGGCGAACGGCCGCGTCTCGACCAACACGAGCGGGTCCGTCTCGTCGAGCGGGTCGAGCAGCGACTGGGTGCCCGCCCCGACGACGAAATCCGCGAGGACCGTCGCATCGGCCGCTCGAATCAGCGACTCGACGCTCTCCAACTCCGCGGTACTCGGCCGGGCGAACGGCTCGGTCACGACGGTTTCGACGCCGAGCGAGCGGGCCGTCTCCGCCGCCGCGTCGCCGCTCGAGACCGGGCCGACCGAGACGCCGACGCCTGCGGCCTCGAGGCGGGCGACGACGCCGGCCGCAGCGGTGCCGGTCCCCAGGACGTGGACCCGGTCCGGCAGCGGCCCCGCCTCGCGGTCGGCCGCGAACGCGGTCACCGTCTCGGTCCCGGTCACCGGACTCGGCGTCACGACCGCGTTCGCGTCGAACGAGTCGGCGAGCGCTTCCCGCGTCAACACGCTCGAGGGCGGGCCGTCCGCCGCGATCTGCCCGTCCGCGATCAGCACGAGTCGATCGCAGTAGCGGGCGGCCAGTTCGAGGTCGTGGATCGCCGCGACGACCGTCCGGCCCTCCGCGACCAGTTCCCGGACCAGCTCGAGCGTCTCGACCTGATGGTTGATGTCGAGGCTCGCGGTCGGTTCGTCCAGCAACAGCACCGGCGTCTCCTGGGCGATCGCCCGCGCTAGCACGACCCGCTGGCGCTGGCCGCCGCTGACCTCGTCGATCGGCCGGTCGGCCAGTTCGGCGGTCCGGGTCCGCTCGAGGGCGCGCTCGACCGCGGCGCGGTCCTCGGGCGTCGCCGACGAGAACCGGGAGCGATGCGGGTGTCGCCCCATCTCGACGACGTCACGGACGGGGAACGAAAACGACAGCGTCGTGTCCTGGGGCACGACCGAGACGAGCCGGCTCGAGGCCCGCGAGGGGAGCCCGTGAACGTCGGTTCCGTCGATCGCGATCGACCCCGAATCGGGCTCGAGCGCCCCGCTGATCAGCCGCAAAAGGGTGGTCTTGCCGGCCCCGTTCGGGCCGACGAAGCCGACGAACTCGCCGGGCTCGATCGTCAGTGAGACGTCCTCGAGGACCGCGAGGTCGCCGAAGGAAAGCGAACAGTCCGCGATCGAGATCGCCGCCGGCTCGAGGGCAGTTCGCGGGCCGGGCTCGCGGTCGGCACCGGAGCCGCGGTCGGCCGGCGTCATGTCGAATACACCTCCCGACGCGTGAGCAGGAACAGGAAGAACGGGGCACCGAGTGCCGCCGTGACGATGCCGACCGGAACTTCGGTCGGGCCGGTCGGCCACCGCGCGATGGTGTCCGTCACGACCAGAAACGACGCGCCGGCGAGGGCGCTCGTGGGAAACAGGATCCGGTGGTCCGGCCCGACGAGCAGCCGCATGATGTGCGGGACGACCAGTCCGACGAACCCGATGACGCCCGTGACGGCGACCCCCGCTGCCGTGACGATACTCGCGAGCGCCAGCAAGAGGAGCTTGGTCCGTTCGACCTCGACTCCGAGGTGGTGGGCGTCTTCCTCGCCGAGTAGGAGGACGTTGAGTTCCCGCGCGTACGACGCCAGCACGAGGACGCCCACGATCGAGACCGGCAGCGCGAACGCGACGTCGCTCCAGCCGCGGTCCCGCAGGCTCCCCATCAGCCAGACGACGGCCGCCCTGAGTCCGTCGCCGCTGTGGATGAGCATGTACGAGATCATCGCGCCGAGGAAAGCCTGGACGGCGACGCCGGCGAGCAACAGCGTCGCGACCGGCGTCCGTCCGCCGTCGGTCGCGATCCCGTAGACCAGAAACGCCGTCGCGAGCGCGCCGACGAACGCGGCCAGATGCAGGTTCCCGAACGGAACGAGCGCGGGAAAGGCGATGGCCGCGACCGCGCCGGCCGCGCCGCCCGAGGAGACCCCGATGATCGACGGATCCGCCAATGGGTTCCGGAAGAACCCTTGCATCACCGTCCCCGCGGCGGCGAGCCCGAACCCGACCGTCGCCGCGAGGACGATCCGCGGGAGCCGGAGCTGGACGACGATGTACTCGTGTGTCTCCGCGACGGGAAACGAAAACGCGGACGAAAACTCGAGGCCGGGCATCGGCACGACCCACCCGAGGCCGGGCAGCGTCGCGGTTCCGGTCTCGATTCCCGAGGGGACGGCGATCCCGTTGAGGATCGCCATCGCCACGATGCGCGGCTCGATGCCGACGGGTCCGAGCGCGGCGCTGCCGACGACGACGGCCACGAGCAGGACGCTCAGTCCCGCCGACCACACCGCCGTTCGGACCCGTCGCTGCATTCGTCTCAACCTCGCTTGCAGTAGGCAAATATTTGTTGAAGTGGGATGGACGTACTCCCGATGCGACGACAGCTAGCCGTTATCTTGACAGTTCTCCTTACCGTTTCGGCGATCGGCCCCGCCGTGGCCGGCGCTGGAACCGGAACCGGAGCAGCCGCACAGGATTCCCAACCACAGTGTGAGTACCCGCTCACGATGACCGACGCGACCGGCGAGGACGTGACGATCGAGGCCGAACCCGAGTCGGTCGTCACGCTCTATCCGGGCGACGCCCAACTCGCTTACTCCATCGGTGCCGAGGACAAGGTCGTCGGGATGCCCGTCGGCCAGTACACCGAGTCGCTCGAGGCCGGCGACAGGACCGACATCACCGGCGACGACGGCGCGACTCCCGTCGCCGAGGAGATCATCGGTCTGAACCCGGACGTCGTCCTCGCCGCGAACATCGCCCTCTACAACGAGGATCTCCTCGAGCAGCTCGAGGACGCCGGGATCACGGTCGTCGTCCTCGACACCGCGACCTCGCTCGACGACGTCCGCGAGAACGTCCGCGTGACCGGCCAGGTGACCGGCGAGTGTGAGAGCGCCGCGGAAACGGTCCAGTGGATGGACGAGCGACTCGATATCTACGAGGACGCGCTCGCAAACGAGTCCGCACCGCTCGCGTACTACGACGGCGGCGAGAACGGGGACACCCACGGCACGGAGACGTTCCAGCACGAGGTGATGACGACCGCTGGCCTCACCAACCTGGCAGCCGAGGAGGACCAGACAGGGTGGGTGCAGCTGAACTCCGAGGTCGTCGTCGATGCGAACCCCGAGTGGATCATCTATCCGGACCGGACGGAGTCGCCACCGTCGGCGGGAGCCCTCGAGGGGACGACCGCCGTCAGTGAGGACAACGTCGTCGCCGTCGACGACAACGCGATGAGCCAGCCCGGCCCCAACGTCGTCTACGCGATCGAAACGATCGTCGAGGACGTCCACCCCGAGGTGTACGACGATATCGAAGGCGACCTCGAGGACGTCGACGAGGAGTACCGCGACGACGGAAACGAGTCGGACGACGGATCGGAGAGCGACGGGGATAACGAGAGCGCCATCCCCGGGTTCGGCACTGCCGCCGCACTGATCGCCTTGCTGGCCGCCGCCGGAGTCGTCGCTCGACGCCGATAGCGTTCGCGGCTCGCATTCCCGTTCGTTCGGTTCGCGCCCCCCGCACTGACGTATCGTTTTGAAAAGGGTTTACTCGCCGGACCGCACAGGAACGCGCATGGTCGAGAACGTCATCTGGCCCGCCTATCTCGATGCGGCCCTCTCACGGGCCGAGGGACGGCGCGTGTCCGAGGATCTGGCGGTCGAGGAACCGACGGTCGACGAGATCGCGAAGGCCGTCCAGCAGATCGGGTACGACGCCACGATCGAGCGGGACAAGGCCTACTCGCGGGAACACTGGGCCGACCGGGGCCGGGTCGTCGTCCGCGGGGCCGACGACTCGAAGAACGACCTCGTCCAAGCCGTCGCGGCGTACGTCGTCGCGATGCGCGAGTGAGATGCGCCGGGTTGGAAGCGTCGTCCGCACCGCACAGGGCCTCGCGGTCCTCCGGGCGGACGAGACGGACGGCGACGCTCACCGCGACGAGATCGGAACGACGGTCCTCGACGACGACCTCGAGGCGATCGGCCGCGTGGTCGACGTCTTCGGACCGGTCTCGCGGCCGTATCTGGCGGTGACGCCCGACGACGGCGTCCACCTGCCCGCGCTGGTCGGGTCGACGCTGTACGCGCGGTAGCGGTCGCTTCTCTCGGAAACTCCTCGTCACCACCAGCCCCTCGAGTGAAAAAGCCGATATAAGCGGGGTTCGAACCCCGCCGCATGAACGATCGGAGCCGGATCCTCGCGGCCGTCGGCGCGACGGTCCTGCTGTTCGTCGCCGTCCAGATCGGTGCCCTCGCGCTGGTCGAACCGTTCGACCAGTCGGGACGACAAGCCGTCGAGAACCCGCAGGATCCGACCAACAGCATCTTTTACGTCGGTATCATGCTCGTCGCGACCGCGCTGATGCTCGCCGCCTTCCGGTACGACCTCGAGGGGCTGATCAGACTCCTGCTGGTCGGTGTCAGCGTGATGATCTCGTGGTACGTCTTCGCCGAACTCGTGCCCGCCGTCGTCGAGCCGATCGCCCCGGCCGGCGTCGCCGACGGACTGGCCGTCCTCGCCTCGCTGGCCGTCGGTGCCGCCCTGCTGTGGTACCCCGAGTGGTACGTCATCGACGCCGCGGGGATCGTGATGGGGGCCGGTGCCGCCGCTCTCTTCGGGATCAGTTTCGGGCTCCTGCCGGCCCTATTGTTGCTCTCGGTGCTTGCCGTCTACGACGCCATCAGCGTCTACGGCACCGAACACATGCTCGATCTCGCCGAGGGCGTGATGGATCTCAAAATCCCGGTCGTCCTCGTCGTGCCGACGACGCTGTCGTACTCCTATCTCGCGGCCGGCAGCGCCGAGGACGCCCTCGAGGACGGCGATCAAAGCGCTGCGGACGGCGGCCAGCCGGTCGCCGAACCCGAGGACGCGGGGGGTGACGAAGCGGCCACCGTCGACGATGGAACAGCCACGACCGACGAGGCGGCGGACGATGTCCTCGAGCGCGACGCCTTCTTCATCGGGCTGGGCGACGCCGTCATCCCGACGGTGCTGGTCGCCAGCGCGGCGTCGTTCCTCGAGGCCGGGGCGATCGCGGTACCGGGGCTCGCGCTGAACCTGGCGGCGCTTGGCGCGTCGCTGGGGACGATCGCCGGCTTGCTCGTCCTGATGTACATGGTGATCGAGGGGCGGGCCCACGCCGGACTCCCGCTGTTGAACGGCGGGGCGATCGGGGGCTATCTGCTCGGCGCGCTCGCAAGCGGTGTCTCGATCGCGACTGCGGTCGGGTTCTGACCCCAGCCGCGACCTATCGGTCGACGACGGTGACGCCGCGAACCTCGAACCGAGCCCCGCCGGTTCGTCCCGACGTGACCCTGATCGACCAGCCGTGGGCGTCGACCACGTCGCTGACGATCGCCAACCCGAAGCCCGAGCCACCGGCGCTCGAGTAGCCCGATTCGAACACCCGCTCGCGCTCGTCGGGCGGGATTCCAGGACCGTCGTCTTCGACGTAGAACCCGTCGTAGTCGGCCGCTTCGCCCGACCAGTCGGCGGCCTCAGGCTCGGTCTCGACCGGCTCCGCTGGGCCGTTGCGCTCGCCGCTGGACGCCGACTCGAGGGCTCCGACCTCGATACGGGGGCCGTCTCCGGCATGCTCGACGGCATCCTGACGAGTTTGCGAGTCAGGGCTTGTCGAACCGTGTTTGACAGCGTCCTGACGAGTTTGCGAGTCAGGGCTTGTCGAACCGTGTTCGACGGCGTCCTGCTGAGCGTTCGAAGCAGGGTTCGTCGAGCCATGCTCGACGGCATTTCGAAACAGGTTCTCGAAGAGGTGTGTCAGCAGCGACGAATCGGCGCGGATCGCGACGTCGTCGACGACGGTGACGCTCGCGCCGTCCGTGCGGACGGTGGTCCAGGCGGTCTCGACGGTCCGCGAGAGCGCCAGGAGTTCGGTCTCCTCGACCGTCTCGATCGTCGTGAGGAGCAACGCTTCGTCGATGATCGACTCCATGCGCTCGAGCGAGGCGCGCAGCGGGCTCTCGTCGCCGTCGTCACCGAGGTCGACGCCGTCGTCCAGTTCGAGCATCTCCGTGTGCGCCAGCGCGACCGAAAGCGGGTTCCGGAGGTCGTGCGAGAGCAGTTTGGCGAACGACTCCATCCGGTCGGCCTGTTCCTGCGTCCGCCGCTCGAGGAGTTTGCGCTCGGTGATGTCGACGTGCATGACGAGGACGTACCGCTCGCCGGCGTAGTCGTACGACCTGGCGTCTAACAGGTACCAGCCGTCCTCGTCCGGCGTGTGACAGGGATACTCGAGGCGGAACGACTCGCTGTCGCCGGCGGCGATCTCGCGGATCCCGCGCGCGGTCTCGGTCGCGTCGGGATCGTCGCTCGCCTCACAGACTGCGAGGTAGTTACTTCCGACACCGCCCGCGCTCTGTGCCAGCCCCTGCTCGTCGCCGAACGACTCCCAGGACTCGTTCGTATCGACGATCGTCCCCGACGCGTCGAGGATCGCGACGCGTGCGGGTAACGCGTCGAAGCCGGCCGCGATCAACGCATCCGTGCTTGGACCACCCATACTGTCCGATGGGCCGCGACCTACTTGAGCGGTGTTGCCGACTGGACCGAGAACGAGGCGACTCGTCGCCGTCGGCTTACCCGCCGTCGGGGAGCCGATAGGTCGGCCCGTCGTCGGCGTCCTGGACTTCGATGCCCAGCGCCGCGAGTTCGTCGCGCAACTCGTCGGCGCGCTCGTAGTTGCCCGCCTCGCGTTCCCGTTCGCGGACCTCGAGGACGAGTTCGACCACGTCGCCGGCGAGTTCGGCCGAGCCGGTCGTCGAGCCGTCGAACGAGAGCCCGAGGACGCCGCCCAGCTCCTCGAGCGCCTCGACGGCCCGGCGGAGCCCGCGGTAGTCGTATTCGTCGCTTGCGTCCTCGAGGTGGCGGTTGATCGCCGTCGCGACCGACAGCAGCGCGGACTGGGCCTCCCGGGTGTTGAAGTCGTCGTTCATCGCGGTCCTGAAGGCCTCGCGGGCGTCGGCGACCGCCTCGCGCAGCGTCTGGTCCTCGGCCTTCGAACTCGCCGCGGGGGAGTCGAGCGTTTCGACGGCGGCCTCGTAGGCCCGCTCGAGCTGGTCCCAGCGCTCTTCGGCCTCGGCGATCGTCTCGTCAGAGTAGAGCTGCTGGCTGTTGTAGGAGCCGGCGGTCAGGAAGGTTCGCATGACGTTCGCTCCCCAGCGGTCGATCGCCTCCGCGACCGTGACGAAGTTGCCCAGACTCGAGGACATCTTCTCCTCGTCCATCTGGAACAGCTCGCAGTGGAGCCAGTAGTTCGCGAACTGCTGGTCGGTCGCGGCCTCGGACTGGGCGATCTCGTTCTCGTGGTGGGGAAAGACCAGATCGCGGCCGCCGACGTGGATATCCAGCGTCTCGCCGAGGTGGGTCATGCTCATGGCCGAGCACTCGATGTGCCAGCCGGGCCGGCCCTCGCCCCACGGGGAGTCCCAGGTCAGGCCCTCGGGCGGATCGCCGCCGTGGTCGACGCCCTCGTGACGGTGTTCTTCGACGGCGTCGGGATCGACGCCGCCGGCCTTCCAGAGCGCGAAGTCCGCGGGGTGGCGCTTCTCCGAGCGCTCGTCCGGGTCGCCCTGTGACTCGATCTCGGTCAGTTCCTGGTTCGAGAGCTTGCCGTACTCCTCGAAGCTCGTCACGTCGAAGTAGACCGAGCCGTTGGACTCGTAGGCGTAGCCCTTCTCGATCAGCGTCTCGACGAGGTCGACGATCTCGGGAACGTGTTCGGAGACGCGCGGATAGACCTCCGCACGCAGGAGGTTCAGCGAACGCATGTCCTCGATCGTCCGCCGAACGTAGCTCTCGGCGACCGCGCTTTCGTCCGCGCCGAGGTCGTCCTCGCCGACGCGGGCGACGATCTTCTCGTTGACGTCGGTAAAGTTCTCGACGTGACGCACGTCGTAGCCGAGCTGCTCGAGCCAGCGGTGCATGACGTCGACGTGGACCCACGAGCGGGCGTGGCCCAGATGGGGCGGGTCCGAGACCGTCAGGCCACAGTAGTAGAGCAAGACGTTTTCCGGGTCCTGTGGCTCGAACGGCTCTTTTTCGCCCGTCAACGTGTTCGTCACGTGCAGGGTCATTGGGCTCACTTCCCCCGGACGACAGTTAAACGGTGTGATGCACCGCGAACGCGGCGATTACCCGGGACCGAACGGTCGATTCGGCTCGGAATCAATCGAGGTACTCGAGGTCACCGAACCGCTCGCGGTTCATCGTCGTGACGACGAACCGCCGCAGCGTCTCGATCAGTTCCGCTTCCGTCTCGTAGGTCTCGATGCGGAGGTCCCACCGAGTCCGCGCCGATCGGATCATCTCGCTGGTCACGTTCGACTCGTGAACGAAAACGATCCGATCGCTCCCCGTCTCCGCGACGGCCTCGAGAATGCTCCCCGCCTCCTCGCCGACGCCGAAATTGTGGCCGAGAAACGGCAGGACGAACGCGGTCGCGTTCGCACACCGCGTGTACTCGATGCTCTGGGTCACCGCATCGACCTCGTCCGTATCGATATCGGCGTCGACCGCGAGGAACGCGTTCACCCCCGGATCCGCCCGGAGCGATCCCTGGACTCGACGCAGGAGCGCCTTCGCCTCGTCGATCTCGTCCTCGTTCTGGAAGAACCGTTCGAAGGGGCTGGGCAGGTCTTCGACCGCCACGTCTTGCAGTTCCTCGTCGGTCAACACGTAGTTCAGGTTGAACGATTTGTACGGCCCCATCAGATAGAGCAGAAACCGGTCGTACCCGACGGTTCCGAGCCGATCGGCGATGAGATCCCGGGTGATCTCCCGAGTCATACCTCGAGCGACTCGCGGTTAGTATATAAATAGGGGTGTTTTCAGCGAACGTTGGCTTGACAAAGACTAAAAACGGAGAGCGAGTAGGCATCGGTACGATGGGGACGAAACACACTCGGGCCGACGACGCCCCGGACGATCCGAACGATCTCCTCCCGGAGCGAAGCGTCCTCTCCCTCGAGGAGTACCTCGAGATGCAGGCCGCGGTCGGGAACCGAACCCGATTCGAGATCCTCTATCGACTCTCTCACACGGACGAGCTGACGCCCACGGAGCTGGATTCGATGATCGACGTCGACGACAGTACGCTCCACTACCACCTCGGCAAGCTCCGCGAGGTCGGGCTCGTCGAGAAACGAGCGCGTTCGGAGCGGGATAGCGACGGCCTCTACACCTACTACAGGGCGACGATCCTCGGCGAGGTCATCCTCGAACACGGGGTCGAAGAACTCCTCCGCCGCGAGTGGGACTTCGGCGACGCCTACGACAGCAGCGCGGACTGAATTCCGTTCCCCGTCCGTCAGTCCGGGTCGTCGCCGTCGCGGACGACGGCGTTCTCGAGCGCGTTTTCGACCGTCCGCAGCGCCGTCGCCCCCGCGCGTCGATCGACGACGAGGACCATCGTTCCATCGGCGACGGCCGCGGCGTCCGGCGCGATCCCCTCGACGCCGAGCCGCTCGAGGACGGCCGCCGCGGCGGCCGCGTCGACCTCGCCGGTCGCGACGATGGCCGTCGAATCGCCGCCGCGGGGGCCAAAGGCCGCGTCGCCGACGGTCACGAGGGCGTCGTCGCGGTCGGCTCCGTCCTCGAGCCGTCCGACGCCGCTTTCCATCCGCACGCGAACGTCGCGGGAGTCGGTCTCGTGGGCGGGCAACTCGTCGGCGTACCGGCGCAGCGCCGTCGCGATCGCGTCGGGCTCGCCCTCGACCGGGAGCGAGCGGGCCGCGGCGGTGTAGTTGACGACGCCGGCCCGCAGGGCGGTCCGGAGGAACGGACGGCGATCGACCGCCCGTCGCGTCTCGGCTGCCAGTGACATAGCGGGGACGGCGTCGCGAGCGATCATAAAGTCGCCGTCATCGTCGCTCGGACGGTTCGCGGTCCCGGGGACGAGTCGCGATCGTTCGACCCCGATCTCGGGAAGAACCGATTCGCCCGACAGTATATCCCGTTCCGGTCCCTTGGCTCACCCATGAGCGAGTCCGAATCGGCCAAGTCCCCAGCCGACGCCGTCCGCGAAGACGTATCGCTGTTCCTCCGCCGGAACTTCCCCCAGATCGAGGCCCACGGCGGCGAGTCCGCGATCACCGAGGTCGACCTCGAGGCGGGGCGCGTCTCGATCGCCCTGACGGGGGCCTGTAGCGGCTGTGGCGTCAGTTCGATGACGACCCAGGCGATCAAGCAGCGGCTGCCCGCCGAGATCGACGCGATCGACTACGTCGACGTCAGCACCGGGTTCGACGGGATGACCGGTGGATCGTCAGGACGCGACGTGCCCGACGACGTGCCGTTCTGAACCGGCCGCGCCACCGACCGCGACCGCGGCGCTTTTGCCGCGAGCGACCAACCCTCCCCTATGAAGCCAGCAGCCGTCGAGGAGGTCATCGAATCGAACCTCGAGGACGCCGACGCCACGGTCACACACGCACGAGACGAGGGCGACGAGGACCACCTCGCCGCGACGGTCGTCTCACCGGTCTTCGACGGGCTCCCGCTCGTCCAGCAACACCAGGAGGTCTACGACGCGCTGGGCGATCACATGACCACCGACATCCACGCCCTCGAGCTGTCGACGTACACCCCCGAGGAGTACGACGACCTCGAGGGCGAGTAGTCCGCCCCGTCTGCCCGCATCTCGCCCGCGCTACCGGTCGAACCACCGTTCACCGCTCTTTGGTCCCGTTGGACGCAGTCGTGCGGAACGGCCAATCGCACGATGCCAGTCGTTTCATGGCATGAAATGACTGCATGGGCCGATTCCCCCTTGGTGAATGAAAACACGAACCCGTATGAAGTATTTTCTGGACAAGTATATCGCGTATCGGCCAGTATAGTACCGTATGGCATCGACACTGGACAGGGCGGCGGACTCGAGCCCGACCGACGGTCGGGAACTGACGGCTATTGCGACCGACACGGCGGGGTTCGACCGCGTCCTCGTCGCGGTCGACGGCGAGACGCCCGCTGCGGTCGGGCGGGTCGCGGTCGCAGAGGCCGCCCGACACGGCGCTCGAGTCGACGCGCTGTCGATCGTCCGCATGACCGCGTCCGTCGACGGCTGGGACATGCTTGTCGAGCGGCGGGAAGACAGCGCCGAGACGGCGCTCGAGGCGGTCGAGGACGCGACCGTCGGGACCGACGTCTCGGTGTCGAAACGGCTCCGCTATGGCGATCCGGCCGCGGAGATCGCCAGCTATGCCGACCACAACGACGTCGATCTCGTCGTGATCGGTGACCCGACGCGGACCGGTCTCCGCCGGTATCTCTCGCCGACCAGCGTCACCGACCGCGTCCGTCGGGCGTCGTCGGTGCCGGTCCTAACGGTCCCCGCCGACGACTAATCCGCTCGGCTGTCACTGGTTACCGGACCGATCGCAGGACGGCTCGCGGTCCCGCCGGAACTGACTGCCGGCGATCCGTCCGACGCTCCCGTCCGTTCGTCCGTCGCTGGCCCCGACGGTCGCCGCCCCTGCCGGAACCGTAGCTTTATCCACCAGGGTTGACACGAATCGGACATGGAGACGCTTCATCCCCGCATCAGGCTCATCTGGATCGCCCGCGGCGCGATCGCGGCGGTCGTCCTCGCCGTCGCCCTCGTCGCCCTCGACCAGTGGCGAGTCACCGTCCCGGCGCTCGCGATCGCGGCCGCCGTCGCCGTCGCACTGGTTCTCGCCGTCGGCTACGCCGTCCGCCGCTATCAGGTCTGGCGGTTCGAACTGCAGGACGACGCCCTCTACCTCGAGCGCGGCGTCGTCACGTTCGTCGAGACCGCCGTTCCGTTCGTCCGCGTCCAGCACGTCGACACCCAGTTCGGGCCCATCGAGCGGGTACTCGGCCTCTCGAGCGTCGTGGTCTATACCGCCGGCTCCCGGAACGCCGACGTTCGGATTCCGGGGCTGACGCCGGATCGGGCCCGGAGTCTGCAGGAGACCCTCCGCGAACTGGCCGTCGAGAGCGAGGGCGAAGACGCCGTCTGACATGAACCGATTACATCCTCTCAGCGCCGTGACGCTGGCGCTCCAGCACGGCGCGACCGGCTTCTCGGTCCCGGTCTTGCTCGTGGGGCTGGGGTCCAGCGTCCTCGACATCGATACCGGTCCGCTACTGGCGTTGGTCCCGATCGGTCTCGTCGCCGGCGTCGGCTACGGCATCGCGTACTACTACCGGTTTACCTACGAAGTCACCGCGAGTACGTTCGACGTCTCCTCGGGGGTGTTCTCGCGCCGGTCCCGCGAGATCCCCTACCGGCGGATCCAGAACGTCGATATCTCACAGGGGCTCTTCCAGCGGGTGGTCGGCCTCGCGGTCGTCTCGATCGAGACCGCCGGCGGCGGCGACACCGAAGCGACGCTCCGGTTCGTCAGCGAGGACGAGGCAGAGCGGCTCCGGTCGGACATTCGCCGATTGACGGCCGCCACCGGAACGTCGACCGCCGACCCCGAGTCCGATCGGCCGGTGTTCGACGACTCGACCCCATCCACCGCCGAGCCGACCGCCGCCGAGCGCACGCGCGAGGACCGCTCCCGAGGCGATGTCGCCCCGACGCTGCTGTTCGACCTCGAGACCCGGGAACTGCTGCTCTACGCGGTGACCTCGTTCCGGTGGGGCGCGGCGGTCTTTCCGATCGCGATACTCGTCTTCCTCGGCGGTGCCGACTCGGGATCGGGGCTCGTGCCCGCGTTCGTCATCGACGCCGCTCGCCCCTTCGGCGGGCCGGAGACGCTCGAGGGGGCGGCGGTCGGCCCGCTTTTGGTGTTGGCCGCGGTCACCGCCGTTCAGTGGTCGGTGTTCACCTACGTCTCGAGCGCGATCTATACGGTCGCGAACTACTACGGGTTCCGCCTCGGCCACGCGGGCGAAGACTTCGTCTATGAGCGCGGGCTGGTCCAGCGCTACAGCGGCTCGATCCCCGTCGAGAAGGTCCAGTCGGTTTCGGTCACCGAGAACCCGCTCCAGCGACTGGTCGGCTACGCCGGTCTCCGGGTCGAAACGGCGGGGTACGGCCCCGACAGCGGGAGCAGTAATCAGTCGGCCGTCCCGCTTGCCGGGACCGACCGCGTCTACCGCTTCGCCGAGACCCTCACCGGCGTCGAGACACCCGAGTTCCGGAGTCCGCCGCGGCTGGCTCGTCGTCGCTACTTCGTTCGGTATTCGATCGTCGCGGCCGTGATCGTCGCCGCCGCGATCGGTCTCGCACGGGTCTCGACGTTCGACCGCTGGTATCTCACCGCCGTCGTCTTCGTTGCTGTCCCGCCCGCTGCACACCTGAAATACGTCAATCTTGGCTACTTCGTGGGTGCGGACCACCTCGTAATCCGGAGCGGGTTCTGGAACCGCCAGACGACCGTGATCCCTTACTACCGGATTCAGACGGTCTCGACCCGGCGCTCGGTCTTCCAGCGTCGGCTCGGGCTCGCGTCGCTGGCCGTCGACACCGCCAGTTCGCGCACCTTCTCGTGGGGGTCACCGACGATCTATGACATCGACCTCGAGACGGCCCGCGAGATCCACGACACCGGCCGGGAACGGCTCCAGTCGGCGCTGCGCGAGCGCGCCCGCACGGACGATCTCGGGCTTTCGGTGGATTTTACGTGACTCGAGCCGACCCCTCGCGTATGGCAGACGGAGACGATTACCGAATCGAGGAGGACAGTCTCGGCGAGATGCAGGTGCCCGCGGACGCCTACTGGGGGGCACAGACCCAACGTGCGATCCAGAACTTCCCCATCTCGGGGATCACCTTCAGTCGGCGGTTCATCCGCGGGCTCGGCGTCGTCAAGAAGGCCGCCGCACAGGCCAATCGCGACCTCGGACTCGTCGACGACGACGTCGCCGAGGCGATCATCGAGGCCGCCGACGAGGTCATCGCCGGCGAACACGACGACCAGTTCCCGGTCGACGTCTTCCAGACCGGCTCCGGGACCTCGTCGAACATGAACGCCAACGAGGTCATCGCCAACCGCGCCGCCGAGATCATGGGCTCGGAGATCGGCGACCGCGTCGTCCACCCCAACGACCACGTCAACTACGGCCAGTCGAGCAACGACGTCATCCCGACCGCGATGCACGTCGCCTCCCTCGAGGCCGTCGAGAAAGACGTCATCCCGGCGCTCGACACGCTCCGCGAAGCGCTCGAGGCGAAAGAAGCGGAGTTCGACGACGTCATCAAGACCGGCCGCACGCACCTGCAGGACGCGACGCCGGTCACGCTCGGTCAGGAGTTCTCGGGCTACCGGACGCAGGTCGAGAAGGGACTCGCACGGGTCGACCAGGTCCGCGACCATCTCGGCGAACTCGCGCTGGGCGGCACCGCGACTGGAACCGGCCTCAACACGCACGAGGAGTTCCCCGGCCGCGCCGCCGAGTACATCACGAAAGAGACCGGCGTCCAGTTCCGCGAGGCCGACAACCACTTCGAGGCCCAGGCGGCCCACGACGCGATGAGCGAGGCCCACGGCGCGCTCCGGACCGTCGCCGGCTCGCTGAACAAGATCGCCAACGACCTCCGCCTGCTCGCGTCGGGTCCCCGTAACGGACTCGGCGAGATCGAACAGCCGGAGAACCAGCCCGGCTCCTCGATCATGCCCGGCAAGATCAACCCGGTCGTCGCCGAGGCCGTCAACCAGGTCCACAAGCAGGTCGTCGGCAACGACGCCGCCGTCTCCGCCGGCGCGGCCGAGGGCCAGATCGACCTCAACCTCTACAAGCCCGTGCTGGCGCACAACTTCCTCGAGTCGGCCGAACTCATCTCGAACGCGAGTCAGGTCTTCGGCGAACGCTTCGTGCGAAAGCTCGAGGCCAACGAGGCCTACTGCGAGGACCGCGTCGAGCAGTCGATGGCGATGGCCACTTCGCTGAACGTCCACATCGGCTACGACAAGGCCAGCGAGGTCGCCAAGACCGCGCTCAAAGAGGACAAGACGGTTCGGGAAGTCGTCCTCGAGAAGGGCTATCTCGACGAGGAGGAAGCCGACGAGGTCCTCGACCCCCGGAAGATGGCCGAGCGCGGTATCCTGGGCCAGGACGACTGAGACGGCACGGAATCTCGTTTTCGATCGGCGGCCCCGACCCGCTCAGGGCCGCGCGATCAGTACCGACGCGTCGACCGTTCGAACCACGCGATCGGTCGTACTCCCGAGGAGTCGGTCTTTCACGCTCGAGCGCCCGCTCGCGCCCATGACGACGAGGTCGGCTCCGACTTCCGCGGTTTCGGTCGCGATTGCCTCGTGTGGAATGCCCTCACGTATGAGTCGATCGTACGCGATGCCCGCGCTCTCGGCTCGTTCGGCGGCGGCGTCGAGGGCCGACTCGGCCTCTCCCTCGAGCGTTTTCGTCAGCTCCGGAGCCAGTGCCCCCTCGCCGGCCCCGGACATCTCGGTTCCCGCATCGACGACGTGCAGGAAATGAACTGTCGCCGCGGTCCCGTTGGCGATCGCGACGGCCTCGTCGACCGCCGCCACACTCGAGTCGCTCCCGTCAGTCGGCACGAGAATGTCGTCGTACATGACGGCCGATTCCACGGCGACGCGGAAAAAACGACTGCGTGCAGTCGCGGTCGGAACGACTCACCGGCGCTCCGGCGGGTCAGCGATCGACAGGCTCGAGATCCGCCTCGTCCAGCGGGTCCTCGATGTCGCCCATCACCGCCTCGAGCAGGTCGGTGACGGTGACCAGTCCGACGACCTCGCCGTCCTCGATGACCAGCGCGAGTTCCTGGTTTTCGGTCTGGAACTGATCGATCGCGTCGCTGACGTCGGTGTCGGGAGAGAGCGTCATCGGCGGCGCGGCCAGTTCCTCGAAGTCGATGTCGCCGCCGGCCAGTTCCTCGCGGTGACGGACGAAGATCGGCGTGTAGACGATCCCGCGGAAGTCGGTCAGTTCGTCGCCGACGAGCGGGTACCGGGTCTGCGGTCGCTCCTCCATCCGCCGGAAGTTCTCCGACGGGTCGGCGGTCGTCGACAGGGCGACGATCTCGTCGCCGTCGACCATCAGTTCGCGGATGGGGCGCTCGCCGATATTGAACGCGTTCATCACCTCCTCGCGACGGTCGTCCGAGAGATCGCCCTCCTCGAGGACGGAGCCGAGCCGGTTCCGGAGGTCGGCCCGCGTCTCGATGACCTCCTCCTCGGCCTCGGTCCACGCCTGGGTCATCTCGATACCGAACAGTCCCAGCGTCGCCTTGGCGACCCAGTCACCGAAGTGGATCAGCGGGGCGATCGATTTGGCGAACCAGTACAGCGGCCGCGCGCCGTACCGACAGACCTGCTTCGAACGTTCGACGCCGAGATACGTCGGCGTCTGCTCCCCGTGCGTGAGGTGGACGAGGTTGATGAGCAAGAATCCGAGGATCGAGCCCGCGCCCGCGGACGCCAGCGCCGTGTTCGCAAACAGCGGCTCGAACAGCGCTGCCAGCCCCGGCTCGGCGACGATACCGAGCGCGATGCTCGTCCCGGAGATCCAGACCTGACAGGTCGTCAGGTAGAACTCGAGGTCGTCGGTCATCTCCCAGGCCAGCCGGAGCCCGGGCGTGTCGAACTCGGACTCGGGATACTGTCGGGCACGCGTCAACCCGAACTCGATCGCGACGAAGAAGGCGTTCAACAGGATGAGAACGAACCCGGCCACGATCCGTGCGCCGATCTCGATCGGTTCCATCGTTCGCCCGTTCCGTCGGCGATCACTTATGAGTCAGGGAGTCGACTAGAACCGCCGGCGGGATCCCTCGTCTCACGACGGTGACGGTCGCATCGTGAAGCTACCACCCGAGAGACAACTCGAGATTACGTAAACACGGTTTCCGACCGTTCTTTCTTCCCGACCAGTCGACCCCAAATCGGGACAGCGAGGCCGAATCAGGGCCGTATCCGCCGGAATAAAAGAACCCAAGCAGTTTTTGCGGAGGCTCGCATCAGGAGAAATATGCACACCTGTCGAAACTGTAATCAGTCGTTCCAGACCGAACTCGCTCTCGAGTTACACCGCGATACGTGCGAAGATGGTCAGCTCCTCTGTGAGGTATGCGGGGAGCGGTTCCAGGAGGGGTCGGCGACCCAGGACGGCTGGCACTACGAGTGCCCCAACGAGGACTGTGACGGCGACGGTCTCCAGGAGGACCTCTATCGCGTCGACGACGTCCGAACCGCGACCCACTGATCCGACTGGCGTCTCTCCCGCTGGCGTCGGGGACGACTGCGACGCTCGTTCCCGATACCCCGCCTCGTTCTTCGCGGCCGCTCTCGGTTCTCCCTTCCCGTGTCGCTACGCGTCGTGGGCCGTCTCGAGGTAGTCGGTCAGTTCGCGGACGATCGACGGCTCGAACGTCCAGAACCCGGTGTACTCGCCCGGGTCGCCTTCTTCGGCGACTAGGGCACCGCAGTGCCTCCCGCCCTCGCCGCCGTCGAAGACGACGAACCAGAACGCACCCAGTTCGTCGCCGGCTCCGGTGACGACCGAGACGCCCTCGAGCGGCGTCGACCACTCCCCGGCCAGAAACACCGTCACGTCGATCGAGTCGCGGGCACCGAATCGCTCGTAAACCCCCGTCTGTGCCCGTAGCGCTGCCGGCCGCTGGAAGCCCGCGTACAGCCGGCCGGCCCCGATCCGCCACGCCCGCTCTTCGATCTCGCGGGTGGTCGCGAGCAGTTGCTCCCGGGTCGCGGACGCGAACAGCGTGTTCTCGAGGAAGTCGAACAGGTGCGCGGGGTCCGGCTCGGGCTCGGCCAGTTCCCACGGCGGATGGTCCGTCGGCGAGAGGATCGCCTCGAACCCCTCGAGCCCCAGCGCGCCCCGAAACGCGCCCTCGGCGTCCCGGACGATCACGAAGCCGGTCTCGTCGGGCAGCCCCAGCGGACGATGCGTTACGTCGACGGTCCGTGTGTCGAACCCCCGACGGAGCGCCGTCACGACCGACTCGTCGTCGCTGTGTATCTCGAGGGTCTTGTGCCGTCGATCAACCGCCTCGAAGGCGTCTCGGAGCGATCGCATCGCGGTCACTCGACGGCCCGCAGACAGTCGAGGATCGGCTCCGGGATCGACGTCTCGATGACGTCGCCGGACTCCCTGTCGAACGCGAGCAGCTCCATGTCCTCGAGCCGCGGCAGCGTCTCGTGGGAGAGCCGAATTCGTATCCGGTCGCGGTCGGCGGGCGACGCGATCGTCCCCTCGGCGCTGGCGGTCACGCCGGCGATCACGTCCGCCAACTCCTCGACCGTGGGTCGCGGCTGCTGGTGGCAGTAGACGATCGTCGACCGAGCGATCGGAGACGCGAGCAGCCGGAACACGTCGTCGACCGACCGGTCGTCGACCGCCGAACTGAGCGCGAACGGGTCGAGTTCGGCACGATCGTCACCCATGTCTTAGTGATATACGTTAACGAGCATCAAATAGCTATCCATCCGAGCCGCCGGTCCACGCTACTCGGGAACGGTCGTCGCTGCCTTCAACTCGGCGACGGCCGCCGGGTCGTGCTCGGCGATTCCATCGACCAGATCACGCGTCGCGTCTTCGACCGCGTCCTCGGCGACGACGCGGTTGGCGAGCCCCAGCTCGCGGGCCCGATCGGGATCGATCGCCTCGCCCGTGAGGACGATCTCCGTTGCGGCTCTGGTCCCGACCATTGCCTCGAGGTAGGGTATCGTATGCGTCGCGGCGATCCCGAACTGGACCTCGGGCAGCGACAGCGTCGTCTCCTCGCCGACGACGAGGAAGTCACAGCGCAGCGAGAGGATGAACCCGATCCCGACGAGCGCCCCGCGGGCCGCCACCGCCGTCGGGTAGGACCGGGAAGTGAGAAAGCCGTAGATCTCGCCGGTGAGCGCCTCGATTCGGTCGGCGTACTTCTCGTCGTACTCCGCGTCGGCGACGATCTCCCTGTCCATCCCGGCACAGGTCGCCGGCCCGTTGCCGGCGACCACGAGCCCCTGAACCCCGTCGTCGGGCAGCCCCACGAGGGCGTCCCGAAGTTCCTCGAGGGACTCGAGGGTGACGGCGTTCAACTTGTCCGGACGGTCCAGTCGGACGATCGCGATTCCGTCGGTCAACTCGACTTCGACGAGGTCGGTCGACGCCATACGCCGTCCCTCCGGCCGAACCCGCATAAAATCGCGGGTCGGGCCCGGTGTCGCCGACGCTCTCAGTCGTTGCAACTCACCGCCGCTTTCCCATGTTTTAATCGGGTCGTCCCCTCACGATAGGTATGGAACGGCTCACCCCGCGAGTGCGGGTCGTCTGGTTGGCCCTCGCGCTGGTTCGGGCCGCGATCTTCGGTGGGATCGTCGTCGGTGCGGCGATCGGGCTCACCCGGACCGACCTCTGGGCGAGTGCGCCGGACGTCCTCGTGCCGGCTGCCGCCGCGATCGCCGTCGTCCTCGCCGTCCTTCGACTCGTCGTCGCCTGGCTCCGCTACGGTGTCTGGCGGTTCGAACTCCGGGACGACGACCTCTATATCGAGCGCGGCGTCTTTACGCGCGTCAGGACCGTCGTCCCCTACGTCCGGGTCCAGCACGTCGACTCCCGGCGCTCGCCGCTCGAGCGGACGACCGGGCTCGCGACGGTCGTGGTGTACACGGCTGGTTCCCGGAGTTCGGACGTTGCCATCCCCGGGCTGACGCCGGCCCGTGCGGACGCGCTCCAAGAGTCGCTTCGGGGACTCGCGATCGAGAGCGAGGGTGAAGACGCCGTATGAGGTCGCTGCATCCCGCATCGATCGCCGTCCGGTCGCTCTCGCGGAGTCTCAACACCGGTTTCATGTTTTTCGTCGTCGGGGTGGTCGTCTCGCCCGGCGGGAACGGGATCGACCTGCTGTCGATATTCGGCCTCGTCGCGGTCGGGATCGTCGTCGGAATCGTCTACGAGTTCGCCTACTACAAGCGCTTCCGGTACGACCTGACCGACGACACGTTCGACGTCACCTCCGGCGTCCTCGCGCGGCGGGACCGGGAACTCCCGCTCGGTCGGGTCCAGAACGTCGATATCAGACAGAACGTCCTCGGTCGCGTCCTCGGTATCGCCGCCGTCCACGTCGAGACTGCCGGCGGCGGCCAGACCGAAGTCAGCCTCGAGTACGTCGCCGAGGACGAGGCCCACCGGCTCAGGCGACAACTCCGGAGCGGCGCGAGCCGGGGCGACTCGGACGCCGACGACCTCGAGGCGGGGGACCGGACCGCAGTATCCGACCCCGGTACCGCCGACGACGAACTCCTGTTCGAGATCGAACCCCGAGAACTCGTGATCCTGAGCGTCTTCACCATCGACCCCGGGGCGAGTCTGCTCGGCGGTATCGCGCTGTCCTTCGCCAGCGGGTTCGATCCCGCGACGTTGCTACCCGGGGATCGGATCGGCTGGCTTCCGGGCCCCGAAACGGGCCTGTTCGTCCTCGTGTGGGGCCTCCTCCTGTTCCTGCTCGCCGCCTGGGTCGTCAGCGCAGTGCTTACGTTCACCCGATACTACGGGTTCCGGCTCACCCGCGCCGACGACGAACTCTACTACGAGCGCGGACTCTTGCAGCGCTACAGCGGAACGATCCCGCTCGAGAAGGTCCAGACGCTGACGATCTCTCGGTCGGTCCCGTTCCGCTGGTTCGGGTACGCCGCTCTCAGCGTCGAGACGGCCGGCTACGCGCCCGGCCAGTCCGACTCCCGGGGCACCGAGTCCGCGATCCCGCTCGCCGACGCCGACCGGGTGACCGAACTCGCACGCGCGATCGAACCCTTCGGCCCGGTCGACCTCGAGTCGCCGCCGCGCCGCGCCCGCGAACGGTACGCGATCCGGTACCTGCTCGTCGTCGCCGCCGGCGTCGGGATCGCGGCGCTGGTGGCCCGGTACACGGGGGCCCTCGGTCGGTGGTACCTGCTGGCCGCACTCGCCGTCCTCGTCCCGCCCGCCGCCCACCTGAAGTGGACCAGCCGGGGCTACCAGGTCGACGACCGGTACTTTCTCACCCGTACTGGCGTCTGGCGGCGTACCACCAAGGTCGTCCCCTACTACCGGGTGCAGGCCGTCCTCCACCAGGCGACGATCTTCCAGCGCCGGCGGTCCCTCGCCAGCGTCACCGCCGACACCGCGAGTTCGGCCTCGCTGCTCGGCCGGGCCGCGACCGCCCACGACATCGACGCCGAACGGGGCCTCGAGCTACAGGCCGACCTCGAGGAACGGCTGCAGGAACGGCTGCGGGCACGCAAGCGCCAGCGGACGGTCGGCCAGCGGTTCCGGGAAGCCGACGACGGAGACCCGAGCGATGAGGGCCCGTCGCCGGAGTCGGACGACGAACGGTAGTCCGTCGTCACCGGCGTGAACGCGAGCCGAACGGTATCTTCGATCGACGCGGCAATCGAGGAGATGCTCGCTCCCCTCGCTGATTCACTTCGATTTCCCGTCCGGAGAGGGACGGGGTCCACGGTGATCGACCAGGATGGGTATAGCCACATGTGATTTATTCTTCGACGGTACGGTATCGCCCGGCCCACACACAGCACGAGCGTGCTACCGCCCGAAACGGACCGCTCTCCAAGCGAGTCCGGCCTCGAGACCGATAGAAAACGAGAGGTGGCCATCGGGACCGGAACGACATGGAACGGCTCAGGAGCGTTCTAAGCGGAGAGAGCGAACGAAGATGGAGGGCGCTTTGGGCCGTAAATCGACTGTCGTAGCGTAACTCGACGCCGATGAGAGGCCTGCAGGAGGGAGGTCCGTCGTCGGCCACGTCCCCGACTCCGGGGACGGGTATAGTAGCCGCTGACAGTCATTACACACCAGATCGCACGACAGCGTTGCGATCAGTGTGTAACTCGTTTCAGCAGCTACGATAGTAAGTCTCGCCGGCTCCCGGCGAACAACGAGCGATACCGGTCCGCGGTGGGAGAACCGCCCGAGACGATGTCGCGGACCGAAGCCACTGCAAACGGCACGGGGCGACACCGACAACGTAACGACCGGCGACTATCGATCGCGTCTCCCTCGGCCCCGCCCTCGAGACGACTGAAGATCAGTGTCGGGTCCGCATTGTCGTTACAGGATCGTCCCGAGTGACACGGGCCCCGAGGCCGTGACTCGAGCGAGCAAACCGACGTCCGACTGATCGCAGTCGTTTCATAGCGAGTGTCCTCGAGAGGGCCGGCGCTCTGAGCCGACCTTCGATGTCGATCGATCTCGCTCGAGTAGCGTCTCCGAACCGTGGCCGGAGCAACGCTTTACCCGACTGCTGCTTTCGGACGGTCGTTGTCACGACCTATCGAGCATTCCACTCGCACCATTTATCTCAACTTCCATCACCATTCCCACTGACTATTGATATCGAACTCTAGGCTCACTAATCCCCATATTCTGAATCTATAGGGTGGTATGTCGGCCAAAAAGGGTAATAGAGATGAATATAAATTTACTTAGCTCTAATAATAGAAGGATTGAAGATCCTCGCGTTTGACCAACGAGACATGAGTGACTCGGCGGACACTTCTAGAACGTCTGTCAAGACATACATCCCGGCCTACCAGAAAGCGGAGTGGCAATCGCACGCCGACGACCTCGACATGAGCCAGAGCGAGTTCGTCCGGACCATGGTCCAGGCTGGGCGAAAGGGGTTCGACCCCGAGTCGAGCGCCACAGCGGAACCCGATTCTTCGGGCTCTGACCCTAGGGGTAACGGTCTCGAAACGCGGGTCCTCGAATTACTGGAATCCGATACGTACTCCTGGGACGAGTTGCTCGAGGCGGTCGCCGACGACATCGAGTCGCGACTGGACGAGACCCTCGAGGAGTTACAGGCGGACAACCGGATTCGATACAGCGGTCGCCACGGCGGATACACGGTCGTCGACGGTGGTGGCGATGGCGACTGAGCCGACCGCCGAGGCCCCCGAGGACGTGACCGACCCCATCGCGTACTTTCTCGACGACCAACGATATCACGGCAAGAGCGAGCGCACCCTCGAGGCCTACGAGCGGGTGTTGCGCCGGTTCGAGTCCTTTCTCGCCGAGCGGTTCGATATCGATGCGATCGGCGCGCCGGGGCGTCGGGAGTGTATGGCCTGGATCCACTCGCTGCGCGGCGCGTTCGAATCCAGTACGATCGCGACCTACGCCTCCTATCTCAACCGGTTTTACGAGTACATGGCCCGCGTCGGCGTCTTCGAGGACAACCCGATGGCGCTGGTCATGGAGGAGTTGTCCGAGTCGATCGAGACGAACCCCACGCGACGGGACATCTCGGTCGCCGAAATGCGATCGTTCGTCGCCGAGATCGCCCACCCGCTCGAGCGGGCCGTCGTCGTCACCCTCTTGAAGACCGGGATGCGGGTCGGCGAACTGTGTAACCTCGATCTGCGGGATCTCCACCTCGAGACGCCCCCAGTCGACCTCGAGTGGACCCCGCGGGTCGGCCTCGAGCAGCGACCGTCGTCGCTGTTCGTGTCGTCAGAGCCGGCCCGTGGCACCACGGTCAACGGCGAGGAGCGGACGGCCTCGAACAAGCGAAAGCGCGAGACGGTCGTCCCCGTCGACGCGGAACTTCGCCGGGTCCTGTGTGAGTGGCTGGCGATCCGGCCGGACGCGGTCTCGCCGGCACAACCGCTCTTTCTCGACACGCGCGATTCCTGGGGCCAGCGGCTCACGCCGTCGGATGTCCGCTATATCGTCGAGAAACACGCTCGAAAGCGGGGCTGGTACCGGACCGGCGGCGGCACCGAGGAGAACGTGACGCCACACTACTTCCGGCACTTCTTCACCACCCATCTGCGGGACCGGACCGGCGATCGCGGGATCGTCCAGTATCTCCGGGGTGACGTCGCCGGCGACGTGATCGACACCTACACCCACAACTGGGGCGATCGGGTCCGCGAGACGTACCTCGACTGCATCTATTCCGTCACTGGTCGTGAGCCGAGTGTCGGCGTGTGAGTGATCGACAAATCTGTTCTCAGTCGCTCGTATCGCTGGATCCCGGCATTTCGGCGTCACAAGCCTTGCACTTGACCAGGCCCAACAGCGAATAACAACTACTGTAGTACTCAAATAACATGGTCCGAATCGGCCATATAAATTGTATATCGCTATACTGATTTGCTACCCTCGGCGGGACCATCGTGCCCCGCGGTTTGGTCACGAGAAGGCCGATCGTCTCTCATTGCTTCAGTAGCTGTCTCCGACACTCGAGTCACCCCGGCCGAAAATGAGGTGATTATTTCAGCCTCGCTAACACGACAACTGGTATGGCCCGCCGACGGACGATTGCCCTCCTTGCTGGCCTGGTCCTCCTCAGTGGACTCTCCGTGGCCGGTGGTGCGATGATCGACGCACCGCCGACGCTGACGGCCGAGAACGATGACAACACGACGTATCGAGTGACCGCATACACCGTCGAGAACAGGGAGACGGCGTTGCTCATGAACTTCGCAGTCACTACCGAGGACGGCGATCGACGGCTCGCGACGCTCTCCCAACTCGTCTGGCCGGAGGGGTTCCGGAACGTAACGGTAGTCGACGACGGAGTTCCGACGCAGCAGATCACCGTCGAACCCGACGACGAAGTGACGACGACGATCGATGGTTGGACACCCGGAAACGTTACCGTCTACGTCGCCAAAGATGTCGACGATAACGGAACGCACGTTCTGACCGACATCAACACGTGTCCTGCGCGACAACAGGAACACAGCATAACGTTCGACGAGGGCGGATCGAGCTGGTCTTCGACCTGTTCGTCAAGCATCGACTGGCTGTTCCCTCGATCGAATCAGCCGATATAGAACGGAAATTCGTCACCTCTTCTGGTGACTCAGTCGCCGTATCCCGTCACCGCGTTCCTCACGTTACCGATCAGAACGGCGATCGAGACGGCTTGTACGGGTGCGACGACGGCGGTACTCAGGAATCCGCCTGCAACCGGAACCTGTGCGAGCGCCCAGGACGTGAATCCGAACAGGACGATAAGCAGGAGGACGGGCCATCGACGCCCTCGAGGTTCCCGAACGCTCTTGCCGAGCGCTGTCGCGAGCGACTGGCCGACCACCAAAAAGCCAGGGAAGAGAAAGAGGTGGATTCCGACGAGGGCAGCGACGACGATCGCTAGCGCGCCGAGGGGAAGACTCCCGATCTCGAGGGATGGAGACCCGAACAGCTGTGGGAGAAGCGAGATCACCGAGAGGAGTCCGAGATACCGAGCGAGCGAATCGAGACGCCGTTCAGCGTTCAGAGCGCGCGTAATCGTCACCCAGCCGGCGATACCGAGCGCCAGTACGACGAGCAATTCGAGGGCGACAGCGCCGACGAGATACGGCGACTGGAGGTCGATGAACGCACCAATACGTCTGATCGTTCGGGGGGTTCCTTGCGGGATGATCGAATACTGGACGCTGATCATCTGTCCGAGCGAGTCCGGCGTCGTTGCCGGAAGGGGGTCCCACTGACGGAGCCAGTCGGCGAGCGCGACGAGTACGCCGGCGACCGCGTACGGGACGACGAGTACCGGATCGCGGCGGATGCGGACAATCGTTGCTCGCAAGATGGCTCCGGCCCGTAGTCCGGGTGGTTTCGTCGACGCCGAGGGATCGGCGGTCGGATCGTCGCCCGGTTCGACAGTCATGTCGCTTCCTCCAAGGCGATGACTCGCTTCCGATTGGCAGCGTAGAGAACGCCGTCACCGACGATCGGGGTCGAAAGCGGAACTTGCGACGGCTGGTACTCGAACCGCTGCTCGCCGGAGGCGGCGTCGATGGCGACCAGCGAAAACCCCGACTGGACCGCGTACACGACGCCGTCAGCTACGACCGGCGATGTCTTCCCGTCGAACGGTGCTGTCCACAACGGCTCACCCGTCTCGAGGTCGTATGCGTGCATCGACCCCTGTTCGTCGGCGAAGAAGACGGTCTCGTCGGCCACCGCCGGTACGCTCTCGGTGATGTTTCCGTCGTGGGTCCGCTTCCACAGGCGATCCCCGCTGGTCGCGTCGAGCAACTGGATATCGTTGCGAGTTGGGACGACGATTCCCGCATCGGTCGCTACGGGTGCGAGAACCGTTTGTTCGTCGAGTTTTCGCTGCCAGCGCGTTGCTTCCGTTTCGGCGTCGTAAGCGGTCACCTGCCAGGGCCAGTTCGTCACGAAGACGAGCCCATCCATTACGGCGGGCCTGTTGAACGCGGCGCTCACCTTGTCGTCTTCGTGATGAGTGTTGCGCCACAGAACCTGGCCGTCGTCCGGGTCGAGCGCCGCGATCGAATTCGTTCCGGGGATCGGGGTGTAGATCGTCCCGTCGGCGGCGACCGGGGTTGCCGGATCGGCGGGACCGAAGAAGCCAGGACCGGGCGACTGCGGCCCCGCCCATCGCTCGGTGCCGACCGATCGGTTCAGCAACGGAACGTCTAGGCCACCTCCGGCGTTCACCCCGAAGACGCCGGAGGGTGCGGTCACCGCGAGCGTATCGGTGTCGTAGACCGACGTTCGGGCACGGGCGAGACTCGACTGATACGGACCGGGCCCGCCGAACCGCCGGGCTCCCGTGTCGGTGTCCAGCGCGAGCAGGCCGTTCCCCGCGGCGTATATCGTATCGTCCCGACGAATCGGCGGGGCCGTCCCGCGAAACCAGTCGGTCGTGTCGTGTTCCCATCCGACCTCGACACCGTCTTTCGGTCCGACTGCAGCGGGATTGTGTCCGGTTCCGGCGGAATCGTACCGGTTCATCGGCCACTCGACAGCGGCCGCCGAATCGGACTCCCTGCCGCTGGTACCGAACGCGACGATCGAACCGACGACCGTGAGTCCGGCCGCTTCGAGAACCCGACGTCTAGAGGGGACCATTACGACGCCCCTTCGGTTGGGCGTGTATAATTATTGACGGTATCTGTTCGAAAAGACAAACGGACCGGATCTATCGCTTTGCTGGCCCACGCTGAACGCGAGACGGCTCTCTTGGACCGATGCTGAACGAGGCGACCGGGCGGCACCCTCCCCGGACGCTACTGACCGACTGCGAGCTCGGTCTCGAGGTCGGCGCCGTCCAACAGTGACCGGACGAATTCGACCGTTTCGGTCGTCTCCGCGGTGTTCTCGAGCAACACGGTTTCGCTGGGGAACAGTTGCTCGCCGAGCAGGAGGCCGTGATCGCGTGCGGTCGAGCCGGTCACGGTCAGGTAGACGCCGAGGCCCGTCTCCGCGATCGCCGCCTCCTCCTCGCGGCCCTCCTCGGGGTAGCGAAACTCGATGCCCTCGAGCGCCCGGGTTCCAAGCACTGCCTGGACGAGCCGTTCGTATCTAGGCTCGATACAGAGCGGCCCCTCGTACGCCTCGAGGAACTCGCGATCGAGCGATCCCGAAGAGGGCGCAACCTCGGGTGTCGCAAGCAACGTGTGATAGACGGTATCGCCCATTCCGGTGACGACCTGCACGTCGGTATCCGAGGGGTTGATCCGAGCGTTGATGTCGGCGATCCGGTTCAGCGGCTCCGGGCGGAGTTCGACGACTTCCTCGAGGACCAGATCGGCGCTGTCGAACCCGAGGGCGAACTCGTGCGTCCGGAGCGATCGGAACGGTTCCTCGCGACCCACGAGCTGGATCGCCGCGCCGTCGGGTGCGCCCTCGACATCGGTCAACGGGATCGTGACGCTGTCGAAGACGATCCGCCGGGGCTTGCCGGCGCGGTCGTCACGCAAGAGCGTGTACTCGGGCGCGGTCGGATCGTCGACGGTGCTGTAGGCGGCGAGACGATGGTAGACGTCCGCTTCGTCGGGGTCGATCGTCCCCTTCGTGAGCGCCTTTTCGTGGCGAAGCGTCGACGTGATATCGTCCGCGAGGTCGGGGACGCCGAGCCGGTCGGCCAGCCGGTCGAGTACCGACTCGAGCGGTCGTCCCTTTCGCGGCACAGCGATCGGTATCGTCTCGCCCATCGAGCGACTGTCGACCGGCGACGGATAAACGAGTTGTGTTTCCGAGGCGAGACGCCGTCAGTCCGAGAACATCGACCCGAGCTGGTCGCGCCACTCCTGAATGTCGGTCACGTCCGCGCGCACCGCATCGAGATCGCTCTCGACCGTCTCGATGTCGTCCTCGAGGTCCTCGACGTCGTCTTCGACGGCCTCCACGTCAGCCTCGACCTCGTCGACGTCGTCTTCAAGATCGTCGACATCGTCTTCGATGGATTCCACGTCGTCCTCGACGGAGTCGACATCGGCTTCCATGGCTTCGAGATCGTCCGCGACCGTCTCGACCTCGTCGTCGACCGACTCGACGTCGGCTTCCACGTCCGCGAGGCCGGCCTCGAGGTCGTCGACATCGTCCTCGACGGCGGTCAGTTCCGACTGGAGATCGCTGTTCCAGTCGCTGAGATCGTCGACGTCCGCGGCGACGTCGTCGACCTGCGTGGTCGTCCCCTCGAGTCGGTCGTCGACGGACGCGATCTCGTCTTCCAGCGCTTCGAGATCGGACTGGAGGTCCTCGATGAGCTGTGCCCCCGTCCCGTTCTCCTCGAGGAACGTCTCGAGGGCGTCGGTGTAGGCGGCCACGTTCTCGACGCGGGACTGGAGGTGGTCGATCTTCGCGATTTCGGCACCGGTAGGCTCGATGTCGAGTTCGGCCCGGATCGCCTCGAGGTCGTCGTCGTCGACGCTGCCCTCGCGGATCTCGGTCGCGAGTCGAGTGGCGACGGAGCCGGTGAACTCCGGCGCCGGGTTCGGGGCCGCGTCGGCCGTCGCAGCGGCGTCTTCGACCGGCGGCTCGTCTTCGGTTTCGGCCGTCACGTCGGGCTCGTCGGCTGCCGATTCGGATTCGACCTCGGGCTCGGATTCGGCGGCCGGCTGCGCGTCGGGCTCGGCTTCTCCGTCCGACTCCTGCTCCGTGTCCGACTCGGGGTCGGTGTCGTCGGTCGCTTCGGCGTCGGGTTCGGGAACGGGTTCGTCGTCGGCCGCGTCGATGTCCGGTTCCGCATCGGATTCCGCCGCCTCCGCCTCGAGCGCGTCGTCGGCTTCCTCGGCGTCCGCCGTGGCCGCGTCGATGTCGTCATCGGACGGCTCGTCGGCCTCGGTCGCAACGTCGGGCTCGGCATCGTCCTCCGACAGCTCGATGGCGGGTCCGTCGTCGGCATCCTCGTCGGCCGCGTCGTCGACGTCGTCATCGATGTCGAGTTCGATTTCGGGCTCGTCGTCGACAGCCGCTTCAGTCGCGGTGTCGGTCTCGGTGCTCGATTCGTCGGTCTCGTCGCCGAGATCGAGGTCGACGCTGGGTTCGTCCGCGGCCGCGTCGGCTTCGTCCGCCCCGATGTCGATCTCGGGCTCGTCGTCGAGTCCGATCCCGTCGTCCTCGTCGGCCCCGAGCGAGAGGCCGGTGTCGTCGTCCGCAGTCGTGCCCTCGTCCGGGTCGGGGAACTCCTCGTCGTCGAAACCGAGATCGATATCCGGCGTCTCTTCCGTCTCGTCCTCGTCGTCGTCCGCGTCGGCCGTGTCCGGCTCGGGATCGACGTTCTCGAGGTCGAGGTCCAGCCCCGGCGAGTCGTCGGCCGGCCCCTCGTCGTCGGATTCGGCGTCGGTTTCGGTCGCCGTCTCGTCTTCGTCCTCGAGTCCCGGTACCGAGTCGGACTCGCCGGAGATCATGTCCTTGACGGCCTGATTGCGGTCTTCAGAGACGATATTGCCGATGACCTCGTCGTCGACCTCGTCGGCCGTGTCGGCGTCGTCGTCGCGGGCACTGAGATCGGCGATCGCGGGCTCCCCGAGAAACGCCGTCGCGCGACTCTCGTCCTCGAGCTGGATACCGTAGACAGTCAGGAGCGTCTCGTCGGGCTCGAGGGTGGTCGTGAACTCGACGTGGTGGTCCTGATAGGCGGTCCACTCGTCGCTGTGGTAGTCGGGATGGAACCCGACCTTGTCCATCGGGAACGATTCGGGGATGTCCTCGGAGAGTTGGAACGTGACCGACTCGTCGCGGTCCGATTCGATCTCGAACCGGATCGCGGGGACGGGGAACTCGTCCGCTGCGAACGTCTTCCGGACGGTTATCCCGTCGGCACTGACCTCGATCACGTCGTCCGTATCGGCGGTGCTACTCATATGGGACCAACGTTACAATACCATTATTATAAAACGTGCGGACGGTCCGACGGTCGGTTCCGCCGGCTCATACGGTCTGCTGTCAGTCGCTTCCAGTGCGACCGCGATACGGCCTGCGGTCGCACCGGTATATCGTTACGGCAAACCGTCTCAGAGGTCGACGCGGTCGCCGATCTCGACGATCTCGAGGTCCTCAGGAGAGTCGAAGCTTCGCGCGTGGTGGGAAAGCGCCGTCGGGTCGGCGGTCAACCCCTTCCACATGTCCCAGTGGCTGGGGAGCAGCCGGTCGGCGTCGATCGCGGCGGCGCACTCGATGAGCTGGTTCTCGTCGTTGTACCAGCGGGTCCGTTTCGGCTCGCGGGTCTGCTTGTCGGGGATCTGCCCGACGGTGCCGAAGGCGAGCGCCGCGAGGTCGATGTCGTACTCGTCGCCGAGGCGCTCGAACTCGTCGGTGGGTTTCGTATCGCCGCCGTGGAAGAAGGTGCCCGCGTCGTGGTCGATCACGTAGCTCACGGGATGGGTCGCATCGGGGTCGTTTGCCACCTCGACGTGGACCGTGAACTCGCCGATCTCGAGCGTGTCGCCCTCGGCGACTTCGGTCAGTTGCTCGTCCGAAACGTCCCAGTCGTCCGTCCAGGCCTCCTCCTCGCGGGCGACGGCGACGCTGTCGTCGGGCCCGTAGAAGGTCGCGCCCGTGGTCTCGAGGATCGGGGCCTGACTCGGGCCGTGGACGTGATCCGTGTGTTCGTGGGTCGCGAGGACGGCGTCGGCGGCCGCGACGTCCGCGGGGTCGAACGGGACCGGAATCATCCGGATCGTCCGCGGCGGGTCGCCAAGGCCGAGATAGGGATCGATGAAGACCGTCGTTCCCTCGCTGCCTTTCAGGACGAAGCCGTTACAGCCGAGATACCAGATCGCCACGCCGTCGGGGTCGGCGTCCGCGACGTCGCGAACGAGCCAGTCGTCCCAGTCGCTCTCGATCATACTCGAGGGTGCGGGCAGCGACCCGGTAAGTGTTGTCGTCTCGGCCGACGGAGCGGCCGCTCTCGGATCGGGTTCGACGAGCGCGAGGGACGGTCAGACCGGGAGAAGCGCGGGGGATCGGCGGACGCGATCGGACACTATTAGAGCGGGAACGGCGGACGGAGGGCGTTCGGGGCCGCGCGGGTGTCGGCGCCGGCGGTCGCAATCGTCGGCGCCCCGCCGGCGGAGCGAATCCAGTCGATGCGAACTCGCGGGTGGCCCTCGTAGGAGACCCGACTCGACTCGTCGTCGTAGCCGATCAGCGTGGCCTCGTGCAACAGCGGCAGGTGGACGTGAACGAGGGCGGCGCGGACCTCGTCGACGCGGTCCTGTGAAACCTCGCGCCCGGCCGCGTCGGCTTCCGCGGCCGCCACGGCGCGAGCGAGCGTCGCCGTCGTGAGGGGGTGGTGCCGATCGGCGAGTACCGCGAGGGCCCGCCGCCTGCGTTCGTCCGCGAGGGCCTCGAAGAGGGCGTCGAGTTCGGCCGCCTCGGCGTCGCGGTTCGACCCCGAGAGCGCCTCGATGAGTACGGCGTCGTCCAGCGACTGCTCGTCGGGGACCCGAACGACGTCGTCGGCCGCCTCGAGCAGTCCCGCATCGGTCAGCCGCGGGAGCAGCTTGTGGTGGAGTTCGACGAGCGCCCGCCGGTGATCGTCGGCCGAGACGTCGACGGGGCGTTTATCCTCTGTTACCGCCGCGAACTCGTGCGCAAGATCGTCTTTCCCGATTCCGTCCGGGGATCGCTCGTCGACAAGTCGGCGGACGGTCCGTCGACGGGCGTCGGCGAGGGCGGCGAAGCGATCGTCGCGAACGGCGGCCGCGGATCCGCTCGAGGCTGAGTTACTCATCGACTACTGGTCGGTGACTAACGGGCAAAAGACCTCTTCCAAACTGATTTGGAATCAGTATGTTATTATGGCCATTTCGATTTACATTCCGCTATTTACTGCTATTTTGGCGAGAACGTAGCAAGCTATTTCGATCCCTCCGAAACGAATGTTCGTTCTATCGATAGTCAGACGAGCCCGAGACGCGTCGACGCCGTGGGGAGAGCGACGGCGAAGCGCTACCAGGTGCCGTGGAACGTGTCGAAGGAGAGTTCGTCGAGGGGCTTGTTGCCGACCGCGATCTCGTACTCGCCGGGCGTGAGCATCGGCTTGTGGAACTGCGGCCCGTCGTCGGTCGTGATCCGCGGACAGCCGGTGTTGACGAACGCGTCCATGTCGAAGTTCCGCAGGCGGTCCGGCGTCACCTCGTCCATCGTGATGAGGTAGGCGTCGTCGTTGTCCTCGAGGATCTCCTGGGCCTGTTCCCACCGTCCCTGGCCGATCTTGGTACAGAAGATGACGCCCCACTTCTCGGCGTCCATCGCGCGGTGGACGGCGCCGTAGCGCTGTTTCATGAACTTCTCCGTGTCGGCGACGGTGACGACGTTGTTGACGGGGTCGGCGATGACGACGTGTTTCTCGGGATACTCCATGGCCAGTCCCAGGGGATGGAACTTGCCGCCGCCGACGTAGAGGACCTGATCGGCGGGCACGTCCGCACTCGCGTAGTTACAGCCCAGTACCTGGCCCTCGTGGGTCAGCCGTTCGTCGCCGCGGCGGCTGTGAACCTCGTAGCCTCGCTCCTCCAAGAACGCGGCCATCTCCTCGTAGCGGTTCATGTGCTGGGCGGTCGTCACGAGACCGACGTCTTCGGTCTCCTCGGGCGGCTCGAGGGTGTCGAGGGCGTCCTCCATGATCGGCGTGACCTCGACGTTGGAGAACAGCGGCACGTAGATCACCTTGTCCGTGTCCTTCATCGGCGAGTGGCCGAAGTGAACGAACACGTCGGTGCGTTTCATCAGATAGGTGTCGAGGTCACAGGCACCGTAACACGGCTGGCCCGAGAGCATGAACGTCACGTCGTCGCCGGCGAGTTCCCGGAGGTCGTCGGCGACGGCCGGGCCCCGCCGCTTCAGTCCCTCGGGGAACTGCAGGCCGACCTTCGTGGCGTCTCGCTCCTCGATCGCGTCGACGATCGTCTCGAGTTCGTAGTCCCACTCCCGGTCGTGTTTGAGCTGCATTCCGGTGTTCCGGAGGTCCCCGTCAGTGTACTCCGACTCCTGACTCATTAGCACTGCTTGCGCCCACGAACGTATAACGCCGACGCTTCTGGTGGACCGGGTCACGACCGCTCGCGGACCCCCTCGGCTCGAGCGGGCCTGTCGTCAGTGCAGGCGGGCCCGTCGTCAGTGCAGGTCCCGAACCCGGTCCGGAAGTCCTCGCCGTCGGTCGTCGTCTCGACCCGGCACTGTCCCGTGAGCCACGAGCGGTACGCGGTGACCGCGTCGGGATCGGTGGCCGCGACGAGAACGGGTCGCTGTGCGTCGGTCATTGCTCTCGCTGGTCCGCTCTGCTTTCGGCTCGGATCTCAAACTATGGCTGCCACCACTACAGTTTACACGTATCGGCGCGTATCCAACTGGAACGCCCTCGAGAGCGGTCGTATCGGCCGATCAGTCGGGACGGGGACCCTGACGACTTCGTTTTTCGTCCCAACAGTCATAGTACTGGAGTGTAAACAGGGGGCTAATGGCAGCGGAACAGGCCGCGGACGGTTATCTCTTCGACCTCTATCGTCGATACATCGGTGAACCGGAGGACCGGACCGACGTCTACGTCGGGTTCGGGTTGTTCCTCGGCGGGATCGGGCTCGCACTCGTCGGATTGATGCTCTTCCTGTGGGGGACCACCTACGACGCCCGCACCGCGGGCTACTTCGCGTGGGTCGGACCCGCGTACGCGCTCGCGATGTCGGCACTGCCCGTGACGATGCTCGGCATCGTCGTCCTGTTGCCGTCGGAACGGCGGATGCAGTACGCGTCGATCGCCGGCGTCGCCGTGACGATCGTCGCGATCGTCGGTTTCCTCGTGGCCTATCCCGGCGACTGGAACGGGTACGGAAACGACTACACCGTCTCGATCATCGCCACCTACGCCGTCGGGCTGGCGGCGGTCACCGCCTCGACCGGGGCGGCCCTGATCGCCCACTACCTCGATATGGCCCAGCAGGCCGACGCCGTCGAGGTCGAGGCGGACGCCGACGACGACCCCGAACTGACCGACGACGAGATCCAGCAGGACATCGACGACGCGATGGAGGGCGTCGAACTCTCGTGGGGCGGCGTCGAGAAGACCGAACACAAGCGACTGAACTTCTCGAGCGACGACTTCGACGGGGTCAGCGTCGACACCGACGCCGGCACCACGACGACCCGTTCCTCGGGCGTCGACCAGCAGGTCGCCGGGCTCAAGGGGCTGAAAGGCGGCGAGACGAAACAGACCACCTCGAGTTCGACGGTCGACGACCAGACGGCGAAGCTCAAGGAACTGCGCGAGCAGCAACGCGCGGAGGAACTCGCGACGGCCGACGAGGAGAGCGCCACCGAGCGCGTCAGAAAACCCGTCGAAGGGTTGCTAAATCGGGTTCGTTCGCTGGTAAAACGGGATTAACGCGACCGAACGACAGTAATTAATTCTTACTTCGGAAGCGGTAAAGAGAGGAATTAATGCACATAGATTTATAATCCGTCGGTGGCCTTGCCCACACATGGCCAAAGGCCTGGACGTCGGTACGATGAACATCCTGTCGGCACAACAGGATGGGAACGACACGGTTTTCGTGCAACAGCGTAACTCCTTCGTCGAGATCGAGTACTCGGACATGGCCGAGCAGATGCTCTCGCGAAGCGAAGTACTGCACATTCGCAAGGACGACAAGGTCTACGTCGTCGGCGACGACGCCCTGAACTTCGCGAACATCTTCAACAAGGAGACCCGTCGGCCGATGAAACACGGGATCCTCTCGAACGACGAGCAGAGCGCGATCCCGATGATGAAACTCATCATCGAGCAGGTCGTCGGCGAGCCCGCGTATCCGGACGAGAAGCTCTACTTCTCGACGCCCGCGGACCCGATCGACTCCGACCTTTCGACGCTGTATCACCAGAAGACGATCGAGTCCTTCCTCGACGACATGGGCTACGACGCCGAGCCCATCAACGAGGGGATGTCCGTCATCTACTCCGAACTCGCGGACAACAACTTCACCGGTCTCGGGATCTCGTTCGGTGCCGGGATGACGAACGTCTGTCTGGCCTACTACGCGGTGCCGGTCATGAAGTTCTCCGTCGCCCGCGGTGGCGACTGGGTCGACGAGCAAGCAGCCCGCGCGACGGGCACGCCCGTCGACAAGGTCACCTCGATCAAGGAAGACGACTTCGAACTCGACTTCACGACCGACGTTGGCGGCGTCGAGGGGGCGCTCTCGATCTACTACGAGAACCTGCTCGACTACGTCATCGAGAACATCGTCAAGGAGGTCGACGAGGAAGACGTCGAGGAAGGCCTCGACGTCCCCGTCGTCGTCACCGGCGGCACCTCCAGCCCGAGCGGCTTCGAGGCCCTGTTCAAGGACCACCTCGAGGAGGCGAACATTCCGTTCTCGATTAGCGGCGTGACCCACGCGAACGAACCGCTGTACAGCGTCGCTCGCGGTGGGCTGGTCGCGGCCCGCTCCGACGAGGACGTCGATCACGACGGCGGCAGCGACGACGAGGAAGCGGAAGCGGCGGCCGCGAACGAATAGCGCCGGACTCGGCGTTCGATTTTTCGGCGACGCGATCGCGTAGTCCCGACTCGAGTCGCTACTCCTCGTAAAAGCGGTTGAACGCGTCCCGCCAGGATTCGGGGTCCTCGCCGACCGGCTGGTGTTCGACGGGAACGTCGGCGAACCCACAGTGGGGACACGTGACCGTGGACGCGTCGCCGAGCGAGAGTTCCTCGATCGCTCCCCCACACCGCGGACAGTCGTCCATACCTGATACTTTCACGGGCCGGCCTTAACTCTATTCGAACCTATCGCGAAACGGAAACGTCGGAGGCGGCCGTTCGCCCGAGATGGGGCGGCCGCGGCCGTCGTCACACCGGGACGATACCGGACCGGCTTGCGGCCATGTATTACTACTACGCATTCAACAAGCTTTTTGTATGCAAGCCATGTATGCAAGAGTGATGAGTACGACGTCCCCCGACCCCGCGATCGAACGCTGTCAGCCCGCCGACGCGACCCCCGTCGCCCTCGAGGCCGCGACCCTCGAGTCGACCGCTCCCGAGTACCTCCGCGATCTCAAGGCCGACCTGTCCGACGAGGGGATGGTCCCCGCTGAGCTGACCGTCGAGGCGCGTTTCGACGCGGACTGCTCGCTGGCGACCCAGGAGGAGGTCGACCGGATCCGGGGCTACGTCCGCGCCGGCTCCTTCCTCGGCGTCGGCACGGTGACCGTCAGCGTCGGCGACGTCGCCGACCCCGAGAAGGTCCGTCCCGCGCTCGCGGCCTGTGCCGAACGCGCCGATCGGAAGGGGCTCGCGTTCGAACTTGAGGGCCCGCTCTCGCTCGCGGCGTAGATGGCCGGACCCTCACGGCGGACGCTCGCCCGCCGGCTCGAGTCGCTCGCGGACTTCGCCGACCCCTCGCCCGCTCTCGAGCAGTACCTGACGCCGGCGGAACTGGCCGCCCACCTCTGCCATCTCGCCGGACTGCAGGACGACCTCGAGCGGCGGGTGATCGATCTGGGGACCGGGACCGGGATGCTCGCGATCGCGGCGTCGCTGGCCGGTGCCGACCGGGTCGCGGGGATCGACGTCGATCCGGACGCGCTCGCGCTGGCACGGGAGAACGAACGGACCGCGATCGAGGGCGAGGGGGCCGCCGGCGACAGTGATCGGGCCATCGAGTGGCTCCGGGGGGACGTGAGCCGACATCCATTCGCGACGACCGAGGCGACGGTCCTCTCGAATCCGCCCTTCGGTGCCCAGCGGGGCAACCGCCACGCCGACCGGGCGTTCCTCGAGACGGCCAGCGGGATCGCCGCGGTCTCCTATACCATCCACAACGAGGGGAGTCAGGAGTTCGTCGAGTCCTACGCGGCGGACGCTGGCGGCGAGGTGACCCACGCGTTCCGGGCCGAGTTCCCGATTTCGAATCAGTTCGAGTTCCACACCGAGGCCGAGGCGACGCTCGAGGCGGAAGTCTTCCGGATCGAGTGGCCGTCTCGAGCGTAAGGGGTCGCCACGACTGCAGTCACCGCCGCCGCGAGGGGAAACGAACCATCGAGAGACCGGCGGATACCGAATCTGGAACCAGAAACGCTTCTCTTACTGGCAACACGGAATAGCCACGCCCTCCCCAGCCGATTTCTACTCACGGCGGCGAAGCCGCCGTTCGTATGGGTCGCGGAACCGTCGGTTCCGCGCTACCCTCGCTCCGTTCGTCGCTCGTTCATCCACCGGAAGACGCGAGCGTCTTCCGAGCCATTCGCTCACTACGTCTGCTCACGGGCGCGAAGCACCCGTTCGCATGGTATGCGGGACCTCTGGTCCCGCACTATTCGCGAAGACCTCGCACAGTTCGACCCGCGGTTCACCGGTGGTTCACCGCGGCCCAGCGCGCGCCACCGCGCGGTGAACGGGTCAGTAGCCGTTGTACGTCTCCTCGCTGGCGACGGCGACCCGCGTTCCGTCCGCGGCCGCGTAGACTGTCTCGTTCTCGCGGTCGAACGTCAGCCCGCCCGCCGTCGCCGTCTCGTTCGCGGCCGGGATCGCCGTCGTGGCGGGCTCCGGTCCGTCTCCGGTCACCTCGAGGACGAACTCGCCGTCCTCGGAGCCGAGCGTCACGTTCTGTCCGGCGATTCGGGCCTCGGCCCGCGACTCGTTGGACTCGTGGGCGAGCCGTCGGTCCCCGCCCTCGGGCCGGAGCCAGACCTGATAGACGGTGTCGTTGCCGACCGGTTCCCAGCCGGTCCGTTCGACGTGGACCGCTTCCCGCCAGCCGGCCCCGCCGACGGAGACGGTCTCCTCGCCGGTAACGGCGAGCCGCTGGGCGCTGACTGCCTCGAGCCACACCTCGCGGCGCTCGCTGGCGACGATCACCCCGCTGGACTCGAGGCCCTCGTCGCTCTCGATGGCCTCGATACCGATTCCCGAGACGAGTCCGTTGGGAACGCCCTCGACGTACTCGACCGTGTAATCCTCGATCTGCACCGCGGTCTCCGTGGACGCGCTCGCGTCCTCGACGACGAGGAAGTTGGCGGGGACGGCGACGCCGGCAAGCAGCGCGAGGACGCCGATCACCGCGAGGAACGCGACCTGCTTTCGGGACAGTGCCGCCAGCGAGCCGCCGTCGGCGGCCTGGTCCCGGGTACCGCCGGCGAGTTCGCGAACCCGCTCGAGGCGGCCGCTGACCGGGCGCTCGTCGCCGTCGTCGCCGGCCAGCTCGAGCGGTCGGTCGATCGCCCGGTCGCTGCCTCCCTCGGAAGCGCCCCCAGATGATCCGGGGAGCCCCGTCGCGAGCCGGCGCGGGATCGCCGGGCGCTCGGAGGCGGTGATCGCGAGGGTGACGACCAGCGCGAGGACGGCCACGACGACGACCCCCGGCCCCTGATAGAGGAGATACGTGTTTTCGCCGCCGAACCAGTAGATCGCCCACAGCCGCTTTGCGAACCCGAACAGGAGGACGGCCAGCCAGAGCCGCAGCGGGTCCGGGCGTCGGCCACGGCGCTCGAGCAGGACGATCCCGAGGACGAACCCGGCGAAGAGGCCCAGTGCGTGGCCCTGAATCGCGATGCCGGCCCACGACGGTGCCGACGGGGGACTGGGTTGGGCGGTGTAGACGTAGATCGGATCCTGCAGCGCGGAGTACAGGCGCAAGACGGCACCCTGCACGCCGAGCGTGGCGACGATCGTCGCGATCGGGTAGTGGACGATGGCGAAGCCGGCGAAGGCAAAGACCACGCCCGAGAAGCCGATCACGGGCCCGAGCGCGAACAGGCTCGTCACCAGTCCGACCGCGATGACGGCCAGGGGAAAGCAGATGAAGGCCCGGAATCGCGGGTTTTCGTACCACGAGGCGACCCGTCCGGCATCGCCGTCGGTCGCCGCGTCGCCGCCGGTCGGGTAGTGGCCCCAGGCGTACTCGGCGAGCGGTGCGACGACGACCGTCCCGGCCAGATTGCCGATCAAATGACTCGGCCCTGCGTGGGCAAACGACGCCGTTGCCATCCCGAGCGGGTAGAAGTACGACCACGTCCGGAAGGGGATCGTCACCGGGTCGTCGAAGTCCGTGATCCCGTCTTGGACGAACAGGTAGACCGCGAGAACGACGGCGATCACGAGCAGCGAGCCCCACGGCACGCCGAGGACGAACCGCGACCGAAGGCGGTCGCGCCAGCGTCGCGCCGGCCGGTGGAGCCGCCTGACGATCGCGACCGACCCGAGCAGCGTCGCGGCGACGAGGACCGTCACGATGGCCGCAACCGAAACCATGTCGCGTGGTTCGAACGGGGACCTATAGTGGTTTGCCTTCGGCGAACCGCCGGCATTGTGTCGGCCGACCCCGGCCGCGAGGCGGCGTCGCGGGAGCCGCGACCGACCGCACAACGGCCGCTTCGAAAGGTACAAGCGGCCGACGGTCGGACCCATACAGCATGGAACTGCGGGTCACCGAGAGTACCGACGACGAACTCTCGATCGAGATCGCCGGCGAGGATCACACCTTCATGAACGTACTCAAGGGCGCCTTGCTCGAACACGACGACGTGAGCGCGGCGACCTACGACGTCAACCCCGAACAGTCGGGCGGCCAGACCGAGCCGATCCTGACGATCAAGACCGAGGGCGGAGCCGACCCCCTCGAGTGTCTCGAGGACGCGGCGGTCACCGTCCGCGAGAAGGCGACGGCGTTCCGCGACGCGTTCGAGGCGGCCGCGTAAGGTCAGCAACCGGCGTTCGCAGGGCTCTCGACATCGTTTTCGTCGCCGAACCCCTCTTCTTCGGATCCGACCGTCACGGCTCTACCGGCCGCTCAGCACGCCGAGTAGAAGACGTAGACATCGTCGTTCGGTGCCACGTGGATGTCGATGCCCTCGGCGTCGAACCCGCGTCGCATGTCCTCGCCGTACTCCGCGAGCAGCGCCTCGGCGATCGCGTCCCCGAACGCTCGCTCGTCGCCGTACTCGACGGCGGACAGATTACTGCTCGTCAGTTGCGCCGTGACGACCTGCGCGTCGCCACAGCCGTGGTCGAAGGCATCCGCGTCGGGCGCGTCGGGATCCGCGTCGTCGAACTCGACCGCCACAAGCATCCGGTTGTAGTACTCCGCGTGGGCGACGAGCCCGTCGTCGTACTGCCGCGTGTCGGAGCCGGTGCGCTCGGCCTCGAGCCGGTCGTGGACCGCGGCCGCGGTCGCCTCGAGGTCGAGCCCGGCCGCTTCGTCGGCCTGGCCCGGCGCGTCGGGCGGCGAGGGCGGGCCGATCCCGGGCAGGATCGACGGCGAGACGATCCCCGTCGCGAACAGCGCGACGACGATTCCGATGACGGCAAAGACCGGCAGATAGGGCTTGGCGACCTCGAGCCAGCTCGGCGTCTCGAGGTCCCGCTCGACGTCCTCGTAGGTCTGCTCGACCCGCTCGAGGTCGGGGTTGCCACAGCGCGAACACGGCGGGGTGTTCCGGACGTGTTCCCGGCCGCAGTTCGTGCAGGCCCAGACGTAGTCCGGGCCGGTCTCGACGGTCCCCGACGGGATCGGCTCGCTGCCGCCGCGGTCGCCGCCGCTGCGGTCGTCATCGGTATCGTCGACCCGGACGACCGCCTTCTCGAAGGCGTTGTGGCCACAGTCGTCACAGGGCGGGTCGTTCGACGCGTGCGGTTTGCCACACCGCGTACATCGCCATTTCACTATCGGAACGGAGGATCGGGACGGAATAAGCGTACTGAATATCTGCTCGAACCATTAAAAATTCACTACCATTAGTTATTCCTATAAGTAAAAATTATAAAACGTCTAGGATCATCTAACTATAAATCTAAGGACATCTTTTTCTTGGCGATGGCCGGAAATCAACAACACTTTCTTCTATAACTATTGTGAGTCCGAAACACGATATCTCATTATTATCTCCCTCTATCTCTAAAAAATCTTCTGTTCTATAATTAGATTTATCTATCTTTGGGCTATCAACAACCACCTCATATGGGACGGATTCACCTAACCATGGCTTTTCCAAAGTAGCCTCATCCCAAGAATTATCTTTTACCCCTTCTAAAATTATTTTCCCATCATAAACTACACTGTCATCTTTCAATACTGTAGTAGACAACTCTATTTCGGTCTCTCGTTCATTCCGTATATATATATTGGAGAGTCCAGGAATATCATCATTATTATCATTTAAACAACCACCTAGTACGATACTAACTCCAGTTGCTAAATACAATCGACGAGAAACGTGATTTCTTGACATATTTCACTCTATATCTCCGATCACGAAATTAGTATAAATATAGGTATGAACTCTACTATTTAGTACGGGGCAGGTTTTTCGAGGTTAGTTCGATAACGATCACTATATGGTTCATCCATTTCCTCTTCTTTTCTTTCTGTTATTTCAACATTTTTTATTGAAAGCGGGGACTTGGTAGCGATATAATCAATCGGTGTTGCTTTGCTGCCTGCTGCTTGAGTCCTAATTTGTGTGTCGGAAACGTTTTTAATACCGTACTCTTTCCACATTTCGCTAGGCATTTCTTCGGGATGCGGGCTAGATACAGTTTGTGTTAATATACCCGGTGCATCATCACCAAAGAAATCTAATGTGCCTTCCAGATCGGTCCAGTTGGTTGCAGCAGAACTGTCGTGATGACAAAAACCCAATGTGAAGTCTACGTGTGAACTCATGCTTCCTTCAAGCTCAAACCGGTGGAAAAATCCGCATTGCCCCCAAGCCCTTGGGGAGAATAGACTAGTGGCCATGTCTCCATATTCGAAGCCACCTGCAAAAATCTCAAAACCATCCGGCCGATGGCCGAGGCTCTCCCGGAGAAATTCGTCAACTGCCAGGAACCAAGATGCACCTACATTGATTGTTCCGATAGAAGCCTCCATGAGTGGCTGTGCCCAACCAGGAATGGCTTCATCCTCATCGTCACATGGGTATTGCCCATGCCTTTCAGATTGGGTAGATGGCTTTAAGTCACCGTCTGAGGTTTCAAGCTTATAGTGCTGCCCATAGATGTGTCCACCAGTAATATCTGAAGTTGAGCTAGCGCCTCCCGAAACTGAAAAGACATGGATCCAATCGCCAACTTCTGAACTGAAGCCGGACGATTTCCAATGAATAGCTACTGAACCTTCACGCTCTTCACCTGCAGGATCTGGGATATTCAACTTCTCTGAAGTGATTTTTTCCTGTGGACAATCTGAATTACAGTTCCAATCACTGTCTGCGGTTACATTAGCAACTGCCAGACTAGGAACAGTGATAGCACCGCTACCAATAGCAGTCAGTGCCTGACGCCGATTGCATGCTTTTCTATCTGACCTATTATTGTCTTTTTCACTCATGTTTCTACCCTATGATTAGGGCTCAAATAATATATATCTAATAAATACAGCAAGATAATCTCTTTAGGAATACATAAAGTCTATCAATCAAGAATATAATTAAATAGTACTATTCTGGTCTGGGTGAAAATTCTCTGAAAGCGTCTGAGTATATCAAAGATTCTTCCATCTCAGTAAGGACGGTCACCAGCGATTCCATCGAAAGTAAAATCAAAGACGAACGGGAACGCCGCGTTCGTCGAGGTAGGCCTTCGTCTCCTCGATGGAGTACTCGTCGAAGTGGAAGATCGAGGCCGCGAGCCCGGCGTCGGCACCGGCCTCGGTGAAGACGTCGTACATGTCCTCGGGGCCGCCACAGCCCGAGGACGCGATCACGGGCGTATCGACCGCGTCACAGACCGCCTCCGTCAGCGGGAGGTCGTAGCCGTCCTTGGTACCGTCCTTGTCGATGGAGTTGACGAAGAGTTCGCCCGCGCCGCGGGCCTCGGCCTCGGCGGCCCACTCGAGGACGTCGATCCCGGTCCCCTCGCGGCCGCCCTTTTTCGTGCACTCGAACCAGCAGGACTCGCCGTCTACCTCGACGTAGTGTTCCCCCTGCTCGTCGAAGCGCCGTCTGGCGTCGACGCTGATGACGATACACTGGTTGCCGAAGGCCCGCGCGCCCTCGTTGATGAGTTCGGGCCGCTCGAGCGCGCCAGTGGTGATCGAGACCTTGTCCGCACCGGCCCGCAGCGTCTCCTTGATGTCGTCGGTGGTGCGGATCCCCCCGCCGACGGTGAGCGGGATGAAAACCTCGTCGGCGACGCGTTCGACGACCTCGAGCATCGTCTCGCGGCCTTCGGCGGAGGCGGTGATGTCGAGGAAGACGAACTCGTCCGCCCCCGCGCGGTTGTACGCGCGGGCCATCTCGACCGGGTCGCCGGTGTATTGCAGGTCCTCGAAGTTGACGCCGGTGTAGACCGCCGGGTTCCCGTCCTCGTCGAGATCCACGTCGATACACGGGATGACGCGTTTTGTCAGTGTCATGTGGTCGTTACCGGATCGTTCGCGCCCGGGATAGTAAAGGGGTCTGGATCGGGCGAATTCCGTTCGACGGCGAGCCGTCGGCGGCGCGGCCGCTCGAGACCCGTGTCGGTGACCTTAAGCGGTCGAGCCGAGAACACGCGGGTATGACGGACGACAGCGACACCGAGACGGAAGGCGACACGGGAGCCGACGTCGGTCACGACCTCGCGACCGACCGGACGACCGCACCGATGAGCGACTTTTCGGCGGGAGCGGCGCTGACCGGTGCGCTCGTCGCGCTGGTCGGCGTCGCGATCGCGTTCGGAATCCCGCTGCTCGCGTTCGGTATCTAGGTTAGAAGACGTACTCGTCGTCGTGGCCCATCATGCCGTCGTCTTCGAAGCCGGTACCGCCGGTTCCAGCTCCCTCCTCTTCGTCCGATGGGCCGCTGGTCTTGTACGCCTTGATGCCCGTCGATAGGAGGTCCTCGATCGCCTCCTCGCGGTTGACGAACTCGCCGCGCTCGACCATCTGGGCGATCTGCATCTCGAGGTGTTCCGGTATGGTGATCTCTACTTTCGGCATCTGATTCGGCTTTCGGCGAGGGGGTATTTAGGTTTGACGGGGACTACACACCGGGCGAAAGCGACTGGTCACGCAGCCGAAACGAGACCGCTCGTCGGGCCGAATCGAAAACCGAGGGCGCGCGGATCGGCAAGTCGACGGCAGTGGGATGGCACCGCCGCAGTGGGGGTCGAGACGATCGGCTCAGCGATTGCCCATCATCGAGTCGAACGCGTTCTTCAGGGTCGTCCCGGGTTGGGTCAGCGTCTCCAACTGCTGGCGCATCTTGCGCTGGTTGAAGTAGCTCGCGAACGCGAGGATCGTCGGGGGCCAGAGGCCGACGAACGCCCCGAGTTCGCGTTCCCCGCGGATGAAGAAGTAATACAGCGAGAGCCCGACCGATGCGGCCGACGCGACGAACGCCGGCCCCATCGCCTGCTCGCCCATCTCTTCCGGTTCGGTGTCTGTCAGTTCTCGTTCCGTTAACTGTTGTCTACTCGCCATGCGATCGTACCCTCGGCGAGACCGTACTAAGGGATGGCGAGGGTTTCGACGGAAACTACCGAGTTGTGGCCGCGATGCGACCGTTTCAATCAGTTTCGGCCCCGATCCCGTCCCGTGAATATCGCCTTTTTTCGGCGACAGTCCGTCGGCTCCGGACCGGTCTCGAATCGAGGCTCGAGTCCCCGATCGACGACGGATCGGTGGCCGGCCGACCCGCCGCGGCCGTGACGGGGCCACGCCGCGGGGGCGGCGATCGATGGCGTCACATCTACGTCCGTTCGACCGTACGGACGGACATGGACGCGACCGACGTCACGGATCTTTACCAGGAGTTCGGCGAGGAGCGACTGCCGCCGGGACAGCGCGAGACGACCGCGTTTCCGGTCCTCTCGAAGAGCGGGACGCCCGACTGGGACCCGGAGACGTGGGAGTTCACCGTCACCGGCGCGGTCGAGGAGGAACTGACGTTCTCGTGGGCGGAGTTCCGGGAACTGCCGTCGGTCACGCAGCGTCAGGACTTCCACTGCGTGACCGGCTGGAGCAAGTTCGACTGTTCGTTCACCGGCGTTTCCTTCCCCGAACTCGCCGAGCGGGCCGGCGTCGACCCGGAAGCCGTCCACGTCATGTTCTCCGGGCTGGACGGCTACACTACGGATCTGCCACTCGAGGACTGCATGCGCGAGGAGGTCCTGTTCGCGTGGGCGTTCGACGGCGAGGCCCTGCCGGAAGACCACGGCGGCCCGCTCCGGGTCGTCACGCCCCACAAGTACGCCTACAAGGGTGCCAAGTGGGTCGACGGCATCGAGTTCCTCACCGAGCCCCAGCGGGGCTACTGGGAGCGACGCGGCTACTCCCAGACCGCGAACCCGTGGGAGGAACAGCGATACAGCTGATCGAGTCGCCAATAGTCAGGCTGAAGTCCGGCCGGTCCTGACGTGCGATCGATGGACCGATCGTCGGGCGACAGTCGACTGGCGGGCGAGACGAACGGGGCCGACGGCGCTGCCGATCTCGTCAGCCGGAGCCGCGAACTCGAGGGGGTCGCCGCGAGCGCGATCCTCGACGGCAGCGCCGCCGCCCGCGTCCAGTGGGCCACGCCCGACGGGCTGGAACTGGTCGGGCGAGGGGTCGCCGCCGAGTTCACCGCCGACGGAACCGACCGCTTCGATCGCCTCCGCGAACGGGCGGACCGCGTGTTTTCCGGGCTCGTTCACGACGGGCCGGAGCCGGCCCGCCCGCGAGCCGTGGGCGGCGTCGCCTTCCACGACGGCCACGAGCCGACGCCGCCTTGGACCGGCTTCCCGGCGGCGTCGTTCGTCGTCCCGGCCGTGCAGCTCGCACGGACCGACGACGGCACCTGGCTCACGGCCGTCGGTGACCGGGCCGGTGCGGCCGAGGACCGACTCGAGCGCTGGCACGACCGCCTGACGGTCTCGCCGGGGACGGGACCGAGCGGCTCGACGCCCGGGGTCGCCGCGACCCGGCGGACGACCTCGCCCGCCGAGTGGACGACACAGATCGAGACCGCGCTCGAGCGGATCGCTGACGGCAGGCTGCGGAAGGTCGTCCTCGCACAGGCGCTGTCGGTCGAACTCGAGGAGCCGATCGACGTCCCGGCGACTCTCGAGCGATTGGATCGACAGTACCCGAACTGTTATCGCTTTTCGATCGGGCACGGTACCGGCGGCACCTTCTTCGGTGCGCCGCCGGAGCGGCTGGTCTCGAAACGCGGCCGGCGCGTCGAGACCGAGGCGCTGGCCGGCTCGGTGCCCCGCGGCGAGACGCCGGCCGAGGACGAGGACCATGTCGAGCGCATGCGCGGGAACGAGAAGTTCCAGCACGAACACGGACTGGTCGTCGACGCGATCCGCGAGCAACTCGCCCCGCTCGCGCGCGATCTCACGATCAGCGAGCAGACGATCCGCCGGCTGGCGACGATCCAGCACCTCCGGACGCCGATCGAGGCGACGCTCTCGGGGGATCGACACGTCCTCGAGATCGTCGAGGCGCTGCATCCGACCCCCGCGGTCGGCGGCGTCCCGCCGGACGCGGCCTGGGAGACGATCCGCGAGACGGAGGCGTTCGACCGGGGCTGGTACGCTGCCCCGGTGGGCTGGTTCGACGCCGACGGCGACGGCGAGTTCGCGGTCGGACTCCGCTCTGGCGTCGCGACCGACGACCAGGTCACCCTCTTCGCGGGCAGCGGGATCGTCGCCGACAGCGATCCCGACGAGGAGTGGGACGAGGTACAGTTGAAGTTCCGACCGGTCCTCGACGAACTCAGATAGACCGATGACGGCACCGAACCGCGCGACCCTGTGGGGCCGCGTACTGGTCGACGAACTCGCGAAAAGCGGCCTCGAGGCCGTCTGTATCGCGCCCGGGAGCCGATCGACGCCGCTGACGGTCGCCTTCGCCGACCACGAGGGGATCGACGTCTACTCGCATTTAGACGAGCGCTCGGCGGCCTTCTTCGCGCTCGGACGTGCGCGACGCACCGGCGAGCCGACGGCGCTGGTCTGTACCTCGGGCACGGCCGCGGCGAACTTCCACCCCGCCGTCATGGAGGCCGACCGGGCCCACGTGCCGCTGCTCGTGCTGACGGCCGACAGGCCCCCGGAACTGCGCGACAGCGGCGCGAACCAGACCGTCGATCAGGTCAAACTCTACGGCGACGCGGTCCGATGGTATACCGAACTCCCCGAACCGGAGGCCGACGAGCGGAAAGTGAGAAGTCTGCGGACCACCGCGGCCCGTGCGCTCGCCGAGACCAGCGGCGTTCCGCCCGGCCCCGTCCACGTCAACTGCCCGTTCCGCAAGCCCCTCGAGCCGATCGCGGTACCCGGCGACGTGCCCGACGCCTTCGCCGAGACGCCGGCCGGCCGGGGGCGGGCGGGCCCGTTCGTGGAAACCGCGAGCGGCCGGCGGCTCCCGGACGACGCGGACCGCGACCGGCTGGCGGCGGCACTCGCCGACGCCGACCGCCCGCTGCTCGTGGCGGGGCCGGCCGATCCGACGACGCGTCCCGACCTCGAGCCCGCTGCCGTCGCCGAACTCGCGGACCGACTCGACGCGCCGCTTCTGGCGGACCCGCTCTCGGGGCTGCGGTTCGGCCCGCACGTCGACGGGGAGAGCGCCGACCGCGAGATCGGCGCGGCCCCGGGCGAAACGCGAACGGTCTACGGCGGCTACGACGCCTACGTCGGGGAACTGCCGCCGCCCGATGTCGTCCTCCGGATCGGTGCTTCACCCACCTCGAAACCGCTTCGCCACTGGCTGCGCGACGCCGACGCCCGCCAGTTCCTCGTCGATCCCGCCGGTGAGTGGCGCGAGGCCACCTTTACCGCGACCGATCTGCTGGCGGCCGACCCCGCGGCCGTCGTCGACGGGCTGCTCGAGGCGCTCTCCGACCGGGACGAGCGTTCCGGGATCGACCGCGACTGGCGCGAGCGCGTCGAGTCGGCGGAACGCCGCCACTGGGCGGTCCGCGACGAGGCGCTCGCCGCGGACGCACTCGAGGCCGACCCCTTCGAGGGAGCGATCCTCGCCGACGTGGTCGCGACCGCGCCGGATCCGGCCACGGTGTTCGTCTCGAACAGCATGCCGATCCGGGACGCCGACCGGTTCGCCCGGCCGCGGGCGGCCGAGCTGACGGTTCTCGCTAATCGCGGGGCCAGCGGGATCGACGGGATCACGAGTACGGCGCTCGGTGCCGGCAGCACGACCGACGACCCGCTGGTGCTGGTCACCGGCGATCTGGCCTTCTATCACGACTCGAACGGCCTGCTCGCGCTCGAGCGCTGCGGCGTCGACGCCACGATCGTCTTGCTGGACAACGACGGCGGCGGTATCTTCCACGAACTGCCGATCGAGGAATTCGAACCGCCGTTCACGGAGCAGTTCAAGACCCCCCACGGCCTCGACTTTGCCGCGCTCGAGGACCTGTACGACCTCGAATTCGAACGCGTCGCGCCCGCGGACTTTTCGGCCGCCTATCGCCGCTCGCTCGAGACGCCGGGCACGCAGGTCCTCTCGGTCGGGTTCGATTCCGAGGACAGCCACCGGCGTCGTGACGAACTCGCGGATCGCGTCAGTGACGCGGTCGCGACGGACCTCGAGGACGGCGCGTAACGCCCGTTTTCGCCGGCGGTCCGGGATCGGCTACGGCCGCAGGACCCACCACAGCACGACGGCGTAGCCCAGCGGAATCCAGACGAACCCGAGCGCGAACAGGCCGAGCAGCGACCCGATCTCGATCGGCGACAGCACCGCGATTCCGAGCGGGAACAGGACGCTCCACCCGCCGAAGACGCCGATCGCCAGCCGCGGCATCGTCAACAGGTATCCCACCAGCGCGAGCGTACAGGCGGCGAGGACGGCGTTGACCGGCAGCGAAAAGAACGGGGTGAGTGTCGCCCAGACGAGCAGCGGATACAACACGGCGACGGCACCGACCGACGTCGCCGCCGACCCGTCGATCCGGCGGCCCTCCCACTCGAGGTCGATCTCGTCGTCCCAGCCGTGAACGGAGTAGCTGAAGTCGTCCGCCGCCGTCGCGTCCCCGTCGCCCTCGTTCGAGCCCGTCGACTCGGTCGCCCCCTCGTCATCGTCCTCGCCGAAGGGCCAGTCGCCGGTCGCCTGCCGCGTCGCCCGCTGCTGGCGGCGTCGCGAGCGCTGGCGGGCGTGGTGGCTCGCGGTTCGGTCCGTCGTTCTCCGACCGGACCCTCGAGCGCGGTCGCTCCGGCGGCCCGTTCGCCGTCCGCTCGTCGCGCCGCCGGCTTCCGTTCCCGCGGTCGTCCCGCCGCCTCCGTCGGTCGACCCCGTCGTACTCGTGTGGCCGCCCGTCGCGTGCGAACGGCGGCGGCCGGTGTTCCGGTCCGCATCGGTGGCCTTGTCGGCCGAACCGTCGTTCGCTGTACCGTCGGCGAGTCCGACGTAGGCCTCGTGGCCGAGCCGATCGTAGCGGGCCCGCTCGTCCCCGTCGGTCAGCACCGATCTGGCGGTCTGGACCCGCTGGAACCGCTCGGCCGCGTCGGGGGCGTCGGAGTGGTCCGGATGGGTCTCGAGGACGCGATCGCGGTAGGCCGACTCGATCTCGTCGGGAGTGGCGTCCGGGTCGACCCCAAGGACCTCGTAGTAGGTTGCCCCCATCACGTCGCCGATCGGTCGGCTGGATAAAAAATAACTCGGCCTCGCTGACGTGTTCAGGTCCTATCGGCCGGCGCACTGGCGACCGGAACCGGTGGTTCTCGACCATATAAATCGTATATCGGTATACAAAATCTAGGGACAATCCCGAAGCGACTGCCGTCGATATCGGGTCACCGCGAACCGATCGGTCGAAGCGGACCGTCGGCCCCTCGCGTCCCGTTCGGCGCGGAGACGACGCATCGGTCTCGCGGTCTCGAGAAGTGGTCGGTCGAACGCTCCGGTCGAGTCAGGCGTTGCGGTCCGTTCCGGACTCGATGCCGGACTGCATGAACTGCGCCAGAATGCGGCCGATGCTGCTGCCGGCCGTCCACATCGCCTCCTCGTCGACGGTCTCGTCGTCGGTCGCGACCGACAGCAACACCGTCCCCTCGTCGATCATCAGGGCCCGGCCGGCGAAGTCGGCGGGGTTGTCCTCGCCCATCACGATCACCCGGATCGGGCTCGCCGCGAAGCGCTCGCGGATCGCGTCCTCGGCCGTGACGACGGTGACGGCGATCCCCCGCGTCGCTTGCTCTCGTAGCGCCGTCTCGATCGACTCGGTCAGCGACCGCTTCGAGGGCGCGGTGAAGACGACGGTCGACGTCGCCGACCCGATCAGGTCCGCGATCCGATCGTCGATCGGCTGGCGGCCCCGCAGCGTCGACACTGAGCCGTCGTCCGGGCGGTCCGGCGTCGCCGTCCGGAGTTCCGCGAGGTTCTCGAACGCGCGCTCGCGCTCGCGTTCGAGGCGGTTCGTCAACTGCTCGCGGGCGGCGGCGAGACTCACCGGCCGGTACCGTTTCGGCGACGACTCGGTCAGTTCGACGAGGCCGCGCTCGAGGAGGTCGTCGGCCGCGCCGTAGACCTGCGACCGGGGGACCTCGGAGACGTCGCTGATCTCCTGTGCGGTCCCCGTCCCCAGTTCCTGGAGGGCGACGAAGACGCGGGCCTGGTAGTTCGGCAGGCCGAGTCGTTTCAGCGCCGCGACTGCATCTCGTGTACTCATGACTACCTGCGGGTCGGTCGCTCGAGGGTTCGGGCGTCGGGCCTATCAGTAGCGGGGTTCGCCGATTCGATATATTTTGTAGGATCCTACAATACTTATGTTCCCGGGGCCGGAAACTGTGGGTAATGGATCCGGCCGATCGGTACGCAGCGTTCGTGACTGCACATAGCAAGGCCATCATCGCGGTCGTGCTGATAGCGACGTTGCTCGTCGCCAGCGGGGCCGGGAGCGTCGACTCGGAGCTGACGATCGCGAACTTCGAGAGCGACTCGACGGAGGCCGAAAAGTACGACCAGCTTCGGTCCGACTTCGCGACCGAGGGCGAGAACACGACCGTCGTCCAGGTCGTCGTCCGCGACGAGAACGCCCTGTCGAAGGACTCGCTGCTCGAGGGGCTGACCCTCCAGCGGGCCATCGCCGACGACGGTGAGGTGAACGCGACGCTGCGGGATCGGCAGCCGATGGTCGGGCTCTCGAACGTCGTCGCGACGGCGGCGGTTCGGGAGGCCGAGGCCGGAAACGGGACTCGTAACGGGTCCGACGGCGAGGTCAACGGCTCGGCACCGCCGTCGCTCGAGGCCCAGATCGCGCAACTGGAGTCGATGTCGGAAAGCGAGGTCGAAGCGACCGTCGAACGGGTGCTGGCCCCGGACTCGGCGGCCGCGGGCGCGGTCGATCCCTACTCGCTGCTGCCGACCGACTACGAGCCGGGCGCGACGACCGACGGCCGCGTCCTCTACGTCTTTCAGGACACGAGCGGCGCGAGCGGCGACGACCTCCCCGCCGACGTGGCCGACGCCCAGCTCGAGATCCGGGAGCTGTCGGCGGCGACGTTGACGTCCGGAGAGAACTTCGTCTTCGGGAGTGCCGTCGTCGACGCCGAGAGTACGCAGGCGACCGGCGAGAGCTTCGCGATCATCTCGCCGGTCGCGCTGCTGGTCATCGTCCTCGCGCTGGGGATCGCCTATCGCGACGTCTTCGACATCGGGCTCGGGCTCGCCGGGATCGCGCTCGTCCTCGCGTGGATGGCCGGCTTCATGGGGTGGGCCGGGATCGGCGTGACGCAGATCCTGATCGCCGTCCCGTTCCTGCTGATCGGGCTCTCGATCGACTACGCGTTACACGTCGTGATGCGCTACCGAGAGGCCAGCGCCGACGATCCGGACGCGACACCGCGGACGGCGATGCGTCGGGGGTTGGCCGGCGTCGTCGTCGCCATCGGTGCCGCCACGTTCACGACCGCCGTCGGGTTCCTTTCGAACGTCGTCAGCCCGCTGGCCTCGATCAGGGAGTTCGGTATCGTCAGCGCCGTCGGCATTCTATCGGCGTTTCTCGTCTTCGGCCTGTTGCTTCCCGCGCTGAAAGTCGAGCTCGACGGGGGGCTCGAGCGGCTCGGCCTGTCGCGCCGGCGGTCCGCGTTCGGTCGCGGCGGGGTCGCCGGCCGGGTCCTCAGTGTCGGTGCCGAACTCGCCGACCGAGCGCCGGCCGTCGTCATCGCCATCGCGCTCGTCCTGAGCGCGGCCGGGGGCGCGGCCGCGACGGACATCGACACGTCGATCGAGCAGACGGACTTCCTCCCGCGGGATTCGCCGGCCTGGATGGACTCGCTGCCCGACTCGTTCCAGCCCAGCGACTACCAGCTGCGCGAGCAGGCGCTGTACCTGAACGATCGGTTCGCCCAGTCGCGCGACCAGTCGAGAGCGGAGGTACTGATCGAGGGGCCGGTCACCGACCCCGACACGCTCGAGCGGGTTGCGGACGGCAGGGACCGGGCGGCGAACGCCTCGTCCGCACAGACGTTGGCCAACGGCCGCCTGCAGGCGACGGGGCCGATAGAGACCATCGAGTCGGTCGCCGCGGACAACGAGACGGTCGCCGCCGTGGTCGCGGACGCCGACACCGACGGCGACGGCGTGCCGGACGAGAACCTCACGGCGGTCTACGACGCGGTCTACGCCGCCGATCCGTCGGCGGCCGCGGAGACGATCCATCGCGCGGACGGCGAGTACCGGTCGCTCCGGCTCTCCGTGGGACTCTCCGGCGGGGCAAATACCGCGACGATCACCGAGGAGATGCGGGCGGTCGCGACGACCATCGAAGGTGATTCCGAACTGACGGTGACGGCGACCGGCCAGCCGATCGTCGAGGAACTCGTCCAGCAGGGGCTGCTCGAGACGCTCGTGCAGGGCTTCGTGATCACGTTCGCCGTCATCCTCGCGTTCCTGACGGCGACGTTCTGGCTCCGCTACCGCACGCTCTCGCTGGGTGCGGTCGTCATCGCGCCGGTCCTGTTCGCACAGGCGTGGCTGTTCGGAACGATGTACCTCGCGGGGATCCCCTTTACCTCCGAGACGGCCATCATCGCTGCGATCGGCATCGGGATCGGCGTCGACTACGCGATCCACGTCGGCGAGCGGTTCCTCGAGGAAGAGCGAGCGCGGGGTGACCCTATCGCGTCGCTCCGGCGAACGGTCCGGGGGACCGGCGGTGCGTTGCTCGCGAGCGCCGTCACGACGGCCGCGGGCTTTGGCGTCCTCGTCTTCGCGCTCGTGCCGTCGCTGCGGCGCTTTGGCTTCGTCACGAGCGTCGCGATCGCGTACGCGTTCCTCGCGAGCATCGTGGTCCTGCCGAGCCTGCTTGCGGTCTGGGCACGGTACACCGACTACGACGGGACCGACGACGCCGACGACGTTCCCGCCTGATCGGCACCGGGGTCGCGAGCGGGGAGTCGACGACGACCCGGCCGAGACGCGAATCTATTTCAGCCGTCGCCCGCCACACTCGAGCAATGGTTTCGGAACGCTTCGATCCCGAGCAGTGGGAGCCCGCGGCACTGAACGACGAGTTCAGGGACATCACCTACCACCGCGCGGTCGACTCCGGGACGGTCCGGATCGCGTTCGACCGGCCCGACGTCCGCAACGCCTTCCGGCCGGGGACCGTCGACGAACTCTACGACGCGCTGGACCACGCCAAGCGCCAGACCGACATCGGCTGTATCCTGCTGACCGGGAACGGGCCGTCCTCGAAGGACGGCGGCTGGGCCTTCTGTTCCGGCGGCGACCAGACCATCCGGGGCGAGGACGGCTACCAGTACGAAGGGGATGAGGAACGAGCGTCGGAACAGGGGCGGCTCCACATCCTCGAGGTCCAGCGGCTCATTCGGCACATCCCGAAGGTGGTCGTCGCGGTGGTGCCGGGCTGGGCCGTCGGCGGGGGCCACTCGCTGCACGTCGTCTGTGACCTGACCCTCGCGAGCGAAGAGCACGCGAAGTTCCTCCAGACCGACCCCGACGTGGCCAGCTACGACGCCGGCTTCGGCTCGGCTTATCTCGCCAAACAGATCGGCCAAAAGAAGGCCCGTGAAGTGTTCTTCCTCGGGAAGACCTACGACGCCGAGGAGGCCGCCGACATGGGCATGGTCAACGAGGCGGTTCCCCACGAGGAGTTAGAGGAGACCGCCCTCGAATGGGGCCGGCGCATCAACGCGAAGAGCCCGACGGCGATGCGGATGCTCAAGTACGCGTTCAACATGACCGACGACGGGATGGTCGGCCAGCAGGTCTTCGCCGGCGAGGCGACGCGGCTGGGCTACATGACCGACGAAGCGAAGGAGGGTCGGGACGCGTTCGTCGAGGGTCGCGACCCGGATTTCGACGAGTTCCCGTGGCACTACTAACCGACGGCTCGTAGATCGAACCGATGCACCGACGAACGCTTCTCCGGCGGGCGACGCCGCCGGCCGCACTCGCGCTCGCGGGCTGTACCGCGCCCAGCGGCGAGTCCGACGGAACCGCCGGCGACCGAGGGAGCGACGACGCCGAGGGCGTCTCGGGGACCCCGCCGATCCCGATGCTCGAGGACCCGCCGGAGGCGGTCTATCTACCCGGCCACCGGAAGTCGATGCGCGTGCTCGAGTCGGTCGACGCCGGCGACTACGCCCTGACCCCGATGCTGTCGTATCCGCATCCGTTCTGGATCGTCACCGCGGACGACCGCGAGTTCGTCGAGCCCGCGGCCGGCCGCGGGGTCCACCTGATGGTCGTCGTCTGGGACCGGGAGACGGGGCGGGTCTTGCCCGGTGCCGAGCCGAGGGCGACGGTCTCGCGCGACGGGCGCGAGATCGACTCGCGGGCGCTGTGGCCGATGCTCTCCCAGGAGATGGGCCTCCACGTCGGCGACAACGTCGCCCTCCCGGCGGACGGGACCTACACCGTCGATATCGAACTCCCGCCGCCCTCGATCCGCCGGACCGGCTCGCTCGCGGGCCGGTTCACCGACGGGGCGACCGCGACCTTCGAGTTCACCTACGATCAGGCCTTCCGCGAGGCCGTCGTCGAGGGGATCGAACTGCTCGACCGGGAGCGGTGGGGCAAGCGGGGTGCACTCGAGCCGATGACGGAGCGCGGAGCCGCCGGTGACGAGGACGGCGGGGAGCGCGGCGACGACGCGGCCGGCGAGAGCGACGGGGGACCGGATCCGCCGGTCCCCTACTCGAGGGTGCCGCCGGCCGACGCCTATCCGGGAACGCGGCTGGTCGAGTCGGCCGCCGACGCCGAGACGGACCCCACGGCCGGCGACGGCCTCCCCACGAGCGGCGACGCGGCGGTCGTCGTCGCGTTGCTCGAGCCCGAGTCGCGGCTAGCCGACGGCGACGACCGCTATCTGCTCGTCTCGCCGCGGACGCCGTACAACCGGGTGCCGCTCCCGGACGCGTCGCTGCGGGTCGTTCTCGAGCGCGACGGGGAGCGTATTCGCGACGGCCCGATCGAACTCGAGCCGAGGCTAGACGGCGAGTACGGCCACCACTACGGGCAGTCCGTTTCGGACGTTCGGCCGGGCGATACGGTCCGGATCGCGATCGAGTCGCCCCCGCAAACGGCCCGCCATCAGGGCTACGAGACGGCGTTTTTCGGGATGGAGCCGGTCGAACTCGTGGTCCCGTCGTCGTAGGCGGTGGCCCCGTTCTCACCCCGCTCGCCCGCGGCCACGACCGCCGGCGGTCACTCGCAATGCCAACGTTGACACTCTCTCGAGTGGGACACTCGAACTATGAGTTCGGCCGAGGTCGAGACATCACGGACGAAGGCGTGGCTGATGGCGGCCCGCCCGCAGACCTTGCCCGCGGCCGCGGCCCCGGTGATCGTCGGGTCGGGGCTGGCGGCCGCCGAGGGCGTGTTCGCGCCGCTGCCGGCGATCGTGGCCTTCGTCGGCGCGGCGCTGATCCAGATCGGAACGAACTTCGCGAACGACTACTACGACGCCGTCAAGGGGGCCGACACCGAAGATCGCGAGGGCTTTACCCGGGTCACCCAGTCGGGGCTGATCTCGCCCGAGCAGGTCAAGCTCGCGACGATCGTGACTTTCGGGCTGGCGGTCCTCTCGGGGACCTATCTCGTCTACGTCGGGGGCGTTCCGATCCTCGTCGTCGGGCTCGTCAGCGTCTTCTGCGGATGGGCCTACACCGGCGGCCCCTACCCGCTGGGCTATCACGGGCTTGGCGATCTCTTCGTGTTCGTCTTCTTCGGCCTCGTCGCCGTGACCGGGACCTACTACGTGCAGGCCGCGGCCGTCCTCGCGGAGCCGCTCGCGACGGCGATCCCCGACGGCACCGTCACGCTCGAGGCCGTGATCGCGAGCCTACCGATCGCCGGGCTCTCGACGGCGATTCTCGTCGTGAACAACGTTCGGGACAAAGAGACCGACGCCGAGGCTGGCAAACGGACCCTCGCGGTCCGACTGGGCTACCGCTGGAGTCGCGTGGAGTACGTGGCCATGCTCGCCATCGCCTACGTCGTCCCCCTCTGGTTCTGGCTCGCGACGGACGTCGGCCTCGGCGCCCTGCTCCCGCTGGTGACGCTGCCTTTCGCCGCGACGATCGCCCGGACCGTCCTGACCCGAACCGACGGCGAGGCGCTCAATCCGGCGCTCGAGGCGACGGGCAAGCTGCTCGCGGTCTACGCCGTCTGTTTCGCCGGGGGGCTGGTGCTGCCATGAGCGCCGCCGAGAACCTCTCGCTCGAGTATCGCCCCTTCTCGCTCGACCTCGCGGAGCCACTCGAGACGGCCGACGGGACGATCGCGTCCCGCGACGGCTTTCTCGTCCGGCTCGTCGACGAGGCCGACGACCGCGACGGAGCCGGCGACGAAGCCGCCGTCGGCTACGGGGAAGCGACGCCGCTGCCGGGCTGGACCGAGTCCCGCGAGGACTGCGAGCGCGCCCTCGAGCGCGCACAGGCGGCGCTCCAAACCGGCGGGCCGAGCGCGGCCCTCGAGGCCGTCGACCGGCAGGTCGCGGCCCGTCACGCCCTGTCGCTGGCGCTGTCCGACCTGCAGGCGACCCGCGAGTCGACGCCGCTGTATCGCTACCTCGGACAGGGGCCGATGGTCGGGCGGGTGCCGGTCAACGCGACGATCGGCGACGGGTCGCCGGACGAGACGGTCGCCGCGGCCCGCGCGGCCGTCGATCGGGGCTTTCCCACCTGCAAGCTGAAGGTCGGTCTCCGCAGCGTCGAGGCCGACGTCGAGCGCGTCCGCCGAGTCCGCGAGGCCGTCGGCGACCGGATCGAACTGCGGGCCGACGCCAACGAGGCCTGGACCTTCGAGGAGGCCCAGTCGGCCCTCGCGGGCTTTGCCGACTGCGGCGTCTCGATCCTCGAGCAGCCCCTGCCAGCGGGCGCGCTCGAGGGCCACGCCGACCTCCGCGAGGAGAGCCGGGGCGTCTCGATCGCGCTCGACGAGGGGCTGCTCGAACACGGCGTCGACGCGATCTGTGACGCCGGGGCGGCCGACGTCGTCGTCCTGAAACCGATGGCGCTGGGCGGGATCGATGTCGCTCGACAGGTCGCCGCCTGGCTGACCGAACTCGAGGTCGCGCCGCTGGTGACAACCACCATCGACGGGGTCGTCGCGCGCACCGGCGCGGTGCATCTGGCGGCCGCGATCCCCGACGTGCCGGCCTGCGGGCTGGCAACCGGCGACCTGCTCGCGACGGACCTGGGCCGGGATCCCGTCCTGATCGAGAAGGGATCGGCCGTCGTCCCGCAGGCGAAGGGACTCGGCGTCTCGGACGTCTGGGGTGACCGATGACCGGCGGCCTCGAGTGGCCGACGCGGGATCTCCTCTCGCATCGGGCGTCGACGACGCCGGACGCGACGGCGCTCGTCGACGCCGATACCGACCGGTCGTGGACGTACGACGAGTTCGATCGGCGGGTCGACGCCGTCGCGGCGCGACTCGAGACCGTCGTCTCTGACCCCGACGATCGCCTCGGCGTCCTCATGGACACGCGGGTCGCGTTCGCCGAGGTCTACTTCGCGGCGATGCGACTCGGCCTCACGGTCGTCCCGCTGAACGTCCGGGAGACGGCCGCCGAACTCGCCTCGAAGGCCGATCGCACCGCCGTCGACGCGGTCGTCTGCGAGGCGGCGACCGAAGGGGTCGCGCTCGAGGTCACGGACGCCCCGATCCGCTCGGTCGACGCCCCCGAACGCGACGGCGTCGATCCGCTCGAGCCGATCGAGGGGGCGTCCGTGACCCCGGTCGCGCTCGAGCGCGACGACGCGCACCTGCTCATGTTCACGTCGGGCACGTCGGGCGAGCCGAAGGCCGTCCGGCTGACGCTCGGCAACCTCGTCGCCAGCGCGACCGCCTCGGCGTTCCGACTCGGCGTCCTGCCGGCCGACCGGTGGCTCTGCTGTCTGCCGATGTATCACATGGGCGGGCTGGCACCGATCGTCCGGTCGACGCTGTACGGAACGGCCGCCGTGATCCAGCGCGCGTTCGACCCCCGGGACACCGCCCGCGTCGTCGACGAGTCCGATATCACCGGCGTCTCGCTCGTCCCGACGATGTGCAAGCGCCTGCTCGAGGCCGGCTGGGAACCGCCGGAGTCGCTGCGATTCGTCCTGCTTGGCGGCGCTCCGGCGTCCCGCGAACTGCTCGAGCGCTGTCGGGAGCGGGGCGTGCCGGCCCACCCGACCTACGGCATGACCGAGACCGCCTCCCAGATCGCGACGGCGACGCCGGCCGAAACCGCGACTCACGAGGGGACCGTCGGCCGACCGCTCGCCGGGACCGAGGTGACCGTCGTCGACGAGGACGGAACGGCTCTCCAGCCGGGCGAACAGGGGGAACTCGTCGTCTCGGGGCCGACGGTGATGCCGGGCTATCTCGACGCCGACGAGACCGCGGCCGCCTTCGACGACCACGGGCTCCACACCGGCGACGTCGGCTACCGTGACACGGGCGGTCGGCTGTGGGTCCTCAACCGCCGCAGCGACCGGATCGTCACCGGCGGCGAGAACGTCGACCCCGGGGAGGTCGTCGCGGCGCTGCGGACCCACCCGGCCGTCGACGACGCCGCGGTCGTCGGCCTCTCGGACCCGGAGTGGGGCGAGCGGGTCGCCGCGCTGGTCGTTCCCGAGGCGGGGGCGGCGGGGTCGCTCGAGCCAGCGTCCCTGCTGGCCCACTGCGACGAGCGTCTCGCGGGCTTCAAGCGGCCGAAGACGATCGGGGTCACCGACGCGCTTCCCCGGACCGCGTCGGGAACCGTCGATCGCGAGGCGGTCCGCGAGCGCCTGCGCGCCGACGGAACGGACATCAGCGACAACGGGTAGTGCGGCCGGTCAGTCGTCGTCGGAGACGCTTTTCGAGGCCGTTTGCTGGCGGCGCTCTCGCGGGTCGCGTATCGGCGTCTCGTTCTCGCGGACGTAGTCACGGGCGACGACGTAACTGCCGTAGAGGACGAGCAACAGGAACAGCGAGAACGGTAGCGCCATCGTCACCGACAGCGACTCGATGGCGCTGAACTCCTCGAGTTCGAGCGACATCATGCCGAACAGCGCCAGCAGCGCGCCCCACCACGCGCGGTTTCGCGGGTTCGGGTCCTCGTCGCCGAGCGTGATCGCCGAGATCATAAACACCGCCGAATCGAGCGACGTGACGATGTAACCGGCGATGATGAAGACACAGAGTACGGCGAGAACGGTTCCGTACGGCGTGATCTCGAGGGCTTTCGCGACGGCCGCGGGATTGCCGGCCGCGGCCATGGCCTCGGCGATCGGGGCCTGATACCCCGGTGCGAGCGCCCAGCCGCCGATGAGGCCGTGCTGGATCCAGGTAAACAGCGTTGGAACCAGCACGAGGACGCCGAACAGCTCCCTGATCGTGCGGCCCTTCGAGACGCGGGCGACGAAGCTCCCGACGAAGATGCTCCAGGCGGCCCACCAGGCCCACCAGAAGCCGGTCCAGTTGGCCGCCCAGTTGCCCTCGGATCCCGGCGCGGTGTACAGCGACAGGCGGAACAGGTTGCTGAGCCAGACGCCGGTCGCGTCGAGGTGGAGTTCGAGCATGTACAGCGTCGGCCCGACCACCACGAGCAGGGCCATCGCGATGCCGATGAGGATCACCGTCGCCCGGGCCGCGTTGCGGATCCCCTTCCGGAGGCCGAGCCAGACGTCGCCGAGGAAGACCAGCCCGATCAGCGCGAACACCGCGTAGGTGAGCGTCCGCGCCTCGAGGCCGAAGACGCCGCTGAGGATCGCGGACATCGTCTGTGCGCTGAACCCGAGCGTCGTCGCGATGCCGCCGATCGTGGCGATCAGCGCCGCCAGATCGACCAGCCAGTAGAGCCCCGGGATTCGGTCCTTGTCGACGACGCCGGCCAGCATCGAACTGATCTTGTACTCGCCGATGCCGTCCGTGTAGACCGCGATCCCGAAGGCGATCGCGACGGGCAGATACCACATCGCCAGCCCCGGAAACACCTCGTGGATGAACATGAAGGCAAGCGCCATCGACTCGGCGGATGCGTTCTGGACCGGCGCGGGATCCGGCGGGGGAGACTGGACGATCGAGACCGGTTCCGCGACGCCCCAGATGAGGACCGACGCGCCGAAGCCGACGGTAAAGACCATCGACAGCCACGAGAAGCGGTCGAACTCGGGCTCGGCGTCGGGGCCGCCGATCCGGATCCGGCCGTACCGCGAGGCCGTGAACGCGGTCGCGGCGACCAGCAGGACGAACCCCAGCAGGATGAACCACCAGCCGAAGTAGACGAGGATCCAGTTTTTCGCCCCGGTGAGCGCACTACTCAACGCCGACGGCCGCAGGAATCCGACGGTCCCGAGCGAGAGCATCACGCCCATCGTCACGAAAAACAGGGCCCGCTCTCCCCACGAGGCGTCCTCGAGGCCGAGGAGCCGTCCGGCGTTCATCGTCCGACCCCGCTTGGCCCGTCGCCGTCCCGATCGGCGGTCGACTGCGTATCGTCGCTACTCACGGTTGTGTGAGCCAGCATCAGATGTGTCTGGGATCCCACCGCCGATCGTTCAAGAACCCTTTGTATCGAACGCCGATACAGTATTGGTACCGCACTGCACGACTACCGGTGGGGAGAGCGATGGATTGCCGCCTGACCCGGAGTTAAGCCGCTCGCGGCCCTACCCGGACCCGTGTGTACGCTCACGCTCGCTTGGCAGGTCTTCGAGGAGGCACCGGTCGCCGTCGCCGCGAACCGCGACGAGGCGATCGGCCGGGCATCGGAGCCGCCCGGCGTCTACCGCGAGGAGCCGCTGATCGTCGCGCCGCGTGACGCCGAGGCCGGCGGAACGTGGATCGGCTACAACGACCACGGCGTCTTCGTCGGCATCACGAACAAATGGGCCACTCCGGACCTCGCCGGCGAACGCTCCCGGGGACTGCTCGTCGCCGACGTCCTCGAGGCGCGCTCGGCCGCCGAGGCGCGCTCGATCGTGGCGGACGCGACCGAGGCCGACGAGTACAACGGGTTCTATCTGGTCGTCGCCGACGCCGACGCCGCGGTTTGCTACCAGTGGGACGGCGATCTCGCACTGACCGAGTTCGGACCCGGCGTCCACGTCGTCGTCAACGTCGCGGTCGACGACGACGTCGACGTCCCCGCGGGCCGAGCGGCGGTCGGACGGGAGCAGGCGGCCAACGCCCGCGCGGTCCGGACGGCGCTCGCGCCCGACCCGGACGAGACCGTCGGCGACTGGCTCGAGCGCGGGGCCGCGGTGCTTTCGGACCACGACTACGGCGTCTGTATTCACCAGGACGGGTTCGGGACCCGCTCGTCGTCGCTGCTCGCGCTCGGCCCCGAGACGACGCGATACGAGTTCGCGCCGGGCCCGCCCTGTCGGACGAGCTACGACGCGGTGTCCCTCCCCGAACGCGCGTCGGGTGCCGTCGAGGACGAGAGAGCGGACTCGCCGATCGACGGCGAAGGGCACATTTAAGCGGCTCGCACTATCTGGTATGGGTATGGACGCACTCCTGCCTGTAGCGACGCACACGGCGAGGTGGTGGCCGTGAGCGTGTCCGCGGCCGAAGCCGAACTCACCGAGGCCGAGCGCGCGGGCCTCGAACTCGTCCGCGAGTCCGGCGGCATCCACCAGAGCGACTTCTGGAAGGAACTGGACGTCTCCTCGCGGAAGGGCAGTCGAATCGTCGAGTCGCTCGTCGAGAAGGAACTGGTCGACCGGGAGGAGACCGTCTACGAGGGACACAACACCTACTACATCTCGCCGACCGCTCGCGACCTGGATTTCACCCTGCTGATGGCCGGCGACATGCTCTCGCCGTTTATCGGCGAGGAGGAGGTCGACCCCAACAGCGACGCCTTCTCCCAGTGGATCATGAACCTCGCCTACGAGGAGTGACTCGTCGCCCGCAGTCGCGGCTCCCCTCTCTTTCATCGGTCGCCGGTTTCCGGTCGCCAGTCACTCGAGCGCTGGGTCTCGCCCCGGTCAGTCGTCGCGTCCGTCCGCGCCCCGCACCTGCGCGACGTGAGCGAACGTGACCAGCCCGATACCGCCGACGACGTTACCGGCGGCCGAGACGACGATCGTCTCCCCGAGCGCGCCGGAACCGATCGCCGCGTCGAAGAGGTACCCGAAGAAGACGTGGATCGCGGTGACGACAACGTGGTCGAAGGGGCCAAGCGCCAACAGGAAGCCGACGAGGTAGGCCAGCGCGAGCCGGCTTCCGATGCTGTCGGCCGCCGCCAGGAGGAACGACAGGAGGCTCACGAGCGCCCCGCCGACGATCGCGCTCGCGAAGATTCCCCTCGCCGGTCGGTTGACGATGCCCTCGGCGGTGCCGGACAGCGCGTGTGCCGACTCCGGCGGCAGCACCCCGTCGACGGCGAAGACGACCGCGAAGAGGAACCCGCCGACGAGGTTGAAGACGAGCGTGACCGTCCACAGCCGACCCAGCGGGAGCAACAGCCACGACCCGTCCCGAGCGGTCGCCGCCGCGACCGGGTCGAAGAAGTTCTCGTTGAACAGTTCCGTGCGGCCGACGACCAGAAACACCATGCCGATGCCGAAGGTGAGCGCGCCCGCGACGTGTGCGGCCTCGCCGAACTGCGGTTCGACGAGCCCGTCGACGACACCGAGCGCGACGATGCCGAAGACGATCGTAAACCCCGCGATGAAGCTGGTCGCGGCGAGTTCGAGCAGCGACTGCCCGAGTCGCCGCTGCCCCTCGGTAACCGCCCGATCGAATATCTCGGCGGGATCCGGTGCGACGGACACGGGCTAGTTACGGCTCGTTGCTGAATAAGCGCGAGACATGAATACGCCGGACGACGGGACCGGCGAGTCGGGTCGGAAGCCGACCTCGGCGGAATCGATCACTCGTAGGGATCGAGCCGTTCGATGAGAACGAAGGGGTCGCGTTCGCGGTTGTAGTAGGGGACGTCGCCGTCTAACGCCTCGATGAGCCGCCGGTGGACCTCTCGTGCGGCCCGGCCCTCGTCGGGCTCTAGGTGGTGCTGGCCGCGCATATCCGTCCAGAATCCGCCGTCGAGCCACAGTAGCGTTTCGTCGTTTGACTGGTAGACGACCTCGCCCTCCTCGGTCAGGCCGTCGATCGCGAACTGTCGACCCGACAGCTGTGCGCGCGCGAGGACGGCGATGAGCTGCCGGCGGGAAACCGGCGCGTGCAACGCGACGTCGTCGATCGTCTCCCCGAAATAGCTCTCGACGAGGTCACACGCCCGCGAGAACTCGTCGAATTCGACCTCCTGATCCTGTGCGATTTTCATGAGTCTCCTCGAGTGAACCGTTCGGTACGCCTATGATTGACAGACGGACACAAAAATCTATCCGTCGTTCAGACGGTTACCTATCAGTCATTGCCGGCCCAACCGTGACCCGGGCAGCGGTTGCGCCGGGACATCGGGACGGCAATCCGTCTCAGGCGAGCGCGCTCGCGGCCCGGATCAGCCGCCGTTCGCCGAAGGCGGGGCCGATCAGCTGGAGGCCGACGGGGAGCCCGTCTGTCTCGCCGGCCGGCACCGAGATCGCGGGCAGGTCCGCGAGGTTCACCGGCACGGTGTTCGCGTCGGCGAGATACAGCTGCAGGGGATCGTCGAGGCTCTCGCCGAGTTCGAACGGCGGCACCGGCATCGTCGGGCTGGCGAGGACGTCCGCCCCGTCGAGGGCCTCGTCGAAGTCCTGTTTGACCCACGCCCGGGCGTCCTGGGCCTTCTTGTAGTACTTGTCGTGATAGCCGGCCGAGAGCGCGTAGGTGCCCAGCAGGATCCGCCGTTTGACCTCGTCGCCGAAGCCCTCCTCCCGCGCTTTCGCGAAGGTCTCGTTCCAGTTGCCGTCGTAGCCGCCCGACTGGCCGTAGCGGACGCCGTCGAACCGTGCGAGGTTCGAGGACGCCTCCGACATCGCGATCACGTAGTAGGCCTCGACGGCGTGTTCGACGGACGGCAGGGAGACCTCGTGGTACTCCGCACCGCGGTCCTCTAAGTCGGCGATGGCGTCCCAGAACGTCTCGACGACGCCCTCGTCGGCCCCCTCGAGCAGCTCCGTCGGAACGCCGATCGAGAGCCCGTCGACGTCGCCGGTCGCGGCGTCGACGTAGGTTTCGCCGGCCTCGAGCGGCGCCTCGCGTGTCGTCGCATCGCGCTCGTCGCTGCCGGCGATCACGTCAAGCAGTTCGGCGGCGTCCGCGACGGTCTCGCCGAAGGGACCGATCTGCTCCAAGCTGTTGCCGTAGGCGACCAGTCCGTACCGCGAGACCAGCCCATAGGTGGGCTTGATGCCGACGACGCCACAGAAGGCAGCGGGACAGCGGACCGAGCCGCCGGTGTCCGACCCCAGCGCGAGGTCGGCCTCGCCGGCAGCGACGGCGGCCGCGGAACCCCCCGAGGAGCCCCCGGGAACGTGGCCGGGCGCGGCGGGGTTGTCCGTCGCACCGAAGTGCGAGGTCTCGGTGGTCGTCCCCATGCCGAACTCGTCCATGTTGGCCTTGCCGACGATGGTCGCACCGGCGTCTTTCAGCCGCTCGACGACCGTCGCGTCGTAGGGCGGGACGTACTCGGCGAGCATCTTCGAGCCACAGGTCGTCCGAACGCCCTCGGTCGAGATGTTGTCCTTGACGGCGACCGTTCGACCGGCGAGCGGGCCGTCGTCGGCTCCCTCGATTCGCTCCTCGGTGATGAAAATATCCTCGGACATGGTTACGAGACGTTCGGCCCCTTGAAGTAGCCGTCCTCGGTTTCCGGCGCGTTCCGGAGCGCGTCCTCGCTGTCGAGCGATGTGCGTTCCTCGTCGGGCCGCATCACGTTCGCGAGATCGGCGTCCCGATCGACTGCCGGCACCTCGTCTAGGGTCTCGAAGTACTCGAGGATGTCCGCGAACTGCCCGGTGAACCGGTCGACCTCCTCGTCGGCGAGGTCGACGCGGGCCAGCTCCGCGACGTGGCGGACCTCCTCGGGACTGACGGCGTCGTCGCTCATACGTGGTCAGACCGGCCTCCGGAGAGTAAGGGTTTCGATACCGCGGGGCCGTCGAACCGTCCGCCGACCGCCGCGGACCGCCTCGATCCGGGCATTTAAGTGACAGGATTCCGTTATATGGGTTGCGAGAACGTTTTCCAGCCACCGGTACCCGTCCGCTGACAATGACAGATACGCCCATCCGTACCCGAAGCGACGAGCCCCGCCAGACCGAGCCCGAGGCATCGACCGAGACCGCCGACGAGCGTACCGAGTGTCCCGAGTGTGGCGGCCGCCTCGTCTCGGACGACGAACGCGCCGAGACGGTCTGTACGGACTGCGGCCTCGTCGTCGCGGAAGACGAGATCGACCGCGGCCCCGAATGGCGTGCGTTCGACGCCGCTGAGAAAGACGAAAAGTCCCGCGTCGGCGCGCCGACGACCAACATGATGCACGACCAGGGGCTCTCGACCAACATCGGCTGGCAAGACAAGGACGCCTACGGCCGCTCGCTCTCGAGTCGCCAGCGCCAGAAGATGCAGCGCCTGCGCACCTGGAACGAGCGGTTCCGTACCCGCGACTCCAAAGAGCGCAACCTCAAGCAGGCGCTGGGCGAGATCGATCGGATGGCCAGCGCGCTCGGCCTGCCCGACACCGTCCGCGAAACGTCGAGCGTGATCTACCGGCGCGCCCTCGAGGAGGATCTGCTGCCGGGCCGCTCGATCGAGGGCGTCGCCACGGCGTCGCTGTACGCCGCCGCCCGCCAGGCCGGCACCCCCCGCAGTCTCGACGAGATCGCCGCCGTCTCCCGCGTCGAGAAAGCCGAAATCGCCCGCACCTACCGGTACGTCGTCCGGGAACTCGGCCTCGAGGTCCAGCCGGCCGATCCCGAGAGCTACGTCCCCCGGTTCGCCAGCGACCTCGAGCTCTCCGACGAGACCGAACGCCGCGCTCGCGACCTCCTATCGACGGCCAAGGAACGCAGCGTCCACAGCGGCAAGTCGCCGGTCGGCCTCGCCGCGGCCGCCGTCTACGCCGCCGCACTCCTGACCAACGAGAAGGTCACCCAGAACGACGTCAGTGACGTCGCCAGCATCTCCGAGGTCACGATCCGGAACCGCTACAAGGAACTGCTCGAGGCCGACGGCGGCGCGCCGGCCTGAGCGGCGTCGCGACCGGCGGTCAACACGTGATTGTCGCGTTCTAACACTGTCTTACTCGTCGAACAGTCACGGGAACGGGAGTTTAATCGGCTGCTACTCAAGGGCGATCGTGGCGACCGTGGCAGTATGCACTGTGACAACTGCGAGTCCGATGCGGTCGCGTACACGCTGACGACCTACGTCGAGCCCGACGGGCGGGAGTCGGTCGACCTCCACTTCTGCTCGACCGACTGTCTCCACGTCTGGACCTGATGCGCACTCCTGCCGGGCGAACCGACGGTCGGCATCACGCGCACAAAGCCGTCTGCGTCGATACCGGCCCGAACGGAGGACTCGAGCGCGATCGACCCGAACCGATATATCGGCTCTCGGTGGATGCGAAGACATGAAACCACACGGGAGTGCGTCGGACGCGGCGCTCGAGGCGGCCGTTCCGTCGGTCGAACTGCACTCGAGTCGCCGACCGGTCAACGGGGTCGACCTACACGTCGTCGCCGCCGGCGAGGAGTCGGCGCCGCTGGTGGTCTTGCTCCACGGCTTCCCCGAGTTCTGGTACGGCTGGCGGCGGGTGATCGGGCCGCTCGTCGAGGCCGGCTATCGGGTCGTCGTGCCCGATCAGCGCGGCTACAATCGAAGCGAGAAGCCCGACGGCGTCAGTTCGTACCGGCTCGCCGAACTGACGCGGGACGTGGTCGAGCTGATCGGGACCGAGGAACGCGAACGGGCGGCCGTCGTCGGCCACGACTGGGGTGGCATGGTCGCCTGGTCGGTCGCGGCCCGCCACCCCGAGGTCGTCGACCGACTGACTATCGCGAACGCCCCACATCCTACCGCCTACCGCCGCCAGCTCTTGTCGAACCCGGCGCAACTGCGCCGGAGCTGGTACGCCCTCTCGTTCCAGTTGCCGTGGTTTCCCGAACGCGTCGCCCGGTACGACGACTACCGCGCCCTCGAGCGGGCGCTTCGGGGGACCGCCGCGCCGGGTACGTTCAGCGACGACGAACTGGTGCGCTACCGGCAGGCCTGGAACCGAACGGGGGCGCTGACGGCGATGCTGAACTGGTATCGAGCGGCCGCCCGGTATCCGCCCCGGATGCAGACCGACTCGATCGAGCCGCCGACGCTCGTCGTCTGGGGTGAGGACGACGTCGCGCTCGTCCCCTCGCTGGCGGTCGACAGTGCGATGCTGTGTGCCGACGGTCGGCTCGAGTTGCTCCCGGAGACGAGCCACTGGGTCCCCCACGAAGCGCCGGCTCGGCTCACCGACGAAATCCGCACACATCTGGCTGATTGACCGGCCCCGGTGATACCGGGCCACCGGCGATCCCGACCCGTCCCGTCGGTCCGTGCGGCGCTCGAGGACTCTAGTGGCCACTGAAACGAGTTACACACTGATCGCGATGCGGTCTGCGATCAGATGTACAATGTTAGACACGCCAGATGACGGTCACGACGTCGTCGTCGCGTTCGACCGTCTCGTAGCCGTAGCCACGGTCGTCCAGTTTCGGGAAGAGGAACTGGGGAACGCGGTCGTTTCGCTGGACGAGAACCGTCTCGTCGGGCAGTTCGACGAGCGTCTCGAGCGTGCGTTGGAGCGGCTCCGGCGGCCCGGCAGACCGGACGTCGATCGTCTCCTGCGGTCGGTCGTCCGGTGCGTCGGTTCGGTCGACGATCGAGGCCAGCGATTGCATAGGTGGTGGTTCGGTCCAGTGTCGGCTATCTCTACTCCCGCACGTGTTCGGTCGGCGATCAGCGTGGCCGACCGGGCGGCCGGGTCAGGTCTCTACTTTCGGGAACGTCGCGACGAACTCATCGGGTGCGACCCGTTCGACCTCGTAGCCGTCGGCGTCGAAGCTCTCGACCTCGGCCTCGAACTCGTAGAACAACGGCTTGGGTTCGTGATCGTTGACGATCGTCAACGTCTCGCCCGGCTCGAGGGCCTCGAACTCGTCGTGGATGGTCGGATGACGGTTCACCGGCGGGATGTCCCTGACGTCGAGTCGCGTCATGCAACCCGTACTCGGGTCGAGTCCCGCATCGACGTTTGCACGAATGTGTTCGCCTCAGAGTCGAGCACGGGCCCGCGAAACCTACGCGCGTTCGATGTAGACGTACCAGACGCCGCTCTCTCGTTCTTCGCTCTCGTGCGTGAATCCGCGATCGTCGAGGACCTCGTAGAGCGGCTCCGGCTCGAACGGCGCGATCAGCCGGAGCCGTTGTCCGGTCTCCAACTCCTCGAGGGCGGCCACGATGTCGTCGAACGGCGGTCCATCGATCTCGCGGACGTCGAGCGTTCGTTCGGTGGATTCGGTCGCCATCGGTTTCACGTTTCGGCCGTGAAGCGATGGTCGTTCGTCCGAACGTGTTCGAGCCGGAGAACCTTCCCACGCGGTAGGAAGCGGGCGAACATATTCGTAGCTACCGGGATATAGATTCGAACGGAACACGTTCGTATGGCCCAAGCAACACTCAGTCTCACGATGCCCGAGGAGGTCTGGATCCAACAGATATCGACGGATTACCCCGAATCGACCTTCCGGGTGCTGGCCGCCGTCCCCGGCTCCGAGTCCGGGTTCGCCCTCGTTCGGATCGCCGGCTCGTCCGTGCCCGAGGTGATCGAGGACATGAACGATCACCCCCAGCTCACCGAACTCACGCTGGCCCAGTGGAGCGACGACGAGGCGACGGTCCACTTCGAGACGACGGCCCCGCTGTTGCTGTTCTCCTCTCGAGAGTCGGGGATGCCCATCGAGTTGCCGGTCGAGATTCAGGACGGCGAAGCGAAGATCGAGGTGACCGGCTCCCGCGAGCGACTCGCCGAACTCGCCGAACAGCTCGAACACTTCGGGCTCCAGTACCGGATCGAACACGTCCGCGAACGGCTCCACGAGAGCCAACTGCTCTCCGAACGCCAGCTCGAGGTCGTCGTCGCCGCGGTCGACGAGGGCTACTACGACACCCCGCGGTGCTGTTCGCTGACCGATCTGGCCGACCACTTGGACATCGCCAAGTCGACCTGCAGCGAGACGCTCCACCGGGCCGAAGAATCGATCGTCAAGCGGTTCGTCGAGGACCTTCCGGGCCTCGACGACGAGGAAGAACTCGAGGAGCAACTCGCGACCAGCTAAGTCGGGTCGTATTTCGGTACGTTCGTGTGCGCGGTCCGGGCGTTCGACGCTCGAATCAGCCGCTAATATAGCACCCACCACTTATACTTGCGAACATAGTCGTATTGATTCTCAGGCGTTGGAAATCGGCTCGATGCTTCATCCGAGTAGGGTTGTGAGTGCCGGAGTGAGGATCCACAAATGAACGATTTGAAGTGCATGCCGTCGAGTAGCCCCGGCATGACACCAGTGTCATATACAGAGGTGTTCTGATCTAATGAGTACGGACGACGAATCATTCCACCCGCTCGGCGAGGAGTGGGAAGACGAACTCGAGTCGATGCTCGACGATACCGAGTACGACAGCGAACTCGGTATGAAGATGGCCCAGGACGCGATGCGGGTCACCGAGGGCGAACTCTCCGAGGCCGAATTCCACGATCGCTACCACGAGGAGGTCATGGAGGAGTTCGGTGAGGACGAACGCCCGACCAAGGAAGCCTACGAGGCGGCCCAAGAGGAGGCGAAAGGCACCGCCGCCAGCATGCTCGAGAAGTTCGACGGCGACGGCGAAGAGACCCGTCGTGAGACCATGAAGAAGATGGGCGTCGGCGCTGCGGCCGTCGGGATGGGCGCGTTCGGGACTGCCGCGGACGGTCCCGAACAGAGCCTCGCGGCGGAGAAGGGGCCCCGACAGGAGACCACTGAGGAAAGCGACACCCAGTGGGGGATGACGATCGACCTCGACCGTTGCGACGGCTGTCTCTCCTGTATGACCGCCTGTTCCCAGGAGAACGACCTCGACCAGGGGGTCAACTGGATGTACGTCATGGCCTGGGAGGACGAGAACCACTCCGGTGCCAGCGACGGCGGGAATACCGATACTAACAGCCAGTTCAACCGCCTCAGCGACTATAACATGCTCGTGCGGCCGTGCCAGCACTGCACGGACGCCCCCTGTGAGAAGGTCTGTCCGACCACGGCCCGCCACACCCGCGACAAGGACGGACTCGTCCTGACCGACTACGACGTCTGTATCGGCTGCCGCTACTGTCAGGTCGCCTGTCCCTACGGCGTCAACTACTTCCAGTGGGACGACCCCGACGTGGCCTACGAGGACATCGACGGCCTCGAGGACCCCGAGGATCCCGACGAGATCACCCACGCCGAGTACGAACACGGCGAGCGCTGGGTCGACAGCCGAGCGCCCCGTGGCGTGATGAGCAAGTGTACGATGTGTCCGTCCATGCAGGACGGCAAACAGGGAGAGGAGAATGTCGGAACGACCGCCTGCGAAACGGCCTGTCCGCCGGACGCGATCCAGTTCGGGAACGTCAAGGACGAGGCCAGCGACCCCTCCCAGCACCGCGAGTACCCGACCAAGAGCCGCGCGGTGATCGACATCAACGCCAATGTTCCGTCGCCCGACGTCGTCGATAGCAACGTCAGCGACGGCGACAGTCTCGAGGCCGCCATCGAGGCGATCGACAGCACCGAAGACGCGGACCTCGACGAGACCACGGTCGCGGTCGCGAAGGCGATCGAGATCCAGAGCCGGGATACCGAAACCGATCCCGGCGACGAGGAGAACAACAGCATCCTCGAGCAACAACAGACGGTCCTCGAGTTCGTCACCGCGCTCGAGGAGTACGTCGACCTCGAAAGCGAGAGCGCCCGCGAGACGCTGGATCTGGACCAGGTAGACGACATCGGGAACGCCGCCCAGATCCGACTCGAGCAGTACGCCGGCGACCCGAGTTCGTTCCAGCTGCTCGAGGACATCGGGACGAACCCGAACGTCACCTACCTCGGGACCCAGCCCGGGCCGGAGGCCCATCAGGTCGAGGGGCCGACCAAGTACGAGGACGTCGACCTGCTCGACAAGCGCCAGGAGTACCTTGACAAGGAGACGGTCGGACACGTCGACGGGGTGTCCCTATGAGCACGAAGGAACCGACCGAAGCGGACATCCTCCGCCCGATCAACACGCTCACGAAGAAGTACTTCATCCTGTACGGGGCCGCTGCACTGGGTCTCGTCGCCTTCCTCATCGCGTGGGCCTACCAGCTCCAGCAGGGGCTGATCGTCACCGGCCTCGGCGACTGGGGGAGCGGCGGTGGCTCGACGTGGGGGCTGTACATCGGCGCGTTCATCTGGTGGGTCGGTGTCGCACACGGCGGTATTATCCTCTCCGCTGCAGTGCGCCTGCTCGGCATGGACCGATACATGCCGATCGCTCGACTCGCGGAGATGACGACGATCGGCGGGCTCTCGGCCGCCGGGTTCTACATCCTGGTTCACATGGGTCGGCCGGACCGGATGGTCACGAGCGTCATCGGTCACTACCACATCACGGTCAACAACTCGCCGCTGGTGTGGGACGTGACGGTCATTACGGCCTACTTCGTGCTGTCGGCGACGTACCTCGGACTGACGCTGCGTTACGACATCAGTCGCCTGCGCGACGATCTGCCGGACATGTTCGAGCCGGTCTACAAGATCATGACGATCGGCTACTCCGAGAAGGAAGACCAAGTCATCGACCGGATGGTCTGGTGGCTCGCAGCGGCGGTCATCATCATGGCCCCGCTCTTGCTCCACGGCGGCGTGATTCCGTGGCTGTTCGCACTGCTCCCGGCGATGCCCGCCTGGAGCGGCGGCATTCAGGGGCCGATGTTCCTCTCTATCGCGCTGATGTCGGCGATCAGCGGCGTGATGATCATCTCCTACGCGTTCCGTCGCGCCTACGACTGGGACCACATCATCACCGACGACATCTTCCGCGGGCTACTCCTCTGGCTCGGCTTCTTCACGCTGTTGTTCCTCTGGTTCCAGCTGCAAGCGAACATCAACGGCGTCTTCCTCGGTCCGACCAACAGCGCGGTCGCGGCCGAAGCGAAGATGGCCCACCCGCTGTACCAGCTGGCGATGGGGATGGCGTTCCTCACGCTCGTCTACATCTTCCTGCAGGCGATCCGCCCGTCGCTGTTCAGTAAGAAACGGGCGCTCGTCGCCAGCGTCGCGATCCTCTCCGCGACGCTGACCGAGAAGATCCTGTTCGTCGTCGAAGGGTTCCTGCACCCCACGTTCGACATCTACGCCAACACGCCCGGGACCTACTTCCCGAGCGCGATCGAATGGCTCTCGCTCGTCGGGACGGCCGGATTGGTTGCACTATTATTCCTCAACCTCTCGAAGCTCGTCCCCGTGGTCGAACTCCACGCGATCGAACACATGCGTGGCGACCACGGACACAGTGACGACGCGACCGAACAGGAGGTGGAAGCATGAGCTCAGCACTGACACTGTCGACGCTGCTGTACCACGGCTACGATGGGACCAGCGGCTTCACCGGCTTCGCCAACGAAGGGACCTGGGTCATCTTCGCGATCATCCTGGTTCCGGTCTACATCATGCTCGCGGCGTGGTTCCTCGGTGAACCCCGCGACACGAAGTCCGGACTGATGGGCGTTGGCTACCTCGTCGGTCTGACGACCTCGATGTGGGTCGGGATGTTCGTCTTGACCCTGCTGATCGGGTTCGTCTTCTACGGTGGCCTGCCCGAGCCGTTCAGCAGCGTCGGCCCGCCGTAACGAGTCGAATCGCGTTCGAACACCCGATTTTTCGTTTTTTCGCGCCCGGACGTCCGCGCCTCGAGCGGCAGCTTCGAGTTCCGAACCATCACACGTATCCCGTTCGACCCCCTTTATTCGTAGCACACAGCCACTATGAGCATCACCGAACACGAACTCGAAATCAAACTCGAGGGGGTCGAGGATCCCGACATCGGCGAGGACATCGTCTCGCTGGGGCTGGTCAACGACGTCCGGATCGACGACGAGACTGCCCGGATCTCGCTGGCCTTTAACGCGCCGTATGCGCCGTCAGAGCTGGAGCTTGGCAACCGGGTCCGTGAGGTCATCGAAGACGCCGGCCTCGAGCCCGACCTGCGGGCACACGTCGACGAGGACCACGGCTTCGATCAGGAGGTCCTCCCGCGGGTTCGCAACGTCATCGCCGTTTCCTCGGGGAAAGGCGGCGTCGGCAAGACGACGGTCGCGGCCAACCTCGCGGCCGGCCTCCAGAAACGCGGCGCGATGGTCGGGCTGCTCGACGCCGACATCCACGGGCCGAACGTCCCCCAGATCCTGCCGGTCGAGAGCGACCCCGGTGTCACGCCCAACGAGGAGATCGTCCCGCCGCGGTCCGACGGCGTCCGCGTCATCAGCATGGGGATGATGATGGAAGACGAGGACGACCCCGCAATCTTGCGCGGGCCGATGGTCAACAAGTTCATGATGAAGTTCCTCGAGGGCGTCGAGTGGGGCCGACTCGACTACCTCATCGTCGACCTGCCGCCGGGGACCGGCGACGCGACGCTGAACCTGCTGCAGTCGATGCCGGTGACCGGATCAGTCGTCGTCACGACACCCCAGGAGATGGCGCTGGACGACACCCGCAAGGGGATCCAGATGTTCAACAAACACGACACGCCGGTACTGGGCGTCGTCGAGAACATGAGTTCGTTCGTCTGTCCGTCCTGTGGCGACCAGCACGGACTGTTCGGGACCGGCGGGGCCGACACCATCGTCGACAAGTACGACGTGCCGTTGCTGGGTCGGATCCCGATCCACCCCGACTTCGGGGCCGACGGCAGCGAAGGGGCCCTCGTCAAGGACGACGACAGCGAGGTCCAAGGCTCCCTCGAGGACGTCGTCGGCGAGATCGCCGACCGGATCGGCGAGCAGAACCGCCGCAAAGTCTCGGAGAACGTCTCCCACGAACCGACGAACAAGCTGCCGACCGAGACCGAAGACTGAACCCTCGACGGTCGCGGTCGTCGCCCGGCGTGTCGACTTCTATCGGGGCCGTTCCCCGAGCGTTATAGTGTGTTCGAGCGAAGGATTCCACATGCTCGATAGCTACGCCGAACCGATCGCCGACCTCGAGCCGGCCGACGGCGAGGTCGAGACCGCGGAACTGGCCGTCAGCGACGACGTCCTGGTGAAGGCCTTCGTCCTCGGACCGGGCGCGGAACTCGAGGCCCACGACCACCCCGATAGCACGAACGTCTTTCACGTCCTCGAGGGGACGGTAACCGTCGTCCAGGGCGACGAAAGCGAGGCGATCGACGCGCCCGGCGTCGTCCACCACGAGCGCGGTGTCGACCACGGCGCGAGAAACGAGACCGCCGAGACGGTGATCTTCACCGCGAGCCTCTGCCCGCTGCCGTCCTAATTCTCGTCGCGCTCGGTTGGACCGTCCGAACACAGCGCGGCGACGTACTTGTCGACGTGGTCGTCGATCCGGCGCTTGTAGCCGGCCTGTCGGGCGAGGCGGTCGAGTTCGCGGGCGACGAGGCTGCCGTACTGGACGGCTTTCTTGTCCCGCTGGGCGACTTCGGCTGGGAGGTGTTCGGCCGCGACGCGGCGGAAGCCGCGTTTCCGTTCCTCGGCGTCGGCCAGTAACTCGTCGGGCAGCCGGAGCGCCGCCTCGACGACGGCGTCGTGGAGAAGCGGCGCGACGGGCTCGAGCCCCGTCGCTTCGATCGTTAGCATGTCCCGCGGGAGCTGGTTGGGGAGGCTCCGGATTCCCTCCCGAACGGCCCCCCGAACCGTCTCGGCCGCGACCCGGTGGTCGAGTCGGACGACCTTCTCGTAGCCGCCGAACAGTTCGTCCGCGCCCTGCCCGACCGCGAGCGCGTCGAACCCGTCGGCGGCGACGCGTTCACCGACCAGATACAGCGGCAGGGCGATCTGGACGTCCATCGCGTTCGTCCGCCCGGTCGCTCGCACGACCTCCGGCACCGCCCGCTCGAGGTCCGCGGGCTCGAGTTCGACGACCGTGAGCTCGCGGCCCATCGCGTCGGCGGCCGTCCGCGCGGCTTCGACGTCGTGACTGTCGGGGAAGCCGACGACGTACAGCGGCGCGTCGAGCAGTTCGGCGACCAGCGCCGAGTCGACCCCGCCGGAGAAGGCGACCGCGATATCGCGGTCGACCCCCAAGGCGGCGTCGGCCGCCGTCTCTATCGCCCGCTCGAGGGCCGCGAGGGCGGGCTCGGGGCCACGGGGCTCGGGATCGGGCAGGGACCAGTACGATTCCGGCTCGGGAAGGGGATCGGCGACGGGTACGGCCGCGCCGGCCGGAAAGAGGACTGGCTCCTCGAGCGGGGCCGGTTCGAACGCCCACGCCCGTCCCTCGCCCGCGGGCTCGCTGGCGTCGACGAACAGCGGCTCGCGACCGAGGACGTCGCGGACGAGCCGGTCGTCGATGCGCCCGGCGAACCCGGATCCACCGGGCAGCGGGTCGGCCCGCGATATCGCGTCGCGGATGGTCGTTCGGTCGCCGCGGAGGTCGTCGGTCATCGGAGGATACTCAGAACGCGGCTCAGTCGTCGCGTGACGCCGCCGGCGAACTGCTGGACGCTGATCCGCCACGGCGTCCGCTTTCCCTCGACGGTCGTCCGGCCGTCGGCGATGGCTGCGAGGATCGCGTCGGTCGAGCGCTCGTCGGCGTCGACCCGGGTGACCGCCTGTCCGACCATCTCGCTGATGTGGGCGTCGCTGCCGGCGGTCATCGGTAGCTCCCGCGACCGGGCGTAGCGCTCGGCCTGTCGGTTCGCGCGGCCGGTAAACAGCCGCGAGTTGTAGACCTCGATCGCGTCGCCCAGCGCGAGCTGTTCCCGGGAAATACGGGCCATGACGCCGTGTCGGGACTCCTGAAACGGGTGGGGGATCACCGCGAGGCCGCCCTGCTCGTGGATCGCCTCGAGCGTCGACTCGAAGGACAGCCCCGGCGGGACCGCCTCCTCGAGGCCCAGGCCCAGCACGTGGCCGGCTTTACTCGAGATTTCCATGCCCGGAATGCCGACCAGTCCGTACTCGGGGGCCAGTTCGGCGGCCTCGAGGCTCGCGTCGATCTCGTCGTGGTCCGTCACGGCGATCGCGTCCAGCCCGATGGCCTCGGCCTGCTCGAGGATGAGTTCGACCGGGTCGCGGCCGTCGTAGGACAGCGACGAGTGCGTGTGGAGTTCGACCGACAGCACGGACGTACGTTTAGGCGGCCTGATCAAAAACGACTCGGTCCGGCAGCCGCGGTCGGCGAATCCGACCGAGCATATCCATGAACGTGCATATAGAAACCCATTTACCGGCCGACTTTCACCACCTAGGTGAATGAGTCTTGCCGATTCGGACCGCGAACTCGTCGTTTCCGAGCTGGGGCGGGAACCGACTCGAGCGGAGGCGGCGCTGTTCGAGAACCTCTGGAGCGAACACTGCGCGTACCGCTCCTCGCGACCGCTGCTGTCGGCCTTCGACAGCGAGGGCGAGCAGGTCGTCGTCGGGCCGGGCGACGACGCGGCGGTCGTCGCGCTGCCCGGCGAGGAGGGCGAGGACGCGACGTACATCACGATGGGCATCGAGAGCCACAACCATCCCTCCTACGTGGACCCGTTCGACGGTGCCGCGACCGGCGTCGGCGGTATCGTGCGGGACACGCTCTCGATGGGGGCCTACCCCATCGCGCTCGCGGACTCGCTGTACTTCGGCGAGTTCGACGACGATCACTCGAAGTACCTCTTCGAGGGCGTCGTCGAGGGGATCAGCCACTACGGGAACTGCATCGGTGTGCCGACGGTCGCCGGCAGCGTCGACTTCCACCCCGACTACGAGGGGAACCCGCTGGTCAACGTCGCCTGCGTCGGGCTGACGAACGAGGATCGGCTGGTCACCGCCGAAGCCCAGGAACCCGGGAACAAGCTCGTCCTCGTCGGCAACGCTACCGGCCGCGACGGCCTCGGCGGCGCGAGCTTCGCCAGCGAGGACCTCGCGGAGGACGCCGAGACTGAGGACCGGCCGGCGGTCCAGGTGGGCGACCCCTACGCCGAGAAGCTGCTCATCGAGGCCAACGAGGCGCTCGTCGACGAGGGCCTGATCGAGTCCGCTCGCGACCTCGGTGCCGCCGGTCTCGGCGGGGCCTCGAGCGAGATGGTCGCCAAAGCGGACCTCGGTGCCCGCATCGAACTCGAGCGAGTTCACCAGCGCGAGCCGAACATGAACGCACTCGAGATCCTGCTCGCCGAATCGCAAGAGCGGATGTGTTACGAAGTCGAGCCCGAGAACGTCGACCGCGTGCGCGAGATCGCCGAGCGGTTCGATCTCGGCTGTTCGGTCATCGGCGAGGTCACCGACGGCAACTACGTCTGTACGTTCGAGGGGAGCGAGGCGCAACGCGCCTCGGATGACTCGACCGGCGAGCAAAGCGAGCCGGGAGAGCGCGAGACGGTCGTCGACGTCGACGCCTACTTCCTCGGCGAGGGCGCGCCGATGAACGACCTCGAGAGCGAGGACCCCGTCGAACCGGAGACCGACCTGCCCGACGCCGACCTCGCGGCCGCCTTCGACGCCGTCGTTTCGAGCCCGAACACGGCCTCGAAGCGGTGGGTCTACCGCCAGTACGACCACGAGGTCGGCGTCCGCACGAGCGTTGGCCCCGGCGACGACGCAGCAATCGTTGCGGTTCGGGAAGCCGAGCAGGGACTGGCGCTCTCGTCCGGTGCCGCACCGAACTGGACCTCGACGGCGCCGTACGAGGGCGCTCGCGCGGTCGCGCTCGAGAACGCGACCAACGTCGCGGCCAAGGGCGCGACGCCGCTGGCCGCGGTCGACTGTCTCAACGGCGGCAACCCCGAGAAGCCGGACGTTTACGGCGGATTCACGGGGATCGTCGACGGGCTCGCCGAGATGTGCGAGACCCTCTCGACGCCGGTCGTCGGGGGCAACGTCTCGCTGTACAACGACTCCGTCGCCGGCCCGATCCCGCCGACGCCGACGCTGGCGCTGGTCGGATCGAAAGAGGGCTACGACGCGCCGCCGCTGTCGGCCGCGCCCGAGGGCGAGCTGGTGCTGGTCGGCGATCTGGGCCTCGAGACCGGCGACGCCCGACTGGGCGGCTCCGAGTACCTCGCACAGTTCGGGGGCAGCGATCGATTCCCCGAACTGCCCGACGACCCCGCGGCCCTGATCGAGACCCTCGCCGCGGTCGCCGACGACGAGTCGACCCTCGCGGTCCACGACGTCAGCCACGGCGGGCTCGCCGTGTCCCTCGCCGAGATGGTCACCGACGACGCCGGCCTCGCGGTGTCGCTGCCGGGCGACGACCCCGCCGGCGAACTGTTCCACGAGCAGCCGGGTCGCGCGCTGATCCAGACCGCGTCCGTCGAGGCGGTTCGCGAGGCGTTCGACGGGGTCGCCCCCGTCGTCGAACTCGGTGCGGCGACCGACGACGGGACGCTGTCCGTCGCCCTCGGCGACCGGACGATCGAAACCGACGCCGCCGAGATCCGGGAGCGGCGCGCGACGATCGAACACGGCCTCGAGTGACGGTCGCGGCGTGAGGAGCCGGCGGCCGCACCGATCGACGGCCGTCTCACTACCGGTACTGTCCGGTATATTGATGTTCGTTCAGCACAAATTCCCTGCGAACGGCCCAGCCGGAGGAACGTCGATGTCAGATACCCCATCCGTCCTGATCGTCGAAGACGAGCCCGACCTCGCCGACCTCTATGCCGCCTGGCTCGCGGAGGAGTGTCGCGTCCGGACGGCCTACGACGGTACCGAGGCGCTCGATGCGATCGACGCGACGATCGACGTCGTGTTGCTCGATCGGCGGATGCCGGGGCTCTCGGGCGATACCGTCCTCGACACTATCCGAGAGCGGAGCCTCGATTGCCGGGTCGCGATGGTGACGGCCGTCGAGCCGGACTTCGACATCGTCGAGATGAGGTTCGACGACTACCTCGTCAAGCCGGTCTCGGGCGAGGAACTCATCGACGTGATCGATCAGTTGCTGCTTCGCTCGACCCACGACGAGCAACTCCAGGAGTTCTTCGCGCTGGCCTCGAAGAAGGCGCTGTTGGACGAGCAAAAGACCGCGGCCGAACGTCAGTCGAGCCAGGAGTACGCCGAACTCGAGGACCGACTGGCCGTCCTCCGGGTCCGGGTCAACGACACGATGCAGGAGCTCTTCGAACAGGACGGCTACCGACAGCTCTGTCAGGACATCACCCGCGAGTCGATCGGCTCGGAGTAGGAGTCACTCGAGGTCCCGCTCGAGGGTCGTCACGTCCCGGATTTCGATCCGGGTGCCGCCGTTGTCGCCGTTGGTGACTGTACACGTCCAGTCGTGGGCCTCGGCGATCGCCCGGACGAGCGCAAGGCCGAGCCCGTCGATCGCGGTGTCATCGTCGGCGGTCGGATCGAGGACGCGATCGTGTGCGTTCGGCGGGATCTCCGCGGCGTCGTCGAGGAGGAAGAACCCGCGGCTGCTGCCGTCTTCGTCCCCGACCAGTCCGATCTGGACCGTCACGTCGCCGTCCCCCCGAGCGACCGCGCTGTCGAACGCCGTCTCGAGGAGGTGGACGAACCGGTCGGGATCGGCCCGGAGCGCGGCCGGCGCGTCGACGACGACGTTGTCCGGATCCAGCCGGGACTCGGCGAGCGCGTCGTCGATCGCCGACTCCAGCCGGAGCCGGCTGCGCGGGCCGACCGCGGAGGCGTTGCGGGCAAATTCCCGGACGTCGTCGACGAGCCGTTCGGCCCGGTCGAGCGTCGTCTCGACGGTGTCTTCCGCCAGCGGGAACTCCCACTCGTCGGCCCCGTCGTCCGCGAGGGCGTCGGCGACGGCATCGAGTTGCCGTTGCAGGTCGCTCGAGAGAATGTCGGCGACGGCCTCGAGGCGTTCGGTCTGGCGCTCGAGTTCGGCCGTGCGGTCCCGTAGGACCCGTTCCCGGTTTGCCCGATCGAGGGCGGCGCGGGTGTTCTCGACGAGCGTCGAGATGAGATCGACGTCGGTCTCGTCGAACCAGTGGGGGTCGTACGAGCCGGTCATGAGGACCCCGTGGGTTCCGATCGGGGCGATGATCTCCGAGCGAAGCGGCGTCTCGGGGTTGTAGAGTCCATCGGTATCGCCGAGATCGTCGAACAGTTGGACCTCGCCGCCCTCGAAGACGTCCCAGACCAACCCCTCGCCGGGGTTGAACCGCGGGAGGCCGCCGAACTCGTCGTGGGCCCCCGCGGTACCGGCGACCGGCTCGAGGTAGCCCTGTTCCCCCTCGAGCAGCCAGACGCCGCTGATGGGGAGATCGAGCAGGTCGCTACCGGCGTGGACGGCGATCGCACAGATCTCCTCGGGGTCGTCGGACTCGAGCAGCCACCGGGTGACCTCGTGTAACGACGTGACGACGCGGTCGTACTCGTGTTGATCGGTGACGTCCCGGACGATCGCGGCGACCGTCGCGGCGTTGTCCTCGACGGGAACGAACCGGAACTCGCCCATCCGGTCGTCGCCGTCGGGCCCGACGTAGGGCAACTCGAGCTGGCGATGGGCGGCGTTGCCGACGTCGACGTCGGTGATCGCCCGTCCGATCGCGACGGCGTCGTCGTCGTCGATCCCCGCTACTTCGGTCAGGGTCTCGACGTGTTCGCCGACGAGCGTCGAGCGGCCCGCGCCCAGCACCGACTCGGTCGCGCCGTTGACGGTGATGATCTCGCGGTTGCGATCGAGCGTGACGACGGCGTCGCGGATCGCCTCGACGACCGCGGCGTGTTGGGCGAGCGTCGTCTCCTGGGCCTTCCGCTCGCTGACGTCGCGCATGAACACGGAGAGGCCCGTTTCGGAGGGGTAGGCCCGCGCCTCGAACCACGTCTCGAGGGGGGCGTGATAGATTTCGAAAGAGACCGGCACCTGTTCGTCCATCGCGCGGTGAAAGCCCTCGGGGAACTGCGTCTCGACGGTCTGGGGGAACTCGTCCCACATGACTCGTCCGATCAGGTCCTCTCGAGAGCGTTTCAGCAACGTCTCCGCCCGCTCGTTGAGATAGGTGAATCGAAAGCCCGTATCGAGGGCGAAGAAGGCGTCGGTGACGCGATCCACGATCGGAACGGACCGCATCGTCACGGCTCGCCACCCCACACCCGCCCCAGCGGCGTGGCCCCGCCCTCGAGCCCGAATCGGTCGCCGCTCGCAACCGTTGGAATCATCGACGGATAGTTACTGAATCGTTAGTAAACCTCCTATTTCAGTGTCGTGGCCGAGCGCCGATGTGCGAGTCGATAACATGGGAGTGGCGCGGGGCTCGGACGGAGGGCGGTATCCGATCCAGTTCGGAAAGGGGGTACGCTGTCCGCTCGGCGGGGACCGTCGCCATGGTCGATCTCCGCGACCGATGCCGGCTGTCCCTCGGCGGCGCGACCGTCCTCGTGGTCCGTCTCGTGGCTCGCGAGCGCCCTCCTCGAACCGTCTCAGGCGTTGTCGGCGACGAACGCCTCGATCCGGTTCAGCGCCTCCCGAAGGTCCTCGAGGCCGGTCGCATAGGAGATCCGCAGGTGGCCCTCGCCGCCGGTCCCGAAGACGTCGCCGGGGACGACGGCTACGCCCTGTTCGCGCAGCACTTCCTCGGCGAACTCCTCGGCAGTGAAGCCCTCGGGGACTTCGGGGAAGCAGTAGAACGCCCCCTTGGCCTCGAAGACGTCCATCCCGATCTCCCTGAATCGTGAGAGGACGAACTGCCGTCGGCGGTCGTACTGATCGACCATCTCCTGGACGTCGTCCTCGCAGGAGTCAAGCGCCTCGAGGGCGGCGTACTGGGCGGTCGTCGGGGCCGACAGCATCGTGTACTGGTGGATCTTGTTCATCGCGCCGATGGCGTCAGCCGGGCCAAGCGCATAGCCCAGTCGGAGGCCGGTCATCGCGTGGGCCTTCGAGAAGCCGTTGAACACGATGGTGCGCTCGCGCATCCCCTCGAACGTCGCGATCGAGGTGTGATCGCCGTCGTAGGTCAGTTCGGCGTAGATCTCGTCCGAGAGAACCAGCAGGTCGTTCTCGCGGGCGAACTCGGCGATCGGCTCGAGGTCCTCAGCGGGCATGATCGCGCCGGTCGGGTTGTTCGGGTAACAGAGGACGAGGACGTCGGCCTCGTCGGCGCCCGCCTCCTCGAGTCCCTCGACGGTGAGTCGGAAGTCGTCTTCCTCTCTCGTCGGGACCGGCAGGACCTCGCCGCCGGCGAAGATCACGCCGGGCTCGTAGGAGATGTAGGAGGGCTGGGCGATCGCGACCGTGTCGCCGGGATCGACGAACGCCCGGAAGGCGAGATCGACGGCCTCGCTGGCCCCGGCAGTGACGATGATCTCCTCGTCGGGGTCGTAACCCAGGTCGAACCGATCGGCGACGTAGTCGGCGATCGCCTCGCGGAGGTCGGTCTTCCCGCGGTTGGCGGTGTAGGAGGTCTTGCCCTGCTCGAGGGAGGCGATGGCGGCGTCGCGGGCCGCCCACGGCGTCGCGAAGTCGGGTTCGCCCACGCCCAGCGAGATGACATCGTCGCGCTCGTCGGCGATCTCGAAGAACCGGCGGATGCCCGACGGCGGAACCGCCTGCACCCGGTCTGACAGTTCGAAGCTCATGGTCAGGGCGAGAAGGAAAGCCGGTCGTCGTCCTCGCCGTCACCGAGTTCGATCCCGTTTTCCTTGTAGGAGGTCATCACGTAGTGGGTGACCGTCTGGGTGATCTCGGGGACGGGCGCGACCTTCTCGCTGATGAACTGCGAGACCTCGCGGATGGAGTCGCCCTCGACCTCCATGTCGAAGTCGTAGTCGCCGCTGATCAGTCGGAGGGCTTTGACCTCCGGGAACCGTGCGAGGCGCTCTGCGATGTCGTCGTAGCCGGTCTCGCGGTCGAGCGTGACGTTCAGCTCGACCTCGGCTCGGACGCGCTCGTCGGCGAGCTTGTCCCAGTCGACGACCGCCTGGTACCCGCGGACGACGCCTGCCGCCTCGAGTCCCTCGATGGTGGCCTCGACCTCGGTCTCGTCGAGGTCGGTCATTCGCGCGATGTCGGCCGCGGAGTATCGCGCGTTCTCACGAAGCAACTCGAGCACCTCGCGTTCGCTCATACTGCCTGCAAGCGCGAGCGCGAGTAAAGGTCTAACGTTGTTCGTTCGTGACCGATCGGTCGGGACTCGGCTACCGGTAGTTCTTGAACAACAGCGCCCGCACGTCGTCTTTCGTCTGGACCTGCTCGGTCGAGCCGTCCGGCAGGTCGACGCTATACCGGTAGTCCGCCGAAGCCGCCTCCTCCCACTTGTCGTCGTGGGTCTCGAGCAGGCTCATCATCTCGTCTAACATGTCGTCGTCGTCAGCGGAGCCGTCATCGTCGGATCCGTCGTCGCCGTCGGTGTCGCTCTCGTCGTCCGCGTCGCTCTCGTCACCTCCCCCGTCCTCGCCGTCGTCATCGGCTCCTTCGTCCGCGTCGCTCGCATCGTCGTCGACCGGTTCCACGGGATCGTCCGACTCGGACTCGAGGTCCTCGTCCCCGTCCGCGTCGTCCACGACCCCGTCGGTTCCCGTCGCCTCGCCCTCGACGTAGGAGACTTCCTCGAGGTCGTGGGGATCCGCCTCGCCGTCGATGGCAGCCCCGACCGAGGCCGCGACGTCGTCGGTCGCCGAGGAGTCGAACTCGTCGGCGTCGATCTCGACGTCCTCGTCCAAATTGTCGATCAGGAACTGGACTGCATCCTGCTCGCGGACGAAGCCGTACTTGCCGACGACCGATTCGGAGATCTCCTCGCGGAGGTACTGGATGAACGCGTACTGTTCGTCGGTGACCTCGAGCGTCTTCATACCCAGTCGATGCGGCCCGGGGTACAAATATGTAAGTCGTCACGGGGAACGCGACGGATCGAATCTGCCGGAACGGCGCCGGAATTAAGTGGCTTCGGGAGCCAGCCCCGAACGGCTATGGACGAGGTACTCGAACTCGCCGACGTCGTCGCCGATTCGGAACTCGAGGGTGCTGTCGTCTGGCTGCTCCGACTGGTCGGTCTGCTGGCGATCCTGGGCGGGCTCGGGCTCTGGCTGCTGACCGACATCGGCCTGATCGTTCCGCTCGCCCTGATCGCCGGCGGAATCGCCCTGCTGGTCGTCCCCGGCTTGCTCCTCGAGTTCGCGGAGCTGTTCGGCTAGGCCGCTGTGGCGGTCTCGAGTCGACGGGACTCGAACCGACCACTCCGAACGTGACGATTAAGGCCGAACGAAACGAATCGACGACTATGGTTCTCACAGAGTCCGAGTCCGAACTCGAGGCCGGCGACCCCGCCCCCGAGTTCGACCTCGAGGGCGTCGACGGCGAGACCTACTCGCTCGACTCTTTCACCGACGACGAGGCGCTGCTGGTCGTGTTCACGTGCAACCACTGCCCGTACGCGCAGGCGAAGTTCGACCTGCTGAACGAGCTGGCCGCCGAGTACGATGACGTCTCGGTCGTCGGGATCAACCCCAACGACGCCGCGGAGTACCCCGACGATTCCTTCGAGAAGATGCGGGAGTTCGTCGAAGACGACCGAATCGACTACGACGCCTACCTCCGCGACGAGAGTCAGGCGGTTGCGCGAGCCTACGGCGCAGTCTGTACGCCGGATCCGTTCCTGTTCGAACGCGAGAACGGGGAGTTCCGGCTGGCCTACCACGGCCGGCTCGACGACGCGCCCAACCCCGACGACGAACCGAGTCGCTTCCAGATCCGCGAGGCGATCGACGCCGTACTGGCCGGCGCGGACGTCGACCTCGAGTGGCAGCCCTCCCGAGGCTGTTCGATCAAGTGGAAAGAGGACTGAGACGGTTCGGCCTCCGAACGCCGCCCGCCGCCGCCCGTTCGGCCCCGGTCTTTAGTCCGTGGCCGGTGTAGTCGGACATGTGAGTCAGCATCCGCGAACCAACGCGCTTCGGGAGACGCTCGAGTCCGGCGACGTGGCGCTGGGCGTCCTCGAGAACACGTACAGCCCGACGGTCGTCGAACTCTACGCCGCGCTCGGCGTCGACTTCGTCTGGATCGACCTCGAACACGGCGGCCCGAGTCCCTTCGACGGCGGCCGGCTGGAGGAGCTGCTCCGGGCGGCCGACGGCACTGAGACGGAACTGCTCGTTCGGCTCCCCGATACCGATCCCGCGCTCGTACGGAAGGCACTCGACGCCGGCGTGCGGAACGTCTTCCTCCCCCGGGTCGGGAGCAGCGAGGAACTCGAGGCGGCGGTCCGGGCCGGCCGGTTCGAGTACGACGGTGAACCCGGTCGCCGGGGCATGGCCAACCCTCGAGCGAGCCGCTGGGGGCTGACCGACGACTACGTGACCAGCGAGGACGAGTCGGTCGTTGTCGGGGTCACGATCGAGACGCAGTCCGCGCTCGACGAACTCGACGATATCCTCGCCGTCCCCGAACTCGGCTTCATCTTCATCGGCCCGCTCGATCTCTCGGTCTCGCTGGGTCATCCGGGCGAATTCGACCATCCAGAGGTCGAGGAGGCCGTCGAACGGATCCGATCGGCCGCCATCGAGGCGGACGTCCCGGTCGGTGGCCTCGGCTTCGGGATGGACGACGTCAACGAAAAGGCGGAAAACGGCTATCAGCTGCTGAACGTCGGGACGACGACCGGCGCGTTGCAGTCGGCGGTCACGGGCTGGCTCGACGGCTACGACGGAGAGTGACCGTCGGGATACCTGCTTGCGGACCCGTTATCGCTGGGTTGCGCGTCGGTACTGGACCGGCCACGCCTCGGCGACCGCGTCGGGGTCGCGCTCGAGGTCGCCGGTCGCGCGGAGCCCGAAGTACGGGTCCCGCAGGAACTCCCGGCCGACGAGGACGAGGTCGGCTCGCTCGTTGCGGATCAGGGCGTCGGCCTGTTCGGGCTCGGTGACGCCGCCGACCGCGCCGACGGCGACGTCCGTGCCCTCCCGGACCTGCTCGGCCAGCGGCACCTGGAAGTTCGGACCGCCCGAAATCGACTGGTCGGGGTGGAGCCCGCCGGAACTCACGTCGACCAGATCGACGCCGCGGTCGGCGAGATCGTCGGCCAGCCGCACTGACTGTTCGATATCCCACGACTCCCGATCGTCGAGCCAGTCGGTCCCCGAAATCCGGACGAAGACCGGCTTGTCGTCGGGCCAGACCTCGCGGACGGCGTCGACGACGTCGCGGACCAGCCGGGTCCGGTTCTCGAAGCTCCCGCCGTAGTCGTCCTCGCGGCGGTTCGTAACCGGCGAGAGGAACTCGTGGAGCAGGTAGCCGTGGGCCGCGTGGATCTCGGCGATCTCGAAGCCGGCCGCAAGCGACCGTTCGGCCGCCGCGCGGTAGGCATCGATCACGCCCTCGATGTCCTCGGCGTCGGCCTTCCGCATCGCCGGCCGGTCGCCATCGAAGGGCGGATAGGCGTCGGGCGACGGCGTGAGTACCTCCCAGCCGGCCGCCCCCGAGGGCCCCGTTTCGTCGGGCTGGATCGGGACGTGGCCCTCCCACGGACGCTCCTTGCTCGCTTTGTGGCCCGCGTGGGCGAGCTGGATCGCCGGCACGCCGCCCTGCTCCCGGATGAACTCCGTGATCGGCTCGAGGGCCGCGGCGTGGTCGTCGCTCCAGATGCCCAGATCGTGGGGCGTGATCCGCCCCTCGGGGGAGACCGCGGTCGCCTCGGTCATGACGATGCCGGCCCCGCCGACGGCCCGGCTCCCGAGGTGGACGCGGTGCCACTCGGTCGCGAGTCCGTCGGGGTCACAGGAGTACTGACACATCGGCGAGACGGCGATTCGGTTCCGCGTCTCGAGATCGCGCAACGACAGTCCGGCAAGCAAGTCAGTCATCGACCGGTCGTATCCGCGGCAGGAGGAAAACGGCCGCGGAGGGAGCGGGGCTTGCCGGCTCGCGCCGGCCCGGCCGAACGCGGTACCGGTATGGGCGTCGCGGTTCCAACGTCGATATGGAAACGGTATCCGCCATCGCGGACCGATTCGACGCGGCCCACCCGGTGATCGGCATGGTCCATCTCCCGCCGCTGCCCGGCGCGCCGGGGTTCGGCGACGGCGACGAGGATGACCGCGAGGCCATCCGTACCCGCGCGCTCGAGGACGCCCGCCGGCTCGAGGCCGGCGGGGTCGACGGGATTATCGTCGAGAACTTCGGGGACGCCCCGTTCTATCCCGACGACGTGCCGAAACACGTCGTCGCGGAGCTGACCGCGATCGCGACGGCCGTCACCGAGGCCGTCGACGTTCCGATCGGGATCAACGTCCTCCGAAACGACGCCGCGGCGGCGCTGTCGGTCGCCGCGGCCGCCGACGCCGCGTTCGTTCGCGTCAACGTTCACATCGGTAGCGCCGCGACCGACCAGGGCGTCCTCGAGGGGCGGGCCCACGAGACGCTCCGGTTGCGCGACCGGCTCGAGGCCGACATCCCGATCCTCGCGGACGTCCACGTCAAGCACGCGAGCCCGATCGGCGAGCGCGACGTCGAACGCACCGCGCTCGAGGCCGTCGAACGCGGACGGGCCGACGGCGTGATCGTCTCCGGGCCCGGGACCGGGGTCGAAACGTCGCTCGCGGACATCGAGCGCGTCGCCGACGTACTCGCCGATGCCGCGGACGAGCCCCCGGTGTTCGTCGGCAGCGGCGTCACGAGCGAGACGGTCGGCGACTGCCTCGCGGCGGGTGCCGACGGCGTCATCGTCGGTACCGCGCTCAAACGCGGCGGCGAGACGACGAATCCGGTCGCCGAGGCGCGGGTCGACGAACTCGTGGCCGCGGCTCGAGACGCGGCCTCGAGCGACGACTGAGGGACACGCGGGTCGCGAGTCGGGTCAGAGCCCCAGCATCAGCGGGCCGATCAGGACGCCCATCAGGTGGACGCGGCGACACCGCAGGCGTACCGGGACCATCCCGATCCCCGTCGCGACGGCGAAGATAGCGATTCCGAGGACGCCGGTAAACAGGTACGAGAGCGCGAGCAACACGGCGAGGACGGCGACCGAAATCTGCCAGTAGGGAAGCCGACCGACCACCTCGAGGTACGCGTCCCCCAGCACGATCACGGCGACGAACCCGACCAGCCCTGCGAGGACGACGGCCGCGAGCAGGATCGGCAGCTCGAGCGGCGCGGCAGTCCCCTCGAAGGCGACCAGCACGCCGGTCCGGGGCTGCCCGATGGCAACCAGTGCGAAGAGCGCGAAAATCGTGTTCGAGGTGTCGACGCCGCTGGTCGCGACGACGTAGCCGCGGTCGCTGGCCCCGTTCGGGACGACCGCCAGCACGGCGACGGCGGCGATGGCGGCCGAGATGCCCGGCAGGTAGCCGACGACGGCACCCGCGAGCGAGCCGGCGACCGCCGTCGTCCCGACGAACCGTCGCGAGGTCGTGACCGCCGTGCCCTCCTGGCACGGCACGCCGCCCCCGCGAACGGCGTCGATCAACACCGGCGCGCCGAACAGGCCGGCGAAAAGCGGTGCGAGGGTGCCGCCAGCCTCGAGCGGGGCGTCCGGCGAGAGGTCCAGCGCGATCGCACCGAGTCCGGTCGCCAGCGCGAAGGAGACGAGGCCGCCGAGCCGACCGCGCCGGGTAGGTTCCGAGGCGATCAGCGCCACCGCCACCATCGCGAGGACCAGCGAGAGGTGAGCCCGTACCGTCGGATACGCCGCCGTCACGACCGCGGTCACGGGAAGCGCGAGCGGGACCGCCGCGAGGACGGCGAGGAGGCTCCCGAGCGCCGAGAGCCGGATCGCCTCGTATCCCCGACCCTCGAGGACCAGTCGATGCCCCGGCAGTGCGGTGACCGCCATCTTCGCATCGGGGACGCCCAGCGCCATCGCGGGGACGGCGTTCAGGAACGTGTGGACGACGCCGGCCGCGAGCATCGCACAGCCGACGAACAGCGGCGGGCCGGGGACCGACGGCACGACGCCGGCCAGCAGGAACGCGAAGTTGTTGGCGTGCAGTCCCGGCACGAGCCCGCTACAACACCCCAGTAGGGAGCCGGCCAGTACCCAGCCCAGCAACTGGAGGGTTACTGCCGGCTCGCTCACGGCTTCGATCGGCGCGGGCATCTCCGGCTCTGGCCGCGGCTTCGTTTATATGATCTCGGGCATCGCCTCACTGTTCCGGATCGTGATCGACGATTTCCTGGGGGAAGCCGGTCTCGTCGTCGGTTGAAATCGCGCTATCCGCAACGACGAGAGCCGCCGGAGATTGCTCGCTTGCGACGTAGCCGCGAGTACGAACGCGTCGAGCAAGTCGTCACGGTTGGACCGTGAATCCGTCGTTTGTGTTGCTCGAAGCCGTCGATGTGGGTTTCCTCGAGTCCCCCGTAATGCTCGCCGAGATCACCCTCCCACGGGCTCAAAGCAGTCTCGCTGAGCGTCGACAGGGTCTCAAGGCGGGCCGCTCGCTCGCCGGTCGTCGCTGCTGTTAATGCACACGACCTGATATGGTGGTACCGGTCGGACTGAACCACATTATACCCTCAATTTTGGACGACCCTCGTGACGTGACTTGGTTCTGGCACGCTATACAAAAGCAAGACATTTAATATACCCAATATTAATTCGGAAATATGTTGGAGTCGAATGAAAAGAGAGTCATCGTGGAACAGGGATTAATTCTTATTGTCATCTACTTTTTGGTGAATTTTATGTTTGGTCGGGGCAGTATATTTGGGCTGGCAGCCGAAAGTATCATTATAGGGGTTGGGTTCATACTACTCGTAGCTTCTTACAACTATTGTCGAGGAATCCTATAGAAATAAATACTATAATGTCAATTAATAAAGTAGGTGATTGTAGGATGTTGAACTTATAGAACTGCGTCACAGAGGTCGAAGTTCTTGTTGCAGAACTTCTGGGCTGCCAGACTACCGCAATCCCAACTCGATGTTTCTTTCCTGCACACGGTTCTTGCGATAGTCGCACACGTGAGACTTCCTGGGATACCGCCAATATCAAGTACTGCGCAGATAGTTGAAGCACCTCCCCAACACCCATGCTTACAGACATGTTTGTATATCTGAACACAGAGACTGCATTTCAATGTGCATCCACAACCGTGCCCCTGTATCGTCACTTCCGAGGGGTCGGTTGGGTATACCCCCTTTGAGGGATTGACTGTTTCAGTCGTCGATTCTAATCTAACGCCTCCTTGGTTACTCGCTCGCTGAGCAGTAACCTCGTTGGTCGTTACATCAAGTTGTATTGTGATATCACCGTCTTCACCATCCTTGAAGCGTGTCGCCTTGGCTGAGACCGAACCATCCGATTCGAATACTACGTTGACAACTGTATCTCCGTCTTCATCGTCTGTTGTTCTTCCTTTTCGACCGCGATCTGGAGAAGATTTCACAGGGAATTCGACGATGTGCCGTGGGCCGCTTTCTTTTGAGGACTCTTTCCACTCCGAACGCACTACTCTGGAATCATCGAGTTGGACTGACCGGCGAGAAACTATCGACGACTCTCGCAGTAACGTTTTGTATTCAGGAGAGGCCGATGCCTTCAAAATGTATTTTTTCTTTTCATCGCCGGATAGCTCTTCTACATCTGGAAGGGGGACATCATCTGTATCTGATTGGCTATAGTAGCCGTTGAAACGATTTACACACTGATCGCAACGCTATCGTGCGATCAGGTGTGCAATGACTTTCAGCGGCTACTATAGCACCCCCGGTTCCTGAGAGTCCAGTTAGGGCGAACATTCCCCCACTGATTGTTTGTAATGCGTTACGTCGATTGAATGATGGGGTACCGTCACTACCATTATCGTCTTCTTCTCGTGTCATCAAAGCCAAGTTTAAAACATATTATATTAATACTTTCTATATAAAATTATACTTGGATAAATAGGATATCTATCACGGATCTTCAAGAGACGGTGACCGCTAATGTCCTCGGGGACGCACCAGTACGTGTCCTGAGATTGATCTTAGCAAGAAATACAAGATCTGAAGAAGGGATACGAGGTGGTAGTCACAGAGAGATGTGGCCTTCATCGCACTCAAACGCGTTCTTACCGTCGACTCAACCCTCAATCGTCCCACCAACGTCGCCGGGTGTATTGGTCTCGGCCCCGTAATTAATCGTCGCTCAGTAAGTAGCCTGACCGCTACTGTACTCACCATCGCCACTCTCGGAGACAATCTGATTCCGGTTTCGGCCTCGATCGGCGTCGCCACTCGATCTCGAGTCGAAAGAAAATTCGGGATTGCAACTCGTCGGAGCCGAACCGACGGGAACGTTATCCGAAGAGTTCGCCGAGACCCTCGCCGTCGGCCTCGTCGTCTTCGTCGTCGTCGTCCGTCGTGTCCGGCACGTCGCTGGTCTCTTCGGCTTCCTCGGCTTCGTCGTCGCCGTCGTCGGCAGCTTCCTCGGCACCTGCAGCGCCGCCAGCGGCGGCCCCGCCGGCGGGGACGGCTGCGGCCTCGGAGACCGCGTCGTCGATGTCGACGTCCTCGAGCGCGGCGACGAGGGCCTTGACGCGGGACTCCTCGACGTCGACGCCCGCGGCGTCGAGCACGTTCGTCAGGTTGTCTTCGTTGATCTCTTCGCCCGATTCGTTCAGGATGAGTGCAGCGTATACGTATTCCATTGTTGGGTCCTCCGTTAGTTATCCGAACATCTCGCCGAGACCGGCCGCGCCGTCGCCGTCGTCTTCGTCGTCATCGTCGTCGGCGTCGGCGTCGTCGGCCTCGGTCTCGTCCGTCTGGTCGTCTGCCGATTCGTCGTCAGCGTCGCCCTCGTCGGCGGCCGCCGGCTGGGCGGCCGCATCGACGTCCTGCAGTTCCTCCGGCAGGGCATCCTCGTCGTCGATCTGGGCCGCGAGCGCACGCAGCTGTGCGTCGGCCTTGCTGACGAGGTCGGGCATCAGCTCTTCGTCCTCGATGGCGGCCTGCAGGCCGAGGCTCTTGGCCTCGCCCGTGGCCTTGGCGATGAGCGTCGGGGCCGTGCTCGCGGTCGGGAAGCTCGCGTTGACCGCGAGGTTCCGTGCGCGGGCGGCAGCCGTCGACACGTCGCTCTCGTAGGCCTCGACGTCGATGTCGAGGTCCTCGGGGTCGAAGCGAACACCGTCGGCGACGACGGCGCGCAGGTCGAGCCCGACTTCCTTGGGCTCGATCCCGAGTTCGTTGAGGACGTTGGCCAGATCCGCGGAGACTTCCTCGCCGGCCGCTAAGACCGTCGAGTCCTCCATGACCTGAATCGAGCCGTCCTCGATGCGCGCGTTCGCGCCGATGCTCTGGAGTTCGCCGACGAACGGCCCCGGATCGACACCGGTGTCCCCTTCGGGGATCACGATGTCGTTCGGCGCGACCTCGCCCTCGTTGATCGGTGCCGGCGTCTTCGACGCCTCGAGCTCCTTGTACAGCGAGAACGGGTTCTCGTTCGTGCCGACGATACCGACCTGACCCTCGACGTGTTCGACGAGGTCGCCGAGGCCGGCGTCTTCCAGCGCGCGGGTCTGGAGCGTGTTACGGCTGACCCGCAGCTGGGCCGTGCCGTACAGGTCGCGGCGCATGTCCTGAAGCTGTTTCGAGGGGATGCCGGCGATACCGACGATGCCGATGCTGTCGTAGCGCTCGATGATCTCCTCGAGCTCCGCGACTTCCTCTTTCTTCCACTGGGGAAGGTTCTCGGTCTTGCGTTCGGCCTGAGCGCTCATTTAGGCCACCTCCACGGACGGCCCCATCGTCGTCTTGACGTAGACGGCGTCGATGTTCTGGGGCCCCTTCTCGAGGTCGGCGTGCAGGCGTCGCAGGATGACGTCGATGTTGTCGCCGATATCTTCGGCGTCCATGTCCTCGGCACCGACGAGGGTGTGGAAGGTTCGTCGGTCGCCGGAGCGAAGCTGCACGGTGTTTTTGAGCCGGTTGACGGTTTCGACGACGTCGTCGTCGGGCGAGAGCGGGTCCGGCATCTTCCCCCGGGGACCGAGAATGGTACCCAGGTGCCGGGCGATGTCTTGCATCATCGCCTCTTCGGCGATGAAGAAGTCCGTCTCGTCGGCCATATCCTTGGCCTCGTCGTCGTCCAGATCCGCCACGTCATCTGCCGAGAGAACGTCGTCCGCCGCCTCCTCGGCGCGGACTGCGGTCTCTCCCTCGGCGATGACGACGATGCGGGTCTCCTGGCCGGTTCCGGCCGGCAGGACGATCGACTCGTCAACGCGGTTCGACGGTTCGTTCAGGTCTAAGTCGCGCAGATTAATCGCGAGGTCTACCGTCTCGGTAAAGTTCCGGTCCGGCGAGTCCTCGAGTGCGCGGGCTACTGCTGTTTCAATATCCGAATCTGCCATCGTTCACCTCCGTAGTACGCAGGACTGCTCCTACGGGTCAGTGAAACAGGCGATGCCTGTCTCTTCTGAACCAAGTGCCATCCCGAACTTAAACCCGTCGAACTACCCGCGCGCTCGCCTCACGGCCGCACACGGGGGTATCGCCGCGTGATCTGTTCGATAGCTGCCGAACGGTTCCGAATCTAGTTAGTGCCGTGATCGGTTCAGTCAGGTGACCGTTACAGTCGCTCGCACCGAAAGTTCTATTATGCGATGTAGTATACCATACGCTCATGTGGACATTAGACTTATATACCAGTATCGGGCCGGCGGTACTCGGTTCGATCGCCGTGCCGGCGGCTGGCGGTGAACTCGAGGCGTATCGGTCGCTCGACCCGCTCTTGCGGGCGGGGATCCAGTTCGTGGGGACGGTCCTCGTCGCGATGGTCGTGCTGGGACTGTTCCAGAACGTCGGGACGCGGGCGGTCGCGAAATCCCGGCGCAGTCCAGTCATCTCGATCTGTCTCGGACTGCCGAGCCTGCTCGTCGTGGCCGGGCTCGCGGGCACGGGGTATCTCATCGTCGACACGAGCGTCGGGACGTTCTTCGGCATCCCGCTGGTTATCCTCGGGGTGACGGTCCTGCCGGCCGCGATCGCGATCGGGTTTACCACCCTCGGGCGCAACGCGGCTGCGATGGTCGGCCGCGACCGCCTCTGGATCGGGATTCTGATCGGTGGGCTCATCCATGGGGCCGCTGGCTTGGTGTTCCCGGCGACCGTCGCCGTCGCCGCCCTCGCCGGCGCGCTCGGCATCGGTGCCAGCGCCCGCGTGCTGGTCGGCGGCGTCGGCGCGGCCCGCCCCGACGACCGGACCGTTCCGCCCGCGAACAAGATCTGATTCGGCCCGCTACCCCGCTGATTCTCGCCTTCCACTTGCGACGACTCGAGCGAGCGTCGACGCCCTCGAGCGGCGATGCCACCGCTACCCGGTCGGAAGAACGGAGAAATACTCGCTGCGGTCGCGTCTCGAGCGCCCGTCGATTACGCGTCCGCTCTATCGACGAGTCCAACGGAACACTCGCTGTGCTCGTGTTCCGAGCGGGTGTGGACTACGCTGCCGCTTCGTCCACGAGAACGTCGTCGTACTCGCCGTCGTCGACGCGCTCCTTGAACTCTCGAGCGTCGTTGCCCTCGATGGTGACGCCCATCGAGGCGCAGGTACCGACGACTTCCTTGGCCGCGTTGCGGAGGTCGTAGGCCAGCAGGTCGGGGTGTTTCTGCTCGGCGATCTGTTTGACCTGATCGACCGAGAGGTCGGCGACGAAGTCCTTCTGGGGCTCGCCGCTGCCCGTCTCGAAGCCGGCCTCGTCCTTGACGAGTTCGGCCGTCGGCGGGACGCCGACGTCGATCTCGAAGGAGCCGTCGTCGTCGTAGTCGACGGTGACGGGGACTTCGGTCCCGTCGAACGCTTCGGTCTGGTCGTTGATCTCCTGTACGACGGCCTGCACGTCGACGGGGGTCGGTCCGAGCTCGGGACCGAGCGGCGGGCCAGGGTTGGCCTGGCCACCCGGAACGAGCACTTCGATGGTTCCAGCCATACCCGTCACAACCCGTGCGCGAGTTTTAAGGGTTGCTAATTCGTGCAGTCATCGTCTGTGACCGACTCACGTGCGGGCCCGGTCCACGTCACTACGCGACGCTGTCGGCGCGCCACGTCGCGAACGACTCGAGGACGTCACATTCGTCGAAGCGTTCGATACAGGGCACGTCGTCGGGATGCAGTTCCAAGACGCGGTCGACGAGGTCGTCGTCGGCGTCGTCGGTTGTCTTTGCAAGCAGGACGACCTCTTCGTCGCGATGCACTGTCCCCTCCCAGTGGTACGTCGAGGTCGCCTCGAGTTGGTTGACGCAGGCTGCGAGGCGTTCCGCGACGAGCGTCTCGGCGATCTCCTCGGCAGCCTCGGGCGGTGCTGTGATGTAGATGGTCGGCATGCCCGACGCTACGCTCGAGGGAGCAAAAAGCGTCCCGTCGCGGGAGACGCCGTCGTCGGCCGGGCTACCCGTGGTCGCCGTTGACCGGGTTGAACGTACCGTTGATGTCCCACTCGTGGATGCAGTGTGGGTTGCCGACCTGCTTCTCGTCGTCCTCGAGCGCGAGTTGCCAGGCCTCGAGGTTCTCGTCCCATCGTTCGACTCGACCACATTCTTCGCAGACTCTCGCGGTCGGTTTCCGTACCTGTGCGCTCATTACTGATCCGTGGGAACTCGACACATATAACGGTATCCGTGCGCGGCAAGTGCTGCCTCGCCGCTCGAAGATCGGGCGACATACGGTTTGTCGTGCCGATTTATCGGAGAGAGCGCAGGACAGTCGCGGCCCCACCTGCAATGACGGACAGGGGAATCGTTTCAGTCTGAAGTCCGGGAGAAGTCGGTTGTGACCGATCCGATACCGAAACTGGCGATCAGTAGACGGCGTCTTTGATCTCCTCGCGAAGCTCGTCGAACTGCTCGAGGTACTCGCGGCGCTCGGCGCGCAGTTCGGCGAGCGCGTCCTCGTAGTCGTCGACGTGGTCGGGGACGTAGTAGTCCTCGATGTCGAGTTCCGGGATCGACTCGGGGATGGTCAGGCCCATCCGCTCGTCGTACGTCCATTCGATGGTGCCGCGGGCGGCCTCGGTGAGGATCGTCACCGACTCGGTGACGCCGATGTCCGTGGACTTGTCGCCGAGATAGCCCGTGTTGATGACGTAGCAGTCGACGTCGAGGATGTCGATCAGCTCGTGGAAGATGTTGCCCTCCTCGCCCTCCGGGCCGACGATGAAGGGGTTGGTCCCGACGACGCGGATCGACTCGCCGGCGCGGGAGGGGTCGCCCGCGCTGGTCTCGATCGACTCGCCGAGCATGAAGGCGACAGCCGCCTGCTCCTCGTCGAGCTTGGCGACCGGCGGCATCAGGGGGTTTCGGGTGATGAAGAAGGCCTGATCCATGCTCCCGAGGTCGATCTCCTCGTCGGCGCTCTCGAGCTGGTCGCGCTGGATGATCGCGCGGGAGTTCGAGGTGTAGCGGTCCTCGTCGAAGTCGACGGTGCCGTCGTCGTCGTCGACGGCGACGTTCTCGAGGATCGCCGACTCGTCGGTCGCGGCCTCGTAGAGTTCGGGCTGTTCGTCCTCGCCGAGGCCGATCGTCTTGATGAACAGCCCCTGACCCTCGCTGCCGGCGACGGAGCCGTCAGAGAGCAGGCCACAGACGTCGTCCTGCAGCATCGAGGCGTCCTCGGGGTCCTCGAGCCAGCAGCCGTGGGAGGTAAGCGTCGACTTGCCGGTCGCGGACAGCCCCATGAAGACCTGCCCGACGGTTCGCAGGTCGTCGTCGGCGTCGCGGACGCGGACCCGTTTGCTTCCCGCGTGGAGGCCCAGCCCGCCCTGCTGTTTGATCCGGTACATGAACAGCCGGAGGAACGACTTTTTGGCTTCGCCGGTGTAGTCGCTGCCTAACACGGCGGTGAAGCCGGTGTCGGGAAGCACGCGGATGGCAGTCTCGTCGTAGTCGGGAAGCTGGACCGTATAGAGGTCCGGGTCCCGACCGTCGGCGGGCTCGAACAGGTTCGCCCACGCGTAGGCGATGCGAGCGTGTTCGACGGGAACGAAGAGCCGACAGCAAAACGACGCCTCGGGATGGCGCCCCATCAGTCGGTCGACGCAGACGAACTCGACCTCGCCGGTGCGGTCGACGGCGTCGTCGATCAGTTCGTGATCGCGCTCGTCGAACTCGTCGTCGACGGCGTTTTTCGTCCGATCGGCGCTCCGCGAGCGGTACTCGCTGACGTAGGAAGGCGACCCGAACTCGGTGGTCGTCTCCTCGTGGTCGGCGAGGTCGCGCAGTTCCTCGAGCGACGGGTTATACCGGACGTTCGACGCTGTGGTTGGATCCGGAAGCTGTCGGACCAGCGGACGGGACTCCGTCCCGGTTTCAGACATACACCTAAGTCACCATCTTCCTGATGCATAAACGTGAAGGATTTTCGTCGTCGTGTGTCAGGACCTACCCAGTGACCGAGTGACGTATGGCGGTTTCTAGCCCGGAGACGGCCGTGTGTAACGGTCTCATTACTGGGCCGAAAACAATATTTGTTCTGATAATTGTCAATGAGTACTCGAGTCAGAAATAATTCTAATCGTCGATAGTCCGTCGGGAGTGGCAGTGATCGTTGCTGCCGTCGGTGGTGGCGACCGACGGGGTCGGCAGCGCCGATTTTCACATCTGGTACTGGGGGGCAAACTTCCAATAGGGCGGTCGAAGTTGCCGGGGGCATGGCATACGGTCTCGACATCGGCCCGGGGACGGTACGGGCCGCTACCGACGCGGACGGAGGGGAGGGGATCGACGCGGTCCCGCCGGTCGTCGCTCCGGTCGACGACGCCGCCCTCGAGGCGGCAGGGATCCCCGAGGAACACACGATACGTGCGGACGGAACGACGTACGTAGTCGGCGACGACGCCCGGACGGTCGCCGACGAGACCGACGAGGAGCCCCGGTCGGTGTTCGACGGCGGCGTCCTCGCGGCGGAGACGACGGCGTACGCGACGCCCGCGCTGGACGCCGTCGTCGGCGACTTACTCGAGGAGGTGTCCGACGAACGGCTCTGTTATACGACGCCGGGGCCGCGGGTCGATGCGACGGTCTCGACCGATGCGCATCGCGAGGCGGTCGAGGCCGCGCTGGCCGATCGCGGCCTCGAGGCGACGCCGATCAGCACGGGGTTCGCGGTGATCTACGACCAACTGGCCGGCGACAACTACACCGGGCTCGGGATCAACCTTGGGGCCCGGACCACGAACGCGACGCTTGCGTACTACGGCGTGCCGGCGATGACCTGCTCGCTCGCGAAGGGTCGGGAGTGGCTCGTCGAGCGGGCGGCCGCCGAAACGGGCCACGAGCCGGGACGGATCGCCGGCGTCCTCGAGGAGTTCACGCTCGATCCGGACGCGGCCGCCGGCGGGATCGAGAGCGCGCTCGCGGGAGCGTTCGACGAACTGATCGCCGCGTTGATCGACGCGATCCGGGAGGAAGCCGACGAGAGCGACGTCCAGGAGGGGCTGTCCGTCCCGATCGCCATCGCGGGAGCGGGCGCGGTCGAGGGCGTCGAGTACCTGTTCGGCGGCCGGTTCGACGCGGCCGCGCTCCCGTTTTCGGTCCGCGGCGTCCGACTCGCCGACGCGCCCGCGGAAAGCGCCGTCAGGGGTGCCCTCGCGGCGGCGAACGACGACGTCGATGCCTACGAGGCGATCACGTGGGACGACCCGGCGGCCGGCGGCGACGATGGGGATGCCGTCACTCCCCCGAGCGCCGCTACCGACGACTCGGGGGACGACGAGGAGTCGACGACCGCCGGCGGGCCGACCGAACTCGCCTTCGACGAGCCGTCACGCACCGACCCCAGCGACGACGCCATCGACCAGTTGTTCGATCGGCTCGCCGATCGCGACGCGGAGATCGAGTCGGTCCGGGCGGACGTCGAGGAACTGATCGAGGACCTCGAGTACGTCGAGGAGCGGACCGCGCCGGCCGACACGGTCGACGAACTCGACGAGCGCCTCGAGTCGTTCGCCGACGAACTAGCCGACCTCGCGGACGAGAGCGAAACGCACGCCGACGAGTCGGCGGTCGCGGACGTCTCGGACGACGTCGACCGGCTCGATACCGATCTCGAGGCGCTCTCGGACGCGCTCGCGGCCCTCGAGGCGGACGTCGGCGGCGTCGACGACGAGCTGGCGGAACTGGACGCGACCGCGGCCGACGAGCGGGCCGCCATCGAGAAGCGACTGGACGACCTTGGGAGCGATCTCGACGCGGTATCCGAGCGGGCGGAAACGGCCGAGGACGGCCTCGACGACCTTCGAGACGACCTCGAGGTCCTCGAGGAAACGGCGGCGACCGACGCCGATCTCGAAGCCCTCGAGGAGACGACCGCGGAGGTGACAGCAGCCCTCGACGACCTCGAAGCGGCGACCGACCGCACCGAGACCCGACTCGAGGGGGTCTCGGGACGGCTCGAGGAACTGCGGACGCGGATCGACGGCGTCTCGGGCCGACTCGAGGAGCGATCCGAGCGGACCGACGCGCGGGTCGACGAAATCGAGACCGCGATCGACGAGGGGATCGCGGCCGTCGAGGCCGACCTCGAGACCGTTCGCGAGCGGCTGGACGACCGGACCGAGAGGCTCGAGCGTGACCTCGACGCCGCCCGGGATGCCCGCGCGAACCTCGAGGATCGGGCGGCGACCGACGAGCGAGTCGACGGGCTCGCGGCGGAGCTGGCGGCTCTCGAGACGGCCCTCGAGGAGGTCGACGGGACGGTAGCGACCGTTTCGGACTCGCTGGCCGACCTCGAGGATCGGACCGCCGACGCCGAGACGGTCGACGGGCTCGCCGACGACCTCGCGGCGCTGTCGGACGCCCTCGCGTCTCTCGAAGACGACCTCGAGACGCGGCTCGGCCGGGCGGAGTCGGACCTCGAGGGCCGGATCGACACCGCGACCGACGAGATCGCCGCGGACCTCTCGGAGCTCGAGGCGACCGTCGACCGACTCGACGAGGAGGCTGTCACGCCGGAGACGCTCGCGGCGGTGCGGGAGTCAGTGACCGAAACCGCCGACGGGATCGAGGCGGTGGCCGACGACGTCGACGCGATCGACGCCGACCTCGAGGTGATCGACGAACGACTGGACGACCTCGGGTCCGAAACCGAATCGCTCACCGAGACGGTGTCGGCGCTCGAGACCGAGGTCGACGATACCGATCGACGGCTGGCCGACCACGACGACCGCCTCGCGGACGTTTCGGCGACGCTCGAGACGGTCGAATCCGCCCTCGAAGAAACCGGCAGCGACCTCGAAACCCTCACGGAGCGGGTCGACGACGCCACCAGCGACGAAGACCTGTCGACTCTCGAGGACGAGGTGTCCGCGACCGCCGAGCGTCTCGAGTCGGTGCGTGCGGCGTACGACGACCTCGCCGAGTCCGTCGATTCGATGCCGCCGGCGTCGGCGGTCGACTCGCTCGAGGACGAGGTGGCGACGCTCGGAAGCGATGTCCGTGCGGTCGAAGACGAGACGGGGGCGCTCGGCGACGACCTGGGGTCGGTCGAGGCCGAGATCGACTCGTTGGACGAGCGGTTCGGGACGGTTTCGGCGGGACTGTCCGATCTCGAGGAGCGGGTCGACTCCATCGACGCGCGACTCGACGACGTCGACGAACGGGCGGACCGAACCGACGATCTCGAGTCGCTCCGGACGGACCTCGCGGCCGTCCGCGAGGAGACGACTGCCGGTGTGGCGCTTCCGACCGCGGTCGCTGCGGGCGGTGGCAGCGCGGGCGTCGTCGCGGGCGGCGTTGCCGCCCTCACCGGTGAGACAGCCGTCGGGGCCGGTGCCGTCCTCCTCGGCCTCCTGTTGGTCGGCGTCGCGATGGCGCTCGCTCGCTGACGGCCCGTCCGCTATCGGGCGCTCGAGATCGGCGGAACCGTCGGGAAGGTGGCTCTTACCGAATCAACTCGACGTTACGCATCTCGCCCCCGCAGTGCGGACAGGTGCTGACGAGCGCGTCGCCGACCGTTTCTCGCCGCCCGCAGTCGACGCACTCGTACTCGCGTTGCTCCCTAACTGCCATGTGATACCATACTTCATGAGTCGAGTTAACTCTTGGTGTTGTAAACGCGTCGGGAACGTCCGATGGGACGACGGACGAGGCCTGGTGTCAGCGCAGTTTCGTACTGCCGATCCGTCTACTAATGGCATAATATGACATACGAATTGTAATAGATCCTAACGGACGAGACTTATATGATAGTTCCTGATAGACTCCGGTACCAATGGCTGTGAACACGACGACGGACTGGTCCGACCCTGTCACGTGCCCGTTCTGCGGAGACGAACTCGCGTCGCCCGGCGCCGGCTTCGTCGACCACATCGACGAGAAAAACGATTGCGAGGAGGGGTTCGAACAGTGGCGACAGAACATCGCCGGTGACCTCGCCGGCGAATGGTCCGGGTAGGTCCGGGTAGCGAACCGGCGACGACCGACTCGCGTATCGACCCCGTCGACCGGCCGCGAGTAGCCGCGTTTTCCGACGTACCGAGTCTCGATCCCGCCGAGCGTCGCGGAACCGGGTTCCGCCTTCGTCCGCTATCGCCGCCGATCGACGGGAGCGACGGGCCGATGCTCGGCCGGCCCGGAACGATCGCCGGGGCTGTTACCGGGTACGTCGCTCGGTCGCTGTCCGGAGTGCGACGGCCGGACCCGCTCGAGTCGCGGTCGCAGCGTCGGTCGTCGCCGGCCGGACTCAGTCGAAGTCCGGCAGGTCCTCGGGCGGTTCGTACTCGGCCTCCCAGTCGACGTACTCCTCCTTGAGCGTGACCGAGACGATCTGGCCGAACTCGGTGAGTTCGGCGTTGATCGAGGAGACGGTCCCCCAGGTGTCGAGTTCGGGGTGGTACTCACGGGCCTGCCAGTCCTCCGGAATGCCGGGCGCGTGATACCCCACGCGGTCGGCGAAGTCGTCCCAGAAGAAGTCGAAGCCGGCAAAGAGGTCGAGGTCCCGCGCGATCCCGTACTCCCGCTGCTCGAGATCGGTGTCGGTCCGCCACTCGTCGAACGCTTCCTCCCATGCACCCTCCTCGAGGAACGCCTGCAGTTCCTCGCGACGGTAGTCGATCTCCTCGCCGTCGGCGCTGATGGTCGCGTCGTCGTACTCGTTGGGATCGACGAACTCCAGTTCCGGCGGCTCGGGGGGCTCGACCTCGAGTGTCATACCCGGCCGTAGGTCGGGTTCCCGGATAAGAATTCCCACCGCCGTCGGTTTCGGATCGGGACGCGACCGAGCCGTCGGCCATGGGGCCGGTCGCTACTCCCAGGTGTAGCCGAACTCACCGCCGTCGCGATGAATGTAGTCGGTCTCCAACACCTCGCTGACGATCCATCCCAGCGACTCCAGTTCCTCTTCGATGGTCTCGACGTCCACGTCGTCGAGGTCGTCGTGATCGGCGACCGCGTCCGTCGGCACCGACGGCGCTCGGTAGCCGACATCTTCCGCCGACTGGTTCCAGTAGAAGTCGAACGCATCGAGCAGGTCGTACTCCCGAACGAGCCGGAACTCCCGGTCGGTCAGGGACGTCTCCCGCGCCCACTCGTCGAAGGCGTCCTCCCAGGCGCCCGCCTCGAGGAAGTCGGCAAGCGCCTCGCGGCGGACGGTATCCCCGGTTCGCTCGTCGGGTTCCTCGACGGCGTCGTAGTCGCCGAGGTGCTGGGAGCCGTGAAGCGACGGCGGATCGGGGACCTCGACATCGAGTGACATACTGGACCTACGTCGAGTATCCGGATAAGGATTCCCCGCCGTCGACTACCCCCAGAGCGTTCCGAGCAGTCGACCGGTTCCCCAGCCGAGTAGCCCGACTGCGAGGCCGACGGCGACGGTCGCGACGAGCCACGTCCGGGGGTCCGAATCGAACCGGGAGACGCCGACGGCCGCCGACGCCAGCAGGGCCAGCACCGCGCCGACGGGGGCGGCGAGACCGAACAGCATCCCCCGCGGCAGGCCCTGGCCCGCATATCCCGTTCCGGCTGCAACGAGGAATCCGAGGGCGGGAATCGCGTACAGAGCGAGTTCCGACAGCGCGTGGTACCCGCTCGCGTCGACGGTTCCGGTCGCGTAGGCCAGACGCAGTCCGCCGGCGATCGTGCCACCGGCGAGTGCGAGCAGCGTCCAGCGGAGCGCGACGAACTGGAAGCGATCGCCACCGAGTAGTACCGAGGGGACGGCCGATGTCACGGGGCGGACGACGGCCGCCAGCCCGATAGTCCTACCTCAATACTCCTCTGTGAGAGATGCTGACAGTCGATCCGATACGGATCGATATTATAAAATTACGTTACAGTCGTCGATGGAAGACGATCCGGATCATGGACGCGAACGATCCGACACGATTCGGGCGGCGTGGATTCCTCGCATCGATCGCGAGCAGCGGCCTGCTCGCTGGACTCGTCGGCGTGGGACGCGCCGCGAGCGACGACGACGCGGGGCCGGTGACCGTCTCCGGTCGCCGCATCCACAAGTACCGACCGGACGGCGACTACTTCGAACACGAACAGCGGTTCGTCAGCCCCGAGCTTCGGGACGACTACGGGAAAGCGACGCTGGTCTACGACGAGGGAACGATCCATCGACGGGCCGTCCCCGACGAGTACACCGACCCCGATCGCGCGTTCACCCTGAACTACCGCGATACGGCGGTGATCGGTCGGTTCCGGGAGTTCGATCGACTCGAGACAAAACAGCGGGACGCGGGAAGCGCGGACGCGGCGGTCGGTACGGCCTCGATCCCGGACTACACCGGGCCGCTGTACGTCTACAACTCCGACGTGGATAACCCACAGGAGGATGACCTGGGCGAGGCGACCGGTCCGATCAACGTCGGCTGGAACCGCGACCTCGATCGCGACGCCGCGTCGATCAACTCGCAGATGGAGTCGTGGGGCTGGACGTCGCTGTACGCCGGCAGCCCCGGCGACAGATACATCATCATGGACGAGGACGCCTCCCAGCCCTCCGTCACGAAACAGGACGAACACATCGTCAAGGGGCTGTCGACGCCGACGACCCAGTACCACGTCCGCGCGTACGACCTGCCCCAGTACGAGGAGGAGAACTTCGCGGTCGCCGGCCAGGCGCACAAGGATCCCGTCCTCCACGACGGCCCGCCCTGGAACTTCGCCGAGGCCCGCGAGGCCGCCTCGAGCGCCTGGGACGACAACGGGTACTCGACCGTCCTCCACTCCGTCGAGAACGGCGAGGGATACGACACCAGCGACGGACTCTTCGATCAGGTCCGGGCGGGCTGATCGAGGACGATCGGGCGGTCCGTTCCGCGGGCGCGGCCGACCCGCGGTCGCAGTCCCGCACAGTTATTTCAGCCGACACACAACTAGCGCGTATGGCCAGCGGAACCGCCGGCGGACGGAGCTACTCCCTCGTCGAACTGTTCGCCATGAAGTTCGTTCTGGCCGACGTACTGATCATCGCGTTGTTACTGTTAGCGGGGCCGATATACGCCATCCTGGCCACCGCCGTGATCGTCCTCGGCGGCCTCCTGCTGTGGTATCTCGCCGAGGGCGGGGGCGACGAGCAAGCCGCCACCGAATCGTCCGCTTCGGCCGCCGAGTCCGATGCGGCCGCCGCTGAAACCGACCCCGTGACGACCTTACAGGAACGATACGCCGCCGGCGAGCTCTCCGATGCCGAGTTCGAGGCGAAACTGGACCGACTGCTCGAGGCCGACGAACGAGCGACCGACGCCGACGTCGAGACCGAGGAGTTGTCCCTCGAGCGCGAGCGGTGAGACGGACTGTCGAAACGGGTTCCCCGGTGTGACCGCAGGACGGTCGCGGTCACATCGGGACTGGCTTCCGACAGTCCGTCTGTGCCATCCCAACACTCAATCGCCGGCCGGTCCTAGGGACGGCCGATGACCGACTACGAGGCGGCGATTCTCGACGTCGATGGGACGATGGTCCGGGGCGAAGCGTTGCTCCCCGGCGCGACCGACGGCTTGCGCGCGCTCGAGGCCGCTGGCTGTTCGCGACTGCTCTTCTCGAACAACCCCACGCGGGGACGCGATCACTACCGCGAGAAACTCGCGCCACACGGGATCGACGTCGATCCCGCGACCGTCCTCACCTCCGCGACCGTCTCGGCGGAGTACCTCGCCGCGACCCATCCCGACCAACGGGTCTATCTCGTCGGCAGCGAGCGACTCGAGTCGATCCTCGCGGACGCGGCCGTCGCGCTGACGACCGAGCCCGACGAGGCCGAGGTCGTCCTGGGTTCGTTCGACGAAACCTTCTCCTACGGCACCCTCTGGTCGGCCCTGCGGGCGCTCGAGGGCGACGTCCCTTTTTACGGCACCGACCCGGACACGACGGTTCCGATCGACGACGGCGAGATTCCGGGGTCGGGCGCGATCATCGCCGCGATGGAGGCCGTCGCCGGCCGCGAGCCCGATGCAATCCTCGGGAAGCCCTCGTCGGTCGCGGCCACGGCCGCGATGGACCGGCTCGAGGCCGATCCCCGGAACACGCTTGTCGTCGGCGACCGGCTCGATACCGACATCGCGCTGGGAAATCGTGCGGGGATGGAGACCGCGCTCGTCCTCACCGGCGTCACCGATCGGTCGGACCTCGCCGACGCGGGGGCCGACGCCGAACCCGACCACGTCCTCGAGTCACTGGCCGCCGTCGACACGCTTCTCTGAGACGGGCCGTCCGAACGGATGTCTCGGGAGACATATTTATCCGTGATAGTATCCATGTACGACACATGAAAGAACGAATCAAAGCAGTGTTGTTGCGCGCTCGATACGCGGCCATCGGTGCCGGCGTCGGTGCGGCGATCGGCGGACTGTTCAGCCGCAACGCCGCGAGTACGGGCGGTGCGATCGGCGGCCTCGTCGGCGCGACCGTCGCCGACACCCGCGGCACGCTCGAGGGGACCCTCGAGGACCTCGGCGAACTCGACCCGCGGTCGACCGACGACAGCGAGGAGTAACCCGACCGACCCGGTCCCGTTTCGGGGCCGACAACGGACCCGTTTTTCGTTCGCGCCGGACCGCGGACGGCGCTGTCATCGCGTGAGAGACGATCGTGCGGAGAACCGAAACCGGAACCGGCGTCCGGCTCAGTCCGCCCGACCCAGATCGTCCGCGAGTGCCTCCTGCCGGAGCCGTTCGCCCTCCTCGGTGCTGACGGTCAACTCGGGGACGGTCGTCGGCGTGTTGTCGTCGTCGATCGCGACGTAGACGAAGTACGATTCGGTGGTCCGTTCGCGCTCGCGGGTCTGGAGGTTCTCGCGCTCGGCGATCAGCCGGACCTTCACGCTCGAAGAACCGGCGTCGTAGACGTAGGCCGTGATGTAGGCGGTGTCGCCGACCGGGATCGGCCGCTCGAAGTTCATCTGATTGACGCGGGCGGTGACACACATCTCGCCGGAAAACCGCATCGCCGACATCGCGCCGACTTCGTCCATCCACTTCATGACGTTGCCGCCGTGGGCGACGTCCAACATGTTGGCGTGGTTCGGCTGGACCATCTCCCGGTTCTCGACCACCGTCTCCACGAGGTCAGTCATCGGCGGACGTTTTCCCACGGCGACAATCAGTCTTGCTTTTGCTGGGCCGCGAGCCGACTCGAGCGACGCGTCACCGGTCTCGAAGCCGCTCATCGTAGATATTTTACAGGGGTTCGCGGTCCGATACTGGTAAAAGTCGCCGCCGAGTTGGGGCGAGTAATGAGCGATGCAGGCGAGGCCGACGTGCCGGAGCCGCCAGAGCCACCCGACCGCGAGCGTGGCTCCGTCCAGGTTCTCGGGACGGCACACGTCTCGCAGGCGAGCGTCGACGAGGTACGGGACACCGTCGAGCGCGAGCGACCGGACGTGGTCGCCGTGGAACTCGACGAGGGCCGGTACAACCAGATGCAGGGCGGCACGCCCGACGACGTCGAGGCCGAAGACCTGCTCTCGGGCAACACCGTCTTCCAGTTTCTGGCCTACTGGATGCTGTCGTACGTCCAGTCGCGTCTGGGCGACCAGTTCGACATCGAACCCGGGGCGGACATGCGGGCGGCGATCGAGGCCGCCGAGGAGCACGGCAGCGGCGTCGCCCTGGTCGATCGCGATATTCAGGTGACGATCCAGCGGTTCTGGAGTCGGCTCACGTTCACGGAGAAACTGAAGATGGTCGGCGGCCTCGCGCTCGGCATCACCGATCCCCGGACGCTCGGGCTGACGTTCGGCGCGATCGGCGGCCTGCTCGTCGGCTTTCTGGTCGCCGCGTTCGTCGCCCCGCTGCTCGGGTTCGGCGACCTCCTGTTGGTCGGGATCACCGACGCCGCGACGCTGCAGTACGCCGGCGGTGCCGCCATCGGCGCGTTGGTCGGTGCCGTCGCCGGCCTGCTCGTCCTCCCGCCGCTCGAGTCGGCCGAAGAGTACACCGGCGGGCTCCTCTCGGGGTTCTCGGTACGGGTCCTCGGGGGGATCGCCCTCGGCGTCGTCGCCTGTCTCGGACTGGTCGCGACCGACACCTTCGTCGGCCCCTTCTCGGCGGCAAGTGTCGAGAGCGCCGGGATCTACGCGGTTCGCGGGAGCGCCGGGATGCTCGCGGGACTCGGCGTCGGCGTCACGATCGGGGCAGTTGTCGGCCTCTTCCTCGACGCGGCCGGTGCCGACGTCGAGGAGATCGACGAGATCGACATCGAGGAGATGACCGACGGCGACGTCGTCGCCGCCATGATGGAGGAGTTCCGGCAGTTCAGCCCCAGCGGCGCGAACGCCCTGATCGACGAGCGCGACGCCTACATCGCCTCGCACCTCCACGACCTCCGCGAGCAGGGCTATGACGTCCTCGCGGTCGTCGGGGCCGGCCACAGGGCCGGCATCGAACGCCACCTCGAGAACCCTGCGGGCATCCCCTCGCGGGAGTCGATCTCCGGGACCGCCTCAAGTCGTCGGTTCTCACCGCTGAAGATCCTCGGGTACCTCGTCATGGTCGGCTTTCTGGCCTTCTTCTTCCTGCTCATCATGGCCGGCGTCAGGAACGTCTTCCTGCTGAAGGTGTTCGCCGCCTGGTTCCTCTTTAACGGGATTTTCGCCTTTACGCTGGCGCGGCTGGCCGGCGCGCGCTGGACCAGCGCGGGCGTCGGCGGCGCGGTCGCGTGGCTGACGAGCATCAACCCCCTGCTCGCGCCGGGCTGGTTCGCGGGCTACGTCGAACTCAGACACCGGCCGGTCAACGTCCGCGACATTCAGGCGTTGAACGAGATCGTCGACGACACCGAGCGGCCGCTCGACGAGGCCGTGGCGGCGATGTTCGACGTGCCCCTCTTTCGGCTGATCATGATCGTCGCGCTGACGAACGTCGGGAGCATGATCGCGACGTTCCTGTTCCCGTTCGTCGTGTTGCCGTGGCTAGCCGGTCCCGAGATCGGCGGCGTCGACGCGCTGATGGGCGAACTGTTCGAGGGGGCAAAGAACAGCCTCGAGCTGCTCCGGGGGCTGCTATGAGCCACCGAACGCGGGCCAGTTCCGAGTCCGAACTCACGTTCAGCGATCGGGAACAGCGCGATCTCGCGATCGCGTGGGTCACCCTCAGCGTCGCCTTCGCCCTGATATTCGCGCCCGTCCATCGGGGCGAGGCGATCGGTTTCTTCCTCACGATGGTCGTGTTGAGCCTCATGACGGTCGGCGTCGCCTTCCTGCTCCACGAGATCGCCCACAAGGTCGTCGCGATCGAGTTCGGACAGGTCGCCGAGTTCCGGGCCGACTATCAGATGCTGTTTCTGGCGCTTATGGGCGCGCTCGTCGGCTTCCTCTTTGCCGCGCCCGGGGCCGTCTACCACCGGGGTCGGATCACCCAGCGGGAGAACGGCTTGATCTCGCTCGCGGGACCGGTGACGAACCTCCTGCTTGCGCTACTCTTTCTCCCGCTGATGGTCTTCCCGACCTACCTCGGGACGATCGGTCAGATGGGCGTCGGGATCAACATCGTCCTCGCCGCGTTCAACATGATCCCCTTCGGCCCGCTCGACGGCAAATCCGTCCTCGAGTGGCACAAGGGCGTCTTCGCGCTGGTGTTCGTTCCCAGCGTGTTGCTGGCCGCGTTCATCGTCTTCCGCGTCGGGCTGTTCTGACCCCGACGGATCGCTCGAGCGGACCGGTGACCTTTTGCTCGCCCCGAGAGGTCGTTGAGACATGACCGACTCAGCCGACGACGCGGACGACGAGGGGCTCACCTACGCCGAGACGGGCGTCGACATCGAGGCCAGCGAAGACGCGACCGCGGCCTTGCTCGAGGCCTTCGGGAGCGGCCTCCGGACCGAGTACGCCGGAATGATCGACATCGGCGACCGGTATCTGGCGCTAGCGACCGACGGCGTTGGGACCAAGCTGTTAGTCGCCGAAGCAGTCGAGGACTTCTCGACGATCGGCATCGACTGCATCGCGATGAACGTCAACGACCTCGTGGCGGCAGGCGTCGAACCCGTCGCCTTCGTCGACTATCTGGCGATCGACGAGCCCGACGAGGACTTGACCAACGGGATCGGCGAGGGGCTCGCGGTGGGGCTCGAGCAGGCCGACCTCACGATGCTCGGCGGCGAGACGGCGGTCATGCCGGAGGTCGTCAAGGGGTTCGATCTGGCGGGCACCTGTGCCGGCCTCGCGGACAAAGACGAAATCTTCGACGGGGAGGCTGCGGCCGGCGACGCGCTCGTCGGGTTCCCCTCGAACGGCATCCACTCGAATGGGTTGACGCTGGCCCGCGAGGCCGTCACCCGGGACCACGAGTACACCGACGCGTTCCCGCTGGACCCCGAGAAGACGATCGGCGAGGAACTGCTGCGGCCGACCCGGATCTACACGGACCTGCTCGAGCCGATGTGCGAGTGCGGGGTCCGGGCGGCGGCCCACGTCACCGGCGGCGGCTGGACGAACCTGCTGCGGATGGGCGAGCTCGAGTACGTCGTCGACGATCCGCTGCCGGCCCAGCCGATCTTCGAGTTCGTACAGGACGAGGGCAACGTCTCCGACGAGGAGATGCACCGCACGTTCAACATGGGTACCGGCTTCGTCGTCGCGATTCCCGAGGATCGGGCCGCCGACCTCGTCGCCGAGACCGACGGACGGGTCATCGGCCACGTTAGGGACGGCGACGGCGTCGAGATCCGCGGCTGCTCGCTGTCCTGAACCGGGACGGACCGTTCGAAAAACAGGGCGGTGACGCCAACCAGCGGCCGAACGCGGCGCGGACGACACGAAACCGGTGACCGACGGGGGCGAACTGGACGGTCAGACGGCCTGGACGGGGATGTCGGTGTGTCGCATCACCCGGTCGGCGACGCTCCCGAGCGGCGTTCTCCGGTCGTTAGTCGCCCCGCGGCGCCCCATCACGATCAGATCGGTGTCCCGCTGTTCCGCGAGGGACGTGATCTCCTCCCAAGGGAGTCCGCGGTGACACTCGCGGTCGACGTCGAGCCCCAGCTCGCGGGCTCGCTCCGCGATCTCCTCGAGCATTTCGACGGCGTCGTCTTCGATTTTTGCGTGTTCGACCTCGGTACTTCCCAGTGCTGGCGTCCGTCCATGCCGGCGTTCGTCGACGACGTAGAGAAGCACGACGTCCGCGTCGTAGTTGTCGGCGAGGCTCAGCCCCTGCTCGACCCCGCGGTTCGCCTGTTCGCTGCCGTCGGTCGGGATAAGGATCGTGTCGTACATCAGTTGTCACCCGTGGTATGGGTCGACGCCAGCGGTGGTAAAACTAGCAGCCGTTCTCAGTGCGTCGAAACCATCCCCCGACGTCCCTATCCCCCCGATCGTCGTCGCTTCCCGCGGTGACCCGACCGACCGATACTCGCCGGGCGCTCGCCGTCCGCGGCCGGTCGATTGCGTCCGTCACCGGTCTGCGTCGCTCCCCGCGGCCGTCGCCGCACGGACCGTCTCGTACGCCGCGTCGCCGTAGGCGATGAACCGGACGTCCGCGAGCGAGTCGGGGTCGTGGCGCTCGAGTTCCGCGCCGATGATGGCGGCCCCCTCGGCGAGGTCGAAGCCGGCGACGCCACAGCCGAGCGCCGGGATCACGAGCGATCGACAGCCCAGTTCGTCGGCCGTCTCGAGGCTATTTCGCGTCGCCGCTCGGATGCTCTCGGCGGTCGCCTGCCCGTCTCCGTAGTGGGGCATTGCCGCGGCGTGAATGACGTAGTCGGCCTCGAGGTCGTAGGCGTCGGTGACCGCGACTGCACCGAGGTCGATCGGCCCCTTCGCCATGGCGGCCTCGTTGATCTCCTCGCCCGCGCCGCGCCGGAGCGCGCCGGCGACGCCCGATCCCATCCGGAGGCTCGTCCCGGCGGCGTTGACCACGGCGTCGGCTGACTGTGCAGCGATGTCGCCCTGGACGACGTCGTACTCCATATCCGGGCGTTCCGGACCGACGGCAATGAAACTGATCGTGCCTCGGAACCCGGGTCAGTCGGTTCGGTGCCACTCCGGGCCCGTCGGATCGGTCGGGAGGTCGGCGTTTGCGATCCCGTAGAACTTCTCGCGGCCGACCGGGGAGCGCAACCGGACGACGCAGGTGTAGTCAGTGACCGAGAACGCCGTCACCGTTCGTGCGGACCGGCGGTGATCGAGCGCGAAGAGCCGCTCCGCGTCGGCCTCGATGGTGACGCGGTTGCCGAGCGGCCAACTCAACGACTCGACGCGGCCGGTATCGACGTCGAACAGGTGAGCGATCAACTCGCGACCGCGCCGGTCCCGTGCCCCCTGTGATCGATCCCCGTGTAAGCTCATACGAGAAACCTTTCACCCGATCGTGAAAAAAGACACCATATTCGCGCGACGGTACTGGGAGACCGTGAATCGGTCCGAGAGGTTCCCACAGCGGCGAGTCGCTGCTCGCGTTCGAGACCTGATCGCCGATCGCTCCGCTCTCGCTGTCTTAGGCCGACCAAAACCTTTTTAGATTTAGGCTCGCCTAACTCATCGTGATGGACGCACCTGCCCGCAGGGAGGAGCCCGAACGCGACGAGGACCGCGAGGAACCAGCGGCGGTCGTGACGAGTCACGAGACCCGCCCCGGAAAGACCGTCTTTACCGAACGCGACAACAGCGACGGCTGGATCGCGACCGATCTGACCGTTTCCCTCGAGCGGTGAGGTCGGCGACGCTCGGGATCGGCTACTGACTGCTCTCCGTTCTTCGTCGTTCGGAAAAACGCGATTCCCGGTCCGATAGCCGCCGCGTCGGAGCCGTCGTCAGTGCGTCGCTTCCTCGAGGACCAGCGTGTCGTCGTCGAGGTAGTGTTCGAAGTGGTGGCCGTCCTCCTCGAGGTCGACGAGGATCTCGCGGAGGATCTCGGCGGTGGCGTGGTCGCCGAGGTTCTCCGCGAGTTCGATGCTGTCGCGCATCGACTCGATGATGTCGCCGTACATCTCGAGGTCGTTCTCGAACATCGTGCGGACGTCGTAGACGTCCTCGCCCTCGAACTCGACGGTGGCGCGCTCTTCTTGGTTCGACGGCCCGGAGACGGGGACGCCGCCCAGCGCTTGCGCGCGCTCGGCGATCTCGTCGGCGCCCTCCTCGACGTTCTCGTAGGCCTCCTCGAGGAACTCGTGGAGCGGGAGGAACTCCGCGCCCTCGACGGTCCAGTGGTGCTTTTTGAGCTGGTGGTAGAGGACGTAGGCGTTTGCCAGCTCCGTGTTCAGTGCGTCGACGACCTGTTCGGCCTTCTCCTGCTCGAGGCGAAGCTCGTTCTCCTCGACGGTGTCGGCCGACTGGCGAACGGTCTTTTGGGTACTCATCCTACTCCGAAGTACGTGCGCTTTCCACTTAAAGACTTCCCTTGAGAAAACATTTCTTTGGCATACCTAAAGAACAGTTTTTGATTTGGCCACTGTATTTCTCGCTGTGGGACGCGGGACCTGTTGTCGAACGATACCGTCAGGCATACCTCTATTTTTTCGAGCCTGAGTAAACATTTTCAGTGGGGAGAGCAAAGGGACGCGTATGGCAACCGGAATCGCACAGCGGCGGGAGCGGCTCTACGTCGACGGTGAGTGGATCGAAACCGAGAACGCGCTGTCGGTATCGGACCTCGCCGCCGGCGGGACGTTCGCACGGGTGGCGGCCGCGGGGCCGGCCCACGTCCGAACGGCGCTCGAGGCCGCCCACGAGATCAAACCGCGCATGCGGGAGACGACGGTCGTCGAGCGCGCCGAGTGGTGTGAATCGATCGCCAAGCGGCTCCGCGAGCGCGAGGAGGAACTCGCGGAAGTGATCGTCCGCGAGGCGGGCAAGCCGATCTCGTCGGCCCGCGGCGAGGTCGGACAGGCGGCCGAGCGGTTCGACCGGGCGGCCGAAGAGGCACGCACCATCGTCAGCAAGGGCGAGTACCGCGAGGGCTCGACGGCGGGCCACGAGGGCTGGCAGGCGATCGTCAAACACGAGCCGATCGGTGCGGTGTTGTGTATCACCCCCTACAACTATCCGCTGGCGACGACGGCCCTGCAGGTCGCGCCCGCGATCGCGGCCGGCAACAGCGTCCTGCTCAAGCCCGCGAGCAAGACGCCGGTCTCGGCCGCGATCCTCGCCGACGTCATCGCCGGCGTCGACGGGATCCCCGACGGCGCGTTCAACTTCGTCCCCGGCGAAGCGAGCGAGATCGGCGACCTGCTGGCCGGCGACGACCGCATCAACGCGATCGCGATGACTGGCTCCTCGGGCGCGGGCAAACACGTCGCCCGCGAGAGCGGCATGGTCAACCTCCACATGGAACTGGGTGGCAACGCCCCCGCCGTCGTCTTCGACGACGCCGATCTGACCGACGTGGCGGGGGACTGCGCCAAGGGCTCGTTCAAGTACGCCGGCCAGCGCTGCTCGGCGATCTCGCGGGTGCTGGCCCACGAGTCGATCCACGACGACCTCGTCGACCTGATCGACGGCCAGATGGACGCCTGGCAGGCCGGCGACCTCTTCGACGAGGACACCGCCGTCGGGCCACTCATCAGCGAGGACCAGGCCGACTGGGTCGCCGAACTCGTCGAGGACGCCGTCGAAAAGGGCGCGGAGATCGTTCGCGGGGGCAGCCGTCGCGCGCCCGACGGCGTCCCGGACGAACTGGCCGATCAGTTCTTCGAACCGACGCTGCTGGCGAACGTGCCCCACGACGCCCGCCTCGTCGACGAGGAGCAGTTTGGCCCCATCGCCGCGGTCACCACCTTCGAGGACGAGACTGAGGCCCTCGGGATCGCGAACGGGTCCGACCTCGCGCTCGACGCCGCGGTCTTCACCAGCGACTACGAGCGCGCGATGCGGATGGCCGAGCGCATCGACGCCGGCGCGGTCCGGATCAACGGCGCGCCGAGTCACGGACTGGGCGACGTCCCCTTCGGCGGCAACAAGGACTCGGGAATCGGCCGCGAGGGCCTCGACGCCTCGATCCACGCGATGATGCGCGAGAAGAGTATCGTCCTCTGAAACGCGGTCGGTCGCGCTATCGATTACCGTCGAACCGTATCGGCTCCGTCCGCGTCGCCCGCATGTTCAAAAGGAGTACGAGTACGTCGCGACGACGGCCTCTTCCCCGTCCCAGACGGCGACAACGGTAATTTCGCCCGACACTCCGGACTCGTACTCGAACACCGTCGTCTCGCCGGCCGCAGTCATTTCACCGCTGTTGCCGTGGTCGTCGCTGATCTCGAGTCTCTCCGCCCGTTCCTTCGACGTGTATGTCACGGTCACCGTCCGGTCTGCGTAGTCGGGATCGAACGTGACGCCCGCTCGTGGTGTTGCCGGTCGACTGCTCCCCCGTTCGGCGAACATATCGAAGTACTCGTACTTCTCGGTCGGGAAGCTTCCCGTCGCCACGGCGACGTCGTCGTCGATCTCGATGGTCACGTCGTCCTCAGTCGCCAATCTGCTCTCGAAACCGTCGGCCGCCTCGGCGTCCGCATAGACGCCGACCTCACGGTAGGTCGTCGTCTCAGAGTCGACCGCCCACGAGAAGGCTCGTCCGGCCCCCTCAGTCCCTGCGTACTGGCCCCAGAAGAACGTCGTGTCGGCGACTCGATCGACCAACGAGGCGAAGTTCCCGCTCGCTTCGATCCGCCGATCGCCCCCCTCGATACCGGCCGCGAGGATCGCCTCGAGGTCCGCGCCGTCGGCCGGGCTCACGACGATCGTCTCCTCGGAGACGGCGACCGAGACATCGTCGCGCTCGAGGGTCTCGAACTCGCCAACCGACGAACTGCCGTCCGTCTCGAGCGCGTCGGGGTCGAACGAGCCGCTGGCGACGACGTTGCCGACGACGCCCTCCGAGCCGAACCGGAGGACGGAGTCGATCGCGTTCGTCCCATCGGCGGCGTCTTCGACCACCGCGGCGCTATCGCCGTCCGGGAGCGTCGGTACGGCCTCGATCACGGACGGCTGCAGGGCGTCCTCGTAGGTCTCGAGCGCAGTGAGATCGCGGTAGTGAAACAGCAGTTCCTCGCTTCCCGACGTCGGAACCCATCGCTCGAGCGGTGTCGCGGTCCCAGTCGAGTCGCCGTCCTCGGTCGGCGACTCGGCGTCGTCGCTCTCGTCGTCTTCGTCGCCGAACCCGCTGAGACACCCGGCACCGAGCGCTGCGAGTCCCGTGCCGGTCGTCGCGAGTAGTTTCCGTCGGTGAGTGCGTTCCATACTAATGACTACGAGTTGAAATCATTGGTATATATAACTGTCCCGATCCCGCCGACGAACGGCGAAGGAATTACCTCACTGCGGATGAAGACGCGGGCATGTCCCACGACGTCCTCGTCGTCGGCGAAACCCTCATCGACTGCATCCCCGAGCGGCCGGGGCCGCTCGAGGACGTCGCCGGCTTCGATCGCCGCCCCGGCGGTGCGCCGGCGAACGTCGCCGTCGCGCTCGCCCGACTCGCGGAGCCGCCGCTGTTCTGGACCCGCGTCGGCGATGACCCGTTCGGTCGGTATCTCGAGCGGGCGCTGGTCGACCACGGTCTCCCCGACCGATTCCTCGAGCGCGATTCCACAGCGCAGACGACGCTCGCGTTCGTCACCCACGACGAGACCGGCGAGCGCGAGTTTACCTTCTACCGGGACGGGACCGCGGATACCCGCCTCGAGTCCGGCCGGATCGACGACGCGACGCTCGCGGACTGCGAGTGGGTCCACGCCGGCGGCGTGACCCTTTCGAGTGGCTCTTCGCGGGCCGCGACGCTCGACCTGCTCGAGCGGGCCGCGGCCGCCGACTGCACCGTCTCGTTCGATCCGAACCTGCGGTCCGAACTGTGGCCCGACGAGGGAACGGTCGCGACCGTGGTCGGCGACGCGCTCGCTCACGTTGACGTCTGTCTCGCGACGGGGCCGGAACTCGAGGCGCTGGGATACGAAGGCGAGTCCGCGACGGCGCTCGCTCGAGCGGCAGTCGAGGAGGGGCCGGTCCACACCGCGTTCGTCACCCGGGGCGCGGCGGGGGCTGTCGCCGTCGCGGACGCGGACGCGCCTTGGGGCGGGGCGGCGGTCGAGCATCCGGGCTTCGCGGTCGACGCGGTCGATACCACGGGTGCGGGCGACGCCTTCGTCGCCGGGGTGATCGCCGCCCTGCGAGACGGCGACGACCTTGAGGGGACGGTGACCTTCGCGAACGCGGTCGGGGCGCGGGCGACCACCGACCGAGGCGGAATGACGGCGCTGCCGACCCGCGCCGAGGTCGCGGCGCTGCTCGAGGGGGAATGAACCCGCCGGTGCCGTGTGGTTGCAAGCCGGAGTGGTATCCGGGATTGCGTCGGACAACGAGTATGGGTAACGTCCGCGGTTCGGTCCCGTTCGCGAAGTCGGTCGTAACGGGGATCAGCGAGAAGAACGTGACGTTCATGGCCGCCGGTATCGCGTATCAGGCATTCATCTCGCTGATCCCGTTGCTCGTCCTCGTGTTCTTCCTCGTCGCGTTCGTCGGCGACGAGGCGCTGGCCCAGCAGGTGTCGTCGATCACCGAGGGCTTTCTCCCCGAGAGCGGCCAGGTGGTACTCGAGGACGGGATCGAGGGCGACACCGGCAGCGTCGGCACCTCGATCATCGGAATCGTCGCGCTCCTGTGGGGGTCGCTGAAGATCTTCCGCGGGCTGGACACCGCCTTCTCGGAGATCTACGCCACGACCGACGAGAACTCGCTGGTCGATCAGCTCCAAGACGGGGCCGTCGTCTTCGGCGCGGTCGGGATCGCGCTGGTCGCCGCGGCCCTGACGACCATCGCCTTCGCCGTCTTCCCGACGATCCCCGTCCTCGGGCTGTTGAACCCGCTGTTGCTCATCGTCGGGCTGACGCTTGCGTTCCTGCCGATGTACTACCGCTTTCCCGACGCCGATCTCTCCGTCCGCCAGGTGCTGCCGGGCGTCGTCGTCGCCGCGGTCGGCTGGGCGCTTCTCCAGTCGCTCTTTCAGGTCTACGTCGCCGTCTCGAGCAGTTCCGACTCGGCCGGCCCGATCGGCGCGATCCTGCTCTTGCTCACGTGGCTGTACTTCGGCGGGCTGATCCTGCTTGTCGGGGCCGTCGTCAACGCGATTCACTCGGGCCACCTCGAGATCGATTCCGACGGGAGCGAGGACGGGTCCCTCGAGGGTATCCCCGCGGACGCCGAGCGCGAGCCGTTCATCGACGACGCGGCGCGCGAACGCGATCGCCTCGAGGCGCGACTGACCGAGCTACGGCGGGAACGCGACCAGCTTCAGAACGACCGCGAGGCCCAGCGCAGCCGTCGCTACCGGCTCGAGGACCGCGTCGACGACCTCGAGGCGCGGGTCGACTCCCTCGAGACCGAAAACCGCGACCTCGCCGCGGAGAACGAGCGGCTCCGGCGCGAACTCGCGGCCAGCCGGGGACCGTGGCGACGACGGCTACGGGGCGCGCTTTCGCGAGTCCGGACGCTGAACGTCGGCGTCCTCGAGGACCGGCGCGAATAAGCTCGACGGCTGGGCTACAGTTCGGAAGAGACCGCCGTCTCGTTTCGAACTGACCGAGTATATGCGGTGGCGCGCGCTGTCGGTCGACCGAAGCGCCAGCGAGGTCGACCGATGACACTGCGCGAGGGATGAGCGAACGAGCGTAGCGAGTGAGCGAATCGGTTGGGGAGGGCGTGGCAACGCCCTGTTGCCACGATAGCAGGGCTCCTTTTCGACGGTCACCGGCCGAATCGTCACGCAAACGGTCATGCTTGGCGTTCGTAACCGGAGTCGAGACGCATTAGTGGCTCCCCACCCCACCGCAACCCGTGTCCCATCCAGTCCGGGCCGCCCGCCGCTACGTCCAGCGCGACCACGCGTCGATCGTCAGCGGGATCGACGCCTGTGCCGACGCCGTCGCCGAACCCTGGGATACCGCCCGGACCACCGACGCCGACGCCGTCACCGACGGGCTCCACCGGGCGCTCGAGGAGACCGGCATCCTCGAGTCCCTGCCCGGCGTTCTCGCCGGTGCCGTCGACGCGACCGGCCACGAACTCCGGGCCCGCCCCGTCGCGGGACCGCCCTACGTCGTCGTGACGAGCCGCGGCCCCGTCCTCCGGGCAACCATCGATCCCGGCCGACTGGTGATCCGCTTCGACGCCTTCGAGGTGGTCCGCGATCCCGACCCCGGCCGCCCGCCCGCCTACCGCCGCCGCGACGGGGTCGAACTCGCCGTCTCGCTCGAGTGAGACGGTTCGCTGTAACGATGTACCGGTGCGACCGCGACACGGCCTGCGGTCGCGCCGGAAATGACGGACAGCGGACCGTCTGACCGACGCGGTTTTCCGTCCGCGACTCGCCGCTAGTAACTCGGCTCGCTATACAACCACGTTTTGTTAACGCACTCGATCGCTGATGCCGTTTGTTAATAATATTGGGCCGTGAGATAATAACGCTTATACCCCGACGGACAAACATTCGAGTATGAAGCTGACACGACGCGCGCTGGTGAAAGCGGGAGCCGGCACGGTCGCGACGGGAGCGATCGCCGGCTGTCTCGACGAGATCGATCCGGCGAGCGCCGAGACCGACGACGGCTACGCCGCCTTCTTCACGCTCTGGGACTGGGCCGAACAGGTCAGCGGCGACGCGATCGACTTCGAGAACCCGGTCGGAACGGGGGAGGCCGGCCACGGCTGGCAACCGAGCGGGGACCTCACTCGAAACGTCGCCGACACCGGGGCCTTCGTCTACCTCGATACGCCCGAGTTCTCGTGGGCCCAGGACCTCGCGGCGACCCTCGAGTCCGACTACGACACCGTCGCGGTGATCGACGGCCTCGAGGGACTGGAAGACCGACTCCTCGGGTGGGGCCACGAGGTCGACACCGGGGGGCACGACGGGAACGATCACGACGAGAACGAAAGCGACGACCACGAGGGCCACGATCACGACGAGACCGCCTACGACCCCCACGTCTGGCTCGACCCCGTCCTCGCTGCGGAGATCGTCGACACGATCGCGACCGGACTGGCCGACGCCGATCCGGACAACGCCGACACCTACGAGGAAAACGCCGCGGCGTACGTCGCCGACCTCGAGTCGCTGGACGAGCGACTGCAGGATCTCTTCGAGTCGGCCGACCGCCGAACCGCCGTCTTCGCCGGCCACGACTCCTTTACCTATCTGCAGGATCGATACGGGTTCGAGCTGCACACGCCCGTCGGCGTCTCGCCCCAGGAGACACCGTCGTCGGGGGAGATCTCCGAGACGATCTCGCTCATCGACGACGAGGGGATCGAGACGGTCCTCTATGACCCCTTCGAAGCGCCCGACGACGAGTACCCCCAGCTCGTCGAGACGCTGTTGCGGGACAGCACGGCGACCGACGCGATGCCGTTGAGCCACCTCTCGGGGACCCTCTCGGCGTGGGAGGAGGAGGGCTGGGGGTACCGCGAGCAAATGGAAGAAATAAACCTCCCCGCGCTCAGAGAGGTAGTAGACGCACAGTGACCGTCGTCGACCTCGAGAACGTGACCTTCGCCTACGGCGAGCAGCCGGCCGTCCGCGACGTCTCACTGACCGTCGCGGAGGGCGATTTCCTGGGACTGATCGGCCCGAACGGCTCGGGCAAGACGACGCTGCTCCATCTCATGCTCGGGCTGCGCAGCCCCGATAGCGGCTCGATCGAGCTGTTCGGCGAGCCGGTGTCGTCGTTCGAGGACGGCGAGCGGATCGGCTACGTCTCCCAGCAGGCGACCAGCGGCGGCGGCTCGATGCCGGTCACCGTCCGCGAGGTCGTCACCATGGGCCGGTTCGCCCACGCGGGCCACGGCCGGCTGACCGACGCGGATTACGCGGCCGTCGACGACGCCCTCGAGACGGTCGGCATCGTCGACCTCGCGGACCGACAGATCAACGCGCTCTCGGGCGGCCAGCGCCAGCGGGCCTACATCGCGCGGGCGCTGGCCTCCGAGGCCGACCTGTTGGCACTCGACGAGCCCACCGTCGGCGTCGACGCCGAGTCCCGCGACGCCTTCTACCAGTTGCTCGAGTCGCTCAACGAGGACGGGATCACGATCATCCTGATCGAACACGACATCGGCGTGGTCACCGACCGGGCGAGCCGGATCGCCTGTATCAACACCGAACTCTACCACCACGGTGACACGGAATCGTTCGTCGAAAGCGACGCCCTGACCGAGGCCTACGGCGCGAGCGGCCAGGTCGTTCACCACCACCACTGACCATGTCGACTCGCTCTCCCCTTCGCCGACGGCTCGAGCGCGTCGGGATCGGTTTGACCGCTGTCCTCGCGGTGGCGATGGTCGGCCTGCTGGCGATCGATGCGCTCCGCTCGTATCCGGTCGTGGACGTGATCTACGAGCAGGCCCGGATCGCGGGCTGGTGGCTCGATCACTACCTGGGGACGAACGTCTTCTACCATCCCTTCATGTGGCGTTCGATCGCGACGGGGATCCTGATCGGCGTCGTCGCGCCGCTTGTCGGTACCTATCTCGTCCACCGCGAGATGGCCCTGATCGGTGAGACGCTGGCACACACTGCGTTCGCCGGCGTCGCCGTCGGGCTCGTGGTGAGTTCGATGACCGGCTGGAGCGGTTCGCTCATGCTCATCGCGCTGGTCGTCGGGATCCTCGGGGCGCTTGGCGTCCAGTGGCTGGCCGAGCGGACCGACACCTACGGCGACGTGCCGATCGCGATCATGCTGACCGGCAGCTTCGCCGTTGGGACGCTGATCATCAGCTACGGCCGCGGGATGACCGGGTTCAACGTCGAGGGCTATCTCTTCGGAAACATCTCGGTCGTCACCCCCTCGGGGGCGCGGCTGATGGCCGTCATCAGCGTCGTCGTCGTCCTCGTCACCGTCGCGACCTACAAGCAACTGCTTTTCATCACCTTCGACGAGCAGGCCGCCCGCGTCGCGCGACTCAACGTCACCTGGTACAACACCTTACTGATCGTGATGACGGCCGTCGTCGTCGTCGGCGCGATGCAGATCCTCGGCGTGATCCTCGTCGCCGCGATGTTGGTCGTCCCCGTCGCGACCGCGACGCAGGTCGCCCACAGCTTCCGCGAGACGCTGACCCTGTCGATTCTCGTCGGACAGATCGCAGTCATCGGCGGCTTCGCGTTCTCGATCTCGCAGGGGCTGCCCACCGGCGGCTCGATCGTCGTCGTCGCGATCGCCTGCTACCTGCTCGCGATCCTCGCCTCGAGTCGCTCGACGGCCGCGATCTCGACACACTGATCGCTCGAGTGTGGGTCTCAGCCACAGCCCCTCCGCCTTCTCGGGTCGACGATCGCGTATGGGACGCCGCTCGTGGAACGTCCTCGCGAGCGCGGCCCTCGCGTTCGCCCTCGGCTACGTCCTCTGGCCGCCAGGGACGTCTACTGGACGCGAGTCGCGGGCGTGCTTGGCGAGCCGCTGGCCCTCGCGCTCGTCGCCTTGCTCGCCGGGGGCGGCGGCGCGGTCGCCGCCGTCCGTCTCGCGGTCCCGCTCGCCGACCTCGTCGCCGACAGTGTGATCGCCGACGCGGTCGGCATGGCGTTGCTCGAGGCGGTCATGACGGCGGACAGCCCGGTCCATTTCCTGCTGTACGGCGGGCTGGTGCTGTGGTACTGGCTCGGGGCGACGGTCGCCGCGGTCGGACGATCGTCCCGTGACGATCGGGGCTCCGGCCGTCCCGAGTGACGGTCGCCCCTCGAGCGCGGCGTTTCGACGCCCGGTACCGGACGGCGGGAACACGCCATATCCTTAACACGCTACCCGGCCAACCATCGAGCGATGGGACGGTTATCCGCACTCTTCGATCCCGAGACCGTCGCCGTGGTCGGCGCGACCGACCGCGAGGGCGCGGTCGGTCGGGCGATCCTCGAGAACCTGCGAGACGGGTTCGACGGCGAGGTCGTGCCGATCAACCCCTCGCGCGAGACGGTTCTCGGGCTCGAGTGTTACGAGGACGCGACGAGCGCGCCGCCGATCGATCTGGCGGTAGTCGTAGTACCGCCCGATATCGTCATCGAGGCGATTCGGGACGTGGCCGACGCCGGCACCGAGAACGTCGTCGTCATCACGGCCGGCTTCTCCGAGACCGGCGGCGAGGGCGCCGAACGCGAACGGCGACTGCGCGAGCTCGCCGCCGACCACGACCTCAACGTCGTCGGGCCGAACAGCCTCGGGATCATGGCCACCGAAAACGGGATGAACGCCACCTTCGGTCCCGAAGACGCCCGCGAGGGCTCGATCTCCTTTATGAGTCAGTCCGGGGCGTTCATCACCGCCGTGCTGGACTGGGCCAACGAACAGGGGATCGGCTTCCGGGACGTCGTCTCGCTGGGCAACAAGACCGTCCTCGACGAGACGGACTTCGTCCGCGAGTGGGGGTCGGATCCCGAGACCGACGTCGTCATCGGCTACCTAGAAGACATCGACGACGGGCAGGGCTTTCTCGAGGCGGCCCGCGAGGTCACCGCCGACACCCCGATCGTCCTCGTCAAGTCCGGCCGCACCGACGCCGGCGCGCAGGCGGCCTCCTCACACACCGGCGCGATCGCCGGCAGCGAACGGGCCTACGAGGCCGGCCTCGAGCAGGCCGGCGTCATCCGGGCCCGCTCGGTCCAGGAGCTGTTCGACTCCGCGCGGGCGCTGGCCGGCCTGCCCGAACCCGAGTCCGACGGCGTCGCGGTCGTCACCAACGCCGGCGGCCCGGGCGTTCTCACGACCGACGCCGTCGGCGACTCGACGCTCGAGATGGCGACCTTCGCGGACGAGACGATCGACCGACTCGCCGCGGCGATGCCCGACGAAGCAAACGTCTACAACCCGATCGACGCGATCGGCGACGCCGACGTCGAGCGCTTCGGCGAGGCCTTGGAGATCGCCCTCGAGGACCCCAACGTCGGCAGCGCGGTCGTCGTCGCCGCGCCGACCGCCGTCCTCTCCTACGACGAACTGGCCGAGACGGTCATCGAAAAGCTCGAGACCCACGACACGCCGGTCGTCACGTGCCTGATGGGCGGCAAGCGGGCCCGCGACGCCGAGGCGACGCTGCGCGAGTCGGGGATTCCGAACTACTTCGACCCCTCGCGTGCGGTCTCGGGACTCGACGCGCTCGCGCAGTTCCGGGACATCCGCGAGCGGACGGCCGACGAGCCGGCGACGTTCGACGTCGACCGCGAGCGCGCCCGCGAGATCCTCGCTCGGACGAAACGCCGCGACGACAACCGCCTCGGCGTCGAATCGATGGACCTGCTCGAGGCCTACGGGATCCCGACGCCCCAGGGCGAGATCGTCGACGATCCGGACCGCGCCCGCGAGGTCGCCGAGTCGATCGAGGGCGACGTCGTGATGAAGATCGTCAGCCCCGACATCTCCCACAAGTCCGACATCGGCGGCGTCAGGGTCGGCGTGAGCGACGCGGACGTCGCCGACACCTACGAGGACGTGGTCGCACGGGCACGAAACTACCAGCCCGACGCGACGATCATCGGCGTCCAGATCCAGGAGATGCTCGACCTCGAGGCGTCGACCGAGACGATCGTCGGGATGAACCGCGACCCGCAGTTCGGCCCGCTCGTCCTGTTCGGACTCGGCGGCATCTTCGTCGAGATCTTAGAGGACACGTCGGTTCGGGTCGCCCCGTTCGGCGAGAGCGAGGCCCGCGAGATGGTCGACGAGATTCAGGCCGCACCGCTGTTGCGCGGCGCTCGCGGCCGCGAGCCGGCCGACGTCGACGGCGTCGTCGAGACGATCCAGCGGCTTTCACAGCTGGTGACCGACTTCCCGTCGATCCTCGAACTCGATATCAACCCGCTCGTGGCCGGCCCCGATGGCGTACAGGCGATCGACCTGCGGCTCACCGTCGATCCGGACGACCTCGACACGACAGACCCATGACCGATCCAGATTCCGATCCCACGACCGCTGACAGCGAGACGACCACCGACACCGACGACGCGACCACCGCCGTTCGCGGCGACCCCGACACGCTGCTCGTCAGTTCGCTCGAGGCAAGCGCGGGCAAGACGGCGATCACGCTGGCGCTGGCCCGACTCGCGGCCGACGAGGGCGACAGCGTCGGCTACATGAAACCCAAGGGGACCCGCCTCCAGAGCAACGTCGGGAAGACCTTAGACGAGGACCCGCTGCTCGCCCGCGAGCTGCTCGAGCTGGAGGCCGAACTCCACGACCTCGAGCCGGTCGTCTACTCGCCGACGTTCATCGAGCAGGCGATCCGCGGCCGCGAGGACCCCGCCGAACTCCACGAGCGGGTCCAGGAGGCGTTCGGGACGCTGTCGGCCGACCACGACCGACTGTTCGTCGAGGGTGGCGGCCGCTACGACGTCGGCGGCATCGTCGACCTCGCGGACACCGACGTGGCGGCCCTGCTCGACGCCCGGGTCCTGCTGGTCGCCCCCTACGAGATTCCGGCAGACGTCGACGACGTCATCGCCGCCGCCGACCGGTTCGGCGACCGCCTCGCCGGCGTCGTCTTCAACGGCGTCTCCGATGCGGCCTACGACGGGCTCGAGACCGACGTCGTCCCGTTTCTCGAGGGACGGGGGATTCCGATCCACGGCGTCCTCCCGAGCGAGCGGGAGCTGTCGGGCGTGACCGTCGCGGACCTGGCCGACGAACTCGGAGCCGAGACCCTCGTCGCGGACGGGGCCGAGAGCTACGTCGAGCGCTTTACCGTCGGCGCGATGGGGGCCGACAGTGCCCTGCGACACTTCCGCCGGACGCGAGACGCCGCCGTCATCACCGGCGGCGACCGGGCCGAAATCCACACCGCGGCGCTCGAGGCCCCCGGCGTCCGCTGTCTCATCCTCACCGGCGGCCACCGGCCCTCGAGCGCGATCACCGGGAAAGCCCGGGAGAAGGGCGTCCCGATCCTGTCGGTCCGGACGGACACGCTGACCACCGTCGAGCGCGCGGAGGACGTCGTCCGGAGCGGCCGGACCCACACCGCAGACACCGTCGACCGCATGCAGCGGCTGCTATCGGACCACGCCGACGTCGACTCGATTCTGGAATAGAACTGTCGGAGTTCGGCCTATAGTAGCCGCTGAAAGTCATTGCACACCTGATCGCATGACAGCGTTGCGATCAGTGTGTGAATCGTTGCAACGGCTCCTATAGAGGCGCTCGCTTTGCTGATCTGTCGACCCGTATTCATCGACCACGATGTGTATCGATGAGACGTGTTTAATCAACCTCAGTGGGGAATGATTATATTTGGCCGCTCGAATAATGCGCCTGAAGTATGAGACAGCGTCCTGTTAGCGATCTACTCGCCCTCGTCTCGTCTTTATGCATGGTCCTTTGGCTGTGTCTGTTTTCGAACGGCAACGTGCTGTTGGCAGTCGGCTTTCTTGGTCTCGGATTCCTTTCCGGGCTCAGACTCTTCTCGAATCGGTTTCGTGCCGTCTCTGAGGACCGACCGAAAATCTATTATGTGATCCTTGCGCTCGTTGCTCTCACTCTCGCTATCGGGGTCGCAGTCTGGGCGGCGTGAGACTCGACGCGGATTCGCCGCGGTAGTCCGTGACGTGCTACAAGTACCAACCGGTGACTGTCATGTCTGACCAAAAGTTAAGAGTCCGCCACGCATGCACCCTGACATGGACGAGACACCCCAAGAGATCACCTCCCTCGTCGGCCGCGAGGTCTACTCGAACAACGGCGTCTTCGTGGGCGAAGTCGAGGATCTCCGACTGAACATCGACGGCCAGGCCGTCTCCGGCCTCGCGCTCGCGAACTTAAACGGCGAACTGTTCGCCGAGGAAGCCCGGACCGGACAGGGCATCATCGTCCCCTACCGCTGGGTCCGCTCGGTCGGCGACATCGTCCTGATCAACGACGTCGTCGAACGAGTCCGCGAACCCGACGAGGAAGAAGACGAACTGCTGGCCTGATCGGAGTCCGTTTCGCGGCGCTTAGCTCCCGTTCGAGCCTTCGCTCCCGCCGCCCTCGACGCCCATCGCGTCGAACAGCGTCCGTTTGACTGCTTCTTCGGTCAGCTCGAGCAACGTATCCCGCGTGTCCTCCGAGATCTCGATCCCCGTGAAGATGCCAAGCGGGATCTCCGCGCTGGCTTGCGTCGAGTGGCCCGCCGTCTCGCCGATCTCGCCGTAGGCGTCGTCGAGTACCTTCCCGATGTTGATGCGGATGTCCTTCGAGCGGCCGGCGAGGAAGATCGTCTCGTCGGCGATGCCGAAGACCGCGGTCGTGGTGACGCCCTCGAGGTTCAGCAGGTGGCTGGCGGCCTGGGTCAGTGCCTCGCGGTCGCGGACGATGCCGGCGTTGGAGATGAGGTGACTTCCCTGGACGTCGCGGTTGGTGATCGCCTCCGCGAGGACGTCTAAGGTCTCGGGCGACATCGACGGCGACTCGACCTGCTCTAGGGTATCGTGGTTCGCGAAGGGGTAGAGGTAGGCCGCGGCGGTCAGGTCGGCAGGAGTCGTGTCGCGTTTGAAATCCAGGGTCTCCGCGCGGATGCCGTAGAGCAAGGCGGTGGCGACCTCCTCGGAGACGTTCATGTCGAACTCCTGGATGTACTTCGTCATGATCGTCGACGTCGAGGACATGTTCGGCCGGATGTCGACGAACTCGGGTTCGGACTCGGATTCGGACTCGTTGTGATCGATGACGATGTCGACGGGCAGTTCCATCTGGCCCGCGGTCCCGTGATCGACCAGGGCGACGGTGTCGTAGACCGAGTGGTCCTCGATTTCGTCCCACTGGACCAGATCGATCCCGAGCAGGTTGACGAACGCGCGGTTCTCCTGGTGGCCCACGTCGCCCAGATAGATGATATCGGACTCGATGCCGAGGTGGTCGGCGATCGCCTGCAGGGCCGCCGCCGACGCGATCGAGTCCGGGTCGGGGCTGTCCTGCGTGACGATCGCCAGCCGCGTCGCCGTCGTCTCGACGAGATCCGCCAGCTTGCCCGCGTTGTACTCGAGTTCGCCCGATTCCAGCGCCCGCAGGGCAGACTCGGCGATCACCGAGGAGGGGTTGATGACGATGTCGGCCCCGAGTTCGGAGAGTTCGTCGCCGGAGACGGGGTCGCTCGCGCGTGCGACGACGAACTGGCTGTCGTCGGCCGCGCGGATGTGTTCGACGGCCTGTTTGTTCGATTCGACGTCGGAGGCCAGAATGAGGACCACGTCCCGATCGGCCACCAGCTCCGCGGCCTCGGGCTCGCGGATGTCGGCCCGCCGGGCGTCTAAGTCCTGATCGCGCAGCGACTCGACGCGGCTCTCGTCGCGGTCGATGATCAGCACGTCCTTGCCCTGTTCGACGAGTTCCTCCGCCACGGCGTATCCCACGCTCCCGCAACCCAAGATAGCGTAATCGGAGATGGACGAGATCGTAACCCCCGTACTCATTGCCCGAGTGGTCGGACCCACCGCACTTAACCCTCCCGAAGAGTGGGACGTCCCGAGAACCGACCCGGACGACTCGAGGGACGTACGCTCGTGGATCACTGCCACAGCACCGCCCAAGGGAAACGTATTTGAAGGACCGACGGAAAGTCGGAGGTACAGGGCCGGTAGCTCAGTCCGGCAGAGCGTCTGACTCTTAATCAGACGGTCGCGTGTTCAAATCGCGCCCGGCCCGCTTCTCGCCGCGAGCAAACCCGCGAGCGGCGAGCATCGGAACCGGTGGGATTTGAACTAGACCAGAAAGGCGCAGCGAAGCGAGCATTTCTGGGCGTAGTTCATAATCGCGCCCGGCCCGCTTTTGCGACGAACGATCCGTGGCCAGCAGCGCGGCACCCGTGACGTGAACGAGCCCCCGAAGGCCGTCTCTGTGTTGGGTAGTTCGTACTCGGTCCGCCGAAACGGGTCGAGAAGTCGGTATTCAGTGCCGTCTCGAGGGGGCACCGGACGGTCGTTCCATCGCACGGTCGCATCGGCGGTAGACTGAAGTAATTCGTCGCACGAGTATTACTCGTGTCGAGTAATACTACAAACGGCGACGAGGAGCGGATCGTCACCGTCACTGAAAAAGGGCAGGCGACGATCCCGAAGGAACTTCGCGACGAACACGGCATTTCCGCGCCCGGACGGGTGAAGTTCGTCGAGACGGAGGACGGCGATATCGTCGTCCGCCCCGTCGGATCGATGCGCGAGTTTCGGGGCCTCGAGCGGACGGACGACGGGGACCGACCCGCGACGGCGGAACTCCGCGATACCCGCGAGCGAGAGAAACGCGATCTCGAGGCGGTCGTCGATCGGTTCGACCGCGACGAGGACGAATGACGGTCGAGGCGATCGTGTTCGACGCGGAACCGCTCGTGGCGTATCTCGACGACGAACCGGGAAGCGACGTCGTCGAACGCTGGATCGACCGCGTCTCGTCGGGGACAGTCGACGGCTACATCAGCCCGGTGACGAAGACGGAGGTGCTGTACGTCGGCTCCCGGGTCGGTTTTCCTCCCGAGGCAGTCCGAGCGAGCCTCGAGCGACTCGAGCAGTTGGGCGTCGAGCAGTACGACCCGGCCGACTGCTGGGAGACGGCGGCGGCCCTCAAGGACGGCTATTCGATGGCACTCGGCGATGCGTACGCGCTCGCGACGGCTCACGTGGTGAACGGAACGCTGCTGGTCGGAGCCGACGACGATTTCGACGGCGTGACCGACTCCGTCGAGCGGTTTCGCGACGAATCCGCGTGATCGGTCGCCGTCTCTCGAGGGCGACGATCCTCGCTGGCCGTTGGACTCGACCCGGGACTGACCGACCTATAAGACGACTCGTACCGTACCCTCGAGCCACGATGAGCGTCACCTACGAGGGGCTCGAGTTCGAGCGACCGGGCCATGCGAGCGTCCGCATCGAAACCGACGACGGAACCGTGATCTACGTCGATCCGTGGGGCGAGGTCCTCGCGGGCGAACCCGCGGACGGCGACGTGGTCGTTGTCACCCACGACGACATGGATCACTACGACGCGGCCGCGATCGAGGCGGTCGCGGGGCCGGACGCGACCGTCGCGGCCTACGAGGCGATCGATACCGGTGACCTCGCGTTCGACGTCGTCGACTTGCCCCACGAGGGGGAGGCGACCGTCGCCGGGATCGACGTGCGGACGGTGCCGGCGTACAACGACCCCGCGGGCGACCACGTCGACGAAGACGGTGAGCCGTTCCACGCCGAGGGGGAGGTGATCGGGCTGGTGCTTTCCCTCGAGGGAGCGACCGTGTTCGTCCCGTCGGATACGGACTTCCTGCCCCATCACGAGTCGATCACGGCCGACGTGTTCGTCCCGCCGATCGGCGGGCACTTCACGATGGATCGCCACGAAGCGGCCGACTTCGCGCGGAGCGTCGAACCGGAGCTGGTCCTGCCCGAACACTACGACACGTTCGAGCCGATCGAAACCGACGCCGAGGCCTTCGCCGCCGACCTCGAGGGCGACGGGATTCGGGTCGACCTGTTCTGAGCCGTTCCCGGTCGCGACGACCGCGGACCTCGGTGCGGGCCGATACCCCACATCGTGCTGGGTCTCCCGGACGAGTGGCTGAGAGGCGTCACTCGGTAGCCGAGAATCCCCGCTGCCGGACGGCGGTCCGAACGGGGCTTGTACCCGGGCCCGGAACGGATCCGTATGAGTCAGGACTCGAGGCTGCGGGTCGTCTGTCTGGCGGGCCCGAGTGACGCGGGCAAGACGTCGCTCGTCGAGCGGTTGGTCCCGCGGCTGGCCGCGGACGGCCGCGTCGCGACGGTCAAGTCGATCCACCACGACATCGAGATCGATACCCCGGGAACCGACACCCACCGCCACCGGAGCGCCGGTGCCGAGACCGTCGTCGGGGTCACGCCAGAACTCACGTTCGACATCACGACCCGCGGGAAACGGGACCCGCCCGAGCCGACCGCCGACGAGTCGCTGCTCGAGACCGACGACCCCGAACTGCGGGCGCTCTCGCGCACCCTCGAGCGGCTGGCCGACCGGGGCTACGATACGGTGATCGTGGAGGGCTTCGCCGCGGCGCCGTTGCCGACGATCCTCGTCGGGGACCGCGACCCGGAAGCGGTCGGCGGGACCGTCGTCGGCCGCGGCGACGACCCGGTCGACGACCTCCTCGAGACGATCCGCTCGCTCGAGGGGACGGCGGTATCGACCGACGGACCCCGTTCGGACGAGTCGGGGGACTGAGCCGACTCGAGTCGAACCGCCGCACGGGTCCGCCGACCGCGGCGTGTGCCAGTCAGGTCCCCAACATAACGTAATCCCATTCGGTTGTTTTCCTGCAAAGTAGGAACCGAAACCAGTTGTCTTTATGCGGGCGTTCGAAGGGGGCGTATGCGCAGTGACGACGGTGGGGAGGATCCGACGAGCCGCCGGGCGGTCCTCGCCACGGCGGGCGGGCTGACGGCGGGAGCGGTCGGGACCGCAGGCTGTCTCGGTGCCACCGACGAGGTCCGCGTCCTCGCCGCGGGCAGCCTGGCCGCCGCGTTCGAGAACGGGATCGGCCCGGCCTTCGAGGCCGAGACCGAGTTCGGCTACGCGGGCGAGTACTACGGGACCAACGCCGTCTTGCGGCTGGTCGTCGATGGGACGAAGCACCCCGACGTCGTGATCGGCGCCGACGCCGCCCTCCTCCGGGACCGGCTCTACCCCGACCACGCCGACTGGGACGCGACGTTCGCGGCCAACGAGGTCGTGATCGCGTACGCTCCCGAAACGGACCTCGGCGGGCGCCTCGCGGCCGGCGAGCCGTGGTACGACGTCTTGGCAGACGCCGACGCTGGGGAGATCGCGATCAGCGACCCCGACATCGATCCGCTGGGCTACCGGGCGCTGCTCCTGTTCGAACTCGCCGAGCGCGAACACGGCCTCGAGGGGTTCCGGGCGGCGATGGCCGACCGCGTCGCCCACGTCGCCGACGAGCCCCGCCTGCTCGCCGGGCTCGAGAACGGCGACCGGGCCTGTGTCGTCGCCTACCGCAACATGGCGACCGAGCGCGACGCGGCCGTTCGCCGGCTGGACGACGCTTACAACTTCGGCACTCGCGAGTACGCCGACCGGTACGCGCGGGCGAGCTACACCACAGAAAGCGGCCACACCGTCACGGGGTCGCCCGTCGTCTACAACGCGACGGTCCCGGCCGATGCCGACGATCCGGACGCCGGCCGGGCGTTCGTCTCCTTCCTGCTCGACAACGAGGCCCTGTTGGCCGACCACGGCTTGCGGGTGGACGACACCCTGCCGCGGTTCCACGGCGATCCACCGGAGGGGATCGCGCCGTGACCCCCTCGAGCCGCGAGCACGAGCGGGCGTCGGCCGCCGATGGCGGTCGCGGGACCGCTTCGGACCGCGAGCCCGAGGACCCGTCGAACGACGACGGCGGGCGCCGGGCTGCCTCGAGCGGCGGCCGCGGCTGGTTCGGCGTCCGTCGGCCGTGGACCGCCGGCGGGCTGGCCGTCCCCGCGTTGCTCGGGACGGTGTTGCTCGCGTACTTCGTCGTCCCCGTCGCGGCCTTCCTGTTCCGGAGTCGGCGCGTCGACGTCGTCGCCGGACTCGCCGATCCCGCGGTCCGCGATGCGATCGCGACGTCGCTGTTGACGGCCCCGGTCTCGACGGCCGTCGCGACCGTCTTCGGCGTGCCGCTGGCCTACGTCCTCTCGCGGGCCTCGTTCCGCGGGAAGCGACTGGTCGAAGCGCTCGTCCTGTTGCCACTGGTCGTCCCGCCGATCGTCGGCGGCGTCATGCTGTTGACCGTCCTCGGCCGCTATACGCCGATCGGAGCCGCCGCCGCAGCGGTGGGGTTGCCGCTGACCGGCAGCGTCGCCGGCGTCGTCCTCGCCCAGACGTTCGTCGCCGCGCCGTTTCTGGTCGTCACCGCCCGCGCCGGCTTCGACGAGGTCGACCCCCGCCTCGAGGAGGCCTCGCGGACGATGGGGTACGGCCGACTGCGGACGATACGGCTGGTCTCGCTGCCGCTTGCCCGCAACGCCATCGCCGCCGGGATCGTCCTGACGTTCGTCCGGGGGATCGGCGAGTTCGGCGCGACGATGATGGTCGCGTACACGCCGCGGACGATGCCGACCCGGATCCGCGTCGCCTTCATCGCTCGCGGGATCGACGCCATCGTTCCGATCGCGCTCGCCTTGCTCGCGATCGCCGTGATCGTCGTCGTCGCCGTCCAGTTGCTGGTCGGTACCCCCCGCCGGGGCTGATCGACGGTGACGGCGGCGCTTCCGTCGGGTTCGAACAAAAACCGATCAGATCGTGTGTAATTCGCTCTAACCGGTTCTAAGTGCTTTGGAAGTGCGGTTATGGACATCGTCGCTGTACGGACAACCGAGACTCATGACATCCATCGCAGATATCGAGATCCCGGCCGACGGCACCGGAACCGGTCAGCTGTTCGAGGCCGTCCCCTCCCTGACGTGTGAGATGGAGCGGGTAATCGCCTCGAGCGGGCACGGCCTCTGGCTGGCGGGTCCCTCGCAGTCCGAGATCGAAGCGGCGCTCGACGGGGCCGACGCGATCGGTCGGTACTCCCAGATCAGCAGCGACGAGGACCGCTGGCTCTACGACATCGAGTTCGAACCGGACACCGTCGACCCCTTCGAGATCGTCCTCGAGGAGGGCGGCACCGTCCTGAGCGCCTCGGCCGCGGACGGCACGTGGCTGCTCAGTATCCGCGTCATCGACCGCGAGAGCGTGAGTTCGCTCTACGACCGACTCGACGACGACGACGTCACCCCGACGATCGTCCGCCTGTTCGACCTCGCAGAGGAGAGCAACTCCCAGTGTGGCCTGACGGCCCGCCAGTACGAGACGCTGGTCGCCGCCATCGATCACGGCTACTTCGAGATCCCGCGCGAGGTCTCGATGCAGGAACTCTCCGAGGAACTCGGGATCTCCCACCAGGCGCTGTCCGAACGGCTGCGCCGGGCCTACCGCGCGCTCGTCACCGCCGAACTCAACGTGACCGAGGAAGACACCGCCGCGCCGCCGATCCCCACGAACTGACGCCGCTCCGACCGCGTCCTCCCGCCGACTCGATGCGTTTGATCACCACCAGTGGCTGGATCGTCCGTCGAGCGTCGCCCGCGAGTGCGACCACCGATCCGCGCTTCGACCGACGTCGCACGACCGCGAACCGCCCACAGTTACTATCCGGGGGGCCCATGTGTGGCGCATGCGAATCACTGACGATGACGGCGTGTTGCGACTCACGTTCGACCGACCGGACGCGCTCAACGCGATCACTGGAGAGACGGCCGTCGAACTGGCCGACGAGATCGAAGCCGCGACCCCCGAGGAGTACGACGCGATCGTCCTCACAGGCGCGGGCGAGGCGTTCAGCGCCGGCGGCGACCTCGAGATGCTGGCGGAGACGCCCGACACCTCACGGGACGCCTACGAGGAAGTCACCGCGAGCTTCGGCCGCGCCGTCGAGGCGATGCTCGAGTGCCGAGTGCCGATCGTCGCGAAGGTAAACGGCGACGCCATCGGCGCGGGACTGTCGATCGTCGCGCTTTCGGACATCGCCTACGCGGCCGCCGACGCGACCTTTTCCTGTGCGTTCGTCAGGGTCGGGCTCGTCCCCGACACCGGCGGCACCGTTATGTTACCCCGCATCGTCGGCCTGCGGGCCGCGAAGCAACTCGCGTTTACGGGCGAGTTCTTCGATGCCGAGCGCGCGGCCGACCTCGAGCTGGTCAACGAGGCGGTGCCGGCCGACGAACTGGACGACCGCGTCGCCGAGACCGTCGATGCGCTCGCGGCCGGCCCGACGGAGACGATCGGGCTGATGAAACAGGCCATGCACGAGAACCTCGGGCGCTCCTGGGACGACGCGCTGGACTACGAGAACCTGCTCCAGTCCCAGGCCCGGACGTCCGAGGCCCACGAGGAGGGTGTCGCCGCCCTCCTCGAGGATCGGGAGCCGGAGTTCTATAGTAGCCACTGAAAGTCATTGCACACCTGATCGTACGACAGCGGTGCGATCAGTGTGTGAATCGTTTCAGTGGCTACTATAACTCGCTCGAGGGCGGTGACGGCGGCCGGGTCACGCGCTCGAATCGGCCGCAAGCACCCGCAAGCACCACGGCCTTGCGCGAACCGACCGTCAACCGACCCGCAATGTCCACACAGTTTACCGACGACGACATCGGCAAGGACGTCGTCAACGATGCGGGCGACGAGGTCGGCATGGTCGTCGACGTCGACCACGGCACCGCCCACGTCGAACCGGACCCGGGAATCACTGACTCGATCAAGGCGGCGCTGGGCTGGACCGACAGCGGCGAGGACACCTACCCGCTGCAGGAAGCGGCGGTCGGTCACGTTACCGACGACGCGATCCACCTCGAGGGCGACCGCTCGAGCGGCCGCTCGGCCGGGACCGAGTCCGACCCCGACGTCGGGATGACGGACACCGGGACAGGTGAGATCGACTCGAGTGCGGACGACGACCCGACCGGCATCGGCAGCGACGCCGACACGGCCGGTACGGAGAGCGATCGCGGTATCGATCGGGACGACGACGACATCAGCGGCGTCGACGACGAGAACGAGGTCCGTCGCGACGAGGACGATCCGCTGATGGGCGACGATGACGACGACGAGGGACTGCTCGGCGACAACGACGACCGCGATCACGACACCCGCTAATTCCGTTCGCGTTTTCCCCTCGAGCGACGGCCGGGGCCGCCGGGCGGTCGCATCACTCCTCTTCCGGCAGTTCGTCGGTCGGCGTCTCGGTCGGTTGCTGGGGCTGTTCGGCGGTCACGTCGGTCCCCTCCATCGCGCGTCGCTCCGGTGATCGACCGCGGTCGTCGTCCTCGCTGCGGCCGGCATCGACCCGATCGGCCCCGCCGCGGTCGGGGTCGATCCGCTGTGCGTACTGCTCCCGAAGCCGACCCTGCTCGGTCTGCCCCGGCCCCGGCTCCGATCGCTCGCCTTCCGCCGGTTGGTGGCCTTCTCGAGCGCCGCGGGACCGATCGCCGCTTCCCGTCGGTCTGCCGGGCTGGTCGCGTCCCCGCTGGGAGTCTCGCTCGGACCCGGCCGATGACGGATTCGGCGCGGCCGACAGCGGCCGCTGCTGGTACTCGGCCGTCCCCGTCGATTCGCCGCCGTACTCCCGTGGCGTGACCCATTCCCCGGTCTCGGGAGACGCCTCGCCGGGTCCGCCGGACCGCTGCGGTTGCCGCGATTGGGAGCGATCGCTCGAGGCCTGCCGGCCGCGTTGCCGTCGGTTCGATCCCCGCCCGGCCATCGGCTGCGGGGGCGATCGTCGCTGTTCGCCCATCGGCTGCTGGGTCGACCGGTGTCCGTCCATCGGCTGCTGACTCGGCGGCTCGCCCATCGACCGGTGGGTCGGCCGCCGGCGGTCCTCCGTCGTCCGTCCGCGCTCGCCGCCTCCTTGCTGGTCCCGATACTGTTGCCCCCGGTACTCCTCGGTCCGTGGCCGACCGCTCGAGCGCCCCGTTCCGCCCTCCATTCGACCCCCTGCCGCTCCCGTCCGGCCGCCGGCCCGTTCGGCGTGTCCCGTTGCGGCGGCTCCGGGCATACCGGGGGTGGTGACGGCCCGGGTTCCCTCCGCCATCGCTTGCTCCATCTCCGGCACGATCGCCTCCATCCCCTCGAGATAGCGCTCCATCATCGACTCGGTGAACTGCGGTCCCGGCGCGCTCTCGAGCATCGACTGGGTCAACTCGAGACCCTGTCGCTGGGCGCTTTCGCCCCACTCGAGCGCGCTCAGGGTCATCTCAGCCATGTTCCGCTGGAGGTCGATCAACCGTTCCATGGTCTGTTGGCTCCGTTCGATCGTCGACTCGCTCATCCGCTCCGTGGATTGCTGGCTCTGGTGGTCTCTCATCGTATGCACCTGAGGACGCGGTCACCGTCGGCGCTCCTCGGTCACGGGAGAGCGCGACCGAGACGCAAATAAAGGCCGGCGTCGGTTCCGATCCGAAGCCCAACCCCAATCACTTGTAACTTCGAAAACCGGGCGACCGGCGACGCGAGCGCGAACGGCCGGCAGACGACCGGGAGACGATACCGGTTGGACGTAATCACTCACAACGTCGCTGGACGGGCGCGTAATCGTCCGTTGGAGCGGAGAAGTAGGAGTTGCGACGGGAACTGCCGGGCTCGAGTGCCGTCGATTACGCGTCCGGGTCGCCGGGTTCGCCGTGGGTCACGCCCTCGCGCTCGTCGGCTTGCATCCGACGCAACGCGGCGCGGCCCTTGCTCGCGTCGTAGCCGAAGAAGACGCCGTCGGCGTACTCCTCGGCGACCTCGAGGGCGTGAATCAGGTTCTCGACATCGACGTTTACCGCGTACAACTCGATATTAAAGGGCGTCTCGAGCGCGCTGTCGAACCCCTTCGCGATCGTCTCGAGCCAGTAGGTCGTCCCGTAGGCGGTGTCGTACAGCGGGACGACGAACTCGTCGACGTGTTCGGCGACGGCCTCGAGGTCGATGCCGGCCCGTTCGTAGAGATGGCCCGGGTAGGGGTCGGGATAGAGGGTCATGTAGACGGTGCCGGGGATGCGGTCGGCGGCCTCGGCGACGAAGTCCGTGATGACGCTGGCCCGCCAGGCCATGCGGTCGTCGTACTCGCTTTCCGCGAAGGCCTGCTCGCAGACGCCGCAGTGACAGTACTCCGCGCGCGGAAAGCCGACGTCGTCGAGGCGGACGTCCTCGTTTTCGGCGACGCAGTCGTCGATGACCTCGAGCAACCCCTCCCGGTAATCCGTCCGGGAGGGACAGATGTAGGCCCAGTCGAAGTACTGTCGCTCGCGGTCGGCCGGCCGGCCCATGTCGTCGACGGGGACCAGCGACGGGTCGGCGTCGGCGGCGGCGTTGTCGCCGAAACACGAGACCATGTTCACCCCGTCCTCGATCGGTTCGGCGGACCGGCCGGTCACGTCCTTGACTTCGTAGAAGCCGCGGTCGAACTCCGGCCACCGTACTTCCTCGGCGTTACGGGTGACGACGCCGTACATACCTCAGTGTCCGGCCCCGCACCCGTAAGCCGTTCGGAATCGAGCGCTATTCTTCGGTCGGTTCGTAGTCGACTTCGACGTCCGAGGAGCCGCTGAAGGCGACCTTGTAGAGGACGGCGATGACGAACAGGGCGAGTACGACTTTGACGGTACGTGACATGTACAGGGGAGAATACGGCCGGCGAATACTTAGGTATTCTGGATAGTAATCCGAACGTGAAAACCCGACGCCAAGAGCGGGCGGCGGTCAGGTGTCGATCAGCGAGGCGATCTCCTCGCGGACGATCCGCTCGCAGTACGAACAGCGGACGCCGTCCTCGAGGACGCTAAACCGGGAGGTGACGGGCTCGTCGCCGGTCGTGATACAGCCGGCGTTGGGACACGAGAGGACGCCCTCGACGACCTCGGGGCGTTCGACGCGGTGTTTCTCGACGACGTCGTAGTCGCGGACGATGTTGATCGTCGCGTCGGGAGCGATCAGCGAGAGGACGTCGACCTCGTCCTGGCTGAGTTCGCGGCCCTCGACCTTGACGATGTCCTTGCGCGCAAACCGGTCGGAGGGGACGTTCATCCCGATCGAGACCTCCTCGCCGTCGGTCCCGTCGATGCCAAGTATCGCGAGGACGTTCAGCGCCTGTCCGCCGCGGACGTGATCGATAACGGTTCCGTCGCGGATCTTGCTGACCCGCAGTTCGTGGTCGTCGTCGCCGTCGTGGTGGTCGTGATCGTCACTCATCGGCCTCACCTCGGATCCCCCGATCGTCGCTCAACAGCAGGTCGAGCAGCGCCATCCGGACCGGGACGCCGTTGTGGGCCTGCTCGAAGTAGGCCGCGTGATCGGTGTCGTCGATCTCGGGAGCGATCTCGTCGACCCGTGGCAGCGGATGCATCACCGTCAGGTCGTCGCTCGCGGCCTCGAGCGTCGCGGCGTCGATCTGGTATTCGCCGGCGACCTTCTGGTATTCGTTCTCGTCGGGGAACCGCTCGCGCTGGATCCGGGTCACGTAGAGGACATCCAGCGAGGGCAAGACGGCCTCGAGCGACTCGTGTTCCTTGATCCCCGACCCGTCCTGTCGCTGGTGGAGGTCGTAGACGACCTCGCGGGGTAACTGCAGACTCTCCGGGCTGATGAAGTGTTGCTGGGTCTCGAAGTTCGTCAGCGCGTGGGCCAGCGAGTGGACGGTCCGGCCGTATTTGAGATCGCCCATGATGCCGATCGTCAGGTCGTCCAGGCCGGCGTTTTCCCGGATGGTGTAGAGATCGAGCATCGTCTGTGTCGGGTGATGACCCGCGCCGTCGCCCGCGTTCAGCAGCGGGACGTCGACGAACTCGCTGGCCATCGTCGCCGCCCCCTGTTTGGGATGGCGCAGGACCAGAGCGTCGGTGTAGCCCTCGATGACCCGGACGGTATCGGCCAGCGTCTCCCCTTTCTTCACGCTCGAGGACTCGACCGAACCCATATCGACGACGTCGCCGCCGAGCCGTTTCATCGCAGTCTCGAAGCTCATCTTCGTCCGCGTACTCGGCTCGAAAAAGAGCAGTCCGAGCAGCGTGTTCGCGTGGCGATCGGCGACCGCCGACGGGTCGGCGTCGATCTCGGCCGCGCGGTCGAGGACCGTCTCGATGTCCGCCCGCGAGAGTTGTTTGCTCGTGATGAGGTGATCGTGGCGCATTCGTTGTCGTTTGCGTACGCTCTCGGGACCACCTTGAATCCCGCCATTTGTCGTCGATAGCGATCGACGACTCGGCCGCAGGCGGTAGCCGCTCGATTCTGAACACGGGTGGCTCGCCAGTCGAGCCTGACCCGCAGCTGACCCGTTCGATCGAACGCGTTGCGTGTTCGTCTCACACCGTCGCACCCATCCGCAGTCGGACGGCGACGAGCAGTTGCACCGGACGCCGGTCCTGACCCTTCCACGGCCGGTTGACGAAACGTCCGAACAGCTATCCACGATCGTATAGGAACAGTGGTAGGGTATTCGATCGCAGTACCCCACCTCAATTGAGTGACCGAATGGGAGTGATTCACTTAAATATATTAATTCAGTAAAATATATGTGTATAACTCATTGATATTATGGCGGGATGTCTGATACCCCTCGTTTGAAACGCCGTACCGCATTACGAACGATCGGTCTCGGAGCAACTGCGCAGTTGGGTATTGGTCTGGTTGCCGGTGATACGGCAGAGGGCGAGCAGCGGCTAGAGATTGATGACATCAATGAAGAGGTCCGGAAGGCGTGGCAGTCGACCGTGCGTCGACATGGCGAGGTCGTCGACACTGAGTATGCCGCGATTGGACCGACTAACGTAGCGCACTCAAGCAAGCGCTTAGCGTCGGTGGCAAAGGCGAACCGAGACGACGGTCGGTCGATGATGATCCAACGATTGGAGTTCGAGGACGGATATACGGCCGAGGTCACGACAGCGATGGACCGCGACGGCAGCACGTTCCTCAAGAAAATTAATGACCAGCGGTTCAAGACCATCCTCTCGTCTGACGACGTGGGGTCCCTCAAGCAGAACCAACGGGAAAAGGTCGTCGCTCACTCGGAGAGAGACGCCGACTTCGCTGCCTCCGCCAATCCCAGCCAAAACCAAGTTGCGGACCTATCGAAGAAGTCCACTCTGAGTACCGCGTCTTCCCACTACGATTACTCTGCCACCGAGGCCGATGACGGCGACAGTGATCAAGACTGTCCCGGACCCTGTTGGGTGCAAGGGATCAACTGGGCAACTGATGTCGACGAAGACGACAATCGGTGTGGTGTTACGGTGACTGACGCTGCCGTCTCTATCGAGGCGGATGCCTACGCAGAAGTCTACACGTTGGTCGACAATGATATGAAGACAGGTAATTTCGACATCACGTTTGATGGGTATACTGCAGGGACGGTTTCCAGCCTCGGGATGGCCGCCGGGACGGACTTCCTCGGGTTCGTCAGGAACGTCGACAAGGACACACAGGATTCGATCCATCTCGGGACGCTAAGCTCGGATTGGTATGACGCCGTCGACATCATCGACGAGCAGTGGGGACCAGGGGACGGTGCGGGGCCAGGTGACGACGCCCCGTATACTGATTACGAATTCACCACGGAACTGATCGAGGGTGACACATACGCGTTCGGTATCCGAATGGCGGTTGACTTGGCTAACCTGTCGCTTCCCGGGGCGATCACGATAAACTTCACCGATACAAGCAACCCCCTCGACAAGGGCTTCGGCATGTCGTACAACGTCATCGGGGCGGACTATAGTGGCAACTGAAAGTCATTTTACACCTGATCGCACGAGGGCATTGCGATCAGTGTGTAAATCGTTTCAATTGCTACTATAATAAAAGCGAGTTTATCCAGTCCGTATCGGGACCCCACTGCGGTTCCTTTTGTCGGCCGCCATGCGAGCGGTCAATCGTGATTAACCACTGTGGACGATCGCCGAACACGTAGGCGAGTGAACGTCAGATGCCACTGGAGAGGTTCCGAACGGCGAGACAGGAACTGGTGCGTCGGACCGAGCAGTTGACGGCCTCGGAATCTGGCATGGAATCGATGTTACAGGAAACTCCGGCTCGCTATGAGTCGTGAGCATCCCACGAACGCGAGCAGTCACATCTGGCAGAGTGAAGAAGTCGGAAGCTTAGGCGTTCGTACTCGAGTTCCCGGCGAAACGTTCGTCAAGATGGTAGGCGGCATAACTGAACACTGCGACTAGGACGAGCGTGATCGTCATTCCCAACAGACTGGTCGGGTCTGAGACGATCGCCGCTGCCGCCACAGTGCCAACAAACATACCGACGAACGCGACGAGGATCGTTCGGAGGGTACTAAACATGGATTTTCATTTTCCTTCTAGGTGTATATTTTTTACGTCAGTGTGTTGTATAATCTCGAATCATCCGTACGTGCAGCCGGGGGTCCCGGAGCAGGATCGACAGCTCGCCGTCTGCTATCGGATATAAATATTATCCATCGCAATTTTTTATTCGGATGCCCGTAACGATAGTATGCGTCTTTCGGCTCGCTGGCTGTACGCTCGTTCCGCGTGGAACCGGTCCTGGCTGTGGGACGTCGGAGCATTACTTGCACTCATCAACGGCGGAGTCCTCACACAGGTCGGCGCGGGGCGAGTGCCAAGCTACGCTCTCCCCGTACTTTTCGTTGGCGGGTTCGAAGTTACGTTTCTCGCGTTTCTCACCATGGACCTGCTCGTCCCCCACCGGCTACCGATCGTCACCGCCACCGGAACCTACCAAATCCTGATTTCGGCGGCAGTTGTGGGTCCATTCTTCGCCAGCGCGGCCGTCGGCGCGGCGCTGCTGCAGTCCGGGACAGCGGTTGACGAGTTCGTCTTGGTCGTCTTGGGGAACGCTGCGGCGCTCACCGCAACGATACTCGTGGTAGCGTACTATTCGCGGGATGATGCCTGAAGACAGCGCCGGACCAAGCAGGTGACTACCCGTCGCGGACGGGAGCAGGCCGCCTCGGAATCGAAGGCCAACCTCCCGTAGAGACCCGCTGGTCAACGGTGCCTCAACACTTGGATAGACACTCGACCGCGACTGTCCCTATTGTCTGTCCCTGCGGTACACCACGGATCGGACGTCTTCGAGTTAGGCTCACGATAGTAGCTCTTGAAAGTCACTGCATACCCGATCGCAGGACAGCGTTGTGATCGGTGTGTAAATCATTTCAAGAGCTACTATAGCATGCAACCGCTGAACACAACTACAACAACGATCGGCCGAATCGAGCGCTGAATGGCCGAACACCTGCCGAGGAGGTACTGAACTATAGTAGCCGCTGAAAGTCATTGTACACCTGATCGCACGATATCGTTGCGACCAGCGTGTAAATCGTTTCAACGGCTACTATAGACCGTTCTCAACGCTGTCAAACATCTTCCAGAAAATCGAACTCGAAACAGCCGCCACCGCCGTTGAGGCGCAGTTTTCGAGCATAGACCACTCAAAAATCGTTCCGCCTCACTCTTCATCCGTATCTGAACACCGCCGTTGATCTAAGGCAAAGAGTTATACAGACACTGCAGCAATTGATCACAACTGTATGGTCGGCCGGCTAGACACTGGGATCGATGTCCTCGACCGGAAGCTCGACGGCGGGCTCCCGCCGGGGTGTATCGTCGCGTACACCGCCGAGCCGGCCAGCCAGTCCGAACTTCTCCTCTACGAACTCACGGCCGCCCGCGGTACGCTGTATCTCACGACCGAGCGCGACGACGACGCCGTCCGCCACGCCATCGAGACCTCGCCTTCCTCGGTCGGCAGCCCGACGGTCAGACACGTCAGCGGCGAGGACACCCTCGAGGAAGCGACCCGACTCATCGGCGCGTTGCCCGACGGGGCGAACCTCATCATCGATACGATGGACGTCCTCGAGCGCTGCGACACCGACGAGTACATCGAATTCCTCAACGAACTCAAGTCGCACATGCTGGAGACGGGCAGCATCGCCGTCCTCCACTGTCTGAAAGGAGCAGATCCCCCCTCGAACCGATCCCGGACCTACCACGCCGCCGACGCCGTCTTCGACCTGCGGACCGAGATCTCGGGGACCGAACTCGAGAACCACCTCACGATCCCGAAGTTCCGCGGCGGGAGCCAGCCGACCGACGCGATCAAGCTCGAGTTGACGGAAGAAGTGGCGATCGACACGAGCCGCGACATCGCGTGAGTCCCGCCGCCGCTGTGTGAGCCGACCGGTCACGTCGTCCGAGATCGGGTTCGCTCGTCGATCCGACCGTTCTAGACCGGGCACTGAACGTCATTGCACACCTGCCCGCACGACAGCGTCGCGATCAGTCTGTGAGACGTTGCCGTGGCTACGGTGGCCTCTCTTCGGACGGTTTCGTGGTGAAAAAGTCGATCCGCACATGCTCGTTGTCCGTCGGCAGCGACCGGTGAGCGGCCGGTCGGCGGCGTCGGCTTACTCTTCTGCGCCTTCGAGTTCGTCGACGATTTCGTCGGCATCGACGTCGGCGTCCTCGAGGGCCTCCTCGATGTCGCCGCCGCCCATACCGCCCATGCCGCCCATCATACCGCCCATGCCCATGCCACCCATGCCGTCGATGACTTCCTGGACGATGACGCGGTCGACGCCGACCTTCTCGATGATGTCTTGGCCGATCTGCTGTTTGCCCATCATCCACTGCTGGTTCATGGTCATCTGGGGCGTGGCCTCGAGGTAGAGCGTCTCCTTCTCGACGGTCTCGGTCTCGAATTCGGGCTCGGCGTCCTCGTCGTCCTCGTCGGGTTCGACGGGGACCTCTTCCTCGACCTCGTCGGTCTCGATCCAGAGTTCGGGCTCCATCCCGAGGTACATCTCGAAGAGGCCGGCGGCCTGCTGTTCGCGGTCGTCGACCTCCTCGACGATCGTGTACTCGTACTCGACGTCCTCGCCGGCCAGCGGGTGGTTGAAGTCGACGCGGGCGCGGCCGCCGATGATCGTGCTGATGTAGCCCTGCTGGCCCTCGATCTGCACGTTGGCACCGGGGTAGCGGTCGTCCTCGTCGATCTTCTCGGCGCTGACGGTCTGGACGTCGTCGGGGTCGTACTCGCCGAAGGCGTCCGCGGCGGGAACGGTCACGGTGCCGGAGTCGCCGGGCTCGGCGCCGACGATGTCGTCCTCGACGGCCTCGAAGATGTGGCCCTCACCGACGACGATCGTTCGGGGCTTGAACTCCTGGCCCTGCTCGTCGACGCCCTCTTCCTCGGCGACCTCGGGGTCGGTCGTGTCGACCAGCTGGTCGTCCTCGACGGTGTAGGCGGTGTACTCGAGTTCGACGAAGTCGCCGGTCTGGAGTCCGTCGGCGGCTTCGTCGGCTACTTCTTCGTCGACGTCATCGGCCTGCTCGTCTAGCTCGGCCTCTTGTTCCTCGGTCATACGTTGTACGTCCGGCCGTCTACATTTAAGTACGACGTTTTCGGGCGAGAGCGACCGATACTTAGGATCCCCCCACGTCGCCTCGAGCATGTACGAGGTCGAAGCCAAGGTTCCCGCGGACCTCGGGGTCGTCCGCGAACGGCTCGCGGCCCTCGCAGCGACGCCCGAGGGCGCGGTCGTGCAGGTCGACACCTACTACGACGCGCCCCATCGGGCGTTCGCCGAGACCGACGAGGCGCTACGAATCCGATCGGAGCGCCCCGAGGACGGCGAGACGGAGACCCGCGTCACGTACAAGGGGCCGCTCGTCGACGACGAGTCCAAGACCCGCGAGGAGGTCGAAACCGCCGTCGCGGACGGCGAAAAGACCGACGCGATCCTGACGAACCTCGGCTTCGAGCCCGCCGCGACGGTCCGCAAAGAGCGCGAGCGGTTCTCGCTCGAGGGGTATACCGTTACCCTCGATTCGGTCGCCGACGTCGGCGACTACGTCGAGGTCGAGACCGAAGTCGAGTCCGAAGCCGAACTCGAGACCGCCCGCGAGGGGGCCTACGACGTCCTCGAGCGGCTGGGGCTGGATCCAGACGACCAGCTTCGAACGTCGTATCTCGGCCTGTTGCTCGAGTCCTGAGAGAGTACGAAAGCGACGCCGACGAATCCATAACTTACAGGCATTTTACGGCCCGTATCTGTTTCCGCAAGTTATACGAACGCGGTCCGTCAAGAACCGCCAATGAGCGAGCGGAACATCCGTGTCGAGTCCATCGACCGGCAAGCGGTCGAGGACCAGGAGGTCGAAATCGTCGAGCGAAAGGGAATCGGTCACCCCGACTCCATCTGTGACGGGATCGCCGAGAGCGTCGCCGGGGCGCTTGCACGCGAATACATAGACCGCGTCGGCGAAGTGTTGCACTTCAACACCGACGAGACCCAGCTCGTCGCAGGCGAGGCCGCGCCCGCCTTCGGCGGCGGCGAGGTCGTCGACCCGATCTATCTGCTGATCGTCGGCCGCGCGACCAAACACTACGAGGGCCAGACGATTCCCGCCGAGACGATCGCGCTGCGAGCGGCGCGGGAGTACCTCGAGGCGAACATCCCCCAGCTGACCGTCGGCGAGGACGTCGTCGTCGACGTCAAGCTCGGCGAGGGCAGCGGGGACTTGCAGGAGGTCTTCGGCGAGGACGAAGTGTCGGTTCCGATGGCCAACGACACCAGCTTCGGCGTCGGCCACGCGCCGCTGACCGAGACGGAGCAGATCGTCCGCGAGGCCGAGGCCCGGTTGAACGGCGAATACGCCGACGAGCATCCCGAACTCGGGCCGGACGTGAAGATCATGGGCAAGCGCGAGGGCGACGAGATCGACGTCACCGTCGCGGCCGCGATGGTCGACGAGTACGTCGCTGACCTCGACGAGTACGTCGAGGCCGTCGAGTCGGTCCGCGAGTTCGTCGACGGCGTCGCGCGCGAACACACCGACCGCGCGGTCGACGTCCACGTCAACACGGCCGACGACTACGACGAGGGCTCGATCTATCTCACGGTGACCGGCACCTCCGCCGAGCAGGGCGACGACGGTTCCGTCGGCCGCGGCAACCGCGCCAACGGACTCATCACGCCGAACCGCTCGATGTCGATGGAAGCGACCAGCGGCAAGAACCCCGTCAACCACATCGGGAAGATCTACAATCTGCTCTCGACGGCGATCGCCGAGGAGGTCGTCGGCGAAGTCGACGGCATCCGCGACCTGCGTGTGCGCCTGCTCTCCCAGATCGGCCGCCCGATCGATCAGCCCCACGTCGCCGACGTGCAGGTCGTCACCGACGACGGCGTCTCCGTCGCGGACGTCGAGGACGACGTCGCGGCCATCGTCGACGCGGAACTCGCCGACGTCACCGAGATCACGCGCAGCGTGATCGACGGCGACCTCTCGACGTTCTGATCGGGCCTCGATCCGAACCGCGGCCCAGTCTCGGACCCGATAGCGCCACGTCGGATAAGTGACGTTTTATCCACGGATCCCGTACCGTCCGGTAATGGCCCTCCGCAAGCCGTTCGACGAGCGCGCGGCAACCCACCGGGTCATCACGCGGCAACCGTCCGGCGTCGCCGACAACGACGAGACCGGCTGGATCACCGTCGAGAACCGCGTCGTCGACGCCGTGACGTCCCTGGGAACCGCAGTCCATCTGCGTCTCGAGAACGGGGCGGCGTCTCGATTGGACCCCGACGGACGACTGGAGCGCGTCCGCGGAGCCGATCGGGTTCTTACGGGTGCCGGACCGGAGTATCGGGCGCCGCTCCCCGACGACGCCGACGTCGTCCGGTCGGTGCTGGCCGTCGATTCTGCCGAGTCCGACGCGTGGGCCGATCGCGTTTTTGCCCTCGAGGAGTTCGTCGTCCGCACCGACGCCGCGTGGTGTTATCGGTCGGTTCCCCATCACGCCCATATTCGAGAACTACACGCGGACGGCTGTGACACACTCCTGCAGGCCGTCACCGACGCACTCGAATCGGTACCTCGCTCGACCGTCGTTCCGGTCGACGGACTCGTTACGTGGCAATCGAACGGCGACCGGTACGAACTGTCGTGGGACGTACTGCGCCGGCGTGAGAGAGACGCCGATCGAGACCGCTGGTCGGCGTTCGAACTAGATCGACTCCGACGCGTCCGTCCCGTCCCGAACCGCGAGGAGGTCGTCCTCCGATGGGCCCCGTCGGCCGCGGAGACGTGGCCGCGCCGGATTCTGCGGCGCCTGCTCGATCCCGAATCGGTGGCTCCCCCGACCCGGATCGCGTTCCCAGACCGAGACGCGATGCACGCGGCTATCGACGCCCTGGGGAGGCTGCGGGAGAGTCTCGAGTATTCGTACGCGATCGACGAGTCCGAGAGCGAGCAGTGCTGACGGCTGGGCCGACCGCCCGACCTCCCGATCGAGAGCTGCCGCGTCGGGTGATCGCCGGTTTCGACAGACCCTTTGGCGCCGACGGTGTGCACCATCGATAGCGCGTTACGACTCGGCGCCCCCGAGAGCGATCATCCGTGACCCGTCCCTCGAGCGGTTCGAACCGCGTCGTCTACGCCGTCGTCGCGAGTACCTTCTTCGTCGGCTTCGGCGGCGGCGTCGTGTTCCCGATCCTGCCGAACCTCGGCGAGGTGCTGGGTATCTCGGCGTTCATGGTCGGCGTCATCCTCTCGGCGAACCGCTGGACGCGACTGGTCGCGAACGGCCCGGCCGGCGCGCTCGTCGACCGGATCGGGACCCGGAAACCGTTCGTCGCGGGGCTGGCGATCGAGGGGGCCGCGACCGCGGGCTACGTCGTCGCGATCACGTCGTCGGTGCCCGAGTTCTGGTTCGTCCTCGCGCGAGTCTGCTGGGGGGTCGGCAGCGCCCTTGTCTTCGCGACGGCCTACACCATCACCGCCGACGTCAGCGAGGCCGACTCGAGGGGCGAGAGCATGGGCATCGTCCGGGCCGGGATCACCTTCGGCTTCCCCGCGGGCATGGTGCTGGGTGGCATCGTCAGCGAGGTCTACGGCAACGTCGAAGCCTTCGTCCTCGCGGCCGGCTTCGCCGGGCTGGCGAGTATCATCGCCTACTTCATCGTCCCCGAGACCCACGTCGACAGTCCCGACGCCTCGATCAAGCCCTGGGACCTCGAGACGACGCTGCCGGCGCTGACCGTCGGGCTGGTCAACTTCGGGCTCTACTTCGCGTACTTCGGCGTCCTGTTCTCGACGCTGGTGTTGTATCTCGGTGCGGAGTCGACGGTCCTTACCCTCGAGTTCGGCGGGGTCGCCCTCGAGTACGGCGAGCAGGGGACCTCCGGCCTCCTGATGGCCGTCTCGGCGCTATCGGGCGCGCTCTTTACCATCCTCGGCGGGAAGATCAGCGATGCTGTCGGGGCTCGCGTCCCCGTGTTGCTCGTCTTCCTCGTGACGAGTTGTCTCGGGTTCGCGGTCCTGACGATCGCGCCGTCGCTCTCGGTCGTCGTCGCCGCCTGCGCGCTGGTCGGCGCGGGACAGGGTGGGGTCGGCGGCCCGCTGACCGCACTCTTGGCAGATCTCACGCCCGAGGACCGGATGGGGCGAGCGATGGGGACCAACAACGTCTTCGGCGACGTCGGCGGCGCGGTCGGCCCGCTGCTCTCGCTGCCGTTCGCCGAGGCGATCGGCTTCGACGTGCTGTACGCGCTCAGCGCGACGATCCCGCTGCTGGCCGGCGCGATCCTCGTGGTCGGGATCTACTCCTACACGGGCAGCCTGAGCCCGACGGTCGAGGAGTCGATCGTCTGAGCCGCGACCGCTCGAGGTCGGCGACGCGCCGATACCGTCCTCGTAACCCCCTTATAGCTCCGATCATCTATCACAGTCCATGCACCCCCCGGGAGCCGACACCGTCCTCGTCCGTCACGGGGACGTTAACACGAAGAGCAACACCGTCAAGCGGTACATGGAGGACCTCCTCGCGGAGAACCTCGAGGCCCTCCTGTCCGCGCGGTCGATTCCCGGCGAGGTCGAGCGCCGGTGGAGCCGGCCGCTGATCCACACCGAGAGCGACGCCGTCGAGGCCGCCACCGACGCCGCGACCGACACCTTCGGCGTCGTCTCCGCCAGCCCCGCCCTGACGACCAGTACGGAGAAAGCGCGGATCCTCGAGGCCCTCGCGGAGACGGCCCGGGAACACTACGACGGCGGGACGTTCGCCGTCGACGCCCGCCGAGCGGACAAGAGCCTGCCCTACGACAGCGAGGACCTCGCCCGCGAGGCGGGCAACGCCATCTGGGCGGCCGTCGAGGACGAGTTCGAACCCGACGTCGATCTCGACGATCCCGACCTGACCTTCGGCGTCGAGGTCCGCGAGGACGCGGCCTTCCACTACCTCGAGCAGCGCGAGGGGCCGGGCGGGCTCCCGCTGGGTTCCCAGGAGCCGGTCATCGCCCTGATCAGCGGCGGCATCGACTCGCCGGTCGCGGCCTACGAGATGATGCGCCGCGGCAGCCCGATCGTCCCGGCCTACGTCGACCTCGGCGACTACGGCGGGATCGACCACGAGGCCCGCGCGATGGAGACGGTCCGGCTCCTCTCGGACTACGCGCCGAACGTCGACATGCAGGTCTACCGGATCCCGGGCGGCGAGACGGTCGAACTTCTGGTCCGCGAGATGGAACAGGGCCGGATGCTCTCCCTGCGGCGCTTCTTCTACCGGGCCGCCGAGACGCTGGCCGAACGCGTCAACGCCGACGGCATCGTCACCGGCGAGGCCGCCGGCCAGAAGTCCAGCCAGACCGTCCGCAACCTCGGGGTCACCAGCCGCGCGACCCGGCTCCCGATCCACCGGCCGCTCCTGACCTGGGACAAGCAGGACATCGTCGCCCGCGCCCGCGAGATCGGTACCTTCAGCGACTCGACGATCGACGCCGGCTGCAACCGCGTCACCCCCGATCAGGTCGAGACCAACGCCCGCCTCGAGCCGCTGCTCGAGCACGAGCCGGACGACCTGCTCGAGCGCGCCGAGGAAGCAGCGCAGAGCGCAGAGCTTGTCACTCTCGAATGATTTCCCACAGCCCACTTCGGCGGTAGACGTAAAATTATTTGATGCGGCGTATTATATCCGCTCATGGGCGAGCGTAATGTCCGTTGGGGAAATGTGGGCATTAGCGTTTTACTCGCTAGCACTGGGATAGCTAGGCTCGGTAATCGCGTTTGGCTCGTTCTGTTCGGGGGGCTAGCAATACTGCTTCTCGGTAGTAGCATCGTTTCGATACCGGACACCGCCCTCGGCATCGTCGGTGGGAGTCTCACGGGTTGTGGCGGTCTCTATTGGCTCACTCGTGGTGATTTCCTACTCGGCGGCGGACTGCTCGTCGGCACACTACTCGTGATCGCGGACTATCTCCGGAAAGTACGGACGGACGGCAGTGGAACGCTTCGATCGTCGTAATCGGTGTCTCGATCGTTTCCGTCCAATCTCGTTCTGATCGGGACGGTGTATCGGACCGTCCCTGTTCGTTCGCTCCGTCAACGAGCCGGGATTCGCGAATGTCGAAACTACCAATACGCGACCGGGTTCACTAGCGGATAGTGACCCGCGTCTGTCTCATCGGCGAGGCCGGGAGCAACCTCCAGTACGAACTCCTCTCGCGGGAGACGGCCCGCGAGGCGCTCGCGACCTACGACTTGGAGCGGCCGTTCGAGAACTCGCTGGCCCTGCGGACGGTCAGCGTCGGGGCCGCCGTCTCGCTGCTGAACGACCTGAACTGGTACTGCACGCGGTTCGTCGACGAGGCGTTCGTCCGGGAACCGAGCATCAGCGACGACGAGTGGCTCTCGCGAGCGCTCGCGACGCGGCTCCGGAACGGCGAGATCGAGGCCGACGAGACCGGCGAGTTCTGCAAGATCTACGGCCTCGAGCGAGTCGTCCCCGCCGTCGACGACGAGGTCGACACACCTGATACGGCGGCCGCGAGCGGGACCGACGAGTCCACGACCACGAGCGAGGGTGGAGAAAACGAAGCCGCTGCAGCCTCGAGCGGAGCCGGCGGGGGACCGACCTATCGGCTCGTCGAGCCGCTGTACGTCCGGCGAACGGACGGCGAGCTTCCGGAGTACGATCTCCGGGACGTCGCGGAGACGCTGGTCGTTCGCCTGACCGAGGCGGAGTATACGCCGTAGCGGGGGCCGTCGCTCGAGCGGTTACGAGCCGTCCTCGGCCGTTCCGTCATCCGACTCGACGCTCGTACTCTCCGACGCGCTGGCGCTGTCGCTGCGCATCGAGGCACCGCTTTTATTGCCCTCGTGATCGACGACCGTCGCGGAAAGCGCCGTCAGCGGCTCCGATTCGAAGGTCACCCGAACGAGCCGGCCGACGGTCGTGATCACCGGGGTACAGGCCTCGTTCTCGTCCGCCGTGTCCCGTACACCTGCCTCGAGGACGAGTTCCTTGTCGGCGCTTCCGTCCGTCCCGTCGCTGTCGGTCTCGTCGTCGCCGGTACTGCTGCTACTGGGTTCGTCGTCGCCGTCGGTCTCGCTCCCCTCGTCGGTCTCGTCGTCCTCGATCGGTTGGACATCGATCGACTCGAGGACCAATTCGTAACAGGGGTTCGGTGCCTCGGACTCGAGCGAGACCAGGATCGACGTCTCGAAGTCGGTGTCGTCGACGAAGCCGGTGAGGGGGTCGGTGTCGGAGAGCGTCCGCGTCTCGAGCCACTCGGTCGCGTCGTCGGCGTCCCGGACGAGGTCGACAGATGACGTTTCCGTCTCCGTATCCGTAGAGAACTGGTAGTTTTGTGTCTCGTAGCCGGTCACCTCCTCGGGGAGGTCCTCGCTTCCGTCGTCGTCCGAACCGGGGTCGTCTTCGCTGGGATCGTCACTCTCGTCGTCCTCGTCGGGCGAGTCCCCGGTGCTGTCGGCGATACAGCCGGCCGAGAGCGCGAGCAGTCCTGCAGTGGTACTCAGTAGCGTCCGCCTGGAGGGGCGTGTCATTCTACCTGACCGTACGAAGGGGGACCTAAAGGCGGTTCGGCTAGGTGAAAGAGTCGTTTGTACCAGTCCACACTCGAGCGGCGGTCGACGTGGTCATGGGACCTCTGGCGAAATCGCGCTCTTCGAGCCGGTCAGTCGAAGAGACCGGTCGAGAGATAACGCTCGCCGCTGTCCCAGAAGACCGTGACGACGAGCGGGCAGTCGTCGACCTGTCCGCCGTCGGTCTCGGGCGAGGCCGGTTGCGTGCCCTCGTCGAACGCCGTCGGGACCTCCGGACACTCGAGGGTAGGATCGGCGATTTCGCGGGCAATCCGCTGTGAGACGAGGCTGGTCGCGCCGCTCGACTGGCCCACGAGGATCCCCTCCTCGCGAGCGAGGCGGCGACACTCGGCCTCGGCGTCCTCGAGCGTCACGGTCTCGACGCGGTCGAGCAGGTCGCGATCGAGATTGTCGCTGACGAAGCCCGGCCCCATCCCCTGAAACTCGTCGGTGCCGGATTCGCCGGTCGAGAGGACGGCGTTTCGCTCGGGTTCGACGGCGACGATCTCCATCTCGGGATACTCCTCGCGAAGCCGTCGGCCGATCCCCGAGATCGTCCCGCCGGTGCCGACGCCGGCGACGAAGGCGTCGATCTCGCGGTCGCCGACCTGTTTGATGATCTCCGGCCCGGTCGTCTTGTAGTGGGCCTCGGGGTTCGCGGGGTTCTCGAACTGACCCAACTGGACCGCGCCCCCGGCCTCGAGTTCCTCGGCGCGGGCCCGGGCGTCTTCCATGTCGCCGTCGACCAACTCGAGGTCGGCCCCGTAGGCCGCCATGACCTGCTGGCGTTCCTTCGACTTGTCAGAGGGCATGACGATCGTCAGGTCGTAATCGCGAGCGGCGGCGACGAGCGCGAGCCCGATCCCCGTATTGCCGCTCGTGGGTTCGACGAGCCAGTCGCCGGGTTCGATCAGTCCGTCGCGTTCGGCGGCCCGTACCATCTCGCGGGCCGGCCGGTCCTTGGCCGAACCGCCGGGGTTGAACGATTCGATCTTGGCCGCGATCGTCGCGCCCTCCGGCGAGTCGACCTGGACCAGCGGCGAGCCGATCGTGTCCAGGATACTCCCTTTCATTGGCCTGCAATAGGGATTCGAGACGTAAACCCGTGCTGGACACAGGCAGGACGTGCCGGCTACTCGAGGCGGTCTTGACAGTCACTGCACGCCCGATCGCAGGACAGCGGTGCGATCGGTGTGCGATCCGTTTCGAGAACTATAGTAGCCGCTGAAAGTCATTGCACACCTGATCGAACGACGGCGTTGCGATCAGTGTGTGAATCGTTTCAGCAGCTACTATACGATAGAAGTGGCGACCGCCAGCTGCCGGCTATTGGTCGTACTCGTGGTCGACCGCCTTGAACGCATCCTCGGCCACCTCGAGGGCGCGTTCGATTTCGTCCTCGGTGTGGCTATACGCAGTAAAGAACCGCTCGCCTTGCGGCGGAATGCCGAAGAGCACTCCTCGGGCAGCGGCCTCGACGAACCAGTCGTTGAACTGGTCGCCGTTTGCGCCGAACAGATCACGGAACCCGTCCAAGTCGTCGTCCATCATGAGGACCTGACCCGCCGAACCGATGTACTCGACGTGAGCAGGAATGCCGACGTCGTCGATGACGTCCTGTAACCCATCGAAGAGCAGTTCGCCTTTTCGGTCGATGTCGGCGTAGACGTCCTCCTCCTCGAGGACCTCGAGGGTCTTTAGCGAGGCGGCTGCCGAGACGGGATGGCCGTTGTACGTTCCACCGTGGAACGCCGTCGTCTGCCAACTCTTTTGGGCGTTGGATTCTTCCGGAGGGATAATCTCGTTCATGATGTCGGCCTTCCCGCCGAATCCGGCCATCTGATACCCCCCACCGACGGCTTTCGCGAACGTCGTCATGTCCGGTTCGATACCGAACCGTTCTTGAGCACCACCCGGAGCGAGACGGAAGCCAGTCATAACCTCGTCCCAAATCAAAACGATATCCAATTCGTCCGTCAGGTCACGCAGGAATTCGTGGTAGCCGTCCTGCGGTTTCAGACAGCCGGCGGAAAACATCACTGGTTCGATGATGACTGCGGCCAAGTCATCGGCATGTTCTCGGAGGATTTCCTCCGTCGCTTCCTTATCGTTAAAGGGGAACGAGACAGTGAGATCACTGATCTGGTCAGGAATTCCCGACCCGTATGACACCGTATTTGGCCGTTTTTCGTCACCCAACGCGTCTTCGTCAGCGAGGACGCTCTGGAGAAGATAATCGTGTGCGCCGCCGTAGCCACCTTCCGGTTTGGCAATCTTATCGTTGCCAGTATACGATCGAGCTACGCGCAGCGCGTGCATGGTCGCCTCCGAACCGCTGTTTGTCAAGCGGACTTTCTCGATACTGGGAACCCACTCGACGATTTTTTCCATCAGTTCGATACTGATGACCTGCGGGGTAGCCGTTAGATCAGCCGTCTCCGCTTGTTCTTTCACTGCTTCGGTGACAGCAGGGTGATTGTGACCCAAGATTTTGGGACCAAGAGCCATCAAGAAGTCGAGGTATTCGTTCCCGTCGACGTCGTAAACGTACGATCCTTCCGCACGATTCACGTAGATCGGATACGGATCGAAATGTCGTACGTTGGACTCAACACCAAGTGGTGTCACCTTCTTCGCACGCTCGAAAAATTCCTTATTCCCTTGCGTACGTTCGCGGTACAGTTCTTTGTGGTCGGGGTTGTCCAGGTCCATACGCGTTATCTGGACTCAAATATAATAAAACTTTCTTATATAGGATGTTAGACGAGTGATAGAGATTTAGTTGCACTCCGTTCAAACAAGGGGGTCGGCTACGGCCAGACGGATCGAGGGCCGACTAACTAGCTCTCTGAGATGCGTCAGTCATCACCGGCCTCCAAGCTATGCGTTTCGTGATTCGTGACGGTAGCCGAGATGTTCTTTCGCCTCGCGTCCCATCCCGAGAGGAAGTAAACGATACCGGTCAGGAGGACGCTCCCAACGAGAAGGAGTGCGACAGCTGCCCAGATCGAGCGTCCCCAAATGGGGGTGCCGTAGCCCCACGTCAGGAGTAAGACCGTGGAAACTGCGACGACGGTGAGCGCGTAGTAAACCTGCGTTCGAACGTGGTCTATCAGGTCCGCTCCAGTGAACGTCGCCGCAAGGACCGTCGTTGGCGCAACTGGTGAGGAGTGGTCCCCAAAGATGGCTCCCGAGAACGTCGCACCGACAACGACAGCGACCATGGTGTGACTGGCGGTAAGCTCCCAGGCGAGCGGAACTGCGATGGGAGTCAGAACCGCCATCACTGCCCACGAGTCACCCATCGTAAACGCCATGAACGATCCAATCAGCAGAACCACGATGGGGAGCGTTTCAGGCGTCAATACCATCGTCGCGTACGTTGCAACGTATTCGCCAGTCCCCAACTGTTCGACGACAGAGCCAATAGTCCACGCCAGCACGAGGATCGTCAGCGGCGTCAGCATAATCTTAAATCCTTTCACCGAGGTGTCCACGCTCTCACCGACTGACATATAGTCGTAGAAGTATGCGTAGTACCACGTCGACCCGACCATAGCGAACGAACCAACGACGATGGTGAAGATATAGTCAGCGTTAATTAGTATCTCTCGTAGTGTTCGTCCGGGTTCGTATCCCGTTATGATTGCACCGACCGTGACGACACCCAGAAGAACGAGGACGGGAACGAAAAACGTCCGGAGCATTCTCGGCGCTCCCTCGATGGGGTCTCCCAGTTCTCCTTTTATGTCCTGCATCGGCTGTGCCTTTTCCCCGTTGACCTTCCCGGTTTCACGGGCACGATGTTCCGCGGACAGCATCGCACCGAAGTCACGCTGGGTAACTACGATGATCCCGACCATGACAATCGCCAAGATAGAATACATGTTGAACGGGATAGATTTGATAAATATCAAGAAAGAAGACGGAACTTCACTGGCGGGAATGTCCGTCGCTTCATAGCCGGTATTAATCATTGACATTTGGAAGGCCACCCACGAAGATAATGCAAGAGTCGAAACCGGTGCGGCCGTAGAGTCGACGATATAGGACAACTTTTCGCGAGACATATTAAGCTCGTCCGATATGTCTTTCATCGTCGTCCCAACGATCGCCGCGTTGGCATAATCGTCGAAGAACAACCCCATTCCCATTATCCACGCTGCTAAGCCGGCTTTTCGTTTGCTATCGACGTACTCCGTGACTTTCTCCGCGGCAGCGAGTGTCCCACCCAACTTCCAGATCATCGCAATAGCGGAGCCCAAGAATAGTACTAATAAGATGATCTGCATGTTGAACACGCTTTCACCGACGGACTCCGAAATCCATTGAAGTGCATCAATGGATCCCCAGAATCCGGCGATGATAATACCAACCACCATAGTAAGTGGTTCGTAGGCCGGAAGTCCTAACCCGCTGAATATACTTTCGGCGAGGTTGACCCCGTCGAAGTAGCGATAAATAGCACCCCCAGACCAGACACCTAAAAACAACCCGATAATCGCTTTTCGAGTTTTGATGGCGACACCGATCGCGAGTATCAGTGGCAACAGAGACCATGCACCGTATGTCGTGGCTGACATAGTCCAACATACAGAGAGTCTACAATATATAGTTTACTAATAACGCATCATCTATGGCCTATGTTCTACATATTGTATCTTGCTTGAACAAGGTACAACATTGAGTCGGTCCAGTTCTGTGTCCTCGCGATCGAATTTGTCCGCCAAGAGTTCGATCGGATCGTCGGTGACCGTCGTAACAGATCAACCGTTCGATCGCACTCCTGAGCGCCCGCCCGGCCGCTCACCTTGGAATCCGGAAACGTTCGATCCGAATTTGAGGGGGAAAATCATGTTCGCCGCGTTTCGGTCGGTCTCGTTGGAGCGCCTATAGTAGCTCTTGAAACGATTTACACACCGATCACAACGCTGTCCTGCAATCAGGTGTGCAGTGACTTTCAAGAGCTACTATAGGTTGACCCGAGAGTAAACAGTCAAGAGCCGGATCGGTCGACGAGAACCCAGCTACGGAGGGATCGTGTTGCTCGTGGTGGTTCACTCGTTTCTCGAACAGCCAGTGCCGCCGTTCATCATACCCACACCGTCTGGTCGTAGCATTCCGCCGTAGTACTTACTGACACCAATCTCCATTTCACCATCACCATCATCGATCTAGAGCCAATTTAATAGGGAAAATATGAACAACGTTTAATAAGATTGGGAGACATCACACCGTGTATGGATAACGATGAGTCCAATGGAGGGATCCGCCAACGACACCGTCGTGCGATCGACGAAGCAACTGCGGAGATCACTTTCGGCGCTTGGATTGACGGTGAAACACGATCGGCAAGCACCGGGGAGACCTTCCAGACGAATGACCCAGTGATCGATGAACCAATCGCGGAAATCCCGCGATGTACCGGCGATGAGATCGAAGCTGCTGTCGACGCTGCTCAGTCCACTTTCGAGGGCGAATGGGGCGATATCGGAGTCTCCGAACGGTCCGCGCTACTGAACGAGTGGGCCGACGAACTTTCGGCACACCGTGACACACTCGGTCTTCTCGAGAGTCTCGATACGGGGAAACCGCTCGAATTCGCAAAAGAAGAAATCGACGGGGCAATCGCTTTCCTCTCGTATTATGCGGATATCGCGCGGTCACACGGCGGAAAACAGATTCCCGTTGACGGGGATTCTCTGGTCTATACACAACGCGAGCCCTACGGGGTCTGTGGACAGATCACGCCGTGGAACTTCCCCCTCTATCTGTTAGCGTGGAAGATCGGTCCCGCGCTAGCGACCGGGAACACCGTCGTGATCAAACCTGCAGAACTCACACCGCTGACCGCCCTATACGCTGCTCAACTGTCCGAGGGCATTCTTCCTGACGGCGTTTTGAACGTCGTTCCCGGATACGGCGAAGAGGCCGGCGCTCCACTGACGGAACACGAAGACGTTCGCAAGATCGCCTTCACTGGCGAAGATCTGACCGGGGAGACGATTATGAAGGCAGCCGCGGCCAACATCACACCAGTGACGCTCGAACTCGGTGGGAAGAGTCCCATGATCGTGTTCCCCGATGCGGATGTCGAAACCGCTGCCGAAGCGGCCGCGGACGGTATCTTCTACAACACCGGGCAGGCGTGTGACGCCGCGTCGCGTATCCTCCTCCACGAGGACATTAAGGAGGAGTTCACGGAGGCGTTCCTCGACCACGCAGCCGACTACACCGTTGGCGACCCCCTCGAAGAGGGGACCATGATGGGGCCCCTGGCGCATCAGGGCCAGTACGAGAAGGTCACGGACTATATCGAACTCGGGACGGAGGAAGGCGCAACCGTACTGACTGGGGGGAGCGCTCCAGACGATCCGGACCTCGAGGACGGATGGTTCATCGAGCCGACGATCTTCGACGACGTCAGTAACGATATGAGAATTGCACAAGAGGAGATCTTTGGACCGGTCGAGTGTCTCCTCACCTTCTCCGACTACGACGAAGCGATCGAGATGGCTAACGATATCGAGTACGGCCTCGCAGGATACGTGATCACCGAAAACGCATCCCTCGCCCATCAGGCCGCTTCGGATATCGAAGCCGGCCTGATCGCAGTTAACAAATACCCCGGCGATGACCTCGGTGTTCCGTTTGGCGGGTACAAACGCTCCGGGATCGGCCGTGAATGCGCTGAAGAAACGCTTGATCACTATACGCAGACGAAAACGGTTAACATGCAACTCGACGAGCCCGAGCTATAGCGACTGCGTCCGACACTACGGGCCCGTCTTTTCACGGATCAACCGATCTCTCTCTGAGCAGCGAGTCGATTGCAGGGGATATCGGTCGCTATCGTGTGGTCAGAAAGCGAGCCAGCGGATGGATGGCGAAGTGCGGATTCGAGTTGGACTCCTTCGATCGGCGTTCGTTCAGCAACATTCCCGGCAACTTCACGACGGCGAGGCCGCCATGAGATGGGGAGCCGTGACGGCCGGCGCCTGAACATCCGCGCGCTGCAATCCCTGCCGACGCAATCGGTCAATAAACTGCAGTGCAGATCGGACCGAAACGTGGGAACGGACCCTCGAGCGAGTCTCCCGTCGGAAACACCGGCGTTAAGCCCACCGGCCGACAAGTCGTACGTATGAGTCTCGAGACCATGCGGCCGAACCCGACGTGGGACGCGGCGTCCTACGAGGGGGCGGTCGAGACGCTCGCAGCGCACAACGACGAACTCGTATACAAGGTCTGGGGCGGGGACTGGTGCAAGGACTGTCGCGCCTTGCTGCCCGATTTCGGCGCGGCGCTCGAGGCCGCCGAGGTCCCCGACGACCGTATCGAGGAGGTCAACGTCGATGAGGACAAGCAGGGACCGGGCGTCGAGGCATACGACATCGAGTACATCCCGACGATCGTCGTCGAGACCGACGACGGCGAGGAGATCGTCCGGTTCGTCGAGGAAGAAGACGTGCCGCCGGCAGTCTGGCTGGCCGACCACCTTGAATCAGAACTCGATCAATAACTCTCGACGGACACGTCGAGCGCTTCGAAATCAGCTACGGTATCCGTCAATACGGGCTCATCGTATTGATCCGCGACAGCTGCGATCATCGGATCGACCTTGTCGATCCCGCTTTGACCGTCGGCGGCGAGATCGGCCTGGGCGAGTAGCTGGCCAGCACGCTGGGCGATGTGATCCGTCTGCTCGACGATCGGATACATCCGGAGGGCGTTCCGAACTGCCCGTCGTTCGTCTTCGTCACCGAACGCTGCACCGTACGAGAGTTCCATGACCACCGGTGCCGGAACCCGCTGGATGGTCCCGTCGTCGGACAGTTCACGACCTTTCTCGAAGGCGTGTCGCCGGCCGTCGAAGAGGTCGATGAGAAACGACGTATCGAGGATCATTCGAAGCGCTCCTGCAGTTCCGCTTTCCCGTCGACGTCGCGCTCGCGCTTTTCTGCCAGCCGTTCCCGCATCCCCTCTGCGGTTTCGGACGACAGTATCCCGGCGACGTCTTCCGGGTTCGGACCGCCGATAAGCCGGCGAAGCGCCTCCTCCATCGTCTCGTCGTCCCGTTTGTGAGCCGTAACGAACTCGTGAAACTCCTCGGAGACTCGGACGGATTTGCTCATGTGTATACTCGAGTATACAGCGGTATCAATGCTCGGGTGAAGCGAGTTCGGGTGGGGAGCCGCCGGTCCGCATCGGTGAATCCGGACAGTCGCGTCGTGCTATCAGAACGGACTTCCCGAGTCGTCGACCGACGATTCACCGGGGCCGACGCCGTCGGTATTCCCCTCGAGCCATTCGAGCGCCTCGTCCACGTCGTGGGTCGGCGGTGAACACGTCCGATCGCGACAGACGTACAGCGTCGGCTCGCCGTCGCGGGCCTCGCGACCGGCCCAGATCGGGGGTGCGTCTTCGAGTCCGAGCCGGTCGAGCCACGCCTCGAGGCCCGCCTCGGTCGGCGGCCGCAACGCGAACAGCCGATCGGGCAGGTACCGCGACGCGAACGCCTCGCGCCACTCGGTCGGCAACTCGTCGGCCGCGACGGTCACCTCGAGCGCGCCGGCCTCGAGTCGGTCGGCGGCGAGACACAGCGTCGCGTGTTCCAAGGCGTTGGCCTCGAGTTCGTTCGCGTGGGTCTCGAGGACGGTCGCGGCGATGTCGCCGAACTCGCTCGCTGCGAACTCGTCGAGCGCGAGCAGCGTTTCGACCGCCACGCCGGTCGACGAGGGCGTCGACTGGTCGCCCAGTTCCTGGGGCCGTGTGACGAGCGACTCGCCGCTCTCGGGGGTGAAATAGAGCGTCCCGCGGTCGGCGTCCCAGAACTCGGCCTCGATGACCCGCGCCAACTCGAGCGCGAACGCGAGGTGGTCGACCTCGCCGGTGGCCTGATAGCAATCGAGTGCGCCCCGCGCGAGGAAGGCGTAGTCCTCGAGGTAGCCGTCGACCTTGACGTCCCCAGCTTTGTAGCGCCGCGAGAGGCGCTGGCTCTCGTCGTCCCAGAGTCGATCCCGGACGAATTCGAGCGCGTCGACCGCCGTCTTGGCGTAGCCGTCCTCGCCCAGCACCAGCGCCGCCTCGGCGTAGGTCGAGATCATCAGCCCGTTCCAGCCCGCCAGTATCTTCTCGTCGCGGGCGGGCCGGGGGCGCTCCTCGCGGGCCTCGAACAGCCGCTGTCGGGCCGAGTCGAGCCGCTTCAGGACCTCGCTCTCCGCGAGGTCGAACTGCGAGGACAGCTCCGACACCCGAGCGACGCGGTTGGGCTGGTTCGTCCCCTCGAAGTTGCCCGCCTCGGTGATGTCGTACCCGGCACAGAAGAGCGCGGCGTCGGTCTCGTCCTCGAGGACGTCGTGGACCTCCTCGGGGGTCCAGACGTAGAACGCGCCCTCCTCGCGCTCGCCGGTTTCGGGATCTTCGCTCTGGGCGTCGAGCGTACTGAAGAAGCCGCCCTCGTCGTGGGTCAGCTCCCGCTCGACGAACGCGAGGGTGTCCGCGACGGTCTCGGCATAGCGGTCCTCGCCGGTGAGCTGATAGCCCGCGAGGAAGGCGCGGGGAATCTCCGCGTTGTCGTAGAGCATCTTCTCGAAGTGGGGGACCGTCCAGTCCCGGTCGACGCAGTAGCGGTGGAAGCCGCCGCCGACGTGGTCGGCGAGCCCGCCGGCGGCCATCGCGTCCAGCGTCTCCGCGAGTACCTCGCGGTACTCCTCGCGGCCGGTGCGGTCGTACGTCCGCGCGAGGACGCGCAGCCGCGAGGGCTGGGGGAACTTCTGCCCGGTCCCGAAGCCGCCGTACTCGCGGTCGGCGCTCCGGCGGACGGCGTCGGCGGCCGTCTCGAGGACATCGCTCGAGGGCGGCTCCGTGGCTCCGCCGCCCTCGACGCCCGCGGAATCCGGCGTCTCCTCGAGGCGGTCTTTGGCGGCGTCGGTCCACTGCTGGGCGCGGTGTTGCATCTCCTCGCGGTCCTCCTCGCTTTCCCAGGAGTCGCTGATCCGCTGGCAGAGGTCCAAAAACCCGGGCTGGCCCCGCTTGCCCTCCCGCGGGAAGTAGGTCCCGATGAAGAAGGGCTTGCCCTCGGGCGTGAGCCACGCCGAGAGCGGCCAGCCGCCCTGTCCGCGGACGAGCTGGCAGACGGTCATGTAGATGCTGTCGACGTCGGGACGCTCCTCGCGGTCGACCTTGATCGGAACGAAGTTTTCGTTGAGTACCTCGGCGACGGCCTCGTCGGCGAAGCTCTCCTCTTCCATCACGTGACACCAGTGACACGCCGAGTAGCCGATCGAGAGGAAGATGGGGACGTCACGTTCCTTGGCGGCCTCGAGGGCTTGCTCGTCCCACGGCTGCCAGTTGACGGGGTTGTCCGCGTGCTGGCGCAGGTAGGGACTTTCCTCCTCGTCGAGCCGGTTGCGCTCGGTCGGGGTCGTCATAGGGACGCGTACGGCCAGGAGTTGTAAAAGCCCGACGTACGACCCACTCTCGAGGCGGCGACGGCGGCAAAAAATCGACTGCTATGGGACGTCGATTCGCGTCCGTTACTGCAACTCTTCGTTGAGCAGGCGCCGCAGCACGAGGTGGAGAACGCCGCCGTTCTCGACGTACTCGACCGCCATCGGCGTGTCGACCTGTGCGGTGACCTCGAACTCGGTGGTCTCGCCGTCGTCGTCCTCGGCGGTGACCGTCAGTTCGGCGTTGGGTTCAAGGCCGTCCTCTAAGCCCTCGATTTCGAAGTATTCGTCGCCCTCGAGGCCGAGTTCCTCCCAGCCCTCGCCGTCCTGGAACTGCAGGGGCAAGACGCCCATGCCGATGAGGTTGTCACGGTAGATCCGCTCGTAGCTCTTGCCGATGGTCGCACGGATACCGAGCAGGTCGGTCCCTTTCGCGGCCCAATCACGGCTCGAGCCGGTCCCGAGTTCCTCGCCGGCCATGACGATCAGCGGCGTGTCCTCCTCGCGGTAGCGCTCGGAGGCTTCGAAGACGGTGGTCTCCTCGCCGGTCGGGTGGTGGACGGTGTAGCCGCCCTCCTTGCCGTCCAGCAGTTCGTTTTTGATGCGGACGTTGGCGAAGGTGCCACGCATCATGACCTCGTGGTTGCCGCGGCGCGAGCCGTAGGTGTTGAACTCGTAGGGCTCGACGCCGCGCTCTGTGAGCCACTGGCCGGCCGGCAGGTCCTCGCCGAACGGCCCGGCGGGGCTGATGTGGTCGGTCGTGACGGTGTCACCGAGCGTCAGCAGCGCGCGGGCGTCCTCGACGTTGTCGACGCCGGGCTCCTCGAGCGGGAAGTCCTGGAAGAACGGCGGCTCGCGGATATACGTCGATTCTGGGTCCCAGTCGTAGACCGCGCCGGTCGGCGCGTCGAGTGCCTCCCAGCGCTCGTCGCCCTCGTAGATGCTCGCGTACTTCTCCTCGAACATGTCGGGGGAGACGCTCTCGTGGATCGTCCGGCGGACTTCCTCGGTGTCCGGCCAGACGTCCTCGAGGAACACGGGCTCGCCCTCGTCGTTGGTGCCGATCGGCTCCTCCTCGAGGTCGATGTCCATCCGGCCTGCGAGGCCGTAGGCGACGACCAGCGGCGGGCTGGCGAGGTAGTTCGCCTTGATCTTCGGGTGGATCCGGGCCTCGAAGTTGCGGTTGCCCGAGAGGACGCTCGTCGTCCAGAGGTCGTGTTCGTCGATGGCTGCCTCGACCGGCTCCGGCAGCGGGCCGGCGTTGCCGATACAGGTCGTACAGCCGTAGCCGACGACGTGGTAGCCCAGTTCCTCGAGGTCGTCGAGCAGCTCCGCACGCTTCAGGTACTCCGTGACGACGCGGCTCCCGGGTGCGAGACTGGTCTTGACGTAGTCGGGCACCTCGAGTCCCTGCTCTGCGGCGTTGCGTGCGAGCAGGCCGGCCGCGACCATCACGGACGGGTTCGAGGTGTTCGTACAGGACGTGATCGCGCTGACGAGGATGTCACCGTGGCCGATCTCGACTTCGGTGCCGTCCTCGAGTTCGACGGGGATCTTCTCGTCGAGTGCGGGCGTGCTCTCGGCGACGAGTCCGCCGTCGCTCTCGGCGGCACCCGAGGGGATGACGCCCTCTTCTTCGAGCAGCGTCGGGAAGTGCTCGTCCAGGTTGCCCATCGGGATGCGGGCGTGGGGCTTCTTGTGGCCCGCGAGGCTGGGTTCGACCTCGCCGAGGTCGAAGTCGACGACCTCGGTGAACTCGGGGTCCTGCTCGCCGAAGAGGCCCTGTGCCTCGAGGTACGCTTTGACGAGTTCGATGTGGTCGGGGTCGCGACCCGTCAACTCGAGGTACTCGAGGGTCTTCTCGTCGACGGGGAACATGCTGATGGTCGAGCCCTGCTCGGGGGCCATGTTCGAGATGGTCGCGCGGTCGGCGACCGAGAGCTCGGCAACGCCGGGGCCGAAGAACTCGACGAACTTGTCGACGACGCCGACCTGGCGCAGTTTCTCGGTGATGTGGAGCACGAGGTCGGTCGCGGTCGCGCCGTCGGGGAGGTCGCCCGAGAGGCGGACGCCGACGACTTCCGGCAGGCTCATGTTGATCGGCTGGCCGAGCAGTGCGGCCTCGGCCTCGATACCGCCGACACCCCAGCCGACGGAGCCGATACCGCCGATCATCGGGGTGTGGCTGTCGGTGCCGACGAGCGTGTCGGGCACGAGCCACTGCTCGCCGTCGACTTCGCGCTCGTGGACGACGCGGCCGAGGTGTTCCAGGTTGACTTGGTGGACGATCCCCGTGCCCGGCGGCACGACGTTGAAGTCCTCGAAGGCCTGTTCGGCCCACTTGATCGCACGGTATCGCTCCTCGTTGCGTTCGTACTCGATTTCGACGTTCTTCTCGTAGGCGTCCCCGCTTCCGAAGTGGTCGACCTGGACGCTGTGGTCGATCACGAGGTCACAGGGGACTTCGGGTTCGACGACCGTCGGGTCGACATCGTTCCGTTCGGCGGCCGAGCGCAGCGCCGCGAGGTCGACGACCGCCGGGACGCCAGTCAGGTCCTGCAGGACGACCCGCGAGACGGTAAACGGCACCTCGGCGTCCGGGACGTCGGGTTCCCACGAGGCCGCCGCGCGGACGGCGTCCCCGTCGATCGTCTCCCCGTCGGCGTTGCGCAGCACCGATTCGAGCAGGATCCGGATGCTCACCGGCAGTTTCTCGAGGTCACAGAGACCCCGCTCCTCGAGGACCGTGAGATCGGCCATCTTGTAGCTCTCGCCGTCGTGTTCGAACTCCCGGATCGCGTCCGAGAAATCGTCAGTTGCCATGACCGGAGTTGGGCGCCCCGTGATTTGAATCCGTCGAGAACCGCAAGTCTGTCGACCAACTCCCGTCATTTGTCGGGGGGAAGGGGTTGCCACCGCCGAACGGTGGCAACGGCGATCGCGAGTCGCCGGGCGTCCATCGCCCAAGACCGGGCGATCGATCGAACGTGGATCCGGCGTCGGTCGATGTCTCTCGTCGGCGGAACGCCGCGTCGAGGACGACAGACGGTGCCGTCACCGGCTGGGAACAAAACGGGAGAAGATCGAAAAACGAGCGGTTTAGTTGCCGCCGTTACCGCCGCCATTACCGCCGCCGTTGCCGCCGGCGGTCTCGTTGTCGCCGCCCATCCCTCCGTCTTCTTCGTCGGCTGCGGGTTCCTCGCCGTCCATCCCTTCGTCCTCTTCGTCGCCGCCGTCTTCACCATCGCCGCCGTCGCCGGTTTCACCAGGGGTGGCCTCGATCAGGTTCAGCTCGGCGTTGCGGAACTGGCCGTCCGCGCCCATCGTCTCGCTATCGCCGGCACTGAGGTCGACGTCCTCGGTCATCAGGAAGCCAAGCGACGGCGCGGAGCCGCCGACGTCGTAGTTGATGAGGTACACGTCCCAGTCGTCCGGACTGTCGAACTCCGCTTCGGCACCGATCTCCTGGAACAACTCGTCTTTCGTTCCGTCGTTCAGCGCCGACGCGACGGTGAAGTCGACGCCGGGTTCGTAGTCCTCGCCGAACACGGTCACGCTTCCGCTCCCGCCGTCGTCTTGGGCGGCCGCAGTCCCCGCGCCCGCCGTTCCGAGCGCTACTGCGCCCGCAGTGAGCGCACTCTTTTTCATGAACGATCGCCGCGAGTCGCCGAATAATCCGCTGTCAGTTTCTTCTGTCATGTCTCTCACTCTGAGTTCCCCTGTTCGGGGTAGACGGTCCTTGGCCGATTTTTCGCATAAGTCGGGACCATCGTTTCACCGTCTACGGCGGATTTCGACTGGTAACGATCATCGAGAGCCGTTACGGGACGTGATATCGGGGCTCTCGGCCGTCGCGGAACGACGTATCAGCAATGATCGTTTTTCGGGCGGAACTGCGTGTCCCCCGCGCCGTTCGCTCTCGTTAAACCCGGCGGCTCGCACATCGAACCCGGTCGCATCGAACGCGGCCCGCTTCGGGCGACCGCCGACGATTTGGTGTCGAAGCGCCATCCCTCGCTGCTGTCCCGATGTCGGGGACAACACGGGTGAATCATCCGGGAAACAGATGCTTTTCCCGAACGGTCACTCGAGAGGGCAGTACGCGAGAGTTCTCACACGCCGTACCTGTCGCGGAGACGGACCGACTCGCCGGCCATCGCAATCGCCGGTCGATCGGACCGGACGCGGCCGCCGAACGCAACGCGGGGTAGGTCGTCGTTCACGCGCCGATCCCGTCCGCTCTCGCCGGCGGCCGATACTGCCCGATACCGGACAAACGACGTATTACGACGGGCGAACTGGGGGAAAAAACGACGATTCGGACCCGCTCTCGCCGATCTCAGTCCCGACGGACGTACTCGAGGAAGGAGAACCCGTCCCGGTCGTCTCGGGAGACGACGCCCCACTCGGAACGGTCCCACTCCGGAAAGGCGACGTCGCCCTCGGGGTCGTCGTGGATCTCGGTCACGATCAGCCGGTCGAGCGCGGGCAGGAACTGTTCGTAGACGGTCGCGCCGCCCGCGACGAAGATCCGATCCGCGTCGTCGTGGCGCTCGTTCGCCGCCCGCTCGGCCCGCTCGAGGGCCGACTCGAGGTCGTGGGCGACTACGGCTCCCGCGGGCGTCTCGAGGTTCCGGCTCGTCAGCACGACCGTCGTCCGGCCGGGCAGCGGTTCGCCGAGCGTCTCGAGGATCCCCTCGTAGGTCACCCGGCCCATGACGACGGGGTGGCCCATCGTCGCTTCCTTGAAGTGCTGGAGGTCCGCGGGAACGTGCCACGGCATGTCGCCGTCCCTGCCGATGACGCCGTTGTCGGCGACGGCGACGATGCCGACGAGTTCGCGGTCGGACTCGAGGGGCTGCGTCGCGGCCGCCGCGTCCCGATCCCCGCTCATTCGGCCACCGAGAACTCGATGCCGTCATGGGACTCGTAGTCCCGAAGCTCGACGTCCTCGTAGGACAGGTCGTCGATCGAGACGTCGGCGACCGCGAGCGTCGGGCGCTCGAGCGGCTCCCGCGAGAGTTGCTCGAGGAGGCCCGGCACGTGATCGAGGCGTTCGTCACCGTCGGCCTCGGGCGGGGCCTCGGACTCGAGCCACTCCTTGATCTCGCGGTAGTCCGCCCGCTCGTCGGCGTCGGCCAGCCGCGACTGGAGGGTCTCGAGGTTGTCGGCGTACCAGTCGCCCCGGTCGCCGCGGCCACAGTAGACGTGCGTGTCGACGACGGTGTGGGCGAAGGTGCCGGGTTCGAAGCCGGTCTGCTGGGCGATCACCTTCGTCAGGAGCGCGTAGGCCGCGATATTGAAGGGGATCCCGAGCGCGGTGTCGCCCGACCGCTGGGTCAGGTGACAGTTCAGCCGGTCGCCCTGCACGTTGAAGACGAACGAGTAGTGACAGGGCGGCAGCGTCGAGACGGCCGCGTTGGCGGGGTGCCAGGCGTTGACCACCAGTCGCCGGGAGTTCGGCGAGTCCGAGAGCGTGTCGATCACGTACTGTAGCTGGTCGAACGTCTTCCGGCCGTCGGCCTCCTCGGTGACCCACTGGTGGCTCTCGTCGGGCCAGGACTCGCCCTCGAGGCGGGCGTCGTCTTCCGGAACCGGGAACCGCCGCCAGAAGCGGCCGTAGGCGGTGTCAAGCCGGCCCTCCTCGTCGGCCCAGGCGTCCCAGATCTTGGTCTCCTCGCGGAGGTCGCGGATGTGTTCCTCGCCGGAGAGATACCAGCAGACTTCGTGCAGCATCGAGTTCCAGCGGTAGCCGTCCATCTCCTTGGTCGTGAGCAGGGGGTACCCCTCCTGCAGGTCGACCTCGTAGTGTTCGCTGAACGACGAGATCGTGTCGACGCCGGTCCGGTTGGGCTTGTGGGCGCCCTCGGAGAGGACCGTATCGACGAGCTCGAGGTACTGTCGCATTGCTCGTACCGTAGCGACCGGACGACCATAATAACAACCATCCGGAACTCGTCGCGCCGGGACCGATGTTGGGGCCGGACCGATCGCGCGACTGCCGGACGCTCCGACCGTCGATTCGAGCGGTCGGTCCTGAAGACGTTCGGTTCGGAGAGACGGTCTCGAGCAACGATAGAACGCCTCTCGAGCGTTCTTACGCCGTACAATCGTGGTCCGGGTTTTAGTGCGAGCGCGGCGAGCCATCCGACAGTGACCCGCGAGCGATTCGGCCACGACGAGCGGCGGGGCGATATCGTCTGCTGGCTACTGACGGCCGTCGTCGCCGTCGACGGGCTCGAGGGCGTCCTGCGCGACGTGCCCCTGTGGGGCGGGTTCGAGCTGCTCGTCGTGGCCGTGGCAGCGATACCGGCGGTCGCGACCCGCGACTGGACCGCGACGGTCCCCTGGCCGCTGATGGCGATCGCCGCGGTCGCCGCGGTCGCCCGCGCGGCCGGGGCCTCGTTCGAACCGGTGGCGTACCTCGCCATCGCGACGCTCGCGCTGCTGGTCGTCGCCGAACTCGAGGCGTACACGTCGGTCGAACTGAGCCGCCGGTTCGCGATCGTCTTCGCGGTGCTGACGACCCTGGCGCTACAGGCGCTGTGGACTATCGCCCAGTTCTACGCGGACCAGTGGCTGGGGACGGCGTACCTGCGGTCACAGGCCGAACTCCAGTGGGACTTCGTCGTCGTGACCGGCGTCGGCCTCGTTCTCGGCGCGCTCCTCCAGATGTACTTCGCCCGGTTCGAGCCCGCCGGCGGCGTCTCCCGAAACGGAACGGGATCGCCATGACGCTCGGCGACGCGCTGGGGCTCTCGGACTCCCAGGAGCGAGCGATCACGCGGGCCCTGCAACTCGTCTTGCTCGTCGTCGTCGGATACGGCCTCGCGACGGGGGAGTTCACGATCGCGACGACGGCCGCCCTCGCGCTCGCGGTCACGTTCCTGCCGGCGCTGTTGCGCCGGGAGTACGGCTACTCGATGGACCCCGGACTCGTCTGCTGGATCGCGGTCGCCGTCGTCCTCCACACCGTCGGCTCGCTCTGGCTCTACGTCGAGTTCCAGTGGTACGACGAGATCACCCACACGGTCTCGGCGACGATCATCGCGGGCGTCGGCTACGCGGCGTTCCGGGCGCTCGAGTTGCACTCCGACGAGATCGACGTCCCACCGGCGTTTCGCTCGGTGTTCATCGTCGTCTTCGTCCTCGCCGCGGGCGTCGTCTGGGAGGTCCTCGAGTTCACGTTCGGCGGGCTGGTCACCGTCTACGGGATCGACGACATCGTGACGGACTTCGTGTTCAACGCCGTCGGCGCGGTGCTCGTCGCGATCTGGGGGACGGGATACGTCCGCGGGCTCGTCGGCTTCTTCGGGCGGCGGCTCCGCGCCGACGGCCGGTAGGCATTCGCCGGGACGACCGCCCGCGACGGACGGCTGCAAAGGCCGGCACGACTACTATCGGCGGACGGGCCGAAGCGGTCGACCGTCCGAGAGGCACTGAGACACCATGCACGATCGAACGTCGCGACGACGGTTCGTGAAGGCGGGATCGATCACGGCGAGCGCACTGAGCCTCGGCGCGGTCGGGACCGCGGCGGCACAGGAGTCGGAAAGCGACGGCGGCGGACGGTTCCGCGAGGCGATCGCGACCCGGGGCGCGTACGTCTCCGGGACGCTCTTCAGGGTGTCATCGCCGCCGCTCGAGGACGCCCCGATCGCGGATCCGCCGACGGTCCTGGACGACTACAGCGTGCGCGTCATCCAGCACTTCAACACGAACGAGGAGGAGTACCTGTTCGTCCCCGAGGGGACGGCGATCGAGGAGGGCGAACAGTACGTCTTCGACGACCGGCTCTCGTCGCCGATCGACGACGAACTGGCGGACGAGGGCCTCGTTCGCGTCGAGTACCGGCCGCTCACCGACGAGGAGTTGCCGCTGGAACTCGAGACCGAGGAGGACTTCGAAATCTTCGACGACGGCGGCGGCGAGGCCGCCGTCCGACCGGACAACTTCTTCCCGAGCGCGCCGTTCGAGATCGTCTCGGGACCGCAGGGCTGGGTGCCCGACGACATCGCACAGAGCGGCCTCTTCACCGACTACAACACCGTCCATGCGGAGTATTTCGGGACGAAACGCCGGTTCCTCTTTTTCCCCCAAGAGGGGGCAGCGACCGAGGAGGGCAACCTCTACGTGATGCGCAACGAAGCCGAAATATTCGATCCGGTGGGGAACCTCGTGGCCGCCGAATTCGACCCCGTCGACGAGGATACGATCACCATCGACGACGACTCCCTCCGGTAGTTGACCGTCCCGCTCAGGGACTTTATGATCGTACTTGCAGGTTCATGTCATTTGGTGGATATCTATGATGGAGGATAATTACGCCGAGAGGTAATCAGTATAGTGATAGATAATCAGCTTCTGAAGAGTTAGTCAAGTGAAATATCAACTCATAACATCCTAAATAATAAACCTCGATATAAAATTTATATAATATTATGGTCTAAAACCCATCATGGAACCAAGCATTTTTGTGTTCAAGTGAATCACTCACAGAGCGCCTTGTGCAACCAGATAGCCAATATGTGTATGAATTACTGTCCGGATTTTGGCCAGAGCAATTCCCATTTTCGTGATATTTTTCGCTGTTTTCGTAGCTAGCAGCTAATGGTGTAACATTATCGTAACTTGTCACGGTTCCAAGGTCATGCTCATTTCCGTCTGTCCGGTTGCTCACATCATCACAACCATGATTAATCTATGTGTGTAAAGATTCATGTATAGCCATTGCGCCAAGGTAATCGTCTGGAGACCTATACCAGTCCGTACTGATGAACGCAACAGCCGTGCCATTCCAAGCCCCATCCTGGCCGTTCCCTACACCACATTCAGTCAACCATAGATAACATCCTTGTTCCGTAAAATTATGATCTGTTAGCCATTCATGGATATGCTGCCGCATATTTTCTCTTCGATCCTGCCTGTCATCACCGGAACAGGGTAAATCCTCATTTGCATCGTGTGCAAGAACCTGTGCATAATCTATGTTACTCGCCCGTTCATCGTCATTGTAGACCTGTCCAACCGCATCTGTTAACGCATCATATGCAATATCTAACTCTTCACGACTTACACCATTCTCAGCAAATATATGAACCCGTAGACAGTCATCGCCGTTGCCCCATGTTCGCTCAGAGACAGTATCGAAATCAGTCATTGATTGCCACCCCCTTTGGGCGGACCCTTCCGTGATTTTTTAGTTTCAGTTTCGGTGTGACATTGACAGATGCCGTCGTGAATGATCCGTCATACCGACGTAACCGTAATTTGACTTCTCGTTTTGAATGTTCGACTTCTTCATTTTTAGACGCTCTAACTGTCTTTGTGATACTTCCTGTTTCAATTTTGAGAGTGCTGTCCGAGTGTACCGACCTGACATTAAAACGAGGCACATTATAGTTTGCGTCGGGAGCAAGGCTGTATCCTCTACTTGGGCTTTTAGACCCAGCGAGATCGGTTGCTATTGTACTCCGTGCCGGCTTACGATCCTCTGCAATCCCGTTTGATTCCTGCTTAACAACTACGTCGTTATTTGAGATAGTCTTTGCAACTGTATTCTGATTCGATCTAACGTGTAACTCGTCTTCAATAACAGCAACCGAATCCGGAGGCACCTCAATATTCACCCCCGAAATAGTTGGATCGATTAATTTACTCCGATCACCGGGGAACGATAGTTCTTCTTTCAATTTTTCCTCGCTCATCTCAGCCGCCTCGCTTTTGCTCAATTCGGCCTCTTCAAGTGCCTCCTCGTAGAGATCCTCAATATCCCTATATCTGCTCGCTGGGAGAGAAGAAAAATCAACAGCGTGTTCGTAGCCGGCTTCAACAAAGTGGATTCCCTGTTTTGGTCTCGCCTGTGCTGTTCCCGCACTCAATCCAATAATACCGATTCCACCTACCGCGGTTGTCTTTAGAATTTTTCTCCGATTCGTTCTGCCTTTATTTTCATCCTTCATGGATACAATCCAGACGATAATAATTGTGGCTGGAACTTATAATTTACTATACCGATAATAGAAATGTAAACACCTGGAAAATGGAATAACTAATGGGTGTTAATCGAGTGATGAATATATACAGAATGGGTATTAGAAATGATCTGGTAAACACCGGGAGTCTAATTGACTTAGCATGACTCTCATAAAAATTGTACCACTGTTCGTAGGACCACTGAGATAGATAGTTGCAATCGGTACCTTTGCTTGGGAAAGGCATTTACCCACTGGTGTCTTGGTATTATTTATCGAATGAACCGCAGGAATCTCCTTATGACGATAGGGGCAAGCTCTGTTCTCGGCATAAGCGGATGTTACGAAGAATCCCGAGAGCCTGCTCCGGAACCCGAAGACCATCCAACGCCCCCCGAACAGTTAACGTCCGACTCAGTTGTCGACTTCGTCAGAAAGTACGAAACGGCAACGTTTCATAATCACATCCTCTCGAACGAGCAGAACCCAGAATCCATTGACGCCAGCTGTAACGCCGTTTTCGACCGAGAAATCGAATCCGCGTTCTACGTTTTGACTCGTTGTGGCGGAAGCGCCACTCTCGAAGACGGGATCGCAGAGTATCCATCGTCGGCGTACGGTATTACAACCTATCGTGTTACTGAAAATCAAGTACAGCGTGTCACCGCTTCGCCAGCTGAGAGACCTGATGGATATCTCGTTCTACTCGCAAACTTCGACGATTCCGAACGCGACGTGTCGGTCGTTATGACTTCTGTAACGGAGTCCGACGACGAAACGATACTCGAGGAGTCTCTCGCACTCGACAGCGAGGAAGGTATCGAACATCGCGTTGAGAGCGACGAAGCGACGGAGTACGAACTCACTGTTAACAGGGACGACAAAACTACAGCGACGTTTGCAGACGATCTTTCTCGGTCAGCGGGCGTCAGCATCTATCTCACTGCAAACGAGGTCGAAATCGGGGCGCTCTCTTCACTTCCGTAATTGTAGGCTCCGGTTCACAGGTATCAACCATCGCTTCGACAGCGTTCAATTCGGAGATACGTCATCGGCGGTGACTGCTCGATACCTTTTCGGCCCACTTGTACACGACCGTGGATACTTCCGGCCGGCGAAAGAGCAACGCTTACAGGTTCGTGCGTTCCGCTATCGACCATGCGAGAGAACGTGCTGCTGATCGGGGGCGGCGGCCGCGAACACGCCATCGCCCGCGCGCTCGAGGACAGCGAGGCCGACCTCTACGCCTGCGCCGGGAACAGGAACCCCGGCATCGCCCGGATCGCCGCCGGGTTCGAGGCGCTCGAGACGACCGACCCCGAGGCCGTCGTCGAGTACGCCGAGGAGATCGACGCGACCATCGCCGTCATCGGCCCGGAGGCGCCGCTCGAGGCCGGCGTCGCGGACGCGCTCGAGGCCGCGGGGGTCTACCCCTTCGGACCGAAGGAGGCCGACGCCCGGATCGAGACGGACAAGGCCTTCCAGCGGCGGTTCATGGCGGAAAACGACATTCCGGGCTGTCCCGACTTCGAGACCTTCGACGACATGGAGGCCGCCTGTGACTACATCGACGAGTACGACGGCGACCTGGCGATCAAGCCCGCCGGGCTGACCGGCGGCAAGGGCGTCAAAGTCATCGGCGACCAGGTGACCGCCGAGGAGGGCAAGGAGTACATCCGCGAGTCCGACTACGACCGGATCGTCTTAGAGGAACGGCTGATCGGCGAGGAGTTCACGATCCAGGCGTTCGTCGCCAACGGCGAGTTCCGGACCGCGCCCGCGGTGCAGGACCACAAACGGGCCTACGAGGGCGACGAGGGGCCCAACACCGGCGGGATGGGCAGCTACGCCGACGCGACGCCGGAACTGCCCTTCATGACCGAGGACGACTACGCCGAGGCCGTCGAGATCATCGCAGCCACCGTCGACGCCCTCGAGGACTACCGCGGGATCCTCTACGGCCAGTTCATGCTGACCGAGACCGGTCCCCGCGTCGTCGAGTTCAACGCCCGCTTTGGCGACCCAGAGGCGATGAACACCCTGCCCGTCCTCGAGAGCGACTTCCTCGACGTACTCACCGCGGCACGGGACGGCGAGGCCCCGCCCGAACTCGACTTTGCCGGGCAGGCGACGGTCTGTAAGTACGCCGTGCCGGACGGCTATCCGACCGATCCTGAGGCCGGCGCGAAAGTGCAGGTCGATGAGGAGAGCGTGGCGCGGTCGGTCCGCGCCACGGAGAGCGGCGATGAGCCGCGAGAGAGTGCCGGGGATGCGCTGCTGTACTACGCCAGCGTGGACGAACGCGACGACGGGATCTACACGACGACCTCCCGGTCGTTCGCTCTGGTCGGCGTCGCGGACTCGATCGCCGCGGCCGAGGAGATCGCCGAGGACGCGCTCGCCGTCGCCGGCGAGAAGGGACTGCGGATCCGCCACGACATCGGCAAGGCGGACCTCGTCCAGAAGCGAATCGATCACGTGAACGAACTCCGCGGCGAGTAGCGATCGGCCCCGTCTGGACGGAGAGAGACTACTCGAACGGATTCGTTGCCGTCGTGATACGAGTGATCCCGTCGACCGCATCGAACCCGTCGTCGAACGAGTAGAGGAACTCGAGTTCGCGGCGGCCCATCGACGCCGCGATGACTGCATCCGTCAGCGAGAGCGATTCGTACTTTCGGAACAGCGATCGTCCGGCGTCGATATCGCGTTTCGGCGTATGGACGATTTCGAACCCACTGCTTTCGATGATCGCGTCGAGCGTCCGTACAGCGACGTCATGTGTCCCCTTTCGTTGGAGGTAGTTGATGACCTCCTCAAGGACGTCGCTCAACACGTATGCAGTCGGGAGGGTTCCGTGATCGACCGCTCTCGAGATGGCAACCGCACGGTCGTGGTTTTGGTCCCGCGATAACCGAGCGGCGATGAGAACGTTCGCATCGACGACGACTCGAGCCATTAGGAGTCTCCGGGGATGAGGTCGTGATCGTCGGCCGCATCGGTTTCCTCACCGATATCAACGGGGTCGAGTTCGGAAAACGCACCGTACCGTTGCGTTACAACTTCGACGGAGAGGGTTCCGTCTTCGGTGACGCGCCAGCGGATTTTGTCCCCGGCTTCGATATCGAGTTCGCGTCGGACCGCTGCCGGAACCGTGACGGAATAGCTGTCGTTTATGGTCGTTTCGTCCTCGACCCGGTGTGACATACCCGACTCTACGCGGTCAGTTAGGAAATAATTTGCCTCCTAATTTTCAGGTGATCGAGTGCGGCTTCCAGAAACGTGACCGATTCCGACCCGGGATTCAGGACGCGGCCTCATCGATCGCCTCGAGCAACAGCGCCATCCCCAGCTCGATCTCCCGCTTGTCACGTCCAGCGGCGGCAGCAGTCACAGCGTCTCGTAGCCCAGTCCAACTCAACAGCACGCGTCGGAACGCCGTCTCGAGGACCGTATTCACGTCGATCCGCCGATGCTCGGTCTCAGTTCAGACGACGAGCAGTACGGACGCGAGCGCACCGCCGACGAGCAAGACGGTGCTGTAGGCCGCGACCCGGTTGCGAAACCCGGCGTTCGTCGACGTCGCCGCCAGTAGGGCCTTGACCACGATGCTCGAGACGGTCGCGAGCAGGATGGCGATCGTCGCCTCGGCGGCCCCGAGCTGGCCGCCGCGGTAGAGGACGACCGCCGAGGTGGTCGCGCCGGCGCTCGAGACGAAGCCGCTGGCGACGGCCGTCGCGTAGAAGCCAAGCGTCCCGAACCACGTCTCGGCTAGCGATCCGAAGACGAGGACGACGAGAAAGACCGCGCCGAACCCGAGGGCGTTCGTCAGCGAGAACGGGCTCTCGAGTTCCATCGGCCCGGACTCGCTCCAGTCGGCGGTCGCGGCCGCGACCGCGAACGCGAGGAGGATGACGGCCCCCAGCGGGACGATCGCCTCGAGGAGGATGCCGGCCTCGCCGCCGGCGGTAAAGCCGACCGCGATCGCGAGGTTGCGGGCAGCCATCGCGGCGTTGGCAAGCAGGATCGCGGCGACGGCGTAGGAGGCCGCCTCCGGGCGCTGGTCGACGTGATCGAGCATCGTCCCGACGACGGCCGTCGAGGAGGCCAGCCCGCCGAAAAAGCCCGTGATCGCGATGCCGCGGCCGCCGTAGGTCGAGACGATCGCGTAGTTGGCGATGCCGATCCCCGCGACGGCGACGACCATCAGCCAGATGACCTGCGGCTCGAGCGGGATGGTGATGCCGGCGACTTCGGGCTCGTAGGTCGCCGGGAGAAGCGGATAAATGACGAACGCGAGGATGGCGAACTCGGTTGTCGAGCGCATTTCCTCGCGGGAGAGCCCCCACGCGAACTCGTGGAGTTCCCGTTTCAACACCAGCAACAGCGACGAGAGGACCGCGACGGTGACTCCCTCGAGGATGAACCCGGCCGAGACTAACACGCCGACGCCGTAGGCGACGAGCATCGACACCGAGGTCGTCAGCGAGAGGCCGGTCTCGGCCGCCTCGCCTTCCATGAGACCCTGGACGGCCAGCAAGACCCCCTGGACGATCACCAACAGACCGCCCAGCAGGAGCAGGCTCTCGCCGACGTCGCCCTCGCGGACCAGCACGGTAAAGACCGCCCCGAGCAGACTGATCAGGGAGAACGTCCGAATGCCGGCGGCCTTCTGTGACCACTCCCGCTCGAGGCCGAGGAACATCCCCAGCGCACCGGCCAGCGCGAGGCGGACGACCGTCTCCTCGAGGGGTGCGTCGGCGAGTTGCAACGGGACCGCGTTCACTCCCGACCGTTCACCGTGGTCGCACATAAGCGGCCCGCCGGCGGTAACGGCGGTTCGGTGGCGGTTCGGTGCGGGGCGGCCGGGAACGGAGTGTGTCGCCGAGTCGGATCGGCGAGCGCGCTACAGATCGACGTACTGGGACTCCCAGTCACGGCGCGCCTCGAGTTCGCGGCGGCCGCGCCGTGTGAGCGTATAGAAGTTCGTTCGGCGGTCGCGCCGGCCCTTCTCGACGAGTCCCTTGTCGACGAGGGTATCGAGGTTCGGGTAGAGGCGGCCGTGATGGATCTCCTTTTCGTAGTACTGCTCGAGTTCCTCCTTGATGGCCAGTCCGTGTGGCTCCTCCTCGCCAGCGATGACGTAGAGCAGGTCACGCTGAAATCCTGTCAGGTCGTACATTGGGGAAGTACCAATCGCATTTACTGTCGAATTTTAATAAGGCTATCGGGTTGTTTCGAGTGAAAGAGCCTTATTACCAGTGAGCGGTCCCGTTTCGATCAGCCGGGATCCATAACGTCGGTGACGCATCGTCCGGCGAACCACACATAACGAGCGGTTCATGTTTACAGTACAGCTATTATGTTTCCGTACACTTATATTGCCGAGAACGACGGTCGAGCAGTCGGTTTTCGGCTCCACGGGCGACTGGTCGGTGACTGTCGACCGGAACAGTCGGGACTAGAACACTCGTTCCGAAACAGGAAAGCAGATCGCGTGACGGAAAAGTGTCACGCGATCGCTTGCCGCCCTGAATTGGTCCCCGCTGACGCTTCGGCCCTCCAAGCGAAGCGTCACGTGGACGATTCCGTTGTATCTACTTAAATGTAACGACACGGGTTGGGGGCGTCGATCCGACCGACCGAGAGGCCACGCCCGCCGCGATCAGATGTGTTCCTCCTCGAGGACCCAGCCGATCGCGCGCTTGTAGTAGGTGAACATCTCCTCGACGCCGTCGTGGCGCATCTCGTCGCTCTCGAGGTGTTCTTTGAGGAACTCGTACTGCTCGCGGATTTCTTCTTCGTCTCGCATACCAGTCACTATCGACCGAGAGGGCAAAAAAGCCGGCACGCGCTCGACTCACGCTCGTCGATCGCTCGAGCGACGCGGGCCGTGGAGACGTGCCCGCCGTCGGGCCGTTTCGGGACGGTGCGAACGCGGTCCGGCGTGAACCGACCGGACGTCGCGGACGGTGACGCGACCGGACCGGGCGCGATTCGCTTAGGCGTCGTCGCTTTCGGTGGCGTTCTCGTCGCCGCTTTCGGTCTCGTTTCCGGTTCCGTCGTCCCCGGTGTCGGCGTCGCCGAACGCGAGCGTGACGTCCGCGTCGTCGCCGTCGATCTCGACGTCGTCCTCGGTTTCGTCGCCCTCGTTCTCGGCGGCGACGGTGTACTCGCCGTCCTCGAGATCCTCGAACTCGACCTCGCCGTCACCGTCGGTCTCGTCCTCCATCGGGAACGCCGCGCCTTCGCCGTCCGTGGTCGTCTCGTTGCCCGTTCCGCCGTCCGCGGTCTCGTTGTCGGACTCGGTTTCCATGCCACCGGCGTCGGTTTCGTTGTCCGACTCGTTGCCCGCTTCGCCGTCTCCGCCGTCCATCTCGCCCATCCCGGCCTGCTCGAGCGTGACGGTCGCGCCTTCGACCGGTCCGTCACCGTCCTCGACCGTGACCGTCAGGGTATACGTTCCGTCGTCATCGGTGTCCGCCCCGTCGTCGGTGTCGTTCGTCTCATCGTCGGACTCGTTGTCGTCGCCGCCGGGGCCGCTGTTCGCACAGCCGGCCAGTGCGGCGACGGCTGCGGTTCCGCTTGCGGTCACGAACGTCCGTCGGGTCAGTCGCTGATGGGACATATCCGTTCGTTGGACGGTCCAGTTGGTCCGAGTATGGCCTGCACCTGCTATCCGTTAATACCCTCTTAAACGTCACCCGAGTATCGATGACGGTCACGGGTTTCGGAACCCAACAGTCCGTTACCGGCGGAACCGAACGCGGCGCGACCGCGACGTCCGCTCGACGGCCCCGACCCGGCGACGGTGGCTCGAGCGGGACCGCGCCCACGAGTCGGGTCCGGTGGGCCTTTTGCGGTCCCGGCCCTACCGCGGCGTATGAAGATCCGGGGCGAGCGCGAGTGCAAGGAGTGTGGGACCCGCTGGTCGTACTACGAGACGGGCAGCGTCGGCTGTCCGGCCTGCGGGAGCCTCCGGAGCGTCGGCGTCGACGAGCGGACCGAACACACCGACTTGCGCGTGTCGTTCGACCTGACGCCGGTTCGAAACGCCATCGACGAGGCCGACACCGACGACCTCGCGGCACGGGCCGGCGACCGCTGTCGCGAGTACGTCCGCCGCCGCGGGTTCGTCAACGCCGGCACCCTTCGGGACCTCGACGACACCTACCTCGCCGCAAGCGAGTTGCTCCACGTCGCCGACATCGTCGGCCGCGAGATCCGCCTCGAGGACCGCGAGGAACTGTACTTCCTCGCCCTGCTGCGCGATGCCGATCAGGGCGAGCGGCCGCCCGTCGCGGACGTCCCGCCGACGCTGCGGGCGGCCCGCGGACTGGCGTACGCCAATGCCGTCCAGGAGTACCGACGCGACGTCCGCACCTGGGTCGAGGACCGCGACCTGACCGCCAGCGAACGGCAGGCCCTCGAGACGCTGGGCGAACACGTCAAGCGCGTCCGGATGCTCGACGGCGACGTCGAACCCCGAACCGCCGAGCGGCTCGTCGAGGCGACACGCGATCTGGCAAACGGGCTGCGCGGCGACGAGTTCGCCTTCTCGCAGGCCCAAGAGCGACTGGACGCTCTCGAGTAACGCGGGCCGAAACCGATCGGGTCGCCGACCGCATTCGGGCACCGCCGACGGACGCGGTGGCGACCGGCCCGAATGGCGGCCGACAACAACCGCCGGTCCGAATCTTTTCATTCTTATAGGATCCCCCAATTATTGCCAGGCGAACGCAGCGACGGCCCCGCCCGAACTCGCTCTCCCGGTGTCGGCCGCCGATTCGAACCGGCGGACGAGCCGGAGCCGACCCACCGAGACAGGCTTGAAACGCGCTCGAGCGTCGGTCCCACCGCAGTGGATACCGGCTGCCGTCTCCTGAGACGGCGCTCGAGCGACACGGAACGAACGGTCGCGGCCCTCGCTGCAATCGACCATGTCACACGGATCACCAGAGGAGCAGACGGAGTCGAACGACAGTCGTATCGGCAGCGAGCAGACGACGGGCGACGGGCCGTCGCCGTACGTCCCCGCCGGACGGAGCGTCGCTGAGCTCACGGTCAAGGCGGTCCTGATCGGGCTCGCGCTCAACGTGGTGATGCTGACCGCGAACATGTACCTCGGGATGCGCTCGGGGATGACGATCAGCGCCTCCATCCCGGCGGCGGTCATCAGCATGGGCGTGTTCTACGGGCTCCGCCGGATCGGCGTCGGCGGGACGATCCTCGAGAACAACATCGTCCAGACGATGACCTCCGCGGGCGAAGCGCTGGCGGCCGGCGTCATCTTCACGATCGCCGGCGTCACGTTCCTCGATCAGCCGATCAACATCGTCAACACCGCGGTCGTGGCGATACTGGGCGGCCTGCTCGGGGTCCTCTTTATGATTCCCATGCGCCGCTATCTCATCGTCGACAAACACGAGGAACTCCCCTATCCGGAGGGGACCGCGTGTGCCGACGTCCTCGAGGCTGGCTCGCGCGGCGACGAGGGCGTGAAGCTCATCTCCATCGGGTTCCTCGTGGGCTTCGTCTACATGTGGCTGGCCAACGGGATGGCCGCGTTCCGGACGACGATCCAGACGGCGTTCTCCGCGGGCGAGACCGACGGGTTCGCGATCGGCGGCGACTTCACGCCCGCCCTGATCGGCGTCGGCTACATCATCGGCCCCCGGATCGCCGGCTACGTCTTCGGCGGCGGACTGATCGCCTGGATGATGCTGATTCCGCTTTTGATCACGGGCGGGTTCGTCCCCGAATCGGCCGCCGACGCGGCGCTGATGGTGCAGGCGAACGAGGTCTGGGACGAGTACATCCGCTACGTCGGCGCGGGGGCGATGATCGTCGGCGGGTTCTACGCGGTCGTCTCGATGCGGGGGACGATCGCCGACGCGCTCGGCACCGCCGCGGCGGAGATCCGCGACACCGGATCGGACGCGACCGCGGACCGCAAACGAACCCAGCGGGACCTGCCGATGAAGATCGTCGTGGGCGGCGCGATCCTGATCGCGCTCGCGCTGGTCGCGGTCCCGCAGGTCCAGGTCGGCCTGCTGGGCGGGTTCATCGCGGTGATCGCCGCGTTCCTCTTCGTCGCCGTCTCGGCCTATCTCGTCGGGGTCGTCGGGAGTTCCTCGAACCCCGTCTCGGGGATGGCGGTCGCGACGATCCTGATCGCCGCGCTGGCACTGCGCTCGACCGGTGTCACCGACCCCGTCGTCGTGCTGGTGACCGCATCGGTCGTGGCCATCGCCGCGGCGGTCGCGGGCGACACCTCACAGGACCTCAAGACCGGCTACCTCCTCGGGGCGACGCCCCGGAACCAACAGCTCGCACAGGTGATCGGGATCGCCGTCTCGGCGCTGTTCGCCGGGTGGGTCCTGTCCTTCTTCGATCAGGCCTACGGGATCGGGGGCGAGACCATTCCCGCGCCCCAGGCCGGGATGATGGCGCTGATCTCCGAGGGCGTCCTCACGGGCACCGCCCAGTGGGGGATGATCCTCATCGGCGCCGTCTTCGCGATCGTCCTGATCCTGATGAACGTCCCCGTCCTGCCCTTTGCAGTCGGGATCTACCTCCCGATCACGCTCGCGACGCCGATCTTCCTCGGCGGCCTGCTCCGGGCCGGGATCGACCGCTACGTCGCGCGACGCGACGACGAGGACGGCACGCTCGCCGAGCACGCGACCTCGAGGGGCCGGATCGTCGCGGCCGGGCTGATCACCGGCGAGGCGATCATGGGGATCGTCATCGGCGCACTCTACATCACCGGGACCGGAAACGCCGACGGCGCGCCGTTCCCGCTCGGCCTCGGCGGCGAGACGCAGTCGATCCTCGGCGTCGTCGCGCTCGTCGCGCTCGTCGGACTCTTCACCGCGAGCGTCCTCTGGAACGCACCCGACACCGAGGCGTCCGACCAGTGATCGATCCCGACACGACGACCGAGAACGCCGCCACATGACCGAACACGGCCCGACCGCGGTTCCGAGACGCGACGCCGAGAACTGGGAGGTAGCGACCGTCGACGGCGAGCCGCGGGTCACGATCCACTGGACCAAGCGGCCGCGCAACCGGCTCGACCGGTTCCTGTTCGACCTCTTCGGGACCGATCGGGAGCGGGAACTCGAGCTCGATCCCGTCGGGACGACCGTGTGGCGACACTGCGACGGCGACCACACCGTCGCGGAGATCGCCGAACGCGTCGCGTCGTCCCACGAGTCCGACCGGGTCGATCCCGTCGACGAGACGCTCGCGCACTTTCTCATGCAACTCGAGGAGCGGGATCTCGTCCGGTTCGAAGCGAACGAAGCGACCGGGGAGTGAGTCACGCCGGACTCACCGTGGTCGTCGGTCGGCCGGAGAAAACTGCCGGCGAGTCGGTCCGGACCGCGCTCAGGGAAGGTCGACGTCGACGCCTTCCTGCAGGCCGGCGGCCTTGACCGTGTTGTACAGCAGCATGGCGCGGGTCATCGGCCCGACGCCGCCGGGGACGGGCGTGATCGCGCTGGCTTTTGCCTTCGCGCTCTCGAACTCGACGTCGCCGACGAGTTCGTACCCCTTCTCCGTATCGGCGTCGACGCGGTTGACGCCGACGTCGATGACGACCGTGCCCTCGGAGAGCATCGAGCCGTCGACGAGTTCGGGGACGCCGGCGGCGGCGACGACGATATCGGCGCTGCGGGTCTTTTCGGCGAGGTCGTCGGTCCGGGAGTGACAGACCGTCACCGTCGCGTTGCCGTCGTCGGCCTTCTGGATCAGCAGATTGGCGAGGGGTTTGCCGACGATGTCCGAGCGGCCGACGATCGTCACGTCTTTGCCCTCGGTGTCGACACCGGCCGACTCGAGCAGTTTCTGGACGCCGTGGGGCGTGCAGGGACGGAACCGGGCGTCGCCGGCGACGAGTCGACCGACGTTCTCGGGGTGGAAGCCGTCGACGTCCTTGGCGGGATCGACCCGGCGGATCACGTTGCGGTAGTCGACGTGGTCCGGGACCGGTGCCTGGACGATGTAGCCGTGGACGTCGTCGTTCTCGTTGAGGTCGGCGATGGTGTCGAACAGCTCCTCGGGCGGGGCGTCGCCGTCGACGTCGACGTGGTGACTCTCGATGCCGACCTCCTCGCAGTCGCGCTGTTTCATGTTCACGTAGGTCTGGCTCGCGGGGTCGTCGCCCATGAGGACGGTCGCCAGCCCCGGTCGCGCGCCCGCGTCGGCGAGTCGCTCGATCGATTCGGTCAGCTCGTCTCGGATCTCGCTCGCGACGGCGTTGCCGTCGATGATCTCGGTCATTACTCGAGTGGGCGGCCGCGAGACTCATTAATCCCCGGATCCGTGCCCAGAACGAGTCTAGAAACTCTCCGAATATGCACGTCCGTGAATACTCTTCAGAACCGCTCGTCGAGGAACGTCCGAATCGTCTCGTTCGTCTCGTCGGGCCCCTCGAGGTTCGAGGTGTGGCCAGCCTCCGGGATCAGTGCCATCTCGGCGTCGGGCAGTTCCTCGAGCATCGGTTCGGCCTGTGCGGGCGCGATCGAGGGGTCTTCCTCGCCGTGGACGATCAGGACCGGCACGTCGATCGCCGAGAGCCGATCCGTCACGTCCTCGCGGCCGAGCCACGAGTTGAGTTCGTAGTGGACCGCTCGGCCGGGGTAGGTGGCCCAGCGGTCTACCCACGCCTCGACCAGTTCGGGGTTTGCCTCGCGGGTCGTCTCGCCGAACAGTTCGGCGGTCGAGCCCTCCGCGATCGCGCGGGGCAGCGGCTCGAGGGTGTCCTCGTAGGGGTCGACGAGGGCGTCGTACTCCGCCCGCTCGTCTTCGGGATGGGGCGTCGCCATCGAATCGATCAGGATCAGCCCGTCGACACGCTCGGGGTACTCGAGGGCAAAGCGCAGTCCCATGAACCCGCCCATCGACATGCCGGCGATGACGGCGCTGTCCTCGCCGATCCCGTCGAGCAGCGCCGCGCAGTCGTCGGCCAGATCCCGCAGGTCATAGCCCGGCGCGTACCGGTCCGTCCGCGCCCGCAGGTCGTAGGCGACCGCCCGGTACTCGTCTCGCAGCGCCTCGAGCTGGGGCGCGAACATCGTCCGGTCCATCAACGTGCCGTGGGCGAAGACGACCGGTTGGCCCTCGCCGACATCGGTCGTGAGCGTGTCGGTTCTCGTGCGGTACATCGCCGTCGCCGCTTCGGCACTCATGCTACCAACCCACATTAGTCAGTCACAAAAGGTGTTCGGTCCGAAGCGATCTCGCTCGAAACGGGCGGCGACCGGCGACACGAGGTCCAGCACAACGCGGGCGCTGATTTCGACAGCCTCGAGCCGCGATACGAGCGCGCCGAAAAACGGGAGAGCAGGTTCGCAGTCGGATCGACCGGGCCGACGCGGTCGTCGACTACTCGTAGAGCGGGTTGGCGTCACAGAGGGCCGCAACCTCGGCGCGGACGTCCTCGATGACGGCCTCGTCTTCAGGGGCGTCGACGACGCGGGCGATCAGGTCGCCGACTGTCCGGCAGTCGTCCTCGTCGAAGCCGCGGGTCGTCAGCGCCGGCGTGCCGGCGCGGATCCCGCTGGGGTCAAAGGGCGAGCGCGTCTCGCCGGGCACCGTGTTCCCGTTGAGGACGATGCCGGCCTCCTCTAAGGCCTCCTCGGCGTCGCCGCCGGAGGTGTCGGGGTGGCTCTCGCGGAGATCGACGAGGACGAGGTGGTTGTCGGTGCCCTCCGAGACCAGCGAGAAGCCGTTCTCGGCGAGGGAGTCGCCAAGCGCCTTCGCGTTGGCGACCGTCTGTTCGGCGTACTCGGTGAACGCAGGCTGGAGCGCCTCCTTGAAGCCGACGGCCTTGCCGGCGACGTTGTGCATGAGCGGACCGCCCTGGCCGCCGGGGAAGACGGCCGCGTCGATGTCGTCGGCGTACTCCTCGTCGCACATGACGATGCCGCCGCGACCGGCGCGGATCGTCTTGTGGGTCGAGCCGGTGACGAAGTCGGCGATGCCGACCGGCGAGGGGTGCACGCCCGCGGCGACGAGCCCGGTGATGTGGGCGATATCCGCGAGATGGAGTGCGTCGACCTCGTCGGCGGCCGCCTGAATGCGCTCCCACTCGATCTCGCGCGGGTACGCGGAGTAGCCCGAGACGATGATGTCGGGGTCGAACTCGACGGCGTGGTCCGCGAGGGCGTCGTAGTCGATGTAGCCCGTCTCCGGATCGACCTCGTACTGCTCGACCTCGTAGAGCTGCCCCGTGAAATTCGCCGGGTGGCCGTGACTGAGGTGGCCGCCGTGATTGAGATCCAGCGACAGGATCTTGTCGCCGGGCTCGAGCATCGCGAAGTACACCGCCTGATTGGCCTGCGTCCCGGCGTGGGGCTGTACGTTGACGTGGTCGGCACCGAACAGCTCCGTCGCGCGTTCGATCGCGAGTTCCTCGACCTCGTCGGCGTACTCACAGCCGCCGTAGTAGCGCTCGCCGGGGTAGCCCTCGGCGTACTTGTTGGTCAGGGCGCTGCCCTGCGCGTCGATGACGGCCTCGCTGGCGTGGTTCTCGCTGGCGATCATCTGGAGCGTCTCGCGCTGGCGATCGACCTCGCCCTCGAGCGCGTCGGCGACGGCGGGATCGACGTCCCGTACCTTGTCGTGGTCCATGTTCGGAGTGGGGACTGGCGGCCGCATAAGTGTACCTTTCCTCGGTAACACGCGCCGCGATACCGGCCGCCGGCGACCGCCCGCCGCGCCTCGACCGGCCGCGTTTGTGACGATATCACGCCCCGATACAACTAACTTGTCGGAGTGACATTCAGCCAACTGAATGATAGAGTGGGCGGTAGACGGCGACACCCTCCACGTCACCGACGCGGACAACGCCGAGTTGGCGGTCACCGGTGACGAACTCGTCGTCGACGGCTCCGGGGAAGACATCCCGCGCCCGGTCGACGACACCATCGTCGTGACGACTGACGAACTCCGATTCCCGCACGCGGTCGTCTACGCGTTCTCGGTCGGCGTCGAGGACGGTCACGAACTCGATCCCTGCGGCGAGCCCCTCCCGTTGTCCCCCGACGAGTACGTCGTCGACATCGATACGGAGATCAAGTCCTATCTGCGGTTCTCGGGCGCCGCGACGATCGCGAAGACCGACGATTACGAGGAGATCATCGTCTCGTTCCCCGAGCGGACCCGGGTCGTCCTCGGGGTCCGATGCCGACACGAGTTCCCCGCCGGGACGATCACCGTTCCCGATTCCCCGCCGGCGATCGCGGAGGCCATCACCCACATGGCCGGCTCGCACAAGACCGACGGCCCGGACCGGAGCTATCCCACGCTCCGCGGCCATCCCTCGCTGATCGAACGGGGGACCGAACTCCGGATTCCCGACTGCCTCCGGGTCGCAACCCCGGACCACGGGATCGAGCTGATCGTCCCGCCCGACTACGAGTCGTTGTTCGTCACGGCCCCGCTGGCGTACTACCTGCAGGCGACCGTTCGGACGACCGACGAGGTCATCGGGACCCACACCGGCGCGGCCCCCGATCGACCGCGACTCCGGATCCCCGACCGGGGGATCGACGTCGAACTCGCTGCGATGCCCGCCCTCGAGCGCGACGTCGAGCGGCTGCTCCGAAAGACCTTCTTCCTCGATTGCCTCGTTCGCAACGTCGGCCCCTACGGGACGACCCTCGCCGAACGCAGCCTGCTCGAGGCCCTCGAACTCGACGCCGAGCGCCTGTACGACGCCGACCCGCGGGAGCGCCTCGCCGCGTATCTCGACGTGCCCTACGCGGCGATCAAACACCGCCTCCCCGACTGGCATCTCTCGACGTACGTCGCGCCCGAGTACGACAGCGTCGAGACCCTGCCGTTCCTGCTCGACCGGCTGAGCATGGTCTACACGCCCCGGACCTCCGAACTCGAGGGCCCGGAACTCGTCGAGCGCTCGCTCGAGGACTTCTACCGGGGCAGCGATCGCGGTTCGGGCCAGCGGACGCCGCCGGCTGAGCCCAGAGCCAGCGGCGGCCAAGTGGCCTCGGTCGACATCGTCAAACCCGATCTCCGCAGCGGCCGCACGCACGGCTGGCTCGCCGACGGCGTCCCGATCGACGTCTTCAAATCCGCTCCCGAGGCCTACCACAACCGCCTCGAGTTCCTCGAACGGGCCAGCGACGCGACCTCGATCTGTGTCGTCCTCAACGACCCGGAAATGGCCGGCGAACACGACGACGTCGCGGCGATCTACCGCCGTCGCTCCGAGGAACTCTCGATGGATGTCACCGTCGCGGAGTCGCTCGAGACGGCCGCACTGGCTCGGGTCTTCGAGGACGACCACGATTTCGTCCACTACATCGGCCACTGCGAGACCGGTGGTCTGTGCTGTCCCGACGGGACGCTTTCGGCCTCGAGCCTCGATCGCTGCAACGCCCAGACGTTCTTTCTCAACGCCTGTGGCTCCTACTACGAGGGGCGAGAACTGATCGAGAAAGGCAGCGTCGCCGGCGCGGTCACGTTCACCAAGGTCCTCAACGATCACGCCGTCAAGGTCGGCTCGACGTTCGCCAAGTTGTTGGTCCACGGGTTCAGCATCGAGCGCGCGATGGCGCTGGCTCGCCGACGCATCATGATGGGAAAAGACTACGCCGTCGTCGGCGACGGCACCCACTCGCTGGTCCAGGGCGAACAGCGGCTCCCGACGACCGCGACGCTCGAGGAACTCGCCGACGGCGGCGAGAAGGAGTACCTGCTGACCGTCGACTGTTACTCGACGCGGGCGACCGGCTCCTACTACTTCCCCCACACCGAGACCAACGACTACGCCTACCTCTGTGGCAACGAGTCGAGTTTTACGCTCACAGCGTCGGAACTGGTGACGATGCTCAAAGAAACGGAGGCGTCAGTGATCTACGACGGGGACATTTACTGGTCGACGGAGCTGTGGCCCCGGTTCGATCACTGACTCATATGGTCTCGTGTCCGTCACTGCCGGTGGGACCGCGACCCGCCCTGCGGTCCCACCGGGACAGCAAACCGTATCAGGGTCCGCCGTACGTACTCACGCGCTTTGCTTCGAGAGCCATCGCCGGGGGCGATCGGCCACGGACAGGTCTCGACGCGGTTCGAACGCGTTCGGCCAACTCGTGAACGACCCGCCGGAGCCGATTGTGTGCAACGGCCATACGATACTGTAATACATCGACACGTGTATATAATTATTGCCGATAGTACCCGTCCCCATATTAGGACGCGGCGCCGGTCGGACGGCCGTCGCGACCACCGCTGTCCCCGCCTCCAGTTCCGTCCGGGAGTCGACAACGACTATCGAGGTTTCGTCGGCGAACTAACGTGATATGAGACAAAAATTACCGGTTTAGGCGCGCAGCCAACTGTTCTGCCGTGCAAACGGCCACCAAAATTAAGTACCGAGCTATCGATTACTTCTGTATACGCATGACCTCGAATTTACTTAACCACCAAATTGACGATATCCTCGAGTCCGTCCTCGGGGATGTGACCGGGGACGTCTACATGGTCAACCCCTCGCGGGACGCCATCGAGGAGTTCGTCTCCGTCGCGACCGCCTTCAACGACGACCTGCCGTCGGTCCACATGCTGGCCGACGAACGCACGCTCAAAGACGTCATGGACGACTTCATCGTCGCCTCGAACGCCGCGGACCTCATCAGCGAGGGGGCACTCGTCCTGCGGACGCTCGAGGAGACGCCCGAGAACTCCCTGCTCGTCAGCGAGGACCGCGTCATCGCCATCGTCCACGCCGGCGACCGCGTCGGCGGGCTCGTCACCGACGACGAGAGCTTCGTCGACGACACCTACGACACCTACGCCGACCGCTGGGCCGACGCCAGCGAGTTCAACCTCCGGACGCCCCCGATCACGGACGTCCGCGAGACTCTCGCCGACGAGATCAGCCCCGAGGCCGAAGAAGACTTCACCGCAATCTTGGACTCGCTCGAGACTGCCCGCGGCGACGGCGACGGGCTCGACGAAGTCACCATCTCGCTGCTGGTCGCCGCCAAGAACGAGGCCCTGCTCTACGACATCAGCAAGTGGGGCGAGGACGTTGGGATCGCCTCCAAGGCGACGTTCTCCCGGACGAAGACCAAGCTCGAGGACATGGGCCTGATCGACACCGAGAAGGTTCCCATCGACGTCGGTCGTCCGCGTCTCCGCCTGAAGATCGGTGACGACCGCCTCAGCGAGGCCGACAACGGCCAGCTCGCGACGGTGGCTCAATCGATTCTCAACTAACGAAATTTTGCTCTGCGGTCTATCGCGCTGGCGGCAGAGCCGCCAGCGCGATGTCCCTCGGCAAAATTTCGATCAAAAGCACTCCTCCTTCCGTTCGCTCGTCCTTCCAGTCCTCGCTCACATCAGTCGTCGGCCCGCTCGCTCCCTTCGGTCGCTC
>JHUT02000002.1:0-210842 GCA_000690595.2 Natrinema mahii | reverse complement strand
CCCGCGCCCTCACGTTCGTTCGGGCGCGCTCTCGGCAACCCGTGCTGATATGGTTGGTGGGAGATAGGTGACCAGTATGAACACGTCGCCGCTGACTCCCGAGGACGAATCCCTACTCGAGCGGGTCATCGAGACGAACGAGCGAACGGTCGATGAGAACTTCTTCGGCGGCGCACACATCGTCGCTGCGGGGGTCCAAACGGACGACAGCAGCGTCTACGAGGGCGTGAGTCTCCCGGCGAGCATCGGACGCGTCTCCGTCTGTGCGGAACCGACCGCGGTCGGATCAGCCATCGCTGACGGATACCGACACGACGAACTCCGGACGTGCGTCGCCGTCGCCTACCCGATGGCGGACCACGAAGCGACCGAAGCCCGAGTCGTCCCTCCGTGTGGACCCTGCAGGGAGTTGCTGGCGGACTACAACGAAGACATGCGGGTCGTCGTCCCCGTCGACGGTGAGAACCGAGTCGTCGCCGCTATCGACCTGCTTCCGACTCGGACGTGGTGAGTTTCACGCGGCGTCGCTACATGACGCAAACCCCAAGTCGCCGCCGTGCGACGAGTCGGGTATGTACGAGGCCGTCCGCGCCCACCCCGACGGAGAGAGTACGGTCGCCCGGTTCGCCAAACGGGCGGCCGACTACGGTTACGAGGGCGTGGTCGTGCGCAATCACAGCGACGCTCGAGCCGACTACGATCCCGAAGTGATCCGCGAGGAGTACGGGATCGACGTCGTCGAAGGCGTCGAGATCCGGGCCGACGACCCGCAGGGAGCCAGCGGTGCGGTCGGGAATTATCGTTCGTCGGAAACGATCGTCGCCGTTCACGGCGGGACGACCACATTGAATCGCTTCGCCGTCGAACAGCCCAAAGTCGACGTCCTCTCGCATCCGATGCGCGGCGACGGTGACATCAACCACGTGCTGGTCAAAGCCGCCGTCGAGAACGGCGTCCGCCTCGAGTTCGACCTCTCGGGGGCTCTCAGAGAGAGCGGCGGCCACCGCGTTCGAATCCTCCAGTCGCTGCGCAAGTTCCGGGAGATCGTCGCCCACTACGACGCGCCCTACGTCGTCAGCGCCGAGCCGACCTCGCACCTCGAGCTGCGAGCCCCCCGCGAACTGCAAGCCCTGGGCGAGCAACTTGGCTTCTCGAGCGCGTTCGTCGAAGACGGTCTCGCGGAGTGGGGTCGGCTGGCCGAGCGCAATCGGCACGTCCACTCCGAGTCGTTCATTGAGCCGGGGGTCGAACGGGGCAGGTATGAAGAGGACGCTTGAGGAACACGCCGCCCGGTTCGACGAGAAGGCCGGCGAGTACGACGACTCGAAATCCGAGGAGTACCACGCCTGCGCGAACCTCGTTGTCGAACACGCCGCGCCCGCGGCCGACGAGGTCGTCCTCGACCTCGCGACCGGGACCGGCGCGATCGCGCTCGCGGTCGCCCCCGATGCAAAGCGGGTCGTCGGCCGCGACATCAGCGACGGGATGCTCGAGGAGGCCCGCGAGAAGGCCGCCGACGCCGGGCTCGAGAACGTCGAGTTCGGCCACGGCACCTTCCGCGAACCCGACTACGACGGCCCGGTCGACGTGGTGACCTCGAACTTCGCCCTACATCACCTCTCGGACGAGGAGAAACGGGAGGCGATCGCGGTTATCGCCGACGTAGAGCCCCGGCGGTTCGTCCTCGGGGACGTGATGTTCTTCGGCGAGCCCGACCCCGACGACCCCTTCTACTCGCCCGAAGTCGACGACCCCGCGACCGTCGGCGTCCTCGCGGACGCCTTCACCGACGCCGGCTTCTCGCTGACCGCGGTCGAGCGCGTCCACGACCAGGTCGGCGTCCTGGTCGCCGAGCGGAGCCCGACGGCGGCCGTCGACGCGGCGACCGAGGAGTCATGAAGCACCTGCCGAAACATCTCCGGCCGCGGTGGCGGTATCTCGCGGTCGAACTCGAGACCTGGCCCGACGAGCGGATCGGCCGGCGCTCGTTCCAGCGCGAGCTGTGGTACGCGGGTCAGAACCTGCTTGGCGATCCGGGCAGCGCCGACGCCGACCTCTCGGTCGTCCGCTACGCCTTCGCCGACGGACGGGGGGAGGCGATCGTCAAGGTCCGCCGGGGCGAGACCGACCCCGCTCGGGCCGCGCTGGCCTGTCTCGACGAGGTCGACGGCGCGCCCGTCGGGGTTTGGGTCCGCGGTATCAGTGGCACGATCCGTGCCGCTGAAGAAAACTATTTACGGCGACGCGGGCAAGATTCGGAGGAGAGAAACGTCGTGTTCGGGAACGAAGAGCGAGTCGCCGTCCGCCGGGACAGCGTGGGGGACGTTCGACTCGATGAGGCGTTCGTGGGCGCGACAGACCTCGACTACGATTTAGCGTGATACTATGCAGGGACAAGCCCAACAGCAGGCGTACGACCGCGGCATCACGATCTTCTCGCCCGACGGCCGACTCTACCAGGTCGAGTACGCTCGCGAGGCGGTCAAGCGAGGCACGGCAAGCATCGGCGTTCGAACGAACGACGGCGTCGTCCTGGCGGTCGACAAACGAGTCCCCTCCCCGCTGCTCGAGGACTCGAGCGTCGAGAAGATCCACAAGGCCGACGACCACATCGGCATCGCCAGCGCCGGCCACGTCGCCGACGCTCGCCAGCTGATCGACTTCGCGCGCCGCCAGACGCAGGTCAACCAGCTGCGCTACGGCCAGCCGATCGGCGTCGAGACGCTGACCAAGGAAGTTACCGACCACATCCAGCAGTACACCCAGGTCGGTGGCGCTCGCCCGTTCGGCGTCGCCCTGATCGTCGGCGGCATCCAGAACGGCGAGCCGCGCCTGTTCGAGACCGACCCCTCCGGGACCCCCTACGAGTGGAAGGCCCTGGCCGTCGGTGCCGATCGGGGCGACCTCCAGTCCTACCTCGAGGAGAACTACGACGAGGACGCCGACTTAGACGGCGGCATCCGGCTCGCCCTGGACGCGCTCGCGTCGGTCAACGACGGCTCCCTGCTGCCCAGCGAGGTCGGGCTGGCGACCGTCGACGTCGAGACCGAGACCTTCGAGCAGTTCGACCGGGACCGGATCGCCGACCACCTCGAGGAGAACGACCTCCTCGATACCGGCGAGGACGAACCCGAAGACGACGAGGAGTAACCGACCCGCCGCGGTCCGTTTTCGACGCGTTTTCCGAGTGCTGATCGGCCCGTCGCGAGCGACGCGACCGAGTGCGGCCCCGTCGAACGGTCGACGCCGCGCCGAATCGTGGCCGGATCGGGGGCATCCATCGGGAAACACTCTTTTCACTGGCGGCGGAACCGTGTGATATGATTTCGCTCGACGAGGCGGTGACGGCGCGACTCGAGTCCCACGGGGCGCGCTTCGAAGTGTTAGTCGACCCGGACGCGGCACTGGAAATCAAACGCGACGAGTTCGACGGCGAACTCGAGGACGTGATCGCCGCCGAGGACGTCTTCGAGGACGCCTCGCGTGGCGACCGACCCGCGGAGGCGGACCTCGAGAAAGTCTTCGACACCACGGAACCGCTCGAGATCATCCCCGAGGTGATCACGGAGGGGGAGATCCAGATCACGGCCGATCAGCGCCGCGAGATGCAAGAACAGAAGCGCAAGCAGTTGATCGACACGATCACGCGCAACGCGGTCAACCCGCAGATGGACAACGCGCCCCACCCGCCCGAGCGGATCGAGAACGCTCTCGAAGAGGCCGGCGTCACCGTCGATCCGATGGAACCGGTCGAACAGCAGGTCGACGACGCCCTGGACGCCCTGCGGCCGGTGATCCCGATCCGGTTCGAGGAGGTCACCGTCGCCGTCAACGTCCCGGCAGACCACGCGGGCAGCGCACAGGCCAAGATCCGCCAGTTCGGTGATCTCGAGCGCGAGGAGTGGCAGTCCGACGGCTCGTGGATCGGCGTGCTGACGTTCCCGGCCGGCATGCAAAACGAGTTCTACGACGTGGTCAACGAACACACCAGCGGCGAGGCCGAAACGGAGATCGTCAAGGACAAAGACGATCTGAAGACCCGCTGAGCGGGCGAGAGACGTCAGCTTCCCGCCGTGGCGCTACCCTCGCTTGTAACCGATCAGAAAGCCGCTGGTGAAGCCGACGCCGATGGACAGCGTCGAGACGGCCGACTCGAGCCAACTCCCCGTGCGGTCGCCCGACGAGAACAACCCGGCCGTGAGGCGCTCGTAGTCGACGGTGACGATCCCTTCGGACTCGAGGAAGCGAAAGGCCATCAGTTCGACGCCGACGACGATCGCGAGTAGCTTCGCGATCTTCTTGGCGGCGTAGCCGATGAGGCCCCCGACGAGCGCGCTGGCCCCGAACTCGAGGCCCAGCGTCGTCGGATCGAGATCTAGCATGTGGCCGTTGCATTCGAGTCGGTTCTCATGACTGTTGCGATCAGCGAGGCGTTCGGATCCGTCCGGCCGGCGAGACCGTTTCCGTGGTGGGTCTGGATCCGCCGAGCGGCCGATCGCGGGACGGCACCGTGCACGGGATTCAAGGCGATCGGTCGCGTACGGACGGGTATGTGTCACGTCCGCCCGCGCCACGCAACGGAGGTGTTCGGCCGGCATCGTTAGCGTTTCCGGGATCACGCGGCGGTGTCCACACCGCCCTCGCGACCGTCGTCTCCCGACGGCGACCGTCGGGGGCTACGAGCCGCGCTGCTCGAGCGACCGCGACCGATCACGGCCGCGCCCGGGGACCACACAGCTACCCGCATGAACACGATCATTGCCAAACGCGTCGACTCGGGAACGCCCGACACGAGCGAAATCCGCGACCTGGCCCGCGCGGCGGGGTATACCGTCGTCGGCGAGGTCACCCAGTCCCGCCGGGCCGACCCGGCGCTCCAGATCGGCGAGGGGAAGGCCGAGGAACTCGCGGCGCTGGTCGAAGAGACCGACGCGGAGACGGTAATCTTCGACAACCGGCTGGGCCCCTACCAGACGTACAACCTCGGGCAGCTCCTGCCGGAGGGGGTCGAGGTCATCGATCGCTTTACCTTGATCCTCGAGATCTTCGGGCAGCGCGCCCAGACCCGGAAAGCGCAACTCCAGGTCGAACTGGCCGAACTCCGGTACGAACTCCCCCGGGCCGAGGCCAAGACCAGCCTCGCCAAGCGCGAGGAACACCCCGGGTTCATGGGGCTTGGCGAGTACGACGAGAGCCGCGAGCAGGACATCAAGGCCCAGATCAGCCGCATCAAAGACGAGTTAGAGCGGATCGAACGGACCGAACAGCAGCGTCGGGAGCGCCGGCGCGATTCTGGGTTCGATCTGGTCGCGCTCGCGGGCTACACCAACGCCGGCAAGTCGACCCTGCTGCGGCGGCTCGCAACCGACCTCGAGGTCGAGGAAAACGAGGATCTCCACCGGGATCTGGATCCGACCGCCGAGTCACAGGACAAGCTGTTCACGACGCTCGGAACGACCACGCGACGCGCCGACATCGACCGACGCGACGTGCTGGTGACCGACACCGTCGGGTTCATTAGCGATCTGCCCCACTGGCTGGTCGAGTCGTTCAAGTCGACGCTCGATTCGGTCTACCGGGCGGACCTCGTCTTGCTCGTCGTCGACGTCAGCGAGCCGATCGACGAGATCCACGAGAAGCTCGTCACCTCCCACGACACCCTCTACGAGCGCAACGAGGCCCCCATCGTGACCGTGCTGAACAAAATCGATCAGGTCAGTGACGCGGAACTCGCCGAGAAGCGCGAGGCGCTGTCCTCGCTCGCGCCGAACCCGGTCACCGTCAGCGCCAAGGAGGGGCTGAACGTGGACGGCCTGCTCGAGCGCATCGAGCACGAACTGCCCGACTGGGAGGCCGAGCGACTGCTGTTGCCGATGACCGACGACACGATGAGCGTCGTCTCGTGGCTCCACGACAACGCCCGCGTCGACGACGTCACCTACGGCGACGAGGACGTCGTCGTCTCCTTCGAGGCCCGGCCGGCAGTGATCTCGCAGGCGCGCTCGCGCGCGAGCGAGCTGCGGACGGCCGCGGCCGAGTCCGCGTGATCGGCGCCGACCGGGCGTCGTGAACCGCCGGTCGTGGCTGTGACCCCGGTCGACGACCCTCACTTATAAATCGTTGACTCGAGTCCGGTAGGATATGGAACCGGTTGCAATCATCGGCGCCTCGATGACCCAGTTCGGGCAACGCGAGGGGGAGTGGATCCAGGATCTCCTCGCCGAGGCCGGGATCGAGTGTCTCGAGGACGCGGGTGTCGACGCCGACGACGTGGATCACCTGTACGTCTCGAACATGGCAAGCGGCGAGTTCGAGGGCCAAACCGGCGTGCCCAACGCCTTAGCTCACGACCTCGACGCGATGCCGGCCTACACCCAGCGGGTCGATCAGACGAGTTCAAGCGGCGGTGCGGGGATCTACGCCGCCTGGCAGTCCGTCGCCAGCGGGGCCAGCGAGATGACCCTGCTGGTCGGCGGCGAGAAGATGACCCACAAGACCACGGGGGAGGCCACCGACGTCATCGCGTCGCTGACCCATCCCGCGGAGTACAAACACGGCGTCACGCTGCCCTCCTTTGCGGGTCTGACGGCGCGTCACTATCTCGAGCGGTTCGACGCGCCCCGCGAGAGCCTCGCGAAGGTCGCCGTCAAGAACCACGAGAACGGCGTCGACAACCCGCACGCCCAGTTTCAAAAGGAGATCGACATGGAGACGGCGCTCGAGTCGCCGATCGTCGCCGATCCGCTGCGGCTGTACGACTTCTGTCCGATCACGGACGGCTCGGCGGCGCTCATGCTCTGTCCCGAGTCCGTCGCCGAGGAGTACGCCGACGAGTACGCCGTCATCACGGGGATCGACGGCGCGACGGACACCCACGTCGTCCACGAGCGCGAGGACCCCACCGTCATGGGTGGGGTCGTCGAGAGCGGCAAGGGGGCCTACGAGATGAGCGGCCGCGGGCCGGACGATATCGACGTGGCCGAACTCCACGACATGTTCACCATCCTCGAGTTCCTCCAGATGGAGGGGCTTGGCTTCGCCGAGCAGGGCGAGGCATGGAAACTCGTCGAGGAGGGCTACACCGAGCGCGACACCGGGGACCTTCCGATCAACACCTCCGGCGGGCTCAAGTCGAAGGGCCACCCGCTCGGGGCCAGCGGCGTGGCACAGGGCGTCGAGATCTACGAACAGGTCGTCGGCGAGGCCGGCCCCCGACAGGTCGAGGCGGACGTGGGGCTGTGCTGTAACGTCGGCGGCTTCGGCAACTGCGTCATCACCACGATCATGGAGGCAGCACAATGACGATGGACGCGACCCGCTACGACGACGGTTCGATCACCTACCCCGGCCACCCGCGCGGCCCGGGCGGCTCGGAGCCGATCGAAACGATCGACCTCAGCGAGTACACCGCCGAGGTCGTGACCTGGACGACCAGCACCGCGACGCCGCCGGGCGTCCGCGAACCCAACACGCTCGCCATCGTCGAGTTCGAGGTAGCGGGCGAGACGGTCCGCGCGATCGGCCAGGCGACGACCGACGACCTCGAGACGGGCGACGAGGTCGAACCCGTCCACGTCGACGAACTCCGCGAGCCCGGCGCGGGCATCAGAGAGCCCGAGAGCCAGTCGTGGGACGGCTACCGGTTCGAACCGGTCTAACACGCCAGTAGCGCGGCTTCGTTCGTCGGAACACTGAGGCCATCCCGACCATCCAGCGTGCGGTGGCGCGCGCTATCGACTGCCCGAACGACGGTGAGGGCAGTCGACGACCTGTGCGAGGGACGAGTGAGCGACTGGAATGAGCGAACGTTAGCGCGGAACCGTCGGTTCCGCGAACCATGCGAACGGGCCGGAGGCCCGTGAGCAGAAGTCGGCTGGGGAGGGTGTGGCAACTCCCCGTTGCCACGATAGCAGAACACTTCTTCTCCCCATTCATGGCGGGCGGTCCCGTGGAAAAACGCGTCCGCAAATTCCGCCCTCAGTTCTCGTCGCTCGAGCCGTCGGCCGTCCCGTCGTCGTTCTCGTCTCCGCTCGAGGCGCTCTCGTCTGCGGTATCCGCATCACCGTCGCTCGAGTCGTCCTCGCCGTACTGATCCCGCAGCGTCTCGAGTTCGGCGTCGACGTCGACGGCGGGGTCCGGCTCGCCGTCGGCCCCGTCCGGACTGGCGTCGTCCAGCGGGCCCTCTTCGATATCGATCGTGACGCCGCCCGCCCCGTCCGATCGGTCCCGATCGGCCGCCTCCGGGTCCGTCTCCGCGGCCGCCCGAAGTCGGCTGTCGACGTCGTCGCGGAGGTCGCGCGCCTCCGCGAGGAGGTCGCGCGCCTCGTCGTCGGCGGGCAACTGCCCCGTCGAGGCCGCTCGCTGGAGTTCCGAGAGGACGGTATCGAGGCTGGACAGCGTCGTCTCCCGGAGCCGGTCGGCCCGCTCACCGGTCGACGCGGCGGCCGCCGACGTTTGCTCCCGGACATCCCGCTCGGTTCGGACGACCCGGAGCCCGCGCTGGAACGCCTCGAGCGCGCGGACGCTGGTCTCGAGGACGGCCAGCGCCGCGGGGATCGCGACCTCGTCGGTCGCGCGCAGCAGTTCCCGCGGCGTCGGCGGTCGAAGCCGCGGCCGGCGCGGGCCCGATTCCTCCAGTTCCGCTCGGAGCGCGTCGATCGTTCGCGTCAGTTCGCGAACGGCGTCGACGAGTTCGTCCTCGTGGTCGGCCATACCACACCTACGGCCGCCAACACGAAAAGTCGGGCGATCGAGCGCACCGACGGGGCGCGGGAGCGTCCGACGGTCAGCATCGCCGATCAGACGCCGTCTCTCCGAACGACAGCAACGCGAACGAATCGTGACGGTGCGAGAACGAGAGACGGTGTGACGGCGACGCGACGACGCCATCGGCGATCCAAGCGTTTTTAGCTACCCTGCCCCCTCTACCCGGTGTGCGAATCGAGAACAGTTTCATTCCCGTTCACGGCGTCGGAGAGACCACCGAGCGCCGGCTCTGGGAGAACGGCGTGACCCACTGGGACGAGTTCGACGGCAGCGTCGTCGGTTCGACGCTCGCGGCACGGATCGAGACGTTCATCGAGGAGGGACGGACCCACCTCGAGCGCGGCGACGTCTCGCCGTTCGCCGAGGCGTTGCCGGCCGCGAGCCGCTGGCGCTGTTACGAGAACGTCAGCGACGAGACCTGCTTTCTGGACATCGAGACGACCGGACTCGACGCCGCCTGTGAGGACGTGACGACTGTCAGCCTCTATCGGGGCGGCGAGACGAAGACCTTCGTCAAGGACCGCGATCTCACGGCCGACCGCCTCGCGCGGGAACTCGACGACTCGGCCCTGCTGGTCACGTTCAACGGCCAGCGGTTCGACGTGCCCTTCCTCGAGACGTGTTTCGACGTCTCGGTCGACGTCCCCCACGTGGATCTCATGTACCCCTGCAAGAAGCTGGGGTTGGACGGCGGGCTGAAGGCGATCGAACGCGAGATCGGCATCGACCGTGACAGGCCGGAGCTGAGCGGCCGCGACGCCGTCCGCCTCTGGTACGAGTACGAAAGCGGCGACGAGGGGGCCCTCGAGACGCTCGTCGAGTACAACCGGGCCGACACCCGCAACATGGAACCGCTGATGGAACACGTCGCCGACCGGCTGCACGAGGACGTCTTCGAGGCGGCGCGGGCCGGCGACTGATCGCGATGGCGACTTTCACTTCTCGAGCCGCCGCCCGCGAGTGACCAGCTATACGGCGGCCGCTCTCCTACGCGTCCCTCGATGACCGACTACAGCTACGAGACCGAGATCGATGTCCGGCTCCGCGACATCGACTTCATGGGGCACGTCAACAACGCGGTCTACGCGACCTACCTCGAGCAGGCCCGCGAGGCCTACTTCCGGGACGTCCTCGAGATCTCGCTCGAGGAGACGACCACGGTCCTCGTGAGCCTCGAGATCGAGTACGAGCGACCGATCGAGGCCGACGAGACGGTGACCGTCGCTCTTCGCGTACCGGAACTGGGCGAGTCGAGCCTGCCGATGGCCTACGAGATCCGCGCCGACGGGGAGCGGGCAGCGACGGCACGGACCGTGCAGGTACTGGCCGAGCCGGACGGGGACGGCTCGCGGCCGATTCCGGACGATTGGCGTCGACGGATCGAACGCCGGCGGGACTGACTCGTCACTCGAGGTCAGTCTCGGGGTCGGAGATTTCGACTTCGCCGTCGCTGTCGACGACCACGTGATAGCCACAGAAGGGGAATTCGACGCGACCGGTCGGCCGTTGTGTGCCGTTCGATCGGGTCGCAAACAGGGCATCGAGCGCCTCGGGGTTGACGACGTCGTAGAGCGCTTCGTACTCGGGCGGCTCGAGGTCTACCGGATCGATGCCTTCCCGCTCGGCGACAGCGGCGATGATATCGAAACAGACTGATTGGCCGGCTGTCGCATCCGATCGATCGACTGAGAGTAGCATTGGCCGGACTCTTACTTCGATCAGGTATAAATCCTCTGGCCCAAACTCGGATTGAATGCACATATACACCCAATAATAGCCAGAGTCGTCTATTGGCGTATTTTTTGGAGAGCTATTAATACATATTCCTATTATATTCATACCATCTAAAACTGTTCAGGGACCGACAGTCGCGGGGAAATCACCGGTTATACGGTGGATACCGCTTTCTCACCGAAAATGGACGGCCGGATGCGGCGAGTGTAGAACATGTTCGGGAGACTGCATTGGGGAGTTCGGGTAGTATAGACGGGTACAATGAACCCCTTCTCGAGCGGACGATCGACGGACAACGGCGACGGGTTCGACGATTCCGAGGCGTTCGTTCCGGACCACCTCCCGGAGCCGGGACGGTTCCTCGAGGGTCACGACCTCCTCGAGGGCGAGGACCACGTCGCATTCCACGATATCTCGCGAGAACTGTTCGAGGAACGGGGCGTCTACGACGCCACGTTCGGCTACAACCTGACGCGGCTCAACCTCGACCGGCGACATCCCGACGCCGGCTACCGGTACGCGGTCGACGCCGACGATCCGACGGTCCTGCGGGCGGAGTTCAGCCCGACCACGGAGTTCTGTCCCCAGGCCGACGCCCTCGTCAAGGGGTCGTTCCGCGCGTGGAACGGCCTCAGCGGGCGCCACGAGTACGACCTCGTCCGGGTGCGCGTCCGCGAGAGCCACCACCAGTCCGACGCCCTGAACGACGCGCTGGCCACCCTCGAGGACACCTCCCTCGAGTTCGGTGAGATGCCGAGCGAGTCCGACGGCCCGGCCGCACCGGCCCCGACCGCCGCGGACGGGGACGACTCGAGCGGTCCGCGCTGACGGGCTGACGGGACGGCCCTGCGGGATAGAACGACGAGATCGAATCGGGCAGCGGTTCGGTCGCGTCCCGCCGTGACGTTTTCCCTCCCGGACGAGACATATCGGACGATGGCTACCGAGGCTTCCTTTACCGTTCCGGCGGACGAGTTCCCGCTGGGGACGGTGTTCGAACGGCTGCCGGACGTAACGGTCGAACTCGAGCGGATCATCCCCGCTCGAGACGTCGTCATTCCTTACTTCTGGGTCCGCGGAACGGTGGTCGACGACATCGAAAGCGCGTTCGCGGACCATCCAGGGGTGACGCGAATTCGGTCCGTCGATTCCGTCGAGGACGAGTATCTGTTGCGCGTCGAGTGGGCGGTGGATTACGACGACGTGTTGACCGTGTTGACCGAAACGGAAATCGCGCTCATCGAAGCCGTCGGAACGAACGAGCAGTGGACGTTCGATATCCGGGGCGACGAGCGGAGCGATATCGCGGCGTTTCAGTCCCGCTGTAGGGAGTTGGGCATCCCGATCACGTTGACGGGATTGAACGCGCTCACGCCGGTCGAAACCGCCGCCGAAGCGGCCATGACCGAAACGCAACGGGAGGCGCTGGAAGTCGCCTACGAGCGGGGCTATTTCGAATCGCCGCGCGAAGTAACGTCGGAAGAGATCGGCGACGAACTCGGGATTACACGGCAGGCGGTCGCGTCTCGACTCCGGCGCGGGATCAATCACGTTCTCGGAAGCGCGCTCGCCGACGGCTCGGCCGATCGCCGGGATGACGCCTAAAAAGAGTTTGAATAGTAAACAGTCATCGTGAAACTCGAAGGAATGCTGATTACCGCGTAATGAGCGAGAGTCCGATCGCGTTCGAAACGATACTCGACCTCTGTCGGAATCAACGCCGTCGCGTCGTCCTCGCAGTACTCGAGGCGGAGCGGCGGTCAGTGTCGGTGACCGATCTCGGGCGGACGGTTCTCTCCACCGGTCATCGATCGTCAGTCACCGAAGCCGCCGACGGCGCACTCACGGAAATCCGACTCTCGCTCTGCCACACGCATCTTCCAAAGCTGGAATCGGAAGGGGTGATCGAGTACGACCCGGCGCGAAACATCGTGCGACCGACGGACCGGTTCGACCGGCTCCAGCCCCAGCTGTCCGCGATCCTCGAGGCCGATCCCAATCTCGAGGAGGGAATCGAACTCCGGACCTGAACGGGCGAGTCACTGTCCGCGATAGAGGGTCGGTACCGCTCGAGCGGCTCGGTGTCACCCGTCGTTTCGAACGGCGGGCCGTCGCCTCGAGGGTCGTTACTGGTCCGGCGACACGTCGGGCTCGCCGCCCGCCGCGGGCGACTCCTCGCCGGACTCGAGCGCGCTCGCGAGGACGCCCGCGAGCCCGTCGGGCCCGTGCCGGTGGATCGTCCACAGCATGTTCGCGACGAACAGGCCGACGCCGACGGTCGCGAGGGCGCTGCTGACGGCGACGGCGACCGCGGGAAGGCCCAGCAGCGGCGCGGCCGCGAGGCCGGCGAAGCCGACGAGCGTGGCCCAGAAGTCCGCTCGCTCGAGGCGGTCGTCGTAGAGGTCGTCGATCATCGGCACCCGTTCGAAGCCCAGTCGGTCGCTGTAGCGTTCGATCCAGATGATGAAGGGGACGATGTGATACAGCGAGCCGAAGACGACGAAGCCGAAGACGCCGAACAGCAGGAGGTTCCGGCCGTCGGGATGACCGAAGAGCGCGTCGGAGGCGAGCGGATCGGCCCACCACGTCGGTGCGGCCAGCCCGATCCAGGCGACAAGCGCCGCGACGACGACCCAGTAGCGGGCGAGCATCGGCGAGCGCTCGACCGTGGCGCCGACCAGTAATCGGCCGATCACGACCGCGAAGGCGGCCAGCCCGACGAGCAGCGCGACCGCGCCGACGCGGGCCAGCGGCTCGAGGGTGAGCCCGCGGCCGAGCGCGAGGGCGAGCAGGCCCGCGGGGAAAGCCGCCTGCTCAAGTCGGAGCAGCCACTCGTCGACCCGGTCCGGATCGGCCTGCGTGAACATCTTCCCGAGCTGGTAGAGCGCGCCGACGACGGTCGCCAGCAGGGCGCCGAACAGCGCGAGCGTCGCGTGCGCGAGGTGGACCTCGAACCGGGCGACGCCGACCGAGTCGAACACCGGTCGCGTGAACCCGACCGCCAGCAGGATCCCGAAGGGCGCGACCAGGGCGAACGCGGCGAGCGCGAGTGCGAAGTGTCGCTCGGTGACGTCGAACGGGCGCGCGCGGGCGAGCGTCCGGCCGACGTTGTAGACGAACGTCCAGATCCCCGCCAGCATCAGGGCGGCGGGGATCGGCAAGGCAGCGTAGGAGCCGGCGAGCAGCGCCGCCGCGAAGCCGGCCACGCCGACGACGAGCAGCCACAGCTGTGCGACCGCGAGCCGCCGGGAGTGAATCGTCACGCCGGACCAGACGGGGACGAACTGGGTCATCGCGCCCATGATCGTCACCGCGACCCAGCCCACCAGCAGCGTATGCAAGTGGGCGAGTTCCGACAGTCCGGGAAGCGACGCGACGGCCATGACGAGCCCGCCGCCGACCCCGACGACTAGAAACCCCAGCGCGAGGACGAAGTGTCGCAGCGGGATTGCCATCGGGGGCTGTTGATCGGTCCGTAACCCGCCCGGTATCCCGTTCATGTCTCGGGGTTCGGCCCGAATCGCTGTCCCCTTCTTCCCGAACACGTTCGGAGGGTACTGTTTGGCCGCTCGCGTCGTACTCTCGATTATGGAGACCGACCAGGCCACGTCGACCGCGCCGCGATCGGCCGTGACCGAGGACGGCGACCCCGAGACGACCACCGTGACCGTTCGCTGTACCGGCCACGTCCGGACCGCCGTCGGGACTCACGAACTCGAGTTTACCTTCGAGGGCGACCGCCTACGGGACTTCCTCGAGGAGTTCTTCGCGGCGTACGACCTCGAGGACATGCTCATCGCCGAGACGGAGCCCGAAGCGACCCACAGCGGCTGGGCACCGGTCCCCGACGACCTGCCCGGCACCTGGCGCAAGAACCCCGAGGGCGACCAGACCCGTCCCTACGCTCGCGTCTGTATCAACGGTCGGTTCAACGAACACCTCGGCGGGTTCGAGGCGGAACTCGACGGGGGCGACCGCGTCGCCCTGATCTACCCGTTCATGTTCTGCTGTTGAGACGGGTGCGAAGTCGCTCCCGTCCGGACGGGCTCGAAACGAGAGGCGAATACGTTCGTCTCAGGCCTTACCCCCGTCGACGGCCGAGTGACGACTATGACCGAAGACGGCTCCGGCGTCGAACCCGTGACCCGCGGCGACCACGACGCGTCCTGGTCGGCGAACCTCGAGGGGCCCGAACACGCGATGGATCGGGACCTGCTCGTCGAGCAGGCGACAGAGGCGATCGCAGCGACGACCGCCGGCTACCACGTCAACCTCGTCACCCACGGCGACCACGGCCACCCCGAGACCTACCTCTGGGAGGAACTCGAGGCCGCCTTCGACGGCCTCCGGCTCGAGTACGTCGACCGGTGTGGCTGTGGCGGCCACGTCACCCGCGCGCACGTCCTCGCGGAGTGACTCGGCCGACGGCACCTTGCAAACGTCAGCCCGGCGGCTATTCGCTCGCGTTTCGTAGCCCCGCCGATGAGTTCTCGCACGACATCGATCGAGGAACCGGCTACCTGTCGGCACTGCGGCACCGAGAACGAACACCTGTACACCTACTGTCGCCGCTGCACCGGCCACCTGCCGGCGCGGCCCGACTCCCGACGCCGAGCCGACGGTCCGGGCTGAACGGACCGCCCGATCGTCCGCTTCGTCCGCCCACGTCAGTCGGCTCCAGCCCCGGCCGCGCCGCCGACGGCCGATCCCGTACCCGCGACTTCCTCGTCGGTGAGATAACACTGCGGATCCGGCGCGAACAGATCGCCCGTCGTCGAAAGCGCCCGCAGCCGCGACGCGCCGCGACAGATCGACTTGTACTGACAGTCCGCACACTTCCCGGTCAGGCGCTCTTCACGGTTCCGCAGGGCCGCAAGCAACGGATTGGACTCGTCCTCCCAGATCTCGCCGAAGGGCCGATCGCGGACGTTCCCGAGACTGTAGCCCTGCCAGAACTGGGTGAGGTGGACGTTGCCCTGATAGTCGACGTCGGCGATCCGCTCACCGGTCGGGTCGCCGCCGTTTCGCTCGAGGTAGTCATAGACCGCCTGCGCTTTCGCCTCGCCGAACTCCTCGCGGGCGTACTCGACGAGGTAGGCCGCGTCGGCGTAGTTGCCTACCAGCAGCGTCTCGATCTCCTCGCCGCGGTCGTGGTACTCGAGCGTGAGGTCGGCGACCTGTGTGACTGCCTCGCGCTTCTCCGCGGGGGAGAGGTCGACGTCGACGATCTCGGCCCCGCGACCGCCGTAATCGAGGTGGTAGAAACAGAAGCGGTCCAGCCCCTTCTCGGCCAGCAGGTCGACGACGCCCTCGAGGTCGGGCGCGTTGGCCTCGGTGATCGTATAGCGCAGGCCGGTCTTGAGCCCGACCTCGAGGCAGTTCTCGATGCCGCGGACGGCGGCGTCGAACGCGCCTTCCTCGCCGCGGAACTGATCGTTGCGCTCGGGGAGTCCGTCGACCGAGATGCCGGCGTACTGGAGCCCGGCGTCTTTCAGGGCCATGGCCTTCTCGCGGGTCAACAAGGTCCCGTTTGAGGACAGCACCGGACGGAGTCCCCGATCGGCGGCGTAGCCGACGAGTTCGATCAGGTCCTCGCGAACCAGCGGCTCGCCGCCGGAGAACAGCAGGACGGGCGCGCCGAAGTCGGCGAGTTGATCGATGAAGGTCTTGGCCTCGGCCGTCGAGAATTCGCCGGTTGCGGCCTCGGTCTCGGCGCCGGCGTAGCAGTGCGAACAGTAGAGGTTACACCGGCGGGTGGTGTTCCAGACGACGACCGGCCGGTGCTGTTTTTCGTCGGTGATCTGGGGCTTTTTCGACTCGTCGGCCGCGTCGTATCGCAGCCCGTCACCTTCGGCGTCGAGATCACAGAGCAACTTACTGATCGAGATCACAGGCTGTTCACCTCCGACGCGCCGGCCGTCTCCTCGTAGACGCGGGGCTCGTCACTGTCGTCAGTATCGTCGTCGTCACCGGCCTCCTCGTCCGACCGCTCCTCGGCATCGGCAGCCAGTCCTCGCGTCGAGAACCGTTCGACCGATTCCGCCGGACAGACCCACAGATCGACGGCATACCAGCCGAACAGGCGAGCGGCGTGTTCGTGGGCTTCCGTCGCGCTGGCCGCGGCGACGCTGCCGACGTGGCGCATCGGATCGCCCGCCTCGTTGCGGACGAAGACCTCCCACTGGGGCGTCGGGTTCCCGCGTTCGTCGCTGTCGACCGGGACGCGGCGTGCTTTCTCGACCATGGTCGATGTCTTCGGGACGAAAACGAAGGCCGTTGCGCGACCTCCCAGTACACGGGAATTCCCCGCCTCCGGCCCGAACATCTTCCGGTCTTCCCGACCTGCGGGAACGGGAGCCGCGTTTTCGATCCGCCGGTGCCGAGGTGTCGCCATGCGCCCCGGCACCCTCGACACGTCCGAACGGCCGTTCGTCCTCATCTGGGAACTCACCCAGGCCTGTGGCCTCGCCTGTGACCACTGTCGGGCCGACGCCCAGTCCCAGCGTCACCCCGACGAACTCTTGACCGCCGAGGGGAAGGCGCTGCTCGAGGACGCGGCCGCGTTCGGCGATGGCCAGTTGGTCGTCCTCTCGGGCGGCGACCCGCTCGTCCGCGACGACGTTCCGGAACTGATCGCCCACGGCGACGACCTCGGCATGCGGATGACGATCACCCCCAGCGGGACCGGCTCGCTGACCGCCGACCGGATCGAGGAGATGGCCGACGCCGGACTCAAACGGATGGCCGTCAGCCTCGACGGGGCCTCGCCCGAGACCCACGACGCCTTCCGCGGCGAGGACGGCAGCTTCGCGGAGACGATTAGGGCCGTCAAGGACGCCCGCGAGGCCGGGCTCCCGGTTCAAGTCAACACCACCGTCTGCCAGCAGACGGTCGACGAACTCCCCGCGATCCGGGACCTGTTGACCGAGATCGGGGCCGTCATGTGGAGCGTCTTCTTCCTCGTCCCCGTCGGCCGCGGACGGGTCCTCGACCCCATCAACCCGGAGCGGGCCGACGCGGTCATGGAGTGGCTCCACGAGGTCAGCGACACCGAACCGTTCGGCGTCAAGACGACCGAAGCCCCGCAGTACCGGCGGGTCGCGATGCAACGGCGTGCGGACGCCGAGGAGTCGGACGGCGGCCCCGGCGGCCCCGGACCGGGCGACGGCATCGAACGACGGACGGGGATCGTCGCGGGCGACGGCTTCGCCTTCGTCAGCCACACCGGCGAGGTGTTTCCCTCCGGCTTCCTGCCGGAGTCGGCCGGCAACGTCCGCGAGCAGCCGGTCACGGAGATCTACCGCGACTCCGAACTGTTCCGCTCGCTCCGGGACCGGGACGAACTCTCGGGCAAGTGCGGGGCCTGTCCCTACCGCCACGTCTGTGGCGGCAGCCGCTCGCGCGCGTTCGCCCACACCGGTGACCCGTTCGCCAGCGATCCCCTCTGTCCGTTCGTTCCCGAGGGCTACGACGGCCCGCTTCCCTGGGACGATACCGAAGGCGATACTCGCAGCGTCTCTACCGGCGACTGATCGACACTCGTTCTCCGCGACGGTTTCGCCGCCGCTCGAGGCGCGTTACCGGCGACTACCGAGAGCGGCTCCGAGAGAAGGAATCGGAAACGGCCACGAGCGCAAGTCGATCCTCGCCGACGTCGCGTGCGATCGATCGTCAGGCGGGGACCCCCTTCGCCGTTCGGCGAAGACGTTCGTCCGCGGACGGCACTACTCGAGGACGACTAACGTGTCGCCCATGTCGACGCTATCGCCTTCCTCGACGGCGATCTGGGTGACGGTGCCGCCCCGCGAGGCGACGATGTCGTTTTCCATCTTCATGGCTTCGAGGACGACCAGCACGTCGCCGGCCCCGACCTCGTCGCCTTCCTCGACCTCGACGTCGAGGATCGTCCCCTGCATCTCGGCGTCGACGGTCTCGCCGTCGCCCTCGAGTTCGGCACCGCCGCTATCGCCGCCGGAACCGCCCGCCGGTTCCGGTCGGCTGGCACCGCCGCCGGCCTCGACGTCGCCGGTCGGGATGGCGGGCGCGCCGTGTTCCTCGAGTTCGACCTCGAAGCGCTTGCCGTTGACCTCGACGGTGAACTCGCGCTCGGTGGACTCCTCGTCGTCCTCACTGGCGCCGGAGCCGGTGTCGCCGCCCCACTGCTCCTGGGCCTCCTCGATGCGGCTCTCGTCGAGTTCTTCGTCGAGATACTTCGTCGTGTGCGTACTCGCGACGAACTCCTCGTCGGTGAGCATCAGCCGGTGGAACGGGATGATCGTCGGGATGCCCTCGATGTCGTACTCCCGGAGCGCGCGCAGCGAGCGCTCGATACACTCGTCGCGGTCCTCGCCCCAGACGACGAGCTTGGCGATCATCGAGTCGTAGTCGGTGACGAGTTCGTCGCCCTGGCGCAGGGCGTCGTCGAGTCGGACGCCGATCCCGCCCGGCGGGTCGTAGGTCTCGAGGGTCCCGCCGGTCGCGGGCGCGAAGTCGTTGGCCGCGTTCTCGGCGTTGATGCGGAACTCCATCGCGTGACCGTCGATATCGACGTCGTCCTGCTCGAAGTCGACTTCCTCGCCGGCGGCGATCTCGATCTGGCGCTTGACGATGTCGAGGCCGGTGATCTGCTCGGTGACCGTGTGTTCGACCTGAATACGGGTGTTGACCTCGAGGAAGAAGAAGTTCGCGTCGGGGCCGAGCAGTTCGCCCGCCTCGCGGTCTTCTTCCTCGACGAGGAACTCGACGGTGCCGGCGTTGGTGTAGTCCGCGGCGGCGACGCCCCGACGGGCGGCCTCGCCGATCTTCTCGCGCAGTTCGTCCGAGAGGGCCGCCGACGGCCCCTCCTCGATGACCTTCTGGTGGCGTCGCTGCAGCGAGCAGTCGCGCTCGCCCAGGTGGCGGACGTTGCCGTGTTCGTCCGCGAGGATCTGGACCTCGATGTGACGGGGCTGTTCGAGGTAGCGCTCGAGGTAGACCGAGTCGTTGTCGAAGTAGGCCTCACCCTCGCGCTGGGCGCTCTCGAGTTGGTCTTCGACCTCGCTTTCGTCCCAGACGACCTTCATCCCGCGGCCGCCGCCGCCGCCCTCGGCCTTGATGGCGATCGGGTAGCCGTGTTTCTCGCCGAACTCCTTGACTTCCGCGGGCTCGGTGACGGGGTCGGTCGTCCCGGGGACGATCGGCACGTCGGCCTCGTCCATGATCGTCCGGGCCTTGGTCTTCTCGCCAAGCGACTCCATCGCATCGCTGGACGGACCGATCCAGGTGATCCCCTCGGCGTCCTCGACCTTGCCCGCGAACTCGGCGTTCTCCGCGAGGAAGCCGTAGCCGGGGTGGATGGCGTCGGCGTCGGCCTTCCGCGCGGCCTCGATGACGGCCTCGTGATCGAGATAGGAGTCGGCGGCCCGCGCCGGCCCCACGTTGTACGCTTCGTCCGCGTAGCGGACGTGTCCCGAGTCCTTGTCCGCCTCGGAGTAGACGGCGACGGTCCCGATATTCAACTCCTCACACGCCCGCATGACGCGGACGGCGATCTCCCCGCGGTTCGCCACGAGAACCTTCCTGAACATTCCTGTGAGAACCGTCGGCAGGACCCTACCTTACTTTTTCGCAACGGGTTCGACAACGCGTCAGTTTTTGCCAGTTGACGGCCCCCAACCGCCGCCCGACCGAGTCGGACCCGGCGACTGCGACCACACAGGGCAAACCCATGCTAGTTATGGGCAACCGTTATCCGATCACGGCCCCTGACTCAGGCATGTCCGAGTTCGTACCCGGTCCGTTGCAAACCCAGTCGGTCCTCGAGGACCCCCTCTTGCTGATCGGTGCCGTCGTCTTGCTCCTCGTGGTGATCACGGTCTGGCAGATGGTCGAGATCGTCGACGCCTACGACCGGGCCGCACTGACCGTCTTCGGCGAGTATCGCAAACTGCTCGAGCCGGGGCTGAACATCGTCCCGCCGTTCGTGTCGCGAATATACACGTTCGACATGCGGACCCAGACCCTGGACGTGCCCCAGCAGGAGGCCATCACGCGGGACAACTCCCCGGTCACGGCCGACGCCGTCGTCTACATCCGGGTGATGAACGCCAAACGCGCCTTCCTCGAGGTCGACGACTACCAGCGCGCCGTCTCGAACCTGGCCCAGACGACCCTGCGGGCCGTGATCGGCGACATGGAACTCGACGACACCCTCTCGCGGCGGGAGATGATCAACGAGCGCATCCGCCAGGAACTCGACGAGCCCACCGACGAGTGGGGCATCCGCGTCGAATCGGTCGAGGTCCGCGAGGTCACCCCCTCCGCGGGCGTCAAGGGCGCGATGGAGGAACAGACCTCCGCCGAGCGCCGCCGCCGCGCCATGATCCTCGAGGCACAGGGGGAACGACGCAGCGCCGTCGAGAAAGCGGAAGGGGACAAGCAGTCGAACATCATCCGCGCCCAGGGTGAAAAGCAGAGCCAGATCCTCGAATCACAGGGTGACGCGATCTCGACCGTGCTGCGGGCTCGCTCGGCCGAGTCGATGGGCGAGCGTGCGGTCATCGACAAGGGGATGGAAACGCTGGCCGACATCGGTCAGGGCGAGTCGACGACGTTCGTCATGCCCCAGGAACTCACCTCGCTGGTCGGCCGCTACGGCAAGCACCTCTCGGGCAGCGACGTGGAGGGCAACGGCACCGACCTCGAGAGCCTCGAGTTCGACGACGAGACGCGCGAGCTGATCGGGCTGGACGACATCGCCGACATCATCGGCGAGATCGACGAACAGGCCGAGATGGACGTCGAAGCGATGGAAGAGCAGGCCCGGGCGATCAAGGAGGGCCAGGACGTGGGCATGGAAGCCGAGGAGCCGATCACCATGTCCGAGACCGACGACGAACCGGAACCCGAACTGGGCTCGGATTCGGAATAGCGCCGTCCGGTTCCGTCGGTGTAAGATCGCTCTTTCTCGCCGACGAACCGATCGGAAACGGGCTGGCGGACGGCTAGAACTGCTCGGTCCGTCCCGCCGCCGACCACGCGTCGGTCGGCGCGCCGCGGGGCACGCGGACGGTCCGGTGTTGCTGTGCGCGGACCCGGCCGGCGAAGGCCCACCGCTTGTCGTCCCACGTCTCCTCGCCCTCGGCGGCGGCCGCGGCGGCCGCGAGCGCGTGGTCGTGGAGGTGGGCGCCGATCGCGGCCGCGATGGCTGCGGCCTCCTCGTCGTCGGCGTCGTCGGGCAGGTCGATCGAGACGTCGCCGGGCAGGGCTGCCTCGAGGCCCGTCGACGCACCGTCGCCCCCCTCGCTGCCCGCGTCGGCGGCCCGGTCGTCGGCCGACGACTGTTGCTGTGCGGTCATGTTACAGCGGGATGTTGCCGTGTTTCTTGTCCGGGTTCGACTCGCGTTTCGTCTCGAGCATCTCGAGGTCGCGGATCAGCCGCGGCCGGGTTTCGGTCGGGACGATGACGTCGTCGAGGAAGCCCTTGTCCGTCGCGGTGTAGGGGTTGGCGAACTCCTCGCGGTACTCTTCGATGAGTTCGTCGCGGAGTTCGTCGGGGTTGTCGGCCTCCTCGAGTTCCTCGCGGTAGAGGATGTTGACCGCGCCCTGTGGGCCCATGACGGCGATCTCGGCGGTTGGCCAGGCGTAGTTGACGTCCGCGCCGAGGTTCTTCGAAGCCATGACGCAGTAGGCCCCACCGTAGGCCTTCCGGGTGATGACGGTCAGCAGGGGAACGGTCGCCTCGGCGTAGGCGTACAGCAGCTTCGCGCCGTGGCGGATGATCCCGCGATGTTCCTGATCGGTCCCGGGCATGTAGCCGGGGACGTCGACGAAGGTGACGATCGGGATGTTAAAGGAGTCACAGAAGCGGACGAACCGCGAGGCCTTCATCGAGGCGTCGACGGTCAGCGTCCCGGCGTTGACCCGTGGCTGGTTGGCGACGAGGCCGATCGAACGACCGTCGAGGCGGCCGAAGCCGACGACGATGTTCTGAGCGAAGTTGTCCGCGACCTCGAAGAAGGAACCCTCGTCGACCACCGAGTCGATGACGTTGGTCATGTCGTAGGGCTTCTGGGGACTCGGGGGGACGATGTCCTTGAGTTGCTCGTCGCGGCGGTCGGGGTCGTCCCAGGGGTCGACGCGGGGCGGGTCCTCGACGTTGTTCTGCGGGAGATAGGAGAGGAGTCGCTTGATGTCGTCTAAGGCCTGTTCTTCGCTCTCGCAGGCGAACTGGGCGACGCCGGTCTTGTTGGCGTGGGTCATCGCGCCGCCGAGTTCCTCGTGGGAGACTTCCTCGCCGGTGACGGTCTTGGTGACCCCCGGCCCGGTGATGTACATGTGGCTGGTGTCTTTGACCATGAAGATGAAGTCGGTGATCGCCGGGGAGTAGACGGCCCCGCCGGCACACGGCCCCATCGTCGCGGAGATCTGGGGGACGACGCCGCTGGCTTCCTGGTTGCGGCGGAAGATCTCGGTGTAGCCGGCGAGGCTCTTGACGCCTTCCTGAATGCGGGCCCCGGCGGAGTCGTTGAGCCCGATGACGGGCGCGCCGACCTCCATCGCCATGTCCATGACCTTACAGACCTTCTCGGCGAAAACCTCGCCGAGCGACCCGCCGAAGACGGTGAAGTCGTGGGCGAAGACGAACGTCGTTCGCCCGTTGACCTCGCCGTAGCCGGTGACGACGCCGTCGCCCGGGACCTTCTTTTCCTCCATCCCGAACTGGCTCGTCTGGTGGGTCCGGAGCTGGTCGAACTCCGTGAACGTGCCGTCGTCGAGGAAGTAGTCGATCCGCTCGCGGGCGGTCATCTTCCCCTTGTCGTGTTGCTTCTCGATCCGCGCTTCGCCGCCGCCTTTGCGTGCCTCTTCGCGAAGTTCCTCGAGTTCGTCGATGCGGTCTTCCATCGTCATAGGGAAACCCTCCCGTGGCGACTCATTGGCCGTGGCAACGGCCACCGGAATAAAAAACGTTCTGTAACTCGTATTATTTCCCATGAGGGTTCGGGTGTTGTCGTATCACACGGGGTTGCGGTCGACCGGCGGCAGTTCCGTTCGGCTGCGGCCGGGGGGACGGGTCGGCGGCGTCGATTCCCACCCGGTGTGAAACACCTTCCCATTGTGAAGGGATATTCCGTGACGTACTTTTCGATTCGTGGACAAATGCGGAACGAATTATGACAGATAACACTGAAAGCGGAAAATACTGAATATAGTCCCCGAATGTAAGGTTTTAAGGCATGGTGAGAAAGGGTTACACCATGGCACAACGCGAAACATGGGCAACGAGAGCGGGGTTCATCCTCGCTGCGGTCGGCAGTGCAGTGGGATTAGGTAACGTCTGGCGGTTCCCGTATCAGGTCGGCGAGTTCGGCGGCGCGGCGTTCCTCGTCGTGTACCTCGCGTTGATCGCGGTCATCGGGTTCCCGGTGATCCTGGTCGAGTTCACCGTCGGCCGGTACACGGATCGGAATCCCGTCGGCGCGCTCAAGCAGATCGGCACGGGTTCGTGGCAGCGGATCGGGTGGGTGTTCGTCCTCGCGGGCTTCGTTATCCTCTCGTACTACAGCGTCATCGCTGGCTGGGTTTTGCAGTACACCGTCTACGGACTGCAAGGGAGCTACGCCGCAGACGGTGCGGCGCAGTTCGGAGCGACGACCGGGGGCATGACGTCGGTCCTCACACACGCGATTTTCATGGCGGCCGTCATCGCCGTCGTCGGGCTCGGTATCCGTCGCGGTATCGAATTCTCCGTGAAGCTGATGGTTCCCGCGATCATCATCCTCCTGGTCGGACTGGCAGTCTACGCCGGCACACTCTCGAGTGCCGGGGAAGCCTACGCGTATTATCTGTCGCCCGACCTGGGTACGATCGCCGCGAACTGGACGAGCATCTTACCCGCAGCGGCCGCACAGGCGTTCTTCACGCTCTCGCTCGGGATGGGCGTGATGATCACCTATGCGTCCTACCTCGGCGAGGATCGTAACCTCGCCAAAGACGCCGTCATCATCGTCGGATTGGACACGGCGATCGCGTTCACCGTCGGTCTCGTCGCGTTCCCGGTCCTCTTCTCCGGCGACCTCGCCGTCGCCGACATCGTCGCAATCGGCGACGGTCCGGGATTCATCTTCATCGCGCTTTCGCAGGCGTTTAGCAACATTCCGTTCGGCAGCGTCCTCGGGGCGGTCTTCTTCGGTACCGTCACCATCGCGGCGCTCTCGAGCGCGATCAGTATCATGGAAGTCGTCGTTTCCTACCTGATCGACGAACGCGGCGTCGATCGCATCCCGGCGACGCTTCTCATCGGGACCGCCATATTCCTCTTCGGCGCTCCCGTCGCGTACGACGGGACCCTCTCGTGGCTCACGGTCTACGACGAACTCGCGAACAACATCCTGCTCATCCTCGGCGCGCTGTTGTTATCCGTCTACATCGGCTGGGTCCAGACCGACCTCGGCCTCGAGGAACTCGGCAAAGGGGTCCGAAACCTCGGCGGGTGGGGAACGGCCTGGATCTGGGCCCTTCGAGTGCCCGTCGTCGTCACGCTGGTCGTGATCCTCGGACTCAACGCGATCGGTGCGTACGAGGCGATCAGCGGTATCCTCGGCTGATCGGCTCCGTTTTCGCCGATCAGGCCTCGCCGTACACTGGCACCGCAGCGCCGCTTGTCACCGCCGCGGCGTCGCTACAGAGAAACGCCATCACGTCGGCGATCTCGAGCGGGTCGACCCACGCGTCGTGATCGGCGTCGGGCATCATCTCGCGGTTCATCGGGGTGTCGATGACGCTCGGCATGACGCAGTTTGCCCGCACCGTCCCGCGGTTCTCCTCGGCCAACGTTTCCGTCAGCAGTCGGATGCCGGCCTTGGTGATCCGGTAGGGGCCGTCGCCCTCGCCGCCCTCGAGCGAGGAGCGGGCGCTGATCCCGACGATCGCCCCCTCGGTTTCCTGCAGGTGGGGCAGGGCGTGTTTCGCGGCGAGAAAGGCCGTCTTCAGGTTGACGTTCAGGAGGAGGTCGAACTCCTCGAGGTCGGTGTCCTCGATGTGGTCGCCGCCGCGCCACGTCCCGGCGACGTTCAGCAGGTGGTCGATCCGCCCGTGGTCGTCGACGATCGCGTCCATCAGCGCCGCGACCTCGTCCTCGTCGGTCAGGTCCGCCTCGTAGAAGTCAAGTGCCGGTTCGTCGGCGGGGTCGCGCTCGAGCAGGCTGTCCTCGTCGTCGGGCGCGATCACGTCGACCGCACAGACGGTCGCGCCGGCCTCGCGGAAGCGATCGACGGCGGCGCTGCCGAGCGCGCCGCTCGCGCCGGTGATCACTGCGACGGTCCCCCCGAAATCGACCTCGAAATCGGTGTCGGGTGACATACGGATGGGTGTGTGACCCTGTCGCATCAAAGGCGGGGCTGCGAGCGGCGGCGACTCGCAGGGTCGTTGGACGAAAGTCGATACGACGTCGGTCGTGGATTCGCGGCCGTCCCTACCGGCGACGGCCGCAGCGGAGCGACCGATCTCCGCGTCGTTCCGTCCAGCGGTCTTAGCCGTCGCCCACCGGCAGGGCCGCGCGCCTGAACCAGAAGTCCGCGACCACCTCGACCAGCTCGGTGTACCCCTCGGCGTCCGTCGGCTTCTCGAGGGAAGCGTTCGCGCCGAGTCGGTAACTCTCGCGGATCGCCTCCGAATCCCCCGGCCGGGCCAGCACGAGGACGGGACACCGTCCCAGTGCCGCCTCGTCGGCGAGCGCCTCGAGCAGTTCGAGGCCGTCGGTTCGCGACAGGTGCCGGTCCAGCAAGACGAGATCGGGGCCGGCCGGCGAGTCGGTGAGGATTCGAAGCGCCTCGGTCCCGTCGGTCACGACCCGGACCGACGTTTCGACGGCGACGTCGTCGAACTCGGCTTCGATACGTCTCGTCGTCTCGTCGTCGTCCGCGACGAGGAGGACGTCGACCGTGTCGTCACGTTGGCCTCTCATGCGTAGATCAGAACTGATCGGGCGTCGATGTCCCGCCCGGTCCAGCGGTCGTTCTCAGCTAGTCAGGCAGTTCTTTTAACGATACTTGCTAAGTGCTTTGGGCCGATCTCGGTGACTCTCCGCGGATCCGACGGCTGCGACCCGGCGACCGACTGAAGCCGCTGGGCGACGATCGACCGCTATGCGCTGTATCGCCCACCGAGGGTTCGCCGCGGTCGCGCCCGAGAACACGATCGGCGCGGTCCGCACCGCGGCAGCCCGCGCCGACGCCGTCGAGGTCGACGTGCGCCGCTGTGGGACCGGGGAACTCGTCGTCGTTCACGACGAGACGATCGACCGGGTCACCGACGGCACCGGTACCGTTTCGGCCCTCCCGCTCGAGGCGCTCGCCGACCGGTCCGTCCGCGGGACCGGCGAGGGGATCCCGACGCTCGCCGCCGTACTCGCGGCCGTCCCGCCGACGGTCGAAGTCCACATCGAACTGAAAGAGCGCGGCCTCGCCGCCGACGTTCTCGCGACCGTCGACCGGGCCGACCACTCCGACCGGGTCGTCGTTACCTCCTTTCTACCCGACGAACTGCGGACGGTCCGGGAGCGCGACCCGGGCCAGCCGATCGGACTGCTGGCCAGCCACCGCCTCGAGACGCCGGTGACGACGGCGGTGGAACTCGACTGCGCCGCACTCGGCGCGAACCGCGTTCGGTGTCTGGCGACCGGGATCGTCCCGCGGGCGAAGGTGGTCGACCTCGAGGTCCACGCCTGGACGGTCGAGCGGGCACCGACGGCGCGCCTGCTCGATCGGCGGGGCGTCGACTACGTCTCGGCCGATCGACCGATCGACGTGTAGCGGGCGAGTGACGGCCGCCGACCGACTCGCGCGCCGATACGGCGGGCTCGGCTATAGTAGCCACTGACACGATTTATACACTGATCGCGACGACATCGCACGATCAGGTTGCAATGACTGTCAGTGGCTACTATCAGCCTCGGTCGTCGTCACCGACACCGTCCGCGTTCGCGGCCCGTCGCACTCGACGAGCAACACCGATTGCCAGGTCCCCAGCGCCGGTTCGCCGTCCGCGACCGGAATCGTCACGTCGGGGCCCAGCAGCGCCGCCCGGAGATGCGAGTCCGCGTTGCCGTCCAGTTCGTCGTGTGCGTGACCCGAATCGGGAACGAGGTCCCGCAGGAACGACTCGAGGTCGCCCCGGAGCCGCGGCTCGTCCTCCTGGACGACGAGCGCGGCCGTCGTGTGTTCGACGAAGGCCGTACAGGTACCCGACTCACAGTCGTCCGGGACCGACGCAGCGATCGTGTCGGTCACGTCGACGGTCGTCAGCCGGTCGTCCGTTTCGACGGTAAACGTCATGGACGGGCCTACGACTGCGAGAAAGGGCTCGGTTTCGGTTCCGGCGCGGACTACGACAACTGGCCCGCGGCCCACGACGCCCTGTCGCGGACGTTCGGTGCCGGGTCCCGGCTCGCGAGGTCGGCGAGTCGCGGTTCGGCGGCCTCGACGCCCCCGTGTCCGAGCGCGACGCAGGCGTTCGCCCGGACGTGCGCGTGGTCGTCGGCGAGCAACGCGAGCAACTGGCGGCGGACCGGACCGACCGTGGTCTCGGTTCGGGCGGCGATGCGGGCGATCGTGACCGCGGCCGCGGCCCGGGTATCGGGATCGTCACAGGAAAGCGCCGCCCCCAGCTCCGCGGTGACCGATTCGACAGCCGCTGGGTCGTGGTGGGCCACGTCGCCGAGGCAACCGATCGCCTCGTGTCGGACGTCCGGGTTCCCGTGATCGACGAGCGCCGCGGCGTGGGAGACGAACTCGAGCGAGCCGGGGTCACCCTCCGACCGCGCCAGTCGTCCGAGCGCGCGCAGTGCGGGCCGCCCGTTCTCTGCCGGAGCAGCCGACAGCGCCGCTTTCAACACGGATACCGCCGGCTCGAGCGCCGTCGGATCGACCCGAGAAACGTGGGCCAGCGCGTCGAGGCCGTCCGTGTCGTAGCCCGACCGCCGCTCGAGGACGTCGGCGATCGCCGCGGCGTGATCGACGACCACGTCGGGTCGCTCGGCCGCGACGGCTGCGAGACACCGGAGCAACTCGCCGGTCATCGGCCGATCGGGTTCCTCGCGGGCGACGGCGACGATCGACCCGGTCGACGGCGCGACATCGGTCGGTGCCTCGGCCGCCAGATCGGCGAGACAGGCGGCGACCGTCTCGCGGAAGTCGATCTCGGGTTGCTCGAGCAGCGACCGGAGTTTCGGCACCGTCGGGGCACAGCCGGTTGCCCCGTCCCGCTCGTCGATCGCGGTGCGGATCCGGCTGACGGCCGCCCGTTGTTCGCTCGGCTCCCCGTCGAGTCGCGTCAGAACTGCTGGCAGGTCGATCCCGGTGGCTCCCCGGCCCCGGAGATCGACGGCCTCGCCCCCGTCCCCATCCATCGTGTCTGCCCCATCGGAGAAAGTCAGCAAAAGCCTTCTGGCCAACGCGATCGCCCGTTGCCGGACGGTACCCCGTCTCAGGCCAGCCACTCGTCGGGCTTCGTGTCGTAGTCCACGTCGTCGGCCGCGAGGTGGTCGACCTCCTCCCAGGGGACGTCCTCGGTCGTCATCGTCTGGCCGTCGTACCGGAGCAGTTTGCCCTGCTCTTCGGCGTCGGGCTCGCGGTTGCGCCGCTTTGCGACCTCGATGTCGTGTTCGTCGACTTCCTTGACGATCGTCAGCAGGTTCACCGGCCGCCCCCACAGCTCGAAGATCCGCTTCAGCGTCTCCCGGGCCTGCCCGAGATCGAGCATGACGCCGTTGTACTGGTGACCGAGCAACAGTTCGTTGGCGTTGTTGTAGTTGCCGTCGTAGACGGCGATGGTCGGCTTCCCGAAGTTGGTAAACTGCAAGAGCAGTTTCTTCTTGACGTCTTCGGCGGCGTCGCTGGCGACGTGGAACTGCCCCGTCGCCTGCGAGTGTTCGTAGGTGAAATAGTTGTTCTCCGTGATGAACTCCTGAGTCAGGAATTCGTCGAGGAAGGTCACGTCGTTGTGACTCTCCCGGACGTCGAACAGCCGGTCCCAGCCGGCCGCGTAGTCGATATTCTCGAGTGCTTCGTCGACCGAGTCGTACCGCGCGTCGTCGAAGAGGTAGCGGCCGATCCGCTCGAGGTCGTTCTGACTGACCCGCTTGAGGAAGCCGCGGTGCTGGCGCTTGACCAGCGAGTAGTGGCGGCGGGCCAGCCCCTCGTAGGTCAGGACCTTCCAGGGATATTTCTCGAGGTCGATCTCGCCCTCGCGGGCCCGCTCGAGGGCCTCGCGATCGACCCACTCGTCGGGCACGGCCTCGAGTTGCTCGAGCGTATCCGGGGTAATATTCTCGATCGCTTCCGGTGGCTCGAGCCGCTCGAGGACGTCGTCGACGTCGACGACGTCGGTGAGGTTACGCCAGGAGACTCCCTCGACGCGCAACAGGGCCTCGAGGACCTCCTGCCGGTTGGTGGTGTTCTCGACGTACTCCCAGAGTTCCATCCCGAGGCTGTAGGGGTTGAGCCCGCCCGAGGCCAGGACTTTCGCCATGTGGTCGGCGTAGTTGAGGAACTCGTCGTCGCCGGCGAAGGCCTCGTCGGTCATCATCGTCGACTCCCAGTAGGCGGCCCAGCCCTCGTTCATCACCTTCGTCATCTTCTGGGCGGCGAAGTAGTAGGCCTCCGCGCGCATCATATCGAGGATGTCGCGTTGCCACTCCTCCATCTCGACGCCGCGGCCGGCCGCCTCGTCGTACTGCTTGCCGTGTTCGCGGACGAACGCCAGTAGGTCCTTCTGTGGCTCCTCCGGGACACTCCCGGTGATCTCCTCGTCCTCGAGTTTCTCGACCCACTCCGCGTCGAAGACCTCGCCTTTGATCTCGTCGGAGAGGTCGAGTTCGTCTAGCTTCTCGGCGAGGTCCTCGTCGATCTCCGCGGCCGGCTGGTCGACGTCGAGCCGGCGGGTGAAGACCTGATGCTGGTCGATGTTGTCCTCGAGGCTCAGACAGTGGTCGATCCACTTCTCGACCTCGGCGCGGTCGATGTCGGGATCGGCCATGTACTCGTCGATGGCTCTGGCGTGGCGCTCGAGCATGGCGGCGGCGTTGACCTGGTCCTCGTCGGCCCGGCCGCCCGTGAACATGCCGAACCAGTCGTTGTTCGCGAAGAAGTCCGAGTGGGCCTCGACGTGGGTGATCACCGCCTTCTGGTCGGCCACCGTGTTCGACTCCTGCAGGAAGGCGTGGGCCGGGTTATCGTTGTTGACGATTTCGAAGGCCTTCCCGCCGCCGTACTGGCCCTGCTTCTGTTGCTTGTCGTACTGCATGCCCCACCGCCAGTGGGGATACCGAGATTGGAACCCGCCGTAGGCGATGAGTTCGTTCATCTCGTCGTAGTCGATGATCCAGTACTTCACGGGGTAGGGCTCGAGGCCGAGCTTCTCGGCGAGGTTTCTGGCCTCGGAAACCGGCTCCTCGAGCTCGCCCGCGATCGCCTGTTTGCGGAAACGGTCCGCGTTGGAGTTGCGTTTACTCATCTGCTTCTCCCTCCGTCGAGAGGATGTCGTAGATCGCGTCGGTCACGTCCGACTGGTCGTTGACGTAGGCCACCGCCACGTCGTCGGCGTCGGTCCCGAAGTGGCGCTCGAGTTCCTCGGCGTGGGTGGCGTTGATGGCGTTGCCCGACGGCTGGGTCTCCACGTAGGCGTGGAGGTTCGCCGGGATCTCCTCCATCAGCGGGATGACCCGCTCCTCGGTGTCGTTCGAGGAGTTCTCGGAGTCGCCCGCCGCGAAGACGTAGCGGTTCCAGTCGCTCCAGGGGTACTCCTCTAAGAGCTGCTGGGCGAGTTCGTACGCGCTCGAGATCTTGGTGCCGCCGCCGGAGCGGATGCCGAAGAACTCGTCGCGCTCGACCGCCCAGGCGTCGGCGTCGTGGGCGATGTAGACGAACTCGGCGTTGTCGTACTTGCCCTGCAGGTACCAGTCCAGCGGGGTGAAGGTCCGCTCGACGAGTTCGCGTTTCTTCTCGCGCATCGAGCCGGAGACGTCGCGGATGTTGACGACCACGACGTTCTTCTCCTTCTCCTCGATGATCTCGGGGTGGCGGTAGCGCTCGTCCTCGCGGCGGAAGGGGACGTGTTGGATCCCCTCGCGGCGGATCTTCTGCTGGACGCTCTCGCGTTCGACGTTGTCCTCGACCGCCTCGATCGAGGCCCATTTGCCCCGCTCGTCGTCGGGCACGTCGCTGTAGGCCTCTTCGATCCAGGCCATCGACACCGGGAGGTTCTCGCCGCGGGCCCACTCGAAGACCTCGCGGGGCGAAATCCCCTCGACCTTGCAGAGTTCCCGCAGGAACTCCTCGTCGAAGTCCATCGCGAGCTTGCGCTTGAGTCCCTCCTTGAACATCCGCTCGAAGTCGAGCGTGCTGTTGGGGCCGGTCCGCGTGAGGTCGGTGAACGGTCCTTCCTTCTCCTCGACGACCTTCTTGCCCTTGGGGTCGAGGTCGAGCCCGAGTTCCTCGTCGAGTTCCTCGGCGAACTCCTCGGGGTCCATCTCGTAGTACTCGTGGTCGCCGCCCTCCTCGCCGGGCTCGCCGTCCTCGCCGTCGTCGTCGCCCGGCTGTGGCTGGGGCTGGCCGACCGGCTGACCGGCGTCGGGGGTCCCGTCCTCGCCCTGGCCGACCCCGCCCTGATCGCGCCGATCGTACTCGAACTCCGGCAGCGAGACGATCTTGACCGGGATGTTGATCTCGCCGGGGCCGCTCCCCGCGAGGTCGCCGTACTGGATGAAGTCGGCCAGGTCTTCGCGGCGCTCCTCGCCGACTTCGCGGAACCGCTCGAGGTCGTCTCTCAGTCCCATCTGTAACTCACCTGTCCCATGACGTGTCTACTGGTTAGCTCGGCCGACGCCGCCGAGTAGCCGAAGAGGTCGACCATCGTCTCGATCGTGTCTTCCTTGACCGCCGCGGTCTGGGTGTCGCTCGGCGGATCGCTCCACTGTCGCGGATCGAAGTCCTCGAAGGTCCGCTCGACGTCGTCCCAGTCGTGGCTCTCGAGGACGGTCTTGATCACCGGGATCGCGGTAAGATCGACGTCCTCGACCGAGAAGTCCTCGTCGCGGTGTTCCCACGCGTGGCGGTTCAGCGACGTGATGACCTTCTCGCGCCGGAAGTTCCGGACGCTCTCGCGGGGCTGGTTCCCGTCGTATTCGCTCTCGGAGAACCGGCCGAGATGTTCGATTTCGAATAGCTTCATCTTCAGCGGATCGGGCTCGACCCGCTCGCCGCGGTCGTTGTACAGCGGCTCGTCGGTCTCCCACGCGTAGACGTGTTCGACGTACTCGGCGACGGTCTCCTCGTCGACGCGCTTGTCGTACATGATCGCCTCGATGACGTCGCTTTCCTGCTGGTCGTAGACGTAGTTTTTCACGGGGACGACGCGGTTCTCGAACTCGGAGCGCTCGCCCGTCGAGAACACTGGCGCGTCGACCAGCCCCTCGACCATCGCGTTGAGGACGTCCCGTGGCATGACCACGTCCTCGACCGGGAGGTCGGCGTGGTGGCGGTCGCGGTCGGTCTGGAGCAGTTCCGCGAGCGTGTCCCGCGTGTACGTGACCGGGATGCCGTGATCGCCGTCGTTGCCGTCGTCGTCGAAGTCGAACTCCGCTTTCTCGCGGCGGCTATCGCCCTCCTGCAGGAACCCCTGATCGTAGATCAGCGCCTTGTCCACGAGGTCGAGCCCGTTCGGGAGGTGCTCCTCGTCCAGCCGGGTGACGACGGCATACAGCGCGGCCGACTCGATGGCGTGGGGCGCGAACTCCTGAATCCGCGCCTCGCCGTCGCGGTCCTTGATCGTCACTCCCACTGGCGCGCGGATCCGGTCGGCGAGCTCGTCGTAGCTCTCGGCCTCCCAGACCGCCGTCTCGTTCGTTAGCTCGCGGCGGATGAGCTCCGTCTCGAGGCTCAGGTTCGTCAGGTAGCCAAAGCGGTGCTTGTCGAGGCGGCGTTTCAGCGCTTTCAGCGGGTCCATTCCGTTTCGATCGGAGTGCTGGTTGAGCTGGGCCTCGAGATCGGGGTTGGAGATGATCAGCAGCTGGCTGTCGACGTCCATCCCGATGCCCTTGTCCAGTTTCACCGATTGCTCGTCGGGGACGTTCAGCAGCTTCTGGAGGAGGTCGGCGTGCTGGGCCGCGTCCTCGACGATGGTGAGGACGCCGTTGCCCTGCGAGAGGACGCCGTCGTAGCTAAACGCCTGCGGGTTCTTCCGGCCCCGCGAGTCCAACTCCTGGAGCATGCCGTGCATCCACGAGCCGACGAGCCGTTCCTTGGGCCGGCCGTCGTCCTCGGAGTGGAGGACGCCGACGCCCTGTCCGACGTCGACGACGTAGTTTTTCACGCGCAGGTGATCCTCGTCGGTGATCGCCGAGAACAGGTCGTCCTCGCCGGCCCGGCGGTAGCGCTCCTCGAGGAAGTCGTAGGCCTCCCGCGAGAAGGGATCGAGCGCCGCGTCGACCTGGATCGGGACGTGATCGTCGAGTTCGTCGTTCAACGCGGCGAGCAGGTCCTCGCGGACGGCGTCGGGGAACACCGACAGCGGGTGGGCCTGCACCGGACTCTCGTACCAGTTTTGTTCGTCCGCAGCGCTCGCGCCGGCGTCGTCGCCGTAGCTCAGCCCGCGGTCGCCGCCCTCGGCGGTCGAAATGTTCCACTCGACGGTGTACCGGCGGCCCTCGGGCGTCTTCGAGTACTCGCGCAGCCCGTTGACCAGACACCGCTTGAGTTCGGACTTGCCCGTCGCCGTGGGCCCCTCGAACCAGATGATCTTCTCGTCTTTCGCCCGGCCCGCGGCGATCGATCGCAGGTCGTCGACGAACCCGTTCAGGACCTCCGTGTTGCCCAGAATGGCGTGTTCGCCGTCGTTGTGCGGATCGTCGAAGAAGCGATATCGTTCCTTCTCCTCGCCTTCCTCGACGACCGTGCGGGTACCGGCGGCCTCGATCGCCTCGAGCAAATATTTCGAGGCGTGGGAGGCAATCCGGGGGTTCTCGAAGAGCCGATCGACGTACGCCGCGAGGCTCATCGGCTCCTCGTAGGTCTCCTCGAGGGCGCGGTCGGCCTCGGTGACGTACTCGTGTCCGGTCATGTTAGTCTTCCATCTCGGTCTTGGCGACCTCCGCGCCGGCGAACTCGAGGACCTCCTTCGCGCCGCCTTCGGAGTAGCCCTGTTCGATCAGTGCGTCGATCCACGCGGAGCGTTCGTCGTCGTCGAACTCGTTGGCCGACACCAGCGCGGAGAAGTTGATATTGTGTTTCTTGTCCTCCCAAAGCTTGCGTTCCAGGGCGCGGCGCAGGCGCTCGTTGTCCTGGGGATTGAACGCCTCACCTTCGCGGGCGCGCCGGGAGACCCAGTTCGAGACCTCCTGGCGGAAGTCCTCCTTGCGGTCTTCGGGGATGTCGAGTTTCTCCTCGACCGACCGCAGGAACGTCTCGTCGGGCTCTTGCTCGCGGCCCGTGAGCTCGTCCTCGATCGTGTCGTCGTCGATGTAGGCCATCACGTGGTCCATGTACTTCTCGCCTTGGCGCTGGATCTCGTCGATGTCGTAGGCCAAGGCGTGGCGGACGTCCTCGATGGCCCGTTCTTTGTACTCCTCGCGGACCGTCTCGAGGTAGCGGTAGTACTGCTCGAAGTTGTCCTCGGGGATGGAGCCGTGGTGCTCGAGGTTCTCCTCGAAGAAGTTAAACACCGTCAGCGGCGAGAGGAAGCCGCGCTGGCGGTGTTTCGAGTCCATGATCGCCTCGGCGATCTCGTCGCCGATAAAGCGCGGTGAGACCCCGACCATGCCCTCGCCGATCTCGGCTTTTGCCTCGGCTTCCTCGCGGAGCTTTTTCGTGTCGATGTCGTCGCCCTCGTCGATCTCGCCGTTGTAGGCCTTGGCCTTCGAGAGCAGCCCGACGGTCTCGGTGTCGGGTTCCTCGATACGGGTCAGGACGCCGAACAGCCCCGCCATCTCTAAGGTGTGGGGCTCGACGTTGATGTCTGGCACGTCGGCGTTCTGGAGCATCTTCTCGTAGATGCTGGCCTCGTCCTCGTAGGAGAGGACGTACGGGAAGTCGATCCGCTTGGTACGGTCGTTGAAGGCCTCCATCTTCTCGTCGCCTTTCTTGTCCTTGTACTCGGGCATGTTCGTCCGGCCGACGATCACCTGGTCGATGTCGATCCGGGGGTTGTTCTTGGGCTTGATCGTCTGCTCCTGGGTCGCATGCAGGAAGTCATAGAGGAACTCCCGCTGGAGTTTGAGCAGTTCCTCGCCGGAGAAGATGCCGCGGTTCGCGTTACAGAAGGCACCCGAGTAGTCGAACGCCCGGGGGTCGCTCTCGCCGTAGATAGCGATCTTCGAGTAGTTGACGTCGCCGGTGAGTTCCGTCTCGTCTTGGTTTTTCTTGTCCTTTGGCTCGAAGGTCTCGAGGCCCTGTCGCTTGTTCTCGTCGGCGACGAAGCGGACGATCTCGACGTGGTTTTCCAGCACCTGCTGAAGATCGTCCTCGTAGTACGCCAGCAGCTTGTCCATGTAGAACTCGCTTTCCGGATCCAGCGCCTGCTCGTTCTGGATGGTGTAGGGCGCATCGAGGTTCTCGTTGAGATCGTCGATGACCCGCTGGCGCTGCTCGAGGGGGAGGAGGACGAGCGGGTCCTGGTTCATCGGAGACCTGACGGTGTCGTCGGCCGGGTCCTGGTCCTGAATCACGTCACAGAGGTTCGTCCACCGGAAGGTGTACATCCGGCCGTCCTCGCGGAGCGTGTAGTCCTCGAAGTACTGCCGGACCTGTTTGTCGAAGTGGGACTTCCCGGAGCCGACCGGTCCCAGCAGGAGTTTGATCCGCCGTTCCGGCCCGAGCCGGCGAGCCCCGGATTTGACCTTGTTGACGAACTCGTGGATCGACTGGTGGATCACCTTCCCGTAGAAGGTGTTCTCGCCGTCGCCCAGTGGGTCCTCGCTGGCGAGTTGGTACTCGACCATCCCTTCGGTCTCGTCGTAGGTGGTGCCGTAGTAGTCGAACATGTCCGCGACGCGCTGGTGGGCGTTGCGGGCTACTTTCGGGTCCTCGTACACCTCCTCTAAGTACCAGTCGAAGGACTTGGTCTCCCGCAGGTCCGCGGGCATCGACTCTTTGTAATCGGTACTGAGCTGCTCGAGTGTCTCGATGTCACCGGTCATGGTATCGTTGAGTGGGTTCCCCCGGTTCGCGGTCGTCCGTGATCGCACGGAGAAAGCGGACGTCTTCGACCTGCCGAGGCGTCTCGCGGCCGAACCGTCGGAATCCGTCGCCTCGCTGTACCCGACGTGAGCGTCGAACTCGTCGGGCTCCTCGAGGGACTCTCGGGGAGCGTGACCCGTTCGTGGGCGGCATGGTGCCGTGTCATATGTCACCTTTCACCACTTTCCGTTGCGCAACACCCTGTCGGGGGCCGAGCAACGGTGCGCCGGGGACGGGCGCGGAGTGGATCGGTCCGGCGATCGGATACCGATAGTATTTAATGAGTGAGTAATCCAGCTACTTAGTCTTAGCCCCAAAAGGTATTTGTCAGGACCTTATTCCGGCCAACAGCTCCCAGAATTCTATATTGGTCTTCGGTATCACACCCCACATTCGGCCGATTGCGGCATAAGTTGCCGGCCTGCATAGGCAGCGTGAACTCGCGCGCGGCGGTCCGCGGACCGTGCCGGTGTCGGACTCCCCCATCCGGCCGCCGCGACGACGGTGATTTAGGGGCGGGACCCCAATCGGAAGCCATGTCGGACTCGGCCGCTGACGACGGGGGGATCGCCTCGCGACTCCCCGAGGCCTGGCAGGTCTGGAGTCGGGGCGAGGACGGCCGGCTCGTCCTCGCGTACCGACCGGACGTCTTCGACGCCGCGGACTTCCCCGCTCCCTGTCTGCCGACGCTGTATCTCACCCACGGCAAGCGAACCCGACGGCCCGGCGTCCACCCCGGCGACACCGCCGACACCGCGGACTGGTTCGTCACGCTCTATCTCGAGCCCGACGTCTCGCTGGACGAGACGCTGCGGTACCCGACTCGCGACGCGGCCCTCGAGGAAACGGTCGCCCTCGCCCGGCGGTTCGACGACGGGGAAATCGACTACCGCGGGCTGTATCAGGTCCCCCGGGAGACGTACTTCGAGCGGCTCGACGAGCTCACCGGCGACGGGGACGAGGACTGACGGGCCTTCGAGACGGTGAGCTACCGCGTCGTCGCGGCCGCTCCGGGACGTGACCCTTAACCGCCAGAGGCAGCTATCGGTTACTATGTCGACCGTTACGCTCGTCGGGTCCCGGCTGGCCGAGCCGGGGACCGAGTTCATCTACGAGGGCGAAGCCGACGCCTGTGCCGGCTGTCCGTATCGGAGTCAGTGTCTCAATCTCTCGCCCGGGACGAAGTATCAGGTCACGTCGATCCGCGAGAACGCCCAAACGCTCGAGTGCGCCATGCACGACGGCGGTGTCCGGGCCGTCGAGGTCGAACCCGTCTCCGTGCGTGCGAACATCACCTCGAAGGGTGCCTTCGCCGGCAGCAAGACCAGCCTCCCCGGCCCCTGCCCCTACGTCGAGTGTCCGAGCCACGAGTACTGCGAACCCGACGGCGTCGCTTTCGACGAGGAGTACCGCATCGCCGAAATCGTCGGCGAGCCGCCACACGAGGTCTGTCACCTCGATCGGTCGCTCGAGCTGGTCGAACTCGAGACCGACGAGTGATCGCGTCGAAAAACCGCCGCGGTGCCCTCGCCGTCCGGGACTACGCCTCGAGCGCGCTCTCCTCGAGCCAACTACCCGCCCAGCACTCGATCTCGTTGAAGACCGGCTCTAAGGACTCGCCCTTGTCGGTGAGGCTGTAGTAGGTGGCGACGGGGGCGTCCTCCTCGATGCGTCGTTCGACGAAGCCCATCTCCCCCAGATCGTCGAGGACCCGCGAGAGGGTGCGGGCGTTCGCGCCCGTCGAGCGCTTGAGTTCGTTGAAGCGCTGTTCGCCGTCCAGTAGCTCGTGGAGGACCGCCAGTCGCCACTGGGAACCGATCTGCTCGAGGGAGGCGATCACGGGACAGGCGCTATCGTCCTCTTCGCGGGGTTCAGGTCGTTGGGATGCCATTGAGTACCGCCGCCTACGTCGCGAACCGCTTTAGTAGTTCGCATCCGAACCGGATAACATCGTGTTAGTAGATTGCGCGCGGCTATCGGCAGCGCCGACGCCGGCCCGACGGGAGGGGCGGCGATGACCGACGACGAAACGGCTGGGAACGACGGGTCCGACGCCCTCGAGGTCGACGCCGCCGACCACGACGGTTCGCTCTATCGGATCCTCTCGAGCGCGGTCGTCCCCCGGCCGATCGCGTGGGTGAGTACCACGAGCGAGGCCGGCGGCGACAACCTCGCGCCGTACAGTTTCTTCACCGTGGCGTCGGTCGACCCGCCGGTCCTGCTGTTCGCGCCGGTCGACGGGGCCGACGGGCTCAAGGACACGCCGCGAAACGCCCGCGACACCGGCGAGTTCGTCGTCAACCTCGTCACCGCGGACCTCGCGGAGGCGATGAACGAGACCAGCGCCACGCTGTCGGCCGACGAGAGCGAGTTCGACCACGCCGGTCTCGAGCGGGCCGCCTCGACCGCGGTCGCGCCGCCGCGCGTAGCGGGCGCGACAGTCGCCTTCGAGTGTACCCTCCACGACCTCGTCGATGTCGGCGGGTCGACGCTCGTGCTGGGCGACGTCGAACACGTCCACATCAAGGAGTCGGTGACGACCGACGGGCAGATCGACGTCGACGAGATCGACGCCCTCGGCCGGCTGGCGGGGAGCCGGTACGTCCGGACCGAGGACCGGTTCTCGCTCGAGCGGCCGCCATAACGGAGTATACCGCAGTAACCCCTCACTCAGGTACCGTGACCACCGTTCGGTAAGGTTTCGGTCTCGACTCCGAATCTACAGCCGGATCGAACACGGACGACGAAGGGGAGAAAATATATCTACACACGCGTAAAGCATTCGTATATGTCGAACGCTGATACCGGAGCCGGAGATAACGGGCCGAACACGGTACAGATCAATCTCCGGCTGAGCGAGGCGTTCCTTGAGGACATCGATACGACCTGGAAAGAACAGGGATTCAACTCTCGGAGTGAGTTTCTTCGGTATGCGGCTCGCGACGCGGTGAAACACCCCGAATTCTCACGGGAAGGATGGAAACAGATCGCGGCGAGCGAACACGAACTCCGGTCGGGAAGCGCGGAGTTAGTTTCCCGGGAGGACGTCGTCGAGATGATGGACCGGGACGAGGATGACGAGTAACGACGACTGGACCTGGAAGTTTACCCCGCGAGCCGCCGACCAGTTCGACAGACTCGAGTCACACGTCCAGGACCGTATCGTTTCGAAACTCGACGACGTCGTGGACTCGGCGTGGCGGACGCCGGACGACTTCCTCGAACCGCTGACCGGCGGCCCGTTCTCCAAGCTTCGCGTCGGGCAGTATCGCCTCGCTTGCGTCCTCGATCGTAGAGAGGAGGTCCTCGAAGTACACCGGATCGAACACCGCAGCGGCGCGTACACCGCCGACGATTGAGTATCAGCAAACGGTCTGTCCTGATCCGTACTAGTGAGCGGTCCGTCCGTCCTCAAGCAGCGTCTCGAGGGTCTCCAGCGCCCGCAGATAGACGGGGACCGAACCCGCGGCGTGGACGGGGAGTTCGAACGCGATCCGACACCGCCGCTCGCCGAGGTCGTCGACCCGGTGGGTGGCGGCGGGAATCCCGGTCACGCGCCAGGTCCAGCGCCGTTCCGTACGCGACGTGATCCGAAACGGCACCCACGCGCCCGGCACGCGGATCCGGCCGGTCGTGTCGGGCCGGAGCCGCCGGTCGGTCGCTTCGACGCCAAGTACGAGCGGCGACCACTCCGGCCAGCGGGTCGTGTCGATCAGGAGGTCCCAGGCCTCGGCCGCGGGAACCGAGAGGACGTGCGACACCTCGAGGCGGCGGCCGTCGTGGGTGTGCGTGGTCCGAACTCGAGTCATAATTAGGGCTATGCGGGCCTCGATCATGGGGGTTTGGACGGATCACTCAATCGTGCGGAAAGGATCATCCTTGGACGCGATCGAAATACAACTCGACTATCGGACCATATCTAATTTTAAACATTTCCCACCAGTATGACTTGGTCGAAATTCGGGCGACATACGGCGGTCGGATTCACCGTGCTGGTGCCTTGGTAAAGTGGAAAATCACAAAGCGAATTAGATAAACTACGATTCTCGACAAACGACTACTGTGTCAGCTGCGATATCTCCGATGCGTTGTCCCTTTTCTGTTCGACTCGAAACATACGCACCTAATAGATATAATGTTGGGAGGTAATCGATAAAAAGGAATAAATTTCTAACTAGTGATGACCATAACGTACTAGCAGATCCATCTATCTGGCGGACAGTAATTCCACAGGCCGCTTTGCCGTATGTCTGACCAGAATACGCTTCCATCACGGTTTTGTAACCAAAGAAGAGTGGGATATACAAAACCCCAGAAAAAAACAGGAAACCAGTCGAGGCGGTCGGATCTGCAACGACAGCCATTCCTGTCATCGAAATTACTAGAAGAACTCCCAAAACCACAAAATGGTCAATAAAAAGAGCTCGGAAACGAGGTCCAGTCAGGGATGGCACTTGTGTCATATCTGGAGTTGGATGTCTATCCATCACGTAATAAACTAGATGGAGGTCTTATATTTTTTCTGCTTCCCCCACCCAATCAAGATCTATAGAATCCCACTCCGCATAGCCCTCGAATGAATCGAACGGACTTGAATTCCCTTCATGCATATTTATGCCAGATGCGAATGGTGTTGGTGCTGTTGGGAGGGTTCGATTCGCGGCAAATGTCTTGATCTCTAAACCAACTCGATACTCAGTGTACTGTTGGAGAGTGCCAGATACGCTATCTTCAAATGACTCGTCGTCAATATCAGAGAATTGTGCGAAGTTGGCATTTCTACTTGCGACAGTCTTTCTGTCGATTTCCTCTTTGTTGGTAGCGTCAACGAGGAAAAGCTCTACATCATAACTTGCAGACGCAGACCCATATGCGGCGATACGGCTACGGAATTCACCACTAATTGTAAACTCAGCATATCGCTCGTACGTTTCTGATAGCGACCCCTCTGGATAAATAACCTCACTTACACTGGCATTCCCTCGTGCATGAATAGGAAAGTTAGTCGGTTTCGTGAATGAATATGCTCGTACTTTATTGTTGGATGTATCGTAGGTTGCATCTGCATCCGTGACAACGGGTACACTTTCTTCTTTTGATGTTGAACCTGTGTCAGCACTTTTGAAGGTAGTACCGCTCTCATCGAAGATCGAAATTTCAGAAGATGGCATCTTATTTTCCCTCCTCTGAAGACGTCTCGCGGACCCTTTCAGACTTTTTCTCATCATTTTCTATTGTTGTATTTATTTTAGATAGGTACTCTTGATAACTTTTTCCCTCAGATTCTCGATCACGCTCATATTTTTATTATGACACTCTGAGAAGATTTCTTCATCAATAACGAAATCTTCACCATCAATTGTAACATTATAGGAGGATTCTTGCCTTTTTATGCGAATAGTTTTAGAAGTTGTGTCGAATATCAATTCATATGACCCTATTTTCTCGCCCTTGTTATTCAATGAACGAACCGATTGGGTGTCTACTGAACTAGAGTCTTTGACACCAGTTGGCTGACCATACTTGTTAAATATCTTTTCTATTTTATTTCCGAGCCTTCTCCTCTGATCCTTGGTATGTCCTTCACTATTTTTCGAACTTGGCGGATCGTTCTTTGCACTCCCTACTCCGGTAAGAAGCGTAGTTGTCGCACCTACACCAACTAACTTCTTAATTGAACTTCTCCGGGTTAATCTTTTACCCATATCAATATCATCTTGATATCAATAGATAATTTTTCTACTTCCTTTGTTATTTAAGTAACGTTTAATCTCCGCTCCTGACTGTCTCCAGCCACTAGATTTTACTGGGGTGGCTCCCTCCGTCGGCCTAACGAATGGCGATACTCGACGTAACCGACCTCCGGAAGGAGTACGGCGGCTTCGTCGCCGTCGAGGGCAGCTCCTTCGACATCGAACGCGGCGAGGTCTTCGGCGTCGTCGGCCCCAACGGCGCGGGCAAGACGACGACGCTGAAGATGCTGGCCGGGCTGATCGAGCCCACCGCCGGCACCGCCGTCGTCGCCGGCCACACCCCCGGCGAGCGCGAAATGGCCCGCCGACTCGGCTTCCTCCCCGAGGAGTCCCCGCTCTACGAGGAGATGACCGCGGTCGGCTACCTCGAATTTTTCGCGGACCTCTACGACGTGCCCGCGGACGTGGCCACCGAGCGGATCCACGACTCGCTGGACCGGCTCGATCTCGAGCACCGCGAGCGCCGGATCGGCAACATGTCCAAGGGGATGCAACGGAAGGTCGCGATCGCGCGGGCGCTGGTCAACGACCCCGACGTGTTGATCTTCGACGAGCCCGCCTCGGGGCTGGACCCGCTGACGACCAACTACATCATCGACTTTACCCGCGAGCTGAGCGACGAGGGGAAGACGATCGTCTTCAGCGCGCACAACCTCTTTCACGTCGAGAGCATCTGCGACCGGCTCATCATCATGAACGACGGTCGGATCGTCGCCCGCGGCACGCTCGAGGCGATCCGCGAGGCCCACGGCGGCACCGAGTACCACGTCTACGCGACGGTCGACGGCAGCGACGGACCGGCCGACGCCGACTCACCGGTCGAAGTCACCGAGGAGAACGGGCAGTACCGTCACGTCGTCGCCGACATGGCCGCCGTCGAGGCCGTTCGAGAGGCCGTCGAGGCCGGCGGCGGCCGCGTGACCGACATCCAGACGAAGACCCCGAGCCTCGAGGAGATCTTCCTCGAGGTCGCCGGCGAACCGGCGGAGACGGAAACGTGAGCGACGGCCGCTACCGTGCGCTCGGCAAGCGACTCGGACGGCTCCGCGAGTCCATCGCGCGCACGGGCCGGATCGCCCGCTGGGAAGTCACCGCCAGCGCGGGCACCGTCGACCGGAAGACGGCGGTCGCGCTCGTGGTGTTGGTCCTCGCGGCCGGGACCGCCGGCCTCTCGGTCGCCGACGAGGGGCTGGGCCTCGAGCGAGAGATCTACGTCGTCGGCGTCGCCGAGGACAGTCAGTATCACGACGTCGCGGTCGAGAGCGAGCAGTTCCGTCCGGTCCCGCTCGAGGACGTAGTCGCCGAATCCGGTGACGGGAACGCCGATACCGTCGCGCTTCGGGAGGACGCGACCGTCGACGTGGTGGTGACCCGCGACGGGCGGATCGCCCACGACGGCCCGAACGGCGAGGCGGCCTACGACGAGTTCCGGAGCGCCGTGGAGACGTACAACGCGAACCTGATGGATCGGGAATCCGATCAGGCGGCCGCCTACCCGGTCCTCGTCTCCCTCGAGTACCGGGACCGCGACCTCGAGGGAACGACCGCCGGCGGGACGAGCGGTGACGGAGACGGAACCGCGGACGGATCGAGCGGCGACGGAAGCGGAACCAGTGGCGGGAACAACAACGGGGGCGACGAGCCCGCGACCGGCGAGGACGGGGGCGACGAGGTCGGAGACGGCGGCAGCGACGACCGCCTGCAGGTGCCAAACGTCGGCGGCTCGGGGGCCTCGAGCGCGCCGGGCACGCCCGGTTCGATCGCGCCGCCGTTCCCCTTCGATTCGCTCGTGCTGGCCTTTCTGTTCGTCGTCCCGATGAACTTCGTGATTCAGGCCTACGGGAGCACGATCATGGACGAACGGCTCAACCGCCGCGGCGAACTCCTCTTGGTGTCGCCGGCCTCGAGTCGCGAGATCGTCGCGGGGAAGACACTGCCGTACCTGCTCGCGCTCGTCGGGATCGTCGTCGCGATCGCGGTCGGTATCGACGGGAGCCCGCTCGCGGTCGCCGCTGCCGTCCCGATCGCGCTGCTCTTCCTGGCGGCGTCGTTCACCGGCGCGATGTTCGCCCGGTCGTTCAAGGAGCTGACGTTCGTGACCGTCACGATCAGTGTCTTCCTGACGACGTACACCTTCATTCCGGCGATCTTCACCGACGTGAACCCGATCGCGCTGATCTCGCCGCTGACGCTGATCGTGATGGATATACAGGGCGAGTCGGTTCGGTTCGGCGAGTACCTGTTCTCGACGGGACCGTTCTACCTGAGCGCGGCGGTGTTGTTCCTGCTCGGGGTCGGCGTCTACCGCGAGGAGGACATGTTCGCCCAGAAGCCGATCCCGGCGAAGGTCCTCGACGCGGTCGCGAACCGGCTCCGCGGCCGCCGGAGCGTCGCTCTGCTGTCGGTCCTCTTCATTCCCTTCGTCTTCGCCGGCCAACTTCTCTCAGTCGCGCTGTTGTTCGCCGTTCCGGAGGTCGTCGCGGTACCGGCCGTGGTCGTCGCCGCCGCGGCGATCGAGGAACTGGCCAAAAGCATCGGCGTCTACGCCGGCTTCGCCCGCTCGCGGTTCGACGCCACCGCGAAGACCGCCGTCGTCCTCGGCGCGTTCTCGGGGACCGGCTTCTTCCTCGGCGAGAAGGTCACGCACGTCGTCCAGTTCGTCGGCCTCCCGGACCTGCCGGTCGGGACCGCCGCCTTCGGCCCGGCCGTCTCGAGCGACCCCCTGCTGCTCGCGGTCGTGTTCCTCGCGCCGCTCGCCCTGCACGTCGTGACGGCGATCATCTCGGCCGTCGGTGCCAGCCGTGGGCGGACCGGCTACGCCGTCGGCTTCCTCGCGGCGACGCTCGTTCACGTCGCGTACAACCTGGGGGTGTTGACCCTTGTCGCGTGACGGCGATCCCGGTCGGGACCGGGACGCGGACCCGCGCGACCCGAACCCGCCGACGCGGGCCGACGGCGGGGCCGACACCGGCTCGAGCCGGCGGGCCCGCTGGGCGGTCGCCCGTCGCGAGCTGGGGTCGCTGCGCTCCGAGAAGACGATTATCCTGGCGCTGGCGATTCAGCTGTTCATCGCGGCCTTTTCGTCGTTTCTGGTCGTCGGCCTCGTCTCGCTGTACGATCCCGGTGCCGTCGACGGCTACGAGTTGGACGTCGCGGTCACCGGCGACGACACCGAGACGCTGCTGTCGGTCGCGAACGACCGCGACGGCGTCACCGCCCAGCGGTTCGACGACCGCGGGACGGCCTACGAGGCGTTCGATTCCGGCTCGGTTTCGGCCGTTCTCGACGCGAACCGGACCGACGACGGCCGGCTCAGCGTCAGGGTAACCGCCCCGGAGGAGGGGATCCGGACGACCCTGCTCGTGGTCCAGCTGCGGGACACCCTCCAGCAGGTCGAACGCGTCGAGCGCCAGCGAAACGCCGACGCCGGCCGCCTCGAGCGCTCGCCGGTCCCCGTGCCGAGCGAGATCGAGGCCAGCCCGTACGTCGGCTTCACCTACACAATCTTGGTGCCGCTGCTTTGCTTCCTGCCGGTGTTCATCAGCGGTTCGATCGCCGTCGACTCGCTAATCGAGGAGCGCCAGCGGGGCACCCTCGAGTTGCTCCGGGTTGCGCCGCTGTCGCTCGCCGAGGTGGTCGACGCGAAGCTGCTGGCGATCGCGGCGCTGGCACCGGTCCAGGCGATCGCCTGGCTGGCGTTGCTCGCCGTCAACGGGACGGCGATCGTCGGCCCGGTCGCGCTCGTCGCGCTGGTCGCCGTGCTGTCCCTGCTCGTGGTGACCGGCGGCGTCGCGGTCGCGCTGTGGGCCCCCGACAGGCGGCAGGCGCAACTGCTCTACTCCGTGGCCACCGTCGGCGCGCTGGTCGTCGCGACGGTCCTCCCGGAACACCCCGCGAACACCGTCGCGAAGTTCGCGATCGGGAACCCGACGACGACCACGTGGGGGCTGCTCGCCGGCTACTGCCTGCTCGCGATCGCCGCGTTCGTGGCGCTCCGACGCGGTATCGATCGCCTCGAGCCGGAGTCGCTCTGACTCTGCGGTGGGTTTTCGGCCCGTTCGACGGCACCGGTAGGAGATGCGAAACGATTAGTCGCTTCCCGAATGCGTATGCGGTAATGAGTGATTCGAACCCTCCCGATCGGCAACGGCCGAACCGAGAGCCGCCCGGCGGGGGACAGCGGACCGACGACTCGTCGGAGCAAGAACAGGTCCGGCAGGCGGTCGAACGGTCCAGAAGCGGTGCGCCGGCCGTCGGTGCGGTCGTGCGCGACCGGTTCTCCTCCGACGAGATCTTCCAGCGGATCGTCGCGGCCGCCGACGAGGAGATTACCTCGGGGGGCCGCGAACTGTTCTTCAGTGGCCTCGCGGCGGGCTTCTCCATCACGATCACGTTCCTGCTGTATGCCACGCTGACCGCCTCGACCGACGGCCATCCGATACTGAGCAAACTGCTGTATCCGCTCGGCTTTATTTATATCATCATCGGCGGCTACCAGCTCTACACGGAGAACACGGTGCCGCCGGTCACGTTGGCCCTCGAGCGACTGGCCAGCATCCCCGCCTTGCTTCGCCACTGGTCGATCGTCCTCGCGGGCAACTTCGCCGGCGGCGCGCTCGGCGCGCTCGCGCTCTCCTACGGCGGCGTCTTCGACGACGATTCGGCGGCCGCGGCGATGGACCTCGCGCGACACGGCGTCGAGACGCCGTGGTGGACGCTGTTCTCGAAGGCGGCCTTCGCCGGCCTGATCGTCGCCGGCGTCGTCTGGATCGTCTACGCCTCTCAGGATACGATCTCGCGGTTGGTCGTCGTCTACATGGCTTTCCTCGCGATCCCGCTCGGTGACCTGTTCCACGTCGTCGTCTCCTTCACCGAGATGGTGTATCTGGCGCTGGCCGGTGAAGTCGCCGTCCTGACCGGGCTCTACGGGTTCGTCCTGCCGGTCCTGCTCGGCAACACCATCGGCGGGATCGTCCTCGTGACCGTCGTCAACTACTTCCAGACCAGCGAACACCGCCTCGAGTCGGCCCGGTTCGAAGGGGCCGACCGTCAGCTCTCCATCCGGGAGTGGCTGTTTGGCAGCTACGCCGGCCGCTCGTACGTGCCGCTGATCGACACCGCGGAGGCCCACGCGAGCGAGAACGGCGATTATCGGATCCTCGTGCCGATCGCCAACCCCCGCACGGAGTCGACGATCGTCGATCTGGCCTGCCGGCTGGCCAGCGGGCACGAGAACGCGACGGTCCACGCCGTCCACATCGTCCAGATGCCGGGTCGGTCGTCGATGCGGTACGGTGCGGGACAGACCGACCGGATCGTCTCCGAGTCCGAGAACCGCATGGAGACCGTCCGGCAGCGTGCGGCCTCCTACGACGTCGACTTCGAGACGTCGACGGTCGTCTCGCATCGCTCGTTCGAGGACGTCTTCGACACCGCGGAACGGGAACGGGCCGACCTCGTGGTGCTCGGCTGGGGCGACGACCGGCCGTGGGGTCAGGGTCGCGCCGAGGGCCGGATGAACGAACTGACCAGCAACCTCCCCTGTGACTTTCTCATCCTCAAGGACCGCGAACTGGACACCTCCCGGATCCTGCTCCCGACTGCCGGCGGCCCGGACTCGGATCTGAGCGCCGAAGTCGCGCGCACGCTCCGGGACCATTCTGGTGCCGAGATCACGCTGCAACACGTCGTCGCCGGCCCCGACGACCGGGAGCGCGGCGAGGAGTTCCTCGCCGAGTGGGCCGCCGACCGCGACCTCGAGGACGCCGAGTTCGTCGTCGACGACTCCGGCGACGTCGAACGCGCGATCTGCCGACAGGCCGGCGATCACACGCTCGTCCTCATCGGCGCGACCGAGGAGGGCGTGATCTCGCGGCTGATGAGCGACTCGCTGCACATGGACGTCGTCAACGAGGTCGACAGCTCGGTCCTGTTGGCCGAACGGCCAAGCGACCGCACCGTCATCCAGCGGCTGTTCGGGCACTGGTAGCTGACGGCGACGCCGCGCTCGCCGCTCCCTCGTGATGTGGTATCGTTTGCCGCACCACGTACCGTTTTCCGGTCGGTTCTCGTAGCGCCGGTATGGAGTACACCACCCTCGGGTCGACCGGCATGCAGGTCAGCCGCATCTGTCTGGGCTGTATGAGCTTCGGCTCGAGCGACTGGCGCGAGTGGGTCTTAGAGGACGACGCGAGCAAAGAGATCATCGACCGGGCGCTCGATCTGGGGATCAACTTCTTCGACACCGCGAACATGTACTCCCGGGGCGAGTCCGAGCGGATCCTCGGCGAGGCCCTCGAGGGCCGTCGCGACGAGGCAGTCGTCGCCACGAAGGGGTTCTTCCGGATGCGCGAAGACGACCCGAACTCTGGCGGGCTCTCCCGGAAGGCGATCGAGCAGGAACTCGCGGCCAGCCGTGAGCGCCTCGGCATGGACACCATCGACCTCTATCAGCCCCATCGCTGGGATTACGACACGCCCGTCGAGACGACCCTGCGGGCGCTCGACGACGCCGTCCGTCGGGGCCACGTCCGATATATCGGGGCCTCCTCGATGTGGGCCCACCAGTTCGCCGAGTCCCTGCACACGAGCGATCGGCTCGGCCTCGAGCGATTCCAGACGATGCAGAACCACTACAACCTCGTCTACCGCGAGGAGGAGCGGGAGATGTTGCCCCTCTGTGGCAAGGAAAACGTCGGGGTGATTCCGTGGTCGCCGATGGCCCGGGGCTATCTCACCCGGCCCCACGAAGAGATCGACGCGACGGCCCGCGGCGAGACCGAGGAGTACCTGTACGAACACCCCTACCGCGAGGGCGGCGGCCGCGAGATCAACGAGCGTGTCGCCGAGGTCGCCGCCGACAAGGGCGCGACGATGGCCCAGATCGCCCTCGCGTGGCTGCTCCACAAGGACTGGGTCGACGCGCCGATCGTCGGCACGACCAGCGTCGACCACCTAGAGCAGGCGGTCGAGGCCCTCGAGATCGACCTCTCGGAGTCGGACGTGGCGTACCTCGAGGAGCCCTACGAGCCGGTGCCGGTGTCCGGGCACGCCTGATCCGTCCGCCGACGGTCGTTCGTGGCTGTCCGTCCCGTTTACGCGCCCGAACGGTCGTCGCCGTCGGCGTCCGGGCCGACCGCGAGCACCGGGACGGGGGCGTGTCTGACGAACCGTTCCGTCGTACTCCCCAGGAGGACCCGATCGATCCCGGTCCGGCCGTGGGTACCCATCGTGACGAGGTCGATGTCGTGGGCATCGACGTACTCGAGGAGACCCTGCGACGGAATCTCCTTTCGGACGTGAGTCACGACGTCGAGCCCCGCGTCCCGCACCGCCGCGGCGGCCGTTTCGACCGCGGTTTCCGCGTCGGACTCGAACTGGGCGAGGAGATCGTTGGGGGCCATGAGGCTGGGCCTGCCGGCGACGGTGGTGACGTCGACGACGCTGACGACGTGGACCGTCGCGTCCGCCCGCGTCGCGATCGCGAGCGCGTGGTCGACCGCGGCGGCGGCCGGCTCGCTCCCGTCGGTCGGCAACAGCACGTCGTCGTAGCCCCCGGCCCACTCGCTTCGCTCGGTCACGCGGGCGGTCATTACCGGCACGTCCGACTGGCGGACGACGCGTTCGGTGACGCTGCCGGTGACGTAGCGGCTCACGCCCGTTCGGCCGTGGGTCCCCATCGCGATGAGGTCGACGTCGTTCTCGTCGGCGTACTCGAGGATCGTCGGTGCCGGACTGCCCTTCAGGACCGCCGACCGAACCCGATCGCCGTCGGCCATCGATTCGATCCGCTCGATCGCGGCCGCCGCGTCGTCCTCGAGGCGCTCGACGAACGCGGGGCTGGCGCCGCCGGCGTCGAAGACACCGCCCGCGGCGCTTACGTCGACGACGCTTATTACGTGGACCGTCGCGTCGAACCACCGCGCGAGCCCCAGTGCGTGACGGGCGACTCGAACGGCGTGATCGCTTCCGTCGGTCGGAACGAGAACGGAATCGTACATGAATCAGCGAACGCGGTCGCGTCGCTTAAATCGGTCCCGTCGATCCCGCGAGCCGAGACTACACGCTAGCGACGAGCGAGGCGAGTACGGCCCCGTGCCAGAGGACGATCGCCGCCGTGTATCGGGGCTCTGCCGTCGGCACCGGCGGGCGGCGAACGATCGCGTCCCAGAGGAACCCGGTCGACAGCAGCGCGCCCGCGAGGAGGCCGTACCGAACGTCGATGGCCAGATACAGCCCGAGGACGGCCCCGAGGACCAGGGACGCGAACATGCCCACGAGCAGCCGATCGTAGTGATCCATCTTCCCGCTTGACTGTAGTGGATCCGATTGGAAATATCACACGTCGATTCCGAGCCGTCCGGAGCCGTGACGGGGACTGAAGCTCCCGGAGGTCGGTGTTCGTCGCAGCCGGACGGCGGCCGGAGACCGAACGATAGCGGACTCGAGGGAGCCGTCAGGAGAGGCGAGCGGCGACGTCGGCCTCGGTGATGATCCCGACGGTCTCGCCGGCCTCGGTGATCATCACGGCCTTGTAATGCTCGAGCAGGTTGCTGATCTCGTCCAGCGTGGCGTCTTTCGAGACGGTCGGGAAGCTCTCGCTCATGTGCTGTTCGATCGGTTCGTCGCGGTCCTCGGAATCGAGGTGGACGAGGTCGCTCTGACTGATCGAGCCGACCGGAATCCCGTCCTGAATGACCGCCAGTTGGGAGTAGGCCTCCTCCTCCATTCGCTGGGCGGCCTCGCTGACCGGGTCGTCGGGCGCGACGCTGACGACCGCCTCGTTCATCAGGTCCGCGGCGCGGATAACGTCGTGCTCGGCCGTCTCGAGGGCGTTGACGATCCGCCGGAGCGTCGACAGCCGCGGATCGACGTCGCCGCCTTCGATGCGGGCGATCAACGGCTGAGAGACGTCGGCCGTCTCGGCGAGTTCGCTCTGAGTGAGTCCGAGGTCGGTACGGCGTTGGCGCAGGTCGGCAGGCGTCGGAAGCTCCATACGGAACAATAACTGCGGGTTATAGAAAGAGCTTTGGGTCGCTCGGGACCGCGCCGCGAGTTGCTACTCGTCGTCGTCGGGGACTTCGGCGATATCGACGACCGACAGCGGCACGTCCCGCAGCGCGCCGCCGACCTCGCTTTTCGCGATTCGGGAGGCGTGTTCCTCGCCGTCGGCGTTGAACACTTCCATCTCGAGTGCGAGTCCGACCAAGGCGGTGTCGGCCGCGATAAAGGCCGAGTCGAAGGGTTCGCCACAGGCGGGACAGCCCGTCGCGCCGACCTCGACCTCGACGTAGTCCATGTCTTCGCTGTTGAGTCGCTTCCCGGCTTCGCTGACGGCGACGCCGATCGCGTCGTCGATCTGCTCGACGTCACGAACGAGCCATGCCGCTTCCATCGCGACGAGATAATTGCCCATACGTGGTGGTCGTTCCGGGGGGTTTCCTGTCTTGCGGTTCGTCGGCGTCGGTATCTGTCGCCGTTCGAGGCGGTCGCCGATCGGATTCGATCGAGGACTCGTCGCCGGCGACGGCCTCCGCTCGGTCCGGGTCCGATCGTGCGCACGTGAATCGCATTATTCCCATAAGTTACGGGAAATCCCCCGATCGATTCCCCCCGACATACCCGTAGATCGACTCGAGTCCGCCTCGAGTTGGACGCGTAGAAACTGTAGTTGAATCGCAAGCAGGCGTCGACCCGATAGCCGATTTACTATCATTATGATTTCCTATTTTCAGGAAGACTTATATATGGGCTCCGTCTGGGGACTGACGAACGCTGATGATATCCCGCGCGTACCACGCGACGCTGTTCGCACTGTACCAGCTCTGTATCGTGATCGGTATCGTCGCGATGCCGCTCGCGATCGCCGCCCGACAGGCCGGCCTCACCCTCCCGATCCACCGCCTCATCGAAACCGTCGAGGGGGCGTACGAATCCGCACGGCGCTAACGACCCGACTCGAGTCGCTCGTTTTCGCGGACTGTTCGCCGACGAACCGCCGGTACCGGTCCCTGACCAGCCGCTCGTGCGTCGAGAAGATAAGCCTCGACCCCTCGCCGGTCGCGATCAACTGTTAGACAAGCGAACCGACTGGTGACCGACCGAACCCCTAAATCCATGACCCGAACACTCCACGTCCGAATCAACTCGTCGTCCGATCGCAGCGACCTCGAGGATACGCTTGCAGCACTCGATGCCGGCGAGAGTGTCGACCCGAAGCCGTCGCCGCTCTCTGTCGAGGATCTCGAGACGTTCGGCCGGATCTTCCGACCGACGAACCTCGAACTGCTCGAGGCGATCGCCGATCACGAACCCGAGAGCATCCGTGAACTCGCCCGGAGCGTCGACCGTCATCCGCCGGAGGTGACCGACAACGTCACCGAACTCGCCGACTACGGCCTCGTCGACCTCGAGGACAACGGGCGCGCAAAGCGGCCGGTCGTCTGGTACGACGAGATCGACGTCGACATCCCGATCGGCCAGCACTCGCCCGACACCGCGCCGGCGTGACGCACGTCGATCTGACAGTTCCAGCTGTCGTAGACGACCGCGACGATCATGACGTCCGTCTTCGAGCGGAGCCCGTCGCCGGCGTCCGATACGCGTCGGCTCGACCCGTCGTCGGAAGCGGAAACGACGGTTGTGACCGCCGGTGTTTTATATCGTCCCGGCCGTAGACATCGGTCAATGCATACGCCCACGAACGACTCCGATTTCTCCCGGACGGTCGAGCAGCTGGCCGACGAGCCGAACCCCTACGAGCCCGAGGTCGGCTCCCTCCCCGAGAACGATCTCACGCAGGCCGACCTCGAGAACGTCAACAAGACGGGAACGACGACGATCGGCATCTCGACCGCCGACGGCGTCGTCATCGCGACGGACATGCGCGCCAGTCTCGGCGGGCGATTCGTCTCGAACAAGAACGTCCAGAAGGTCGAACAGATCCACCCGACCGCCGCGTTAACGCTGGTCGGTTCCGTCGGTGGTGCCCAGTCCTTTATCTCGACGCTTCGGGCCGAGGTCAACCTCTACGAGGCCCGCCGCGGCGAGGACATGAGCATCGAGGCGCTGGCGACGCTGGCGGGCAACTTCGCCCGCGGCGGCCCGTTCTTCGCCATCCACCCGATCCTCGGCGGCGTCGACGACGAGGGGAGCCACGTCTACAGCATCGACCCCGCCGGCGGCGTCATGGAAGACGACTACACCGTCACCGGCTCGGGCATGCAACTGGCCTACGGTCACTTGGAGCAGGCCTACGAACCGGACATGTCCACCGAGGAAGCCAAGACCGTCGCCGCCCGCGGCATCAAATCCGCCGTCGAGCGCGACACCGGCTCCGGTAACGGCGTCTTCCTCTGTGAGATCACCGCCGAGGGCGTCGACATCCACGGCCACCACGACTTCGACGACGTCCTCTGATCGGGCCCGAACGGGCGGTTTTCCTGTTTTTACCGGCGCGGAGCAGCTGCTCTTGAGGGACTCGTCTCGCGGCCGTTCGGAGACCGTCGTCGTTTCGTTCCGCGCTGCCGTCGCCTCTCGAAGGTCGAGAAAATCACTCCAGCCGCGTCGCCCGCTCGAGTTGGGCGTCCGTCAGCGTCGACTCTGCGAGCGTCACCGACCGGCCGCACTCGCTCGAGCGATAGATCGCGTCGATGACCCGCTGGACGGTCAGGGCCTCTTCGACCGTGTTCGACTCCGGCGTCGTCCCGGCGGCGACGGCCTCGAGGAACTGCTCGTCCTGTTCGGCGTAGCCGGTCATCGCAGTATCGCCGGTCATCTCCACGTCGGCGTAGTGGTCGGAGCCGGCGGTACCGGACTCGAAGATCCGCAGGTTCGTGTCGCCGATGTCGAACTGGGCGCCCGCCTCCGTGCCGCGGACTTTGAAGTCCATGCTCTCCTCGCGGTTAGTCGCCCACGCGGCCTCGAGCGAGACGGTTCGCCCGTCGGCGGTCCGGATGAAGGCGCTGACGGAGTCGTCGACCTCGTAGGTCTCGGCCTCGGCGTCCCAGTTGTCGCCGAACCCCTCGGGGTCGGCGTACTCCTCGCTGGTCCCGAACGTGGTCCGGGTGACGCCGCTGACCTCGGCGATGTCGGGGAAATCGAGCGCGTAGAGCGCCAGATCGAGCGCGTGAACGCCGATGTCGAGGAGGGCACCGCCGCCGGCGAGTTCGGAATCGGTAAACCACGAGCCGGGGCCGGGGACGCCGCGCCGGCGGACGTAGTCGGCCTCGACGTGGGTCAAATCGCCGAACCGGCCGCGGGCGTGTTGTTCGTCGAACATGGCCATCGACGCGGCGTGGCGGTTGTGAAAGCCGACCATACAGATCCCGTCCGCGCGGGCGGCCGTCTCGGCGATCCGCTCCGCGCTCTCGAGGGTGTGGGCAAGCGGCTTCTCGACGAGGACGTCGCGGCCGGCCTCGAGGGTCGCGACGGCGATGGGTTCGTGAAACCGGTTGGGCGTCGTCACGATGACGGCGTCGACTGCGTCGTCCTCGAGGAGATCGTCGTGGGTCTCGTAGGTCCGCGCGCCGAACTCCTCGGCGAAGCGGTCGCGCTGCTCCGGGACGAGGTCCGCGCCGGCGACGACCGCAGCACCGAGGTCGCGGACGCTGCGCGCGTGGAGGGTGCCCATCCCGCCGAGGCCGACGATGCCGACCCCAATCCCGTCGCCGATCATCGTTCAACCCCCGATCCCGTCGCATCCGAGAACGGCTCGCAGTGAGAAAGGTGCCGTTTCGATGTCGCTTGTGTTCGATCCCGTTCCATAGGCAGAAGCGGTCGGCGACCAAAATAAGGGTTGTGACCGATTAATGCGTGTGGACGTTTTGCATATCGAGTTTTACTATTCTATTTTTGCGTGAATTTCTCTATTCGGTGAATAAATACCATCTTTCGGATGACCAGTCAGCGCACTGACCGAGCGTGCTAAGGACTCGAGCCCCAACCGCCCGGTCATGGTCGCAGTCACCGTCTGGAACGAGTACCGCCACGAGCGGGAGGACGACGCCGTCGCGGCGGTCTACCCCGACGGCATCCACGAGACGATCGCCGAGGCGCTCGCCGACGACCACGAGGTCCGGACCGCAACGCTCGACGACCCCGACCACGGGCTCACCGCGGACGTCCTCGAGGCGACGGACGTCCTCCTGTGGTGGGGCCACGAGGCCCACGATGAAGTCGCGGACGGCGTCGCCGATCGGGTCCGGGAGCGAGTCCTCGAGGGGATGGGATTCGTGCCGCTGCACTCGGCCCACTACTCGAAGCCGTTCACACGGCTCATGGGGACCTCCTGTCGCCTCCAGTATCGCGAGGACGGCGAGACGGAGCGGCTCTGGGTCGTCGATCCCGGTCATCCGATCGCCGACGGGCTCCCGGAATCGATCGCCCTCCCCGAGACGGAGATGTACGGCGAGCCGTTCGACGTGCCCGAGCCCGATCGGCTGGTGTTCGTCAGCTGGTTCGCGGGCGGCGAGGTGTTCCGCAGCGGCTGCTGTTACCGCCGCGGAAGCGGCCGGATCTTCTACTTTCGACCGGGCCACGAGACGTATCCGATCTACGAGAACGAGGTGGTTCGACGGGTGCTTCGCAACGCCGTCGAGTGGGCGGCTCCGACCGAGGGATCGCCGCGGACGTTCGGCGAGCGCGAGTAGTCCCGTCAGCCGCTTCGCTGCGTATCGACCAGTTCGACGACGACCTCGAGATCGACGCCGACCGCCGACGCCAGCCGGTCGCGGACGTCGTCGGCGAAGTCGGCCGGGAGCCGCTCGCCCGGCGGTCGTTCGACGAGAACGGTGATGACGGGCCGATCGCCGGTGTAGACGTCGACGAGTTCGTAGTCGACGTCGCTCTCACGGAAGGACAGGCCGGTCCCGTCCGTCCGCCCCTCGTCGCTCATCGCCTCGAGTTCGGTCTTCGCATCGTGTTCGACGGCGGCAGTGCGGTACGTCCCGTACGTGACGCCGCCGAGGACGACGGAGAGAACGACGATCGCCACGAGGAGGACGACGATTCGGGAGCGGAGGCGACCGTAGACGCGATCGATGTCCGCGGCTCGGTGCGGTCGGTAGCCGGACGCCCACAGCAGCAACAGCGCCGTGAGGTTGATCGAGAGCATGTTCACGAGAACGAGCGTTCCGGCGGTGACGACGACTTCCGGGTTCCCCCAGGCGATTCCGAGCCCCGCAGTGGCGGCGGGGGGAACGAGCGCGACGGCGATCGCGACGCCGACGAGGACCGAGCCGACGTTCCGAGTGAGGCTGACGACGGCGGCCACGCCCGAGCCCAGCGCGAGAAACAACGCGAGAACGTTCGGCGTGATCCGCTCGTGGATCTGGGGTACCGTCGTGATGTCGAACCCCGGCGTGAGCAACACCGTCCCCCTGAGCGCCCACCCGATCAGCGCCGCCGTCGCGATCGCGACGACCAGCCCCGCCCCCTGCAGGACGACGCCACGTGTCGCGAGCGACTCGTCGTCGACGATCACGCCGACGCTCGCCGCGAGTGCGGGCCCCATCAGCGGGGCGACGACCATCGCGCCGATGATCGTCGCCGCCGAGTCCAGCAACAGTCCCGCCGTCGCGATCGCCGTACTCACCACGAGCAGACTGAAGTACGTCGACGCCGCGGGCGCGAGGTCGGCCGCTCGTGCCCGGAGTTCCTCCCGGGAGATCCGCGTCCCGGAAGCCGGCCCGGTGACGGCGTCAGTTCGACTCGAGACGATCACCTCGGCCGCCGTGACGACCGTGTACGACCGTTCGTCGAGGCCCGCGTCTCGGAGAGCGGACAGCAGCGGTTCGACACCTGACGGCGAAAGCGGAATCGAGACGACGGCCTCGAACTCGCCGCGGTCCGTATCCCGGGAGACGCTGTAATCGACACCGGCGTCGTCCGCCGTCTCGAGAACGAGATCCAGCTCGCCTCGAGGGACGAATACCTGTACGAGACGCATACGGACCGTACGTCAGAGAGTGGTATAGGCTGTCGTCATGCGGCGACGACTGTCGACCGTATTGACGGGTCGATCCGAGCTACGGATAGCGCAGGCCGAGGCGGCTCACAACTCCTGGCGCCCCTCGTCGGTGACGACGCTCTCGAGCAGGTCCACCGGGGTCGCGTCGTAGGCGGGGTTCTCGACGGCGAACCCGTCGGCGGGTTCGGCCATCACCTCGCTGCCGGGCCGGTGTTCGTTCTCGAAGACGAACCCCTCGGAGACGATCTTCGAGGACGCGCCGAGGACGGTGACCGGCACGTCGAGCCGGTCGGCCGTCGACGCGATCGGGAAGGTTCCGACCCGGTTGTACAGCGTGTCCTCGACGATACAGTCCATGCCGACGACGACCCGGTCGCACTCCTCGAGGTAGATCCCGTGTGCGCCGTCGGTGATCAGCGTCGCGTCGACGCCGTCCATGGCGGCCAGTTCCCGTGCGGTCTTGCGGCCGAGATACCGCGGTCGGGCCTCGGTGACGTAGACGTCGAAAGTCTTGCCCGCGTCGGTCGCTTGCTCGAGGGCCGCCTGGACGGTCGAGGAGTAGTCGTGAACCAAAAGCGTCGCGCCGTCTTCGAGGACGTCGACGGCGTTCTCGGCGGCCAACTGCTTGCCGGACTCGATCCGCGAGACGACCGCGTCGATCGTCTCGCTGGTGAGCCGTTGGGCGTCCTCGACGCTGTCGGGATCGGCGTCGGTCACGTCGTCGACGACCTCCCGAACCGCGTTCTGCAGTGAGGCGTGAGAGGGGTTTGCCCCCCGCAGCACGGAGCCGTTGCGCTCGAGGGCGCGGACGTACTCCTCGACGGTGGCGAACTCCCGTTCGGTCAACTCTGCTAGGGCCTGGGCGGCACGGACCGCAACCACCGAGGAACTGTGCGTCTGCATCTCCCGGATTTCCTCGGCCGTCTCGTCGATCATACCTACACGGTTTCCCGTCATCGGGAAAGGTGTTCCGGGTAGTCTCAGGCGAACTCTCGCATCGCCGTCACTCGGTCTCGTCGAACTCGAACTGCTTCCGCAGTTCGGCTTCGATCCGATCGACGAGCGTCTCGAGGACGGCGTCGAACTGCTCGTGGTCGGCAACGGGACCGACTCGGTCGCGGATATCGTCGGGGAGTTCGACACGGAACTCACCCTCGTGGTCTCGCGGACGCTGTCCGCTCGACTCATCCGCGGAGTCTTGGAAGACTTCGTCTTCCAATGGTCGGGAACTCGGAGAGTTCCCTCGACGTGGCTCCGCGCTTCCTTCGTAGAACGGCTCGCTCTCGCTCAACACCTGTCGGTCGATCGCTTTGAGGATCGTCGAGTCGTACCGGCCGTGGAGCTGTTGGTAGGCCGCGGAGTAGGCCGCCTCGAGGTCCTCGACGTATCCTGTCGGCTGTACCGGTTACGCGATTCGCCGGGAATGGCCCGGCGAATCGCGACACTGACTTACAGCCGACAGGATCGGAGACGTACTTCTCCTCGAATTTCTCGGAGTCGAACTCGGTCATAGCGGACCATGGGAGCGCGAGCGGGAAACCGTTCGGAACCGCATCGGCAACCGGCGAACGGTATAGGTTGCCACAGCCCCTAGCCCGCCCTATGACCGTCACCGTCCGCTACACCTGTCCCCACTGCAACGCCATGGTCAGCCTCGAGCGACCGCCGGACCTGGCAGACCGGTCAGTCACCAAAGTCCGCCAGCCGGGCTGGGAGTACGCGAGCCCGGACGATCCCGACCGAGAGTCGGCCGACGGGATCGAGTTCGTCTGCGGCGAGGACGGCCCCGTCACCGACCTCGAGGGCGAGCCGGTCGAGGGCTGTGGCCGCCCGTTCTACCTCAATTTCGTCCGCTACGAGCAAGGGGTCGAACTCGAGCCGGAGCCGCCGACCTACGGCGGGCCGCGGTTCGACTTCATGCGGTGACCGCGTCGAACGGCGCGCCCGAGGGCCGTTTCGCCACGAAACTTATGTCGCGACCCGATCACGTCGGCTCATGAGCGACCCGCTTCCCGAAGCGCGATCGTCGGAGCCGATCACGGTCGAGTCGCTGACGACGGATCTGCGCGACCTCGGCGTGACGGCAGGGGAGACGGTGCTGGTCCACGGCTCGCTGTCCTCCTTGGGGTGGGTCTGTGGCGGCGCTCCTGCCGTGGTCGACGCCCTCCAGCGCGTGATCGGTGACGACGGTACCCTCGTGATGCCGACGCACTCGCCCGGTAACAGGGACCCCACGAACATGGGGAACCCGCCGGTTCCCGACTCCTGGTACGAGACGATCCGCGAGGAGATGCCGCCGTACCGGCCTGCAGCGACGCCGACGCAGGGGATGGGAGCCATCGCCGAGTGTTTCCGCTCGTATCCCGGCGTCCGCCGGAGCGCCCACCCACAACACTCCTTCGCCGCGTGGGGAGCCGACGCCGAGTTCGTTACCGGGGAGCACCCGTACGACGACTCGCTCGGCGAATCGTCGCCGCTCGCCCGGCTCTCCGACCTCGAGGGTCGAGTCCTGTTTCTGGGCACCACTCACGCGACGAACACCTCGCTCCACCTCGCGGAGTATCGCGCGGACATCGACCTCGAGCGGACGAGCCACGCCAGCGCAGTGGTCGTCGACGGCGAACGCGAGTGGGTCGAGTGGGAGGCCCTCGACGTCGACGACGGCGACTTCCCGGACTGCGGCGAGGCGTTCGAACGCGCCCGCCCGGACGCGTTCGAAGCCGGCCGGGTGGGCGTCGGCGACGCGAAACTGCTCGCCCAGCGGCCGCTCGTCGATTTCGCCGTCGAGTGGTTCGAGGCGAATCGCGGGTAAGTGACCCGGTCGCGATCGATTGCTCCCCGACGCCGTCGATCTCGCGAGCCGGCGGCGACGCTTTTCTCCGGTGAACACAACCCTTTTCGACCGTCGGACGAACCTATCGACATGGACGAAGCCGCCGTTCGCGACCGCCTCCGGACGGTCGAGGATCCGGAACTCGGCGACGATATCGTGTCGCTTGGACTGGTCAACGACATCACGGTCGACGGCGACGAGGTCGCGATCGATCTCGCACTCGGCGCTCCCTACTCCCCCAGCGAGAGCGACATCGCCGCCGAGGTACGCGAGGTCCTGACCGACGCGGGCCTCGAGCCGGACCTGACCGCCAGCGTCCCGGACCGCGACGACCTCACGAGCGAGGACCAGGTCCTCCCGAACGTCAAGAACGTCATCGCCGTCGCCTCCGGGAAAGGCGGCGTCGGCAAGTCGACCGTCGCGGTCAACCTCGCGGCCGGCCTCTCGCAACTGGGTGCCCGCGTCGGCCTCTTCGACGCCGACGTCTACGGCCCGAACGTCCCGCGGATGGTCGACGCCGACGAGCCGCCGATGGCGACCGAAGAGGAGACGCTCGTCCCGCCCGAGAAGTACGGCGTGAAGCTGATGAGCATGGCCTTCCTCACCGGCGAGGACGACCCCGTCATCTGGCGCGGTCCGATGGTCCACAAGGTCATCACCCAGCTCACTGAGGACGTCGAGTGGGGCCATCTCGACTACCTCGTCGTCGACCTCCCGCCGGGGACCGGCGACACCCAGCTGACGATGCTCCAGACCATGCCCGTCACCGGCGCGGTCATCGTCACGACGCCCCAGGACGTCGCACTGGACGACGCCCGCAAGGGCCTCGAGATGTTCGCCAAACACGACACGGTCGTGTTGGGGATCGCCGAGAACATGTCGACGTTCGCCTGTCCCGATTGTGGCGGCGAACACGACATCTTCGGCTCCGGCGGCGGCGAGACCTTCGCCGAGGAACACGACCTACCGTTCCTCGGCTCGATCCCGCTCGATCCGGCCGTCCGCGAGGGCGGCGACGGCGGCAAGCCGACGGTGCTGAAAGACGGCGATGCGACCAGCGACGCCCTCCGGACCATCACCGAGAACGTCGCCAACAACACCGGAATCGTTCACCGGCAGGCGATTTCCCAGAGCCGGCGCAACGAGGCCGCCTCGCCCGACCGATGACCGACGGCAGCGACGGCAACGAGGGGGAGGGCGGTTCCGTCGGGACGGACGGGTTCGAGCCCGATCCCGAACGCGTAGACCGGCTGCGGGAGATCGCCGACGACGTCCGCGGCGAGACCAGCGAGAGCAAACAGCTCGCGAACATCCTCTACCGGACCAGCGACCTCTACGACGACGCGGAGGAGACTACCCCCGAGGAAATCGTCCGCAACGTCAAGTTCATCCTCGAGGTCAACGACCGCGGCGGCCTCGGCCGTTGAGAGCGGGCCGGCAGCGGTCTCGGCCGCCGCCTCCTCGGCGCGGCGCTTTTGTCGATCCGCCTCGAGAAGCCACTGTGGACGCGAACCAACGGTCTCGAGCGAACCCCTACGGCATGGACGAGGCGTGTCGGAACTGTCCGGCGCTCTGTGAGACACGCGAGCGGGTCGTCCACGGCTACGGCGACGTGGCCGCGGACTTCCTGTTCGTCGGCGAGCGGCCGACCGCCCGCGCCGACGAAACCGGCGTCCCCTTCGCCGGCGCTGGCGGGAGCGACGGCGACGGCGGGCTCCGGCGCACCCTCGAGCGACTCGGGCTCTGTGCCGTCGACTCGCCGGCCGACGCGCCCGTCCTCGAGAACGTCTACCTGACGACGCTCACGCGCTGTCGCGATCCCGACCGGCGACCGACCGACGAGGAGATCGGCAACTGCGAGCCGTATCTCAGCGCCGAGATCCGGATGATAAACCCCGAGATCCTGATCCCGGTCGGCGAGCGCGCGCTTTCGGAACTCGGCCGCGAGTACACGACGACGCCCGTGGCGGACCTCGGGTTCCCGGCCGATCACGCGCGGCGCATCCGGGGCCGTGGCTTCGAACTCGTCCCGATGCTCGAGCCCCGCGAGCAGACCGCCGAGCAGACGCAGGCGTGGCTCGAGGCGTTCGTCGAGCTGATGGCGTCGGACTATCGGCAGACGAAGGGGCGACAGGAGCGGTAAGGAAGCGGCGGTGATCGAGCGGCGCTACCAGTAGGGGTTCTCGCGCCAGCGGCCCGAGCCGATGCCCGAGGCGATCAGCGCGCCGACGGCGACGACGGCGACGGCGAGGACGCCCATCGACGGCGCGAGGTAGTCGCCGGGCGAGTCGAGCAGATAGCCGGTTCCGAACCCGTACAGGCCGAGGACCGCCAGCGCGGCGATGACAGCCGTCGCGACCAGTCCAGCGATCGAACGTTCGTCCATACCGACTCGCACGCACTCCTCCACTATAATTCGTGGTCTTTCGGTGTCCGGCACTTCCCCCTCGGGAAGCGCCGCGTTCAAGGACCGCGCCCGCGGAGTACCGGCTATGATCGTCGTCGTTCCGGTCGACCCGCCGCGGGACGGGCTCGTCCTCTCCGCGCTCGCCGACCAGTCGCCGCTGACCGCCTCCGAGGCCGCGGCCCTCTACGAAGCCGCCGTCGCCGACGTCTGCCGAGCCGTCGCCGCCAGCGGCGGCGACCTCCTGGTCAACTACCGCGACGCCGAGACCCTCCCCGAGACCGACGCCGACGCCGACGGCGACCCCGAGGCCGAGGTCCGGGCGCTGGTCGTCGAGGCCCTCGGCGAGGACGCCGATGTCCGACTCGAGCGACAGGTCGGCTCGACTCGCTCGGCTCGCGTGGGCAACACGGTCACCCACCTGCTCGAGCAGGAGGGGGCCCAGAGCGTCGGCGTCCTCGAGCCGACGGCCCCGCTGGTGGCCCGCACCGAGATCGACGGCGCGGCGATGTCGCTGCGCCGCGACGACGTCGTCCTGGGGCCCTCGACCGGCGGGAGCGTCTACTTCGCCGGTTTTTCTGCTCCCATCGACTTCGCCGACGCCTACGGGACGCCCGAACTGTCGACGCTCGCTCGTCGAGGGGCCGACGCCGGCCTCGGCGTCGGGTTCGCGCCGATGCTCCCGACGATCCGGACGCCGGCCGGACTCCGAGAGACGATCGCCGGCCTCGAGGCGCGACGCGCGGCCGGTCGGGCGGGTGGCGAGGCGACCGCGGCGTTCGTGGGCGAACTGGGGCTTCGGATCGGTGCGGACGGCGGACTCGAGCGCGAATAGACCGACAAGGCTTTTTGAGCGTGTGCGGAAGCGATAGGTGAGGTGGGGTGGCAGAGCGGCCCAACGCGCCTGCCTTGAGAGCAGGTGGCTGTCAAGCCTCATGGGTTCAAATCCCATCCCCACCGTCTTCTCACGAGTACGATACGACGAGCGAAGTCGTTCGAAACGGCGAAGCCGTTTCGTGATGACGAAAGACGCCCAGCGTCTTTCGAACCACGAGGAGTATCGCGAGTGAGAAGACGACACGTTGGGATTTGAATCAGACCGAGGTTCTGCGAGCGTAGCGAGCAGGTTCTCGGGCGTGGTTCAAATCCCATCCCCACCGCTTTTGCGACGTGTTCACGAGCGAAGCGAGTGAACGCTCGTGAGAACGACGTTCTCACGATGAACGGACGTGAGGAGCAAAGCGTCAAGATGGATTTGAACGAGACGAGTCGCAGCCGGGAAGCGAACGAAGTGAGCGAGCCGGACCGTCTCGGCGTAGTTCAACTCCCATCCCCACCGTATGTTGCCGCGAGCAACGTCGCGAGCGGCAACTCCCATCCCCATCGTCGTTTCGTGAGGAGTGTCCAATCCGTCGAGGTCGCGGCCAGTCCAACCGTACTCGCCATCGAAAATCGCGGTCAACCACGGTAGTGAACTGAACTGTAGTCAGTGTCCGGGGACTCCGAACGGGCGACTCACAGGCCGTCTACCCTCGAGGGGCCTGTTCGACTCGCTCGGGTGACGCGGGAGCGTTCGCCGAGTGATAGACTGCCTCACCGGTCTCCGGGTCGAAGAGGTGGAGTCGCTCCGGATCGTACGTGACCGTGATCTCGTCACCCGTCTGCAGCGACGTTCGCGGTTCGGCCTGGATTTTGAAAGCGGCGTCGCCAACCGAACAGTGTATGAGGAGGCTATCTCCGAGCGGTTCGGTGACGTCGACCGTGGCTGTGAACGTCTCGTCGCCGAGATCGGGGTACTCCCGTGCCAGATAGAAGTCCTCCGGGCGAATACCGAGAACCGCGGCCTGCTGCTCTTTCGATTGCCGAGCGCCAAGGCTCGTTTCGGTGCTCCCGTCTTCGCCACCATCGCTGGGAAGTGGCAGTTCGAAGGCGTCGTGGACCGCGGTCCCGTGTTCGACCGCGACATCGATCATGTTCATCGCCGGATCGCCGATGAACTCGGCGACGAAGCGATTCTCCGGGAAATCGTACAGCACCTGTGGCGAGTCGACCTGCATGATCTGCCCGTCGTTCATGACGACGACTCGTTCGCCGAGCGTCATGGCCTCCGTCTGGTCGTGTGTGACATAAATCGTCGTCGTCTGGAGTTCCGCGTGGAGTCTCGTTAGCTCGGCGCGCATCTGAATCCGGAGTTTCGCGTCCAGATTCGAGAGCGGCTCGTCCATCAAAAACGCGTCCGGATCGCGGACGATCGCGCGACCGAGTGCGATCCGCTGGCGTTCGCCGCCGGACATGGCCTGGGGTTTTCGATCGAGGAGATCCGTAATGTCGAGCGTCTCCGCGGCCTCCTCGACTCGCCGGTCGATATCCTCGTCGGTGAACGATCCGGCGGACTTCATTCCGAAGGTGATGTTCCGTCGCCCCGTCATGTGGGGGTAGAGCGCGTAGTTCTGGAACACCATCGCGACGTTCCTGTTTTTCGGCTCGGTATCGGTGACGTCCCGGCCGTTCATACCGATCCGGCCGTCCGTTGCCTGCTCGAGCCCGGCGAGGAGCCGGAGCGTCGTACTCTTGCCACAGCCGCTCGGACCGACGATCACGAGGAACTCCCCGTCCTCGACGGTGAGGTCGATTCCGTTGACGGCGACGACATCGTCGAACTCCTTGCGGAGATTCTGCAGTTTGATTGTTGTCATTGTTATTTCTGTTGAATCGTGAACGTTTCGAGGAGCGGTTTCCGGAAGATGATCATCAAGACCAGCGGCGGAATCAGGGTTAGCATCGATCCCGCCATTACCAGTGACCAGGAGAGTTGGCCGCCCTGAACGTCGCCTTGAAGCAACTGCAGGCCGACCTGTGCAACCTGATTGGCCTCCGAGTTGATAATTACCAGGGGCCAGAGGTACTGATTCCACGCGTAGACGAACATGATGATGGAGACGCCGACGAGGACGCCTTTCGACATCGGGATCAGCACGTAGACCATGAATTGTATCGGTCCGACGCCGTCTAATTTGGCGGTTTCGACGATCGACGTCGGAATCGAGAGGAAGTGCTGTCGAAGGATGAACACCGCCGTCGCGCTGGCGAGATACGGAACGGTGATCGCGAGCAAACTGTTCCCCCACCCGAAGTCGTTGATCAACTGATACAGCGGAATAAACCGAACCGGGACGGGTAGCAGGAGCGTAAACAGGATGAACAAGAACACGAGGTCCTTGTAGGGAACCCGATAGTAGACGATCGCCATCGCCGCACAGACTGAGATGACGAGCTTCCCAGCGACGACGACGGTCGACATCACCAGCGAGTTCCACATGAACCGGCCGAAGTTGTAGTCGACGATCGCCTCCCGATAGTTCTCGAGCGCGTACGTTCCGGGAGCGAGATCGCCGAGGCTCGTGACGATCCCCTGTTGTTTCGTACTCACGATGAGGGCAACGGCGATGGGAAACACCACCAGAAACACCAGCACCCAGAGTTGGAGATGGATGCCAGCGTTGCTCCCCTGGTCCGTCTGCTCGGGGGTTCGTCCGATCACTGCATCGATGCGGCGTTTCGTGTATTGGATGACTCCGTCCATTCTACCCACCGTAGTACGAGTACTTGTCAGTCACACGAAATTGGACGTACATGAGGATGCCAACGACCAGAAAGAGGATGACCGATTTCGTGGATGCGATGCCGAAATTGAAGAACGAGAACCCCTCCTGATACAGATCGAAAATCAGGATGTTCGTCGCGCCCGAGGGACCACCGCTGGTCAGCAGATCGACGAGCGCGAACGTACTAAAGAACGCGTAAATCGTGTTGATGATCACGAGGAAGAACAGCGTGGGAGTCATTATCGGGACGTAGACGGAGACGAGACGACGAAACCGACTCACTCCATCGAGTCGAGCGGTTTCGGTGAGTGCGTCGGGAATCGTGTTCATCGAAGCGATCATGAAGATCACGTTGTAGCCGATCTGCTTCCAGATCGCCGCGAGGGCCACGACGACGAACGCTTGCGACCCGTTACTGAACCAGTTGAGGTCGATCCCGAGCGCCTCGATTGGCCCGGTTACGACGCCTAGCGTCGGATGTAACATGAACAAGAACACGAGCGCACCGACTGCCGGCGGGAGCGCGTACGGCCAAATGACGGAGAGCAGATACGCAGTCTGGCCGTACTCCACCTCGTGGATGAGAAACGTCACGTACAGCGAAAACGAGATCACGCCGACGACAACGATCGCGGCGAACAGTACCGACAGCAGGATACTCGAGTGATAGTCCGAGCTGGTAAGCAACGTGGTGTAATTTTCGAAGCCGACGAACTCGTCTTGTCGACCGAACCCAGAGTCGAAGAAACTGGTTCGGACCGCCAGTGCCGTCGGATAATACAGGAACACGACCGACACGATGATCGTCGGCAAGAGCAACAGCGCTGCCTCGAGCCGCCCATCGAATATTTCTCGCGTGGACATGATAATGGGACTCGCTGATCAGTTGTAGTAGTCGTCGAGAATCGTTTCGACCTCGTCTTTCATGGCGCCGATCTCCGACCCGATATCGTCGGCGTTGAGGATGTCGACCGATTTGTCCTGAATGGTGGTCTGGACGTTCCGTGCCGGTCCGAGCAGGGCCCGTTTCGTCGCCGGATCATCGGCGTCACCGTTCTGGAGTTGCTCGAGTGCGACGTTGTACATCGGGTTCTCCTCGAACCAGCCGTCCGCTCTGAGCGAGTCGACCGAGCTTTGGGTAATCGGGTAGTAGCCCGACCCTTTGTGCCACTCGGTCTGTACCTCGGGTTGGGCCATGTACTGGAGCAACTGTCCGATTTCCTCGTAGCGATCCTCGGGGAGTCCCTCGGGGACGTAAAACGACGCACCGCCGATAACCGGTCCGACGCGAGTCTCACTGATACTCGGATAGGGGGCTGCATCGACCTCGAAGTCCTCGGAGTCGGCGATCAGTCCCGAGACCGACGCGGTACTCGTCAGGACCATCGCGGTCTCCTGTTCGATGAACAGCGACGTTGCCTCGCCCCACGCCTCGATTCCCGGGTTCGTATAGAGGCCGTCGTCGGCCATCCCCTTCCACCAGTCGAAGAGATCGTGGATCGAGTCCGGCGTTCGGAACGTCGAAGGGTCGCCCGCGTGCCCGTTTTCGGCGTCGGTCATGAGTTCGCCTTCGAAGCCGTACCACGTTTCGACGAACCAGACGTGGTTCGGCCAGGTGATGCCGTACTGGGTGACATCCTGATCGACGAGTTGCTCGGAGGCAGACCGCACCTCTGCGAGCGTGCGCGGTGGGTCGTCAGGGTCGAGCCCGGCTTCCTCGAAGGCATCACGGTTGATGTACATGATCGCGTTCGAGTTGTTGAACGGTAGCGACGCGAGTTCGCCATCGACGGTGAAGAACTCCGCGACGTTATCGAGGAAATCGTCCGTATCAACATCGTCCGGGAGAATGTTCTCAACCGGTCGTACCCTTTCAGTATCGAGCACTTGCTGAGCGAACAGGCTGTCGACTTGCAACATGTCCGAGACACTTCCGGAGTCGAACCCTGCGAGCGTGTTCGTGAGTACGTTCTCGTAGGAATCCTGAAACTCCATATTCACCGATGTCCCGTATTCGCTCTCGAAATCGGCGGCGATTCCGTCGAGCGTCTCTCCGTTCGTCCCGCCCATCGCGTGCCAGACGGTCAGTTCGTCGGCGATCGGTGTGATCTCTTGATTTCCGCCTCCGCTCAGACAGCCTGCCAGGCTGGAAAGCGCACCCAGTGCAAGTCCGCTCTTGACGAGCGTGCCCCGACGTGAAATCCCATCTACCGCGTCCTCAGTATCGTTCATCCGAGAGAACGTAGGCGAAAGTACTCTAATAGGTCCTGCTAAGAGTACTATTATCTGATATGAGGGGGTGGTATACCTACGTAGATCTCTATTCCGGAAAGAACAACTGCCCCATATTTTCCACCCCACTCCGAGAGCGTCTCCCGGACACGACGAGTTGAACCCGTCTCAGTCACCTGGACGCCCCCGCGAGCAGATCCGAGTAATCGGCGATGATGCCGTCCACGCCGGCGGCCGCGAGGTGTTTGGCCTGCTGTGTCGAGTCGACCGTCCAGACGTTCACGTCGCGGCCGTCCTCGTGGGCGAGTGTAACCAGATCGATGGCCGGCAGATTCGATTTATCGAAAAACGGCGTCCCCTGAATCATCGATATCGGCGGGTGAATTGCCGACGCGTCGTAGGTGCGCGCGATCTCGAGGCCGTCGTCCATCGAGCCCCAAAACAGCGGTGCGATCGGATAGGTAGATCGCTCGTGGCTTATCGCAAGCGCGGCCTCGTAGAACGACGAGAGGAGGATCTCGTTGTCGTACTCGTCAGCGATCTCGAGGACGCGGTCGACGAACGGTCGCCAGAGCTCTTTCTGTTCGGCAAGTTCGCTACTGGGGAGTTTTTCAGCGAACCGAAGCTCCGTACTGCCGGGATTTTTCAGTTCGATGTTCACGCCGACGGTCGACGGGATCGCATCGAGAATCTCCGTGAGGAGTGGGACCGTCTCACCGCTGTCGAGTACCTCCGCACTGGTAACGGTCTCAGTGTCGGTGTCCCAGACGATGCCGTTCGCGTCGGTGAGGCCGTCGTCGCGTTCGGACAGCCCGTCATCGTGGAATACGACCACATCGTCGTTGGCCGTCGGAACGACGTCGATTTCGATGAGATCCGCCCGCTGCCCGGTTGCTTCGGTGTCGGTTGTCGCAGCGTCAACGGCCGCGATCGTGTTTTCGGGGTTCTCCCCGGCGAATCCGCGGTGGGCAATGAGATTCGGGTCGCGTTCCCACGAGAGACTGTCCGTCTCGTGATCGTCATCAGGCAGCCCACGCAGCGTATACGCAATACCGACCCCAGCTGCGGCAGCGATTCCCGCCGTCCCGATCAGGACCGACCGACGCCGGCTTCTCGAAGCCGATGTCGTCGAACTCCCCGTTCGGACGGGTGGGTCCGTTCGATCGTCGGCACCGTGCATCCGATCGGGAACTGACAGCCGACATGACAATCGGTCCGTCCCGGCGCGTTCGACCATAGCCTGTCATCCTCCGGTTCGAGTATAGCGGCTGCTATGTGGGCTACAGAGCGGTATGTAGTCGTCTCTTAGGCTAGCTGTCACCTTGCAGGGCACTCAAGTCGAGATAAAACGGAAGACAGCGGCCGTTCGGGTCGATACCAGCGACGACGAACGGTTCGCGGTCGGCGTTGGTAGCGTTCGGTGGGCGTGAGTCGCCGACCGACGGTGCTACTGAACCGATCAGTTATAGGACAGTTCGAGGTCGAGCGTGCGCTCGAGCAGCTCGTCGTCGTAGTACTCCTCGGTCTGGCCGGGTCGCATCTCGTGGATCGCGCGGACCTGCTGGACCGTGTTACGGAAGTTCTTGAACGTGGCCTCGTCGACCATCTGGCCGTCGAGCGTGACCGCGCCGGTGCCCTCGGCCTTGGCCGCGTTGAAGCGCTCGATCTTGCTCACGTCGCGCTCGAGTTCCGCGGGCGTGGGCATGTGGACGGTGTTTGCCTGCAGGGTCTGTTTGGGATGGAGCGACCAGGAGCCGTCGAGTCCGAGGCGGGCCTCGTGTTCGACCTGGTCGGCGTAGTCGTCGGCGTTGTAGAAGGTCAGCCCGGCGCGTTCCTTGAACAGGTCGTCGAAGGGGCCGCCGATCGAGACCAGATCCGCGGCGCTGGCCTCGTTGGACAGGGCCTCGAGGAGGCCGTCCCAGCGGGGCATCCCATCGCCGAGGTTGCGGCCGCCGAGTTCGGCGGCGTAGTCGACGGGGCCGAAGACGAGCCCGGTCAGGCGGGAGTCCTCGCCGAACTTGGCGATCTCGCGCAGGTCCGAGCGGGCGCGGCCGGTTTCGATGATGATCGAGAGGCCGATCGAGCCGTCCTCGTAGCCGTGTTCGGCCTCGGCGTCGGCGACGACTTCGGCGGCGCGCTCGACGTCCGCGAGGCGGCCGACCTTGGGGACGACGACGCCGTCGATCTCGTCACCGAGTTCGGCGACGAGCCGGTCAATCTGGTCGCGGCCTTTATCGCGGTACGTTTCGTCCTCGTAGCTCCACTCGACGCGGGGCCAGATCTCGCCGGGGAAGTCGTGCTGGGGGACGTGTTCGATCGTGTTCTCGAGGCCCTCGGCCTTCATGTTGGGCGCGGTGCCGTCCTCCATGTCGGGCACGAGCCAGTCGGGGGCCTGAAAGCCCTCCGCGGTGAGCGCGGAGACGAGGTACTTCGCCGAGTCGTCTTTCGGGACGGCGGCCGGTGCGGTCTGGAACGTACGGCAGAGTCGAATGTCGTCGGTCATGGATTTGAGTCTGAAGTCGCGGTTGCGTGCGGTCGTCTATAACGTTCGATCGTGTTACTTAGAACGTTTCTGAATCTCCGCGGTTCGTGTGCCGGAGTAGACAGGTTCGTCGTCCTGGTTGAACGCGATGTGCTGGAACCGGACGGTGCCGGCCGCGTCGCTCGAGGCGTCGTCCTCGGCCTCGAGAACGCGGGTGAATGCGTAGACGGTGTCGCCGACGGCGACGAACGTGTGGAACGATTCGTCGTCGAAGCCGACCTCGCGCCAGGTCTGCTCGTCCGAGCGGGCGTGACCGAGCGCGGTCGAGCGGGTCACGTCGCCGTAGGTGACGATGTTGCCCGACGGCGAGTCGGACATCACGTCGACGTTGTGGTGCTGCTTGGCGGTGTTGAGCGTCGACAGCGGCAGCGAGGCGACGGTGACGTCGTCCTGCGTGCGACCGCGCTCGTGGCGGTAGGCGACGGCGGCGTTCTCGTCGTCGGCCTGCTCGAGCGCGTCGACGAAGTCCTCGAAGTAGCCCCCTTCGGGTGCGATGAACTCGTCGGGGAGATCGGGTCCGGACTCGTCCTCGGCGGCCGCCGCGCCGCTCCCGTCGGTCGCGACGGGCTCGCGACGCGGGATCATGTTCGTCCGCTCGTAGGAACAGAGAACGTCGCCGGTCTCGGCGTCCGTGCCGCGGGTGCGCCAGGAGACGATGCCGTACTCCGGTCGGGAACTCGAGGTCGCCGTGTTGACGACCTCGCTCTCGACGTGGAGTTCGGTGCCCGTGTAGACGGGTGCCTCGGGGAAGCGAACGTCGGTCCGCCCGAGGAAGTAGCCGCCCTTCTCACTGAGGTCTTCGACGGTGATCCCCAGCGTCGCGGCGGTCAGATAGTCCGGGTGGACCGGCGGTTCCTCGAAGCCCCGCGCCGCGGCGGCGTCGCTGCGCCAGTAGGCGGGGTCGTGGTTCAGGGTCTGGCTCATCCACTTCTCGTTGCCGAACTGGGTGAGCGTGAGACCGGGGTCGTGTTCGATGACGTCCCCCTCTTCGAAGTCCTCGAAGCAGTTGCCCTTCTCCTTGGTCTCGACTTCCTCGAGTGCCTGTGCGAACGTGTCGGGATCGGTCCAGTCAGTCATCTGCAGTCACCTCGTCAGTGTCGGCCGGTCGCTGTTCTCGTTCCCGTCGGGCGATCGTCCGTCGCATCTCGTTCTCGACGATCATGTAGCCCTCGTCAAAGCCCATGCCGGGCTTTGCCAGCACCTGTGCGGCGTCGGTCGCGAGCGCGACGTGTGCACAGGCCCGCGCGGAGGTTTCGGTCTCGTTGCAGGTCCCACCGAGGTAGGCGCGGGTGTCGGTCCCCTGGCAGTAGCGGACCGCCTGTCCGCTGCGGTGGATGCCGCCCAGGTCGGGCGTCTTCACCTGTACGAGGTCGGCCGCGCCTGCGTCGACGAACGCCTGCACGTCCTCGAAGGTGTTACACCACTCGTCGGCGACGATGTCGACGCCGACGCCGGCGTCGGCCAGCCCCTCGCGGAGCTCGACCATCGCGTCGATCTGGTCGGCACGGTCGCCGACGTCCATCGGCCCCTCGATCTGGATCGGGTAGGGGGCCGCGGCCTCCTCGAGGGCGGCGAAGTACTCGACCACTTCGTCGCGGTCGTAGGGCGCGCCGAAGATCTCGCCGATCATCCCGTAGACGTCGATGTGGAAGCGGGGGTCGTAGCCCTCCGGGCCGAGTTCCTGCGAGCGCTCGACGAGCCACTCGACGTACTCGAGCAGCACTTCGCCGTCCTCGCCGATCTTCTCGACGCTGTTGATCAGGGCGTGGGGCAGGACGGGGACGCCCTTGACGAACATCTTTTCCGTATTATTGTACCGGTCGTCACCGGACTGGCCGAAGACCGGGACCGGCTCCGTGGCGGGCTCGGTTCCCAGCGCGTCGGCCATCACGTCCGTCTTCGTGGTGTTTTCGGCCTCGGCTGCGGCGGCGAGTAAGGCCTGCGAGACGCCGTAGCGGATCGCCGTATGGAGGCGGTCACCGTCGACGGTCATCTCCTCGAGCAGTTCGGCGTTGTCGAGGAAGTCGGTCGCGTCCCGGCCCTCGAGTTCGTCGGCGACGGGGCCCTCGATGACGGGGGCGTACTCCTCGGCTTTGAACAGCGGGTCGCGCCCGCCGGCACCGGAGTACTGGACCGCGGCGCAGTCGCCCCGGACCACGGTCCCGTCGGCGAGTTCGATGTCGACGATGATCGACTCGCCGGCCTGGCGAATCTCGTCGAAGCCGTCGGTGACGGGCTCGCCCTCGTAGGTGAACCCGTCCTGCTGTGCACCTTGCTTGATCGCTCGCTGGTCGTCGAAGAAGAACCCGGAGTAGCCGGGCGTGGCGTGAATTCCTGTAATCTCCATTTAGACGTCACCCTGTGGCTGTGACTGCGGTCGGCCGATGAGCTTTCCGTCGCTGATCGCGTCGACGTCGTCCGCGACCATGCGGAACGACTGATCCCGGCCCTCGGTGTCGGCCCGCTGGGAGAGCCGAGCCTTGTGAATCTCTTTGATGTCCTCGTCCATCTCGAGGTCGGCCCACTCGAAGATGCGGACGCGACCGTCGTCGTCGCGTGCGGGGAGGACGGCTCCTTTCGCGCTGTCGCTGGGTGCAAAGGGCACGTCGAGTGCACCCGAGTCGAAGGCCTTGAGCGTCCCCTGGACGACATCGCCGTCGCCGTGTTCGAAGATGGTGTCCATCAGACAGCGGGTCTCGCGCTCGATGAGGTCCTGCTCCTCCTCGATGCCGTCGATGTCGATTTTCTGCTCGATCGCCATGTCGATGACCTGCCGCGTGGTGCGCAGGCCGGCCGAGTTGGCCTCCTTGGTCGGGACGCCCTGGAACTCCTGTGGGGACTTGGTGATGACCTTGTCGGGCTGGGCGATGGCGGCGGTCATGCCGCCGAGGCTGATGACGCCGTTGGCGCGGGCCTCGTCCGGCGGGAAGCCGCCCATCCACTCGTGGAAGACGGTGGTGACGACGACCTCGTCGGGCAGGTACTCGTTGCCCAGCTTCTTCAAGGCGTTCAGGGCGGCGACGTCTTGCACGACGTTGCCGACCTGCCCGTAGCCGAGGGTGATCGAGCGCACGCCCTGCGTGGCGGCGAGTTTGCCCTCGACCAGCATGACCGCGATCGCGATCGACGGCGGGACCAGCGTCCCGGTAAGGGGGCCGAACGGCTCGCGGTTGATCCGCACGCCGCGTTCGGTGTAGGCTCCCGCGAGTCGATCGACGAACTGCCACTTCTCGATGGTCTCCTCGAGCCCGTGGCGTTTCGTGTACGGAATGTTGTAGGAAATCGGGCCGCCCTCGAAGCTCTGGAAGCCGCCGGCGAAGGTGATCGCCGCCAGCAGTCGGGCGTCGGGCGTCCCGTGGCGCACCTCGATCGGCGCGTCGACCGCGTCGATCAGCTGTCGGCAGCCGTCGACGCCGTGATTGACGGCGGGGAACCCGTTGAGCGTGTCGTCGCCCGTCTCGAGGGCCTTGTCCAGCCCCTGCTGGGCCTTTTCGTACTCGTTGTCCCGGGTGTAGGAGTCGATCGTGGTCGGCAGGAGATCCGCCTTCCCCTCCTCGTGGAGGTATTGCAGGAGCTCGATCTGATCGTCGAGCCGGGGGACGCCGGCCCGGGGCTGCAGAAGGGGCTTGTCGGCCGACTCGAGGACGTCGGCGAACCGCTTGTGGTCGGGCAGCGATTCGTGGTATTCGATGGCCTCCTCGAAGTCGACGTCTTCGCCCGTCGGCCAGTTAGATCGAATTTCCTCGTCGATACGCCGTAGCTCGTCGGACGGAATACGTTCGTCTCGTATCATCTAGGAACTAATAGTAGCGCGTTCCGACTCCGTCGGTGTGATCTGGAGGTCTTCGCGCAGCGCGGCAATCGCGTCCTCGGGATCGGTTTCCGAGTCGAAGACGCGGTCGAAACCGAGTTCGCGGAAGGTACGGCGGGTTTCCTCGAACTCGTCTTGCCCGACGGCGAGGTTGCCGCCGATGTAGGTGACCGCGTCGACGCCCGCGTCCTCGAGAACGCCTTGGAATCCCTGACAGTCCTGCTCGGCGTGTCCGTAGAGCGAGGAGACGAGTACAGCGCTGGCGTCGTGGGCTTTAGCGGCCTCGGCGAACTCCTCCTGGGAGGTCTGGACACCGAGGTTCACGACATCGAAGCCGGCTGCGCTGAAGGCTTGCTCTAGGATTGTGATGCCAACGACGTGGGCATCGGAGCCGATCACGCCGAGGACGACCGTTTGGGACATCGTACTCGGACTCATGAGCGACCGGTGTATAAACCTAATGATCTTCCATGATAATACTCTTTAATGATCCTAAGAGTATCCCAATGGGAGATGCTCACGCTGCCCTCGGTATCTGCCACCAACTACATAATCGATGGTAAGGGTTTTGGTACTGGTTTGGAAAGGGGGGCGTACAGACATGGGCGCACTCTCGAACCTTCGCGTGCTGGATCTGACCCAGGTGCTTGCCGGGCCGTACTGCACGATGTTGCTCGCGGACATGGGCGCGGACGTGGTCAAGATCGAGCGGCCGGGCGGCGACATGATCCGGTCGAACCCGCCGTTCGTCGACGACCCCGACGAGGAGGCCTACGGGGGCTACTTCCAGAGCGTCAACCGCGGCAAGAAGAGCATCGAGTTGAACCTCGGTGACGAGGAGGACCGCGCGGACTTCCTCTCGCTGGTCGAGGAGGCCGACATCGTCGTCGAGAACTACCGCTCCGGGACGATGGAGAAGTACGATTTGGGCTACGAAACGCTTACGGAGTACAACGAGAACATCATCTACTCTTCGATCCGGGGCTTCGGCGACCCGCGGACCGGCGAGACCCACCGACAGGGCCAGCCCTCCTTCGACCTCATCGCCCAGGCGCTGGGCGGCGTCATGGAAACGACCGGCCAGCCCGACGGCCCGCCGACCAAGACCGGCCCCGGCGTCGGCGACCTCTTTACCGCGACGCTGAACTGCATCGGGATTCTCGCCGCCGTGAACCACCGCGAACAGACCGGCGAGGGCCAGTACGTCGACACCGCGATGTACGACTCGATGCTCAGCTTCACCGAACGCGCCATCTACCAGCAGTCCTACACCGGCGAAGCCCCCACCCGACGGGGCAACTCCCATCCCACGCTCTTTCCCTACAACGCCTTCGAGACCGACGACGGCTACGCCGTCATCGCCGCGTTCAACAACAACCACTGGGCCGAACTCTGTGACATCATGGGTCGCGAGGACCTCGCCGAGGAGTACCCCACCACCGCCGAACGCCTCGAGCACCGCGATCACCTCCGGGGCGAAATCTCGGAGTGGGCCCTCGAGCAGACCAACGACGAACTCGTCGGCCAGCTCGAGGGTCGGGTCCCGGCCGCGCCCGTCCAGACCACCGAGGAGATCTTCGCGGACGACCACGTCCACGCACGCGACATGCTCGTGCCCGTCGAACAGCCCGGGGCCGACACCGACGTCGAAATCGCGGGCAACCCGATCAAGATGAGCGAGACCGAGCCCGAGCCCCGCGGTCGCGCGCCGCTGCTGGACGAACACCGCGAGGACGTGCTGGGCGAGGACGCCGAGACGGCCGACGACTGAGTACCGGAGTATCGACTGGTCGGTTTCCTCGGCTGCCCGTTCGAAGCGCGACTCCAGCCCCGGAGAGAGTCGCTATCGGAGCCACTGACCGTCATTGCATACCTGATCGCACGACAGCGGTGCGATCAGTGTGTGACTCGTTTCAGTGGCGATTATAGCAGACGCACGCACCGTCATCTCGGATCCAGTTGCTGACGTGGTCGTGTATCTCGCGAGCCAGCAACCGCATCGCCTCGGCCTGCGCTTTCGTCGGTCGTCGCCCACCGTAGTAGCTGTCCGTCCGGTTCTCGGTGTACAGCCCCTCGAGTTCGTCCGTGGTCGGGCGCGAGAGAAGCGCGAGTTCCGACGCGCGATCGTAGCAGTACGTGTGATCGTGGAAGTCCCGCAGTTCGTCCCCGCCCTCCGCGAGTGCGTACGCCTCTATCGATCGCTCGATGGCCCCGAAACAGAGTTCGATAGTCGCGGTATAGTTCCCGTCGTCCTCGATTCGGTTGACGGCGCGAAGGAGCGAACACCCCTTCGTGAGTTGGGCCGTCCAATCGTCGTCCGTATCGATCGTTTCCTCGTAGGTCGGGATCCCGTGTCCGGCCTCGTTGAACGCGTCGACGGCGGTCTCGAGCGCGTCCGTGATCGCGTTCGGATCGGAGCCCTCACTCATCGATCTCCCCCCGGAGGATCATGTTTCGAACGGTTTCGAACGCCTCGGTCTCGTAGAGCGTGATTCCCTCTCGGACGATCTCTCGGAGGTCAGCGAGATAGTTCGGCACTGCCGGCAGCGCCTCGACGTCGATCTCGTACGCGTACCGGCCGGTGTCGAACGATTCGTCCTCGAGGTACCGACGGACTCGATTCGCCTCCCGCTGGTTCGCCATGCGGTCGTCTTCGACCAGTACCCAGAGATCGATATCGCTTCGTCGATCGGCCTCACCGCGGGCGACGCTCCCGTACAGGACGATCGCAACGACACCGTCCAGTTCGTCCGCGAGCGTCTCGACGGCCGTCCGGACGGGAGCGTGGAACTCCGATTGCGGGATTCGGAGTGACGGATCGTCGGGCACGGACAGCCGTTCCCGGTTGATCCGTACCAGCCGTTTTCGCCCCCGTCGTTCCGTGACGACGAGATCGTTGCTCGAGAGGACATCGACCGCCTTGGTAACCGCCGGTCTCGAGCGATCGACCGCGGTCGCGAGGTCGGTCATCGAGAACTCGGAACCGTGATTGTTACTTAAAAGTGTCAGGATGTCATCGATCACCGCAGTTCCGAACAGGCGTTGGTCGTCGACGGGAATATCGACGGTTATACTCGTCCGATCGTCTGACGACCCGTTCGACTTCGTTTTCATTGTAAGCGTTATCTTACGCTCTCTACTTAAGGTTTATAGTGAGAACGCCACTCATTCATATACTACCGGCTATCCGAACTGCAGACGCCAGCTGTCACTTTGCCGTCCGATTCATCGTCCGCAACTGCCGTCTCGAGTCGATCAGAGAACGAAGCCAACCCCTGACCGGAGCTACAGGAGGTTCTGTAATATGGCCGCCAATTTCTCCTCTAGCTCTGCCGCTTGCAGGATCGTCACTGGGTTCCCGGACTGGGCCTCGAGCGAAGCCGTCTCGTCGTCGAGATCCTGAACGATCAGCAGACCGTTCCAGCCGGATCCGAAGTAGTCGTCATCGTCACCCCCGAAGACGTAGTCCTCGTTCACCCGGAGGAACGCGAGATACTCCAGCGTTTCCTTGATTCCGCGGCGGATGGTGTCCGTATTGGTGCTGTTTTTCACTTCGACAATGAGATACTCGTGCTGGTCGTCCGACTCGGAGATGATCTCCAGAACGATAACGTCGGGACGACCGGTGTGATTTCGAAAGTCCCGGTCGAAGTAGTCACTCGCAATCTCTCGGGCCGTGAGCTGTACTTCGTCCGTCCGCGAGAGTTCGTCTTGATCTTCGTCAGGAACGGCGACGAACGATAGGTTTCGATCGGCTGCAGAGTTGTCGTGATACAGGGCGATCTCCTTGTCACCGTCGAACCGGGCAACTTCTTGTCGTCCCGTTGCGATCGTCTTGAACTCCGGTTGACTCTCCTGCAGTCGTTCGAGCGTTGCGACGAATCGGAACAGAACGAACAGTTCGAAAAGCGAGTCCTGATCGTCCGGAGCGATCGCCGTTTCATCGAGTAGACTCCGGATTTCGTCCGCGTTACCATCGAACAGCCGTTCCCGAGATTTGAGGAGCGACGCCGCCTCACGATACACCTCCTGTCTCGAATTAGCGGCGGTCGTACGCATCCGTTCGGTCGGCTCGTAGGTGTCGGGGTCACGAATCCGGCGGATGTGGACGTTTCGCTCGACGATCCGCTGCAGTTCGTCGATCAGGTTCTCGTTTCCTTTCCAGGTCTCTCGGACCCAGTCATATTCTCCACGAAGGTACTCCTCAGCCTCGCGGATCGTCGTGTGAATAATGGATATCAACCGTTTGAGGACGATATTTTCGGGAATATCGTAGTCGATCGATCGGTTATCACAGACGAATACCGACCTGTCTCGAGGGTGTTCGGAATAGCGTTTCTTGATGGTCGACCCCCAGTTGATCCGTCCATCGACGGTACCCCGGCGCGTCCGAGACACCGTTTGCGTTTCCGTCCGAATACTTCGCAGATGGCTCGAAAGCTCTCTCACGAACGCGACGACATCGGGTTTGAGAACGAAATGAAGGTCGAGCAGCAGTTCGTACTCCTCGAATCGTTCGTCTAACTGCTCCGGCTTGATCGACTGCGCCAATTCTCGCTCGGGGAACGACCCACGCATCACGTGGGCCAGAACGTCCTCGGTCAGTTGATCGAGGAGTTCGTCCCTATTCATTCTCCGCCAGAGCTATCTGCAGCATCTCTCGCGCTGCTCCCTCGAGCAGCGACGCATCGATCTCGTCGACGGCTGCGATCCGCTGGACGATCTTTCGGCGCTTCGGAACGCCCTCGAGTTGGGGGAAGACGTAGCTGATAACTGCTTGCGTGAGATGATACTCGAGTTCGTCTTCGGGATGTTGCTCAACGTATTTGAGGACATCCTCGATGATCGCGGGACCGATCGCACGTTCCTCCACTGCGTGGTTCGTCTCACGCCAGACGCGACCGGTAGCCAACGCTTCCGGACGACCGAGATCGAGATCCCACGCATTCGCGTAGTCGTAGATGAGATCCTCGAGTCGGTCCTCGTTCTCCGAATCCGCTGGTATTTCGGGGGCGGGAACGCGGATGAACGCGAACCGTCGCATGAACGCATAGCTCATCTCGTAGAGCGACGTCTTGTCGTAGGTGTTCATTGTCGCGAAGATTCGCCACGAGTTCGGGACGAGGTACTGATGGGCCGCCGGCTGTTCGGAACTGTCCTCGAGTGTGGTCACCTCGACCTCACGGCCGTTTTTCGTGTACGGAAGCTGCACCGACTGCCCCGAGAGGACCGTGAAAAGTTGGCCGAACGCCTTGTCGATGTCCGCTCGGTTCAGTTCGTCGATGATCAGTAGCTCGTTCGTCTGGGTAGCTGTCCGACCGTTTTTGAGCCGATTGAGGACGATTCCCGGCTTGAACGCGAGATCATCGCCACTGTTCCCGGACTCGTCGGGCATATATCCGCCGACCGTATCGAACGTCGACCAGTCGGCAGTGGCAGTCGTCGTCTCGAAATTAGAGTACAGATACGGATGCGTTTCCGTAAGCGCGGAACAGACCCGTCGAGCGATCTCCGTCTTTCCGGTTCCCGGTGGCCCAGTCAGGAGGACGTGCTTCCCGGATTGGAGGGCCGTCGTGATCTGCTCGAGAATCCGCGCGCCCTGTTCGTCGGGGAAGTAGAGCCCGTCGAGCGTCTCGTCCGGTATCGAACCCCGATACGGTTTGTGGACGTTAATCGGTGATACTTCACGCAACACCGGCGCGACCGCTTCGAGCAGCGCGACAGGCCTGTCGTAGTCGGTCGTTCCGTCGTCGTCGTTCCGAAACGTCGCATAGGCTGACTGGGTGGGAAATCCTTTGCCGGAAGCCTCTCCGCAGAGTCCGTTGGCTCGGTCGATCGAAAGTAGATTCGTCGTCAGTGCAGCGGCTTCGCGATCAATTTCCGCGGTCGACTTGTCGTCAATCGATCGGGACGTATCGATATCGCCGATCGAACCCGTGAGGAACAGGCGATCGAACATCGCGATAAACGGATAGCGAACTCCGGTACCGTGTTCGTCTCGCCACCACGGCTCGTCTTTTTCGAACCGCTCCCCGAGGATACCGACGCCGATGATTCCGTTCGGTTGTCGGCTGAGATCCTCGGCCGATGGCTCGGCGCGGGAATGCAGGATCACAACGTCCCCCTTCGAGACGCCTTCCCACCGATCCCGGTGGTCCGCTTCGAACGAGACCGCCCCGTACTCGACGCTCGTGAGCCAGTAGTCGGGCGGCGCAGTGAATTTGTAGACCGTCGGCGATGTCGTCCGAATATGGGAGAGTACCGGATGGCTACTGTCCGACGGCTCAGGCATCGATCCTTCGTCCGTCGGTACCGTGTACGTCTCTCGGAGGATGCTGTTCAGTCGGGGCTGGCTGAGGACACCGCCCGCGTGGTCGATCTCCGCCTGAAGGAAACGGACCCAGCAGAGAAAGAGCGTCTTTGCCGGTGCGAACGAGTAGTGGGCTCCAACGCCGAGTTCGTCAGCGATCTCCTCGAGTTCGGGTTCGAGCGATTCGTAGATCCGCCTGAGTTGATCGAACGTCGCCGCTGTACTCGCCGAGACGGTACCCGAGGGTTTGAACCCGGAAAGGGAAGCCGACCACTCGGCGATGAGTGCCCGTCCGAGGCGGGTCTCGAGCCATGACACGTCTCGGTCGGAGTCCTCGAGTCGCGCTCGAATGTCGGTCATCGCTGCCTCGAGGGTTTCGTAGTCCTCGACCGGTTCGGCCGGATAGAGCTTGCGACCCCGAATCTCCGCGATGAAAGCCGAAATCGAATCGTATTCCTCGAAGAACGTCGATCCGCCGCGTTCGAAGTCGATCGAGCTGAACGTGTCGTTCGGCCACCCTCGGAAACCGAGCGTCTCCCAGAAGTCCTCGCGTTCGAGGGTCGTCTCGTAGACGGGATCCAAAAACATGACGTGGTGATACGTGGCGTCCGACACGTCGCCCCACCCGATCGCGTCGGTAAATGCCGTCGCCGTCTCCCCGTCCAGAATCGTCGCGTGATCGATACGTGCCAGCAGCGTGTACTCGCCGCCACGACGGCCATCTCGATCCGCGAACAGGAGGTAGTCCCCGGTGTCGGCCGCGATGTCTTCTCGATTGCCCCAGACGCGAAGCGTCTCGTACTCGAGAGGGATCTCACAAACGTCCGCAAGTCGGTCCCGACGAACGCCGTCGACGGCGGTCCGCTCGAAATTGATCCGGATCGGCTCGTCCGCCTCCGTTTTCACCGGAACCTGATAGACGGTCGGTGACTCGTTATTGTCCGTATCCGCTGATAGTCCCGCACCCATTGTTCTCTAAATCGAGACAGTATCCACGTATAAATCCTGTTGCAGTATCACGATTCACTCTCCGGGTTCCGCTCTTTATACGCCGACGACACCCGAGACACGCTCGAGGCGAGGGCCAGCCGAAAAATCGAGACTCGAGCCCCGCTTACGGACCGACCGGCCGACCGACGATGCCGACGGAGAGGTGGTGTGTCGAATGGTGGATTCGCCCGCGACGGCCGACCGGCCGGCTGGCCGCCGGGACTCGAGCCCGCCTCGCCTACTCGAAGCCCACGAACGTCGCCGGCGGCACCGTACAGCCACAGGGCTGGAGGTGGCTCGTGTCGGGGCCGGTGACGACCGACACCGTCACCGGCTCGCCACAGCGGGGACAGTCCGGCAGCGACCAGTCGTCGTCCGACTCCCGGTCGCTCAACCGATCCCTACCCATCGCGACCACCGCGTGCGGCGCGCAGCGTCGAGACTCGTCGCGTCGGGCGATTTGTGCGTCGTGCGGGACGTTTATATCCCGGAAGTAGTAACGTAATCATGGCTTCAACCCGTGTGGGTTTGGAAGCCAGTCTCGGGTGCTGCTACACCCGGGGCGTTTCGAGACACCCCTGTTTCGGAGTCTGACTTCCAGTTAGTACGTTTAGCTGTTTGGACTTATATCTATTGTTCGCGCGTGAGAAGAGAGGTCGCTCGAGCGCTCTCGAGCGGCGCGTTCCGGCGGGCCGCAAGCGTCGCCGGTTCCGGACGGCGGGTGGCGGCCTCGAGGCGGCCCGTCGCGATCGAGCGGCCAGCCACAATCTATATGCGCGTCGTCGCGAGACAGGGTGGGTATGAGCATTCGGGACGGGCCCCGTTCCGGGGGCGTCTCGATGGACGAGATCCGCGTCCTCTGCGTGGACGACGCACCACAGTGGGCCGCGGGGATCGCCGAGGAGTCGGACCGACGTGATATCGCCATCGACACGCATATCGCGACCACCGCGAGCGAGGCTCTCGAGTACCTGACCGACCGCGAGATCGACTGTATCGTCTCCGAGTACGACCTGCCGGAATCCGACGGCCTCGAACTGCTTGAGGCCGCTCGAGCGACGGTCGACTCGATTCCCGTGTTGCTGTTTACCGACTCGGGCTCGGAGGCGATCGCAAGCGAGGCGATCTCGGCCGGCGTCACGGAGTACGTCCGGAAAGGCGACGACTCGGACCGGGAGGCGGTCCTCGCCGACGCGGTCGTCGACGCCGTCGCGGAGACCCAGCGCCGCCGGGAACGCCAGCGACGGCTCCACGCCGTCGAGACCGCACAGGAGGGGATCGGCATCCTCGATCCGAACGGGCGATTCGTCTCCGTGAACCGGGCCTACGCCGACCTGTACGGCTACGAGCCCGCGGCGCTGATCGGCGAACACTGGGAGCTACTGTACCCGGACGACGAGGCCGCCGCCGCTCACGAGGAGATCATCCCGACGGTGATGGCCGAAGGCGAGTGGCACGGGGAGACGACCGGGCTCCGGGCCGACGGCACCACCTTCGTCGAAGCCCACTCGCTGTCGACGACGGGCAACGGCGATCTCATCTGTACGGTTCGAGACATTACGGACCGCAAGGAACGCGAACGCGACCTCGAGCGCTACGAGACGATCATCGAGGCGCTTGGCGATCCAGTCTACACGGTCGACGACGACGGCCGCTACACCTACGTCAACGACGCCTACGCCGAGATGACCGGCTACGAGAAAGACGAGATCGTCGGCGAACACGTCTCCGTCCTGCTCGACGACGAGTCCGTCGAGCGCGGCGAAGCGACCGTCGGCTCGCTGCTGTCCGCCGATACCGAGGACCGCCAGTGTACCGACGAGATCACCGTCGAGACGAGCGACGGCGAGCGAATCCGGTGTGAGGACAACGTCTCGCTGTTGCCCCTCGCGGACGGCCGGTACCGCGGCGTCGCCGGCGTCGTCCGCGACATCACCGATCGAGCCGAGCGCAAACGCGAACTCGAGGAGTACGAGACGATCATCGAGACGATCCCCGACGAGGTCTACACGCTGGACGCCGAGGGCCATCTCACGACGGTCGTCCCGCCGAGCAACGACGAGCTGACGACGACCGGCTACAGCCCTGCGGAACTGGTCGGCGAACACGTCTCGCTGATCATGGACGAGGACGACATCGCCACCGCCGAAGCCGAGATCGGTGCCCTCCTGCGGGATCCGGACCGCGACCACGCCTCCTTCGAGATGGAGACGATCACGAGAGACGGCGAGCGACGCCCCAACGAGAATCACATCGCGACGCTGCCGCCCGGCGAGGACGGCGGCTTTCAGGGGACCGTCGGCGTCCTGCGGGACATCAGCGATCGCAAGGAACACGAGCGGGAACTGGAAGCCCAGAACGAGCGCCTCGAGCGCTTCGCCAGCATCGTCTCCCATGACCTCCGGAACCCCCTGAACGTCGCACAGGGCCGCCTCGCGGAGGCCCGCCGGACCTGCGACTGCGACGAGGCTCACCTCGAGGAGGTCGCGTGGGCTCACGACCGGATGGGCGTGTTGATCGAGAATATCCTGACGATCGCGCGCGATCGGGATCCACAGCCCGACCCGGAGTCGATCGATCTCGCGGCGATCGTCGACGACTGCTGGGATCACGTCGACACCGGGGCGGCCGCGTTGCGGGTCGACACCGACGCCGTCGTTCGGGCCGATCGGGCGCGGCTCAAGCAGTTGCTCGAGAACCTGCTTCGCAACGCCGTGGACCACGGCGACGCCGACCCCGCGGGACAACGCGACGGGGACCGCCCCGGCGTCACGATCACGGTCGGCGACCTCGAGGGCGGGGACGGCTTCTACGTCGCGGACGACGGCCCGGGGATCCCGCCCGACGAACGCGAGCGGGTCTTCGACAGCGGCTACTCGAGCGACGGGGACGGGACCGGGCTCGGACTCGCGATCGTCGAGCGGATCGCGACGGGTCACGGCTGGACGGCGACGGTCACCGAGAGCGCGGCCGGCGGTGCGCGGTTCGAACTGGCCGGCGTCGACTCGGTCGACCGGTGACGGCGACGAGGAGAAATCCTTTTGCGGGACCCCCACACACGTCGAGGTATGAGCAACGATTGGCCAGTCGATCCCGACGGCGAGGAGGGCAGCGAGGGGATGCGCAAGTTCGACATGCGGATCATCGCGGACAAGGTCGACGAGGAGGAGGACTTCCCGATGGTGCGCGACGAGTTCGTCGAGGAGTACGGGGACTACCCCGTTCGGGTCAACCACGAGACGGTCGTCGCGCTCAGCGACATCTTCGACTACGTCGAACCCGAGGAGTTCGAAACGATGGTCGACATGCACAAGGCCGTCGGCGCGGCGATGCGCGAGGGCGGCTTCTGGACGTACCACCCACACGGCAAGGACCCGGAGAAGGTCCACGCCTGAGACGGGTTACTGTACCGACCCGTCGGTGGGAACGCGGGGCGGTCGCGGTCCACCGGCACTGATGGACGGGAGACCGTCCGACCGAGTCCCGGCGCATCACGAATCTGGATTACGTATCACTTATACGACGGCGTTCGAAAGGAACGTTCACAGTGACTAACACGCAGGTAACGCTCGTTCAGATCGACAACTACGGCCCCTGGACCGTGACCCCGGAACCCCGCCGGGAAGCGGACCTCCAGACTATGCAATCCCGACTGTACGCCGACATCTCCCAGTTCGTCGGCAACCGCGACGGCTACACCTTCTTCACCCGGTTCGACAACATCATCGCCGTCACGAACGGCTGCTCGATCGAGGACCACGCGCTCCTCCAGGAGTCGGTCGGGAACCGGTATCCCGTGACGCTCAGTCTCGGCGTCGCGACCGGCCGGAGCCCCGTGCAGGCGCTGTCGGACGCGACCGAACGCCTGCAAGACGCCGGCAGCGCCCAAGACGAGGACCGGCGGGAGTGTCTCGAGGGCCGGGCCATCGACGAGGAGTTCCGGGCCGACGACGACGTCCAGATCGCGCACTTCGACGTCGTCAACGCGACCGGCAACTACACGGACGAACTCAACGCCTTCGACACCTTCATCGAGATCGAGCAGGGCTATGCGGAACTCATGCGCCACATGCGCCACGCCCACGACAGCCTCTCGTTTTTCGTCGGCGGCGACAACGTCATCGTCGTCTGCCCCGACCTCGGCGAAGCCGACTACGAGGAGGCGATCACGCACGTCGCGGAGGCCGTCGACGTCGAGATGCAGGTCGGCGTCGGCCGCGGCAAGAGCGCCCACGAGGCCGGCTACGACGCCAAACACGCCCTCGAGACCTGTCGGGCCGACGGGACGCGAGTCGAACTCGAGTGGGAGAACGCCTGAGTTCGGGAGTTAGAGAACTTCGCTCCCGATTTTCTTAAGTGTGGTGGAGGTAGCTTTTAGCCCGTTCGCGTGATCTTCACGCATATGGAATCGGAACTGTCCGTCAGGGACGTGCTGACGAGCGAGTACGTCGGCGTCAGCGAATCGGACACCGTACTCGACGTGGTGCGGCTCATGCGCGAGGAACGGACCAGCTGTGCGCTTGTCGTTCGCGGCAGCGAGCCCGTCGGCATCGTGACCGAGTGGGACGTGCTGGGGCTGATCGCCGACGAGGGCGAGCCGACCGAGACGACCGTCGACGACGTGATGACGACCCCGGTCATCGCGGTCGATCCCGAGACGTCGCTGACCGACGTCGCGACGACGATGGCCCGGCAAAACATCCGCAACGTCGTCGTCGACGGCCCGGACGGGATCGTCGGCCTCGTCACCCAGCGCGACGTCATCGCGGCCGCCAGCTCCTTCCAGGCGACGATGACCCCCGCCCGCTCGAGCGAGCCGCCGATCGATCGCGATCGCGGCGTCGCCGATCCTGCGACCGCGTCCCTCGCCGCGGAGGGCGAGGCCGGCGTCCTCCCCAACGGCGGCGACGAGTACACCACGCAGGGCGTCTGCGAGGCCTGTGGCTCGCTCGCGGACGCGCTGTGGGACGCCAACGGCCAGCTGGTCTGTTCGGACTGCCGAACGGTCTAGGCCGCTCTCGACTCCTGCATCTGCATGCGATATGCCCTCACTCATCGTGGCCATCTCTCCGATAGAAAGACCTTTCGGGTGCCGCAGTGGACTGACCGGTAATGATCGCGACCCTCGACGACCTGGACGTCGAAGGGACTACCGTCGGTGTTCGCGTCGACGTCAATAGTCCGATCGACGACGATGACACGCTCGCGGACGACGCCCGCCTGCGCGCCCACGTCGATACCCTCGCCGAACTGCTAGAGCGGGACGGTCGGGTCGCCGTCCTCGCCCATCAGGGCCGACCCGGCGGCGACGAGTTCGTCTCCCTCGAGTCACACGCCGAACGGCTCTCGGAGTTGCTCGGACAGCCCGTCGACTACGTGGACGCTACCTTCACCGACGCCGCCCGCGAGGCCGTCAGGGACCTCGAGGACGGCGACTGCGTCGTCCTCGAGAACACCCGCTTCTACAGCGAGGAGTACATGGAGTTCGAGCCGGAACGGGCCGCCCGGACCCATCTGGTCGAGGGCCTCGAGCCCGTCCTAGACGTCTACGTCAACGACGCCTTCGCGGCGGCCCATCGCTCCCAGCCCTCGCTGGTCGGGCTGCCGACGGTCCTGCCGAGCTACGCCGGCCGGGTCATGGAGTCCGAACTCGACGTGCTGGGCTCGATCGAGGAGACCGGCGACCCCCGCGTCTACGTCCTCGGCGGGGCAAAGGTCTCCGACTCCATCGACGTCGCCTGGTCGGTTCTCGAGAAGGGACTGGCCGATCACGTCCTCACGGCCGGCGTCGTCGGCAACGTCTTTCTCATCGCCGATGGTGTCGATCTGGGCGACGCCAGCTCCGATTTCATCTACGACCAGGGCTACTGGGACGAGATCGACCGCGCCGCGGACCTGCTCGACGCCTACGGCGACCGGATCGCGCTGCCCCGCGACGTCGCCGTCGACCGGGACGGCGGCCGCCACGAACTCGGCGTCAACGCCCTCCCGCCGGGCGACGGCGAATCCGCCATGGACATCGGCGGGTCGACCCTGGAGTACTACCGGCGCGTCCTCGAGGACGCCGAAACCGTCATCCTCAACGGCCCCGCCGGCGTCTTCGAGGACGACCGCTTCGAGACGGGGACACGACAGCTCTACGACGCCGCGACCGACATTCCCACGAGTATCGTCGGCGGCGGCGACACCGCCTCGGCGCTTCGCCAACTCGGCGTCGAGGGCTTTTCACACGTCAGCACCGGCGGCGGCGCGGCCCTCCGGATGCTCACCGCCGAATCGCTGCCCGCCGTGACCGCACTCGAGAATGCCCCCGAGCAACCAGCCGCCGACGATTGAACTCGCCACGCGGGCCGACCTCGACGCCCTCACGGACCTCTGGGTCGACCTCGCCCGCGACCAGCGCCGGTACCAGTCGGCCGTCCGCCCCGAGGCCAACCGCGAGGCCATGCGGGAGACGCTCGGGGCCTATCTGGTCAGCGACGGCCTGTTCGTCGCCCGCCTCGAGGGCGCGATCGTCGGCTTCGTCTCGGTGACGGTCGAACGCGGCACCCTCGAACTCGACACCACGCGCGGCCTGCTCTCGAACATCTACGTCCGGCCGGCCTACCGGGGGCAGGGGATCGGCACCGCCCTGCTCGAGGCCGCCGAGGCGTCGCTTGCCGACCGCGGCGTCGACGAACTGCTGCTCGAGGTGATGGCCGACAACGAGGCCGCCCGCCGATTCTACCGCCGCCACGGCTACGATCCGTTCCGCGTGTCGATGGCGCGCTCGCTCGCGGACCGCGACGAAAACGATACACACTCAAAGGAGGACGGCTAACCCACGGCCTGCGCCAGGGGAGCATGGGCGGTTCATGCACTCGACTTGTAATCGAGACTTCCGGGGTTCAAATCCCCGCCCTGGCTTGGCTGCTGCGAACGATTTCGTGAGCAGCAGCCACGTCGACTGGGATTTGAATCAGGGAGCAGCGCTGCTGCGACCGTGGTTCAAATCCCCGCCCTGGCTTTCTACTTCGCGTTCACGTTCCCTACCGACTGGGTCGGACCGTCGGTTGCTATCGGCTCCCGTCGAACGTCACGCGCTCGAGACGCGACCGAGCAGTGCCTCGTGGGCGAAAGACGGCCGTCTCGCGGCTGCTCGGCCGTCGGTTCCGCCGGCGGCCTACCACAGTCCGAGTGCGCGACCGGTCGCGAGGACCGCGAACATCGCCAGTCCGAGCAGGGTCAAAACCAGTGCTTCCGCCGAGACGGCAGTGATCAGGGCTCGAGCGACGCGCGTCGGCCGACCGGTCGTCCGGTCGAGGCGCCAATCAGCCCGCTCGTCGGGTGACACACACGCGGGTACGGACGGGGACGACTAAAAGCTGTCCGCGGGACGGCGGTCGGCGACGCCCCGACGGCCTACTCGAGAAACCGGGTTCGAACGTCACCGGTCGGCAGCAGACACTGTTCTTTCCGCCCGAACCAGCGATAGCGACGGGCCGCGACGAAGTCGTAGGCGCGGTCCCGGATCGGGCGCGGGAGATACCGCAGTGCCGACAGGAGGGCGTAGACGCCGCCGAGGTGGGCCGCGATCCGAGCCACGGCCGCGGACTTGACGTAACAGTCGTCGCCCTCGATCAGGACGATCGATTCCAGCGCGTCCGTCGGCAGGTCGTGAGCCGCGAGCAGGTCCTGACCGACATCGGACTGGAGGGACGCGAAGTGGATCTTCCCCGCCGGATCCCGGGGGACGATGAACTGGACGACCCCGTTACAGAGGTTACAGACCCCATCGAACAGGACGATCGGACTCTCGTCGGGGACCTCGGTACTCATCGGACGGAACGCAGTAGGCCGCGGGGCCAGTTCAGCGTTCCGATCGGCCCCGTCTTCGAACGAGAAGTGATCGCACAAATAGCCGTTTCAGCTTTCACGAAGCATATACCGGGCCGGTCGAGACGCCCGGACGTCTCTCCACGACGATGTCCCGACAACTCTCCATCACTGCCGTCCGCCGGCGGCTCTCGAGCGGCGCCGACCGAGTCGCCGCCGGGATCGAACGCCGGTTCGCGATCGACGCGCGAGCGCTGGCAGCGTTTCGGATCGCGATCGGACTCCTGTTGCTTGCCGACCTCGCGCTCCGGGCCCGCAACCTCGAGGCGTTCTACACCGACGCCGGCGTCCTTCCGCGACAGGCCCTGTTCTCGGACTACTCGCAGGTGTACTCGCTGCATGCCCTCTCCGGCGAGGCGTGGGCGATCGCGCTGTTGTTCGTCCTGGCAGGCGGCTTCGCACTCGCGGTGACCGTCGGCTACCGGACGCGGCTCGCGACGGGCTGCTCGTGGCTGTTGCTCGTCTCCCTGCACGCCCGGAACCCGATGGTCCTCAACGGCGGGGACACGCTGCTTCGGCTCCTCGTGTTCTGGGCGATGTTCCTCCCGCTGAGCGAGCGCTGGGCCGTCGACGCGCGCCGTCCCGAGGCGGCCCGGGCGACCGTCGCGAACGTGGCGACGATGGCGCTGTTGCTCCAGGTCGTCGTCATGTACGTCTCGAACGCTATCCACAAGAGTCGGGGAGCACTGTGGTTCGACGGGGAAGCCGTCGCCTACGTCTTCAGCCTCGACTACATGTTCACGTACCTGCTCGGCGATGTCCTCACGGCCTATCCCGGGCTGTTGCGGCTCATGACGTATCTGTGGGTGGCGTTGCTCGTCTGTACGCCGCTGTTGCTCCTCCTGACCGGATGGCCGCGAGCGGCGCTGGCCGCGGCGTTCGCCGGCATGCACCTCGGCATGCTCGTGACGATGCGGATCGGGCTGTTCCCGCTGGTCGTCGTCGCCGCGCTCGTGCCCTTCTTCCCGCCGGTCGTCTGGGATCGGGTGACGGCGGCGGTCGCCAGAGCCGGCTTCGCCGGGCCGCTCCGAAACGCGGTGGAACGATTCCGCCGGCTCCGTCCCGAAAGATCGATGGCCGACGTGGCCGGGACCGCCGTCGTGCCGTCGCATCGGTTCCTCACCGCCGCCGTCGCCCGCGGCCGGTCGTTGCTATCGACGGCCGTCCCAGCCGTCTTTCTCGTGCTCATACTACTCTCGAACGCCCAGGCACTGGGATACACGCAGGTGCCCGACGCCGGCGAAACCGCCCTCGAGGCCACCGAGACCGACCAGTCGTGGCGGATGTTCGCCCCGGAACCGCTGCAGACCGACGGCTGGTTCCACGCGCCGGCCGACCTCGAGAACGGCTCTCGAGTCGACGCCATGCACCGGTCCGCGATCAACTGGAACCCGCCTCCGAGTCACGAGGACGTCTACCCGACCACGCGGTGGCGGAAGTACCTCGCGAACGTGGAGAGCGGGGACAACGAGAACCACCAGTCGTACGTGTCGAACTACCTCTGTGAGCGCTGGAACGACGACCATCAAACGGACATCGAGCGCCTCGAACTCTACTACATGGCCCAGGAGTCGGACCCGTACAACGAGACCGAACCGGTCACCAGCATCAAACTGCGCGAGTACGACTGCGACGGCGCGTTCGTACAGGACTGAGTCGGGGCGCTGTCCCGGTGGGACCGCCGGCGCTACTCGTCGGCCGGTCCCGTCGCGACGCGGGCCTCGCCGGAGACGGCGTCGACGTGGACGTGAACCGGTCCCGCGTCGGTCTCGAGCGGCACGATCCAGGAGGCGCTGGTCCGGTGGGGTTGGTCGGCCAGCGCGAGGTCGTCGTACCCTTCGTTTGCGACAGTTTTGCGGGCGATGTCTTCGGCCTCGTCAGCGTCGTCGATGCGGATGTCGTCGGTCAGCCGGACGGTCACCACGGGGACGTCGGCCATGCGGACGACCCGTTCGGTGACGCTCCCGACCAGCACCCGGTCGAGTCCGGTCCGGCCCTGCGTCCCCATCACGATCATATCGATATCGGTCTCGTCGGCGTACTCGAGGATCGTCTCGTGGGGGACCCCCTGTTCGACGGCCGTCACGGCCGCCACGCCCTCGCGGTCGGCCTCGGTCGCGACGCGCTCGACCGCGCGCTCGGCGGCGGGGATCGCCTCGTCGGTCTGTAGCGTGCCGAGCGGGCCCTCGGGGATGATCGACAGCGCGTGGACCGTCGCGTCGAACCGGTCGGCGATCGCCAGCCCGTGCGTGATCGACCGGCAGGTGCCGTCGCTCCCGTCCGTCGGGACGAGGATGTCCTGATACATCGCTGTCCGGGGGTTAGGAACGCGACCGTAAATACCCTCGAGTCGATGTCCACGGATCGATGCCGGTCCGTTGGGGCCGCTGGCTGCCGTCTCGAACCGACGCGGGCGTATCAGTCACCCGGAGTACTCAGTTCGATTATCGCTGGTAAGGAATCCCGGCGCGCTCCCCGAACGATGTAAATCTTTTTTACGGTACGCGCGAACGTACCGCACGGACCATGACAAATCTTGTCACTAATCTCGCGGCCGCCGTCGAGGAACACGGCGATAACACCGCGATCGGCTATCAGGGGTCGGAGACGAGCTACGAGGAGTTCTGGGGACAGACGGGTGCCTTCGCGACCGCGCTCGAGGAGCGAGGGCTCGGCGCGGGCGACCGCGTCGCGCTCTATCTGCCGAACGTGCCGCCGTTCCTGATTGGGTTCCACGGGACGCTGCGAGCCGGCGGGGTCGTCGTTCCGATGAACCCGCAGTACAAGTCCCGCGAGATCGGCCACCTGCTCGGCGACAGCGAGGCCAAAGTCGTCGTCGCGCTCGCCGACCTCGTTCCCTTCGTCAACGAGGTCCAAGACGAGACGAGCGTCGAACACGTCGTCAGCATCGGCGGCGAGGCCGAGGGCGCGGTCACGCTCGAGGAGTTCCTCGAGCCGGGCGACCCCGACGTCACGGATCGGGCCGACGACGACGTGGCGGTCCAGCCGTACACGTCCGGGACGACGGGCCAGCCGAAGGGCGTCCAGCTCACCCACGACAACCTCGCGTCGAACGCGAACGCGGCCGCGAAGCTCATTCCCGATGGGATCCGCGCCGACGACAAAGGACTCGGCGTCCTCCCGTTGTTCCACATCTACGGGATGACCGTCACGATGAACGCGACGCTGTTCAACGGCGGTGCCTTCTACCCGATGCCCGAGTGGGATGCACAGGACGCCGTCTCGCTGATCGAGGACGAGCAGTTGACGATTATGCACGGCGTGCCGGCGATGTACAACGACGTCATCAACCAGCCCAACGCCGAGGAATTCGACCTGTCGTCGGTGCGACTCTGTGGCGTCGGCGGCTCTGGCATTCCGGTCGAGGTCCTGCGCCAGTTCGAGGAACTCTACGAGCCGAAGATCTACGAGGGGTACGGCCTGACCGAGACCAGCCCGATCACCCATTTCAACAGCCCGATCGACGGCCGGCGCGTCGGCAGCATCGGGAAGACCGTCCCCGGCGTCGACTCGAAGGTCGTCGACGACGACTTCGAGGAGGTCCCGCCGGTCGAAGAGGGACCGATCGACGAGGAGGAGGCCGACCTGCGCGAGATCACCGGCGAGATCGTCGTCGCCGGGCCGAACGTCATGAAAGGCTACTACGGCCTGCCGGAAGCCAACGAGGAGGCGTTCACCGAGGAGGGCGGCCGGACGTGGTTCCACACCGGCGACATCGGCTACCACGACGAGGACGACTTCTTCTACGTCGTCGACCGCGAGAAACACATGATCGTCACGGGCGGGTACAACGTCTACCCGCGCGAGGTCGAAGAACTCCTCTTCGAACACGAGGACGTCGCCGACGCCGCCGTCGCCGGCATCCCCGACGAGCGCCGCGGCGAGACCGTGAAAGCGTTCGTCGTCCGCACGCCCGACGGCGACGTGACCGAGGAGGAGCTCAAGCAGTACTGTCTGACCAACCTCGCGGAGTACAAACACCCCCGCGAGGTCGAGTTCGTCGACGAACTCCCCCGAACGACCACCGGGAAGGTCCAGAAGTTCAAACTCCGCGAGCAGGAGGGTGACGACTGATGGCGCTCGGTGACGCGGTCCTCCTCGATCTCGAGGCGGACGGAGCCGCGACGATCACGCTCAACCAGCCCGACCGCCGAAACGCGCTCTCCGAGGAGATCAGCACCGGGATCTCCGAAGCCCTCGACGAGATCGAGGGCAGCGACGCCCGCGTCGTCGTCTTGCAGGGCTCCGGCGGGTCGTTCTCCGCCGGCGGCGACATCGAGCGGATGACCGAGGCCATCGAGGACGACGTCCCCGCGGACGATCGGGTGCGCCGCCTCGAGCGGTCGACGAACGAACTGATCGGGCGACTGGTCGAGTTCCCGATCCCGACGGTGGCGCTGATCGACGGGGCCGCCGTCGGTGCCGGCGCGAACCTCGCGATCGCGTGTGACGTCCAACTGGCCAGCGAGGACGCCGCCTTCGGCTTCGTCTTCCGACAGGTCGGCCTGAGCGTCGACGCCGGGACCTCCTATCTGCTGCCCCGGATCGTCGGCGAGAACGTCGCCAAGGAACTCGTCCTGACCGGCGACATCTTCGGGGCCGAGCGCGCGGCCGACCTCGGGCTCGTCAACCACGTCTACGACGCCGACGAGTTCGACGAGCGGGCCGACGAGTTCGTCGAGAAGATCGTCTCCGGGCCGCCGGTCGCCCTGCGCCACGCCAACCGGCTGCTCGGCGAGGGCCTCGAGAAATCGCTCGACCAGGCCCTGACCGACGAGGCCGTCGCACAGGGCATCGTCTTCGGGACCGACGACCACGCGGAGGGCGTCGCCGCCTTCCTCGAGGACCGCGAGCCCGAGTTCGAGGGACAGTAGGGACCCGACGCCGGGTTTCACGTCCGACGCGAGTCACTCGCGCCGAGCCGAACCGCCCAGCGGAACCAGCCGCGAGACCCGCGCGTTCTCCTTGAGCCGGAGGCCGCCGTCGGCCACCGTCAGCGGGATCAGCGGCAGGTGATCCCGGACCTGCATCGACGGATGCGAGCCGCCCCGGGCGAGCAGTTCGTTGCGCGGCTGGAGCTGTACCGGCTCCGCGAGGTCGGTCAGGAACTCGTTGTGCTGGATAACGTACTGGCCGCCCGCGAGGTGCCACCAGCCGTACTCGTCGTCGGGGGCCTCGAGCTCCGTGGGGACGGGCTCGAGGTCGGCGTCGGCGAGTTCGTCGCCGCCGAAGTCGAGCCGGCCCGGCGCGGCCACCTCGTAGACGGCACTCACCGTCAGCTCGATTCCGTTCTCGTCGACCTGTACCGGTTCGTAGACGAGGTTGTCGACAGCGTCAGCGAGGGGGTGGTCGTCGGACATGTCGGGTGAACGGACGGTTTCGAGCGGGAAAAAGGGTACTGTCGCCGGCGGCGTCGCGACACCCGGACCGGTCGCGCGATCCGTTGCCGAGGCCCCGAACCCAATAGGCCGGCGACCGTAGCGCCGCGTATGACCGACGTCCTCTCCGACGAGATCGCGCGGTTCGTCCGCGCGGTCGGTCCCCAACCTGACGAGACGCTGACCGAGATGGACGAGTACGCCGCCGCCGAGGGCTTTCCACACGTCGGCCCCGAAGTCGGTGGCTTCCTCCGGCTCCTGGCCCGACTGACCGACGCCGAGCGGGTCTTCGAGTTCGGCTCGGGCTACGGCTACTCGGCCTACTGGTTCGCCGAGGCCCTGCCCGCGGACGGCGAGATCGTCCTGACCGAGGTCGACGAGGCGGAACTCGACCTCGCCCGCGAGTATATGGCCGCGGGCGGCTACGACGGGATCGCGACCTACGAACTCGGCGACGCGATGGACGCGATCGGCCGCTTCGACGGCCCCTTCGACGTCGTCCTGATCGACCACCAGAAGACGCGCTACGCGGACGCGTTCGAGGCCGTTCGCGACGAAATCTCGGTCGGCGGCGTCGTCGTCGCCGACAACGCCATCACCGCCAGCGTCGTCGAGTTCGACGACCTGCTGGCGTGGGCCGAGGGCGACGCCGTCGAGACCAACGACCACACGCAGGGGGTCATCGACTACCTCGAGACGGTCCGGACGGACCCGGCGTTCGAGACGGTCGTCGTCCCGCTGGGCGAGGGAATCACGGTGAGTTACCGCGTCGCGTAGCCGCGAGCGGCGGCGACCGACCCAGCACCCGTTTCAGGGGCTACTGTAGTCGGAGGTCTCGCCCTCGAGGACGGCGTCGTCGGCCGGGGCCGGCGAGCCGTACTCCCGGAGGCCGAGAAAGAGCGTGGTGCCGGCGGCGGCGAGCAGCGTCGCCCACGTGACCGCGGTCACGGCGATGACGGTCGCGGCGGCGGGGCCCGGCGCGACCGCGCCGAGAGTCTCGAGGCCGACGGCGTGGCCGACGGCGGTCACCAGAAACGCGAGCCAGAGGGCGAGCGCGGTCCGCGCGAGCGCCCGTCGGCTGACCGAGCCGGCGTGGCTGGCGAGGGCGGAGACGCCGACGACGGCCACGGTCGTCGCCGCGAGGGTCAGCCCGAGTCCGTCGACGGTGGCGTTCGCGACGCCGGCGACGGCGAAACAGGCCAGCGCGGCGGCGAGGCGAAAGCGGTCCGTCCCGCGTGGTGTCGGAATCACGTCAGGCACTGCTTTGCCGGGTTGAATGGGTGATCGGATATATAGCTGTTGACTGGCGGACGGCTCGAGCCGTGGCCTCGAGTCGCCGCCCTCGCGACGGGCTCACTCGGCCGCGTCGGCGGCCGGCAGGGTGACGGTGAAGGTCGCGCCCTCGCCCGGCTTGGAGTCGACGGTGATCTCGCCGCCGTGGCGCTCGACGATCCGGTGACAGAGCGCGAGGCCGATCCCCGTTCCGGGGTGGTCCTCGTGGCTGTGGAGCCGCTGGAAGACCCGGAAGATCCGGTCTTGATTCTCGGGATCGATCCCGATCCCCTCGTCGCGGACCGAGATCGCCCACCGGTCGCCGGCTCGCTCCGCGCTGACGCGAATTTCCGGCGGCTCGTCGCCGCTGTACTCGAGGGCGTTCGCGAGCAGGTTCTGGAACACCTGCCGGAGCTGGCCGGCGTCGCCCTCGACCCAGGGCAATTCCTCGACCTCGATCGCCGCGTCGGTCTCCTCGATCCTGAACTGGAGGTCCTCGCGGACGTCCGCGAGGACGGCCTCGAGATCCAGCGGCTCGAGGGGGTCCCCGCGGCTCTCGATGCGGGAGTACTCGAGCAGGCCGTCGATCATCTCCGAGAGCCGCTCGGCCCCGTCGACGGCGTAGTCGATGAACTCCCGCCCGTCCGCATCGAGGTCGTCGGCGTAGCGGCTCTCGAGCAGGCGGAGGTAACTCGAGATCATCCGCAGGGGTTCCTGTAGGTCGTGGGAGGCCGCGTAGGCGAACTGCTCGAGGCGTTCGTTCGACTCCTCGAGTTTGCGCTGGTACTCCGATCGTTCGGTGACGTCCTGAATGACGAGCATGCCCGAGGTGACCGCCCCGCCGGTCCGGACGGGAAGGGTAGTCGCGCGGAGTTCCCGGCCGCAGTAGTCGATTTCGAAGGACCGTTGCTCGCCCTCGAGCGCGGCGCGGAAGTGGGGTTCGATCTCCGCGAGCAGGTCGTCGGGGTAGCGCTCGTGGATCGTCTGGCCGATCGTGGCCTCCCGGTCAACGCCGAGCTCACCGAGGAGGCTACCGCCTGCGGCTGTATACCGCAGGTCCTCGTCGAACAGCGCGACGACGCCGTTCGGGAAGTTCTCGGCGAGGGTCCGGTAGCGCTGTTCGCTCTCCTCGAGCCGGCGCTGTCGCGCCTTCCGTTCGGTGACGTCCCTGACGACGCCGATCCGCTCGCGCCCGCGGTCGGCCGTCGTGACCGACGTGACCGTCGCCTCGATCGGACGCCGCTCGCCGGCCTTCGTCTCGAGGTCCGCCTCGACGGTCGGTTCGTCGCGCTCGTCGGCGGCGATTTCCCGCGCGAGGGCCACCACGCGTTCGTCGACGACCAGCGAGGCGTGGCTCCCGAGCAGTTCCTCGCGGTCGTAGCCCGTCAGCTCGACGTAGGCGTCGTTGACCATCGTGAACTGCCCCTCGGCGTCGAGGACGTAGATCCCGTCTTCGACCGTCTCGATGATCCGTTCGTACTGCTCGAGCTGTCGTTCCCGTCGCTTTCGCTCCGAAACGTCCCTGAAGTACACCGACAACCCGGTCTCGGAGGGGTAGGCCTGAATCTCCATCCAGACGTCGAGCGACTCGGAGTAGCGTTCCCACGAGACCGGCTTCTGGGTCGCCATCGCCTCCCGGTAGCGGTCGGCGAGATCCGAGCGCGTCCCGCTGGGGAACTCCTCCCAGATGGTCCGTCCGAGCAGTTCGTCCCGTGAACGGCCCAGTAGCTCCGCGGCGCGGTCGTTGACGTGCGTGAAGCGCCACTCGTCGTCGAGCGCGTAGAAAGCGTCCGAGACGCGCCCGAGGATCTCGCTCAGCTCGGACTCGAGTTCGTGTTTGCGACGCTCGAGACGGCGCTCCTGTTCTTTCAGTGCCGTGATGTCCTCGCCGGCGGAGACGACCCGCTCGACGTCGCCGTCGGGGCCGAACACGGGGACGGCCGTGATGGAGAGCCAGATCCGCTCGCCCGACGCCCCCTCGATCGCCAGCTCCGCGTCGCGGACGGGCTCGCCGGTCTCCCTGACCCGCGCCGACGGGCCGCGATCGGGGCCGATCGGCTCGCCGTCGGCGTCGACGACGGGCCGTTCGGCGAGCAGTTCGGTCTCGCCGAGCGGCTCGCGATCCGCGAGTCCGAGCGCCGTCTGTGCGTGTCGGTTCGCCAGCACCGTCTCGCCCTCGGCGTCCTCGACCGAGACCGCGACTGGCATCGTCCGGAGCAACGTCTCGGTCTGGAGCCGCTCGCGCTCGAGGCGCTGTTCGTGGCTGATTCGGTCGAACGTCGCCTCCAGACTCGAGGCGACGATCTTCGCCAGCGAGAGGTCGGCCGCGTCGAAGGCCGCTCGCTCCTCGGACCCGATGATGACGATCCCGTGGTCGCCGATCGGGAGACAGATTTCGCTGCGGATCGCCGTCTCGGGGTTGTAGACGTCCGCGGCAGCAGTGACGTCGTCGTAGATCTCCGGCTCGCCGGTCTCGAAGACCCGCCAGGCGATCCCCTCACCCGCCTCGAACGTCGGCGGCTCGCCGAGGATGGACTCGGCCGAATCGGTCCAGGCGACCGGCTCGAGCGTCCCGTCGGCCGGTTCGTGGAGGAAGACGCCGTTGACCTCGAGCGCGAGGATGTCGGCGAGATGGTGACACGCCCGTTCGGCGACCGCCCGTCGCGTACCGGTGCCGAGCCACTCGCGAACGGCCTCGTTGAGCAGCCGCAGTTGGTAGGCCCGCCGGTGTCGCTCGGTCACGTCGTAGTAGAGTTCGAGCCGGCCGCCGGCGTACGGCCCCGACCGGATGGGCTTGCTCCGGTGTTCGAGCCAGCGTTCCTCGCGGCCCTCGCCCGGCGTCACGCGACACTCGAACCGTTCGGTGTCGCTGTTGTCGTCGTAGGTCGCGCCGAGGATATCGGCGAACCGGGCCGGTTCGGCGACCCGGTCGCTGATCACGTCGTCGATCACCGCCGTCTTGTCCCGGCCGACGACGGTCGCCGCGTCGAGCCCGAAGTACCGCTCCGTCGCCTCGTTGATCCAGGCGATATCGAACTCGTCGTCGAGGACGAAGACGCCCACGTCGGCCTCCTCGAGGACGGCCGTGATCGGTTCGAACGGCGCTTCGGACGCGGCGTCGCGTTCGCGGACGAGGACGATCGATCCGCGGCTACCGTCGGCGGCCGGAACCGTCCCGAGGCGAACCGTACAGGGCACAACGGCCCCGTCGGCCCGCCGAACGGGGCACTCGAGCGGGGCGTCGTCGCCGTCGAGCGCGCCGGCCCCCTCGAACAGCCGCGAGACGTGTTCGCCGCGGAGCGCCTCGCGCGTGTACCCGGTCAGCTCGAGGCTGGCGTCGTCGACGGCGACGATCCGATCGTCGGCGTCCAGTTGGAGCACGCCGTCGTCGACCGTTTCGGCGAGCGTTCGGTACCACTGGCAGGCCGCCCGGTCGTCGCCCTCGTCCCACGGTGGCGGGCCCGCTGATTCCACCCGTTCGGTCATTGGGAGAGCAACGCCGCTCCGACGGATAAGTGCAGCGCCGGGGGCTGTAACGGTGAGGGCCGCCGCGGGCCCGGTCATCGAGCCGAAACGCGGCGACCGGATGATCAGTGCCGGACGAACCACCAGCAACCGGGGTCGAGCCCCGTCGCTCGGTAATCCAGTCGTACCGAAACCGGGACTGCAGCAGCCGCGTCCGCCGGAACGGCGGCGTCACGCCTCGCGTCCGCCGTCGCCACGGCGCGTTCGCGTACTGCCGTGACACCCACGCTTAGGGGGATCCGCATACGAGAGTCAGTATGTACCTCGCCGACCACGCGTGGCCGGACCTCGAGTCGTACTTCGAGGCGGAATCGCTCGCACTCGTGCCGCTGGGATCGACCGAACAGCACGGGCCGCACCTGCCGGAGGCGACCGACCACCTGATCGGGGAAGCGTTCGCCCGCGAGGTGGCCGACCGGACGGGCTATCTCTGTACGCCGACGATCAACGTCGGCGTCAGCGGCCACCACCGGCAGTTCCACGGGACGATGTGGGTCGACCCGCCGGCGTTTCGCGAGTACATGGCGTCGCTGACTCGAAATCTCACGACCCACGGGATCGACCGCGTCATCTACGTCAACGCCCACGGCGGCAACGTCCCGCACCTGCGCGAGGTCGGGAGCCGACTCCGACAGGAGGGCGTCGCCTACGCCATCGAGTGGATGTGGGACGAGTCCATCCCGGAACTGGTCGACGACCTATTCGCGCAGAACGGCCCCCACGGCGGGCCAAAGGAGACCGCGATGATCCAGTACCTCGAGCCCGATCTGGTCCACGACGACCGCCTCGAGGAGGCCAGAGACACCGGGGTTCCGAGCGTCGAGGACGCCGACACGGTCAGACACGGCTCGCGGACGTTCTTCGACGCGGCCGACAACACCGACAACGGCGTGTTGGGCGACCAGACGGACGCGTCGGCCGAGAAGGGCGAGCAGTTGTTCGAGGCCGCGAGCGACCAGCTCGTCCAGTTGAGCGAGTGGCTCGCCGCGCAGGACTTCGACGACCTGCTTCCCGAGGACCACGTCTGACCCGCCGGCTGCGATCGTCCCACTCCCGACCCGGCCACGGCAATGATAATCCTTAATAGCAGCTCTTGCCGAGTTATTATATGGCAGTCGTCAGCGTCTCGATGCCCGACGAACTCCTCGAGCGACTCGACCAGTTCGCCGAGGAACACGGGTACACCGGCCGGAGCGAAGTCGTCAGGGAAGCCTCCCGCAACCTGCTCGGGGAGTTCGAGGACACCCGGCTCGAGGACCGGGACCTGATGGGAATCGTCACCGTCCTCTTCGACTACGAGACCACCAGCGTCGAGGAGCGGATGATGCATCTGCGCCACGAACACGAACACCTCGTCGCGTCGAACTTCCACAGCCACGTCGGCGACCACTACTGTATGGAGCTGTTCGTCCTCGAGGGCGAACTCGAGGACATCTCGGCGTTCGTCGGGAAGATCCGCGCGACCAAGGACGCGCTGACGGTCGACTACTCGGTGATTCCGGTCGACAGTTTCGATCCGCTCGCACAGGGCTAGCGGCGAGTCTGCCGACCGGCCCGAACCCGTTCGGCAGTCAGTATCGTTTTACTGTCGTCTCCCGAATGGATCCGTATGACATACCGGAAGGTCAACTACGAGGAGGTCGAGGAAGTCTCGAGCGCGATGCACTTTCTCAGCGATCCGCTCGAGACCGAGCAGGTCGGGGTCACGGTCGCGCGGTGCGATCCCGGCTGGAACAGCAAGCCCCACGACCACACCGACAACGACCACGAGGAGGTCTACGTCCTCATCGAGGGGGCGGCGACGGTCGTCGTCGACGACGACCCCGTGGCGATGGAGGCCGGCGACGCCCTGTGGCTCCCGCCCGAATCGACCCGCCAGATCCGCAACGGGGACCGCGAGAGCGCGTTCGTCCTCGTGAGCGCGCCCAGCATCGCCGACGAGGACGGCGACGAGGAGTGGTCGCTCTCGGGCTTTGCGGGCTAGCCTCGAGTCGCCGTGTGGGCGGTCCGAATCGAAACCGGTGGGATCGGCAACCGCGACCCTCGCACGAGAACCGGCGGGACGGTTTAGTGGGACGGCGTGGTCCCCGTCCGTAGGTGAGAGCCGATCTACTCGAAACACCACGCAGCGATCTCGCTGGTCGTCGCCGGAGCGGCGGCCGTCCTCCTGCCGCGGGTTACCCTGCTCGGCGAACCGATCCCGGCCGCGGCGGTCGTCGCCTACGGCACCGCCGTCGGCGTCCTGATCGATCTCGATCACTTCCTGATCGCCCGGCTCAAGACCGGTCGCTGGGACGCCGTTCGGTTCTGTCTCTCCCATCCGCGCGCGACGCTCGCAGACCAGTCCGAAATCTTCGACCCCGGCGACGTGGGGATCCTCTCGCGGCTGTTGAGCCACGTTGCGATCGCCGGCCTCGCGGTTCCCGCGCTCGCGCTGGCGAGCGTTCCGCTCGCGGTCGTCACTGGCGCGGTCCTCTATGCCCACCTGCTTGCCGATCTCGTCTGGGATCGCCGGCTGCTTGCGGCCCACGCGGCCGCGGCCGACTCGGTCGAGGACCTGGCGCAAACGTTCGGGTAGGCGACCGGTCGAAAGCGTCGCTTCCGACCGCGAATCGGGGGCGGCCGCACCGCTCTCAGGTTGCAATATTCGCCCGCGGCTATTTCCTCCGTGCGAGCGTACAATGAGATATGGAACTACTCGACGACGACATCGTCCCCGAGCACGCACGCGAGATCAAAGCCGAGGCCCGCGAGTTCGCCAGAGAACACATCGAACCCAACGCCCAGGAGTACTTCCAGTCCGGCGAGTATCCCGAGGAGATCCTCGAGGCGGGTCGCGAGGCGAACCTCGTGGCACAGGACATCCCCGAGGAGTGGGGCGGGCGGGGGCTGGACCTGGCCCAGCTGCTCGCGATGACGGAGGAGTTCTACCGGGCGGACGCGGGGATCGCGCTGACGCTGCAACTCGCCAGTTTCGGCTGCGAGATCACCTACGAACACGGCACCGACGAGCAGTGCGAGGAGTACATCCGCCCGGTCGCGGAAGGCGAGCAACGCTCCGGGCTCGCCGTCTCGGAACCCGACACCGGCAGCGACCTCGCCGGGATGCAGACCACGGCAGAGCGAGACGGCGACGAGTACGTCATCAACGGCGAGAAGTACTGGATCGGTAACGGCGTCGAGGCCGACTGGATCACCCTCTACGCCCGCACCGGCGACGACGAGGACAATCGCTACGGCAACCACTCGATGTTCATCGTCCCGACCGACACCGACGGCTACGAGGCCGAACACATCCCCGAGAAGATGGCGATGCGGGCCTCGAAGCAGGCCCACATCGAATTCGACGACTGCCGGGTCCCCGCCGAGAACATGATCGGCGCGGAGGGTGACGGCTTCATGCTGCTGGCTGATTTCTTCAACCACGGCCGCGTGGCCGTCGCCGGCCACGGGCTGGGTATCGCCGCGGCCGCGATCGAGGAGGCCTGGGACTTTACCCACGGCCGCGAGGAGTTCGGCAAGACGATCAGTGACTTCCAGAGCGTCCAGCACGGCCTCGCGGACATGCTGCTCGAGTTCGAGAGCGCCCGGACCCTCGTCTGGCGCGCCCGCGAGAAGGTGGCCGAGGAGGACAACGCGGGCTACTGGGCGGCGATGGCGAAGACGAAGGCGACCGAGACGGCCGTCGACGTCGCGGAACAGGGCATGCAGTTCCACGGCGGCCGATCGGTTCTCGACGAACGACGGATCGCCCGCGTCTACCGCGACGCCAGGATCCCCGTCATCTACGAGGGCGCCAACGAGATCCAGCGCAATCTGATCTACGGACAGGCGGAGTAAGGCAACAGCTACCCGAATGGACGAACGGTCACCACGAGCGAGAGCGGAGGGGGCTCGATTCGGATTCGAGACCTAGTTCTCGGACTGGAGGTCCTGGAACGCGCCCACGAAGTCGTCGTGGGAGGACATCCCCGAAACCGTCTCGTCGACCCGCTCCTCGAGGCTGTCGACGCGGTCACGGAGATCCTGATACTCCTCGTTGTCCGCGAGTTCGCGGTCGGCCTTCTCGGACTCCAGCAGTGCCTTCTTGGAGACGAGCGCGTAGTACTCCTGAATGTCGGACTCGTAGTCCGAGCGACCGGCGACGTCTTCGACCATGTCGACCAGTTCGTCCTTCGAGACCGGTTTGACGAGGTAGTCGTCGAACCCCATCTCGATGATGTCGAAGTCCGGATCGACGGCCGTTACCATGACGACCCGGGAGTCGTAGCCGTCGCCGCGGATCTGCTCGAGGACTTCGTCACCGGAGAGTCCCGGCATCCGTCGGTCCAGCAGGACGACCTCGACGGAGTCGGCCATTTTCGAGAGCGCTTCCTCTCCGTCGTACGCCGTTTCGACGGTCCAGTCGGTCTGGAGCCACGCGGCGAACAGGTCCGCGAGTCGCGCCTCGTCGTCGACGACGAGGACCGATGGCCCGTCACTCATAGGGGAACCCCTCCGTTCTCTTCATCGTTACAGCCACGGGACACTCATGGTACCTCTGGGTCATAAATCTCGCGACCAGAAATCAAATATCAGACAACAATAGCGGGCAAATAGGGGATTCGCTATCGATCGGTCCGAGCCGGGACGGCGCGGATGGTCGCTGATCGGCCGCCGGCTACGACGGGAGTCGCCTTACTGTCCCTCGAATTCCGGCTCCTCATCCTCCATGAAGGCCGTGATCCCCTCCATCAGGTCGTCGGTTCCCATCAGGTGCCCGAACGCGGAGGCCTCGTACTCGAGGCCGGACTCGGTGTCGTCGCGGCCGGCCAGCATCGCGCGCTTGGTGAACTTCTGGGCGATCGGCGGGCCGCCCGCGAGGTCGGTCGCCAGTTCGAGGGCGCGGTCCTCGAGGTCGGCGTTGTCGACGATTTCGTTGACGAAGCCGTAGTCGGCCAGCGTCTCGGCGTCGTAGCGCTCGGCGGTGAGGATGATCTCCTTCGCGCGGCCCTCGCCGACGATGTGCTTGAGTCGCTGGGTGCCGCCCCAGCCCGGAATGAGGCCGAGGTCGATCTCGGGCTGGCCGAACTCCGAGCGCTCGCTGGCCACGCGGAGGTCCGCGCAGGTCGCCAGTTCCATCCCGCCGCCCAGACAGAAGCCGTCGATCCCGGCGACGACCGGCAGATCGCAGGCCTCGAGCTTGCCGAACGTCTGCTGGCCCAGTCGCGAGAGTTCCTGTCCTTCGATCGGGTCGGCACCGCTGCCGGCCATACTCTGGACGTCCGCGCCCGCGGAGAAGGCCTGCTCGCCCTCGCCGGTGACGAGGATCGCGCGCACCTCGTCGTCGTCCTCGAGGTGGTCGATCGCGTCCGAGAGCTCCTCGAGGAGTTCGTCGCTGATGGTGTTCATCCGGTGCGGACGGTCGAGGACGATCTGTCCGACGTAGTCGGCGGGGTACTCGAGCCGGATCGTTCCGAAGTCGACCCCCGACGCGTCGTCGCCGTCGTCGTAGAAGCCGCCGGCAGCGGCCCGCTCGGCGAGGTAGTCGTCGGGCGCGTAGCGCTCGTGGCCCGTCTCCTCGTAGGCGTCCTCGAGGGTCTCGTGTAGCGTCTCGAGGCCGTAGTCGTCGACCAGCGCGACCGGGCCGTCGGGGAAGCCGGCCCCGAGCTTGACGGCCTCGTCGATCGACGCCGGCGGGGCGACGTCGCCGCCGATCAGCTTCGCGGCCTCGTTGGCGATCGTCGCGAGCAGGCGCTGCTCGACGAACTCCGATCCCTTGTCGGTCGGGATCTGGACGCCGTCGCCGTCCTCGTAGTCGTAGAAGCCCTTGCCGGTCTTCTTGCCCAGTTCCTCGTTCTCGACTTTCTCCTCGAGTAGCGGGGCTGGCTCGTAGGCCTCGCCCAGCACCTCGTTCATGTACTCGAGAACGTGGTAGCTGACGTCGTTGCCGACCTGGTCGCCGAGTTCGAAGCTACCCATCGGCAGGCCCATGTCGTATTTCGTCGTCGAGTCGATCTCGGCGATCGTCGCCTCGTCGTTGCTGACGAGCCACGCGGCCTCGTTCATCAGCGGCACCAGAATGCGGTTGACGATGAACCCGGGCGAGTCCTTGCGGACCCGGACGGCCGTCTTGCCGAAGTCCTCGGCGAGGTCCTCCGTCACCGAGAGCGTCTCCTCGGCAGTGTCGGCACCCGAGATCACTTCGACCAGCTGCATCCGGACCGGCGGGTTGAAAAAGTGCATCCCGCAGAACCGCTCGGGTCGCTCGGTGAACTCGGCGAGGTCGGTGATCGAGAGGCTCGAGGTGTTCGTCGCGAAGATCGCGTCGTCGGGCGCGACCGCCTCGAGGTCGGTGTAGACGTCTTCCTTGATCCCCATCTGCTCGGGGACCGCCTCGATGACGAAGTCCGTGTCCGCGACGGCCTCCTCCATGTCGACCAGCGGCGTCACCCGCTCCTTGGCGGCCTCGGCCTCCTCGTCGCTGAGCCGGTCGTTCTCGGCGAGTTTGTCAAGCGACCACTCGATCTGCTCGTAGCCGTTCTGGACGAACTCCTCTTTGATGTCGCGCATGTTCACGTCGTAGCCGGCCATCGCGGCGACCTCCGCGATACCGTGACCCATGTTGCCCGCACCCAGAACTGTGATGGTGTTGATGTCCTCGAGTTGCATGCTCGAAAATCCTATTCGGACCCGTTTCAACGTTTCCCTCTCACTTAATGGGAACTAGAGTTTGGTTTACTATCGGTTACAAAGCTCTTTACCGTTCCGATCGTAAGGGTCGTTCATGGAATTCGGACTCAACGAAGAACAGGAGCAGATCCGCGACGAAGTTCGCCGGTTCGCCGAGAACGAGATCGTGCCCCACGCCGAGGAGTACGACACCGAAGAGAAGTTCCCCCACGAGATCGTCGACAAGGCCGCCGAGATGGGACTGGTCGGCACGTCGATCCCGATGGAGTACGGTGGGGCCGGCTACTCCACCCTCGAGTCGGCGCTCATCGCCGAGGAACTGTTCTCCTACGATCCCGGCATCGCGCTGTCGATCATGGCCTGCTCGTTCGGGACCGAGGCCATCAGCGAGTTCGGGACCGAAGACCAGAAAGAGCGTTACCTCGAGCCCGTCGCGACCGGCGAGAAGATCTCGGGCGCGGCCATCTCCGAGCCCGACACCGGGTCGGACGTCTCCTCCGTGTCGACCCGCGCCGAGAAGGACGGCGACGAGTGGGTGATCAACGGCAACAAGATGTGGATCACCAACGGCTCGGTCGGCGACTACTTCGTCGTCCTCTGTAAGACCGACCCCGACGCAGACAGCCGCTACGGCGGCTTCAGCCAGATCATCGTCGAGTCCGACCGCGACGGGTTCTCCGCCGACAAGATCACCGGCAAGCTCGGCATCCGGGCCTCCGACACTGCCGAACTCATCCTCGACGACGTCCGCGTCCCCGAGGAGAACCTCGTCGGCGACGAGGACGCCGCCTTCCTCCAGCAGATGCAGTTCTTCGACGCCACCCGGACCGGCGTCGCCGCGCAGGGACTCGGTATCGCCAAGGGCGCGCTCGAGGCCGCCCGCGAGTACGCACAGGACCGCGAGCAGTTCGGGCAGTCCATCTCGGAGTTCCAGGCCATCCAGCACAAACTCGCGGAGATGGCCACCGAGACCGAGGCCGCACGCAACCTGACCTACAAGGCCGCCTGGAACGTCGACCAGGGCAACGACATCACCAAGCTCGCCTCGATGGCCAAGGAGTACGCCTCCCGCGTCGCCGTCGACGTCGCCAACGAGGCCGTCCAGATCCACGGCGGTGCCGGCTACGTCAACGACTTCCCCGTCGAGCGGTTCTACCGCGACTCGAAGATCACGCAGATCTACGAGGGGACCACCGAGATCCAGAAGAACGTCATCGCGCGGGAACTGCTGGACGAATAGGAGCGAAATTTCACTCTGCGGACCGCCGAAGACGGCCCTCGGCAAACTCTTCAAAAGAGCGGTACCTTCGGTCTCGCTGGGTTTGCAAGCGCCGGAAGCCCATCGCGTCTCCCGAGTTCTCGGTCACTTCGATCGTGATCGTCGTTGGGCGACCGCCTGTTCTCCCCCGGATCGCGCGGTTCTCGCACTCGTTCGAGTCGCGCTCCCGGCCGTCCTCGCACCCAGCAACGCTTTGCCCCGCGGGAGCCTACGACGGCGCAATGAGAGAGTTCGTCTTCGCCCTCGAGTACGAACCCGGCTGTAACAGGGTGGCGGACGCGCTCGCCGACCACCCCGACGCCCGGATCCGCTCGCTGTCGCTGCACGCCACCGACGAGCGCCTCTGGCGGGTCGATCACGCCACCGGCACGCCGGCGGCCCTCGCGGATATCGAGGCGGCCTTCCGCGACAGCGACTACTACGCGGACTGTCTGGCGACCGACGACTGCGGCGCGACCCAGACCACGCGGGTCCTCGAGCGGGGCGACGACACGCTCGTTCTCTACTCGACCTGGGAGCGGACGCCGACCTGTGCGTCCGTCCCCCACATCGCCCGCGATCACCTGGGCGACGGCCTGCTGTTCGAGACGCGCCACGAGGGACGCCACTACACCTGGCGGATCGTCCACTCCGGCGAGGGAAACGCGGCGGCCTTTTTCGACGCCCTCGAGGCGGCGATCGGCGACAGCGCCCGGATGGAGATGCTCCGGGCGGCGACGGCGGAGACCGATGCACCGACGCGTGACGCGAACGGCGAAGCGAGCGGCCTCGCCCCCGAACAGGAGGCCGCGCTCCGGGCCGCGGTCGAACACGGCTACTACGAGTCGCCCCGGGCGGTCGACGTCGGCGACCTCGCCGATCACCTCGACGTGCCCCGGTCGACGCTCACCTACCGGCTTCGCCGGGCCGAGGAACGGTTGGCCAAGGGGTACGTCGCGGACGAGCGATTCGCCGACGGGCCCTCGACGCCGCTCTAGCGGCCGCGGGTTCTTGGAATATTCCAACCAAGGCTTATCGAACTGACGCCCCTATCCCGACGTAATGAGTACTGACTCGGACGCGACGCGGGAAACGGACGGGGGCGGGCAGCGACGGGAGTTGACCGCCCGACTCGCCGTTCCCGAGATGGACTGCCCGTCCTGTGCGGGGAAAGTCGACAAGAGCCTCGAGCGCGTCGACGGCGTGGTCGACGTCGAACTCAACCCGACCGTCGGGACGGCCACGGTCACGTACGATCGCGATCGGACCAGCGAGGCCGACGTGGTCGCGGCGATCGAAGGCGCCGGCTACGAGGTCACCGGGGGAACGGCCGACGACGGGGCGACGGAATCGGCCTCGAGCGGCGACGGCGTCGACGTCGCGCCGCCCTCGGAGGTCTGGACGAGTCCGCGCGCGAAGAAGACGTGGCTCGGCGCGGTCTTCGTCACGCTCGGGCTGGGCTTCGAGTTCCTCCTGACGGGCGGGAACGTCGCGGTGGCGAGCGTCCTCGAGTATCCCCTCCACGTCGCGGATCTGCTCTTTCTCGGGGCGGTCGCGGTCAGCGGCATCCCCGTCGTCCGCAGCGGCTACTACTCCGCGCGAAACCGGAGTCTCGACATCGACCTCCTGATGGGGACGGCGATCGTCGCCGCGACCGGCATCGGCTACTTCGTCGAGGCCGCGACGCTCGCGGTGCTTTTCAGCATCGCCGAACTGCTTGAGGACTACGCGATGGACCGGGCGCGGGACTCCCTGCGCGAACTGATGGAACTCTCGCCGGACGAAGCCACCGTCAAGCGCGACGGCGAGGAGGTAACTGTCGACGCGGACGACGTGGCGGTCGGCGAGACCGTCGTCGTCCGACCCGGCGACAAGATCCCGCTCGACGGGACGGTCCGCGAGGGCGAGAGCGCGGTCGACGAGTCGCCGATCACCGGCGAGAGCGTCCCCGTGGACAAGTCGCCCGGCGACGAGGTGTACGCCGGGACGATCACTGAGGGCGGCTACCTCGAGGTCGAGGTCACCTCGACGGCGGGCGACTCGACGCTGTCTCGGATCATCGAGATGGTCCAGGGCGCACAGGCCGAGAAGACGGAAACCGAGCAGTTCGTCGACCGGTTCGCGGGCTACTACACGCCCGTCGTGGTCGTGCTGGCGATCCTGACCGCCGCCGTACCGCCGCTTCTCATCGGCGACACCGTCACCGCGGGGATCGCCGGCTACGAGATCGCCTTCGCCGGCGACTGGGGGACGTGGTTCGTCCGCGGGCTCACGCTGCTGGTGATCGCCTGTCCCTGTGCGTTCGTCATCTCGACGCCCGTCTCGGTGGTCTCGGGGGTCACAAGCGCCGCGCGAAACGGCGTCCTGATCAAGGGCGGCACGCATCTCGAGGCGATGGGCGAGGTCGACGCCGTCGCCCTCGACAAGACCGGCACGCTCACGAAGGGCGAACTCGCCGTCACCGACGTCGTGCCCTGCACGGCGCCCAGCGCCGTGAACGAGGCGAGCGGTGAAACCGCGAGCCAGGCCGACGGAGCCGACGAGGCGATGCTGCTTCGCTACGCGGCCGGGCTGGAGCGACGGAGCGAACACCCCATCGCCGCGGCGATCCTCGCGCGGGCTGACGAGGCGAACGTGGGCGACCTCCCCGATCCGACGGGGTTCGAGAGCCTCACCGGCAGGGGGATCCGCGGGGAGATCGAAGGCGAGACCTACTACGCGGGCAAGCCCGCGCTGTTCGAGGAGTTGGGCTTCGACCTCTCGCGGGCCCGCGCCGACGGCGCGTCGGATCCGCGGACCGACGGCGGCGTCGCGTCCGAGAGCGCACTCGAGGCCGACGAGGAGGCCGTCGCCGCGGACACGCTCGCCGCGCTCGAGCGCGAGGGCAAGACGGTCGTCCTCGTCGGGACGGAGACCGACCTGCTCGGCGCGATCGCGATCGCCGACGAGGTCCGGCCCGACTCCGGGCGGGCGGTCGAACGGCTCCACGACCTCGGCGTGGAGCGCGTCGTGATGCTGACCGGGGACAACGAGGGGACGGCGCGGGCGATCGCCGAGGAAGTCGGCGTCGACGAGTACCGCGCCGAACTCCTCCCCGACGAGAAGGTCGACGCCGTGGCCGACCTTCAGGAGCAATACGGCGACGTGGCGATGGTCGGCGACGGCATCAACGACGCGCCCGCGCTGGCGACCGCCGAGGTCGGCGTCGCGATGGGGGCGGCCGGCACCGACACCGCCCTCGAGACGGCCGACATCGCGTTGATGGGCGACGACATCGGGAAGCTGCCGTACCTGTACGACCTGTCTCACACGGCAAACGGCGTCATCCGGCAGAACGTCTGGGCGAGCCTCGGCGTGAAGGCTCTGCTCGCGCTTGGCGTGCCGCTGGGGCTCGTCAGCGTCGCGCTGGCGGTCGTCGTCGGCGACATGGGGATGAGCCTCGGGGTCACCGGCAACGCGATGCGACTCGCGAACGTCGAACCCGACGCGCCCGCGGACGGCGACGGCCAGTAACGCCGCATCGTCCGTCCGGCGCGCACGCGGACGGACACGACCCCGGCGGCAACCGGGTCGATCGGCCGTGTCGGCTCCCGCCGATAGTCAGCGACGACTGAAAGACCGGTATTCGAACCGACCAGCACACACGCTGTCCGGAGCAGCGGTGCTGTCGAATATGGCGGGTAGTAGCCTCGAGAAGTGCGTTCTGCATCGTTGGGGGCGAGACCTAAACCCGGCCGGTGGTTACGTTTACTCGATGACAAAATCACCGTCCAACGACAGCAACACGACCGACGACGACCGCCGAGCGACGAGTCGCGAGCGGTCGACTGCCGGGATCGAGAACCGCCTCGAGACCGAGGGCGATCCCGGCTTCGCCGGCGACCTCGAGTACGAGGTCGTGACGACCCCGGTACTCGTCGTCGGGGCCGGGGCGGCGGGTGCCCGCGTCGCGATCGCACTCGCCGAATCGGGGATCGACCCGCTCGTGATCGGCAAGCGCGATCACGGCGACGCCCACACGACGTGGGCGGCCGGCGGCGTCAACGCCGCGCTGGGTTCGCTCGACCCCGAGGACGACTGGACGATCCACGCGGCGGACACCTTTAACGAGGGCCACCACCTGAACGACCCCGAGGCGGTCGAGTTGACGGCCCGGGAGATGCCCGACCGCATCCGCGAACTCGAGGCGTGGGGGATGCCGTTCGACCGGACCGAAGAGGGCGACGTCAACCAGCGCTACTTCGGCGCACAGTCCTTCCGTCGGACCTGCTTCGTCGGCGACCGGACCGGCGAGGCCATGCTCGAGACGCTGGTCGACCGCGCTCGCGACCTCGAGGTGCCCTACCGCGAGAACGTGATGATCACGCGCCTGCTCTCGGACGGCCGTCGCGTCGACGGGGCCGTCGGCTTCGACATGGAGACCGGCGAGGGACTGCTCTTCCGGACGAACCACGTCGTCCTTGCAGCCGGCGGGTTCTCGGCGCTCTATCACCGCCACTCCTCGCGGGACGACGAGAACAACGGCGACGGGCAGGCGCTGGCGCTCGAGGCGGGGGCGCGACTCGTCGACCTCGAGTTCGTCCAGTTCCATCCGACCGGGATGGTCGGCGACCGCTACGGCGAGGAGTGGGACGGCCGACTCGTCACGGAGGCGGTCCGCGGCGAAGGCGGCCGGCTCTACAATTCGGAGGGCGAGCGGTTCATGGAGCGCTACTCCCCCGACCAGATGGAACTCGACGCCCGCGACGTCGTCGCGCGGGCCATCGCTCAGGAGGTACGGGAGGGACGTGGCACCGAAGACGGCGGGGTCTTCCTCGACATCTCCCACCGTGACGACCAGTACGTCCGCGACCGGCTGCCGTCGATGGTCGAGCGCTTCGAGTCGCTGGGCGTCGACATCACGCAGGAACCGATGGTGGTCGGGCCGACGGCCCACTACACGATGGGCGGGGTCGATATCGACTTCCGAACGGGCGAGACCGGCGTGGACGGCCTCTACGCCGTCGGCGAGACGGTCGCCGGCGTCCACGGCGCGAACCGCCTCGGCGGGAACTCGCTGGCCGAGACCGTCGCAATCGGCAAACTCGTCGGCGACCACGTCGCGGCCGCGGTGACCGACGGTGACGACGACCCGGCGCTCACCGACAGCCAGCGGGCGCTCGCCGAACGGGAGTTCGCGGCGCTGCGGGACCTCGCCGCCTCGGACGGCACCGTGACGCCGACGGCGCTGCTCGAGGACCTCGGCGACCTGCTGTGGGACCACGCCGGCATCCTCCGCGACGACGCGGGGCTCCGGGAGGGGCTCGCAAAGCTGGACGCCCTGCGGGAACGCACCGCCGACCTCCGCGTCGCGGGCGATCGGACCTCGAAGTCCTTCGAGTACGCCGTGGACCTCTCGATGAGCCTCACCGTCGCCGAGGCGATGCTGCGGGCCGCCCTCGAGCGGACCGAGTCCCGCGGCGCACACTACCGGACGGACTACCCCGACGTGGCCGACGACTGGCGGGTGAACCTCGTCGTCGCCGCCGAACCGGCGGGGCTCTCGTTCAGTCGGCGCGGCGTCGGTGACCCCAGCCCGGCCGTCCGGGCAGCCCTCGAGGCGGACCACGAACTCGACTATCACCACCTCGAGTAAGGGCCGCGAGCGAGCCACCGAGACGGCTATTGGGCTCCGGTCCCCTACACCCGCACCGACCCGCATGAACGACGAGGCACGCACCGTCCTCCGCGAGGACCCCGTGATGGCCGGACTGCTCGACCGACACGACCCCTACGTCGAACCGGACTGGTCCGAGTACGAGCGGCTCTGTATCTCGATCATCAACCAGCAGCTCTCGACCGCGAGCGCCGCGGCCGTCCGAGAGCGCGTCTTCGAGGTCCTCGAGGGAGAGGTGACGCCGGACTCGGTACTGGCCGCCGACGAGGCCGCGCTTCGCGACGCCGGCCTCTCCCGGCGCAAGGTCGAGTACGTGCGAAACGCCGCCCGCGCCTTCCAGGAGAACGATTACACTCGAGCGGGGCTCGCCGACCACTCCGACGCGGCGGTCGTCGACCTGCTGACCGAGATCAAAGGGATCGGCGAGTGGACCGCGCGGATGTATCTGCTGTTCGTCCTCGAGCGACCCGACGTCCTCCCGCTTGGCGACCTCGCCGTCCGTCGCGGGATCGAGCAGTTGTACGCCGACGGCGAGGAGCTGTCTCGTGCCGAGATGCGCGAGATCGCCGAGCCGTGGCGGCCCTATCGCAGCGTCGCGACGCGCTATCTCTGGGCCGAGTACGAGTCCGGTTGAGCGCCCCTGATCGCGTCCGGCCTGCCGTTCGTTCGCCCGGTCCCGCCGGTTCGCCGGTAACGTCCGCTTGGACGCGCCTCGAGCGACGAAACCGATCGAAACGGACGACGGAGATGCGGGCAAGACGGGGTTACATCCCGGCTCCTGCCGGCCGCTAGCGGGGGCCGGAGAAACGAGACACTGAACCGACGGGACGGCCACGTCGACTGAAGTGCGGCGGCGTCCGGACTCTACTGGAGATGGCAAACGACACGTCCCCGACGGACACGGACGCGCCGGAGCAACGCCGGATGACCAGCGATCCCGACCGGATCAGGGAGTGGGCCGAGGCCCGCGAGGCCGTCCCGGTCCGGGTCCGGGAGGGCGACGACCACGGCCACTCGTTCGCCCGCCGCGACGAGCTGGGCGAGGACCACGAGGAGTACTCCTGGGAGGAGTTCGAGCGACGGTTCGACGACGAGGACTACGTCTTCGTCTACCACGAAGAGGAGCCAACCGGCGAGGGCTTGGGCTTCTTCGAGATCGTCGACCGGGAGCGGGCCTTCGAGCGGGCCGACCTCGGTCGCGACGAACTCGAGGACTCGCTGCGACGCGGCGAGACGGTGACGACCGAGATCGTCGAGACGCAGGTCGTCGAGACCGAGGTCGTCGAGCGGGACACGATCGAGAGCGAGGTGATCGACACGGAGCTGGTCGAACGCGATATCGTCGACTCCGAACGCCGCTCTCGCGAGGTCGTCGAGACCGAGTTCGTCGGCGACGACACCATCGAGGTGATCGTCGACGAGACCCGCCTCGAGACGATCGAGGAGATCGAGCGGTACATCGTCGAGAGCCGGGTCGTCGACGTCGACATCGAGCGGGACCAGGAGATGGAACGCGACGATATCGAGACCGACATCGAACTCGAGAGCGTCCAGCGATCGATCCTCGAGAGCGACGTCGTCCGCTCGAGCGTGGCCCCCGACGACGTCCTCGAGCGGGAGGTCATCCAGAGCCAGCGCACCGAGGGTGACGCCGTCCGGAGCGAACTCATCGAGCGCCGCACCGTCGAGGAGGAACGCGACGAACGGCTGGAGATCCGATACGTCCTCGAGGAGTCCGAACTGGTCGAGTCCGAGGTCGTCAGCAGCGAGTTGCTCGAGGGTGAGATCATCGATGTCGAGGAGTACGGCTCGATGGCGGCCGGCGAGACCGCCGGTGTCGCAGGTGACGAGACGATGGCGGACGCCGACGTGACCGGTATAGAAGGCGAGAACGCGGCGGCCGGCGAGACGGCAGCGCCGACGGTCGAACTCTCGAGGGACGACCAAGGGAAAGACGTCGTCGACGAGTCGGGCCAGCAGATCGGGATGGTCGCAGAAGTCGAGGGCCAGACCGTCTACGTCGATCCGGAGCCCGGGCTCACCGATCGGCTCAAGGCCCGCATGAACTGGGGCGGTCACGGCGACGACGACTATCCGGTCGAGGCCGCACAGATAGCGCAGATCACGGACGACGAGGTCGTCATCCGCAGCGAATAGCGACGGCGGTCGCGGCGGGGGACCGCGATCGGGCGATGATCGGTCCCAGCGACCGCGACGGTTCGTCGGCTGCGTCAGCGACGGCGCGAGCGCTCGTTTACTCGAGGTCGAAGCGGTCGAGTTGCATGACCTTGCTCCAGGTGTCCACGAAGTCCTGGACGAACGTCTCCTCGGCGTCGTCGGCGCCATAGACTTCCGCGATGGCTCGAAGCCGGGAGTTGGATCCGAAGACGAGGTCAACGCGGGAGCCCTTCCACTCGACGTCGCCCGTCTCGCGGTCGCGCAGTTCGAAGACCTCGCGGTCCTCCGAGACCGGCTCCCACTCGTAGTCCATATCGAGCAGGGTCTCGAAGAAGTCGTTGGTCAGCGTCTCCGGCTGGTCGGTGAAGACGCCGAGATCCGAGTCCTGGTAGTTCGCATCCAGCGCGCGCATACCGCCGACCAGAACCGTCATTTCGTCGGCGGTCAGGCTCAGGAGGTCGGCCTTGTCGACCAGCAACTCCTCCGGCTTGCGGGCGGCGTCGTCACCGAGGTAGTTCCGGAAGCCATCCGCGTTCGGCTTGAGCGCTTCGAAGGACTCGACGTCGGTCTGTTCCTGCGAGGCGTCGGTCCGGCCGGGTTCGAACGGGACCGTCACGTCGTACCCGGCGTCCGCCGCCGCCTGCTCGACGGCCGCGTTGCCGCCGAGGACGATCAGGTCGGCGAGCGAGACCCTCGTCCCGTCGGCTCGCGAGTCGTTGAAGTCCGCCTGAATTCCCTCGAGGGTCTCCAGTACCGTCTCGAGTTCGTCGGGCTCGTTGACCGCCCAGCTCCGCTGGGGTTCGAGTCGAATGCGGGCCCCGTTCGCGCCGCCGCGTTTGTCGCTGTCGCGGTAGGTCGACGCCGCCGCCCAGGCGGTCTTGACCAGCTGGGAGATCGACAGGTCGGACTCGAGGATCTCCGCTTTGAGGTCGGCGATCTCGTCCTCGCCGATCAGGTCGTAGTCGGCGTCTGGGAGCGGGTCCTGCCAGATCATCTCCTCGTCGGGCACTTCCGGACCGAGGAACCGCTCGGCCGGGCCCATGTCGCGGTGGATCAGCTTGTACCACGCCTTGGCGAAGGTCTTCTGGAACTCCCGGGGGTTCTCCTGGAAGCGCTCGAGGATTTCCCGGTAGTCGGGGTCCCGCTTCAGGGCGATGTCCGTCGTCAACATCATCACGTCTTCTTTCTCCGACGGATCCTCGACGCCCGGCGCGGCATCGTCGAGTTCACCGTTTTGCGTGGTCCACTGCCACGCACCGCCGGGCCCCTTCTCGGGCCACCACTTGTGGTTGAGCAGCGTATCGATGTAGCCCATGTCCCACTGGGTCGGCGTGGTGTTCCAGGGGCCCTCGATCCCGCTTGTGATCGTGTCGGCTCCCTTCCCGGAGCCGTGTTCGCTCTTCCAGCCGAGGCCTTGCTCCTCGATCGGGGCCGCTTCGGGTTCGGGACCGACGTGTTCGTCGGGGTCGTCGGCACCGTGGACTTTCCCGAACGTGTGGCCGCCGGCGATGAGCGCGGCCGTTTCCTCGTCGTTCATCGCCATCCGGCCGAACGACTCGCGAATGTTCGCCGCCGACGCTTCCGGGTCCGGTTCGCCGTCCGGCCCCTCCGGGTTCACGTAGATCAGCCCCATGACGGTGGCACCGAGGGGGTCCTCGAGTTCGCCGTCCTCGTCGAAGCGCTCGGATGCTTCCATCTCGTCTTCGGGCCCCCAGTCGACGGCGCTGTCGGGCGCGAAGTCGTCTTCTCGGCCACCGGCGAAGCCGAACGTCTCGAAGCCCATCGACTCGAGGGCGACGTTCCCGGCGAGAACGATCAGGTCGGCCCACGAGAGCCGTCGGCCGTACTTCTGTTTGACCGGCCAGAGCAGTCGGCGTGCCTTGTCGAGGTTCGCGTTGTCGGGCCAGCTATTGAGCGGCGCGAGGCGTTGCCGACCGCCGGACGCGCCGCCGCGTCCGTCGGTGGTTCGGTAGGTGCCGGCGCTGTGCCACGCCATCCGGATGAACAGCGGCCCGTAGTGGCCGTAGTCGGCCGGCCACCACTCCTGGGACGTCGTCATCAGTTCTTCGAGGTCCGACTTTACCTCCTCGAGGTCGAGTTGCTGGAACTCCTCGGCGTAATCGAAGTCCTCGTCGTACGGAGCGACGTCCGCGGCGTTCTGGTCGAGAACGTCCAGGCTCAACTGATCCGGCCACCAGTCCTGCGTTGTATTTCCGTTTGGCATGAGATCGTCTCCGGTCTGAAGGAGGGATGCGAGAATAATAGATGTACCGATCGGAAGTTCAGTTTCCGGTTTCTTGCATATTATTTTCGATACTGCAAACAGACGGGAGCGGACGGTCCTCACTCCAGCGGACCGGACGGGACGGAACGCTCTCGGGGAAGGCGTCGAACGAACGCAAGAGACATGGGACAGTTCCGGAACGCGTTCGGCCTATTCCTCCTCTTCGGGCGTGTCGGGCGCGTCGCCGTCGATCCGACGGCTCACGTCGACCTGATAGTTCTCGAGGATGTCCCGGCCGAGGATGACGGGGTAGTCCATGTGGCTGCGGTCCTCGACGCTGGCCGTGACGGTGTGTTGGTTCCCGCCGACGCCGACGACGACGTCGACGACGGGGCGGCTCTTTGACTGCTTGCTGCTGCCCGAGCGGACGCGGGTGATGGATTTGATCGGCCCGGCACCGATATCGGCGGCCAGCCCGGTGTCGATGCTCGTCCGCGTCGCGCCCGTGTCGGACTTGGCCAGGACCGTCTTCGAGCCGCTCGTGCCCGAGAGGACCACTTCCTCGGTATACCCGATCACTGCCGGTTCCGTCGCCGACGTCACCGCGTCCGGCGGCTGGGCCGTCGGCCGGGAGTCGTCGAGGACGTTCGCGATGTCGCGCACGCGGTCGTCGTCGACCTCGCCGCCGGCGCGCTCGATCGCCAGCTTCGCGATGTAGGGGGCCGGGCTCACTTGCGTCGCCTCGTAGAGTCCCTTGAACCCCGCCGTCGGGTTGACCTCGAGGACGTACCATCCCTCGTCGCCCTCGACGAGGTCGACGCCGGCGTAGTCGAGACCGACGACGCCGGCCGCCTGCCGCGCCATCTCGGCGGCCTCCTCGGGGAGGTCGTCGGTCGCGTCCTCGACGGAGCCACCGAGCGCGACGTTGGTCCGCCAGTCGTTGTCCGGCGCGTAGCGATACATCGCGGCGACGACCTTGCCGCCGACGACGTACACCCGTAGGTCGCGGTGACGGACGTCCTCCTGATCGACGAGTTCCTGGAGGAAGGCATAGCGGTTGCCGACCTTCGCGTTGATCGGGTCGTCGGGGCCGACCTTCCAGGTCCCCCCGCCGTGGGTTCCGATCGCAGTCTTGTACACGGCCTCTTCGCCGTACCGATCCCGCGCAGCGTTCAGCCGGTCGCCGCTCAACGCGAGGGTCACGTCCGGGGTCCGGATCTCGTTGGACGCCAGCGCGGTCGCCGTCGACAGCTTGTGGATCGCGGTCAACACCGTGTTCGGCTCGTTGAGCATCGGTACGAGCTGGGTAAAGGTGTTGGCAAGTCCCAGTTCCTCCGCTGGCTGTTCGGTGTTCGACAGCAGCATCCGGTTGGCGATCACGTCGACGTCAGGCTCGAGGACGGGGGTTCCATCCGTGACGCTGACGGACGTATTTTCGGCCCGGAGCCACTCGGTGTCGTGGCCGAGTTCCTCGGCCGCGTTGAGAATCGCTTTGGTCTCCTTGCTCGTATGTAGACTCAGTACCCCGACGGTGACGGGATCGGAAACAGCCATACGGAACCGACACCGAGACGGCAGATAAGTATTGATAGTTCCCGAACTGACAGTCGTCTGTGGTTATCGGTCGCGTCGGTGTCATCCGATGACCGACCGGACCTGTCCCGGATCGACCAGCCCGCTCAGTACCGCCAGCGCACCCCACGTGATGGCACCCACTGCGATCGCGCCGAACAGCATGAAGAGGTTCGAGACCAGCGGCGTCACCAGCAACACGGCCACGCCCATCACGCCCGTTATCCCACAGATCATTCCGGTCGTCCGGGCAAGCCGCCGAACGTTCAGGCCGAGTTCGGTGTGGACGATATAGAGGTTCACGGCGACGTAGACCGAGTGGGTCGCCACCGTCGCGAGCGCCGCGCCGACGACCCCGATCGCCGGGATCAGGACGATGTTCAGCCCGAAGTTAGCAAGCGCCGTGCCGCCCTTCGCGACGGCGCGAGCGCGGGCGCGGCCGAGGTAATCCAGACTGTCGCTGGTCAGGTTCGTGATCGCCTGCAACACGACGAAGCCGGCAAGCACCTGCAACACGGGGACCGCACCGGCGTAGTTCTGCCCGATCACCATCGTCAGGAACGGCTCGGCGACGATCGCCAGCCCGACCGCCGCCGGGATATACAGCAGGAGGACGTTCGTCAGCGAGGTCTCGTAGATCCGTCTGGCCTCCTCGAGCTGGTCGGCGGCCTTCTGCTCGCCGAAGTTCGGCGAGATGGTAAAGCCGAGCGACTCGGCGGGCGCGAGGACGAAATCGGTGATCTGCTTACCTAGCGTGTAGAACGCGACCGCGGCGGGGTTCAGAAAGACCCCGACCAGCACGATGTCGATCTGCTTGTCGATGACGTTCGCGCTCCGGGTCGCTGTCAGCGGGATGCTGTACTCGAGCAACCGTTTCGAGAGCCCGTCCTCGTACTCCGCGGCGGCATCGTGGCGGGCGTAGAAGCCGGAGTAGAGGATGCCGATCCCGACGGCTCCGGCGATGGCATACCCCACGACGTAGCCGAAGAAGGCACCGAGCGCGCCGAAGCCCGCGAGGACGAACCCGACGGCAAAGAGCAGCCGCCCCACGCCGCTGACCGCCTGGACGATGGCGCTGTAGCCCAGGTGGTTAAAGCCCTGTAAGGCGACCTGCGAGAAGGTACTCGCGGAGAAGACCACGAGATAGACGACGCCGGCCGCGAGGAACGGAGCGGAGCCCGGCTCGCCGAGCGCCGTCGCGATCCACTCGTGATAGACCAACAGGACGTAGCCGACGACCGCGAGCAGGATCACCTTGACCGTGATCGTCGTCTCGAGGAGGTGGGGAACCTGCCCGGGGTCGGTTTCGCGGTACTCGGAGATGTACCGTGCGACCGACCGGGACAGTCCCAGGTCCGCAAACAGCTGGACGATGGCCAACACCCCGATCGCCCAGTAGAGCGCGCCGTACCCGTCCGGGTCCAGCAGGTACCGCGCCAGTACGAACATCAACAGCGCGCTCGAGAGCATGTAGATCCCGCGCGCGACGAGCGTTGCCTTGAAGCCGTGAACGATGTGATCCTCCCTGTTCATAGTAGCCGACCGACTGAGACACGCGACGCTGCCCGACCGCACCGGCAGCGACCCACTGACTGACGACTCGAGGGATCGCGCAATTGTAATGCGGACCCAACAGTCCGAAGGGACGGACAACGGCTCCGACGATGCCGGGGTCACGCGGAGCGGCTCGATAGAGCCGAGGACGCTCGATCCCGGGTTCGGACCTCGTAACCGGCCGTAAACGGTAGAAAGGTGCCCCTACGGGGGTTCGAAGTCGATCAGTCGACGCGGGAAAACACCGTCGGTGAACGCCTATCGGAACCGGATCAGAGGTACGAGGAGTCCCACCGAGTCGCCTTTCGGCGGTTGCCACACTCGTTGCACTCGATGCGGCCCATCGCGTCCATGGCGTTGTCGATCGAATCGCAGTTCCCGCAGAACCAGGCGTAGTGCTCGCGACGGTCGCTGTCGCTGTAGGCCACGTAAAACGGTGCCTGCGACCCCCTGGCGGCCTCGCCGTAGCTCACGTAGACCGTCTCGCCGTCGACGGTCAGTTCGTCGACCGTCCCCCACTCACCATCGTCCTCGAGGTCGGACTCGACGTAGACGTTCTCGGTGAACGTTTCCGAGCCGATCTCGACCTCGCGCTGGCCCGCCTGCTCGAAGCCGTGACTGCGGTAGAACTCGTTGCCGCCCTCGTTGTCCGCGAGGACGAAACACTGGATCCCGTCGGCCCCTTCCTCGAGGAGCCGCTCGCGGGTGCGAACCAGCAGGCGCACGCCCGTCCCGTCGCCGCGGTGGTCCGGGTGGACGTGGAGCCAGAGCAGTCGGCCGGTGTTGGCCCGCTGGCCGACCAGTTCGCTCTGGGAAAAGCCCGCGAGTTCGCCGTCGCGTTCGACGAGCAAGAACAGCGTTCGGTCGTCCGCGAGTTCGTCGGCGAGCGGGTCGCCGTACCACTGTTCGACGGCCTCGTCGATGGTCTCGGCCTCGAGGAAGTCGGTGTACGTAGAACCCAGCGAGTCGCGGGCGATCGTCCGAATCGCTTCGGCGTCCGAATCGGTTGCCTCTCGGATCTCCATGGATGTCCATACCACTGCCAGATACAAAACGTATGCCCACGCTCCCAGTCACTGGTAGGGGTTGTTCGAGCGAAACGGCGTTTCTCCGGGAAAAGTGGCACGGCCCCGTCGCGGGCGCTCGAGAGTCGGAACGCGACGCGGTCCGAGGGGGAACATTCACGTCACTGCTCCCGGAGAACGTGATATGAGCGACGACGAGACGAGCGACCCTCCCGATGAGTCGGCCAGCGAGGCGTTCACCTACAACGGCGGCCGCGTCGATCCCGGCGAATCGGCGAACATCCGATACGGCATCAGCGAGACGTATCTCGGCGACCCCGTTCGGATCCCCGTAACGGTTGTCAACGGCGAATATCCGGGGCCGACGGTCTTTCTCTCGGCGGCGGCCCACGGTGACGAACTCAACGGGATCGAGGTCGTCCGGGAGGTGGCCCACGACTGGGACCACTCGATACTGCACGGGACGCTCGTCTGTCTGCCCGTGATGAACGTCCCGGGCTTTCTCGCACAGGAGCGGTATCTCCCGATCTACGATCGGGACCTGAACCGGTCGTTCCCCGGTCGCGAGGGGTCGACCAGCGCCCGACGGATGGCCAACCAGATCTTCACCAACTTCATCGAGCCCTGCGATCTCGGGCTGGACTTCCATACGTCGACGCGGGGCCGAACGAACATGCTCCACGTCCGCGCGAACACGGAACGATCGACCGTGGCCAGACTCGCCAAGGCGTTCAGTTCCAACGTCATCATCGCCGGTGAGGGGCCGTCGGGAACGCTCCGCCGGGAGGCGACCGAGGCCGGAATTCCGACGATCACGGTCGAGATGGGCGAGGCTCACCGGTTCCAGCGACGGCTGATCGACCGCGCGCTCACCGGGGTCGCAAGCGTTCTCGCCGAGTTCGGCTGCCACCGGGAGTCGTCGGTCCACTGGCCCGGCTGGCGGACCGTCATCGACGACGACGACGAGAAGACCTGGCTCCGGGCCGACGCCGGCGGCATCGTCGATATGAAACGCGGCCGCGGCCAGCTCGTCGAGGAGGGCGAGGTCATCTGTACCATCACCAACCCGTTCAAGGAAGACGAGGACATCGTCACCGTCGAAGCCCCCTTCACCGGCCTCATCGTCGGCGTTCTCGAGAACCCGGTCGTCTACCCGGGGAACCCGCTGTGTCACCTGGTCGGGCTCTCGCCGGACACCCTCACCGCGCTCGAGCGCGAGCGGACGACCGAGCGGTCGCGGTCGGACCTCCGTCAGGGGGACGACTGAGACGGACTGGCGGTCCGGTCTCCCGATGTAACCGCGACCGTCTCGCGGTTGCGCCGGCCCTGACCGACGACGGGGCGTCCTGTCGGCTGTCCCACATCCGCTGGGAGTTTCCCGAACTCATTCGGGACGCGTCAACGAAACGAGTTGGTTTCCGGCCGTGTTCTGTCGGACCGAACGGGAGAACAGGAGCGATAAAAGTAACTTCTATACCGACGCGGTCAAACCGTCCACATGAGCGCATGAGTCAGTCTTACAATCGCGGCCTCATCGAGGACTTCGGGCGGTGGAAGGAGTTCTCGGCCGGCATGTGGGCGTGGATCTTCCACAAGTTCACCGGGTGGATGCTGATCGGCTACCTGTTCACCCACATCGCCGTGCTGAGTACGTCTATCGGCGCATCGAGCGAAAGTACCGCAGTCATTCAGGCGGAGAACGACGTCTACACCACGACGCTGCAGGGACTCGAGGGGCTGTTCCTCATCCGCCTGCTCGAGATCGGCCTGCTCGCGGTGGCCGTCTTCCACATCCTGAACGGCCTGCGGCTGCTGATGGTCGACCTCGGGATCGGCCTCGAGTCCCAGGACAAGAGTTTCTACGCCTCGCTGCTCCTGACGGGCGCGATCACCGTCGCCAGCGTGCCGACGTTCATGACGGAGGTCGGTATCTGATGGCGGAGCGCTACTCCTCCTTCACGCCCGGCGGCACCGGCTGGTTCCTCCAGCGCATCACCGCCGCGTTCCTCGTGGTCGTTCTCGCGTTCCACTTCTTCCTTCTGCACTTCGTCAACCACGCGTACGAGGTAACCTTCATGCAGACGCAGGTCCGAATGGAGAACATCGGGTACTTCCTCACGATGGTCCTGTTCCTGGTGACCGCCGCCTTCCACGGCGTCAACGGCGTCTACAACGCGCTGGTCAACCAGGGACTCGAGGGGACCCAGAAGAAGGTCGTGCTGGCGGTGCTGACCATCGCCGGCGTCGGCCTCGTCGCGCAGGGAATCTACGTCGCACTCGCGATGCGGGGAATGATCTAACATGAGTACACAACAAGCCGAACCCGAGAGCCAGGAAGCACCGGAAGACCCGGCGATGAAAGGTGCGGAGTCGCCGGCTGCGGACGAACAGAACGGCGGCGGGATGGTCGACGAACACGCCGAGAAGGCCGCCGAACTCGAGGGGGAGACGGTCCACATCAAGGTGTTCCGCTACGACCCCGAAGTCGAGGGCAAACAGGAACCCCGCTTCGACGACTTTCACGTCCCCTTCGAGAAGGGGATGACCGTCCTCGACTCGGTCATGTACGCCCGCGACGAGTACGACTCGTCGCTAACCTTCCGTCACTCCTGTCGGCAGGCCGTCTGTGGCTCCGACGCCTTCTTCGTCAACGGCAAGCAGCGACTGGGCTGTAAGACCCAGATCTCCGATCTGGAACAGCCGGTCCGCATCGAACCGCTGCCCCATCAGGAGGTCGTCAAGGACCTGGTCGTCGACATGGACCACTTCTACGACCAGATGCACACGGTCGAGCCGTACTTCCAGGACGAGGACACGCCGCCGGTCGATGACCTCGAGGAGCAGCGCCAGAGCCAGGAGAACCGCGAGAAAATCAAGATGTCCTCGCGGTGTATCTGGTGTGGCGCGTGTATGTCCTCGTGTAACATCGCGGCCGGCGACAACGAGTATCTAGGCCCGGCAGCGATCAACAAGGCCTACAAGTTCGCGATGGACGACCGCGAGGGCGAGGAGATCAAGGAGCATCGACTCCGCATTCTCGAGCAGGAACACGGCGTCTGGCGGTGCCAGACCCAGTTCTCCTGTACCGAGGTGTGTCCGAAGGACATTCCGCTCACCGAGCACATTCAGGAGCTCAAGCGGGAGGCAGTCAAGAAGAACCTGAAATTCTGGTAACCATGTACGAACACGACGTCATCGTGGTCGGCGCCGGCGGCGCCGGCCTCCGGGCCGCGATCGCAGCGAACGAAGCGGGAGCCGACGTGGCGATGGTCACGAAGCTCCACCCCGTCCGCAGCCACACCGGCGCGGCGGAGGGTGGCATCAACGCGGCGCTTCAGGAGGGTGACGACTGGGAACTCCACGCCTACGACACGATGAAGGGCTCGGACTACCTCGGCGACGCGCCGGCGGTCGAGACCCTCGCCCAAAACGCCCCCGAGGAGACCATCAACCTCGAGCACTGGGGGATGCCCTTCTCCCGGGAGGAGGACGGCACCGTCTCCCAGCGCCCGTTCGGCGGCCTCTCCTACCCCCGGACCACTTACGCCGGGGCGGAGACGGGCCATCACCTGCTGCATACGATGTACGAACAGGTCGTCAAACGCGGCATCCAGGTCTACGACGAGTGGTACGTCATGGACCTGGCGACGACCGACGAGGACGACCCCAACGACCGCGAGTGTCACGGTGTCGTCGCCTACGACGTCCAGTCGGGCACCATTGAAGGGTTCAAGGCGAACAACGGCGTCGTCCTCGCGACCGGCGGCCCCGGCCAGGCCTTCGACCACACCACCAACGCCGTCTCCTGTACCGGCGACGGCCACGCGATGGCCTACCGTGCCGGCGCGCCGCTCGAGGACATGGAGTTCATCCAGTTCCACCCGACTTCGCTGCCCTCGACGGGGGTCCTGATCTCCGAGGGGGTCCGCGGGGAAGGCGGCATCCTCTACAACAGCGAGGGCGAGCGGTTCATGTTCGAGTACGGCTACGCGAACAACTCCGGCGAACTCGCCAGCCGCGACGTCGTCGCCCGCGCCGAACTCACCGAGGTCGGCGAGGGACGGGGCGTCGACGACGAGTACGTCCACCTCGACATGCGCCACCTCGGGGAAGAGCGCATCATGGACCGCCTCGAGAACATCCTGCACCTCGCGGAGGACTTCGAGGGCGTCGACGGACTCGTCGAGCCGATGCCGGTCAAGCCCGGCCAGCACTACGCCATGGGCGGCATTGAGGTCGACGAGAACGGCCAGACCTGCGTCGACGGCCTCTACGCGGCCGGCGAATGTGCCTGTGTCTCCGTCCACGGCGGCAACCGACTCGGCGGCAACGCCCTGCCGGAACTGATCGTCTTCGGCAAGCGCGCCGGTCAACACGCCGCCGGCGAGGACCTCGGCGAGCCCGAGATCCGGACCGGCTACGGCGACGACGTCGAGGACGAGACCGACACCGAACTGCCGGTCGCGCCCGGCAAGGCGGGACTCGAGACCAGCGGGAGCGTCGCCGCCGACGGCGGTGTGACCGCCGACGCCGAGGGCGTTCTCCAGCGGAAAGTCGAGACCGCCCGCGAGCGCGTCGATACCCTGATGGACAAGGAAGACGGCGTCCAGCACGCCGAGATCCGCGCGAAACTCCAAAAGGCGATGACCGACTACGTCAACGTCTTCCGGACCGAAGAGGGCGTCAAGAAAGCCCTCGAGATCATCCGGGAGTGTCGCGAGGAGTACCAGGACGTCTACGTCGACGACCCGTCGCGAACGTTCAACACGGACCTCCAGCAGACTATCGAGACGCGCAACCTGATCGACGTCGCCGAGACGATCGCGCTCGGCGCCCTAGTTCGCGACGAGTTCCGCGGCGCGCACTGGCGAAAGGAACACCAGGAACGCAAGGACGAGGAGTGGCTCAAGCACACGCTGATCTCGTGGGACGACGGCGAACCGTCGATCTTCTATCGCCCCGTGATCCTCGAGGGCGAGAACAAGACCTACGAGCCCAAAGAGCGCAGTTACTGAGCCGTCCCTAACGGGGTCGCGTTTTTTCCGCTGTCGCCTCGAGTAGAACCGTTTATACGTCTCACGACCGATATCGAAGCAATGAGCGATGACCGAACCGGTCTCCTGCGGACCGCGATCGTCGGCTGTCTCCTCGTCGGCGTCGGCTACGTTCTCTACAGCCAGCTCTCGCCGACGCTGCGCCCTCTCGCCGTACTGATAGTCGCGCCGCCGCTCGTCTTGCTGACGATCCGGTGGCTCGTGGTGCGCTCGGCGACCGGCGACGCGTCCTGAGACGGACCCTTATCAGTTAGTGCCGGTGAACCGCGACCGTCCGGCGGTTGCAGGGGCCGGTCACAACAGCCCGTCCGAGTCACAAGCCGAGCGTCTCGACGAGATCGATCCCGAGATCGAAGTACTCGATCAGTTTGTAGCCGAGATAGATCCCTACGATCCCCACGATACCGGGCAGTTCCGGCGGCGCCGGGATCGGAACGTTGAGAAAGCGGAACAGCGCACCGGTCACCAGCCCGGTCAGCAACGCGAGGACGGTAAGCTGGGTCGTCATCTGCTACTACTCGCGAACCCGGCCACAAAAGCAGTCCGTCTGTCGGTATCGCCCGTCGTAACTCCGTGCATCGACACCATCCGGCGCGAATACGACGATCGCCGATACCGGCGAACGGCCGCTCGAGGGTCCGTCCGCCGATCTGAACGAGGGTTCGACTATCGACGTATTGGATATCGACAGTAGCGGCGGTCGCTCATCGCCAATGTTCGACGATCGTTGTAGACGACATTTATCATCGTCGAAAAATACAGGGTTCGGTATGACACGATCAGCGACGACGACACCGGACGTATCGTTGCCGACCGATCTCGACTCCGCCCGCGCCAAACTGGTGTACCTGTATCTCGTCGCGACCGACGGTGCGACCGCGGACGACCTCTGTGACGATCTCGCCGTCACGAAAGGGACCGTCCTCTCGATTACGGGGACCCTCCGGGATCGGGGCTACCTCGAGCGACGGGACGGTCGGTACGAACTCGCGTAAGGGATTCGACCGTGTCGAACGGCCGGGAGCGAGGTCCGAGCGTTGCGAGGACCTCGCGACCCGGGGAAGGGCAGGCAGCTCACCGAAATTCACCGCGAGCGAGGCCGCAGGCCGAGCGAGCGGGCCGACGACCGATGTGGAGTGAGCAACGCGAACGGAACGGAGAGAGGAGTGCTTTTCATCGAAGCTAAGCGGGATCGAAGATCCCGCGAGGTCCGAGAGAGCGAAGCTCTCTCGAGATTTTGCCGAGGGCGCGGCTTCGCCGCGCCCGCAGCGCAAAAGTTCGGTCCTTAGAGTTCGATCCGCTCGACCAACCGTTCGTGGTTTTCGTTCGTGTTGACCGCGACGATGCGGATCTCCTCCTCGAGCCCCGAGTCCTCGAGTTTTGCCTTGAGGAGGTTGTCGACCTGATAGACGCCGGCGGCGTTGGTCATCGCGATCTCGACCATCACGGGCGTGGTATCGCCGGGCTGGAGCGAGACGCGTTTGATCGCCTGACTCGAGAGGGTGTTGATGCCGCGCCCGCCGGACTCGTAGGGGATCCGCGAGCGGCCGCTTTCCATGTCCAGCGCGTCGGCGACGCGGATGACGCCGGCCTCGGTCGTCAGGGGCGTCTCGGCGGTGTGATGACAGAGGATCGCGTGGAGGATCTCGCCTTTCATCCGGACGCGGTCGGCGACGCCGTAGAACTCGGGGAGGATCCGCTCCAAGATGTCGGCGGCCAGCGGGATCGAGTAGTAGGCGTGGCTGTCGCGGTGGACGACGTGGCCCACGTCGTGGAGGGTCGCCGCCAGCGCGATGATGACCGCCTCGTCTTCCTCGTCGAGTCCCTGCTGGCGCGCGCCGTTGAAGTCGACATCGCCGGCCTTTAGCAGATCGTAGAGACACAGCGCCCGGTTACGGACGATCTCGATGTGTTTGGTGCCGTGATCGTTGTACCGCATCCGATCGACCGCGTTGACGTTTTGGGCCTCGAGATAGGTCGCGATCTCCTCGTCAGTCTCGATGAACTCGAGGACGCGGTTCAGTTTCCCGTCGGGAAAGTGGTGAGCGTCGTCGGGGGTGTAGACGTGGTAGGGATCCTCGGCGGCGGCAGAATCGCTCATACGTACTCCTCGGTTGCTGACTAAAAAAGCCCTGCGACGGTCTCGGGTTCGTTACGACAGATCCTCGACGGCGGCCTCGACCTCGTCGTAGTCGGGTTCAACGCCGGGGTCGTCACTGACCCACGAGTAGGCGATCTGCCCGTCGCCGTCGACGACGAACACCGAGCGCTTGGCGACGCCGTGGACGCCCAGATCGGCGAAGTCCATCGAGAGGCCATACTCGTCGATGATCTCCTTGTTGTAGTCGCTGATGAGGCCGAACTCGAGGCCGTTCTGTTCGCGGAATTCGTTGAGGGTAAACGGCGAGTCGCGGCTGACGCCGTAGACAGCGGCGTCGAGGTCGTTGAACGCGGCCAGTCGGTCCTGGAACGTACACATCTCGGTGGTACAGACGCCGGTAAAGGCGCCGGGGAAAAAGGCGAGGACGACTGGTGCCTCGTCCTCGAGGCGTTCCGAGAGGGTAAACTCCTCGATGTCGCCGTTTGCGAGCGGTGCGGTGAAGTCGGGTGCGGCGTCTCCGGTTGCTGCCATCGTCTGACCGTTACGTACAAACCGGAAAGACAGTTTCGCTCCCGGAAGCGATGCGGTCCGATCGGCTCGGTTCGTCGTCGGGACTCGGTGGCCGATCGATCGGGGCGGCGCCGGTCGAACTCGAGGCCGGTGGAAAGACCGAACTGTGCGCTCAGACGGACTGTCGCGGCCGCATGCTTACCTTATTGCTCCAAAAAGGTTATAATTGCCAGCGGGTAAGCTACGCATAGAGATGGTAGCCGAAATCACACCGCTGTTCATCCCCGGCGGCATGGGGCCTCCGGAACTCGCCATCATCCTCGTCATCGCGGTCTTGCTCTTCGGGGCGAACAAGATCCCGAAGCTCGCGCGATCGACCGGCGAGGCGATGGGTGAGTTCCAGAAAGGCCGTGAAAAGGTCGAATCGGAACTCGAGGAAATGCGCGAGGGCGGCACCGTCAGTGAGGGCGAGACCGCCGACGACGAGGAGTTCGTCGACACCGAGCCCGTCACCGCCGAGGACGAGACGACCACCGAGTCCGGAACCGAGACGGAGACCAACTAACGTTCTTTTTCCGCCGGGGCGTGTGGCCTAGCGGACAGGGCAGGAGGTTCCTAACCTTCTGATCGTGGGTTCGAATCCCGCCACGCCCGTACAACGAGCCACGGAGTGGCGAGTGAACCGGCGTGGCGGGATTCGAATGAGAGAACGGCGAGCGAAGCGAGCCGTTCGCGTGGTTCGAATCTCGCCCGCCCAGACAGCGAACAGGGAGTGGCGAGTGAACCGGCGTGGCGGAATTCGAATGAGAGAACGGCGAGCGAAGCGAGCCGTTCGCGTGGTTCGAGTCTCGCCCGCCCAGACAGCGAACAGGGAGTGGCGAGTGAACCGGTGTGGCGGAATTCGAATGAGAGAACGGCGAGCGAAGCGAGCCGTTCGCGTGGTTCGAATCCCGCCCGCCCAGACAGCGAACAGGGAGTGAACCGCTATGCCTGCCGTTCACGTCCTCGAGGCGATCACGGTCGAAATCGCTCGCCAGTCGCACCCCGATGGCCGACTCTCGAGGCGACGACACGGGAGGGGATTCGGGCCGTGACCAACGAGTCCGCCCCTAGCCGATCGTGCCACTCGAGAGGGCGGGAAGCGGGATCCGACGGGGGTCGGAGAAAAGCGGCGCAGCGAACGGCCTGTCAGTGGTCGGCGCTTCGGTCCCGGTTCGGATCGCCAAAGCGGGTCAGCGGCTCGAGTTCTTCCTCGGGGACGTCCTCGAAGGCGGCGCGGGCGATGACTCGGCGATGGACTTCGTCGGCACCGTCGACGATGCGGAACTGGCGGACGGATTCGTAGAAGTCCGACAGCGGGAGGTCCTTGCCGATGCCGTTGGCACCGCAACACTGCACTGCGAGGTCGATGGCGTCTTGGGTGACGTTGGCAGAGAAGACCTTGCACATGGAGACGGGGATGCGGGCCTCGTCACCGGCGGCGATCCGGTCGGCGGCGTCGCGGATGCCGGTCCGGGCCATGTGGAGTTTCGTCTCGGCGTCGGCGATCCGGTGCCGAAGCGACTGCTTGTCCGACAGCGTCGAATCGAAGCCCTGGCGCTCGCTGATGTAGGCCTTCGCGATGTCCAGCGACCGCTGGGCCATCCCGGAGTAGCGCATACAGTGTGTGAGCCGGGCGGGACCGAGCCGTTCCTGTGCGTGGGTAAAGCCCTCGTTCAGTTCGCCCAGCAGGTGCTCCTCGGGGACGCGGACGTTCTCGTAGCGAATCTCGGCGTGGGACGTGCCGTGATTGCCGCCGCCCATGTGGGGAACGTCGCGGATGACCTCGACGCCGTCGGCGTCGGCGGGGACGAGGAAGAGCGAACAAGCCTCGTAGGGGTGAGCCTCGGGATCGGTTCGAGCGAGGACGATCAGCACGTCGGCCTCGACGCCTTGGGTCGTCCACCACTTGTGGCCGTCGATGACCCACTCGTCGCCGTCTTTCTCGGCGGTCGTCTGGATCATCTTCGGGTCCGAGCCCGCGCCCTGCATCGGTTCGGTCATCGAGAAGCCGGACTTGATCTCTCCCTGGACGAGCGGCTCGAGGTAGGTCTCTTTCTGCAGTTCGTCGCCGGCCAGCTCGAGCAGGTGCATGTTCCCCTCGTCGGGAGCGTCGACCCGCATCGCGATCTGTCCGAGCAGACTTCGGCCCGCCTCTTCGAAGGCCGGCAGCGAATCGCGGAAGGAAAGCCCCATGCCGCCGTACTCCTCGGGGATCTGGGGGGCATACACGTCGTACTCGCGGGCGGCTTCGCGAAGTTCCGCGATGGTGCCGCTCGAGACGGCCATCCCGCCGGCTCGGTCGCGTTCGATCGGGAGGACGACCTCCTCCATCAAGTCGTTGGCACGCGATGCGACCTCGCGTGCTTGGTCACTGTCATTGTAGCGCATAGTGGGGATACCCCCGATCGACGGCTAAGGGTTTGGAGAACCCCCACGCGGTCACAACTACCCCCATGATTTTTGATGAAGAGTTATGCGAGCCGAACGTGATCGGTTCGGGAACGGTGGTATCGTCCCGCGATGGCTTGGACGACGGAAGCGGGGCTATCGGGCCGTCCAGCCGCCGTCGGCCGCGAGGACGGAGCCGGTCACGTAGCTGGCGGCGTCGCTCGCGAGAAAGACGACCGGGCCGGCGATCTCCTCGGGATCGGCGAACCGATCCAGTGGCGTGCGGTCGATGATCGACTGGCGGAGCCGATCGTTCCCCTCGAGGTCCGCGGTCAGCTCCGTCGAGACGTAGCCCGGCGCGACGGCGTTGACCCGAACCTCGGGGGCCCAGTCCAGCGACATGCTCTTCGTGAGGCCGACCAGTCCGTGTTTCGAGGCGACGTAGGGGTGTTGGCGCGGCAGACCGACCAACCCGCCGACGCTGGCGACGTTGATGACGGAGCCGCCATCGCTTGCGAGGAGGTGGTCGGCGGCGGCGTGAGTGACCTCGTAGGCCCCGTTCAGGTTGACGTCTAGCACCCGATCGAGGCTCTCAGTCTCGACGTCCTCGGGTCGACCCAGTGCGTCGTCGGGATTGAAGCCGGCGTTGTTGACGACGATGTCGACGCCGCCGAACTCGTCGGCGGCCAGATCGATCACGTCGCCCACGGCATCGGCGTCGGTCACGTCCGCGGGGACGGCGAGGGCGTCACCGCCCGCGTCCTCGATATCCGCCGTCACGGCCTCGATCTCGTCCGTCGACCGGGCGCTCGGGACGACCGCCGCACCGGCATTGGCCAGTTCGACCGCGATCGCGCGGCCGATGCCGCGGCCGCCGCCCGTTACCACTGCGACTCGCCCCTCGAGATCGAAGAGTTCGCTCATCGGTCCTCCGTTTCGTGGGTAGCCACGTCAAGCTTTTCGCGCCGCCGGCCGTCGACCGGCGTCTGCAGCCAAGGGTCGCGTTGTACGCGTGTCAACCGGCAAACCTAAATCGGCCTCGAGCGACCCGTAACCGATAGAAAACGGCTGGTCAGTGAATTATCAGAACTGGTAATGGGCGGATGAATTTTTTGAGGGGTGAGCGTTCGAGTAGGGGCAATGGCTATTGACGAGGCCGACCAATCGGATGCCGGGGACTTTTCTGAGGGGGAGGCATCCGACCCTGCGTCGGAGGACGAGCGGGCCCACGAGCCGTCGGAACGAGACTCGCGGGTCCGCGTTGGCGAGTACACGTGGGAAGCGTTCATGGAGGAACACGGGCACGGGGACGAAGTCGCCGACCTGTACCCGGACGAGCCCGCTGAGGGTGACGACCAGCTCGGGCTCGACACCGACGAGGACGTGAGATCGGTCGTCCCGAGCGGGGACGACTGGAACGACGTCGCGTTCGATCCCGAGGAATACCTCGGCCACCACCCCGACGACCTCGACGAGACGGTCCTGCCGACCGCGGGGGACAACGGCGAGGCGATCTGGGACGCCTACTGGGAGTACGCCAACCCCGAGACGACGCCGGTCGTCAAGGACACCTGGACCTGGGAACACTACAAGTGGGAGTACTACTACGAGGATGACGGGAGCCGGCCGCGGGACGGCGACGGCGAGATCGTCCGTCACGACGAGGAGGACGCGCTCGGTTTCGATCCCGAGATCCTCGCAAACCGGCTCGCGGCGGGCAACGACGCCGCATTGGAACTCGACGACATCGTCGAGGAACGGACCGTCAACATTCAGGACGAGATCGAGGAAGACGAGTTCTTCTCGACGGCGGCTGGCAACACGACCGTCTCGAACCGATACGATCTCGAGAAAGCGGTCCCCTTCGAGAAGAAGACCCACTTCCAGGAGGTCGAGCGCTACTGGGTCAACAAACCCTACGCCTTCGTCGTCATCTTCCACTCGGAGAAGGAAAACGAGAAGAAGTACTACATGGTCGAGCCCTACCAGAACGAGATCGAGACGGAGCTCAAGGAGTTCCTCTCGGGCAAACTCAGGACGGCCATCAAGTACTCCGAGGACGGAATCAAGGAGAAAGCGACCGAGGACGGCCGGCGGACGGTCATCGAAGACGAAACCCGGCGGCTGCTCGAGCGGTACGATCTCTTCGAGGCGACCTCCGAGAAGGCGTCGAAAAGCATGCTCGAGACGCTCCGTGGCCTCTTCGACGATCCGGAGGACGTCGAAATCGAAGACGTCGGTCCGAGTCAACTCGAGGGGATCGAAGTCCGGCCCGAGCCGGCGATTCTCGCGGACGATCCGGACACGTTGAGCGAGTATCAGGTCGAGAAGCTGCTGTACCTGCTCAAACGCGACTTCATCGGCTACGAACGGATCGACGGGATCAAACACGACATCAACGTCGAGGACATCTCCGTCGACGGCTACAACTCGCCGGTGTTCGTCTATCACTCGGAGTACGAACAGATCATCACGAACATCTACCACGGGAAAGACGAACTCGACGACTTCGTCGTCAAACTGGCCCAGCGCTCGGGGAAAGGTATCAGTAAGCGGCTCCCGCAGGTCGACGCGACCCTGCCCGACGGCTCGCGCGCCCAGTTGACCCTCGGCGAGGAGGTGTCTGACCACGGGACCAACTACACCATCCGCCAGTTCAAGGACGTCCCGTTCACGCCGATCGACCTCATCAACTGGAACACCTTTAGCCTGGACGAGATGGCCTTCCTCTGGCTGGCCATCGAGAACCACAAGAGCCTGATCTTCGCCGGGGGTACCGCCTCGGGGAAGACCACCTCGCTGAACGCCGTCTCGCTATTTATCCCAAGCAGCGCGAAGATCGTCTCGATCGAGGACACCCGTGAGGTCGAACTGCCACAGCGCAACTGGATCGCCAGCGTGACCCGCCCGTCGTTCGCCGACGACGAGCAGGGCGACGTCGACGAGTTCGACCTGCTGGAGGCCGCGCTCCGACAGCGACCCGACTACATCGTCATGGGTGAGATCCGGGGCGAGGAGGGTCGAACGCTGTTTCAGGTCATGTCGACCGGTCACACCACGTATACGACCTTCCACGCCGACTCCGTCGACGAGGTCCTCAAGCGGTTCACCACGGATCCGATCAACGTCTCGAAGACGATGTTCACCGCCCTGGACCTGGTCTCGATCCAGACCCAGACCCGGGTGCAGGGACGCAAGGTCCGCCGGAACAAGTCCCTGACCGAGATCAACCATTACGAGGCCGAACACGACGAGATCAACGTTCAGGACGTCTATCAGTGGCAGGCCGAGACCGACGAGTTCCTCAAGATGGGGGACTCGAACACCTTGGAGGAGATCCAGTTCGACCGCGGGTGGAGTACGGAGAAGCTCGAGGAGGAACTGTTCAAGCGAGAGGTCATCCTCGCCTATCTCATCAAGAACGGACTGAACACCTACGCGCAGGTCGCCGCGACCGTGCAGGCCTTTATCAACGATCCGGACACAATCCTGACGCTGATCGCGAACGGTCAACTCGAGGACAGCCTCGAAGACCTCCGCGAGATGGAGAGCGTCCTGATCGACGTCGACCAGGAGAAAGAGGAGTTGGTCCCCCGGCCGGAGGCGACCGACGAGACGTACAACCTCTCGATGGACATCCTCGAACGCGCCGAAGAGTCGCTGTTCGAGGAGTACCGCGGCAAGGTACCGAGCGGACTCGCGAGCGCGCTCGGCGACGTCGAGGAGGAACGCACGATCGAGGTCGACCGGGCCGACAGCGACGAGTTCGACTTCGAGGGTGATGTCGACGAGAACGTCGACGACACGGAGTGGGAACTCGGCGACAGCGACGCGACGTTCGCCGTCGAAGGCGACGACGAGGCCGTCGACGAACCGGCGTGGCTCAGCGAAGACACCGGCTTCGAGATCGGGGATGACGACGGGACCGGGACGGGCGGTGACGGTATCGAGGCCGACGCCGCCGGTTCCTCGGCGGACACGGCTTCCGATGCCGGCGGAATTGCCGGGCCCGAACCGAGTACCGACGACGCGGCGGCAGGCAGCGGCGCCCCCTCGAGCGATGAATCGCCGGTCACAGCCGGAGCCGACGCCGAGGCGTCGACGGCGGCCGCGGACAGTGGATCGGATCGATCGCGGGCCGCGAGCCGGTCGGCCGCCGCCGACAGCGCGATGTCGGCGGGACAATCCGACGGCGACTCGACCTTGCTGCCGACCGAAGACGCCGAAGACGGCGACTTGGGCGGCCTGTTCGACGATATGGGCGAGACGATCGACGAACTGGGAGAGCCGGCCGGTGAGGACGGGGCCGCCGCGGGCCGGCCCGACACCTCCGGCTTCGATTCGATGTTCCCCGGGGACGATCTCGACTCGATCTTCGATCCGGAATCGGACGACGGCGGGGGACGCGAGGGAAGCCCGCAGGGCGACGCCCCCTCGGACGCCCCCGACAGCGACACCGCGTCGGCCACATCGACGGACGCATCGGCGACCGATGGGACCGCCTCGAGCGAGACGGCCGCACAGTCGGGGAAAACCGACGCCGACGAGTCGTCACCGTCGGAGCCGGAGCCACCGACGATCGACGTCGGCGAGCCGTCGTCGGACGACGCGGGAGCGACCGACGCCGCCGACGAGGGGACCGACGACGCGCCCGCGGACGCAACGGCGGTCGAACCGCCGACGATCGAGATCGACGAAAGCGGTTCGGACCCGCCGGACGACCCCGATAGCGGCGACGGGGACGAAACCGCTTCCGACTCGACTGCCGCGGATACGAACGACGAGCCCGCGGGCGAGACCGACACCGGTCCCGGCGACGACGCACTCGAGTCGTCGGACGAGACGGCGTCGTCAACGGACGGCTCGACGCCGACCGACCCGTCTGCCGGGGGCGACGACTCCGCGGCGGACGAGGAGTCGATCTTCGGCGGGGGGTCGGACTCGATCTTCAGCGACGAGGCCGACGACGACGATGACGACGGCTCGCTCTTCGACGGCGGTGACGACGATGACGAGACGATATTCAGGGATGAGGAAGACGAATCGAGCGACGAAGACGGCATCTTCGACGCGGACGATGCGAACGAGGACGGTGACACATGAGCCTCCAACGGGACGACAGCGGCGGGACGGGGATGTCGGCGAGTTCCGACGCCCTCGGTGATCGGTTCTACCCGCTCTACGACCGACTATTCGGTGAGGACAGCGAGTTCGTCGCGGACGTCGAGACGAAACTCGCGCAGGCCCGGATGACCGACACGGTCGAACTCTACCTCTCCCGGGCGCTCGGTATCGGCTTCATCAGCGGACTGAGCCTCTGGTTGATCGGGCTGATGATCGGCTACGGGCTCTTCGCGCTCGGCCTCCTCGCGAACGAGCCGCTGATCGGGATTCCGGTCGGGGAGGGACTGTTACTCGATCTCATCAACCTTCTTCGGGTCCCCGCGGTCGTCTTCTTCAGCGGTCTCATCTTCGGCTCGATCGGCTTCGCGTTCGGGTTCGGCTCGATGGTCGCGATCCCCTACTCGCGGGCCTCGAGCCGGAAACGCGAGATCAACATGCTGTTGACCGACTCGGTCTCGTTCATGTATGCCCTCTCGGTCGGCGGCCTGAACCAACTCGAGATCATCGAGGCGATGGCCGAGGCCGACGACACCTACGGCGAAGTCGCCCGGGAGTTCCAAAGCATCGTCAAGGAGACCGAGTACTTCGATATCGACTACCGGACGGCGATCCGCAAGCAGGCCCTGGAAACGCCCAGCGACGATCTCTCGCAGTTTTTGACCGACATGCTCTCGATCGTCAACAGCGGCGGTGACATGGAGAGCTTCCTCGAGGACAAGAAGGAAAAGCACATGCGGACCGCCAAGCAGGAACAGGAGCTGACCCTCGAGACGCTCGAGCTGTTCGGCGAGATGTACATGACGCTGTCGCTGTTCCCGCTGTTGCTGATCATCATCATGGTGATCATGCAGATGATCCCGAACGCCGACGTCTCGGACCAGATGCTGTATATGGTCGTTTACGGCCTGATCCCGATGATCGGGGTGGGGTTCATGGTGTTGGTCTCGACGGTCAAACACGACGAGCCCGGTGACGGCTATCTCACGATGGGCAACACCGACCAGCGGACCGAAACGGGACAGGAGGGCGGCCTGCTGAGTCTCGGCCTCGTCGAGCAGTTCACCGGCGAACACAGCGTCTTCGACCGGATCAAGAACCGAGAGGGAACCCACGAGACGATCGAAGTCCTGCGCCAACCCCACCTCTTCTTCCGGGACCATCCGCTCGTCACCCTCGTACTGACCGTCCCGCTCGCACTGGTCATCGTCGTCACGGCGATGGTAAACGGCTCCGCCCCGACCTCGTGGGACGAGATGCTCGACGCCCCGATCTGGGGGACGTTCATCTATCTCTACGTGCCGCTGTATATCACGGCGCTGCCGCTCTCGATCTTCCGGGAGTGGAACGTCCGGCACAGAAACGCCGTCGTCAACAAGCTCTCGGAGGACCTCCGGAAGCTCTCGAGTTCCAACGACACGGGGCTGACGTTGCTGGAGTCGCTCAAGGCCGTCTCGGACACCACGAGCGGCAAATTAGCGCGGGAGTTCGAGATGATGCACACCAAGGTCAACTACGGGATGAGCCTGACGGAGGCGCTCATCGAATTCAACAACAAGTATCACATCCCGCGGCTGGCCCGGACGACGCGGCTGATCACCGAGGCCCAGGAAGCGTCAAACCAGATTTCGGACGTCCTCCGGACGGCCGCAACCGCCAGCGAGAACCACGACGACATCGAACGCGAGCGCAAATCCCGAACCCGCATGCAGATCGTGATCATCATCATGACGTTCATGACCGTGCTCGCGGTGATCGCGATCCTCAAGACCCAGTTTATCGACACGATGGCCGGGCTCGAGACCGGCGACAGCGGTGGCGGTGGCGGGGCCGCTGGCGGCGGTGCGATGCAGGGTGCGAACCTGAGCGAGAACATCGACGTCAACATGCTGTCGGTGTTGTTCTTCCATGCGGTGACGCTGCAGGCGATCATCTCCGGGTTCATCTGTGGCTACATCCGGGACGCGGACCTGCTGAGCGGCCTGAAGTACGCGGTTGGACTGTCCGCAATCGCACTCATCGGCTGGACGCTGGTGGCCTAACATGACCGGGGACCGAACGCGCGATCGACGCCAAGATCGAGGGGACGACCGCGGACCGCTGGTGGCCTCGAGTCGGTCGGCAACCGCGCGCGATCGGGGCCAGACCACGCAGGACTTCGCCGTCGGGATCGGTCTCTTCCTGCTGGCGATCGCGTTCGTCTTTCTGTTCTTGCCGTCGGTCGTGACGCCCTTTGACTCGTCGGTCGGCGGCGCGGAGACGGCACAGGCCGATCGGATCGCCGATCGGATCGTCAGCAACGCCTCGACCGAAACGCCGAACGAGATCGACGATACCAAATTCGACAAGTTCACCGCGGCGGACTTACAATCCGAACTCGGACTCCGATCGTCCGATGAGGTCAGGGTAGACAAGGTCAACGTGACCGTCTGGAATCTCGAGGACGGAACGAGAGTCAAGGCAGGCGGTGACCGCTACGACGACCAGCCGGCCGAAATATCGGCACGTATCGTTACGTTCGACGCATCAACCGACTGCGAGCCCGCGTGTCGGCTCGTCGTGAGGGTTTGGTAACATGCTCGGGACGGAGCCGCCGTATCAGTCGACGACGGACCGGGGACAAGCCTACACGCTCGAGGGATTCATCGGTGCGATGATCGTGTTGATGGCCGTGCTGTTCGCGTTGCAATCGGCCGCAGTAGCGCCGTCGACGGGTGGCGACCGAGCGGTGCAGCCCTATATTCAACAGGAGACACAGGACGCGCTGGTCGTCGCTGCGACGGCCGACGACGAGAATCTCTCGTATATGGTTCGTCACTGGCATGATGACGGGTTCGAAGACGCCGATAACGACGACGTAACGTACGACGAGTCGACGTTCAGCGACGAGTTCGTCCTCGGTTCGATCCTAGAACGGCGATTCGGGGAGGGACGGAGCTACAACGTGGAACTGCACTCGCAAACCAACGAGACATACGACCTGGTCGATCAAGGAACGCCGCCGTCGGGGGCCGTCACTGCGAGTTACACCGTCACGATATACGACGATCAAAACGTTACCGGCGACCTCCAGTCGGATCAAACCGTTTCGAACGTTAGCGGACCGATCGCTGATGTCGCCGACGGCAACGACGAGACGCTCTACAACGTCGTCGAAGTACGGGTGATCGCATGGTAACCGACCGGCAGTCCCGCGGACAGATCATCCTTATCGGTGCGATCTCGCTCGCGTTCATCATTCTGGGGATCGTCGTCGTCTTCAACGGCGTACTCTATACCGAGACCCTCTCTTCGGGGCCGGCGAGTCAGAGCGGACCAGACGCGACCGTCACCGACCTCGAGATCGAACGGGGAGTCAGCTGTGCGCTCGCGAAAGGAGGTAACCGGAAAGCGAACGTGTCGGCGTTTAACGACGCCTATCGAAACGCGACGGGTGAATCGAGGCCAGTGGCCGTGAATATCAGTGAGATGGATATCGACAGCTCGGATCCACGAGCCAACATTACTATCACGTACGATTCACATGAGAGCAGTTACGAACGAAATCGAACGATCACTGCGTCCGATTGCCCGACGGAGGAGCCATGATCGAGTCACGAATGGAACGCGATCGTGCGGTCTCGATCTCGATCACGCACGTCCTGACGGTCGGGATCACGACCATCCTGATCGCAATGCTGTTGACCAGTGCCAGCACGATGCTTGAGGTCGAGAGCGAACGCAGTACCGAGTCGTCCCTCGAGACGATCGGTGAACGACTCGCCAACGAGATCGGTAACGTCGATCAGATCGCAGACGAGAATACGACGGTCAACGCCACCGTCACTCATCCGCGTACCGCAGGGAGTTCGAGATATACGGTAACTGCAGCCCCATCGAACTGTGGACCGTTGATCGAGGGTGAGACCGAGTGTCTGAAACTGACGGCACAAAGCGTGGACGTCACCGTGTACGTCCCAATCAAGACCGACGCGGACCTCGAGGGGACGTCGACTGGCGGAGCCATCGAGATACAGTCCGATGGAGACGAAATCTCGATTACGGAGGAGGAGCGATGACCCCGCGCCGCGGCCTTCGGGAGACCGGGACGTCCGACGCCGACCGTGCCGTCTCGGACATGATCGCGTTCGTCCTCGTGTTCGCGATCATCATCGGCTCGATCGGGTTGCTCTCGACGGTCGGCTTTCAGGCGATGACCGACTATCAGGAGGGCGAACAGTTGCGAAACGCCGAGCGCGCGATGGTCTCGCTCGCGGACAACTTCAACGACATGCTGCGCTACGATGGCGTCGAACAACGGGATGGCGAGCTTTCACTTCGGGGCGGAACGGTAGCGATCGGTGGCGGTGGGACGACGGTCAACGTTACCGCAGCTGGGGATGACGTGCTGGGCGATACTGACCTCGGCACGTTCGCGTACGAACACGATTCGACGCGGATCGCATACGAGGGTGGCGGCGTCATCAGAAGCACTGACTCCGGAAGCGTCGTCGCCAAACGGCCGCAGTTGCGCTGTAATACCGACGGTTCGGGTCCGGATACGGCGATCGTCTCGTTTGTTACGGTCGATTCGGCCGAGAGAGCGATCCAGAGCGACGGGGGACAGGAATTTACCATCTCCAAGAACGGATCCGCCGTCCGACGCGTCGAGGAGTATTCCGATGCAACCGTTACCGTTCACGTCGATACGGACTACGAACGGGCGTGGGCGTCGAATCCCACGTACGGCGACTGGACCGTTGTGGAGAGCGACGATCCCGTCGAACTCTCCTGTGGCGGGGTCGACCGACTCGTGATCACCGTCGTTCCCGTCGACATCAACTACTGACCGGCTCACATCGTCACCGGTCTTCGGCCCAGTCGCCGGTCAGCATCGCCCGCAGCCCCGCGCGGTCGGCCAGTGCTTTCACGCGGGCGGCCCGCTGGTCGACGCTACCGGCGGTCTCGAGCGCGAGGCCGTTCGAGAGCTGTTTCGGTGCCGCCATCGGTGAGCCGTCGGCGCCGACGGGGGCGTCGTTGAGGACCGTGCGGTCGCTCCCGTCGGGACGCCACGGCGGATCGATCCCGGCGAGACCGCGATCGAGGAGGTAGTCCGCGGCCTCGATCAACGCGCCGTCCGACGTCGAATGGCCGATCGCGCCGATCGACCCGCGCTCGTTGAAAAACCGAACGACGTACTCGCCGTTCTCGCCCCGCTTGTCGTCTCGTTTTTCCGAACGGCCGTCAGTTTCGGTGTCGGATCCCCCGTCCCGAGATTCGTCCACCGACCCGTCGTGATCGGCTCCGGTGGAGTCGTCCGCCTCGAGCGCGGCGTCGCCGGCCGCCGTCGGTGAGTCGGCCGTTCTCTCACGGGTCGGACCGTCGTCGGTGATCGTCGATTCGCTGAACCGAACCGAGACGTTCGGGCCGTCGTCCGGGGCCGGCTGCCCCTCGGCGAACGCGACGACGAGCTGGTCGAGAAATCGCTCGGCCGCGGCCTCGAACTCGGGAGCGTAGGCCTCGCCCTGTGCGGTCGCCGCCGTGAGCCGGTCGACGATCGACGCGACGAGGGTCGGCCGCTCGACGGCGAGCTGTCTGGCGACTAGGTCCCGCGAGTGGCGCTCGAGACGGCTCCCGAGCGTCGCCCGCGTGTAGCTGGCCAGTGTCGACTCCTCGTCGGGAAGGTCCGGGAGCCGGACGCCACAGTAGTCGATATCGGTCGTCCCCGCCAGCAGGAGCGCATCGCAACCGTTCGTGTAGATCGCCCGATCGACGCCGGTCCTGGCCATCGCCCGTCGAAGGGCGTTCACCCGATGCTCGTCCAGCAAGTCGGTCGTGGGCTCGACGGCGACGAACAGCGCCGGCACCGAGTCGACGGTCGGGACGTACTCGAGGCGGACGTCGTCGACGTCTCGATCGGTCAGACACGAGTCGGCCCGGACGTCCCAGCCGAGCGTCTCGAGGAGGGGCTCGACGAGCCACCGGCGGGTGTCCCGCAGGGTGGTCGGCGGCGAGGCGTCGACCAGTGCCTCGGCGCGAGCGGTGTAGGAGCGAATGTCGAGGGGTGGCATTCGTCGGGAGTAGTCGGTCGACCGCCATGTAACGTCCGGTCGACTGCAGGCAGGAGAACGGCTTCGATGGACTAGTAGTCCGTCGCGGCCGGCTCCGCTCGCTGGTAGATCCGGAGGCGGGCCTCGCGGACGGCAAAGGCCGACTGGAGGTTCGGCGGGATGGTTTCGGCCTTTCCGATGACGAGATAGCCCGACGACCGGAGCGACCGGGCGATGGTCTCGAGCATGGAGCGCTTGTACGCGTTGTCGATGTAGATGAACAGGTTCCGACAGACCACGAGATCGAACCCCGATTTCGGCTCGTCGTTGATCAGGTCGTGGCGCTGAAAGCGAACGTTCGTCCGAACGTCGTCGGCGATCCGGTAGCGCCGGCCGTCGATGTCGACGTACCGCTGGTAATCGTCGAGAAAGGAGAGTTGCTCGTCCAGATCGATCGTCCGTGACTCCTCGTAGACGCCCTCGCGGGCGGTCTCGAGCGCCGGCCGAGAGATGTCGGTCCCGAGGACGTAGACCGACGACTCGTCGATTTCGGGATCGTCGTGGGCGAGCATCGCCAGCGAGTAGGGTTCGCGCCCGTCGGCACAGGCAGCGCTCCAGACACGGACCGGTCCGTTTCCGGAGAGTCGGCGGAGGACCGTCCGGATCCCCTCCCAGACGTCCGGATTCCGGAAGAACCCCGTGACGTTGATGCTCAACGCCTCGAGCAGCGCCTCCTGTTCGGCCGGCTCCCGCCGGAGCAACTCGAAGTACGACTCGTAGGAGTCACACTGGGTGCGTCGCATCCGGGAGGAGACGCGCCGGTCGAGGTAGCTGTCGTTGTAGTGGCTGGTCGCGAAGGAGAGTTCCTCCTCGACGAAGTCCAGCAGTTCCGTGAACGTCTCCTCGTCGTCGTCGCCGGTGTCGTCGAGCGGCAGGTCCAGGTCCTCGGGATCGATCTCGCCGGCACCGTCGCCGATCACAGTTCCGTCACTCCGTTTTCGTCGTCGCCGTCCGAGGTCTTCACGACGAGGCTCCCCGTCCCGGGGGTGAACTCGACGGTGCGGCCGTGTTCGCCGCCGACGTCTTCGGCCTCGAGGGGAACGCCGAGTTTCTCGAGTTCCTCTTTCGCGGCGGCGATGTTGCGCTGGCCGACGCCGTCCCCGAAGCTCTCGAACTCGAACATGTCGCTGCCGCCGGCGATTTTGGCCTCGACGGCGGTGTAGTTGGCCCCCTGTTCGACCATTCGGCGCAGTAGCGCCCGGATGGCCGTGTCGGCGTACTTCCCCGGTTTGCGGTCGCTGTTGTCGGCGGCGTCGCCATCGGGTAACATGACGTGTGCCAAGCCGCCGATCGCCGACTGTGGGTCGTACAGGGCGATCGCCAGACACGAGCCCAGCCCGTAGGACTTGAGCGTGTCGTCGCCGTCGCTGACGACGAGTTCGGAGATGCCGACCTGGACCGGCGTCGGTGCGCCCGGTTCGGTGCCGTAGGTCTTCATGTGGTATCGACTTCCTGGAACTCGGCCGTCGTCTTGGCGTCTTCGATCCGATCGACGTCCAAGTTGTTCAGCGCCCGCTCGAGGTCCGATTCGTCCGGGATGGCGTACACTTCACAGTCGAACTCGCGGCCGTCGGCCACGACGACCGTGTCGAAGACGAACGCGAAGTCCTGGTTCTCGCCGAGTTGGATGATGACGGGGTCGACGGCCGCGGCACCCATGTCGTGGATGAACTCGGGCGTCGAGTGGTCGATCGTCGTGTCCAAGACGTTCGCCCAGCCGTCGAGGAAGCCACTGGCCATGATGTTGCCCAGTTCCTTGATCGCGCTGGTCCCCATCTCGCCGAAGCCGTCCTCGTCGACCTCCATCGGGACCATCGCGTCGACGATCTCGTGGGCCGACTCCTCGTCGAACAGGAAGAGCAGATAGCCGCTTGGCATCCCGTCGAACTCGAAGGCGACGCCGACGAGTTTCTCCTCGGCGACCTGTTCGGGAATGGCCTCGAGCGAGACGAAGTTGAGCCGCCGGATCTCGACGCTGGTGTCGATGCCGGTCAGCGTCGTTGCGGTCTCGGCGACTTCCTCCGCGCCGCGTTCGGCCATCCGGTCGAACCCGTCTAGCTTGTCGTACTCGATGCCCTCGCTGGTGCGGAGCCGTTCGAGGAGCTTCGACATCGACTCCCGTTTCGGGAACAGGTAGTGGTTAAACCCGACCTCGGTGCCGACGGTCTCGATCCGGCTCTGGAAGAGCAAGGCGAGGTCGTCGTCGCCCGGCGCTTCGTCGATGTCGCCAAAGAACGGCTCCGCGGAGACTCCCTCGACGAACTCGGGCGTCGAGACGTCGATGACGGCCTCGAGGACGTCGGCCCAGCCGTCGATGAACCCGCTGTTTATGATGTGACCGACCTCCGTCGCGGCGCTTTCGGTCATCTCGTCGAACTCGTCGGTTTCGCCCGCGTTGCCCTCGATTTCCGCGTCGGGGCCGGCCTCGGCCAGCAGCGTCTCGACGACGCGGAACGCGCTCTCGCGCTCAAAGACGACGACCGAGTAGCCCTCGATCGCGCCGGTGAGTTTGACGCGGACGCCGACCTTCTCGGTCGCGTCCTCGAAGTCGCGCCGGATCTCCTGGCCGCGCATGAAGTTGAGTTTCGTGACGCCGACCTGCGTCTCGACGCCCATCATGTGGGTCAGTCGGCCGGCCGCGATCCCGGCACCCTCGCGAGCCATCCGGTAGAACGTGCCGAGTGCGTTAACGTCGAGTTTCATGCGGGTTGGACTTCGATGCCGTTGACCATTTCCACGAACTCTTCCAAGTCCGGGAACGCGTAGATCTCCGCCTCGATCTGGTAGCTGGGAACCGACAGATCGGAGTCGAAGAACAGCGCGAGGTCGTCGCCGCCGAGGCTCGCGGTCCGGGTGACGATCTCGCCCGTCGGGGCGTAGACCAGTTGTGGCGCGGCGATGTCGATCGCCCGGCCCAGCACGTCGGCCCAGCCGTCGATGAAGCCACTGGCCATCATGTTGCCCATCTCTTCGACGGCACTGCGGGCCATCTTGCCCGAAACGTCGCCCATGTCGTCGACGACATCACGCAGCATGATCGCCGTGATCTTCTTGGCGCTGGCCTCGGGGAAGAGGATCAGGATGTGTCCGTGTGGGGGGTCGAGCAGCCGGACCCGGACGCCGACGCGCTTCCCGGCATCGAGCTGTGACTCGATGTCGTCGACGTCGATGAAGTTGGTCTTGGTCACCTCCATCTGGGAGTCTTCGCCGGTCAGTTTGCTCATGTTGTCGGCGACGCCGTTCGTCCCGACCTTCGCCATCTCGTTTATGAAACTCAGCTTTCGAATGTCGACCATCATCGTCATTGATTCCTCCGTAGGGTTGGGTGTTGTTCGTTCATAGTGTCGTCACGTCCAGAATGTTGACTACCTCCCCCCGTCCCCGAACCGTCGCACCGCTGATCCCGGGCACGCCGCTCATGAAGCCCTCGAAGGGCTTGACGACGACTTCCTGTTGGCCGCTGACCCGATCGCAGTGCAGCGCGACCTCGCGGACGTCGTCGCGGATGCGGACGACCATGCCGTTCCCGTTCGCGCCGGCCGCCGGCGTCTCGAGGACGTCGGCCAACGAGACGACGGGATAATCGCCCTCCTCGCCGGGAAGGATCGACTCGCCGCTCGCGGTTTCGATCGCCGCGGCGGACTCGATGTCCCGGACCGCCTTGGTCGGGACGCCGAACTCCTCGCCACCGCTTTCGACGAAGAGGATCTCGTCGATCGCGACCGTCACCGGCAGTTCCATCGTCACCGTCGTCCCCACACCGGCTTCGCTGTCGATCGAAACCGTTCCCTCGAGGTCCTCGACGGTCCGCTTGACGACGTCCATCCCGACGCCGCGGCCGCTGACGTCGGTGACCTCCTTGGCCGTCGAGAGGCCGGGATGGAAGATGAGGTCGTAGGCGTCCTCGTCGGGCAGTTCGGCGGCCACCTCGGGCTCGAGGACCCCCGCCTCGACCGCCTCGTCGCGGAGCCGATCGGGGTCGAGTCCGCCGCCGTCGTCCTCGACGGTGATCGTCACGCGATCGCTCTCGCGGTCGGCGCGGACTTCGACGCTGCCCTCGCTGGGCTTGTCGGCGGCCTCGCGCTCGGCGGGCGGTTCGATCCCGTGGTCGACGGCGTTGCGAACCAGATGGATCAGCGGGTCGCCGATCCGGTCGAGGATACTCCGGTCGAGTTCCACGTCCTCACCGGTCATCTCGAAGGCGACCTCTTTGTCCTGCTCGCGGGCGATGTCGCGGACGACCCGCGGCAGGCGGTTCGTGACCGTCCGCAGCGGGACCAGTCGGATGTCCATCACCGTCTCCTGCAGGTCGGTCGTCAGGTCAGACAGCGCGTCGAGTTCCGTCTCGAGCGCGTCGTTGTCGTCGTCGGCCTCGGCCGCGTGCCGGAGCCGAACGCGACTGGTCACCAGTCCCTCGACGAGGTTCAGCAGGGAGTCGACCTGTTCGACGTCGACCCGGACCGACTGGATCTCGTCGGCCTCGTCGTCGGCGTCGGACTGGACGTCGGTGTCGGGAACCTCGACGTCCGGAATCTCGAACTCGGGTTCCTCGACGATCCGAACGACGTCGGCTTCGTCCTCGTCATCGTCGGCGTCGTCACCGAACGACGAATCACCTCCGGACGCCGACCCCTCGGTCGACATGCCGAAGTCGGTGCCGACGTCGAACTCGTCGGTATCGTCGAACGCGTCGTCCTCGAGTCCGTCGTCGATGTCGTCATCGAAGCCGCCGAACGCGTCGGTTTCGTCCTCGAGGTCGACGGAATCGGCCGACACCTCGAACGCGTCGTCGTCGCCGAACGAGTCGGCAGCGGCGTCGATCGACTCGTCGCCGAAGGCGTCGGCGTCGGCCGTCTCGAACCCGTCGTCGGCCGTCTCGAACCCGTCGTCGGCCGTCTCGAACCCGTCGGCGTCGCCGAACGAGTCGTCGGCCGCGTCGGCGTCGGTGTCGGTAGCACTGCCGTCGGCGTCAGCAGTCTCGAGACCGGCGTCGGCCTCGACATCGTCGACGGTGTCGGCCCCGGCAGTGGCAGTGTCGGTGGCCTCCTCGAGGTCGGTCCCGGTATCGGCGTCCGTAACTCCCGCGTCGTCGGCGGGAGCGTCGTCGACCGCGACCGGTTCGTCGTCGGGACGGTCGGTCGTCGCCGCCTCGAGGTCGGTATCGTCAGTGCCGGACGCCGCCGAGACGCCGTCGGCGTCGGGCGCTGCCGTGTCGTCGGGCTCCGCCGACTTCTCGAGCGCCGTCGCTGGTTCGTCGGGCTCCGCTGCCATCGCTGGTTCGTCGGCTTCGGTATCGGCCGACTCGGCGGTGCCCTCGTCCGGCTCCGGCGAGCCCGCGGTAGCTGGTTCGTCGGTCGGCTCCGCTGTCGGTGCTGTCTCGGCGTCGTCGCCCGGTTCGGTTTCGGGCCCGCCTGTCGCCGGCTCGTCAGCGGCCGGCTCGTCCTCGAAGCCGAACGACGGCTCGGCGCGCTCGGCTCCGCTCTCGAGGTCGTCGGAAGCGGGCGCAGCGACCGCGTCGGTATCGGTCGTTTGCTCGGCGTCCGCTGCGTCGTCGGCGTCGTCGCCTCCCGACTCGACGGCCGCCGGTTCCGTCTCCGCGTCGGCCTCGGCGTCGACGAGCATGTCGTCGACCGCGCTCTCGGTGGGCTCCTCGCCCTCGAGGAACGATTCGTCGTCGGCTTCCTCGCCGAGGAGGTCGTCCATGTCGACTTCCTCCTCCTCGTCGAACTCGTCGAACTCGAGTTCCGCGAGTTCGTCCTGGAGTTCGTCGAAGCCGACCATCTCGACCTCGTCTTTGAGCTCGTCGAAGACCGCGCTGGCGTCGTCGACTTCATCGTCGGCGGCGCCGTCGTCGGCCGCCGACTCACCGGCCTCGGCGTCGGCGCTACCGGACGCCGCGTCGGCCTCGCGGTGGTCAGCCGGCGGTTGGCCCGGCTCGGCCTCGAGTTCCTCGACATCTTCCTCGTCGAGCAGGTCGTCGAAGGAGCCGGCCTCGCCCATGTCCTCGAAGGCGTCGAGCTCCTCGTCCTCGACGTCCTCGACCATCTCGTCTAAGTTGTCGAACTCGTCGAACTCGTCGAGGAGCTCGTCGACCTCGAGGTCTTGGGCGTCGGCCGACGAGATGTCCTCGGCCGTGACGTCGTCGGGTTCGTCCGCCGGCGCGGCCTCGAACCGATCGTCCACGTCGACGATCTCGAAGTCGTCGACCTCCTCGACGGGCTCGAGCCCGGAGGCGATCGCGGCCTCGCCGACCGCGGTCGCGAAGACGGCGTCGAAGCCGCGGTCGTACTCGTCGGCCTCGATCCGATCCTGGGACGGGTCGGTCCCCATCAGCTCGAAGGCGTCGATCAGCGCGTCGACGACCAGTTTGCCGTTGTTGACGCCCTCCCGTTCGGCGATCTCGAGGCGGGCGAGATAGACGTCCCGATCGTCGTCGGTCGGGGGCGCGAACCGCGAACAGATCTCGTCGATCTCCGCGGGCGTCGGCGACGCGAGCCCGGCCGGCGTCGCGTCAGTACCGCCCTCGAGGTACTCCCGGACCGCCTCGATCGTCGCCGACGGATCGGTCTCGATCTCGCCGTCGGCGGCGACCTCGTCGATCATCGTCTCGAGTTCGTCGACCGCGTCGAAGACGACGTCCATCAGCTCCGGCGTCACCTCGATGTCGCCCCCGCGGACGGCGTCGAGCAGGTCCTCGATCGCGTGTGCGAGGTCGCTGGCCGACTCCAGCCCCATCGCCCCGCAGTTGCCCTTGAGCGTGTGTGCGATTCGGAAGATCTGCTCCATCGCCTCCTCGTCGTCCGGGTCCCGCTCGAGGGTCAACAGGGCGTTGTTCAGTTCCGTGATTCGTTCTTCGCTCTCCTGAACGAAGTCCGTCAGATAATCACTCATCGTTCTCACCGTCCGTCGTGAACGCGTCGACGATCGCGTCGGCGATGCCGTCGGCGGGCGCGACCGTGTCCACGCAGCCAGTTTCGATTGCCTGACAGGGGATGCCAAAGACCGGGCTCGTCGCCTCGTCCTGTGCGATCGTGTGGCCGCCGGCGGCGTCGATCGCCTCGATGCCGGCCGCGCCGTCGCGGCCCATCCCGGTCATGACGACGCCACAGAGCGGGTCGGTGACCCGGGCGGCGACGCTTTCCATCGTCACGTCGATCGACGGCCGAACGCCGTGGACCCGTTCGCCGTCGTCGAGTCGCAGGCGGAGCCGTTCGCCGACGTTGCTCGCTACCTCGAGGTGGACACCGCCCGGCGCGATGGCCGCTTCGCCGGGCGCCAGTCGCTCGTGGTCCACGGCCTCGGCGACGTCGTACTCGCTGCGTGCGTCGAGGCGGTCGGCGAACCGGTCGGTAAACCCCGGCGGCATGTGCTGGACGACCAGGACCTTCGCCTCGAGGGCGGCCGGGAGCCGCTCGAACAGCCGTTCGATGAGCTTCGGGCCGCCGGTCGACGCGCCGATGACGACCGTCGGGGCGGTCTCGGTTTCGCCGTCGACGCTCACGGGCGCTGCGTCCTCGTCGATCCCGGACCCGGAACCGACGCTGGGGACGTCGGGACCGACTGCGGAGCGATCGGGTACCTGCGTCTCCGTACTCCCGCCGGCGACGGCGTTGCCGGTCGCGGGTTCCCCCGCGCCGGCCCGTCCCGTGCGGGTCGCGTGGGCCGTCGCGGCCGCCCGGGCCAGCGCCATCGAGGATACCTCCGCGGCGGCGAGATCGTCGACTTTTTCGACGACCTCGTCGGTGAGGTGTGCGATGTTGCGCGAGCCCGAGCCGTCGGGCTTGTGGAGGAAGTCCGCGGCCCCGCGCTCTAACGCGTCGAGCGTGGCCGTCGTTCCCTCTTCCGTGTGGACACTGAGCATGAGAATCGGGGTCGGGTTCGACGCCATGATTCGCTCGACGGCGTCGATCCCGCCCATACCGGGCATCTCGACGTCCATCGTCACGACGTCCGGATCGATTGCGGCGGCGCGCTCGACCCCGGTCGCGCCGTCTTCGGCCCGTTCGACCTCGTAGCCGGCTTCCTCGAGCGCGTTGCCGATGACTGTCCGCATGAACTTCGAGTCGTCGACAACGAGTACTCGCGTCATGCAGCGACGACGTCCGAGAGGGCCTTTCTGACGCTGGGTTCTTCGAACGGTTTCGTAACGTAGCCGTCCGCCCCAGCTTTCACGGCGAGTTTCATTTTCTCACGCTGTCCGACACTCGTACACATGATAACGCGGGCGTCCGGGTCGATCTTCTTGATCGCCGCGGTCGCCTTGATGCCGTTGCATTTCGGCATCACGATGTCCATCATGACGATGTCGGGATCGTGTTCTTTGTACAGTTTGACGGCTTCAGCGCCGTTGGACGCCTCTCCGAGGATGCGGTAATCCTGTTCCAAGATCTGACGCAAGAGGTTCCGCATAAAATGAGAGTCGTCCACGATGAGCACCCCTGTCGACATTCAGTAGTACACCAAACTCTCGTTGAGATACAACTACCATAAATGCTGTCTCTCGATTATCAGTCGTGATAAATGACGAATACGGCACGAAGACCCGGCTCAAAGCCCCTCTTAGCCAACGGTGAGACTCCACCTTTCGTTACGATCCGCCGGTCGCTAACAACAACCGTTCGACGTCGACCACGGCCGTCGCCTCGACGACGATCTCCGTCGTCGTGTCCTCCGCATCGTCCTCGTCGGGTTCGGCAGCCGACTCGTCGGTCGGCTCGACTTCGAACGTGTCACCGATCGACTCCCCGAGCGCGCCGCCGGCCCCCGTGGACAGGGCCGCGGAGCCGCCGGCTTCGATTCCGCCCCCGACCTCGGCGCCGGGGACGACACCCATCCCGTCATCGGTCGGTCGCTCGGGGCGGACACCGCCGACGTCGGCGCGCGGATCCCGCTCTCTGGTCACGATCGCGACGACGAGCGGATGCTCGAGAGCGTCGCCTGTGAGGTCGCTGTCCGCGACCGACTCGTCGTCGACGATGTCGCTTTCCGGCACCGTCTCGACGCCGATGACGTCGTCGACCCGGATCGCGGCCGACTGCCGATCGCTCGGCCGGTCGAGAACGAGCAGGCGCTCGCGCCCCGATCGCTCCTCGGTGACCGGGAAGTGGACCCGCGGATCGATGACGGCCGTAATCTCCCCGCGAAGGTCCATCAGCCCCTCGATGGCCGGCGGGGCACGCGGGACGCGCGTCAGTTCGTCCGGCGGTTCCGTGATGGTTCTGACCGAATCGACCGGGAGCGCGAGTCGGTGTTCGCCGACGCCGACGAAGACGAACCGTAGCAGCGTCTCCTGATCGTCCTCGTCGCCGTCACCGGTCCGGTCGTCGTCGATATCGATTCCGAGAAGCTTTTCCGAGAGATCCGGGGCCATGGTCCTGTTCGTGTATCAGGTTCCACCAATAAAACGTTGACTCCACCGTGGAAGTCGTCGGAACTGATACGTCGCCGAATCCCCAGCCCCATCTCGGTCGCTGCGCACGTCAGCTCGCCGAAAATTCAACCTTTCGGAAGGCTTATTTTCCGAACAGGCCTCGTTCACTTCGAATGGGATCGGCTTCGAACCCCGACGACACGGAGACGAACGACTCCGTCACCGTCCTCGCGTTCGACCTCGAGGACCGACGCTACTGTGTCAGAGCCGAGTCGGTCGAATCGGTCCTCGGCGTGACGGACGACGACCCCCTCGCGGACGCCGCGGACCCGTGGGACGCGGGAACAGTCACCGTCGCCGGCGAGCGGGTCAGCGTCGTCGATCTCCCGCGGGCCTTCGGCTCGTCGCTTCGGACGACCGCCCGCGTCGACGAACCCAAACTACTCGTCTTCGCGGTGACCGACGACGAGGACCGGTACTACGGCTGGCTGGTCGACGACGTCGACGTGACGCGCTCGGTACGACCCGGCACCCTCGAGTCGCCCCGCGTCGAGACGACCCACGTCAAGGGTCGACTCGAGATCGACGGCGAGGAAGTCGTCTGGCTCGACGAGCGGACGATTCACGGCTGAAAACGGCGGCTCGACCCCGCCTCGAGCGGAGTCGATCCGCGGCCGGCGATCAGACTATAACAGTCCCGGCGGCCCGTCGTCGGAGTCGTCGTCGGTATCGACGTCGAGCCCGAACTCTTCGCGTTGCGCCCGGAGCTGTCTGATCTGCCGGTAGTAGTAGGCGATCCCGATCCCCCCGAGTATCGCGACCGTGCCGACGAGTCCGAGGAACAGCGGGATGTCACGCGTGAGGTAGTACCGAAGCGAGATCGGGCTGTCGACCTCGTCCCACGTGAGTCGTTCCCGATCGTCGACGACCTCGCGCTCGTAGCCGTTCGGCGAGACGTCCCCGAAGAAGAAATTCGAGGTGCGGTGGTTCTCGGGGACCGTCACCTCGTAGGAGCCCTCGACGTACGCCGGCAGCTGGAAGGTCTTCCGGCCGGCATCACCGGAAAACGCCAGCGTGCCGTTTTCGTTCGGCACCTGCACGGTGGTCTCGGACTGGCCCTGCTCGATCTCGAGGTCCGAGCCGTTCACTACGGTGCCGTTTGGATGCCAGTAGCGGACGGCGCTGATCTCTAAGGGTTCGTCCTGATAGAGCGAGGAGCGATACAGCGAGAGTTCGTCGGTGCCCTCGAGGTCGTAGACCGCCCGGAACTCGCCGTTGCTGATCACGTTCCCGCCCTCGATCGCGATGGCGACATCGGCGTCGCTGTCGCGCAGGTCGTCGTACTCGGCGTCCCGGTCGAGTTGCTCGTCGGAGAGCCCGCCGGAAAACGCCGAACAGCCGGCTCCCATCGTCAGCACGGCGACCGCGACCATCGCGAAGACGAGCCGTCGGTTCATGCTAGGGAACGACACAGCGGAGTTCGGCCGGGAGGTACTCGCCGACGCTCGCGAGCAGTCCCGGCGGATCGGTGTCTTCGGGACAGATTACGCTCTGCTCGAGCAGGCCGAGCCGTTCGACGGTGACGTAGTCCTGGGCGTGGCCGGCGCGGTTGAGCGTGGCCCGCACCTCCGCGCGGGTCGCGCTGTTGACGTTGAGCCGGCCGTCGCCGCGGGTCCACTCGTAGAGGCGGTCCTGTTCGGCGTCGGCGAGCCGGGACGGGTCGTCGCCACCGTACACGAACCGGAGCGGGAGATGCTGGACCAGCCCGTACCGTTCGCGGATCTGCGTCGCCGACCCCGGGCCGAGCCCGAGTTCGTCGGTCGGGATCCGGACGCCGTCGCCCTGTCCCGCGTCGAGGACGAATCCGTCGTCGTCCCACGATTCGAGGGTGCCGACGTAGGTCTCGCCGGGCTCGAGATCGGGAACGATCTCGCCGAACTCCTCGCGGAGGACGTTTCGCGCGACGGTGGCGTCGTCGCCCTCGACCGTCACCGACGGGAAGTCGTCGTGGCGCACGCCGACCTCGAACTCGACATCGAGGTCGCCGATCTCGTTGCCGACCAGCGAGCGCAGCGAGTCCAGCGCCCGCTCGCGGGCCTCGCCCTCGACGTACAGTTTGGTTGCGAGTACGACCATTAGGCGTCCGCGTCGATGTTGAGTTCGTCCTCGAGCGCGTCGAGGCGGTCGTCCATCGCGTTGACCAGTCGGTCGTTGTCCATCGATTCCAGCGGCGAGCCGCATTCGGGGCACTCGAAGCCGAAGTCCATCGCCTCGCCGAACTCGAAGCGGATGGAACAGATCTCACAGAGGTAGAACTCGTGGTTGCGCTCGTACTCCCGGCGCTCGTCTAAGGCCTCGCGCAGCCGGTACATCTCCTCCTCTAGGTTCTCCGGAATGTTGTCGTACTCGAAGGTCCAGAGGTAGGTCAGCCACCCCGAGTCCTCGTCGCGCAGTCGCCGATACGTGGCGAGATCGTTCTCGTAGAGAATGAACAGCGCGCGCCGCACGTCGTTCAACTCGAGGTCGAGTTCCTCGGCGAGCTCCTCGTCGGTCACTTCCCCGTCCGGCGGTGCCGCCGCGACGGGCATCCCCTTGGGACCGACCAGCTCGTGCAAATATTTCTGGATTACCGGGTCCTCGAGCAGATCCTCAAAAGCCATTACCTCCATGTAACGGCATGACGCCATTAAGTCTTGCCAACTGCCCTGCGCTGCCGATCGGCCGAGTCGCGGTAAATTCCACCGCGACTGCGACGAACCGGAACGCCGTCGGCGCGTTCGGGCGCGACGTTTATGTGGCTGGGTGGCACTTCTCAGGACAATGACTGCCGATGCCTCCTGCGGAGCCATCCGAGCCGACCGCGCCCACGACCGGATCCATCGCCTCGAGTTCGACGTCCCCTGGCCGCCCAAACACGTCGCCGCCTATCTGCTCGAGGGCGAGGAGACGATCCTGTTCGACGCGGGCGCACCGGACGACGCCGGCGAGGCGGAACTGCGCGAGGGGCTGGCCGCGGCCGGCTACGAACCGGCAGACGTCGACCACGTCGTCGTGACCCACGTCCACAGCGACCATATCGGCCAGTTGCCCGTCCTCCGGGCGGCCGGCGCGACCGTCCACGTGCCGTCGCGGTCGCTGTCGCGACTCGAGCGCGATCTCGAGACCGCCCGCGAGGGCTTTGCGGAGATGACGACGGCGGCGGGCTACGACGGGGAGAAGCGCGACGAGATCGTTGCGGAGGAACTCGAGGAGCTACGGCGCGACCGGCGGCTGATCGAGCCCGAGACCGCCCGCGAGATCGAGCCCGACGCGACGGTCGCGATCGGCGGTCGGGAGTTCGAGACGTTCGCGACGCCGGGTCACGCGGTCGATCACCTCTGTCTCGAGACGACCGTCGGAGGGACGACGGTGCTGTTTTCCGGTGACGCGCTCATCGAGCCGTTCCGCGCCGGCGCCTTCCAGGTTGGCCTCGATCGCGGTGCCGATGGGGCGGTCGATGCCTACTACGAGGCGATGGACCGACTGTCCGCGACGGACGCGACGGTCGTCTTCCCGGGCCACGGCCCCGTCTTCGAGGGGCCGCAAGCGGTCATCGAGACCACGCGCGATCGGCTGGACACGCTGCTCGAGGAGACCCGAGAGGCCGCCGCGGCCGTCGGGCCCGCGAGCCCGCTGGCGATCGCCGAACAACGTGTCGGGACGGTTCGGCACATGGCCCCGCTGCTCGACACGCTCGGGGCGCTTGGCACGCTCGAGCGAGAAGGTGCGGTAACGTACGAAACGGAAGACGGCGTCAGATACTACGAACTCGCGTGAGGACGCGGGAAGCGACGCCGACTACTCCTCGCCGTCCTCGAGCTTGTACTTCTGGATCTTCCCCGAGGTCGTGCGGGGCAGTTCCTCGATGAACTCGACCTCGCGAGGGTGTTTGTACTCGGCGACCTCGGCGAGACAGAACTCCTGTAACTCGTCGGCGGTCACGTCGCTGCCGGGTTCGACACCCTCGGCGGGCACGATGAATGCCTTCGGCACCTCGTTGCGCCGCTCGTCCGGAATCCCGACGACGGCGGCGTCCGCGACGGCCTCGTGTTCCAGCAGTAGGTTCTCGAGTTCGCTGGGGTAGACGTTGTAGCCGGCGGTGTTGATCATGTGTTTCTTCCGGTCGACGATCTCGTAGTAGTTGTTCCCGTCGCGGCGAGCGATGTCGCCGGTCCGGAAGTAGCCGTTCTCGGTAAAGGCCGCCTCGGTCGCCCGGGGCATGTTGAGATACCCCTTCATGACCTGGGGGCCGCGGACGACGAGTTCGCCCTCCTCGCCGGGAGCGACTTCGTCGCCCGATCCGTCGACGATCTTGCAGTCGGTCATCCGGAGGGGCTGGCCGATCGTCCCGTGTTGCAGGCCGAAGGTCGACCCGCTCTGGGTGTGGGTTGCGCCGTGGGTCTCCGTGAGGCCGTACCCCTCCGAGATGTCGACGCCGGCGACCGCCTCGAACCGTTCCTGGACCGACGGCGAGAGCTTCGCGCCGCCCTCCGAGGCCGACTCGAGGCTCGAGAGATCGTACTCGCCGAAGTCGTCGGACGCGACCATGTCGGCGTACATCGTCGTCACGCCGACGTAGTGGGTGATCTCCTCGTCCTCGATGAGTTGCAGACACTCCTGGGCGTCCCACTCGAGGGCGCTGCGGAAGTAGAGCCGGCCGCCGCCGACCAGCGGCTGGAGCGCAGTGTGGGTGAAGCCGGTGATGTGATAGAGCGGGAGCCAGGTCAGACTGCGGACGTTCTCGGGCTCGACGTCGACGTTCGAGGCGGTCAGGGGCCACATGAGCTGGGCCCGCGTGTTCTCGTGAGTGAGCTGGACGCCCTTCGGATCGCCGGTCGTCCCGGAGGTGTAGGGCAACAGGGCGACGTCGTCGTCCGCGCGCTCGACCATGGTCGGCTCGCCGCGCAGCTCCTCGAAGGCGTGGTCTTCGGAATCGCGGGGCCAGTCCTCGCTTTGAATGGTGATGATCTCCGGGTCCATCCCGGCGTCTTCGATCGCCTCGTCGACGACCTCCCGCAGCGCTGGGTGGGTGACGATCGCGCCCGCGTCCGTGTCCTCGAGCTGGTAGGCCACTTCGCGGCGCTTGTACTGGGGGTTGACCGGCGAAATCTCGACGCCGGCCTTGAACGCGCCGATCGAGGCGATCAGGTACTGCGGACAGTTCGGCAGGAAAAGCAGCGCGCGGTCGCCGGGCTCGAGGCCGAGGTCGTGAAAGCCGCCGGCGAGTTCGGCGGTCCAGTCCCGGACCTCGGCGTGGGTCCAGCGTCGGCCGTGGTGTTCCATCGCCTGTGCGTCCCCGTGGTGGGCCGCCGTCTGGTCGAACAGTGTCGCGACGTTGCCCGCGAGGGCGGATTCGTCGACCGCTTCCAGGTCCATGAATCGTGATACCGAATCCCATGTTTAAAATTGTATCTCTCTTACAGTCGTGACTCGAGCGCAAGCCGGCCCGTCCGGGCCGCCAAAAGCGCTAGATTTAGGAGCAGTCGTGTTGGACTCTCAATACATGGTCCCGGAGGAAGTCGCCCGTCTCGCCGACCGGATCGGCTCCGGGGAGATCGTCGCCGTCGTCGTCGCCGCAGGGGCGGTCGTCGTTCTCGACGTCAATGCGAGCGTTCTCGGAGCGATCCTCGGAAGCGTGATCGGCGTGCCGCTGGTCGAGGCCGCGTTCGACAGGTTCGACGTCGACCCGGCGCTCGCCTGGATCGGTTTCGGTCTGGTCGCCGTCACCGCAGGTATCGTGCAGTTACGAAAGGGACACCACTGGCTCGCTGGCGCGTTACTGGCGGCTGGCTGCTGGATCTGTCTCGACGGGCTGTCCGCACGACGGACCAACGGCGGTTCCGGGACCGACGAGGACGAACTGACCGACGAGGAGTTCCACCTCGTCGCGCTCCACAGTCGCTGGCTCCTCGAGGAACTACAGGAGGCCGACCGGCCGCTCACGAAGACGGAAATCTGCGACCGAACCGGACTCATGGAGGAGGACTTCGAGCGGGTACTCGAGACCCACGACGGCTCGAGCCCGATCGAACGGGTCGGCAACGGCTACGTCCTGAACGAGGACGAGACCGGCATCCTCGCGGCCGTCCGGACGGCGCTGGGGCTGGTATGGGGGCGGCTCGTCCGACCGGTTCGGTTGCTCAACTCGAGCGGCTGAGGACGGCGATCAAGCGGTGTCGCGGCCCTCACGGATCGTCGGCGCTTGGCTCGCTTACTCTTCGGCGTCCGAATCCGCCGATTCCACGCGCTTGCCCGTTTCCTTGGGGATCACGCGTCGGTCGGCGTCGTCCCACTCTTGTTCGAGTTCCCGGCCCTCGAACAGGCGGTCGAGAAAGACCGCCAGCCCGGCCACTTCGGAGTGGGGCTGGTTGGTGACGCCGACGTTCCAGTCGGCTTCCTCGTAGACGTCGAAGGGAACCTTCTCGGAGCCGACGACCAGCAGGAGCGACTCGCCCGCGTCGCCGTGGGCCGCCCGGATCTCGTCCTCGACGTCCTGGACGCGCTCGCCGTACATCGTGAGGTGGACGACCCGGCCCTCCCAGTTGCGGATGACCCCCTGTGGGCCCGCGGTGAGTTCGGCCTCGAAGGGGCCGCCGAAGCGGTCGGTGATGTCCGTGACCGTCTCGAGCGACTGGCCGGCGTTGTCGGGAAAGATCACGCGGTCGGCCCCCAGCGCCCGTGCGGTCAGGCCGACGTGGGTGGTCATCCGGTCGTCACGTCCGGGCCGGTGACCGAGTCGGAGGACGGCGACCTCGCTGTCGTCGTGCATGCCCGTTCCCACGCTCGGGCGGGGTTAGGGGGTTTCGTTTTCCCACCGAACTTTTTACGCCTCGGGCTCGCCTTCGGCGAGCCTCTCGACGCAAAAACTTCGATGAAAAAAGGCCGAGCGCGCCGACGGCGCGCTCGGTGAACCGCTCACTTCGTTCGCGGATGCTGGACTGCATCTGACTATCGCCTCGTCCACCTCTCGAGCCCGGATCAGTACTCACCCGAGGCGGTTCGCGTCCCGGGAAATATTATACTGTTAACGAGCGTCGGTACCCGGACATGGAGAAGGTCAACGAGAGCGACATCGACTGGAGGGAGTACGACCGTGAGGAAGCCACCTTCCGCCGGAAAGAACTCTCGAACGCCGTCGACGCCGACGACATCGGCTGTAGTCTCTACGAACTCCCGCCCGGGGAGCGGTCGTGGCCCTATCACTACCACACCGCCAACGAGGAGGCGATCTACGTGCTGGCGGGCGATGGGAAACTCAAGACCGAAGACGGCCTCGAGTCCCTCGAAGCCGGCGACTACGCGACCTTCCCGGCCGACGAGTCGGGCGGGCACAGGGTGGTCAACGACGGCGACGAAACGCTGCGGTACCTGGCGATGTCGACGATGAACGAGCCCGACGTCACGGTCTATCCCGAGATGGAGACATTCGGGATCTACGTCGGGTCGCCGCCGGGCGGTCGGGACGAGCGATCGCTCGAGGGCTACTACGCCCTCGACGACGAGGTCGAGTACTGGGCGGGAGACGAGCGTCGATAGGCTTTTTCCGCGACCCTGCGAACGTACCACACGATGAACGGATTCGACCGTCGGGTGAGCGGCCGATGACAGGGGCCGGCGAGTGGCTGCGGACCGCCCGCGAGGAGCGGTGGGGAATCCTGACCGACCTCGCGTTCGCGGTCGTCTGGGTGACGCTGGTCGAGGTCGTCGCCTACTTCCTCGAGCCGCCGACCTGGGTGTACTACATGCTCATGCTCGCGGGGATCGTCGCCTACTTCGGGTTCATGTGGAACGCCGAACTGGCGGTCCGACAGCGGGACCGGTAGCTCCGCGATCGGTATCGGCGACGGCCCCACTATCGTTCTTCCTTCGCTCGCAGCGACGGCGTCGGTATGGCCGTCACTACTCGTTGAACGGTCAAAAAACGAGTCTCGAGGCGCGTTATTCCTCGTCGGCGTCGATGACGAGTACCGGCGCGCGGGTCGACCGGAGCGTCCGTTCGGTCACGCTCCCGAGCAGCGCCCGGCGGACGCCGGTGCGTCCGTGCGATCCCATAACGACGAGGTCGATGTCGTTGTCCGCGACGTAGTTGGCGATCATGTCGTGGGGTCGGCCCGCCGACACGTGTTCGACGGTGTCGATCCCCAGTTCGCGGGCGCGGTCGGCCACGTAGCCCGTGGCGCTTTCGGCACGCTCGCGTACTTCGGCCATCTCGCCGTAGTGGCCCTGCTCGATGCGGTCGAGCTGTTCGCCACCGAGGCTGAGACTCATCGCGTTGGTATCGACCACGTACAGGGCGTGTACCTCGGCCCCGTACTGTTCGGCGAGATCGAGCGCGTGCTCGACCGCCAGTTCGGCCGTATCGCTACCGTCGGTCGGAACGAGTATTCGATCGTACATGGATTCAGTCGTCCGCGGGGGTCTCGCCCCCGTCGGTCACGACGTCTTCGGCGGTCTGTTGCTGGCCCATCGGTTCGGGGCTGTGACACTGCCGGACGACCCGCTTGGTCTCGATGTCCGGCTCCTCGGTCACCAGCGAGACGGCGATGGTGATGATGAACACGACCGGCAGGGTGATCAGCGCCGAGCCGATCGCCGGCATCCACTGTGCCAGCCCCGCCGACAGCGGGGCCTCGAGCGAGGAGACGTAGGTCGGGACGATCTCGTTGATCATCGGGATCGACCAGCCGACCAGCCCGGTGGTCATCCCCGCGAGTGCGCCGGGGCGGTTGGCGTTCTCCCACCACATGCCGAGGAAGAACATCGGGAACAGCACGGAGCCGGCCAGCGCGAACGCGTAGCCGACGAGCGCGGCGATCGACGACGCGGGGTCGAGCGCGGCCAGCGTCGTCAGCACGCCGAGCGCGACGATCGAGAGGCGACCGACCAGGATCTGCTGGCGCTGGGTCGCGTCCTCGTTGATGATGTTCGTGTAGATGTCGTGGCTGATCGCCGACGAGCCGGCGATGAAGAGGCCGGCGACCGTCGCGATGGCCGCGGCAATCCCGCCAGCGGCGACGATGCCGACGAACCACTGTGGCAGGGCCGACAGCTGGGCCGCCAGCACGACGATGACCTCGCTGGCCGCCCCGGTCATGCCGGGGTCACCGTAGGTCGCGCCGACGTTTTGCGTGTACAGGTCCGTCCCGAACGCCGCGAACGCGGGGGCGCTCCAGTACAGGATGCAGATGAAGAACAGCCCCCAGACGGTCGACCAGCGAGCCGTCCGTTCGCTCTCGACCGTGTAGAACCGCACCAGCACGTGGGGCAGTCCGCAGGTCCCGACGATCAGCGAGAACGTCGTTGCGACCCACAGGTAGTAACTCGAGGTCGCGAACGGTTCGCTGAACTCGCTGCCGAGGTCGTCGATCAGCATGCCGTACTCGAGCTGGGGCAACACCGTCGAGTAGCCGTTCGTGTAGCCGACGACGAACAGCCCGACCACGAACGCCAGGATGAGGATGACATACTGGACGGCCTGATTCTTGGTCGCGCCCATCATGCCCGACAGCGTCAGGTAGCCGACGGTGATGACCATCATGGCGACGACCATCACCTGGTAGCCGTCGAGGCCGGGGATGAGGCCGCCGTAGTCACCGAAGATGTACAGGCCGACCAGGGCCATCCCCTTCGCCTGCCCGATGGCGTAGACGAACCCGATGAGGAACGTCGTCACGGCTGCGATGGCGCGTGCGCTGTCGGAGTTGAAGCGGTCGCCGACGAAGTCCGGCGCGGTGTACTTCCCGAACCGGCGCAGCTGTGCGGCCATGAAGATCAGCAGGATGAAATAGCCCGTCGTCCAGCCGACGACGTACACCAGCCCGTAGAAGCCGGCCAGTGCGATCGAGGCCGCCATCCCGAGATAGGACGCCGCCGACATCCAGTTGGCACCGATCGCCATCCCGTTCTCGACGTTCCCGATCGACCGGCCGGCGACCCACATGTCCTCGGTATCGGCAACACGGAAGACGAAGCCGATGGCCAGGAACAACCCCAGCATCCCGATCACCAGAATCGCCGGGATGAGCTTGAACGAGATGTCGAGCGCTTCCGGCAGGAGACTCTCCTGTAGCGGAACGGTCGCAGCGCCCGTCATTCGTCGATCCCCCCGTCGGCGGCCGTCGCGTCACCGCTCTCGTGACCGGCGCTCTCGACGGACGCGTGGTCGATGCCGTACTTCTCGTCTAACGCGTCGCGCTTGCGCGAGTACCAGAACGACAGGAGCAAGGCGCTGGTCGGCGCGCCGAAGGCGACCAGGAAGTAGTGCAGCGGGAAGCCCAGTACCGGCATCTCGACCGTCATCGCGTCGGTCGCCAGGTACGTCGCCGTCACCGGGCCCCACACCGCGAGGACCCAGATGACAAAGCCCGTCCAGACGATGCGCAGGTGATCGCGCATGAACTGGGTACTCGGGTTCAGCAGGTTCACCTCCGAGCTGAGGTAGTCGGTGTTTCGGTGGGCCTGGCCCGCTTGGCCGGCCACGCCACCGTCCGTAACGGTTCGGTCGTCGGTCGAGTCGTGAGTGTTATTATCTGGCATATGTTTGCGAATCGTTTGTATCGGTCTCGTTTGGTGTTGAAAAATTCGTTCGTCAGGTCGTCAGTCGTCCGACACCTGCTCCGCGATGTCGTCGACGACGTCCGGGTTCCGGAGCGTCGAGGTGTTGCCGAGTTCGTTGCCGCTCGCGATGTCCTCGAGCAGGCGACGCATGATCTTGCCCGAGCGGGTCTTGGGCAGTTCGTGCGTGAAGACGATTTGCTCGGGCTTGGCGATCGGTCCGATCGAGTCGAGGACGGCCTCCATGGCCGTCTCCTCGAGTTCGTCGTGGCGGTCCTCGTAGCCGTCCTCGGGGATGGCGTAGACGTAGACCGCCTCGCCTTTGACGTCGTGGTCGCCGCCGACGACGGCGGCTTCGGCGATCCCTTCGACGCCGACGACGGCCGACTCGATCTCCATCGTCCCCAGCCGGTGGCCGGAGACGTTGATTACGTCGTCGACCCGGCCGAGGATGGTGATGTAGCCGTCCTCGTCGATCTTCGCCCCGTCCTCGGGGAAGTAGACCCACTCGTCGGCGTCGGGGTCGGAGTACTCCTCCCAGTACTCCGAGACGAACCGTTCGTCGTTGTCGTACAGCGTCCGGAGCATGCCGGGCCAGGGGTTGTTGACCGTGACGTAGCCGGCCCGTCCGGCCTCGACTTCCTCGCCCTCGGTGTCGACGACCTGTGCGTCGATGCCCGGCAGTGGCGGCCCGGCGGAGCCGGGTTTCATGGTGTTTACACCCGGTAGCGTCGTGATCATCATCCCGCCCGTCTCGGTCTGCCACCAGGTGTCGACGATCGGGCACTCCTCGTTGCCGATGTGCTTGTAGTACCACTTCCACGCGCGCGGATTGATCGGCTCCCCGACGGTTCCCAGCAGCCGCAGCGAGGACAGGTCGTGGTTCTCGGTGTACTCCGAGCCCCACTTCATGAACGCCCGGATCGCCGTCGGCGCGGTGTAGAAGATGTCGACGCCGTTCTTCTCGACGATCTCCCACAGCCGGTCCTTGTCGGGGTAATCCGGGGTCCCCTCGTACATGACGCTGGTCGTCCCCAGCGCGAGCGGGCCGTAGACGATGTAGGAGTGGCCGGTAATCCAGCCGATGTCGGCCGAACACCAGTAGGTATCGTCGGCCTCGATGTCCAACACCGCGTGGCTCGTCCACGCCGTGTAGGCGAGGTAGCCGCCGGTGGTGTGTTTGACCCCCTTCGGCTTGCCCGTCGTTCCCGACGTGTACATCAGGAACAGCATGTCCTCGGCGTCGCGAGTGACCGGGTCGACCGTCGACCCCTCGTGGTCGGCCACGAGTTCGTCGTAGTCGTGTTGGTTGCCCGCCAGCTCGTGGTCCAAGTCGTCGCCGAGTCGGTCGACGACCACGACGTCGGAGACCTCGTGCTCGACCCCCTCGAGGCCCTCGTTGGCCTTCGAGATGTGATCGAGCGCGTCCCCGCGGCGGTAGTAGCCGTCGCAGGTGACCAGATACTCGCTGTCGGCCGAGTTCATCCGGGTCGCCAGCGCGTCCGCCGAGAAGCCGGCGAAGACGACGCTGTGGGGCGCGCCGATGCGGGCACAGGCCAGCATCGCGATCGGCAACTCGGGAATCATCGGCATGTACAGCGTGACGATGTCGTCTTCCTCGACGCCGAGGTCCCGCAGCGTCGCCGCGAAGTCCTCGACCTCGTCGAGCAGTTCCTCGTAGGTGTACGTGCGCGTCTCCCCGAGTTCGCCTTCCCACTCGATCGCCACGCTATCGGCGCGACCGTCTTCTACGTGTCGGTCGAGACAGTTGTACGACGCGTTGAGTTCGCCGCCGGTGAACCACTCGTAGAACGGGGCGTCCCCGTCCTCGAGAACGGTGTCGTACGCCTCGTCCCACGAGAGCAGATCGGCCGCGCGCTCCCAACACTCCGGCCAGTTCTCCTCGAACTCCTCGTAGATCCCCTGATCAGTGACGTTTGCCTGCTCGACGAACGACTCGGGCGGCTCGAAGGCCGCTTGCTCCTCGAGTCGTGCCTCGAGTTCGGCATTGTCCTGTGACATGGTACAGACACTCAATCACGTACCTCCGTAGTAAAGAGCCCCTCTAGTTGTGCAAAATCGACCCCATTCACCCCGGCTACCCTAGCATATATTGACTATATTAGGACGTGATAGGCCCTCGAGGCGCGCGCAAACGGGGGCGAATCGCCGGCGCGACGAGCCGAGTGCGGGGGCTCAGCCCCGTCGTCGGTCCAGCGGGTCGTCGGCTCGAGGCGAGCCTCTAGGTATGTAGCCTTCTGCGTGTCGCCCCGTGACGGAGACTTCGTGCCTACCCGTCCGGGTCGTCCAAAAAGGTTCGCAACAGCTCGTGTTGGCCCTTCCGCAGGTGGTTGTGCAGCGTCGGCGAGGAGACCCCCATCGCGTCGGCGACCTCCTCGGCCGTACTCTCCCGGGGCCAGTCGTAGTAGCCGCCGAAATAGGCCGCCCGGAGCGCGGCCTCCTGGCGATCTGTCAGCCGGTCCTCGAGGCCCTCGCGGAACTCGCGGGCGGTCTGGACGGCCCGTTCGGTCTCGCGTTTGCCGACCAGTTCGGAGTCGGGAAACGCCGAGCGCAGGCCGTCGAGGATCGTCCGGAGGTCGGCGTCGGCTGCACATTCGGCAGTGATCGTCGCCGTACCGCCGTCGAAGACCGCCTCGTGGACGGTCGCGCCGTACTCGGTCAGCGTGCCGATCGGACACGAGCCCTCGACGACGACCTCGATCCGCCAGCCGTCCTCGTCGGTCTCGACCAGCCGGCAGTCCTCGATCGCGGGGTCGTCCGCCGCGAGGTCGAAGACGTCGGCGGGCGAGCCGTCCGCGAGCCGGACGTAGTAGAGCCGGGTGGACTCGTCGATCGGCACCAGCGAGTCGAGTTCGAGTCGGCAGTCGAGCCGCCGCGAGGCGTCGACGAAGAAGGAGCGGTCGTCCCGGCAGGCGACCTCGAGTTCGATCACGCGGTCGGACAACAGGAGGTTGCGCCGCCGGATCGCGGCGATGGCGTAGCCGACCTGTCGGCCGATCGTCGCGAGCCACGTTCGTTCGTCGTCCGCGAACGCGTCCGCGCGGTCGGTCGCGACCGCGAGCGTCCCGTAGACGGTGTCGCCGTAGGCCAGCGGCACTCGCGCGATCGCGCCCTCGAAAGGGTCCCCGTCGACGGTCGCCGCGACGTCGTCGGCCACGGTGACCGGTCGCTCGCCGTCATCGGCACCGGCATCGGGGACCAAGGCGGCGCTCTCGAGGTCGATCGTCGGCTCGTCGTCCCACTCCTCGGGGACGAGTCGCTCGACGGCGTCGGGCTCGATCCCGCTGGCGGCGCGCCACTCGCGGCGGCGATCGGAGAACGTCGCCCGGTCGATCCAGGCGAACTCGTAGGCCCGGCCGTCGGTCAGAGTTGCACACGTGGCCGTCTCGACCTCCTCGTGGTCGGTCGCCTCGAGCAGGGCGTGGGTGACGGAGCGGTGTCGCCGGGCGACCGCATACAGTCCCTCGAGTTCGTCGCGCCGGTCGCGGGCGGCCGCGAGTTCCTCGTGGGCGGCGGTGACGTCGCGGACGAAGACGGCGAACCCCCGGTGGTGGCCCTGATCGTCCCGGAGCGGCGAGACGACTTCGGTCGCGCGAAACCGCGAGCCGTCCTTGTGGACGCGCCAGCCGTCGGTCTCGCAGCCGGACTCGTCGAGAGCGGTCGAGAGGGTGCGTTCGGGCGCGCCGTCGGCGACGGCGTCGTCGGTGTAAAACGTCGAGACGTGGGTCCCGACGATTTCGCCAGCCCGATAGCCGAACATCGCGGCCGCGCTGCGGTTCCAGCGTTCGACGTAGCCGTCCGCGTCCAGTCGCAGCAGGGCGTAGCGATCGCTGGCGGCCAGCAACAGCCGGATCACGCTGTCGTCGCTCACCGCGGGCCCGGCCCCCGGGTCGCCCGACCGGGGGCCGGACGGCCCCTCGACGGGGTCGAAGGCATCGACGATCTCGGCGTCGGTCGGCTCGGGGAGATAGGGCTCGAGGGCCTCGAAGCTGCGCCAGCCCCCCGCGGTCTTGACGACGCGGGGGTTGACGTCGTGGTCGACCAAGGCGGTGTGGGCGAAGTACTGCCGGAGGTCGCTGGTGGAGACGTCCGCGAGGGCGGGGTCGTCGAACAGGTCGCCGGCCCGGTCGGCCACGTCGGAGACGAGCATCTGGAGCCGCCGCGGCGTGACCGAGAAGATCCGATCCGCCGGCGAGAGGTCGTTGCTGCTGGCGTAGCGCCGGAGTTCGCGCTCGACGCGGGTCGGCAGATAGGCGGTTCGTTCGTCCCGCTCGTCGTCCGTCGGCACGCGAACCAGATACCGGGGTGGATCGATCCGGACCTGGTCGACGTGGTCGATCGTGAGCTGGGTCAGTTCGGCCGGCCGCAGCCCCACGTCCCCACAGAGCCGGATCACCAGCGCCTCGCGGTAGGTCTCCGCGGCGTCGAGCAGCGATTCGTACTCCCGCCGCCTGAGTACCGCCCCCGTGGTCCCCTCGAGACTCATGGCGTCTGGTTCGCTTATTCTGGCGACCCGAACATAATTGTATCGCCGGTCCAGCGGGTCCATGAACGAGCGGGTGTCTGCGGGACTGAGTCGCTCACAGACCGCGTTTCGTGATCGCAGGGAGCGCGAAATCGCTATCGGTCGCGGTCGACCTCAGCACCCTCGTCACCGACCTCGGCCTGGATCTCGCCGACAATCTCCGGGTTGCGCAGGGCGCTCGTATCGCCCAGCGACTCCCCGTTGGCGACGTCCTCGAGCAGTCGGCGCATGATCTTGCCCGAGCGGGTCTTGGGCAGTTCCGGCGTGAAGACGAGTTCGGTCGGGCTGGCGATCGGTCCGATCGCCGCCGCGACGTTCTCGCGGATCGCCGCCCGGATCTCCTCGCCCGGTTCGCGACCGCTCTCAGTGCTGACGTAGGCGTAGATCTCGGTGTCGCCGGTCGGACTCGAGCGGCCGACGACGGCGGCCTCGGCGACGCCGTCGACGTCGGTGATCGCGCTCTCGACCTCCATGGTGCCCAGCCGGTGGCCGGAGACGTTGATCACGTCGTCGACCCGGCCGAGAACGGTGATGTAGCCGCCCTCGTCGATCCGGGCGGTGTCGCCGCTGAAGTAGCGCCAGTCGTCGGACGCGGGGTCGGAGAAGCGCTGCCAGTACTCCGTGACGAACCGCTCGTCGTTGTCGTACAGCGTCTGTGCCATCCCCGGCCACGGCCGGCCGATCGTGAGATAGCCGGTCCGACCGGGCTCGACGGGGTCGCCGGCCTCGTCGACGACGTTCGCGTCGATGCCGGGCAGGGGCGGCCCCGCGGAGCCGGGTTTCATCTCGTCGACGCCCGGCAGCGTCGAGATCGTCACCGCGCCGGTCTCGGTCTGCCACCAGGTGTCGACGACCGGGCAGTCGCCGCCCCCGACGTGGTCGCGGTACCAGTTCCACGGCCGGGGACTGATCGGCTCGCCAACGGTCCCCAGCAGCCGCAGCGAGGAGAGATCGTGTTCGGCGGGGTACTCCTCGCCCCACTTCATGAACGCCCGGATCGCCGTCGGCGCGGTGTAGAAGACGTCGACGGCGTTGCGGTCGACGATCTCCCAGAGCCGGTCCCGGTCGGGATAGTCGGGGGTGCCCTCGTACATCACCGTCGTCGTGCCCAGCGCGAGCGGCCCGTAGACGATGTAGGAGTGGCCCGTGATCCAGCCGATGTCGGCCGCACACCAGTAGGTGTCGGCAGGCTTGACGTCGAGGACGGCGTGGCTCGTCCACGCGACGTGGGCGAGATAGCCCCCCGTCGAGTGGACGACGCCCTTCGGCTCGCCGGTCGTTCCCGAGGTGTACATCAGAAACAGCATGTCCGTCGCCGACCGGACGACCGGATCGACGGTCTCGCCGGCGAACGCGTCCCGTAGCTCGTGATAGTCGTACTCGTCGTCGCCGAGGACGTGGGGCAGGTCCTCGCCCAGTCTGTCGACGACGACCGTCCGCACGTCCTGCTCGAGCGCGAGCCGTGCGTTGTCGGCCTTGCTCTTCTGGTTGAACGCGTCGCCCCGGCGGTAGTAGCCGTCACAGGTCACGAGAAACTCGCTGTCGGCGGCGTCCATCCGCGTCGCCAGGGCATCAGCGGAGAGCCCCGCGAAGACGACGCTGTGGGGGGCACCGATGCGAGCGCAGGCCAACATTGCGATCGGCAGTTCGGGGATCATCGGCAGATAGATCGTCACGACGTCGTCCTCCTCGACGCCGAGATCGCGCAGCGCCGCCGCGAACTCGTTGACCTCGACGTAGAGGTCGCGGTAGGTGTAGGTACGGCGCTCGCCCTGTTTGCCCTCCCAGCGAATCGCGGCGTGGTTCTTCCGACCCGACTCGAGGTGGCGATCCAGACAGTTGTACGCGGCGTTGAGCCGTCCGTCGGGGAACCACCGATAGAAGGGGGCGTCCGCGTCCTCGAGGACGGTGTCGTAGGGCTCGTCCCACGAGAGCAGGTCCGCTGCGCGCGTCCAGCAGGTCGGCCAGTCGGCCTCGAACGCCTCGTAGATCCCCGGATCGGAGACGTTCGCCTGCTCGACGAACGACGCCGGCGGGTCATGGGTGGTCCCGGTCGGCGCGGTGCCGTCCCGGTCCCGCCCGTTCCGATCGTCCATGTCGTCCGAACCGTGGTCGGTCAACGGAATAAACGTTCCTCCGAATCGCCAGCCGGTGGCCGGGTCGGATGGGGCCGCCGTCGGTCAGACGGTCTGCTGTATGTCATTGCCGGTGCGACTGCGACGCGGCCTGCGGTCCCACCGGGGAATCGTTCCAACGGACCGTCTCAGAGGCCGTCCTGCGTCGAGTCGATATCCGCGAGGTCCTCGGGGTCGACTTCGTGGCCGGGCTCGCGGACGACGTAGACGTCGTAGCGGTGGTCGCTCGCGACCGGGCTCCCGACGCTGGACTGGGGTGCGATCACCGAGCCGGCGTTCTCCGAACCGATGAAGACCACGCTGGCCTCGCTCTCGGCGGCGACGCGGCGGATCTCGCGGACGACGTTGGTCGTCGACGTCGCGGTCGGCTCGTCCGAGTCGACCCGCTCGGTCCGGACCGTCGCCTCGGGCGCGACCTCGTTGGCCCGATCCCCGATCCCCGCGGCGATCGCGTCCATGTCGAACGGTTCGCCCTGCGTGATCCAGCCCCGGTCGCGCGCGTACTCGGGGTCGTCCGGAATCACCGTCAGCGCGACGACCTCCTCGTCGAGCAAGTCGCCAAACGTCGACGCGCGCTCGAGCGCACGCGTCGCCAACGCCGAGCCGTCGAAGGGAACGAGCAGTGACATGGCGCTAGGTCATACGACAGCGAAGGTAAATGTTCGCCCCGACATCGGGACCTACGTCCGTTCCCCGTCCGCGCCTCGGGTCGGATCGTCGGCCACCCCGTCGGCGTCTTCGCCCCCGCCGACGACCAGGACCGATCGGGCCGTGGTCCTGACGACCCTGTCGACGGTACTGCCCAGCAACGCCCCTTTGAACGACGAGCGTCCACGGGAGCCGACCACGATCGGATCGGCCCCGACCTCGTCGGCGTACGCGAGGATCTCCTCGTGGGGGACGCCCGATCGAACCGCCGTCTCGGCCTCGATCCCGTCCTCGCGCGCCCGTGTTTCGAGGTCCGTGAGCCAGCCGGCCGCCCGCTCCTCGAGGTGCTGGCGGGCCTCCTCGGGATCGACGATACCGGTGTCGTAGTCGGTTCGTTCGTCGACGACGGCGACGCCGAACAGCGCTGCGTCGAACCGGTCGGCGAGCGCAACGGCGTGGTCGACCGCCGTCGCCGCCGCCTCGCTGCCGTCGGTCGCAACCAGAATCGAGTCGTACATGGGCGTCGATACGGCCCGCCTCGAGAAAGGTCTACGGCTCGTCGGCCGTCGGTCCCCCTCTGACGGGACCCGAAAGTTCAGAAGAATTATAGTATCGGTCGGTACTTCTCACGGGTACGATGGCACAGGAACTGGGCCCGCTCGCTCGAGAGCTATCGCTGCCCTACTACGACGACGCCCTCCCGGCACACGATCGGTTCCACGCCGAGCGCGTCCGCGATCTGGCGATTCGGTTGGCAAACGACTGCGAACGGCCCGTCGACAACGATGTCCTCGCCGCGGCGGCCTGGATACACGACATCGGCCGGCCGCTGGAGCGAACGGGCGAGATCGACGACCACGACGCGTGGGCGGCGGCCGAGGCCGCGGCCCGCCTCGAGTCGGAAGGCGTGGCGCCGGACCGAATCGACGCCGTCACGCACTGCGTTCGCGCCCACAGCATCCGGGCGAGTTCGCCGGAGCCCGAGACGCTCGAGGCGCGGTTGCTCTTCGACGCGGACAAGTTAGACGCCGCCGGCGGGCGCGGGATCGTCCGGCTGGCCTGTATCGTCGGCGAACGGTCGGGCAGGCAGGGCGAGGCGTACGCGGTTATCGACGACGCGTCGGCGTCCGAACTGGCCGCGTCGGGACTGCCGGACGTCGCGCTCCTTCGAGAGTGGGTCGACGAGCGGCTAGACGCGCTGTACACCGACCCCGGTCGCCGCCTCGGCGAGTCCCGCCGGCAGTTCGTCGACGACTTCTTCGCGCGCTTCGAGAACGAGATCGGCGTCGACGGGACGCAGTAACCCGACTCAGTCGCCGTCGGTCCCTCGGTCCTCGACGCCGCGCACGGCCGTCGCCTTCACCGAGGCGACGATCGGCCGGCCGGGCTCGAGCCCCAGGGCATCGACGCTGCGGCGCGTAACCAGCGCCACGAGTTCGGCGCCGCCGTCCTCGGCGGCCTCGAGGGTGATCCCGACCCGCGCGACCGCGTCGCCGGCCTCGAGCCACGCGACGGTCCCGGGGAATCGGTTGCGGACGCTGGTCCCTTCGGCCCGCGGGACGTCTTCGGGAGCGTGCAGGCTCACGGCGTCGGAGCGGATCGTCACCGACGCGGCCGCGGCCTCGCTCGGGACGACCGCCAGCACCTCGCCGGCGGCGGTCGCGACCGTCGCGAGTTCCCCGTCCCGGTCGACGACCGGTCCGGACAACACCGTCTCGTCGACGCGGGCGACCCCCTCGTAGGCGGCAACCAGTCGATCGAACCGCGCCAGCAGGTCCCGGGCGCGGTCGGTCAGCGAACTCCCGCCACCGCCGGCACCACCGCGGGTGCGCTCGACCAGCGGGCCGATCGCGTCCTCGAGTTCGACCACGCGCTGCTGGAGGCGGGGATAGGATCGCTCGAGGGCCTCGGCGGCCCCGGACAGCGAGCCGCGGTCGTCGATCGCGCGCAACATCGCCACGTCGCTCCGATCGACGGTCACGTCGTCGATCCGCAGGTAGGTGTCGAACTCCTTTTCCATTCGACTCGCCCTTTGCCGTCACGCGAGAAGTTCGTTTTCATCGTACAGCAAGTCGCCGCGGACGAACCGCGCGGTCCGCTCGTCCCGCGGGTTCTCGAAGACCCGCGTTGCCGGCCCGGTCTCGACCAGTTCGCCCTCGAGCAGGAACGCGACCCGGTCGGAGATCCGCTCGGCCTGATGCATGTCGTGGGTCGCGAGCAAGACGCCGTGACCGCGCTCGCGCGCCCGGTCGATCGCGCGCTCGAGGATGGCCGTGTTCCGCGGGTCGAGATCGGAGGTCGGCTCGTCGAGGACGAGCAGGTCCGGCTCGGCCGCCAGCGCGCGGGCGAACGACACTCGCTGGGCCTCGCCGCCGGACAGCGACCCCGCGTCGCGGTCCCACGCGTCCTCGAGCCCGACGAGTTCGAGGGCCTCGAGGGCGCGGTCGTCGACGGTCGGCCCGTCGCGGCGCAGCCGACCGACGAGGCGACGCCCGAATCCCCGCAGTCGCTCGGCCCACGGACGGCGAACGCGCCGCCCGACGTCGACGTTCCGGGCCACCGAGGTCTCGAAGAGGCTCGCCCGCTGGAACACCATCCCGATCCGCCGGCGGAGCGTGAGCCGCTCGTCCCGGGACAGCGCCCACGGATCGGTTCCATCACAGCGAACGGTCCCGGCCGTGGGCCGCTCGAACAGGGCGGCCAGTCGCAACAGCGTCGTCTTGCCGGCCCCCGAGGGGCCGATCACCGTTACCACCTCGCCCGCGCCGACAGACAGCGAGATGTCGGTCAGGATCGACGTCTCGTCGACGCCGTAGGAAACGGTCTCGAACGCGAGGTTCATTCGCCACCCACCCCGTGTTCGGGCCGTCCGGATTCGGTCCCCGGCACGGTCATCGCCCCCCGAGCCGCAGGACGATCCCGTTGACGAGCAAGACGAGGACGAGCAACACCGCACCGAGTATCAGGGCCACCTCGAACTCGCCCTTTCGCACTTCGAACTGGATCGCGGTCGTCAGGGTACGGGTCTTCGAGGTGCCGTCGGCGTAGGCGATGTTGCCGCCGACGATCAGGACGGAGCCGACCTCGCTGATCGCCCGGCCGAAGCCGGCGAGAATCCCGGTGATGACGCCGTAACGGGCCTCCTTGAGCGTGATCAGGGCGACGTCGGCCCGGGTCCCGCCGACGCCGTAGGCGGCGTCCCGAACGGCGTCGTCGACGCTCTCGACCGCCGACAGCGCGACGCCAGTGATCACTGGCGCGGCCAGCACGCACTGGGAGATGATCATCGCCTCGGGCGTGTAGATGAGGTTCAGCGTCCCCAGCGGCCCCTGATTCGAGAGGACGTACCAGACGAGCAGGCCGACGACGACGCTCGGGAACCCCATGCCGGTGTTGATGACGGCGGTGACGAACCGCTTGCCTCGGAAGTCCGCGAACCCGACGGCGAAGGCGATCGGGAGGCTCAGGACGGTACTCACCAGCACGGCGACGAGACTGACCGTCAACGAGAGCCGGATGATACTCCGGAGATACGTCGGATCCGAGAGCGCGTCGAGTGGCATCTGTAGTGTGGTGTCTGTCCGTGTTCGCAGGCCGAGGGTTACTCTTCCGATCCGTTCGGCTGCCAGCCCTCCGGGACGTACTGCTGGAAGTCCGGATCCTCCGACAGCGCCTCCGGGAAGAACAACTGCTCGCCGTTCGCGGTGAAGTCCTCGATGACCGCCTGTCCCTCGGGGCTCGTGACGAAGCCGATGTAGGCCATCGCGAGCTGGTAGTTGACGTCGTCGTGGATCTCGGGGTTGACCGCCATGATCCCGTAGGGGTTCGCGAGCAGTTCGGGCCCGCCCTCGATCGGCCCCTGCAACAGGATCTCGAGGTCGAGGTCGTCCCGCGAGAGGTACGTGCCCCGGTCCGAGAGGGTGTAGGCACCCGACTCGTTCGCGTTAGTCAGCGTCTCGCCCATCCCCTGTCCGAGTTGCTGGTACCACTCGCCGCCGGGCTCGAGGCCAGTTTCCGACCAGATCGCCAGCTCCTTGGTGTGGGTTCCGGACTCGTCCCCGCGGGAGACGAACGTCGCCTCGGCGTCCGCGATCGCTTCGAACGCCGCGGTCGCCTGCTCGGTGTCGCCGACGCCCGCGGGATCGTCGCTCGGCCCGACGACGACGAAGTCGTTGAACATCAGGTCTCGCCGGTTGACGCCGTATCCGTCCCGCATGAACTCGTCTTCCTGGGATCGGGCGTGGACCAGAATGACGTCGGCGTTGCCGTCCCGCGCCGACCGGATCGCCGCACCGGTCCCGTCCGCGTTGGCCGCCACACGCGTGCTGAACCGCTCCCTGAAGGCGGCGTTGAGTTCGTCGAGCAACCCCGTCGCTTCCGTGCTGGTCGTCGTCGCCATCGCGAGTTCCTCGCCGGCGATCGACCCCTCGCCGTCGTCGCCGCTGTCTCCGAGACAGCCGCCGACCGCCGCGGCGATCCCCGCCGCGCTCGCACCGAGTACCTCCCGGCGTCGATATTCCATACTGGGAACAACGATGGAACACAATCGTATAAACGTACCGCTCGGGGCACCCGCGGACGGTTACGCGACGCGCTCGAGGGCCGTCGAGCGGCGCTATCGTAACCCCAATCGGTTACTCGGGTGGACCGATACGGCCTGGTTCGGATCCGCGGAAAAGGGCAGCTCGAGCGGGGCGGCCGAAGACCGATCGCTTACCCGCGTTTGTCCGGCATCGTCGAGTGGCGGGCGGTCCCGCGCATGTCCGCCCGCTGGGACGGCGGCGGCGCTATCGTCGAGTGGCGGCTCGGCCCGCCCGAGGCCGTGCCCCGGTCCCCATCCCCGCCGAGTCCCGAGCCCAGCAGCCCCTCGTCCTCGTCGGCGGCTTCGGCCTCCGCAGCCTCGTCCCCGGCCGTCGTGTCGTCCGCGTCGCTCTCGGCCGTCCCGGCGCGTCGCTCCTCGAGGCGCGCCTTCAGCTGCGACACCTCGTCCCCGAAGTCGGCGACCGAGTCGCGCATCGCCGACCGGAGCCTGTCGCCGAGATCGACGGTCGTCGACTCGGCCTCGCCCGCGGCCGAGCCGTCCCCGTCGGACCCGGCCGGCGTCTCACCGTCAGCCGTCCCTTCACTATCGTCCGCGTCGACTGCGCTCTCTGCGATGTCGGCTACCGACTCGGCCGGTTCGCCGATCGCTTCCTGCAGCTCGCCGACGGCGTCCCCGAGCCCTTCGCCGTCCGCTCGGTCGGCGAGCCTCGAGAGCCGGAGCAGTCGCTGGAGGTCCGCGACGTGCTCCCGCTCGCCCCGGGCGATCGCCTCGGGGACCGAGTCCGGCTCCGAGCCGTCCTCGAGCGTGTCCAGGCCGACCGCCGAAAGCAGGTCGTCGGGGGCAGCCGACTCGAGGATATCGTCGGCTTCGCGTGCGGTCTCGAGCAGGTCGGAGTCGGCGTCCCCGTCGTCGCCGGAGACGAGCGAGCCGCCGCGCTCGTCGGCGTCGTGCAGTACCTCGCGGACGCGGTCCCGGAGTGCTGAGTCGCTCATCTGTGTCTGTGTCACTTCGCTCTCGCTGGTCGTCCCCGCGACGGGGCGCAGTGCGTTCGGTCGACTACTCGGCCTCGGCCGCTTCCGTCTCCGAGTCGTCCGCCCCCTCGTCGGTCACCGTCTCGACGATCTCCGCGGTCATCTCCTCGCGGCTGAGGTTGGCCTTCACATCGACGTCTTTCGCAACCGACTGCAGGTCGCTGTAGGACAGCACCCCGAGGAAGTCCTCGAGGGTGTCTTCCCGCAGGTCTTCGATCTCTTCGACGGACGGCTCGGCGTCCGAGTCCGCCGCTTCGTCGGTTTCCTCGCCGCCCTCGGTTTCCGACTCGGTCCTGTCGCTGTCCTCGGCGTCCTCGTCAGCCTCGTCGGAGTCGTCCGCCTCGTCGACCGACGGTTCTTCGGTCTCCGACGCTGCCTCGCCCTCCGGTTCCGCGGCGTCGGTACCTCCGCTTTCGCCGCCGACCCCCTCGAGGAGCCCCTCGACGCCGCTTCCTTCGGTGACACTCGTCGCCATCGACTCGAGGGAGTCGCGGCCTTCGATCTCCGCGAACGAGTCGCGGACGCCGTCCGCGACCGCCGTCCGGACCTCGGCCGGGAGGTCGCCGAGTTCCGTGCCCTCCTCGAGGCTCTCGGCGACCGTCTCGTGGACCTCGCGACCGACCGCGGTCCCCAGTTGGCGGCCGAACTGCTCGCCGAACTGGCGGCCGACCGCGGCCCCGATCTCGCCGCCGTCGATGCTGTCCTCGATGCTGCCGTCCCCGAGCATGTCGGCCACGTCGATCTGTGCTTTCACCTCGTCGGCGACCATCCCCTTCAGCCCGGACTCGTCACTCACGCCGACCACCACCGCTCGAGCGGGCGTCGTAGCGAAACCGTCTCACGGACTTACTCTTCCTCCTCGGCTTCGGCTTCCATTTCCTCCTCGGCGTCCTCGTCGGCCGCGTCGTCGCCGGCATCGGCGTCGCTTTCGGCCTCGCCTCCGTCGTCGCCTTCCGCCTCGGTTTCTTCTTCGGTGTCCTCGTCTTCGGACTCGGCGCTCTCCTCGTCGTCCGATTCCTCGTCGTCGGACTCCGCTTCGGTGGCTTCCTCCTCGGAGGCGCCGCTTTCCTCCTCGCCGTCCGACTCGGCCTCGTCGCTACTGAGCAGTTCCTCGACGACGATGGTCCCGATCGTCCGGCCGAGCGATTCGCCGACTTTGCGGCCGACGAGCGCGCCGATCTGGCCGCCCAGCGCCGCGCCGAGGGGCATGTCCCCGTCGATCTCGTCTTCCCACTGGGTGCCCTCGACGAGCTGGTCGACGTCGATGTTCTCCGTGATCGCCTCCGTGTCGATCCGCTGTGTGATGGATTCGTCGCTCATGATGTCGCCTCCGTTCCCGCCGCCGAGTCCGGCTCGCCGCCGGACGCCGCCTCCTCGCCCTCCGGCTCGAGTCGCTCGATCAGTTGTTCGATCACCTGCGAGACGACGGCTGCGACGATCTCCTCGACGGGGAGGCTGGGGACGAGCCGGGAGAGTTGCTCCCGCAGCCAGCCGCCCACTCTGGCGAGCGGGCCGGGCGATTCCTCGCTCGTGCCTTCCTCGTCCGCTTCGGCCGGGGCTTCCTCGCTGTCCGCCTCGTCGGCCGCGTCGCCTTCGTCCTCGCCGTCGGCTCCCGCCTCCTCGCCGCCGAGACCCAAGAAGCGGGTCAGCCACTCCTTCGGTTTGCTCACCAGCCCGCTGAGGAACGCCTTGGGCCTCTCGAGCAGGCCACTGAAGGCCGCTTTGGCCTTCCCGGGGAGCTTCTTGAGAACCTCGAGCGGCTTGCTCAGCAACGACTTCACTTTGTCCAGCATGGCCCCGGGGCCGTCGAGCAGCCCCGTCACCGCCGACAGCAGGTTCCCGAGCAGGTTGTTCGATCCCGGCCGGGCCGAGACGTCCAACTGCACCGGGTTCAGGTTCACCTCGAGGCCGAGGACGTCGAGGAAGAGTCCGTCGAGGTCGAGATGGAGGACGCCGGCGGCGTCGTCGCCCTCGTAGACGTCCTCGGCGTCCGCGGCGTGGCCCTCCTCGCGGTCGTCCTCGACGAGATCGCCGATATCGGTCCGTTCGTCCTCGTCTCCGTCCGCTTCTTCGGCGCCCTCGTCCGCCGGGCCCTCGTCTTCGACGTCCGATTCGGCCGGCTCTTCGCCGGCCTCCTCTTCCGACTGCTCGTCCTCGACCGTCCCTTCCTCGTCCTCGTCGTCCGCCGCCGCCTCGGCCTCGGCCTCGGCTTTCTCCGCCGCCTCCTCGTCGGATTCGTCCGCTGATTCCGCCGGTTCCCCGGACGACGCGGTCTCCTCGTCGCCCGCTCGGCCCGACTCGTCCTGCGCCGCTCCCGTGGCGTCGTCGCCCTCAGCGCCGTCTCCCTCGCCGTCCGGTTCTTCCATCTCCGCCTGGCCGCCGTCGGTCAGCACCCGGCGCGGCGGCCCCGTCGGCCGCTCGCCCTCGGCGGGACGACCCGCGGAGCGCTCGACCCGCTCGAGAGCCGACCGCTCGCTCGAGCCGTCACGTTCGAAATCTGCGGTCATTGTACGGCAAAATGGACGGGAGTGAGCGTTGTGGGGGTTGGCCTTGCGTATGCGACAGTCGGCGCGCTCAGCGGACGAACAGCGTCAAAACGGACCGTCGATCGGCTACTCGAGCGAGCCGACGCGAAGCGCGTAGTCGCCGCGAGTCTCGCCGTCGTCGTGGTAGGCGACGGGCTCCTCGATCGCGGCGATCGTGCCGTCGCCGACGGCGGCGGCCGTGGCGATTCCCTCGAGGGGGTCGACCACGTCCGGGCCGGACTCGAGATCGAACGCGCGAACGGCGTGGGTGTCGGGATCGCGGACCCGAAAGTTCTGGGCGCAGGGAGCGACCAGCCGGCCGCCGGCGGCGGCGAGTCCGTGGACGAAGCCCCGGACCGCGTCGTCCCACAGCGGGGTCCCGTCGGCGTCGAACGCCGCGACGCGGTGTTCGTTCGGATGTCGGCCGTCGGTCTCGCGGCTCCCGACGGCGTAGGTGTTGCCGGTCACGAACGCCACTCGGCCGTCGGCGGCGTAGACGTGGTTCGGGTAGGCGTACAGCCGCTCGCCGTCGATCTCGGTCTCGACGGCGAGATCGACGCTCCAGCGCTCGGCCCCGCCGGGCCCGAGCAGGTAGCCCCGCTTGTCGCCGTGGCTCGAGACGGCGATCGCCTCGCCGTCGAACGAGACATCGCCGACGCGGCGGTCGCCCTCGGTGCCGGGATCCCAGGTCCACTCGAGGCCACCCGTGTCGGTATCGAGGACGACGAGGCCGGTGTCGTGGTCGCCCATGCAGCGGTTGTAGCCGACCGCCAGCCGCTCGCCGTCGGCCGAGGAATCGAGCGCGATCGGCGAGGCGTCGGTCTCGTAGGTCCAGCGGACCGCGCCGTCGGGGTCGAACGCGTAGACGGTGCTGTGCCACTGCCGCCGTTCGCCGTCGCGCTCGTAGCGCCGCGCCGCGGCGTAGACGCGCTCGTTCCCGTCGGCGTCCGTTCCGGTCTCGCAGGCGACGACGTAGGGCAGGTAGAAGACGGTGTCCTTGACCGCCTCGCCGACGTCGGCGGCGGTGTCGTAGCGCCACCGCCGGTCGCCCGTCGCGGCGTCGTAGGCCGCGATCGTCCCCGTCTCGCCGCGACCGGCGACGACGACCGTCTCGTCGTCTCCGGCTCCGTCGCCCTCGAGCGACGCGATCCCGACCGCGTGATCGGGGTGGTCGGCCGTCCATCGGGCCTCGAGCGAGTCGGTTTCGTGAGCGGTGACGGTGCCGTCCCACTCGCCGGTGACGACGAGGTCGCCAGACTCGGCGACCGCGACCGCCGAGCGGGTCCACATGTGGCGACTGCGGGCGGGCTCGATCTCGCCCAGCGGGGCGGTCCGAACGTCGAGGGCGTCTTCCCGTTCGGCGTCGACAGTCCCGGTCATCGTCACTCTTCTACCGGGAAGGTCTCGTGGAGGGTGTCGTGGGCGTCGCCGAGCCCGTCGACGATGCTCGATCCCTGCGTCCGAAGCCGCTGGATCGCTCGTTCGGCGTTGCGGACCTCGAGCAACCGGCCGCGCGTGTAGTCGAACTCCGGGTCCTCGCTATCCAGCGCGGCGACCTCTTCCTCCAGGTCGACCAGCGCCGCGTCGAGGTGGCGTTCGATCTCCGTGAGGCTCTCGGCCTCCGCGAGGCCCTCGATCGGCCCCTCGAGGTGTCCCTCGAGTTCCTTCTTCGCGTGGTCGCGAGTGCTGTCGTCCCCGACGCCGAGGACGTTCATCAGTCCGAGTCGTAGCGCTTCGATTTCGTGGCAGCTCATGGGTGTGTCGTGGTGTGTCGAGTTCGGTGTCGTTCGGTGGGCGGTTCGTCGCTGCTACAGCGTCTGATCGACGAGGTCGCTGACGATGCGATCCCGGTCTAGGTGGTCCGAGACGATCCGTTCGGCGTCGCCGTCGTCGACATCGCCGTACCAGATCCCGTCCGGGTAGACGGCGACCATCGGCCCGTCGCCACAGCGGCCGAGACAGGACGACCGCGTGATGCGGGCGTCGCAGTGATCCGAGTCCCGGACTTCCTGTCGAAGCCGCTCGAGGACGGCCGGCGACCCCATCTTCGCGCAGGTCTGGTTGGTACAGACCGCGACGTGTTTCTCCGGCGCGTCGTGGCTGTCCGGTTCGTCGTCGACGTCGTCGCGATCGGCGTGGGCCTCCTGGTGGGCCAGCGCCCGCAGCATGGCCCGCGCGCCGCCGACGTCTTCCTCGTAGCCCTCGAGGTCGACCTTGTACTTGCAGGTGTCACAGGACATCTCGACGCTGTCGGTCCGGGCCTCCTCCCAGCGGTCGGCGAAGACATCCAGCAGCCGGGAGTCCGTGCCGAGCGGGTCGCCGGCCAGGGCGTCGACGTAGGGGTAGTCGGCGTCGAAGTCGGCGGTCCAGTCCCGGACCCGCTGGGTGAGGACGCCGTCGCCGAGCATGTACGGCAGGACGACGACCGCGTCGGGCCGGTGCTTCGAGAGCCCGTGGAGGGTGTCCTCGAGCGTCGGTTCCGTGACGCCGATAAAGGAGGCCTCGACGCGGTCGAACGCGCGCCCCTCGTAGAGCAGTCGCGCGAGCTTGTGGACGTCGCCGTTGGCGTCCGGATCGCTCGAGCCCCGGCCACAGACGACGACGGCCACGTCGTCGTCCGCGCGGTCGACGCCGAGTTCGGCCTCCACCGCGGCGGCGCGGTCGTCTAGCAGATCGATGATCGCGGGATGGACCCCCAGATGCGAGCCGTTGTTGATCTCGATGTCGTGTTCGGCGCGGGCCTGCTCGATCGCCAGCGGCACGTCGTTTTTGACGTGGCTCGCGGCGAACAGCGAGCAGTGGACGACCGTCACCTGCGAGGTGACGGCCGCGAGTTGTGCGAAGGCCTCGTCGATCGCCGGCTCTGCGAGTTCGAGGAACGCGGCGTCGACCGGGATACCCAGCCGGGACTCGAGGTCGGCGGCCAGTTCGCGGACCTGTTCGTTGGACTTCTCCCGTCTGGAGCCGTGGCCGATCAGGAGGACGGCCTCGTCGTCGAAGCCGGCAGCGGGCGCGGCTGTGGTGTCGTCGGGTGTACTCATATTACTCGTCGTAGGCGTCGGCCTGCTCGAGGCTCTTCTCGAGTTTGCGCCGTCGACTCGGGGCGAACAGACCCGTTTCCTCGCAGTCCTCGTAGAGCCACGTGCCGAAGTCGGGGGCAGCGGCGTCGTCGACGCCGAACCAGTAGCCGCCCGAGGAGGTCTCCGAAAGGTCGCCCATCGGCGCATCGACCGGACAGTCGGCGATCAACTCCCGTGCGAACGCGAGCAGGTCCCGATCGTCGTGGACGAACGAGATGCCGACGGTGCCGCTCGAGGACTTGAAGCAGACGGTGCCACAGCCCTCGAGCAGTCCCCGCAGGAGTTCGCGCTCGTGGCCCGCAAAGGCACCGAACCGGTAGTTGCCGCGGCCGTCGACGGGCAGCCCGAGCGCGCCGCTGCGGCCGAGCAGTCCCGACTCGCCGTCGTCGGCGTCGATCGTCAGGACGTACTCGTCCTCGGTGCGGGTGATCGACGTATCGTGGGCGTAGTCCCGGGTCGTCGTCTCGCGCTCGAGGTCGCCGCCGGCGACGGCGGCCAGCACCCCTGCGGACGCTTCGTCGTTGGCGACGACTTCGATCCGGTCGTCGGTAACGTCGCCGCTGCCGGCGACGTGACCCCAGAAGTACGCCGTCGCGGCGTGGCCGGCCAGCGGGTCAGACGGAACCGATACCTCGAGTGCGTCGCCGTCGGCCGACGACTGGGCGTCGCTCATTCGCCCACCTCCTCGACGATGATGGCGTCGGTCGGACAGGCCGCGGCGGCCTGCTGGGCCTCGTCGATGCGGTCGTCGTCGAACGTCGCGACGACGCGTTCGGCGTTGTCGGTGACCTCGCCCTCGCAGTCGTAGACCGGATCCGCGTCCGGGTCGACGGTCGCGAGGCCGTCCTCGCCCTCGATAAAGCGCGGATCGCGGGTCAGGCAGGCGAAGATGCCGTCGCAGGCGTCTTTCTCGATGGTGACTTCGTATCGTGGCATGGTGAATTCCTGTCGCTCAGTAGTCGTACTTCGTCTCGTAGCCCCGGGGTGTGACCATCCGGTCGTCCCAGACGTAGGTGTCCTCGGTGCCGACGACGATCGTCGTCGTCATGTCGATGATCTCGCTCTCCCCGAGGTCCTCGAGCTCGGCGAGTTCGGTGATCATCACTTCCTCGTCCTCGCGGCCGGCCCCGTGGACGATGCCGACCGGCGTGTCGGGCTCGCGGTGGGTCAGCAGGATCTCGCAGGCCTTTTCGAAGTTCTCGCGGCGCTTGCGGCTCCAGGGGTTGTAGATGGTGATCGTGAAGTTCTCGCTGGCGACGGAGTGGAGCCGCGACTCGATCTCGGGCATCGGGACGAGGTGGTCCGACAGCGAGACCGAGACGGTGTCGTTCACCAGCGGGGCACCGAGCCGAGCGGCACAGGACTGGGCCGCGGGAACGCCCGGCACCACGTCGAAGTCGACCATCGAGGCCGTCGCGCCCTTGGACTCTAAGATCTCGAGCGCCAGCCCGGCCAGCGCGTAGACGTTGGGATCGCCGCTGCCGACGATGGCCACGTCGTTGCCCGCGAGCGCGCGGTCGATCGACTCCTCGGTGCGGGAGACTTCGCCGCACATCGGCGTGTCGTAGATGTCCTCGGCCGCGTCGGTGATCTCGTCCGGGATGAGGTCGACGTAGGTCGTGTAGCCGACGATGTGGTCGGCCTCGAGCAGCGCCGTCTTCGCGCGGTCGGTCATCCCCTCGGGGTGGCCGGGGCCGAGACCGACGGCGATCAGCTGGCCGGGGTCGGCGTCGAAGTCGTCGACCGTCGCGCCGACCTCCTGCTCGTTCGAACTCCCGTCGTCGGAACTCGAGGCTCCACAGCTCGAGGACGAGGAGGAACTCGAGGACCCACCGCATTTGGAGCTACTCGAGTCGTCGGTGTCGGTCGATGCGCCACAGCTGCTCGAGGTGTCGGCACTTGCCTCGCTACTGTCGCTCGAGGCACCGCACTTCGAAGTCGATTCGTCGTCAGCGTCCGTGTTGGTGTCCGTACTCATGGGTGTGTTGTTGGGTTCAGAAGTCGTCGACGTCACGCCCGCCGCGCGGGGTGACGAGGTACGTTCGGTCGTCGTTGCGCCAGGTCTCGGTCTCGTGGTTGCCGATGATCAGCGAGGTGCCCATCCCCGACACCTTGTCGTCGTGGTCGGCGGCCTCGCCGAGGGTGGTGATGAACTGGCTCTCGCCGTTGCGGCCGGCGTCCGCGCGGCCGGCGTCGTTGACGATGGCCACGTAGGCGTCGTCGGTCCGCTCCTCGCGGACGATGTCGACGGCCTCCTCGTAGTTGCGCCAGCAGTTGTAGAGGACGATCACGAAGTCGGAGATCGCCGCAGCGCGCAACTTCTCCTCGATCTCGTCCCAGCCGCGCCACTTGTCCGACAGCGAGACGGTACAGAAGTCGTTACACAGCGGCGCGCCGACGTTGGCCGAGCCGCCCAGCGCCGCCGTGAGGCCGGGGACGATCTCGATTGGAACGTCCGTGGCGTCCTCTTCCTCGGCCATCTTGAAGATGAGGTCGGACTTGCCGTAGACCGATGGATCGCCGCCGGAAACGTGAGCCACGTCCTTCCCTTCGCGGACGTACTCGAACGCCGCGCGGGCGAGTTCGATCTGGCGGCCCATCGTCGAGCGGACGATCTCCTGTTCGAAGCCGTCCTCGCGGACCGCGATACCGTCCTCGTCCGTCTCCGCTTCCGGCAGGAGGGTGCCGTCGTCGCGCAGGAACTCCTGATAGAGGCTCGAGGCGATGACGACCTCCGAGGATTCGATGACCTCCTTGGCCCGCTTGGTCATGTGCTCCGGCAGGCCGGGACCGATGCCGACGACGTAGAGGGTACCGTGGTCGTCGGGGGTGCCGCCGGCCGTCGCATCGGTGGAGTCGGTGTCGGAACTCATCGGCCGATCGCCACCGTGACCTCGTTTTCGTAACTCAGTTTCTCGAGGACCAGTTCCTGCTCGCGACCGCCCGCGATCGCGGAGGCCTCCGAGACGCCCGGCCAGCCGATCAACTCCTTGGATTTCGAGGGCGTCGGTCCCTCGTGGTCGAGCAGGGTCTCCTTGTCGAAGGCGACGACGCCGAGATCGAGTTCCTGGGCCGCCTCGAGCAGGCCTTCCTCGTCCTCTTTTCGGGTCGCGGTCCCGACGAACTCGACGTCGTCGAAGTCGTAGTCGGTCTCCGCGAGGGCGTCCTCCCACGCGGCGAGGAAGGCCTCCTTGCTGGCCCCCGAAACGCTACCCGTCCCGAGGACGACGCCGTCGTCTTTGTTCCGTTTGAGCACCGTCACGTCGTCACCGACGAGGACGGCCTTCGGCCCGTCGAGTCGGGCGACGGGACCGAGGTTCTCGTCGAGGACGGCGAGGTTGGTCTTGACCGTCGAGTCGCCGTTGACGACGTGGGTGTCCATCGCCTTCGCGCGGGACTCGACGCCTTGCTTGCCGGCCGCCTCGCTGGCGGTGGTCATCGCTGGGACGGCACCCATCGTCGCCAGGTCCTGTGCGACCTGGTTCGCGCCGTGGTGGCCGCCCGTGATCGGGATGGCCCACGTCAGCTCCTCGTCGACGACGCAGATCGCGGGATCGTCCCACTTGTCGTCTAACAGGTGGGCCGTCTTCCGCATCGCGATTCCCGAGGCCATCAGGCCGATGAAGCAGTCGTACTCGCCCCAGTGTTCCTCGAAGACGTCGCCGTGGTACTCGATGATGTCGATCGCCTCGTAGCGATCGCCGATCTCGGCTTTGATCTCCTCGGCGGTATCCAGCTTCCGGCCGAAGGAGATGATCGCGATCTCCTCGGCGACCTCGCCGTCCGAGTCGGCCGTCGAACAGTGGCCGCCGTCGTCCGATTCGGAACTCATCGTATTCCTCCTCCCTTCGATAGACCTGTCATCACGACGGAGACCATACTGTCCACCCTAATACAAGCTGCGTTTCTCCTATACAATGTAACTTTATCTTCTGGGAGTGAACCGATCGCAGAACCACACTCGAGAACGGATCGGCAGCCGTCCGTCCGGTGCTACCGAGACGAGGGCGACACGAAGAGTACCGAGGAAAACTCGAACCGAGCGCCGCCGGTTTCGGACTCGGTAACCGTCACCTCCCAGCCGTGAGCGGAGGCGAACTGCTCGACGATATGGAGTCCGTACCCGGTTCCATCGACGTTGCTCGTCACTCCCTCTTCGAAGATTTCGTCGCGCTTTTCCGGAGGAATGCCGCTTCCGTCGTCGGCGACAAAAAAGCCGGCGTCGGTGGTCCCGACGCGAACCTCGACCGGTGACTCGTTGTGTTCGTCGGCGTTTCGAAAGAGGTTCTCGAGGATCGTCTGTACCTGCGCGGTATCAGCCGAGATCGATACCTCGTCGGCAACGTCGAGTCGCAGCGTGCTGTCGCCCGTCGAAACGCCGTCCCAGGCGGCAGTCGCCATGGCCGCTAGTTCGACTGGTTCGGGATCAGCGTCGTCGTACCCGTGTCGTGCCAGCGAGAGCAGTTCCTCGATGAGTTGCTCCATCCGATCGTGGGCGCGTGACACTTGCCGAAGACTGTCCGAATCCTCTTTCTGGCGTTGGATCTCGAGGTGTCCCGACGCGACGTTCAGTGGGTTTCTGAGGTCGTGGCTGACGATGTTCGCGAACTGATCGAGCCGTTGCTCACGCTGTTTCTGTTCGGTGATGTCGGCACAGACGACGACGCGACCGCGCTCGATGTCGTGTTGGTCGACGATCGGCGTGACACTCAACGAGAACCACCGGTCAGCCGACTCGAGCGGTTCACCGCCATCGGTCACCGGCGTCGGCGAATACTCGAGGATACCGTGCTCACTCGAGAGGGCGTCGTTGAGGTTCGGGACGATGTCCTCGATAGAGCGGGAGAGATCGTCACTGTCGATACCGATATCGGTCGCTGCGCTGTTCGCGTATGCGATGGTGTCGTCGTTGTCGAGAACGAGGATCGGGTCCTCGACGGTATCGATGATTGTATCGCGGGCCAGCGGCATGATCGTCAGGAAGTCGTACCGGTAGATCGACAGCACGATCAAGAGCCCCTGCAGGGACTGGAGGGCGGGGCCGGCATCCAATATCGGGGCAGGTCTCGTGACGAAGGCGATCGTACCGAGAGAAACCAGAATACCACCGGTGAGAATAACCGCCGTCTGTCTCCGGAAGATGTTCGCGGACGCAAACATGAATCGGCCGAGGCTGCCGATCGCGGCGGCCAGAAGCAGATACACGTAGACGATGTAGAATGCCCAGAGTCCCTCGGGTGGACGAGAGACGACGGTCACACCGTGATAGGTTTCGACGGCCGCGGTGGGAACGAGCCCGTGATACGGTGCCGTCACCGACAGTACTGACGCGACGCCCAGCACGAGCCACATGCCACGAACGACGCCCGTCCGGTTGAGCCAGTTCGACTGGGTATAGCGGGCAACGAACACGACGAAGGTCACCGCTGCTGCTCCAGCGCCGAACTCACGAACGGTGTCCCAGAACAGCGCACCCGGCGGGGCGTCGAGCAACATCAGGACCTGCATCGTCGCCCAGAGACTCACGACGAGCATGTACTGCTGGAACTCCGAGACGGCAGGTTCGTCGGTTTGGTCCCGAGTATACACGACGATTCCGAGGGAGAGAACTGCACCAGCAACGCAACCCCAAAGAACCAGTGACGTCAGTAGCACAGTGCTGATTAGCAGTTTAATCGGCAAAAACACACTGGCCGATCAGTCGGTCCTGCCATCGGCCGAGGTGGAACTCTCGGACTCGGGCCCGCGGTCGGCCCAGTCGCCGTAGAGGAAGGAGCGCTCGTAGCCCGCGCCAGTCACCGCGTCGCCGATGACGACGAGCGCCGAGGCGCGATAGCCCGCGTCCTCGACCTTGTCCGCGATGTCGCCGATCGAGCCGATAATAACGTCCTCGTCCGGCCACGAGGCGTGATAGATTACCGCGACCGGCGTCTCGGGGTCGTGATCGTCCTCGAGCAATCGATCCATCGTGTCGCGAACGGCGTGGGTCCCGAGGTAGATACAGGTCGTCACGTCGCCCATCTCGACGAACTCGGAGATGTGGTCCTCCTCGGGCGTCAGGGTCTTGCCCTGGGGCCGGGTGAAGGCAACGTGGTTCGACACTTCGTTGAGGGTCAGTTGGGTCCGCAGTGTCGCGCTCGCGGCGAATGCCGACGTGACGCCGGGCACGAAGTAGGTCGGGACACCCTCGTGTTCCAAAGCGTCCATCTGCTCGAGGGCCGCGCCGTAGATGGCGGGATCGCCGCTGTGGAGTCGCACCACGTTGTCGCCGTCCTCGTAGGCGTCCCGCATCAGCGGGATCAACTCCTCGAGATCTTTCCCGACGGAGTTCACCAGCTCGGCGTGGCCGCAGTACTCGTCGAGCAGTTCGCTGTTGACCAGCGAGCCCGCGTGGACGACGAGGTCCGCGGCCTCGAGCAGTTCCTTGCCCGCGACGGTCAGCAGGCGCGGATTGCCGGGGCCGGCACCGACGAAGGGGATCCCCTCCTGGTCGTCACCGGCGCTGTGGTCGAAGATCCGGTCGTCCAGTTCCTCGCGGCGGCGCTGGCCTTCGGAGTCGATCGCGTCCTGCGGGTCGTTCGGTGTGTCGTCAGTCATCGGTGTCCTCCATAATCGCCGCCCGCACGGCCCTCGGCGCGCTCGAGGTCGACCAGCGTTCCCCCGTCGGTCACCGGCTCCCCGTCCGTCGTCGCGTCCTCCGATCCGGACTCGTCGTCGGCGAAGGCGGCCGTCGCCTGTTCGACCTCGAGGCCTTCCTTCTCGGCGTAGGCGAGGGTGTAATAGTCGCGCTCGTCGATTTCCTCAGGGTCGTCGGTGACGATCGTCTCGCCCTGTTCCATGAACAGCCGGCGACCGTAGGTCACGTCGTAGCCGGCCTCGACGAGGCCCTCGTGGGTCGCCGGCGCGTCGGTGACTTTGAACAGGATCATCCGGTCCGGTCCTCTCGGGCTGTGACCTGAGGCGGCCTCTCGCAAGGAGAGTCCCGCACCGGCCTCGATCTCGACCCCCATCGCGGTCGCGAAGGCTGTCACCGCGCTCACGCCGGGGACGATCTCGAGATCGACGTCGGAGTGGAAGGCGTCGATCGTCCGGCGCAGGTGACCGAACGTCGAGTAGACGTTGGGATCGCCAAGCGTCACGAAGGCGACGTCGCCGTCGCGGGCGTTCGGGGCGATCTCCGCGGCGGCCTCCTTCCAGGCCGCCCGGAGCTTCTCCTCGTCTTTCGTCATCGGGAAATCGAGATCCCCGATCTTCGATTCGTCGACGTGGTTCAAGGCGACGGTCCGGGAGAGCCGGCCCGGCGAGTAGACCACGTCGGCGGCCTCGAGGACCTCCTTCCCGCGAACGGTCACGAGGTCGGCCTCGCCGGGGCCGAGGCCGACGCCGTAGAGGGTCATCGTTGACTGCCCCCGCTACCGTCGGCTGCGACCTCCTTCCCGCCGTCCTCGTCGTCCGGCGTCGCGCTCCCGACCAGCATGTAGACCGGGTTGTCCGAGTTGAAACTCGTCGCGCCGGCGAGTTCGTAGCCGTGACTCACCTGAAACTGGACGACCTCCTCGAGCAGGTCCCGCTCGCGGAAGGCCTCCGTCGCTCGGCCGGCGACCTCGAGTCGCGAGACGTTCATGACCACGCGGTCGATTTCGGTGTCGACGGCGTGATCGAGGACGCCCTCGAAGTTCCGACTGCCGCCAAGAAACAGGGCGTCGGCGTCGTCGGGCAGGCCCTCGGGTGCTTCGGCGTTGCGCAGGTCGACGTCGGCCCGGACCGACTCCTCGTTGGCCGCGAGGTTCTTCTCGGTCGTCTCGAGGCGTTCGGCCTTTCGCTCGAGGGCGGTCACCCGCCCGGCCCGCTGTGCGGCTTCGATCGTAATGGCTCCCGTACAGGAGCCGACCTCCGCGAAGTGATCGTCGGGCTCGAGCGCGAGCTTCGAGCCGACGACGGCCCGGACCTCCGACTTGGTCGGGCCGGCCTTCGCGTCGTGTGGAAGCGCGATGGGTGGCATCATCCGTTGGAACAGAGTCCGCCCCTAAAACAATTTTGTTTGGGATAGAGCAACTGCGATTGCCCAGTTGGAGTTGTAGTAGGACAACGAAAGTTGTCGTCGGTGAGTGGAGTATCCACTCGTCGTGAACGCGACCGAAAACGGATGGTCTCGAGAACCGACTGTCAGCGACGACCCGCCGTCCTTACCATTCCATCCCGCCGTTGATGCCGAGTACCTGCCCGGTCATGTAGTCGGCCTGATCGCTGGCGAGGTAGCGAACCATGCCGACGATGTCCTCGGGTTCGGCGAACCGATCGAGCGGGATGTCCTCACGGATCTTCTCCTGAACGCGCTCCGGCACCTCATCGAGCATGTCCGTCTCGGTAAAGCCCGGTGCGATGCAGTTGGCGGTCGACCCCGTACTGGCCAGTTCCAGCGCCAGCGTCCGGGTGAAGGCGAAGAGTCCGCCTTTCGAGGTGGCGTAGTTGGCCTGCCCGTAGTTGCCCTGTTGGCCGACGACGCTCGAGATGTTGATCAGGCGACCGTGATCTGACGTTTTGATGTCCTCGTAGAAGGCCTTCGTGCAGTTGAACGTGCCGTGAAGGTTGACGTCGATGACGGTCCGCCAGTCCTCGTAGGTCATGTCCTCGAAGGTCCGGTCGATGGTGATCCCCGCGTTGTTGACGAGGACGTCGATCTCGCCGAGATCCTCGCGGACCTCGGTGGCCATCCGTTCGACGGCCGCCGGATCCGACACGTCGGCCTGTACCGGGACGGCCGTCTCGCCGTTGTCCTCGATCGTCTCGGTCACTGTCAGCGCTCGCTCCTCCGAGGACCGGTAGTTGACCGCCACGTCGGCACCACACCGGGCGAGTTCGAACGCGATCTCGCGACCGATCCCCCGTGAGGACCCGGTGACGAGACAGGTTCGGTCGGTCAGCGGGCGACGCTCCAGGGGCTCGAGGCGCTGGACTGTTTCGGCCATACTCGCCCCTACGCGACCGTTCGTGTTAGTAATTTGACCCCGTTTCAGCTCTCGTGAAAGACGGGTAGATTGTTATATCTCGTTCGACTCGACGGCCTCGAGGAACCGATCGAACGCCCCGCTTTCGGGGTGGACGTGGACGTACGTGCCCAGTGATTCGTACTCGGTCAGGCCGTCGTGATCGCCGTCGATGCCGTCGCCCCGGACCGTCTCGAACGCGAAGCGGGCGTCGCCGTCGACGTCGGCGCTCGAGTAGTGGAACTCGTGGCCCCGAATCCGTTCGCCGGCGTTCGCAGTGAGCGTCCCCGCGGTGGCCTCGAGTTCGACGTGATCGAGCGCCTGATAGCGATCGTGCATGGTCACGTCGGCGGGCAGAATCCCGGCCATCTCGCTGCGGTCGCCCTCGGCGGTCGTCAGCGACCGGCACATCGCCATCAGGCCGCCGCACTCGCCGAGCACCGGCAGTCCGTCGGCGGCTCTCTCGCCGAGTTCAGTAAGCGTCCCGGCCGACTCGAGTTCCTCCGCGTGGAGTTCGGGGTAGCCGCCGGGGAGGTAGACGCCGTCGGCGTCCGGGACGGCATCGCCCGCGATCGGCGAGAACGTGACCAAGTCGGCCCGCTCGCGGAACCGTTCGATCGTCGCGGGATACCGGAAACAGAAGGCGGCGTCGCTGGCGACGGCGATCGTGGCGTCGACCGACTCCCCAGGTTCGATCGGCGTTTCGGGGGCGGGCGGTTCCCTCGCGACTGCAGCCAGCCGATCGGCCTCGAGCGACTCGGCGGCCGCCCGCAGTGCGTCTTTCGGCAGGGCCGCCTCCGCGCCCATCTCGAGGCCGAGGTGTCGATCGGGGATCTCGAGGTCGTCGTTCGGCGGGATTCGCCCGAAATACTCGAGGTCGTCGGGTAGGGCGTCCCGGATCCCCTGCTCGTGGCGACCGCCGTGGGCGCGCTGTGCGACGACGCCGACAACCTCGATGTCGCGCCCGATGGTGTCGGCGTATTTTTGGAATCCCAGCGCGGTCGCCGCGACGCTCTCCATTCCGGCTTTCGCGTCGACCACGAGAACGACGGGGAGGTCGAGGGCCTCCGCGACCATGGCGGTGCTCGAGCCGTCCCCGTCGTAGAGCCCCATCACGCCCTCGACGACGCAGATGGCGGGGGACGACGTCCCCCGAACAGACGGGTGTGACCCGTCGATGTCCCCCTCACCGCGCCGGTAGTTTCGGCGGAGGCCGTCCTCGCCCTCGAGCCAGCTATCGAGGGTTCGGGAGGGCCGTCCCGCGATCGCCTCGTGATGGCTCGGATCGATGAAATCCGGCCCCGCCTTGGCCGGCTGGACTCCGTGGCCGGCGTCCTCGAGGGCCTGAATGATCGACAGCGTCGCGACCGTCTTCCCGACGCCGGAGCTGACGCCGCCGAGGACGAATCCGTTCATCGTTGGTTGCGTTTGCACAACTATACTTGAATCCGTCGGTGAGGGAAGCCTCCGACCGCGAGCGACCGAAACCGAATTGGGTCACCGCTGGGATCGGACACTCGAGACCGATGAGCGACCACACGACTGCGACCGCCGCGGCGTCGGTACCGGCGCTGAAGGAACGCGCCGGCGTCGTCAATGCCGTGATCGATGGCGCACAGACCGTCCTCGTCCGCCACCCGACGCTCGATCCGGGGACGATCGACGAGCGGTTCGCCCTCTATCCCGCGTATAGCCATCAGGATCCGAGCCGGTACCGATCACGATACGAGGCGTACTACCACCGCTCGAGCGCGAAACCCGAGACCGGCGTCCCGATCCGGGCCGTCGCCGACGTCCGCGAAGAATACGCCGTCTCGAGCGACGACCTCGAGGCCCTCGCCGACCACTACGTCTACACGCCCGACGGGCTGCGGGACAAGTACGACCCCGACGAGGAGTTGCGGGTACTGCTGCTCCGCGTTTCCGAACTCGACTCACCGCGGCTGATCGAAGAGCGGAGTAGCTACCGGGGCTGTCGCGCCTGGATCGACCTCGCCGATGACGCGCCGATCGAGCCCGACGCGGCGACGCCGGTTCTCGACGACGCGACCTTCGCCGAGCGCCGCGCGGCCGTCCGGGATGCCCTCGAGTGAGCGAGTGAGTGCGGACCACCGACGAACTTAACCGCTCGAGTCAGTTACGCTTCGGCGCTCGAATCATGAGTGACGAATCAGGATCCGATACCGAACGGCACCTGCGCGAGGCGCTTCGCCACCTCGGCGCGGCACGGGACGACGAGGACCTCCGGAAGACCCACGCCGTCGCGCTCGAGGAAGTGTCGAACACCGTCTCGTCGGTGCTGCGGGAGTACGAAGGCGACGAGTGAGAGACGTAGCGTTTCCGGTAGCGGACCGTCACCAGAGCCCTGGAACGAGTCGATACTGCGTCCGTTCCGCGTACGCTTCGTAGGACTCGCCTAGTTTCTCCCGTAGGACGCGCTCTTCGACATGAATACGATACCCATAGCCGGCTACTCCGGCGAGGGTCACAACTCCGAGACTCAGCCAGTTACCGGTCGCGACTCCGATTCCGACCATGGTCGTCAGTCCGCCAGTATACGACGGGTGACGGACCCACCTGTACGGTCCCGAAGTGACCACGGTATCGGCCTCGTCGACCGAGACGGCGAGCGAAAAGTATTCGCCGAGCGTCCTGACGGCGTACTGGCGGAACAGGACGCCAAGCACCACGAGTCCGATCCCGATCCAGAACGCTACCCGCTGACGCGGGAGTGTGGGGACGGCCACCAGCTCGGGAAGGAGTGCAGCGCCCGCGGTACCCCCGCTCACGGCGATTCCGATCACGCGTTTCGATCCACGGTCTCGCGGGCCGGTGGCTCCGTCGCGATGTCGCGCCCCGATACGCAGGTCCGAGACGATCCAGACGGCGAGCGCCCCGACGAAGACGTACAGGTACGGCTCCTCCGAAAAAATGGGTGCCGACATAGTCGCCTGCTCGAGTCGATCGGCGATAACCGTTTATACTCTATCCATTCCAGAGTGGTCGTATCGGTCCGGTGGAGACGAGAGCCGCCTCGAGTGCCGTCCGAGACTGCGGGGGGTCGTTACGCGGACTGATCAACGACGACCGGCTGCCGGACCGCGAGGACGACCAGATCGGAGAACGGCGTGTCCTCCGTCCCGTTCCCGCCGGCGTGAGCCGCTAACTCCTCGAGCGTGAACCGGTGAATCGTTTCGTCGTCGTGGGTCAGCTTCTCGAGCACCAGCGCCTCGAGGGCGGGATCGGCGCCCTCCTCGAGCAAGAAGTCCGCGATGTCCCCGGGCATCCGGTCGTACGGCCGCGGGAGCACGAGCAGGTGCCGTTCGTCGACCGTGGCCGCGGCGGCGAGGCGGTCCATCTCCGACTCGAGGTCGCCGCTTTTGTGCAGCGTGACGAACTCGGTGTCCTCCATGGGCGTCCGGGCGCGGCTGGCGGCCAGCTGGAGCGAGGAGATGCCGGGAACGACGCGAACCGGACTGTCGGAATCGTGGCGTTCCACGGCGTCCTGCACTTTCCCGACGAACTGGTACCCCGAGTGATTCGGATCCCCCATCGCGACCGCGGTCCCGGACTCGCCGGCGGCGACGCGCTCGCCGAATGCCTCGAGCGCTTCGGCCTCGTCCTTGTACCCGCAGGTAAGCAGGTCCGCGTCGGTCAGGTCCTCGACGAACTCCACGACGGTCGTGAACCCGACGACGACGTCGGCTTCGCGGATCGCGCGCTCGCCGCGGGGCGTGAGGTACTCCTGATTCCCGGGACCGACGCCGACGGCATAGACCGGGTCGACAACGTCCTCGTCAATATCGGGTTCCGCCCCTCCCGCCGCGAACGTTGCCGGATCCGGCCCCGACTCGAGGTCGTACTCGCCGCTCATCGGTTCCGGCCGTCCGCGGCCCGTGTTTCGGCGTCGAGCTCGAGGTGGATCTCGTCGGTCCGGACGTCTTTGGCGACGTGGATCAGTTCGTTCGTCAGGGCCGCGGCCAGCCCGCTCCCGCCGCGACGGCCGACGTTCGTGATCGCCGGGACGTCGTACGCCTCGCTGACCTCCCGGATGCGCTGGCGGCTCTCCTCGGCCTTGACGAAGCCAACGGGGGTCGCGACGATCGCGGCCGGCCGAGTGCCGTCCTCGATGCAGTCCGCCAGCGCGAAGGCGGCCGTCGGCGCGTTGCCGATCGTCGCGATCGCGCCGTCGTAGACGCCCTGCTTGTCGAGCTCGAGCACCGAAGCCGCGGTCCGGGTCATCCCCGTCTCCGCGGCCAGTTCGGCGCCGTTGCCGATCGCCTTGCGCTTCTCGCAGTTGTGGCCGCGGCCGGTGATCCCGGCCTTCGACATCGTGATGTCGGTCACGATGGTCGCCTCGTCGAGCACGGCCCGAGCGCCGGCCCGAACCGGCGCGTCCTCGTCGTCGCCGAGCTCGTCGCCGCCGGAGAACTCGATCAAGTGCTGGAACTCGATGTCGCCCATCGAGTGGACCGACTTCTGCCGGACCCGATCGGCCAGCGTTTCGTCGGGCACGAACTGCCGGACGATGTCCATGCTCGTTTCCGCGATGTCCATCGCGTTCTGCGTCGTTGCGCCCAGATCGGCGTACTCGTTCTCGAACTCCTGTTGCTGGTCACTCATCGGGAATCACTCTCCGGGCCTCGCATATCATCCGTCGGCCGAACGCGTTCGCGCTCGTCGTCAGTCATCGGTCGACACCTCCGCACCGACGCCCTCGTTGGTCGTCCGCGCCTCGAGATCGCCTTCGACCTCGAGATTGAGATCGCGCAGTCGGTCGATCGTCTCGTCGTCGGCATCCCAGAGGTCGCGATCGATCGCCTCGAGCAAGGTGTCCGTGATCGACTCGAGCGCCCACGGGTTCACGTCACGCATCCAGTCCTGTCGGTCCTCGTCGAAGGCGAACTTCTCGGCGACCTCCTCCCAGAGGGTGTCGCTCACGACGCCGGTGGTCGCGTCCCAGCCCAGCGTCACGTCGACCGTCGTCGAGAGGTCGCCCGCGCCCTTGTAGCCGTGGTCCTCCATGGACTCGAGCCAGTCCGGATTCAGCACGCGCGAGCGCATCGCCTTGCGGACCTTCTCCTCGTTGGTGTAGACGTCGACGTTGTCGGGGTCAGACGAGTCACCGACGTAGGAAGCCGGCTCCGCGCCGGAGATCTCCGAGACGGCGGAGATGAAGCCGCCGTGGAAGGCGTACCAGTCCGAGGAGTCGAACTCGTCCTGTTCCATCGTGTCCTCGATCTTGACCGTCGCGTCGACGGACGAGAGGCGGCGCTCGAAGGCGTCGTGAGCGTCGGAAACGCGGCCTCTCGAGCCCATCGCGTAGCCGCCCCACTGGATGTAGACGGAGGCGAGATCGGAGCGGTCGTCCCAGTTGCCCTCGTCGACGGCCTTGTTCGTCCCGGCGCCGTAGCCGCCGGGCCGGGTCGTGAAGACCCGATGCTTTGCTGCCTTCCGAGCGTCCGACTCGTCGAGACCTTCTTCCGCCTCGAGTTCGGCCTGCTCTTGCTCGACGTGTTTTTTTACGTAGTTCATCTCGTGCGGTTCGTCGAGGTCGACGACCGCGTCGACGGCGTCGTGGATGACCCCCGCCGCGGCCGGGAAGGCGTCGCGGAACAGTCCCGAGACGCGGGTCGTCACGTCGACTCGCGGGCGATCCAACTCCTCGAGCGGGATCGGCTCCACGTCGTCGATCCGGCCGGCGTCGGTCCACTGTGGCTCGACGCCCATCATCGCCAGCACCTGCGCGATGGTCTCGCCGCGGGTGCGCACCGTCGGGGTGCCCCACGCGACCACGCCGATCTCCTCGGGGTACTCGTCGTTCTCCGAATGGTGGCGCTCGAGGACGCCCTCCGCGACCTCGCTGCCGACCTGCCAGGCGGCCTTCGCGGGCACCTTGCGCGGATCGAGCGTGTAGAAGTTCCGCGCGGTCGGCAGCAGATCGACGCCGCCGCGGGTCGGCGCGCCCGATCCTCCGGGGGGCACGTATTCGCCCGAGAGGGCGTCCGCAGTGCGGGGGATCTCGTCTTCGGCCCCCTGCACGCGGGGCTGGGCCTCCTCGCAGACGTAGGCCAGCGCCTTCCGGAGGTCGTCGTGGGCGCGGGATTTGGCCCGCGCGTCGCCGATCGTCTCGAGGTCGACCACGAGCAGGTTCATGTTGACCTCGTCGTCGGGGCCGCCCTCGAGTTCCGACTCGGGCACGTCGAAGTCGTGTTCGGCGAGTGTTTCGATCAACTCGACGCTCGTCTCGTAGACCTCGTCGGCGGCCTCGGCGTAGGTCATTCCCAGCGCCTCGTCGTACTCGCCGGGCGCGTTCAGCATTTTCTCGTAGTCGACGCCCAGGACGCCGGCCACGCTCTCGCGCAGGCTCGGCGCGCCGGGGTTCTCGAGGCGCGTGAGGGCAACGAGATACTCCACCAGCCGTTCGTCGGCCGGCGGCTCGGACATCGTATGGAGCCCGAGCCGGATCTGGGTCGTCTTGACGTCGGTGAGGTACTCGTGGACGCGTTCGACGAGTTCGTCGATGTCGACCTCGTCGCCATCGACGTCGCCTTCCGCGAGGGTCGACCCCGCCTCGTCCGGACCGCGAACGTCGGCTTTCTCGTCGATGGTGCCCTCGATACCCAACTCGACGGCGAGGTCGAGTTCCGCGACCTTCTCGCGCATGAGGTCCTCGAGGTGCTGGCCGTCGTCCGCGCGGGCGTCTTCCATCCCCGCCTCGCGGTACTGGTTCGCGAGTTCCTCGAGTTCCGAGAGTTCATCGTAGGTTCCGGCGTTTCGCATGACCGGCGTCAGGTAGTCGACGATGGCGGCGTACGAGCGGCGCTTGGCCTGCGTCCCCTCGCCGGGGTTGTTGACGATGTAGGGGTAGACGTTCGGGATGTCGTCGATCAGCTGATCCGGCGCGCTCTCGCCGTTCAGGCCGACGGTCTTGCCGGGGAGCCACTCGAGGCTGCCGTGGGTCCCGAGGTGGACCACGGCGTCGCTCTCGAACGTATTCCGGAGCCAGCCGTAGAACGCGAAGTAGTCGTGTGGCGGCTGCAGGTCCGAGTCGTGGTAGACCTTCGAGGGGTCCATGCCGAACCCGCGCGGGGGCTGGACCGTCACGAGGACGTTCCCGAACTCGACGCCCGGAATCGCGAACGGGCGGTCGGGCACCTCTCCCCACTCCTCGATGATATTCTCCTGGAACCGCTCGTCGGCCTCCGAGAACCAGTCCGCGTAGGTGTCCGGTGATACGACGTCTACGGAGAGGTCGCGGACGTCTTCAGGCGCGACCCAGCGGTCCTCGAGCGTGAGTTGGGCGGTCAGTTTCTCGACCAGCGTCTGGCCGTCCTCCGGCATCTCGTCGCCTAAATCGTAGCCGCGGGCCTCGAGTTCCTCGAGCAAGTTGACGGTCGATTCGGGTGAATCGAGTCCGAACGCTGTCCCGATACCGTCGTCGCTGGGCGGGTAGTTGTGCAAGACGACGGCGATCTGCTTGTCCTCGTTCGGCGTGTGGCGCAGTTCGGCCCAGTTCACGGCGAGCCGCGTGGCGTGATCGATCCGGTCCTCGATCGGGAAGTGATGTTTCGGTGCGGAGCCGATGCCGGCCGCGTCGTCGGTGCGTTCCTTGCCCGAGATCGGGTGGGTGATGACGTTGCCGTCGAACTCCGGCAGCGCGACCGAGAGCGCGAGTTCGAAGCCCATCACGCCCGTGTCGCTGGACTCGTACCGGGAACGCGAGCGCATCGTGGTAACCGTCTGCAGCACTGGCACGCCGAGCCGATCGAGGAAGACGTCCTCCGCGGAACTGCCCTCGTCGTCGGCGCTGCGGCCGCGCTCGTCCATCGAGAGCGAGAACATAAAGGACGACAGCACGGCGTCGACGATCGAATTCCCGTCGGCATCGATCAGCCAGTTGTCAGTGACCCACTCGGCGTCTTCCTGCTCGTCGGTGTCGGTCGCGGGATTACAGAAGATCGGCAGAGCGTTTGCCCCCTGAGCCTCGAGCGCCCGGACCTGCCGATCGACGTACCGGGTGTTCTCGTGGGTCCAGTGGGACTCGTAGAACCAGACCGCGACCGTCGGCTTGTCGGGGTCGTGGGTCGCGAGCAGGTCCTCGTACTCGATCCCCGGGTGGTCGGGGTGGTAGACGCCCTCCGTCGGCAGTTCCGTCGGCTCGTCGTACTCGACCTCGCGGCCCTCGTACTCGGCCGCGAGGAACCGACACAGGTTCGCGACGTTGATCGTCCCGCCCTTCTCGAGGTAGTCGTAGACCCGGTCTCGATGACCGTCCGAGACCGTCGTGTCCTCGAGGGCGAAGGCGTCGCCGGTCGCCTTGACGATCAGCGGTACCCCGGCGTCCTCGAGCGCGCCCGTCGCGTAGTCGTAGCCCGGCATGCTGTCTTCGGCCCCGTGCAGCCAGAAGATCGCCGCCGCGGCGTCGGTCAGTTCCTCCACGAACGCCTCGACGTCGGCCTCCTCGTCGAGGTCGCTCTCCGAGCGCACCACGAGGTCGATCCCCTCGAGGCGCTCGGCGGCCCGCCCGATCGAGCCGAGTTCGTTCTCCGTCGCGGTATAGATCCCGATCCGTGTCATCGTACTTTTAAACCTCTATTGTATTAGCTCAAGTATGGTTGCAAACGCCGGGGGCAAAAAGCTGTCGTCACTCCCCTTTCCGGCGATCGTCGGACAGGACGAGCTAAAGCGCGTGTTACTCACCGTCGCGGCCAACGACGGCCTCGACGGGGCCCTGATCGTCGGCGAGAAGGGGACCGCGAAGTCGACCGCCGTCCGAGCGCTCGTCGATCTACTGCCCGAACAGCGAGCGGTCGCGGACTGTCCGTACGGCTGTTCGCCCGACAACTCCGACCTGCAGTGTGCCGACTGTCGCGACCGCGACGCCGACGATCTGCCGGTCGAAACCCGGCCCGTGCCGCTCGTCACGCTCCCGCTGGGCGCGACTCGAGATCGGGTCGTCGGCACCCTCTCGGTCGAGGACGCCCTCGCGGGAGAGGCGGATTTCGATCCCGGTCTGCTGGCCCGCGCCAACCGGGGCATCCTCTACGTCGACGAGGTCAACCTGCTCGACGACCACCTCGTGGACGTCATTCTCGACGCGGCCGCCAGCGGCGTCAACACCGTCGAGCGCGACGGGATCAGCGTCTCCCACCCCGCCGAGTTTACCCTGATCGGGACGATGAACCCCGAGGAGGGCGATCTGCGACCCCAACTGCGAGACCGCTTTGCTCTCCAGGCCACCGTCGAGGGCTGCCGGGCAATCGACGACCGCGTCGAGATTATCGACCGCGCGCTCGAGGCCGACGGCGGCGCGTCCGATCCGCGAGCCGAGTACGCCGACGCGGTCGACGCCCTGCGCGACGACCTGGCCGCGGCCCGAGAGCGCCTCTCGAGCGTCGCCCTCCCGACCGACTTCAAGGCCGAGATCGCCGACCTCTGCCTCGAGGCCGGCGTCGACGGCCACCGCGGCGACGTGGCGACCGCCCGAACCGCGATGACCATCGCGGCGCTCGAGGGCCGCGAGACGGTCATCGAGTCCGACGTCCACGAGGCCGCGACCTACGCGCTTCCCCACCGGCTCCGGAGTACGCCCTTCGAGGACGAACCCGACCTCGAGGACCTGCTCGAGGACCGGTTCGACGAGGAATCGCCGGACGAGGCCGACGGGGAGGAGGGCGACGCGGACGACGGTGACAGCGCGGCGGAACCGGACAACGAGGACGGTGACGCCGAGTCCGAACCGGCCGACGGTGACGACCGCGGTGATCACGGCGAGGGAAACGGGCACCAGAGTGACGACGGCGCGGACGGTGCGGACTCGAGCGACGGGGACGGGGGCGACGAGGACGGGGGCGACGAGGACGGCGCCGGCACTGACGACGGCCCCGAGCGCCGCCCCGACGACGGCGGCCGACCCGACTCGGCGGACCAGTCGCCCGCGGAAGCCGGCGACGGCGGATCCGAGGACGGCTCGAGCGACGGGGAATCGGAGTCGGACGAGTCCGACGATGGGGACGAGGAGACCGCCCAGCCGCTGGTGCCCGGCCAGCAGCGGGCCGAGATCGGCGAGGCGCAGGCACCGGAGATCGAGTCGCCGACCGTCGACGGCGAAACGGCGACCGCGACCGGCTCGCGTGCGAGTACGTCGCCGAGTACGGACAACCGGGGCGCTCGCGTCCGCACCGAACCCGCCTCGGGCGAGGGCTCGATCGACGCCGCGGCGTCGGTCCGGTCGGCGGCCGCCCGCGGGGAGTCCCGCGTCGGCGAGGCCGACCTCCGGCAGTCGGTCCGGACCGGCGACACCTCGGTGACGGTCGTCTTCGCCGTCGACGCCAGCGCCTCGATGCGGCCCGCGATGCGCACTGCGAAAGGCGTCGTCCTCGAGCTGTTGCGGGACAGCTACGAACACCGTGACCGGGTCGCGTTCGTCGCCTTCGCCGGCGAGGACGCCGACGTCTTGCTCCCGCCGACCGACAGCGTCTCGCTGGCCGCCCGCCACCTCAAGGACCTGCCTTCCGGCGACCGGACGCCGCTGCCTGCCGGCCTCGAGACCTCGCGAAAGGTCCTCGAGCGAGCCGAGACCGACGCCTCGGTGGTCGTCCTCGTCACGGACGGCCGGGCGAACGTCGCCGACGGGAGTCCGACCGAGGCGACGCGACGAGCGGCTCGCGCCCTCGCCGACGGCGACACGCGTGTGGTCGTCGTCGACGCCGGCGACGACTCCAGGGCCGGCCTCTCGGAGCTGGTCGCCGGCGAGACCGAGGGGGAACTGGTCGCCCTCGAGTCGCTGTCGGTCGAGACGGTCCGGGCCGCCGCGGAGCGGGCGGCCGACGAGACGCGGCGATAGGGCGGGCTCGAGTGTGACGGGCGACGGCGGAGACGCCGACCTGCGACGGGACGGCGAGCGCGTCGTGAACTCGAGATCAACACCCCTTTGACCCCCCTCGCGTGTTATCCGACGAGAATCGATGACGGGGGACGAGGCAGTCGCCGACGAGGCCGTCGGCGACGATATCGAATACGGAATCGACGAACAGCCGCCGCTGGGCGAGTCGGTGGTGCTGGGGATCCAGCACTACCTGACGATGGTCGGCGCGAACATCGCCGTGCCGTTGATACTGGCCGGCGCGATGGGGATGACGGACTATCCCGGCGTCACCGCACGGTTCATCGGGACCTTCTTCGTCGTCTCGGGGATCGCGACGCTGGCCCAGACGACGTTCGGGAACCGGTATCCGATCGTGCAGGGCGCGCCGTTCTCGATGCTGGCACCGGCGCTGGCGATCATCGGCGTCGTCACCGCCGGCGGCGTCTCGGGCCAGCCGAGCTGGGAGGCCGCACTGGTGCAGTTACAGGGTGCGATCATCGTCGCCGCGATCGTCGAGGTCGCGATGGGCTACTTCGGCCTGGTCGGGAAACTCCGCCGGTTCCTCTCGCCGGTCGTCGTCGCGCCGACGATCGCGCTGATCGGACTCTCGCTGTTCAACGCGCCCCAGATCACGACGCCCGATCAGAGCTGGTGGCTGCTCGGCCTCACGCTCGGCCTCATCCTGCTGTTCTCACAGTACCTCGACGTCAAACACAAGGCGTTCCGTCTCTACCCGGTCATTCTGGCACTGGTCATCGCCTGGGTCGTCGCCGCGGCGCTCTCCCTTGACGTGACGCTCGGCCCGCTGTCAGTCGCAGACGTGACGGTGGGGCCGCTATCGATCGATCCCGTCCTCGCGAGTGACCATCCGGGCTACGTCGACCTCGGCCAGGTCACGGACACGCGGCCGCTGCTGCCGATCTACCCCTTCCAGTGGGGCGTCCCGCAGGTGACGACCGCGTTCGTCGTCGGAATGTTCGCCGGCGTGCTGGCCTCGATCGTCGAGAGCATCGGCGACTACTACGCGGTGGCAAACATCACCGGCTCGGGCGCGCCCAGCGAGCGCCGGATCAACCACGGCATCGGCATGGAGGGGCTGATGAACGTCTTCGCGGGGATCATGGGCACCGGCGGCTCGACCTCCTACTCCGAGAACATCGGCGCGATCGGGCTGACCGGCGTCGCCTCGCGATACGTCGTCCAGATCGGGGCCGCCGTCATGCTCGTCGTCGGCTTCGTCGGCTACTTCGGCCAACTGATCGCGACGATCCCCGACCCGATCGTCGGCGGCCTCTTCATCGCCATGTTCGGCCAGATCGTCGCCGTCGGGATCTCGAACCTGCGCCACGTCGATCTCGACTCCTCGCGCAACACCTTCGTCATCGGCTTCGCGCTCTTCGTCGGGCTGGCGATCCCGGCCTACATGGGCAACTTCGAGAGTACGATCGCGTTCCGCGAGAGCGTCGGCCTCGAGGCCTTCCTCGCGGAGACAGGCGTCGCGACGCCGATCGAAGCCGCCGCACAGGCGGTCGTCGACACCGTCTACATCATCGGCTCGACGGGCATGGCCGTCGGCGGCCTCGCCGCACTCATCTTGGACAACACCATCCCGGGCTCCCGTGAGGAACGCGGGCTCGCGGCGTGGGACCGCATCACCGAGGACGACGCCGACTTCGAATCGTTCCGGGACCGCTGGCTCGCCCGCGACGACTGACCCTGTCCCGTCCGCGGACTGACCACTCACTGTTTTCCCGATTTTGGGCCCGTTCACAGCCCGTGCCAACGCAACCCGGCGTTCTAATAGCTGCCGAGCCCCAAGAGGAGACATGGCGGAACTCCAACTCGCGGACGGAACGATCTGGTACGAGACGACCGGTGTGACCGACGGCGACCCGCTGGTGTTCATCCACGGCGGCTGGATGACCGGCGACGCCTGGGCTCCGCAGGTCGAGCGCTTCGCCGAGGACTACCGCGTCGTCACGCTCGACGTTCGGGGCCACGGCCGGACCGGCGCGACCGACGTCGACGCGTACTCGATCGAACTCTTCACCGACGATCTCGAGGCCCTGCTCGCCGCCCTCGAGATCGAGCGGCCGATCCTCTGTGGGCTCTCGCTCGGGTCCATGGTCGCCCAGGAGTACATGGACCGCCATCCCGACGGTGCGAGGGCGGCGGTTCTCGGCGGCGCGGTCCGCTCGATGCCGCCGGTCGAGGTTCCCGGTGGGCTGAAGTCCTGCTGGTCGCCGCTGCCGGCCCTGTCGGCGACGCTGTCGGTCTCCGGCTCGGCGGGGACCTTCCGATCGATGCTGTACTCGATCCGGGCGACGACCGGCGAGCAATGGCTGTCGGTCGACCCCGAGACCAGGGCCGCGGCGATCGACGACGTCGGCGAGATCCCCGCCCGCGAGTTCCGCAAGATCTTCGCTGCGCTCTACCGGTACGAACCGCCAGCACTGACCGGCCTCGAGATCCCGACGCTCGTGGTCCACGGCGATCAGGAGGCCCCGCTCGTCAAACGGCAGGGAAGACAGATCGCCTCGGCGGTCGCCGACGGCGACCGCCTGGTGCTGTCCGACTCGGGCCATCTCGTCAACCAGGATCGCCCCCGCGCGTTCAACGCCGCTGCGGCCGACTTCCTTCCCGCCGCGTAGGTTCGATCGGTCGAGACGCCACGTCGACGGCCCCGACCGTCGGCTCCGGTCTCCCAACGTGCTTTGGCGATACCCCGAAGGGGATCTCCGTCCTAAGTCCGTTCGGAATCGACCGACCGATTCGACTCCCCGCTATCAATACCAATGAGTAGTCACCCTTCGGACGTCGACGACGCCCGCTCCGCCCCGCCGGACGACCACTGGTCCAGCGTCTCGAGACACGTTCTCAACAGCTACCGCGAGGCGAACAACGCGTTGCTGGCCGCGATGGGCTTTCGCCCCGCGACCGGTTCGGACGCGACGCGGCCGGCCGCGGACACGACGGTCGAAACCGCCGCCGCCGAGGTCGCGTTCGGCGACGAGGCCTGGGTCATGGAGCGCTCGACCGACGACCACGACGCGCTCGGCGTCGGCGACTACGTCCGCTTTAGCAAGCCGATCGCCGACGCCGACGTCACCGCCTTCGCGCAGGTCTCCGGCGATACCAACCGACTCCACCTCGAGGCCGCGTTCGCCGACGACACCCAGTTCGGCGGCCGGATCGCCCACGGCACCCTCGTCGCCGGGACGATCAGCGCCGCACTGGCCCGCCTCCCCGGACTGACCGTCTATCTCTCGCAGGACCTCGAGTTCACCGGCCCGGTCGAGATCGGTGAGACGGTCACCGCCGAGTGCGAGATCGTCGAGGACCTCGGGGGCGACCGCTACCGCCTGCACACGACGGTCGTCGGCGAGGACGACGACCCCGTCATCGACGGCGAGGCCGTCGTTATCATCGACGAACTGCCCGACGAGTAATCGGACCCCACGCGCCGAAGCCCCGCCCCCGACGGGACTCGACGACCGCTCGATCGGTCCGTCGGCTAACACAAAACCTGTATCGCTCGAGCGTCAGCGTCGGGACGATGACTGACGACTCGCAGCCCGCCCGCGACCACCGCACGTACGGACGGCGACGCGTACTGCGGACGGTCGGGGGCGCGACGGCGGCGACGATCGCCCTCGCGGGCTGTCTCGGCGACAGCGGGGACGACCTGATCCCCGAGACTGAGACCGATCTCGCGGCGACCGTGCCCGAGGGCGTCGCCCAGTTCAGACGGTCGCTCGAGCGGTGGGGCTACTACCCGGACGCGTCGGTTCCCGACGCCGTCGAGCGGGACTGGCGGCTCGACCGGCTCAACACGGGCGCCCACACCGCGGCCAAGGCGAGCGCCGTCCCCCTTCCCGACGGCGGCGTCGTCTTCCCCGGCGACAGCGGCTATCTCGTGGCGCTCGACGCAGACGGCGAGGAGCGCTGGCGAACCGGGACCGACACCGGCCCCGATGCCCGGGGAATCCACGGGACGCCGGCGGTCGCCGACGGCCGGGTATATATCGGCGCGTACGACGGCGTTCTCTACGCCGTCGACGCCAAGACCGGCGACGTCGACTGGCAGACGAAACTCGGCGGCTCCATCGGCTCGAGCCCGCTCTATCACGACGGCCGACTCGTCATGGCGGTCGAGTATCCCGATCCGGAGGGGAGTACCTTCGTCGTGAACGCCGACGACGGCGAGGTCATCTGGGAGGACCCCGAGGGTCGGCCGACCGACCACCCTCACTCGACGCCCGCCGTCGACCTCGAGACCGGCCGCCTCGTCTGCGGATCGAACGACGGACTCCTCTACGGCTGGTCGTACCCCGACCCCGAGTTCGAGTGGTCGTTCGAGACCGAGAGCAACGACAACGACGGCGAGATCAAGGGCCCGGTCGCGACCTACGACGGCGGCGCGTATTTCGGCTCGTGGGATCACCACGTGTATCGGGTGAACCTCGAGGACGGCACCGAGGACTGGTCGTTCGAGACCGGCAGTCTGGTGATGTCCGGGCCCGCCATCGACCCGACGCTCGATACCGTCTTCGTCGGCAGCCACGACGGGAACCTGTACGCGCTCGACGCGCAGTCGGGCGACCGACACTGGTCGTTCCCGACCGACCGCCCGATCACCGGCTGTCCGACGGTCTACGACGACCGCGTCCTCGTCGGCTCGAAGGACGGCGGCCTCTACGCACTCGAGAAACGAAGCGGCGATCTCGTCTGGGAGATCGACAACGACGGCGTGGTCACGAGTACGCCACGGGTCATCGACGGGGCCATCTACTACGCCGAACGGGCACCAAACCCGGACCCGGAGGACGACAAGGAGGCCGACACCGACGGCGGCGGCTACAAGCTCGTCGCCGAGTAGGGCTGTCGGTAATCGGTCGCACGTCGATACCGTCCCGCGTCCGCGACTCCCACCAAACCTATTACGTCCCCACTCACACCCAGCGGTCGACGATGACTGATCGGCCGCCCTCGCCGCCGACCCCCACTCCCGCGACCGACGATCACCTCGAGGACCGCGTCGTCGCGACGACCGCACAGCTCTCCGACTCGATCGACGACGCCGTGGGCTGTCGCCTCGCCGACGCCACCCTCGAGACGCTCCTCCTCGAACTGGACCGCCACGGGTTCGTCGACTGGGTGACCGTCACCCGAACCGGCGACTACGTCTGGGACCTCTCCGAGACGCCCGACCGGCTCGGCGACGCCATCGCCGACGCCCTCGTCGCTCGGCTCGAGGCCTGGCTCGCATCGTCCGACGGGTGATAGCTGGCGCTGCCTCGAGCGCGGCCAGCGGGAGCGGGATACCAGACTCGGCAGAAAATGGCCCCGCTCGTCTACATGATCCGGAAGTACGGCGGTGCGCTCATCTACATCGCACACGGCGAGCGGTCGATTCACCCGATGCTCTGGCGCGTCGGCACGATCGTCAAGAAGGTCTCACAGAAGATGGCCGGCATCGCCGACTCGATCAGGAACGGGAAACTCGCCGACATTCAGGGTGAGATAGAGGGCGTCCCACCGACGGACCTCCGGTACAACACGAAAGAGGCCAGCGACTGGAATTGGTCCGAGTACGGCGACGAAACCGAGGAAATGGAACCCGACGAGGCGGCCAAGATGACGGCGATTTGGACGGCGATCCGGTGCAAAGAGGATGGTATGACGGATCGTGAAACCGCTCAATTCGTCCCGTACAGCCACGGCTGGGTCAACTCTCGGTGGAACGAGTACCGGAACGAAGGCCAGCACACGGAGGCGCTTGGCAAAGTGGAGGAGGTGATCGCATGACGGCAGCGGGATGGTTAGCTGGTTATGGTTACGCTCTCCCCTTTACTTATACTGGCCCACCGTGCGCTCCGCTCCGAGGGAGCGAAGCGACCGATGGGCGCTGGCCGAGTCACGGCGAGGAGTTGATATATATATCGGCGCGCGACGCGCGTGGTCCGCGTGAGTCGATCCCGTTCAAAGCGAGCGAACCACTTCGGCACGATCTGCGAAAAGCGGATGGCCAAGAAGCGACGGTTCGACCTCGAGCGGGCGAGTTGGCACGACGCGCGGTTCGGGAACGAGACGCCGGTCGAAATCAAGTACGACCATGCACGAACACGCGGACGGCCAACCGGGGAACTGGAAGGTCTATCGCAAGTACCATGAAAAGCTCCGGCAGCATGACGGCTGGTACTGTTTCGTCGTCTACAAGCCACAGGGTCATTCTGGGCTCACAATTCTGCAGGACAAGATGGTCCGCTCGAGCAGTCTCCCGCTACTCCGGTGGCATGGCGGAGGCGATCACCGCGGAACCCAACAGACCAAAATAGCGATCTCAGACGTATTTTGACGAATGGATTACTAAGAGGAGTCATCCACTCTGATTATATGATGGTCTGTGGATTCATAGTAGGTCTCTCCCAAGAACGTCCATGAATATTGGTAAGCAGTGAACATTTCTTCCCCTTCATCTATTTTGGAGGCCACATCACTTTCTGCTTTCTCATCAACATCAAATACTATGAATATGTGCTGTCCATGATCAATAGCATCTCTACTGATAGAATCAATATTGATTCTAACAACACCACCATCGGTGATTTCGATGTTCATATTAGGTAGTGGTGGAGCATTCACCCAATCCTTTGATTGGTAATCAGTTATCTTTCTATCGAACCCCAAGTGTATAGATACGTCTTCTGCAGTCTCCTTGCCAGAATTACCTATCTGTACAAGATAACCCTCTTCTTCCGGACGATGTGAATATCCAATATTAACTTGTGCCCTTCTCCCGAAGGGTGTATCAGCAATAAGATTGTTCACACCACGTCTGAGCGGGTCAAGGAATGTGCCCAAGAACCATCCCGATATCCCTGCTGCCAAATGAGTGAGTGCGTTTCGTCGGCTTAGAAATGATTTTTTGTCGTCCTCTTCATTCATCATCCCTAAGTGACAGTAGCCGACAGTAAAACTTCTGGACTGGAGACACAATTGTCTCCGGTTAGTACGTATAATAGTCGTCTATCCGGATCTACAGATTCGTACACACAACTTCAAATTTCTAGTTTTTCGACTTACTGGATAGCCTATTTCGACCCTACATCAGAGGAATATCTTGGTTTGGGGAAAGGAAGATGCGTCAAGTCTGGAATCGATTCAAGATATACACACGAGGATTCGCATCTCGTGTGCATATTCGGGGATCGGGTTCTATCGACGCACAACCTCTGGGTTCCAAATACACTATTCAGTAGCCGAGCTTCTATATCGGTAGAGATAACATCCCGATAAGAATCAGGGCAAAGCTACTCAAGATAAAAAGAATTCCACATCGGTGAATTCGGTTTCTCCCCGCCTGGATTTCTCTTTCAGCGATAATATTAGCAGTGCCTAACCACATACTGACAATTTCCTCTTGATTCTCGTCTTGGAGTGATAAGAGGGCAAAGCGGTCCTGCGATCGCTTAGACCAATCAGGATCAATTCCGGGGTGATCTGTTTTGACTTTAAGTAGTTCAATATCCTCCCAAGGGATTGGAGATGCTCTGTTGCCTCGCTCCCATTCATTTCCTTCGGCTTCATGAAGAGAATCAATAAATTCGTTAAATCCTATTTCATTGGATGATAGCTCTCCTACCTTGTGTGCAGACATTCCTGATCCGTAATTCCGGTTCAATGTTTCTTTCGCACGAGAGATTCGTCCCGTGGAAAATAATTGATAGACACTAGGCCAACTAGGAATTAGGAAAATCAGAACCGCACATAGTTCGAGAGCTATAGTAGACGTTAGAAATAATTGCTCATCTTTGGGAGCGAGAGTTGATCAATAGCTGTATCAATCGCTGTTGTGAGCTCGTTGAGTGAGTCAAAGAAGCGATTGCTAAGTGCCGCTTGGAGTTGTCTCCAGCACTCTTCGACCGGGTTTAGCTCTGGTGAATACGCCGGCAATGTTACGAAAGCGAGGTCGTCACGGGCCGCTAGGTCCGTGACGTCCGACGCTCGAAAATACGGCGCTCCATCCAACACAATAATCAAGTCATCTTCGAACTCTTGGCATAATGCGAGAATGAAATGTTTTGCATGATCGGCGGTAACGTACTCTTCAAACCGAGAGAAAAAGCGATCACCGTCCTCGGTGATCGCGCCTAAGAGACACGTCCAGTCGCGTTGTCCAGACAATTCAACAGACGGTCGCGTGCCGCGCGGAAACCACGCGGCACGCGGCTCAACTTGGACGGATTTCTTAGTTTGATCGATACAGACTACTGTGGCGTCCATTTCCCGCCGCTTTTTTTGAGTTCCTCGCGGAACGTTTCTTGGTCCTCAGCATCTGATTCGGCGGCTGTACGTCGTGGCTTTTGATAGCTCAATCCCGCTTCTTTGAGCAACCGCCGACAGCTTGGGATTGAGTACTCGACATCGTAGGTTTCGTCGAGATACTCCTGGACGAGCGCCGGCGTCCACGCCGGCGCGTCTACCCCAACTTCTTCAGGAGATTCGTGGACTGTTTCTTCGAACTCTTGCTGCTCTTTTTCTGAGAGTTTCCGATTTCTTCCGGATCGATGAGCATCAGTAACGGCCTGCTCAAGCGACTCGTCAGTGTCGAGTCGCTTGAGCCAACTGTAGATTGTTCGCCGGCCGGTGTTATGCCACTCGGCTAGTTCGGTCTGCGTAACGCCGTTTTTGTACTCAATCGCCGCTAAAAGCCGTTGTGCCGGCTTCCTTCCCTCGACGTTGCCGAGTGCGTCGTGAAGTTCTTCGACAGAGATCTCGTCGAGATGATCCATTAGATGCAGCAACAATCTCTGGGCGGAAAGTTCTAATGGTTACTATAGT
>JHUT02000001.1 GCA_000690595.2 Natrinema mahii | reverse complement strand
GCTTTGTGAGGTACTGAACCTTATTGATGAAGGTGTTTTTGGCCTGCGAATTAAGTGTCCCTCAATTCTGTGTAAAAGAAGGAGCCGCTGTGATACACCGTTTTGGTTAACGATTTCAGTGACGAATAAGATGACTGTGTATGTTCCTTACAGGCGGCCCAGGGAAACCCATCGAACTCGGAGAAAGCATCCATGAAGCAGTAGATGATGTTTCTGCACCTCGCCAAGTTCGTGCAGGATTTGCATATGCGACTGAAGCTGGGATTTCTAGCCTCTGTGAAGATGATAATGGCGATGATTGGCGGGACAAAGCTCCTTCAAAATGGATTATTGGGCTTGATCAAGGTATTACCGAACCTGACGCACTTCGAAGGCTTTCGGAACATCGGGATAGTGAGGTTCGTGTTTTGATACCTGGTGGTGAACTAACTCGAGATGCGTTATATCGTCGTCCCCGGTTCCATGCAAAGATCGCGATGATCGAGTCTACCTCAAGTGATGAGGCACATCTTGTAACTACCTCTGCAAATATGACTGCATCAGCTCTTGAAGACCGACCGACCAATTATGAAGTCGGTATGGTGCAGTCCACCAATACTGGACTTACAGTAGATGATCTTGATGCCTTTGACGGATGGTGGGCCTCCGCATGGGATCGAAGTCAAGAGGTGACAAGTGATTTCCTGCGCGACTATGATCAGATTCGAGACGACTACCTCACTGATAACCCAGATATAGAGGAGTACGAATCATCAGGGTCGGTGAATCATGCGAGTGAAGCTGATCACTTGTGGATTGAGACACGAAAGATGACAGGTGGATCAGGGAACCAAATTGAGTTAAATACGGAGCTAAGCCCGTTTATAGATGCGAAATACGGCCAAATTACGGTGGTGCTTAATGGAACCACTCATACAGACTGTTCAGTGAGTCCTCGGGTTACTGACCCACCATTTGGCCAAGAGATAACTCCGGTGTATCTTCCTACGGGACATGACTATACGTATAGCTATCTTCATCTTGAGAGGTTATCCAATGCGTCATCTGGACAGCCCAGATATGAACTTACAGTAGCTGATCCCAGTGATGATGTAGTTGATGAATGGCGGCAGCGAGCTGATCGTGATGGTGTTCGCGATCAGACTGGTGGCGGTCGAGAATACGGGTACTACTGAGACATTTTACTGGTCAATGTGTTTATTTGTGGTCGATTCTAGTTACGAAGTTTCGACAGTCGGGGTGTGAATAGCTGTATCCTCTTTTCCGTCAGAGTCAGTTTGGGTTTCTTCTAACAGACTCCAAAACTGAGGCGTGTTTTCGGGCCTATATTGAGCCAAACCAGGGGGTCAAACACCCCGTTTTGCAGATTCCAAAGCTGACCCGACTAGTTAAGTTCTAGCGGAATTAATAATTATATATGAGCAAACAAGAAACAGTACATCGGTACATCAACATCAACCAAGTCGATCCACTCCGCGACGCAGCACACGACCGAAACCTTCGATACGATAGTCTCGGTCGCCGCCTCCGCGACGAAGTTCTCGTCGTCCTAGCCATCGACCTCGGACTTCGAGCCGATGAACTCCGCGGGTTGAAGCGCTCGATGTTCCGCCTCGACGTGGAAGAAGTACAGATTCCAGGACGCATTCAGAAGGATTACCCCCACGAGGACTTGTCGCCCGGCAACGTCACAATGCGTCTTGACCCCTACGGACACTTCGGCACCAAACGCCTCTTAAGCAGCTACTTCAACAGCGAGTGGTACAAGGAACGCAGTACCGACTATGTTTTTCCGACCAGGCAGAGCGAGCAAATGACGACTGAATCAATGCGTAACACGATTGAGACGCTCGCCGACTATGCTGACGTGACGGTGCATCGCACCGACGGTGAACCGGCGAGTGCGTCAGAGCTTCATCCTCATGCACTCCGTCATTCCCTCGCTAACTATATGCTGGCGAATGAAGACACTCGGCTGGTAGACGTTCGTAACCGCCTCCGTCACCGCTCAGTATCGACGACAGAACGCGTGTATGACCACTTCCAACGTCGCTGATGGTCGATGTAGGACATAGACAGTCATTGGATTGGATCATCAAACAAACTTGACTGCTTCACTGCTACGTCGAGACCGTAATCAGAAGTAACTCGCTCCACCAAATCACAAAACCACCCCGCAGCTGACGGATGAACGTAGACTTCGTGAACTAATTCTCCCAACTTACAGTCGATATACTCCCCAGATGATGATTTTTCCATCTGTTCCTGGTTTTGAACAACGACTCGATACTCTTTTTCATGATTGAAGCTCTGGCGCTTGTGGAAAACCATAGAGGGATCTGCGTTTGGTATTGTATCCTCGTTATAGTTCCTGTAACCCACCAACCCAGAGTAGAAGCTGTATTCGTTTGATTCAAGGGCAGTAGAGAGACTTTTCGCAGAGGTTTTTATCGCGACTCCTTCGGCGTTATTGATGTACAAGTCCCAGAGTGCAGCAGATTGATGATCTCGACAAGTCCAACAATTGACGAGGTAGTTCCCGATGTGTTTGTTAATAGCTTCTACAATCCTAGATGCGTGAGACTCCCGTTTTTCCTGCTTTTCCATAAGGTGCTCCTTCCATTCCTGCTTATTTTCTTCAGGAAGCAGCCCCTCATATGGATCGGAGAGTTCTCTGGCGTAAGTGAATCTGAGGGCTTGTCTCGAGAGCAGAGAAACATATTGTGGAAAACCCATGTATCTCCATAGAGTCGCTTTGTTATCTACTGACGGTGGTTCCCACTCTAATTCCCTCTCTTCCATGAGGAGAATCAGCAGAGTCTACATCAAATAAATTTGGTTGTGATTCAGAAGTTCCTGACTTTCTGAACATAAGGGGTACAGTTCACCAGACTGGGTTTTATGCCCTCAAAGTATAGTGATTGTTTCATGCAAGAGGGGGTCACAGAAACTCAGGAGATGGACTCAAACAGTCCATCCGAAGAAGAACTCCGCGCAGAGATGTACGAGGAGTTGAATGTCACCAAGAAAGAGAGAGCGGTGATTGAAAAGATCCTCCCACGACTCGAGTGGTTAGTACAGACCGAATCGAGGTATGATATTGACACTCGATCGAAGATCTTAGCGGAAATTTCGCTGGCCCGAGCATATGTTCAGGAACCAAAAGGGAAATTGCTTGTTTCGATAGCAGGGTTGATTGGTGTGTATGATTACCTTCACGCAATGGAGGTTGGGGTTTACCCAGTTCTACTGGGTGCGTTTGTCTCACTATATGGATTAGCAGTTTCGCTTCGATCAGCGCCGATGATGGCTGTAGAACTTGAGGGGTTGAAGGATGGAGATGGGATGCCGGCGGATTATAAGACGAAGGCACTGTCCAGTGTAACCACCAATGCCTCACTCCTTCGATTTTCTATTGTGCTTGGCATACAACTACTGGTGGTAGGATCATTCATACAGGGCGAACTGCTGACTGCGAATGTTGCTGATGGTATGGTATATCCAGGTATTTCCGCGTTCATTCTATTCATCACGCCTATTGCTCTTCTCCTACTTCGAAGGCAGTAGAATCGATCTATCGTGAATTCTACCAGGGGTATTTGTATTCAAGGAATTGGACCTGGCCACCCCTGGTAACGAACGTTGGAACATTCGGCACTCATCCATATCACTCAGTGAACCACGTCCAAACACACCCTCGTAGATACTACTGCTAACAAGCTACTCTTTAAACTCTTCTAGCTTCGTCTGAATCGACTCTTCGTTCGGTTCTACCTCGTCACCGTTGATGGTGAGTCGAAAGTCAGTGTCTTCGAGTTTTTGGATGATGTGGTGGACAGCGTATCCTTCAGCAAGGGTTTCGCCGACGTATAGTGAGAACTCAACGATCTCGGCGACGCCAACGTCTTTTTGAATATAAGTTCCTTCGTAGACAAGTTCCGATCCGTCCTCGAACTCTTTGCTTGTTTCCCCTGCTTGATATCCTTCTTCTCCACTATCCACTAGTTTCCGTGAAACACCGCGCTCTGCGCTGTGAATAGTTACTGTGGCGTGTTCTTGAGTCATAATTATTGATCAGATGATTTCTCCTAAAACCTTTCTATGCCAATGAACGATGGTTCTCTCCAGAACTACCCGTGCCGCTCCCGGAACCGTTCCCGCGAGTGCTCACCGCACAGCCATTCGTCCGTCTCGGGTTCGTGCCGAATTGCTGGTTCGCCACAGACTGCGCACTTGTGATTGGCCATGTGCGAAAGTTGATTCCCAGGTATCAAAAGAGTAGTCAGCAGCTGCGTGAGACGTCCGGTGCTGTATCACTGATTTTTCAACAGTCATTAGACGCACAAGACCTACCTTGATCACTGCGCAGACATCATCAACCATTGATCTGTCTTCCACGTTCACAGTTCTTTTATCGCCTTTGGCGTCAGCGAGTTCAGTAGCGTATCGTACGGCAATTTCTTCAGCTTCTTTTTGCGAATCGTACGGGCCGTAGTTGACTGGTAGATGGTTGGCGCGCGACTGGTGGTCAACGTGGAGGATGTACGCCTCACTCATCGCTCCTCACCTACTGGCCGGTGAGCGTCCCACAGGTCGCTTCGAGCCCATGCGTTGAGGCGACGTTCGTTAGAGTCGAGATGCTGTCTTGAGTTCGCGTTGAGCACGTCCTGGAAGCGACGACGATCCTTCTTCGACAGCACCATCTCACCCTCGATCTTCTCGAGCAACCGAGAGTAGTCGGCGAGCGTCGGATCGACAAGCCGACAGAATCGAACGGCCATCCATACTGCCTTCTTCTGACCCGGCTGGAACGTTGTTGACGGATCAGCTGATTGCGACTCCATCCGGACGCTGCGAGGGATGAACGTACTCATCGATTATCACCGCTGTTGAAGTCTGTAATCCGCTTCTCCTCCTCTTCGTCAATGCAGTCTTCACAAATCCAGGTCGCGATATCCACGTAGATGCGGTGCCTGCATGCCCATTTTTCCGGTCGCATTCGGTGCACGCGCTCATCGAGAATCACCTTTGGGAAGAGCGCCTATTGGTGTGTGTTCGCATGTGCCACAAATCCAGCTGGAACCGCCAATATCGGTGCGGCGAGTGCAGTCTACACCACACGCGACATCGCAGACAAGACTGGCATCCCAAAGAGAACCGCTCTCAGACATCTCAACAAACTCACCGACGCAGCGGAAATCGAAAAATATCTACCCCACGACCAGACGGCAATCTGAATTCTCCACGCCGATTGACACACTAGACACCGACACCCAACATTTCATAATGGTACAAGATCAGGAGTCACATAATCAAATGGCAGTTGCTGAAATCAGGGAAGGAGTTGACACTGGCGCCATCCAAGGCCTCATCGACAACTACAACGAACTCTCCGAGACAAAGCGCCGACAAAAGAAGGAAGCCGCCGTCCGACAACAGTTCCTCAATCCGCTTCTTCGAGCACTCGGATGGAACACCGAATCTGAAGAAGTCCGTCCAGAACACGAAACAGAAGTCGGCCCAGCTGACTATGCCATCGTCTACAACGGCAAAGATCAATACTACGCCGAAGCGAAACGCTTCTCCCGAGATCTCGACGGGTACGAAATGGTTGATGGCGAAAAGCGCTATTTCGTAGACCAAGCCATTGACTACGCCTATCACCAACACTGCGATTGGGCAGTCCTCACTAACTTCAAAGAAACCCGCCTGTACTGGACGCACATCGGCGAAGACGCAGATCCCGAAGAAGGGCTTGTTCTCAAACTCACGATCGACGATTACCTCACACAGGACGGCGTCGAAGATCTCTCGAAACTGTCGAAGGAAGGAGTCAACAAAGGTGCCCTCGAGAACATCGCGCAAAGCCGTGACCGAGATCCGATCAACGAGGCGATCCTGAATACGCTCTCTGAGGCTCGAATCAAGCTTACGCGAGACATCCATCAGAACGAACCCGACGTTAGTTTTGAGCTGCTTCGCGAGGGCGTGCAACGCATTCTAGACCGTTTAGTCGTGATGCGCGTGGCCGAAGACCGGCGTGTAATCGCTCACGATACCCTCCGTCGAATGATGGACACGTGGAATGGAACGAAAATCAACCCCGAAGAACGCCGGTTGATTGACGACTTCACAAACGTGTTCAAAGACTTCGACTCAGTCTACAACAGCGAACTATTCGCTGAGCACGATTGCGAAAGCTGGGCGATATCAAACGATCCTCTCCAAGAGACAATTGATGGTCTTTACAGTTACAAGTTCGAGTACTTAGATGCAGACATTCTTGGAAGCATCTATGAAGACTACCTTGGACACGCAATCGAAGATAAGGCAGAAGGACTAGAGCTTGAAAAGCAAGCCGATGAACGGCGTGAAGGCGGTATTTACTACACTCCTGTACCGGTTGTCGAGTACATTGTTGAATCTACGCTTGGAGATCGTCTCGACAGTCTCATGGAAGACGTTCGAGCGGAACTCACAGGAGACGATCCCGATTTCGAAGCGGCACACGAAGCCTTCAAAGAAATCGAAGACGTCCGATTCCTCGACATCACTTGCGGGAGCGGATCATTCCTGATTAAGGCGTACGACAAATTCGTTGAGTGCTACAACGAGTACGACGAACTGGTGATGGAAGCCCGTCCCGAAGACATGGGTGTAGCCGAATACGGATCAGTACAAGCGAAACCCCAAGACTACCGTCAGCGCATCCTTCGCAACAATATTTTTGCAGTGGATCTTGACTACCAGGCCACGGAAATCGCGTCCGTGAACTTGTTTTTGAAGGCATTGAAACAAGGTGAGAAGCTTCCTACGATCCTAGAGGAGAATATTCTCCAAGGAAACAGTCTCCTGGATGGCCCAGCAAGTGAGGTTGCTGATGTGCTTGGCGTGAGCGAAGAGGAAGCACGCGAGATGGGTGCGTTCGATTGGGAGACGGAGTTCAGCGACGTTTTCGACGGTGAAGATGATGGATTCACTGTCATCGCGGGGAATCCGCCATGGGGTGCCGAAGTGGAACCGTACGAGGAGTGGCTCGAGCACGACAATAACTATACGCTTGCCAGCGGCCAGTACGACATTTACGAACTCTGCATCGAACTTACCGAGCAACTTCTCAAGGAAGACGGTACACTCGGATTCATCATCCCTGACTCAATCTTCCGAGAGGAACACGAAGACCTTCGCGAGTGGTTAGCAACGAACCATCAAATCGATCAGGTACACAAACTGGGCGAAGGAATTTTCGAAGACGTGTGGGCAGGCACAGCCATTTTGCAGTACACGAGAACGCCGAGCGACGGAGAGAATGTCGTAGAGTGTTCGGTGCTTCGAAAGGAAGACAGAGAGCGAATGCAAGGGGCAGGCGGGACAGCTCTCTCAACGCTGATTGAGGATCGCTTAAATACGAAAACTCAACAACGGATTCTCGACGAGGACGACTATAATTTCCGCCCATTCGCCGACGAGGACGACTATGAGATCATGTCCACCATGGAGTCGGACACAGTCGATACGCGGGAAGTGCTAGACGACAGTCGAGGTGACGAAATCGGAAAGTCTGGGAACGTAATGCGGTGTCCGTCGTGCATGAAATGGGACACGTTCCCTCGGAGTAGATCCGAAGAGAACGGTGGGGGGTATTACCCGAAAACGTGTACGCACTGCGGTCACGAGTACAAGTTTGAGAACGCTTCCGAAACTAGAACGATCATCAAAGACACGCAACCGGATGAGGATTGGAAGAAACTATACTTCGGTGAGCACGTTACCAGGTATCGTGAATCAGGGCATGCGTACATCGATGATTCGGTGAGCGGTATCGACTTTGAGGACGAGGCGCTGTATGATCCCCCGAAAATTTTGTTGCGGAAGACCGGGTTCGGATTCAATGCATTCGTTGATTACACGGATGCGAGATGCCTTCAGGTCGTGTACGTGTTCCGGTTGCTCGAGGATCGTGCGGAGCCGTACGAACAGTACGATCTGGAGTACTTCCTTGGGTTGATCAACTCGCGAGTTATGCTGTATTACTATACCAAAGAGCGTTCCGAGATTGAGTGGCAGTCGTATCCGTACAAAACTCAAGGGCTCATCATGGGGCTGCCGTTCCCGGAAATTGACTTCGATGATAGTGAGCAGAAACAGAAGTACGATCGGTTCGTTGAGTTGGTTCGAGAAGCTTGCCAGTCAGATGGTCAAATCGGTCGAGACGAGGACTGGGAATTGGAACGTCTCGCATACGATTTCTATGACATCCCCACTGAGAAACGGAATCGTATTTCGAACGAATTGAAGGAGTTACAGCGTCTTCAGGTGGTTCGAGAGTTGTTCCCCGATGGCGGGGACGAATAGATAGCAACACTTCTTTTGGGATGGTTCTCGTATCGTTCATGATAGGGTCACCGTAGCGTTGCTCCCGCTGCGCGGGTGACCCCTTTCAGGCACATTAGTCGAGTAGATCCATCGTTTGTACGAGAACACGGTTTAATACGTGAAAGGTTGGGCCACGCTCAACAACACCAGCATCTTGGTCGTACTCAACTACGTCGTACCGATCCATCACCGGCAAGTGCGACTGATATAACGAAACGTAGACTGTTTGACGGCTAGTATCTTCCTCCTCAGAAATCCTCTGAGAAAGCTCCCTCAGCGATAGTGATCCATCCATGTCGGCCATGGTCTTGATGACTCGACGCCGACGGTGCGAGTGAAGGATATCGAAGATGTCCTCGACGTCAATAGACGTGGTGGTGTTCTTGGTCTTACCAACAACTGATTTGAAGCGTTTGAGCAGTCGCATCGATGTTCTCAAACGTGACTGCTCAAGCGCTAGCAATAAAGGCTAAGACCAGCTTTGCGAGAGTCCCGACCCCATCGTGTGGGTAGTGTGAACGGCTAGCACCCAAAGCTATTTTTCAGGGAGTTGAACACCCTCCGCAACCCCCGCGTATCAGCTAGGACTCATGTAGTTTTTCTAAGGAACACACAGAGAGTGTCACTTCCAGTCTGGCGCCTCGAGAAGGGGGTCAGGGGGGCGTACGTGATAGTCTGGTGAGCAAAGAGCTTATAACCTGATTCGACTTACCAAATCCGTAGTAGGTACCTCGAAAACTTATTTACGAGACGAAAGTCGAGTAGTTTTCGAGTCGATCATCCTGAGAAATCGCTTGGTTGACCCCACCCCCTCGTTCAACCGGCTACACTGGAACTGACACTCTCTCTCCCCCAACCCCTTAGCCGAAGAACATAACAACTCCAGAGAATAGTTCCGACGCTGCTTCGAGCGAGTCAACTGACAATCAGCTTACGCTCGCCGTAAATGGTTATAGAAACAACAAATGGAGGCCTAAACCGCATGGTGGGTGCCGACTTCGAGCATCCAACTGCAAGGGTCGAAGGGACAAAAACCCGCCTGCAAAATCAGCCATTGAAACGAGAAGTCACCACGGCTCACCCCAGAGTTCCGCGTAGCAACGCCCACAGAAATTGGATCGATGCTCCGAAAAACACTCTTCATCCTCGAGGGAGCGACGGCACTCAACGCACGTCATCCCCACCACCATCCTGATTATCAAGCGGAACACGCGCCAACTCACTCAACACCTCAATGAATTCATCCTCTGAAGCGAACTCCGACTGCTCTCCATCGGGTGTCTTCAGCACGATCAGGTAGTCCGCATCTCCGAAGCTGCTGTCGTCGCGAATGAATTCCAGAAAGTACCGAGTATCCTCATACCGGTAGATGGGTTCGTCAGTCTGCCAGTACGCTTGCAGCGTCAGCGAGATCAGCCACCCTCGTGGGAGATGCGGGTCGATGGTTTGGTGATCAATCATCGTCATCTCCCTCGTGATGCGCGTCTGAGCTGAACGCCATCCCGAGCGTGAACGCGAGGAACGAGAACCATCCTATCATCAATAGCCAATTGAGGGTATCATAGGCAACACAGAATTCAGCACTCATCGCTCCTCGCCTCGAGCTTCTTTACACTCGGAACAGATCCGAGCTAAGCTGCCGGATTCGACGAGTGACTCTGCGGCGTGTAGGCCGTCAACTTCGTTCCCGCAGTCGTCGCACGTCAGCGGTTCTCGGTCTCGTGAGAGTACTTCTTCGACGATTTCACAAGTAATTCTATTGTTTGATTCTATATTATTTCCCCACCATATATAATCACATTTTCACTAGTAAAACGCTGATGGGTGACTAATGGAATTCCACACAGAGAGGCGTTGATGGCGTTGGGAACTGGCAGATCTCATTTCGGTTACGGTGTCCCCCAGTGGGTGGAACGTGTCAGGTGTTACAGTCGGATTCTGGGGTGTGTCGAGATGATCTGAAAGGAGGAGAGCGAGAGTCTGAGTAAACCAAACCGACTCCCACGTGGGGAGTCGAGACGATGATGAGGCTGGATCTGAACTGAACCAAACGGATGTCACATGATTGCGTATGTATGCGTGAAGTTTCCCAACTTCCACCTGATGGACATGTGAATGTTTGTCCCGAACGATATTAGATTCGTCACTAATCCTATCCGAAAATACTAGCCGTCAAGCGACTGCGGTGCTACTGGAAACAACTTCTAAAATGAATAGCGGCGGGGCACTACTCCCGCCAACGAAGGCTCCTCATGGATGAAGGAAGCGGACGACCGCTTCACCCTAATGTACATCCTCTACTCATATAAGCATTAGTGCGATCATTAGAGTATCTAAACGATCATCTATGGCCATATCTGTGAGTTGGCGAACGAAGTTAGGTGGGGCACTACTCCCACCCGAGGATCGCTCGCCTCATGGTGAAGATTTCCTTTTCCGAGGGCGAGCTGGAACGACTATCAGTCGTTCCAAGAGATTATTTGTTGGACTCGAGTTAAGTATTCTTCTCTGGCCTCGATTTAACACCCTTTACGGTAGTCAACGGATGGGTGTTAAACTGAAAATCGCAACACGGCGGAGGGGAGCTAACGCATTTAACGGATTTAACACCCTAGTTGAAGGGTGTGTTTTCTTTCCGCTCCTTCTCTCTCTATTCTTTTCCTCTCCCTCTGTCACCACACACACATACCCAGCTTTTGCCGTTAAATCCGTTAAATGCCATTTCATCCCGTTGCCGTCATGCGCTTTTTGGTTAACACCCGGGGTGTCAAACGTCGGGTCGGGTGTTAAATGAAAAGACAGTGGAAGCACTGGAAGTGTGAGTGTCCACTGGAACCGCCACTTTGTTTCACCGTTTACATCTAGCTCCCAAATGGTTTTATTCCCCCCATCGCATATGACAGGGTAAGTGAGGATCGACGGCGCTGCGCACTCAGCGCTCTTCCTCATGGTGAAGAATATGACAGATAAAACGGTTGAGGGAGACTCTGCCGTCCCTCAAGACGAACCTGACGTATCGACAACAACCACTAACGACACTGACGACGGTGCCGACGGCGAGAATCTCGAATTCAATTTCGAGAACTTCCGGTACATCCGTGTTGCAGACGGAGAGAAACTCCCGATGGACGCATGGGGAGGGTACTCACAGGACTTCGACGAGGCCGACGACGTGTACACGCACGATGAAGTCCTCGATTCGAGTCACGACCGATGGGGAGTCGTCGGCCTCGACGCTCCCGAGAACACAGAATTCCATCTGTTCATTCTCGACCTTGACATTTACAAGATCGACGAATACGACATTGACGACGTAGACATCACGGATGGCTCTAACGTACCGATCGTGAAGAGTCAGAATGGTGGTGCGCACCTATACTTCGCTCTCCACGAGTCGGTGTCAGAATCCGATATCAACCTGAATTACGACTGGATTGATCTGCGCGGTGACGCAGTGACGTCCCACGTGGTAGCGCCCGCAGACGTTCCAGGTTGCGAGAACAGCTCGTACGATTTGGTGAATGATGCTTCCATCCCGGTATTCTTCTCCGTCGGAGAAGTCCTTGACCGCGTGTGCATCGACGGGGAACCGATCGGCGAGCACGATCCGAGTAACCCTGTTAATATAGAGTTTGACCGTGGTGAAGCTCCAGACGAGAGACCGGACTGTTACCATGCGGCGCTGTCATTCCGTGCGAGTGAGGCCCGTGACGAGCATCCGAACGCATTCAAGATTGATACGTTCGCTGGTTTGCTTGGCCTCGCCGCAGGGTACGAGGTGGACACTGTGACAGAGGACTTCGGGGAGTATGCCCCACGGGATGATTCGACAGAGTTCGACAAGGCGTTGACTCGAGAACATCTGGAGCGTCTTGCTCGGAAGATGGATGCGGATGGTCTTGCCCCACCAGCCATCTCTACGTTGCGAGAGCACGGGATTCTCGATGCTGACGAGACGTGCACGTGCGATATCTCCTATCATGGAGGCACTGCACCAACGAGCACAAGCCCAAACAAAAGCACGAGTGCGAGTACGGGCTCGAAAGACGAGTCAAATAAGGGGTTCGACTCGCGCAGCGACCTACAGTACGAGGGGAATCGCTGTGGCTGGTATGATGAAATCGAGAAGAAAGATGGTTCTATCGAACAGCGCTGGCGTGAAGCCGCAAACTTCCGTTTGGAGGTGCTGTCCTTCCTGTTTGATGAAGGTGAGCGGCAGATCGAGATGCGAGTGATTCCGGCCACCGGAGAAGACCCATACGAAGTCAAAGTCCCCGCAACAGTGTTCAACGACGCTCGGAAGTTCAAAAGTCACGTTGTGAAAGGGGTCACCACATCATGGGACGCTGAGCCGCGGTATCTCGGCGAGCTACGGAAGCTTGTCGGTGCGCAAGATGCGCCAATGCGCGCTGGAACGCGTGTCATGGGGTTCAACCCTGATACGGGTGAGTTCGTGACTCCAAACGGGGTATTAACGGAGGATGGATGGGCCGACGAACCTGAAACAACGTACATTGAACGGGGAATCACGTCAGAGCGTGCATGGAGTCTCGATTCAGAAATGGGGTCTGATTATGATCCTGAAGAGGTTCTCAAGATCATTGATTTGGTTACCGATATGCGGAATAGCGACCGGCTGATCCCGTTGCTGGGTTGGTTGTACTCGGTGCCGCTACGACCATACATACAGGATTGGACGGGTCAGTTTAACGCTGCACACGTGACTGGCGAGGCCGGGTCAGGCAAATCTAAATCAATTGAAATTCTGCACAAAATCTTTGGGCTGGACGGAACCCCGATGCAGGTAGATAATACAAAGTTCGCATTGTTGCTTGCCATGGCATCAACTGATTCGCTACCGATGTGGTTTGATGAATATAAACCAGGTGATCTGGCAGATTATGAAGTGTCACGCTTCAAAAGTTGTTCCGGGGAACCACTACCCAGGAGGTCGCATCACGTGGGAATCCTGACGACTCTGACAGTGGCATGTGTCTCCGGTCGCCAGTATTGGTGTCGGGTGAACAAGGAGTACAGGGGAATGCAGAGGAGCGTCGGAGTCTACAAACGCGTTTCTTGTCGAACGTGCAGGAGGAGGCGTCAGAAACGACTATTGCGTTTTCAAAGTTGAATGGGGAAGACTACAAGGACGCAGATGGGAATTCCCACTACCCTGTCCAGCCGAATCTGAAGCAGCACGCACTAGCGTACTACCAGTTTGTTCTCGGCCTGGATGAATCTGATCTGCGTGAGATGTGGCGAGAGTCGTGGAAGTATAGTCTCGAATTCCTTGCTGAGAACGGTATTGATGATTTGGGTGATTTGCCGTCGCAAGGAATTCAGACCGTGCATTTCGGTATGTCCATGGTGGAACGGTTTGCTGAGTCACTCGCCGAGGAGGCTGGTGTAGATGATCAAACCGTTACACCGAGTGACGATGCTGTTGACGAGGCGATGCTGTACGCTGCCAAGGAAATGGGTGGTGATGATGGTGGTCGGAATACGCACCTAGATGATTTTATCGAGCTGCTGGCACGGGCTGCGCAGGCCGGATATTTGGAGCGAGGCACACACTATGACGCAGTGCACGAGGGGTCAGCGGAGCAGCAGTTGGCGTTGCATCTTGCGTCCTGTCACGACCAGGTCTCGAAATACGTTCGGGATCACGACATTACTAGTGTGGATCTGCTGAATAGCGCGTCGGATTACAAGGATCACATGAAGGAGCACGCGGATAAGAACGATAGCTACGTGATCTCGCACTCGCAAGTAACGTCGGGGTTAAATCGGTGTGCACGTATTGATCCGATCCATGCCACAGAGAAACTTGACTTCAATCTCAATGCATTCAATTTTGATGTGGCCGATCCTAACTTTGATCCGTCAACGGTTGAGAAGACAATGCAAGAAGATTCCTCCGGTGACTCTAGTTCGCAGGTCGCGGCTGATGGTGGTGAAAATCTGTTCGCGGAAGTGACGAACGCTATCATCCAACTTGGTAACTTGAGCGGATCTGGGGCGTCTGTAGAGAAAATCTTGAATCGGGTTGGTGGTGATGACGTGTCGATGGAAGATGTGGATGCGGCGCTGATGAAGGGACTCCGGAAAGGGGAGTTCTCAATGGATGATGAGGGTCGTTTCACTGTCGTGGGCGAAGACGATGCTGACGACGAAGACAACGACAACAGTGACGACGACAGTAATGACGATTCCGGTGAGAACGCTGATAGCAGCGATACCACCGATCCCGAAGGTGATGACTCCAACAGTGCAGAGAAAACGTCGTCACGCGCCGATGCGGACGCAGAATCAGAGTCAGAGTCAATCGACCTTGATGATTTTGAACTGACTGCGGCTGAACGGGAGATCATGGCGACCTTGCAGGACGCTGATGATGTGATTGACCCCTTCGACCTCCCCGACGCTGTCGGTGACGAGTATGATCCAGACGCTGCCGATCAACTTCAAGATCGTGGTCTCATGCGTGTGCTTGATCATAACACTGTCACCATCACTGCGGGCGACTGATTTCGACTGAGTGCTAGCTGTTCGCACACTCTCTTGTCATACTTTTGAGGTAGTGTTTTCGGGCCTTCTTCAGTGGGAGTGCCTCTTCCATTCCACCCTTCTATTTCTAGTCTTGACGCTGCTATGGTTCCACTAACCTTGGGACAAATACCCTACTATCTCAGCAATTTCGCGGAAATATTTTGAGCTTCATCGAGCGAAACTCCGAGATATTGCTTCGATTCCGATATACGAAAAATGCACACAAAAGGCGCGACCCGGTTATCGGCAAATATCCCGATTCCAAGCAACCTAAAGCGAATATATCGTTTTGTTCACGGTTAGGTCTAGCGTCAGAACAACAAAATTCACGATTATAGCGACAACTGCCCTGCTGAAAGGCGTTTGAAGCGATATTATGGAGTTTCGTTGCGTTTGATCCTGTATCACATTGGTAGTTGGTGTTGCTTGCGTGTTGTCAGCTAGCGTGACCCCGATCCGGGTCTTAAGATTCCTATTTGAAACAAGACTGTCATTCTCTCGAGCCAACGCAGAGTCGATTTACAATACCGACTGAACCGAGGTACCCCTACACGAACGCGAGCTCAGCACCGACCACTAAGATAATGAGTCCACTCGTAAATAAATTGGCGACCCCGTTGAAGAAAAGATAGAGAACGTACCGGAATGATCGCCATAGACCGGCGTTATCGAAGTCTCGATAAACATGGTCAATGTGTTCAAACATGTATGCCCAATTCCGTACGGCAACGGCAAAGAACACTGCTGTGCCGTTCAGCAATACTTTTCCAAGAAAGGTTTCCCCAGGGAGTTCTCCGGTGAAACTGTAGACTTCTCCAACCAATGGTAGCATTTTCACCATTTGCGCGAAGGAACTCACGAGTCCATCTTCGGATAATCCTTGCACGATATGCTCTTCAAATTCTGGAAGGAGACCAGTCATGTCTAATCCTCTCTCGAGGCCGAGAAGAAAGAGAATGAGACCAGCAAAGAATCCGATTCCATAACTAAACCATTTTAACGCACCCCATTCCGAGTCATCAAACACGTCCGAAACTGATCGATCAGTATCTTCTGCCTTTGCGGTCGTATTCTCACGAACATGTGGTGGTGTGTATCGGTTCCAGTATTTCGGGAGTGTCTCTTGGAACCAGTACAGTGTCCGAAGGAAGTACACCGCGAAAAACGCGACAACAAGAATGACAGTAGCTATCTCGGCAAGATCAACGAAGAAATTCCCCCACCATGATCGTTCGGTTCGGATTCTGGAGAGACCAGTGTATTCCTCGATGAGGATGTACGTGAGGGCAGGGAGGATTGCGAGGAAAACACTCGCGGAAAATCCTGAGTATCGACGCCACCAGAGAACCAGTGTGTTCCAGATGGTTTCTCGAGAAGGGAGGTAGAGTCCGAAAATCCAAGTGAGAACCGCGATTGTTCCGCGAAGTAGCCACATCAACCCGTGGTGAAGACGATCACGGAGGTTTACAACCCATGTTGAGAGTGGGAGTGATGGTCGCCGCATGCTGGTTGCGATCAACATTAGTCGGTTAGTATTTCTTTCTAACTGTTTGTTTATTTTCATACACATTAGTGAAGCGAGAGAGAATGAACTTGAGGTGAACGTAGGCTTGGAATTGATTGTGCGGCGTCCGCTTTTCTGATAAAGGTAACGGTTGAGTATCTGACAAGATTTATATCCCCTCCCGTAGAATATAGAGACATGGTCTTTAACGGGATCAAGATCAACGCTGTCGAATCAATCAACTGGGAACATAAAAACCAGAAGCCGGAATTCGAACAAGACTGGGATTACTGTTACACAGAGTCGAAACTATTCGGGGTTAAAGAAAAACGAGTGTGTTCTACCACGGAATGGAAAAAGATACAGGACGGATTTTGAATGCTGTACTGGCCACTCACAATGTGATTTCGATTCTCAGTGAATAGTTGGTAGTTTGGTGCGAAAAAGAGGATTCGCACCAAACTGGGTATAGTTCCGGGCGGATTCTCGTCAAGACTGACTTCCAATTGAGACGAAAGAGAAGAGGATTAGATCACTTCTAACAATACAATGTGTTCAATACTAACGGGTGATGCGCCAGATGTTCGGCAACGAGTAACTGCCGAACTCGCCGTTTTTCGCTTCGAACAGTGACCGCTTATCGAGTTCGGCCGATAGCCTCGGCGCCGATACGAACGGTCTCATCGGTTCCGGACCGAGAGACGGTCGCCAGGTAAGAGGTGGTTACGCGACCACACCGACAGTAGCCGCTGAACGCATTGCACACCTGATCGAACGGTGGCTTGCGATCAGTGTGTGTACCGTTTCAGCGGCTACGATAGTCTCCACGTCAGCGCAGGTCGGACTCGCGTCGGACGGCACGACTCGCCTGGGACGCGGTTACGGGACCGGTATGGGCCGCCGTACCGGATATACGATCCGGATTACAATGATTTCACTGCCCGTCTCGAGAACCGAATGCGCCGTATCGGGTTCGAGAGGCAGTCTCGGCGAATCGCCCGCCCAGAAACGCCGTGTGCCGGTCGAGGTCGAGATGCGTGACCCATCGCCTATGGAGTGGTCGATCCGTTCGTTCGTCGTCGACTCGAGTCACGACTGTCCATGTCGGTAACTGATCGCGTCCTCGATGGGTTCAAGGCGACGCTCGGGGGACGCATCGTCAACAGCGTCGCGAACGGCCTGTTGATGCTGTTGCTCGCCCGGTTTTTGTTGACGCCGGACGAGTACGGGCTGTTGTTTCTGGTGATCGCGATCGTCTCCGTGTTGCAACTGGGCGCCGATCTCGGGCTCTCCCGGTCCGCGGCGCGATACGTCTCGGACCGGAAGGAGACCGACCCGTCGTCGGTGCCGTTTATCCTACGGACATCGCTGCGGTACCGCCTTCTCCTGATCGGTGTCGTCGGCAGTCTGCTCGTGTTGGTCCGTGATGTCGTCGCCGACGTTCTCGAGGCGCCGGAACTGTCGACGCTGTTGCTTCTCGGTGCGGTCTATCTGTGCTTTCTCTCGCTGTACTCGTACCACCAGCGGCTCTTTCAGGGGTTCAACCGGGTGGACTTGAGCGCCGTCATTGGGGTGGTCAACAACGTGACGCGGGTCCTGTTCGTCGCCGCGTTGACTGCCCTCGGTCTGGGCGTCGTCGGTGCGTTAGCCGGCTACGTTATCGGGGCCGTCCTCGCGACGTGTCTCGGGGCCGCTCTGCTCTATCGCGAGTTCTACACGCAGTACGAGGATGGCGGTGGAAGTCGGTCCCTTCGTAACCGTCTCCTTCGATACGGCGTTCCGCTGACGGCCTCTCACAGTGCGAACGTCCTCGACCGGCGCGTCGATACTGTGCTGGTCGGGGCCTTCGGCAACCCCGTCGCAGTCAGTTACTACGTACTCGGCAAACAGATCAGTGAGTTCGTCACCGTCCCGTCGGGGTCGCTTGGCTTCTCGCTGTCCCCGGCCTTCGGGGAACAGAAGGCGACCGACTCGCTCGATCGCGCCGCCCGGCTTTACCAGCAGTCGCTTCGGTACGTGCTCTTGCTGTATCTGCCGGCAGCGGTGGGGATGATCCTCGTCGCGGAGCCGGCCGTCAGGCTCGTTTTCGGTGCGGAGTACGCGGGCGCGGCCCCGGTATTACAGACACTCGGCGTCTACGTCGTTTTCCAGTCGATCACCGACGTGACGACGAACGGGCTGGACTATTTGGGACGGGCGAAGGCGCGAGCCGTGGCGAAGGGAGTGACTTCGACCGGCAACGTCGCACTCAACATCGTTCTGATCCCGATCTACGGCGCCGCGGGCGCGGCCGCTGCGACCGTTGTGACGTTCGGGCTCTACACGCTGCTCAACGTCTACGTCATGCACCGCGAACTCTCGCTCGACCGGCGGCGGCTGGCCCGATCGCTCGCGCTTGCGCTTGCGATCGCCACCGGAATGGGAATCGCCGTCTCGGCGTTTCTCCCCTACGTATCGTCGATCCCGGCTCTCGTCGGCGTCATCGCGATCGGTGTGGGAAGCTGGGCCGGGCTGGCGACGCTCAGCGGAGCGGTCGATCTCCGGGCAACCGCCGCGCAGCTGACCTGACATCGGCGGAAAGCGGATTCTCGAGTCGGCCGGGATCGACCTGGTCGGCGGGGTGACCCCTGCCGGAACACCGCGTCGAGTAGGCGTCGTTTCGGACGTCGAAACCGGTCTCGGTCGAAGTAACCGGATGATAACAATGTCGTCAGCCCTGGACCGTCCGGGCAGTGATCAGGAACGGTTCGAACACCGACACCGGTGGGACCGGGCGACAGTTTTCGGTCGGGCGGCGACGGCTACGGGGCCGGGTCGTTCGACGGAGACGGTGATCGATGTCGGCCACTGAACGGATCCGCGACGGCTTCAAAGTGACGTTGGGCGCCCGTCTGGTCACGAACGTCGCGAACGGCCTACTGATGCTGTTGCTCGCCCGGGTACTGCTTTCTCCCGACGAGTACGGGCTGTTGTTCTTCGTGATCGCAGTCGTCGGTGTCGCGGGGCTGTTCGCCGATCTGGGTATCGGTCGCTCGGCTGCACGGTACGTCTCCGAGTACAAGGAGACTGACGCGGGAAAAGTCCCGTATATCCTCCGGATCTCGCTGGGCGTTCGACTCGCGTTGATCGCGGTCGTCGCGGGCGCGGTGATCGTCGGTCACGAGCACCTTGCTGTCGCCCTCGAGACCCCAGAGGCAGCGATGCCGTTGCTGGTCGGTGGGGTCTATCTCGTCTTCCGGTCGCTGAACTCGTACGGCCAGACGCTTCTCCAGGGGTTCAATCGGGTCGAACTCAGTGCGATCCTCAGGGTGGTCGACCACGTCAGCCGGGTCGGTTTCATCATGGCGTTTACCGCTCTCGGCCTCGGGGTAGTCGGTGCGTTGCTCGGCTATTTGGTCGGGGCGGCCCTCGCGACGGCCGCGGGACTCGTCCTCCTCTACCGGCGCTTCTATACGGCCTACGACGATGACGGCAGCGAGCCGGCACTCCGGAACCGACTGCTTCGCTACAGCGTTCCGCTGACGGCCTCCTCGGGCGCGAGCGTCCTCGACAACCGGATCGACACGGTCCTGGTCGGCTACTTCCTCACGCCGGTCTCGGTCAGTTACTACGTCCTCAGCAAGCAGATCACCGGTTTCGTCCTCGTCCCAGCCAGTTCGCTTGGCTTCTCCGTCTCGCCGACCTACGGCGAACAGAAGGCAAACGGCGGACTCGAGGAAGCGGCGCGGATCTACGAGTCGACGCTGCAGTATGTCCTCTTGTTGTACGTCCCAGCCGCCGTTGGGCTGATCCTCGTCGCGGATCCGACCGTCCGACTGGTTTTCGGTGCCGAGTACGCCGGTGCCGTGCCGGTCCTCCAACTGCTCTCGATCTACGTCGTCTTTCAGGCGATCACGAACGTGACCACGAACGGGCTGGATTACCTCGGTCGCGCGTCGGACCGGGCCGTCGCGAAAGGCGTCACGGCCGCGGCCAACGCCGCCCTCAACGTCGTCCTGATACCGCGCTTTGGCGTCCCGGGAGCGGCGTTCGCGACCGTCGTCACCTACGGGATCTACGCGGCCGTCAACGTCTTCGTGATGTACCGCGAGATCGCGTTCGACTACGCCCGCATCGGTCAGTCTCTGGCGCTCATCGTCGTCATCTCGGCGGGAATGGGCGCCGCGGTTCTGATCGCCGTTCCCCACGTCTCGAGTCTCGTCGCCCTCGCTGGCGTCGTCGCGCTCGGCGTCGCCGTCTGGGGCGTCCTGATCACGGCGAGCGGACTCGTCGATCCTCGAGAGACGCTCGCAATATTGACGTGATCGGTAGTCGCCACCGCACCGATTCATACACTGACCGCGACGTTCTCGTGCGATCAGGTGTGCAATGACGTTCAGTGGCGACTCTCGTCTCACGGTGGGACCGCGTACTGCGAGGCAGTTCGGTCACGACGGATCGTAGAACCGCCGCCACCCGCGGTCGCAACCGAGACGGGAGCGGTCGTGTCTCGAGCGGAGGCCACGGACAGTGAGAACACCGGGTCGGGACCGGGGCCAGTCCCGGCGTCGATCCACCCCGAGTCCCGAGCAGTACCGCGGTAACAGTACCCTTCCGGTGTGCTATATATTGGTAATACCTTCATATCAAAACCCGTACCCGTCGGTATCCCGATCGTGTCATTCCGATCCGTCGACTTCGATACCGAGCGGGCAGCCGTCCGGACGTTCGTCGACCGGTTCGAGCGCGGCGATCGACACGCGGCAGTCGAGTCGCTGATCGAATCGGTCCCGGATCCCCGGTCGATACTCACGCCGCTTTTCGGCGTCGAATACGACGGCTGGTACGCCCTCGTTGCCGACGATATCGCCGGCTCCTGTCTGGATCTCTCGCCCGGGTGGGGGCGGACGACGCCGCTTCTCGCATCGCTTGCCGACACCGTCTACGCCGCTCAGCCGACTCCGATCGGTCACCGATTTCTCGCGGCCAGACCCGCGCTCGAGGACACCGACGTCGTTCCGATCGCGCCCGAGCGCCTCGAGTCGGTGCTTCGAAACCGATCGTTCGAGACCGTCGTTGCGACGGGATCGCGGTCACCGGACGACGCGTTCTTCGAACGCATTGACCGGCTCGCCGACGCCCTCGAACCCGGTGGGACGCTCGTCACGCAGGTCGACGGCTGGCTGCGGACGGCTGGCCTGACCGAACGACTCGGCGCGGCGGGAGGACCAACGACCGGCGACCGCTCGCTGTCGGCGATCGGACGGTCCGTCCCCGCTCGGTTCGTCGCCGAGATGAAAGCGCGGGGATTCGACGAGGTCGACCTGATCGGATTGCTCCCCGGCGGACGACGGTACCGGTGGGCGGTCCCGGCCGACGATCCCGACGCCCTCGAGTGGGTGCTGGAGACGATCGGAACGGAGACGGCCGGTTCGCAACTGCTTCGATCCGGCGTCTCCCTCGCGAACAAGGTCGGCCTCCTCCGACGGCCGTATCCGAGCTACGTCGCCGTCTGCCGGACAGCCCCGACCGCGAACGCGGACGCGCCGTCGGACGCGACCGCCCGCGTGTTGCGCCGCGGTGCGAACCGGTCGCTCGTCTTCGAACTCGTCGACGGCGACCTCGAGACCGTCAGAAAGGTACCGAACGCCCCCGGCCACGGCTGGTTCAACGACCGAGCCGCGACGACTCTCTCGTCGCTCTCGATCGGCGAGGGACCGCTGGCAGGGACCGTCCCCGACGTCGACCTCGCGGCGTCGCCGTTTGGGTCGGTACTGGTCGAGTCCCCGGCACATGGAACACCGCTCGCGACCGTCGCCGCCGGCTGGAAGACGCCGCCTGACCCGGACGAGTTCTGTCGGGTCCTCGAGACGGGACTGGACTGGATTCGAACCGTGCAGCGGACACACGCCGGGTCGCGGCGAACGCTGTCGACCGAGGACGCCCGCCGCGAACTCACGCCGACCGGATTCGACGTGACGCCGCCATCGCTTTCCGGCCCGATCGAATACCCGGCGGTCCCCGCTCACGGGGACTATCACCCGGGGAACGTCCTCGTCGACGACGACGGCTCGATCGCCCGCGTCATCGACTGGGAGTACGGCCGGCTCGAGTGCGATCCCGTGGCCGACCCGGGGTTCTATACGCTGAAACTCGCCGAAATCGCGTTCGACGGATTCGAGTCGGGCCTGCGGACCGCGTTCCTCGCGGAGACGCTGTACTCGACTCGCGTCGCCGAGCAGTTGGTCAGGTACTGTGACGCGATCGGTATCCGGCCGCGGACCTTCGCCGCGTACCTCGGCAGCGCGCTCGTGTCACAGGCCGAACTTCACGTCGAGGCCGAGAGCCCGTGGCGCTTTCACGCCAATCCGCGGGAGAACGTCGAGCGGCTGGCGCTGCTCTATGACAACGCCACTGCGATCCGCACCCGACTCGAGAACGGGCGACCAAGCGCGGCCGACGCCTCTCGGGTGGGGACCGACGATCCGGAGCACCGGCGTCGCCGCGTCCCTGTCGACGGCCCCGATCGTCGGTGATCGAGCGGCCGACACCACGTCCTCGCGGTAAACGGGATGGAGTACTGGTTGCGCGACCGGACCGTGATCGAACGAACGCGCTACCCGACCGGAGAGAGAATGAGCAGATTTCGGACCGTCAGTGGACGTTACTGGATCGAGTACCCCGCAGCGAGGGTCAGCAGGACGACCATGAACACTGCGGTGAGCATCATGTAGGTGACAGATCGGGGCTCGTCTTTCAGGTGCTGGAAGTAGCCGGCGATCAGCGAAACCTTGATGACCGCCAGAATCATGGTCCCGCCCACTGCCAACTCATAGCTGAAGATATCCGGGAAGTGGAAGAAGACGAACTTCCCCGTCGCCAGCAGTATCAGTGCCACGTAAATCAGGCTGTACGTCCGAATGCTCGCCATTAGTGACGAATGTGGGTGACGGATACTTATACCTTCCTCATGCGACTCCCCTCGAGACGGGAGTCACTGCGTCGCGACGGCTCGGCCGCGGTCGTGACCGATGGCCGCCGACGGCGGAAGCGACACGTAGATGCACGACCAGCCCGAATCGCCGCCAATGAGTGGACGGTCGGCTGTCGTCCGCCGGTGCGGTATCGGCCTCGCGGTCGCGTTCGTCGCGCTGGCTGTGGGTGCCGGCGTCGCCGCCGCCAGCAACGTCGCCGCCGGTCTCACCGGCGGCAGCGACGTCTCCGTGCCGACGTGGCTCTACCTCGCGACCGGCGGCGGCGCGGTCGGTGCCTCGGCGCTTTTGACCATGCTCGTGACCGATCGGGACGTCATCGGAACCTACCACGACCGCGCCCTCGAGTCGCCCGCGAAGCGGATCGAATCGGCCGGTGCCCTGTTGCTCGGTGTCGTCGGCCTGCTCGGACTGGCCGGTATCCTCGTCGTCGGCGTCCTCGGACCGAACATCGGGCTGGTCAGCGCGACGGTTCTCGTGACGTTCGCCGGTGGCCGCGCGCTGCTGACGATTTTCGCGTACACGGTCGGGAACCCCTGGCCCGCGCTGAACCCCTGGCGACGGATCGCCGAGGCCCTGCCAAGCGCCGACGAGCCCTACCCGGAGGCGTACGGCTCTTGGCCCGCCGTGATCGCGCTGTTGGTCTTCGTCTGGCTCGAGGTCGTCGCGCCGCTGACGTCGTCGCCACAGGCGCTGGTTCTCGTCCTCCTGCTGTACTCGTCGTTTACGCTCACGAGCGCGGTCGTGTTCTCCCCCGAGACGTGGTTTCGTCGCGGGGACCCGCTCTCGCTGTGGTTCCGTTGTTACGGGGCCGTCGCGCCGATCCAGCGGACCGACGACGGGCTCGAGGTTCGGTTTCCGGGCGCGCGGTTGAGCGAAGCCGACCTCGTGACCGACCGATCGCTCGTCGCGTTCGTGCTGGCGCTGGTCTGGGAGCTGACCTACAGCGGCTTCATCGTCACCCCGATCGGCGTCCGGACGATCGAGGCGCTGGTCGGGATCGGCCTGCCGCCGGGACTGGTCTATCTGGCGCTGTTGGCGGGCGGGTTCGCGGCCTTCTGGAAGGTCTACTGGATCGCCGTCGATCGGACCCGCGAGCGGGCCGAGACGTATCTCTCCCGGACCTATCTCGGGCTCAGACTCGCCGCCCCGTTGCTCGCCATCGCGGCCGGCTATCACCTCGCACACTACGTGGGCTTTGGGCTCTCGCTGTGGCCGTCGCTGGTCGACGCCGTGGCGATGCCGCTGAACCCGCCGCCGAACCCGACGCGCTACGCCCTGCCAGGCTGGTTCGGCTACGTCGAAATCGCCGGCATCCTGCTCGGCCACGTCCTCGCGGTGTGGGTCAGCCACACCGTCTCCTTTGACCTCTTCCCCGGGAAACTGCAGGCGATCCGGAGCCAGTACCCGCTGATCGTCGTGATGGTCTTTTTCACGATGGCGAGCCTGTATCTCGTCTCGCAGGGCTCGATGAGTCCGCCGTACGTCCCGAGCTGACGGCCGTCCCGATCGACGGGCCGTCGCGGCGTCCGGTCGACCGGCCCGGGGTTTCGAACCGGCAATCACTTCTTCGCGCCGCTGCAACGACCGACCGAATGGCGACCGATCGCACGCTCGAGCCGGAGTACGAGGTGCCGCCGGACGGCCCGGCAGCGACCTGCCCGTACTGCGGGCGGCCGTTTCGCGCCGACCGCTATGTCACCTTCCACGTCGGGGTCGAACACGCCGAGGAGTGTACGGACGCGGAGCACGAGGCCTTCGACGAGGAACGCGACGACGAGGAGTACGACCTGTTCACGTTTCATTTCAAGGCCGCCATCTCGGTGTTTCTCGTCTACTTTCTGTTTACGTTCGTCTACGCGCTCGTCTGGGCCGGATAGCTCGTGCGGTTCGCCGACCGGTTCGTTCTCCAGAATCTCTTTGCCCGCTGACGACACAGTGTCGGTCACATGGCCGCTGGCCGCCCCCGCACGGACGCCGTCGGCACCCTCGTCGTCGCCTGCCTGCTGCTCGCCTCCCTCGGCGCGCCGTTCGCGCTCGGGACGGCCGGGACCGACGACGCCGGAACGGCCGCTGCGGACGACTCGATCGTCATCGACGACGAGTTGCCGACCGACGGCCCAACCGTCGAGGTCGTCGTCAGACTCTCCGAGCCGACTGTTCCCGACGGTGTAAGCGACGCCGAGGCCGAACGCCGGCTCGAGTCCCACGCCGAGGCGACTCAGGACCCCCTGCTCGAGTACGCCGACGACAGACGAGGGTTGGCCGTCGAAGAGCGCTTCTGGCTGACCAACGCCGTGGTCCTCGCGGTCGACACCGACCGGGTCGAGTACGAAACCTTCGACCGGTTCGACGCCGTCGAGGCGGTCCACGAGAACTTCGCGGTCTCGGTCCCCGAACCCCCGGCACGCGCGAACGCGACGGCGACGAGTCCGACCGCGGCGACGGCAGCGACCGCAGGCGGGTCGCGAACGACGGACGGGCTCGCACAGGTGAACGCGCCGGCCGTCTGGGACGAGTACGACGCCCGCGGCGAGGGCGTCCGCGTCGCGGTGCTGGACACCGGCGTCGACCCGACCCATCCCGACATCGACCTCGCGACCGAGGACCCGTCGGACCCGACTTTCCCCGGCGGCTGGGCGGAGTTCGACGCGACCGGGCAGCGACTCGAGTCGACGCCACACGATACCGGCGTCCACGGGACCCACGTCAGCGCGACGGTCGCCGGCGGGGACGCAAGCGGGACCGCCGTCGGCGTGGCCCCCGACGCCGAGTTGCTCCACGGACTCGTCTTGAACGAGACGAGCGGGACCTTCGCACAGATCGTCGCCGGGATGGAGTGGGCCGTCGAGCGAGACGCCGACGTTCTCAGTATGAGTCTCGGGGCGACCGGCCGATACGCCCAGCTGATCGATCCGGTCCGCAACGCGCGGGAAAGCGGCGTCGTGGTCGTCGGCGCGGTCGGCAACGAGGGCCCGGCCACCTCGGGGAGTCCGGGGAACGTTTACGAAACGCTCACCGTCGGCGCGGTCGATTCGACCGGCACCGTCCCGCCGTTCTCGGGCGGCGAACGCATCACCCGCGAGGAGTGGACCGGAGCGCCGGCAGACTGGACGGCCCCGCCGTCGTACACCGTCCCCGACGTCGTCGCACCCGGCGTCGCCGTCACGAGCGCCGTCCCCGGAGGCGGGTACGAGTCGCTTCCGGGAACGTCCATGGCGACGCCACACGTCTCCGGGACGGCCGCCCTGTTGCTCTCGATCGCGCCCGACGCGACGCCGGCGGAGATCGAAGCCGCGCTCACCGGGACCGCTCGAGTGCCCGCGGACGCCGACGACGGGACGGTCGCGACTCGCTACGGTGACGGTCTCGTCGACGCCAGCGCCGCCGCGGACGCGATCGCGCCCGTTCGCGAACCGAGCCGCCCGACAACCGACGGCTCGAGCGATGCCGAACCCGGGGGGAACTCGCTCTCAAGCGCGGCCGTCATCGTGAGCGTCGCGTTGCTCGCGAGCTGTCTCGGACTCGTCGTTCTGGTCCGGTATCGATCGGGCGGCTCGTAACTGCGGCGGCTGTCGACCGACGGCGACACGCGGTCAGGACTCCGAGGAAGGCCGACGCGGGAGGATCTGCCCCCAAACGTGCTTGTCGAGACATCGGACCGTCAGCGGCTCCTCGACCGCCAGACAACAGGAGAGGCGCGGATAGCCGAACCGGACCGCCGCGGCGTCGTGCCAGTGGGTCGGTTCCGGCGCGGGCTCGACCTCGACGGTACAGGTCGAACACAGCCCTCGCCCCCCGCAGTTGGCGACTCGTGATATCGTCCCGTAGACGGGGAACCCGTGGTCGAGCAGCGCGTCCCGCAGGATCGTTCCGGACTCGACCTCGATGACGCGGTCGCCCTCGTCGGTGATCACGGTCACCGGAATCGCCTCGCTCATACTCGCAGTACGGGCCCGCGGTACGTGACTCCCGCGGTGGGTCGATCGCCGTTTCCGTCCGCCGTCGGTCGGCCGCCATCGCATTGCGGCTCGGACCCGGAACTGCCCCGTGTGCCGTCTCGTCCGTGACTGGCGAGACCGCTGGCTGTCGGTTGCTGTCGGACACAGTGGCGAGCTCGCAACCGTTCGAACGCCGAATCACGACCGAACGCGAAAGCCCGCGTCGGCGCGGGCCTTACATCAGGTAGAACAGTGGGAACAGGAAGACCCAGACGATGTCGACGAAGTGCCAGTAGAGTCCGAAGGACTCGACGGGCGCGTGGTCCTCGAGGTAGGCGTCGACCGAGACGACGCGGTAGATCATGAACAGCGCGACCAAGACGCCGAGGATGACGTGCAGGGCGTGGAGCCCGGTCGTCACGAAGTACAACGAGTACTCGATCCCGCTGAACCAGTAATGACCGTCGGCGAACTTGCTGCTGTACTCGAAGGCCTTGACACCCATGAACACGATGGCGAGCAGGACCGTTGCGCTCAGCGCGCCGAGCAGCCCCTTCTTGTTCCCGCGCTCGGCCATCACGTGTGCGAGGATGACTGTGAAACTCGAGGTCAGCAGGACGTAGGTGTTGAACAGGCCGGCGTTCGTGATTGCGTCGAGGTGCCAGGCGTCCCAGCCCATGTGGAGCCGCATGAAGACGTACGCCCCGATGGCGGCACCGAAGACGACGACGTCCGAGGCCAGGAAGACCCAGACGCCCATCTTCTGGTTGCTGATGCCGCCGAACGGCCAGCGCTCGGCGACCGCCATTTCGGGCGCGTCGAACTGCTCGCGGCCGAACTGGAACAGCGAGATCCCAAGCAGTACCACGCCGAGGGCCACCAGAGCCGGATAGATGATGTTCTGTGCGGGTGCCGAATCGAGCGTCACGAAGCTACCGACCTCGCTGGTGATGTGTGAATCGACGAACGAGAAGACATACGGCGTGATGCCGCTGAGCCCCAGGAAGAACGTAAACGTCGCGACACCGATACCGAGTGGCCAGATGCTGGCGTGGTCGGCGTGTTCCTCCTCGTGGCTCGTCGTCGCACCGGTCGTTTCCTGTGCGACGCCACCGTCGGTCGCCGTGGCGGTATCGTCGACGAACTCCAGACGGCCGCTGGCGTAGCTGGGCCGGTCGCCCCAGTTCTCGAGCGGCGGGGGCGACGGGATCGCCCACTCGGCGGTCCGGGAGTAGGTCCACGGGTTATCGGGCGCGTCGGGGCCGGAGCGCAGGCTCTTCCCGAGCGTGTAGAACATGATCAGGAACGAGGCCCCGAACACGAACGCCCCGACAGTCGCCAGCTGGTGGTAGAGCTGTGCGCTCTCGCCGTAGTGGAAGACACGGCGCGGCGTCTCCCAGGCCATGAACATCGGGAAGTACAGCAGGTTGAACCCGATGAAGTAGACCGCGAAGTTGAGCTTTCCGAGCCGCTCGGAGTACATCTTCCCGGAAATTTTCGGCCACCAGTAGTAGATGCCGCCCATCAGTGCCGTGACGCCCGAGACCATCACGTAGTGGAAGTGGGCGACGACCCAGTAGGTGCCGCGGAACTCGTAGTCGAGCACGACGGCTCCGAGGAAGACCCCGGTAATGCCACCGAGGATGAACAACACGAGCGCGCCGAGCGAGAACAGGAACGGCGTCGTAAACCGAACGCGGCCCTTGACCATGGTGTAGATCAGCGCGAAGACCATCAGGTCGAAGGGTAACGAGATCCCGATCGTCGTCGCCATGAACAGGGTCTTGATCGGGAGGTTGATCGTCGACAGGAACATGTGGTGCATCCAGACGAGGAACGACTGGACGGCCACCAGCACCATCGCGATGATGACCCACTTCCGGCCGACGAGTCGTCGTCCGGTGAACGTCTGGAACGTCTCGAACATGATTCCCAGTGCCGGGAAGAAGACGATGTACACCTCCGGATGGCCGAAGAACCAGAAGATGTGCGCCCACAGCAGGCTCGAGCCCTGATCGGTCGCGAAGTACTGCGTGAGGAACAGCCGATCGACCGAGAGCAACAGCACGGCTGCAAGCAGTGCCGCGAACGCGAACAGCATCATCCAGGCGGTCAGCAGCCACGACCACGAGAACATCGGCATGTTCCACAGACCGAGCCCCTCTGCACGGGATCGGTGCATCGTGGTCAGGAAGTTCACGGTCCCGATCGTGATGGAGATACAGAACAAGACCAGGCCAAGGACCATCGCGTTCCCGCCGGTCATCGCCTCCATCGCCGGGGTATAGGTCGGCACGTTCAGCGGGGCGTACATCGTCCAGCCGCCGGAGAACGAGCCGCCCTGGAAGAACGAGATCCCCATGAGAATGCCCGAGAACAGGTAGAACCAGTAACTCAGCGCGTTCAGCCGGGGGAACGCAAGGTCTTTCGCGCCGATCTGAAGCGGCACGAAGTAGTTCGCGAAGCCGCTCGCGATCGGCGACAGGAACCAAAAGACCATGATGAGTCCGTGTCCGGAGACGGACTGGTAGTACTGGTCGTTCGTCAGCAGTCCGGTGCCGCCCGTCTGCCACAGGTGGGCGCGAAACAGCAGCGCGAGGACGCCACCGAACAGCAGGAAGAACATCGCCGTCGTCAGATAGAGGATACCGACGTCTTTGTGGTTGGTTGTGACCAGCCACCGCTTGATCGACCGCTTCGGCGGGAGGTCACCCATCAGTTCTCACCTCCGTCGTTCGTTTCGCTTGCATTGTTTTCACTCTCGTTCATCTCGAGCGTGTAGGTCTCGTCGACCGGACCGGTCATGTCGAACTGGTCTTCGACCGTCTCGAACTGCCCGTCGGTCGACTCGATCGTCACGTTGTACTGGCCGGCCTGCTCGATATCGGTGATCTCGACCGTCCCGTTATCGAACTCCTCGGCCGTGAGGGTGCGGTCCTCGATGGAGTCGTTCTCCTGATGCTCGAGGGTCAGCTCGTAGCCCTCGGTGACTCGGGATTCGTTTCCGTCGACCATGGTGAACCGCATCGTCAGCTGGTCGTCCATCCACTGGTCGAACTCGTCTTCGGGCATCACATCGAGCGTGCCGACCATCGAGGTGTGGTACTCGCCACAGAGTTCGAAACACTCGATTTCGGACTTGCCGGGTTCGTCGGCCTGGAACCACGTCTCGTCGTACTCGCCGGGGATCGCGTCGGCTTTCACCCGTTGATCGGGTATGCCGAAGTTGTGCCAGACGTCACCCGAGGTCACCTGTAACCAGACCCGTTCCCCGGCGGGGACTCGAAGGGTGCTGGTCGCTTCGATCCCGGTATCGTACTCGTAGAACCAGGCGAAGCCGTCTCCAGTAACCTCGACTTCGATCGAGTCTTGCGCGCCGTCAGTGCCCGGATCTTCGACGTACAGCAGCATCCCGTACGTCCAGATCACCAGCGAAATGACGATGACGGCGCTGATGCCGAACGAGAGAAACAGTTTCTTGCCGCCCTTTCCGCCTGTCGGTAACTCCCCGACCGATGGCAGATCCTCGTCGTCGCCCGCGGGCTCGCCGGTGTCGCGGTACTTGTACGCGTTGTACAAGGTGTACGCGACCACGACGATGCCGACGAGCGTCCCGAGTCCGAGGAATACCAGAAAGATATTCTCGAACACGTCGACGCGGGTCCGCTGCATCGGAGCGATGAGTGCGCTGTAAAGTGTGTTCATCTCTTTTGAATGCCGGTTATATGTCGGAGGATGATTGCTGGGGGCACTTATCTATTTGGAAACCGCCCGACTGATACGGTCTGTCGGTTGCAACGTCCGATCCCCGCCTCCACTGACGACGCGGCCGATACCACTGTCACGATTCATCACTGGTGGGTTGGACCCGACGCCCTTCTTTCTGTCGCCGCCGGCCCCGGAGTCATGTCTTTCTGGGCACAGGTTACTCTTCAGCATGAGTCCGTTGGCGAACCAGTTCGGTTCCGGTGCCGGCGGCAACGCGAACCGGTGCCGGTCGAACCCCGATTCCTGGTATCTGTGCGCGCCCGCGCGCTTACACTTCCACTGCCCAGACACGAACCGTCGACGGCAGTTCGTACACCTCGAGGAAGACGTCGTCGAGAAACTGTGCGATCCGGTTCGGATCAGCTTTGGCGCTGATCCTGACGTTGACCCCTTCGGCCTCCTCGGGGCGATGAAGATCGTCGATCTTGAACGCGGGGAACCCCTCGAGGAGGGACTTCACCGACTCGAGTTCCGCATCGGTACAGTCGAGGTTGATCGTATCGTCGCCGAACTGGATCCAGGGGGCGCCCAGATCGGTGGTCGACTCGTCATCGGACTCGAGTGCCCCCTCGTCGACCTCGAGGGTACAAAACGCGCTGTTTCGCTCACGATGAGCGGTGATGGCGTCGACGTACAGTTTCCGGCGCTCGGCGGGTTCGGCGGCGTCGAAGCGGGTCATACACCGACAGACGTGCCCGATTCTTTAAGCCTTTATGTGACGCCCGTAAATGGTGGCGTATGGCACAGCCACGAATCCTGATCCTCGGTGCGCCCGGGGCAGGGAAGGGCACCCAGAGCGCAAAGATCATCGAGGAGTTCGGCGTCGATCACATCACGACCGGCGACGCGCTGCGATCGAACAAGGAGATGGACATCTCCGACATGGACACCGAGTACGACACGCCCGGCGAGTACATGGATCAGGGCGAACTCGTCCCCGACGACGTCGTCAACGCGATCGTCGACGAAGCGCTGTCCCAGGCCGACGGCTTCGTCCTCGACGGCTACCCGCGGAACTTAGAGCAGGCCGAGGAACTCGAGGGCATGACCGACCTCGACGTCGTCCTCTATCTCGACGTGGGCGAGGAAGAACTCGTCCACCGGCTGACCGGCCGCCGGCTCGACCCCGAGACGGGCGACATCTACCACGTCGAGTACAACCCGCCCGAGGACCCCGAAGTGGAGGACCGACTCGAGCAGCGCGACGACGACACCGAGGAGACGGTCCGCGAGCGACTGTCGGTCTTCCACGAGAACACGGAACCGGTCATCGAGTACTACGACGAGCAGGGCGACTTGGAGCGCGTCGACGGCGAGCAGGCCCCCGACGCGGTCTGGGCGGACGTGAAGGACACGATCGAAGACGCGTCGTAGTCGTTTGCTCGAGGATCATCGACGGACGGCGGTGACTTCCTTTTAGGGATCCGGCGTATTCCGTCCGAAACGGCGCTTAGAACGGCCCGTAATGCGACGCTGGTAGCGATTCGGAGTAGTTAGTTTTCGACACGAACCTGCTGGGTCTCGATATTGACCACGTAGTCGTTCGAGGACTCGCCCGGATCGGGGAGATTCCCGACCTCGAACGTGATTTCTTTGTCGGTGATTTCGCGCTCAGCAATTAGACCGAATTTGTCTTTCAGTTCCTCGGCATTGTCTGCGGTGTAGTATTCGCCGCCGGTTTTGGTTGCAGTTTCTTTCAATAACTCTTCGTCGAGGTTGTTACCGAGACCGACCGTATAGATCGTCACGTCCTTGTCGATCGCATCGTCGACTGCCTCCTCGGTTGCACTATTTCCATAGCTGTTTTTACCGTCGCTCAGCAGAACCATGACGCGTTCATTGTCGTTCGAACTACTGTACTGATCGAGGGCAGGTGACATTCCCGCTGCCATCTCCGTCCCCCCGTCTGCCTCGACCGAAACTGAACTCTTGACGCTCGAGAGGTCATAACTCAGGCTGTGTAAGGTCCGTCCGTTGGTGTCGAATTCGAACACGCCGGCACGATCATCGTTCGACTCGTTTAATGCACTGATAAAGTCTTGTGTCGCATCGGCACGGATTTCAAAGGGATCGTTTCCACTGCCGAGCGCAACACTACTACTATCCGAACCATCTTTGATTCGAACGACGTTCGCATCGAAGGTACCGCCCGGCTCGATTGTCTCTGGCGATGTACACCTGCGGTGGCTACAAGTCATAGCCTCCAGCGAATGACTTGCTTCTGGATCGACAGTCCAAGAGTTGTAGCGTATATTGTGCCAGTCATCCCCAGTAACCGACCCAGCAACGTCACCCATCGAACCAGAACCGTCGAGGACGAAAGTCACGTCGAGCGGGTCTCGAGCCTCTTCGATCGTGATGTCTTGATTCTCCTCCGGAATTGGGATGTCGGTTCGGAGTTTCCGATCGAAGTTGACCGTCACGTCGTCGTCAAGAGTGGTTTCTCCAGCGACGATTGCTCCAGTGATCGTGGTGTCTTCCTCCAGAGTGAGTTCACTATCGGGTGCGTACACGACACCATCGAAAGCTGTCCCGTCGTCGAACGTGATCTCGGTAGCGCTCGTTCCGTACAGCCAGAAGTTCCCCTTGCGAGTCCCGGAGACCGAGACGCTCTTGTCGCCGCCGTCATCGGTGATTTCCAGGTCGTTGGTATCAGTGTAGATATACGCCTGGTTCTCACCCGTGACGGTCAGACCCGAGAGCGTATCGTCTTCGAAGTCGCCGACGCCGATATGAACGTCCCCGTCCGACGTATCGATTTTGTCGACGTCGAACTCGCTCGTGTAGTACCGGCCGGATTCGTTGATCGTGTCTCTCGTGCTGTCGAACTCGGTGACCATGTCACTGCCGGCGTTGTCCCTGAGATAGCCCAGCGCACCGTTGTTGATCTCGTCGTCGATGCCTTCGTGCGTCTCGAACGGGCGGGACATGTTCGCCGCGATCACGTCGTCGGTTAGATGTGCGATCCACGTCTCGTTTCGTTTGTACTGATCGTCATCGTCGTCGACGACAGTCTCCGTGTTCGTTTTGAAGTTCGGATCCCAGACGTACGATATCGGATCGACCGCTGATCCGGTGGACGGATCGATCATTCCATTGAGGACTGGGTACCCCTCGATATCTGCATCGCCCTCGAGTTCCAATCCATCTTCGACGGTGAACAGGTCGTCGGAGGTATTCGTCGTGTCGTTGGTGTACCCTGAAACCTTCAGGTTGGATTCGACGGTCCCGTCTTCGATGCTGTCGGCGGAGAGACCGCCGTAGATCGTCGGCTCGATTCCCACGTGGTGGGCGAACGGATTGTTGCCGTCGATCGTCGCGATGACGGTTACCGTTTGGTCGTCTCGGTCGTGACAGACGAGATTTCGGTCGAAGCTCACGTCGGCATCGAAATTACAATCGGTCGGCTTCGAGCGTGCGACCGTGTCGATATCGGTCGCGTTGAACTCATCGCTCATGAACTCGTACCACCCATCGTGATACTGCGTTTCCTCGACGGTGATTTCGACGTGGCTCACGAACTCGTCTTCGCTCGGGGTGTCGACCGACGGCCGTGACGAATTATACTGCGTCACGCTGTTCTCGCCCGGGCCGGCGTTTCCGCTGAGGCTCATGATAGAGAAGTCGATCCGACCGTAATTGCCGTCCTTGTAGTATCGGAGATCGGGCTCCGAGACGACGGTCGTTCCCCCGCCGTCGTTGCGCCAGATACCGCCGGCCTGATATCCGTACTCGGTGCCGGACTCGCCGCTCTGGCGGAGCGTCCCCATCGGAACCGAGTAATTCGAGAGTTCTTCGAACCCGTTCGAGCTATTGATGTGGATCGTACTCTCGTTTGAGATATTGTACTGCCCTTCCTCGAGATACACGGATCCTGTTGCGTCGTTTGTCAACCCTGAGAGGTCGTGATCGAACTGTTGGAGGGTCTGTCGTTCGCGCTCGTCCGTCGCCTGCGTCTGAATCGAATCGAGAGCCCCCATACCGACAGTGAACACGAGTATCGCCCCAACGAGGACGAATCCGATCAGCAGCACGATCGCGACTTGCGGACTCACTCCACGCTCCATCGAGCGAGTACCGGATGGAGATCCACCGAGACGGGTCATTCGTTCCTATATACGATGACACTATTATAAAACTGTGTGGAAGGATCGGTTAGAATATTGTAACGTAGCCGGTCCTATAGACCTCGTTTCACCGCAACTCAGGCCAGAATACAGTCCATCATTGTTCTGTACGAGTGATATTTCGAACGGAGCCGGGAACTGGAGACCGAAGAAAAACACTTGTATAGCCGACGTGCCCTAGCCCAAGCAGATGACGCGTACAGCCGAAAAGATCGACGCCCTCGTCCGCGAGGATTCCTCGATGGCGGCGGCCCTCGAGGCCATCCGCGAGGAAGCCGACAGGAACGGCGGCGAGGTTCAATGGGCCGACGTCAGCGACGACCTGACGAGCGGACAGTGGGGGCGATTGATCGAAAAGGGCGTTCTAGTCGACGGCGACGACGGGTTCGAGATCGCCGACCGCGAGGCCTTCGACCGGGCGCTCGACGGCGATGGCGACGGCGGGGGCGCGGCCGCCGACATCGAGATCGACGAGGAGGAATCGAGCTGGTCGCAGTGGGACAAACTCGCCGGCGTCGGTGCGTTGCTGTTGATGCCCGGCTACTGGTTCGACTCGATCCGCAACGTCGTCGGGAGTACGCTCGATCTCGCGCTCGGGCCCCTCGACGCGGCGCTGCCGTTTTACGCCGTGATCCTCTCGGTCGCACTGATCACCGGCCTCTACTCCTCGTTGCTTCAGGCGAACCTGATGAACCCCGAGATCATGGGGAAATACCAAGAGCGGATGAAAGCCGTTCAGGAAGAACAGAAGGAACTCCGACAGGAGAAAAAGGACGCGGAGGAACGCGGCGCGAGCGAGGCCGAGATCGAGCGCCTCGAGAACGAGATCGAACGCGCACGCGAAGAGCAGATGGAAGCCATGGCCGACAACCTCGGGATGTTCAAAGAGCAGTTCCGACCGATGGTCTGGATCATGCTCTTTACCATCCCGATGTTCCTGTGGATGTACTGGAAGATGTACGGCGGGATCAGCGGCGAGATGGTCGTCATCCCGCTCGCCGGCGAGGTCTCGTGGGGCGACCGCTTGCAGGGATTCATCCCGGTGTGGCTCTTCTGGTACTTCCTGTGTTCGATGGCCTGCAACCAACTCATCCGGAAGGCACTGGACATCAACATGTCCCCGTCGTAGACCGTCTCCGTCACGATTCGGAGCGAACGCCCGCGGCCGTCGGAATTCCGCCGACAGCGGAGACGAAAAGTCTCATTAGTACCACCCTCCCCAGATAAGGTATGTTACTCACCGTCTCCGGCCCGCCGGGCAGCGGGAAGAGTACGACCGCGGAGTTGCTCGCCGACGCCTTCGATCTCGACCACGTCAGCGGCGGCGATATCTTCCGCGAACTCGCCGACGAGCGGGGGTATACCCCGCTCGAGTTCAACAAACTCGCCGAGGAAAACGACGAGATCGATCGCGATCTCGACCGACGGCTTCGGGAGATCGCCGTCGAGGAAGACGAACTGGTCCTCGAGTCGCGACTCGCCGGCTGGCTGGCCGGCGACCAGGCCGACTTCCGGTTCTGGCTCGACGCGCCGGCGCGGGTCCGCGGCGAACGCATCGCCGAGCGCGAGGACAAGGATCCCGCCCGAGCGACGGAGGAGACGAAGGCCCGCGAGGCCAGCGAGGCCCAGCGCTATCAGGAGTACTACGGGATCGATATCCGGGACCTGACGATCTACGATCTATCGGTGAACACGGCCCGCTGGGAGCCCGAGGCGGTCCTCGATATGCTCGTCACCGCCGTCGAACGCTACGCGGCCGACGGCGACGAGGGGAAAGCACGCGTCGACCTCGAGAACGGCTTCGAATGAGTCTGCGTGGCCCTCCGGCGGAGCGCTCGCCCGCCGAACTGCTCACCTTCGGCGTCGTCAACCTCGACAAGCCGCCCGGCCCGTCGTCCCATCAGGTCAGCGGCTGGCTTCGCGACGCGGTCGCGGAGACGCTCGCCGACCGCGGGGCAGCGGCGACGATCGACCGCGCCGCCCACGCCGGGACGCTCGATCCCAAAGTGACCGGCTGCCTGCCGGTCATGCTCGGCGATGCGACCCGCCTCGCACAGGTCTTTCTCGAGGGGGCAAAGGAGTACGTCGCCGTCCTCGAGTGTCACGCGCCGGTGCCAGCCGACGCGAAATCGGTCGTCGCCGAGTTCGAGGGGCCGATCTACCAGAAGCCGCCGCGGAAAAGCGCCGTCGCGCGTCGCCTGCGCGTGCGCGAAATCTATGATCTCGAGGTCCTTGAGACCGAGGAGCGCCGGCTCCTGTTGCGGATCCGCTGTGAGAGCGGCACCTACGTCCGCAAGCTGTGTCACGATCTGGGGCTGGCGCTCGGCACCGGCGGGCACATGGGCCACCTGCGCCGGACCGCCACCGATCCGTTCGACGATCGGACGCTGCATTCGGCCCACGACTTCCTCGACGCGCTGGCCTTCTGGGTCGAGGACGACGACCCAGAGCCGCTGTTCGACGTCGTCGACCCCGCCGAACGCATCCTCGAGGGGATCCCCAGCGTCGTGGTCGCGGAGTCGGCCGCCCACGAAATCGCGCAGGGCGCGCCGGTCTACGGCCCCGGCGTCATCGAGGCCGACGACGGGATCGAGCAGGGATCGCTGGTCGCCTGTTACACGCCCGACAACGCGGCGGTCTGTCTGGGCGAACTGGTCGCGAGTCCGGACGCCGACGAGGGTGTCGTCGTCGACCTCGAGCGAGTCCTCGTCTAGAGGTACGAAACCGGGTACTGCACCGCCTTCGAAACGACACCCTTAAGCGGCAGACGGCCATCGGTTCACGTGCGGGACCGTGGGGTAGTGGTATCCTCTGCGGATGGGGTCCGTAGGACCCGAGTTCAATTCTCGGCGGTCCCACTCGAAATTTTCCAAGTGTTCAACTCTTAGCCGCTCATACCCCTGAGCCGGCCGAAAATCCAATTCTCGGTTTCAGTATATTACCATGTAGCCGACAGGCCGTCGGGAGGTGGTCGGCGTGACGGTTGCACCGTGGCCGTCAGTCGACCACTCGACGTGCCAGCATTGCGGAGCCCACGTCACGGACCGGTTCCGCCGTGTCTTCGGTGACGATCAGGATCGGGCCCATCGCTGTGGTGACTGCGACACATACGCGCGACTAAACCGCGGCTCCGCTGCTGGCGTCGACGTAGCGATCCCCGATCCGGAAACGTCGCCCGGTCGCCACGGGGGTGAGGCCGATGCGTAGTGAGTTCGTCCGCGCGAGCGATCTGTACGATGTCGAGAGTCGGACGCCCATCGCCCATCCGGCCCATCAAGCGACCGACGCCGACGTTCGCCGCGCGCTCGAGGACCAAGAGGTGCGGGCCGACGGCGGGATCGATCAGTCCTCGAGCGGTACTGGACGATGTGAAGACTGCGACGGGCGGCTTGATGACGATGGCCTGTGCCCTCACTGCTTCAATTACGACGATGTTGGGCGGAAAGAGCCGGGTGACTTGACACCAGAAGAAGCAGCGTTCGGACACGTCCGCCGTTCACAAGACACGGATAGTGATCGCACGGACGGTGGTTCTCGATGAGCCGGCTCGTCGAGGCCGCCGAGTGCGAACGCTGCGGTGACCGCGTCGACGCGCTTCGCCGACTGTGCCCCGACTGTACACGTGCAGTTCGGAACGCGCGGGAGGGCCCGCTATGAGTTCTCAGCAGTCCCACCTCGCAGCCTCGAGACAGGCCGGCGATCGGTCTGAGTCGGTCGTCCTCGAGCATGTCGATGAGCTTCGATACGTCCCGGATACGGAGTCGCCGCACTACGATGCGATTGCCGAGAACCTCGTCGAACCCAGTGCCGAACTCCCGTTCGTCGGTCTCGTCGTCCTCGAGTCGGGGGCACCGGTCGAGATCAAGAGCGCCTCCGTCGTCTACGGGGAGCGCCAGCGCCGTGGTCGGTTCCAGCTTCGTCGCGGACAGCACGAGGAACTACTCGAGTGTGGCGGGGTCTACCTGTTCGCCGTCTGTGCGCCTCACGATCGCGAGTTGATCGCCGCGAAGGTCGTTCCGGCGACGCAGGTCGACCACCTAATCAGCGAGATTACCGACGGGTGGCGGTCGGCGGGCGAGGGTCGCAGCGAGGAATACGTTCAGTTCAGTTGGTCCCGCGTATTCGACCCTGCCGAGATCGAGGACGGTGATCGCCAATGACCGTCCGAACGACCTACTTCGGCGGGCTCAACTCGAGTTTCGAGCCCGCGGACGGGGATGCTGTCTTCGGTGTGGTTCGCTATCCGCAGGATTTCGTCGAGCGGATCACGGACCGGAACATCCCCGCGGTCGCGCCACCGGAGGAGCTACTGAACGCGTACAAGGCCGTCGAGGACGCTGCCGACGAGAACGGCGAGCCGAACCCGGCTGCGATCGCGTGGAACTCGGTTGACTTCGAGCGCCGGTACCGCCAGCACCTCGAGCGGGCGGGCCCCCAGGAGGTGATCGGAGAGCTGGCCGATCGGGCTCGCGAGCGGGATATCTGGCTCGTCTGTTGGGAAAAGGACGCCCGCTGGTGCCACCGGCGGTTGCTCGCGAACGCGGTCGTCGCCCAGCTCAAAGACGTCGAGATCGTTCACCACCCGGACCCGTCGACGATCCCCGTCGACACCGGCAGCGACGACTCCGACGCGGACGACGATCCCGACGCAACCCTGACCGATTTCGCCGAGGCCGGGGGTGCGTGACCGTGGCCGACCTGACAGCCTTCGGCCTCGAGCCGCAGGACCCGTCAGCGGACGACGGTGACGACGAGATCGACGAGCCGGAAACACAGTGGCCCGAGTGCGTCGATTGTGGCTATGATGGGCCCGAGGTCAAGACGCGGCTGAACCAGTCGGTGCCGCTGTGTACGGCCTGCTTCGCCGATCGGGAGGGGTTACTGTGAGCGCACAGAAGTTCCTCCGGTTTCAGTGCCACGAGTTCGACGGACACTTTCACCTCGTGGGCGATGGGCTGAAACCGTACTACCAGCTCACGAACGTCCGGAAGGATCACGACTGGGTTGCCGACGGGAAGCCGACCGGCACCTTCGAGGCCGGCGGCGAGACCTGGCGCGTCTGTCTCGACTACGACGACCAACCGATCGTTCCGTGGGACGATCCCCAGTACCGCCTCGAGACGGCGTACCTGTACCGGATCTACTTCGTGTGCGAGGATGCGACGGACGACGGCGAACGCGCCGACCGGTCACAACGGGTCAAGGGCGGCACGATCACGTTCCGCCCTCGGTGGCCGGATATGAAGCGCCAGAAGAAGGCCGACGAGGACGGCGACGGTGAATGGACGGGGCCGATCACGGACGTTGACGGGTACATGGACCTCCGCGTGCCGTACCTGGATGCACAGGTGCAGGGGTCGAATATCGACTTCGACCGCTATCCCCAGCTCCTTACCGAGGCCGCGGCGACCTTTGGGCTCCCCCGTCGGTACTTTCACGAGTTCTACCGCACGTCGAACATCACCGACGCGGCGGTGTACGTGCGTCTGTTGCGGTCGGAGTCCGGCCCGATCTACGCGGCCGACGGGCCGATCGCCCGGATGCATTCGCTTCTCGAGTCGGACCGATCGGGGTACCGAAAGCACGTCGAAGACAACCGCGAGCGGCCCGGCGACTACGTCGCCAGCGTCGTCGACGCCGGCCGGGCGGGGAAGGTGATCCGGGGCCACGAGATCGGGAAAGAGGCCAAGCACTACTACATGAAGGACCCGGACAACTACGACCCCGACGAGTTCGGCTGGCATCCGAAACTCGAGATCGGCTACCAGACGAGCGTGACCGATCGCACGGTCTACTGGGACCGCGACGACGCTGAACTCGACCGCCACGATCTCCGACGCGAACTCGAGGAACTCCTGGTGAACGTCCTCGATTGGGGTGGGATCGACGTGACCGGCGGCGAGCAGTACCAGAAGGACGCCTATTTCAAGCCGGACGAGCGCGAGCGGCGGTCACTGAAGCTCGTCGACTGCCCGCTGCCGGAGATCGAAAGCGAGCAGGAGCAGACGATCATGCGGCTGTGGGGCGATATGAACCCCTCGGACCGGGCAGTCGTCGATACGTTGCTCACCGACGGCGGCGAGATCTCGCCCCAGGACGCCGCCGACGAGACCGGCTTTTGCTACGATACGATCCTTCGAGCCGTCGATCGGCTCGAGGGATTCGTCGAACACGCGTACGGAGAGTTGGCGATCGAGAGCGACTACGCGGCCCAGGCGATGCTGAAACGGGTGCGGTCGGCAGAGGAACAATTCCGACGGTCGCTCGGGTCGACGGCCATGCAGGTGGCCGACGACGCCCAGGGCGTCGAAACGGACGCGCTCGAGCGGTTCGTGCGGAACTACGACGTTGGGATCGACGAGCGTCGCGACGACTGTCGGGCGCTGTTGAAGCCGCGGTACGTCGCTGCCGACAGAGAGGACGCGAAGAACCTGGCGCGGGAGGCCTACACCGCGGTCTGTGACCGCCACGGGACCGCGTACGGGTTCCACATGCGGGTCGAACTCGCCGACGGCTCGGTCAAGCGGTTCCGCGATCTCAATCAAGGATGGGCCGGAGCCGATTGGGACCATGAGGCGCACCGGCGCAAGCGCGAGCGCCAGCTCGAGGACCAAGCCGACCTGGACGACCGCGACATCGATCCCGAGGAGATCGACCTGGAGGAAGCGTGGACGAACTTCGCCGACCGCGATGAGTGGGTCACGTACTCGACGCTGAATGTGATCGTTTCGTCGGTGACCGACGAGGTCGACCAAGCGATCGAGTCGCTGCAGGAGCGCGGCGAGATCGTGACCGAACAGGGCCGCGGCTTCGGACTCGCGACCCGGTAGCGCGGCCCTCGTGAGTGGCAACACTATCCTTCGGACTTATTTTCACGTTTTCGCGACTGTATCGTCCCCTGAACCGGGCTCGCGGCGCGTGCGGCCGGGGCCGATCCTCGCGTTCGCTCCGGTCGGCCCCGGCCGCACCCATCCCGGAATCCGACCCTACGGGTCGAATTCCGGATTAGAGGGTGTGGCTAAGGCCAAGGTCCCAAACTAACCGCCCTGCCACCACACAGCCGCCGGGAGTGGCGCGTGAAAAGTGTGACATCCTAACTGCTGAGTCGCCAAGCCGACAGCGTCAAAAAATCGCGTTTCAGTACTAGTTCCTCAAAATACAGAATTACTTACAACTCCTGTAACGGACTGCATCACTATCTTCTCTCGTTTCATACGCACCTTCCCAAGAATGTTCGGTTGGGGCATAACTCCAGACTACTGATCCTGCCGTACTAACTCCGAATCCAGAATATTCTTCCTCATTCCAAGTGTGGTGATATTTCCCTCTAACTGCTCTCTCCTGATCCGTCTCAAGCAGTTCAATTCTCGTACCGACTGCTATTGATTCATTACACTTTTTACCACATAAACTGTTATCGTCTACCTCCCAATTTATCCCACTTAGTTGCGACGATTTATAAGAAACATTTTCTCCTTCACTGTACCATGAACCGTCATCAATTCTGTAGTGATCACCATTCCAAGAAATCGTAATCTCATCCGGACCTGGTTCGCCTTCGAATACTATCCACTGATTTTCACTTATATCTATTGAATAATCCACATATGCCTCTGTTTCTAGACAACGCTGATAATATGTCAAAGTCATATCTGAGGAGAAATGATCTTTCTCCAATCGCTGGACAGATATTCCGTCATTGGCTTCTTTAGGACGATAGACTGGGATGTCCTTACTATTGGATTTCACATAGCACCCTTGACTTTCAAGAAAGTCAACAAAACGTTCTTGCTTGCCGGTCTCTCTACGAATTTTTCTGGCTTGCTCGTAGATCTCGTCAAAAGATTGTCCGTGATTAGATTTTGCTGAGCCAACAAGAGAGAACGAACCGAGACTCGCTATACCTACAGCTGCGCTCTTAAGCGCGTTCCTACGATTAATTTCTACTTTACCTTGATTGTCTTTTTCTCTCATTGCAACAGCACAATTACATTCGCAGTATATATATTTACCTGCTATATTCTAGCATCAATTTAATAATACCTTCCTACATTACCTGAATGAGGAGTGGTTTTATATCCCATCAGGTGTTGCACAAGAACAATGAATCTTACGAGGAGAAAAGTGATAACGGCAATTGGGGCAACCGGTTTTGCTGGTCTGATTGGTACCCATTGGTGGAAATCTGACTATCAATTTAAGCAGGGAGGTCAACTTCGGACAAGTGATTCTATCTTGGCAGACGATTCTAACCCTGATAGTACCAATATCCAGTATTCGCTTCTTGTTAGTTCGAAACCATTAGCCAAACGAATAGAATGGGACTACATAAATGAGGAGGATCCCGTTTTCGCAGAATCGTTTCGAGGAACAGATTTCGATAAATACTTTCTTGCTGTGTCAGGGGTCTATCTCCCGCCAGATGAAAAAATTGGAACAACTAAGACAACCTTTGAGGAAGGAGCAATGCAGCAAACTCATGAAATCCGCCCGCCACAACAGGAAACAGACAAGCCCTTCATACACAATGTAATCGAAAAGTGGAAACTAAATGGCCGAAGCCCACCAAAAACGATCAAGGTGGATCTTACTTATCGAGACGACCCTGTAGGCGACTAGTATTTAGTGAAGGGTTTGACGGCGACTACGCGTACCGACGAAATACGATCGAACGTGCAGCCGACTTCTACGACTGCAACAAGATCAAAGCCGTGGTAAGCGCCTGCGACGCCGTACCGATGTTTGTTCAGGCCGCGCGTCGCGTCTTCAAGCGCGACAATATCACGCCCAAGCAGCGCTGGGAGATCGCCGAGACGCTCTCGACGAGAGCGGTGTCGTTCGAGGTCGAACCCGAGATCGCCGTCGACACCGATTAGAAAACCGAATCGATCGAAATCTTCGCCTGTTCGGTCCCGCGGTGATCGCCGCCGCCGTGCCACCGGAGCAGCGGGAGATCGCCCGCACGGACCATCTTGTCCCGGAGGATCGTACAGCCCGACCGGCCGTGTGGCCGGTAGACGGCGAAACAGTACCAGCCGTCGTGACGCCGGAGCTTCTCGTGGTACTCGCGATAGACCTTCCAGTTACCAGGCTGGCCGTCCGCGTGTTCGTGCATCGTACTCTTGATTTCGACCGGCGTTCCATTCCCGAACCGGGCGTCATGCCAGCTCGCCCGCTCGAGGTCGAACCGCCGCTTCTCGGCCATGCGCTTCTCGACGGCGGTCCCGAAGTGGTTCGCGCGCTTCGAGCGGTTCATCGTTCCCTCCGGTCGTCTCGCCAGCGTCGATCCGCTCGAGCGGGGCCGTAGGTAAAGAGCCCAGCGAGTAGGAGCGACAGGACCGCGACCGACCATGCACCCTGTCCGAGCGCGAACACCGCGACGGCGATCGCGACACCGATCAATCCGAGGGTCTGTTTCGAGAACACCCCTCGCTCGAGGTCGCGCCGGAGTTGGTGGGCGAGATCGACGGCGGTGAACCGAGCGACGAACGCGAGGTTTCGGAGTAGCGTCACCGCCACGGCGATCGCCCTCCATGTCGCGCGTCGCGATTTCTTCGAAATCGCCCCTCGAAAATATCACTTCTCTGGTAGCTACACACGCGCTCCGCGCGCCGATATATATCCTCCTCCGCTGGTTGCAGCGAGAGCGCGCCCATCGCTCTCCGTTCGCTCCCGACCGGGAGCGAGCGCGGTGGGCCGTGGGCGTTGGGCCGCTCTCTAAAGGGGTGCTGGTTACGCTTTACAGCTTTCCACCCCGACGCTGTCATGCGATCACCCGCTCGACGGTGTCAACCCACTCGCGCTTCTCGCCACCCTCGTCGATGTCGGTCCACCAGTTCGAGACGGTAGCGTGGCTATACGGGACGAACTCGGCGGTTTCGCGGGCGGACATTCCCTGCTGGCGGCACTCTTCCATCGTCCAGGCGGCGACGCGTTTCACCTCGTCTTCGGCGATCGCCGGACCGTCGTCCTTGCTCGAGGGAGCCGACCAGGACCAGTCGGCTTCGTCGTTGGTGTGCGGTTCGAAGTCCGCGGGCGGAATGCCGGTGAACGGGCGCGGGTCCACGTCCTGCAGTTTGCCGCCGGAGATCCGGTCGGCGACGATCGCCTTCCCCTTCTGGTTGCGATCGGGCTTTTTGATGATCGTACCGACGCGCCAGAGCATCGGATGAATCGACGATTCGTCGTGCCCGATGTAGATCAGCATCCCGTTGTATTTGCGGATCTTGAACACCAGCGGTCCCATCAGCTTCCGGACTTTTTGACCGTCCGAGCCGGTCCCCGAGGCGTTCGTGGAGAACTCGTCGCCGACGAACGCTTTCGGTTGCTGGGGGTTCTCGACCGGGTTGCCGTCCTGTCCGACCCACTCCTCGAGCAGGGGGAAGTTGGGAATCCAGCCGTCCTCGACGGTGCCGTCGTCGCGAACCCAGTCGTCGTTGCGCGGAAGCGTGCGGATGTTCGAGCCGACCAAGAGATCGCCGTCGACCCATCGGTCACGCAACTGTAGGAGCAAGCACGCGAGGTTCGTTTTGCCAGCTCCCATCTCGCCGAGAACGACGATCACGGGCGCGGGCCCGGCGACGATCTCCTGCAGGCGCGTGATCGCCTTGATGCCCGAGAGGTCGGCCTGTTGGCTTGGGTCACCGATGTAGTGTTTCAGCGTGAGCGTGTCCCCGTTCTCGAGGGCGTCGCGGGCCGTGTGGCTGCCCTCGCCCCGGAGGATGTCGCGGTTCTTCTGCACGTCCATGTAGGTCGCTGCGGCCTTCCCATCCCAGCGGTCGGGATCGTGGTGCAGGGCGCGGACGGTCATCTGGCGATCGATCTGTTCGTCGCGGACGAACCCCGAGTGTGGGAGTACCTCGTCGGGATCTTTCGCCTGGTTGCCCTGCTGCCACTCGGCGAATCCCCCGACCGTGAAGTTATCCTGTTCGTCGCTCATCGATCGGTCCACCTCCACTGGCTCGGTTCATGGCCGACGAGTAGCGGAGTGGTGGCTGTTTTCCGCTGTTTCAGTAGTGCCGTCCTGAGCGTGGTATTCGTCCGTCCGGTCCCGGTAGTCGCCAGCTCATCGAAGACGAACACGGTCGGCAGGTCTACTGTTCGGTTCCGTAGCTCTCCGTCGTGGATGTATCTCATCGGTTAGTCCCCCCGTCAGTCGCTGCAGGCTGTTCTGGTGTCGATTCGTCCGCCTCGACGGGCGTCCGATCGCCGTGCGTCTCGGTGTAGTCGTCGACGTACTGAGAGACGTCTTTGATCTCGTCGACGTCCCGTTCTTCGGCGCTTTGCTTGGCCGCCTCGAAGCGGTCCTTAACCGTCGTCCGCGGGTTCATCAGCCCGCGCTCGTCGGCTTCGGCTTCTTCGTTGATTACGTCGCTCTGGATCTCGAGACCCATCTTCGAGATGCGGCCGCGGAGTCGATTGTACTCGAGGAAGGCGTCGACGAGATCCCCGTGGATGTCCTCGAGCATGGCTTTGATCGTGACGAGTTTGGAGTCGGCGAGTTGGCTGAAGTAACAGCCGCGGACGACGAGCTGGCCGGTGTCCTCGTGGTAGGTAAACTCACGGACTTCGAAGGCATCGCCGTCGTTGCAGTTGTACGGCGACGGGCCCTCGACGGTCTTCTCGCTCCAGACTTCGGGAGCGACGTAGAGTTTGCGGCGAGTGTCGTCGACGCCGTTGATGTGGTACACGTCGACCATCCGGCGGTTGCGGAGCTTCCGGGCCCCGCTGACGAACATCGCGAACAGCGGCGGTCCCAGGAGGATCGCCGCGGCGAACCATCCCACCGCGATCGGCGGGATGCCCGGCACCGACGGACGGATCCATAGGAGCGCGACGCCGACCGAGAACAGGATGGCGAAGACGAGTAACTGCGCCTCGGCGAAGACGTAGGTCACGCGGTCGCGCCAGCTGCCGAACGTCCCGCTCGTCTCGAGGCTCATGCTTCGACCACCCCGTCGTTCTCCGAGCGGACGACATACCAGGCTCTGAGCCCAGCGAAGCCGACGGTCATCGCAACGCCGGAGAACAGCCCGCTTGTGCCTCCGAAGTTGCTGAACGGGTTGTTCTGGACCGTCCCGGTTGAGACGACCGCCCCACCGCCGTTCTCGAGGGACTGTTGTGTGGCGATCGCGACGGCCGCGCCCTTGCCGCCCTGCCGCGGCGCGACCATGAACGTGACCGTCTGCGTTCCTTCCTCGAGTTCGTGTTCGGCGTAGTTGAAGCTCTCCGCGTCCTCTTCGAACGACCCTGACTCAGTGAGGCTGATCGTGGTCGGCTCGTCGGCTTCGATCTCGAGGGAGAACCGGCCGGGGCTGTAACTCCAGTCAGTGACTCGCGTCTGGTTGTCGATCGTCCGAAGGGCGTTGTCGCCTTCGGGGTCGACCACCGGCTCTTGGTCGGTCTGGTTCGCTGTTTCGTTGGCTTGCTCTTGCGCGGCGACCGGCCCAAGGCCCACGCCCATGCCCATCGCGACCGCGATCGCGACCATGACGAAAGCGACTGCCCGCTTCATGGTCGCCCTCCCCGTGTGACGATTCCGATGACGGCCAGTACTGCGACGCCGATCACCACGAGCCCGACGAACGCGCCCCCGGCTTCTGGTAGGCCGATGGACGGGAGCCCGATCCCGCCCTCCTGTTCCTCATTTTCCTGCTTTTGCTGCTCGAGTTCCTCAATCCGCTGGAGAGAGGTGTTCAGGTCACTGATTAGCTGCGCAGTATCGACAGTGTCGTAGTTCTCGGGGAGTTCGTCGGTCGTTGTGTTCTCGACGTTATCTCCGTCGGTATCTACGATCTCGTACAGCGTTACGTTTTCCGAGGCGTTGATAGTGTACTGTTCGCCGGTGTCGGTCGCCATCATCAGCGGCGTCGAGTTCTCGATTTCGTTCGGAGTATAAGTAGTGTTCGCGGACCAGCTACCACTCTCGGGTGATGACGACGACAACAGCATTCCCTCCTGAGTAATCGGGTCGGGATTAGAGCCGGCTTCCGGCGTGAACTCCACGCTCATGTATCCGGTCGAATTTAGGTCGGGTGTCGCCAGCCCCATCGAGGACAGGGCGACGACAACGTCGTCCATCGTTGCATTCTCGCCGACGGCATCTTGTGAGAATCCTTCAAGTTGGGTAAGACGGCTGACTACGTCGTTTGCGTTGATCCGGCCTTCTTCGTAGGCGGACCAAGTGTTAGAGACGAAGCTCTCCGAGTAGTTCAGCATCTCGTCACGCTGATCCGTGATAGTAGATCGTCGGTTCTCGAACTTAGACACGTCCAGATAGACATGCTTCGGATAGGTCGCTGGATCGACTGCGTGCCGCAGGTTGATCTGAGTAAACGACATATCGAAACTCCCTGTCTCAGAACCGTCGGTATCCTCAAACTGTAGAGTGTGCGCATCCGTGGCGTTTAGAAGCGTGAATCGGGCCGTCGAGGTGACATTCACCTTCCCATACGAACTGTGAGTGCCGATCGAGCCCAACGTCGTCTCCATGACCGGCATTTGGACCGTGGTCGAGTTGTCCCCTAACTCAACGGTCGTGCTGCCGACGATCCGAAAGGAGCCAGTGAACGAATAGGAGTACCCCTCAGAACTCGACCCGACAAGACGGGTCGTATTCTTCGGGTCGAAGCCGGAAGTCTCGGTCCGCTGGACCATCCCATCAGCAAGATGGAGGGATGTGTTATAGGTTCGCAGAAGATTCTCCTCTTTGACGGTGTAATACTCCGTAACTGCGGCCCGAGCGTCGCTTGTTGCCTTGATCTCAGAACTACCGTTCTGGTACGCCTGAGAGACAGCTACCTGCATCCGCATCCGTGCAGGAGACCGCGTATCATTCAGGTAATTATCGAAGAACGTGAAGGCGGCCTCGGTCCCCGCCATTCCGTTCAAACCGTAATTATAGATGTCGTTCGCATCCTGCAGGTCGTTGATCTCTTGATTCAGGAACGACGTAGGACAGCTACCGACACCGCCGGAGAAACTCAGGAAGTCCGCCGTCGTGCAACCACTCGGGAGCGTCGGACTCGACTGTGCCGCCGCTGGTTGTGTCGCCCCGATCGGGGCGACGGCCGAGCCGACCAGGAGGAACGCGAGCAGGACGGTAAAGGCGCGATGGGCTATGGGCCGATGGGCCGACATCAGGCCACCTCCGTACCAGCGATCGAAGCGGGTCTGTACAACTCAGCGTCCGTACTGTCAAAGATTGATGGAATCATTGATGTATCTCTTAGTCGCGAATGGTCCAGAGCGCCGCACCGATTGCGGCGACCCCGATCACCGCGCCTCCGACGAGTATCCCGCCGCCGAGTGAGTCACCGCCGCTCGGCAAGACGCCGCCGAGGTAGCCAGAGCTGTCTTCAACTGATGCACTGTCGATCGCCGACCCGCCCGAAACGACGACTCGGTAATCCGTGTCCAGTTCGAGACCGCTGGCATTCTCGTCGTAGCTGGCCGTCGTCGTGTTCCCAGCGTCGGCCCCGATCGTGTCCTCGAGGGCGATCGTGGCGTTGGCCGGGTCGTTTGCGTATTCGGTTTCGTTGTAGAACGTGACCGACGCCGACGTGTTCGCCGGGTCCGTGACGGATTCGTTCCACGTGACCGAGACGTTGATCGGAGTCGAGTCGTTCGAGACGGTCACCGTCTCGTTAGTGGAGAACTCAGACGACTGCGCAGTGCCGATCGCCACGAAACCGACGAGCGAGCCAAGGACGACCAGCGCCAGCAGCGCAGTCGCGAGTCTATTCGACATGGATCGCCTCCCGCCGGATTCCGGCGCTCTTCAGCGTCGCGATGATCCGGTCGCGCTCGAGACCCTCGCTGAAGTTCTCGAGGACGATCCGGGGCGTCTCCGCGCTTGAGTCGTTAGTAGTGGTTTCCATCGTTCGGTCCCTCACTTGTAGGCGATCAGGTAGAATCCGGCCCCGTTCAGGAAGACCATGAACCAACCGAGCGGCCACGTCGATGCGACCGCGACCGAGACTGCCGGCACGAGGGCGCTCAGGATGTTCAGGATGAACATCAGGAGCAAGACGACCGTCTCCATGTCCGTGTAGTCGTCAACCGTCGTTTGGCCGTTCGTGACCCACGCGACGACGACCGTGATCATGGAGATCAGGAATCCCCAGGTGATCTCGGTCCCGTTGCTCGAGACCAGAACACCCTCGAACCCGGTGTTGAACGGCGCGTTCAGGGTGAACGTGCCGACCGCGGCGACCGAGATCGACGCGAGGACGAACAGGGGCGCGAGGACGCTATCAATCAAGTCGATACCATCTTCCCGGCGCACGGCATCCGGGACTGTGCCTGCTGGCAAGCTAAGAGCCATACGCTCGGTCGGCAACCCGCCTCTCCGAAAAACCTCGGAATAAATGGATATTCCCCTTGGGGTACCCACTTGGAACCCAGAGAGTCACGAAGTTTTATGAGAAGGCGGGTTGCCCGCCGGATATGGCGCTGAACAAACTGCGAAAGATCGACCGCGATTCAGTCGGCATCACGATGCCGAAAGACGACATGCGCATCGAGGGTCTTCTCGACGAGGACGGCGAGATCGACGGCGACTATCACATGCATATCCGTCACGTCGACGACGGCCAGTGGTCCCTCGAGTTAGTCGAGGGGATTGACGCGTGACTGAGAGTCCTGTAATCAAGTCTTCGAAGTTTTACTCGAGAGTGAGCAGAGTATCGACGATGCCCATGAGGAGTGTGATCCAAAGACGATTCTGACGATAGGAAATGCATCTGTGATCGGGCTGCGATACCGAATGTCGGTCAAAAGCCGACTTTGGTAGATCGTTAGAGAACTGTACCGAGATTGAGATTCTCTGTGGCCTCAAGGGAGATATGGATATTCTTTTCGGATATCGTGACTGGACCGTTTGCGACGGACTCGATCAGCGCTGTCAGTGATCTAAGGTAGGATTCTGATCGCTGCTCACGGAATCTAATCGTGTTTCGGCTGTCGCGCTTGCTCGCCCGGTTTTCGAGGTAGCAGTAAACGAACTTCTCGCGGACATCTTCTGGTGCATTATCTAGATAAGTTGGCAATGACAGGTCCTGCTTCGCTTTTTGCCCAACAGGTGCGCCGAGCGTCGCAAGTATCCGCCCGAGTACTGGTGCGTTCTCCGTAGGCCGGACCTCATCTGCACGATCGTGATCATCAATGTGAACGAACTGATAATCGATGCCAGTTAGTTTGAGCGCATCGACAACGTTCGAATCCTTACCACGGTGATTAAGTGCGAACGATGGTCGATAGTCCTGCTGAGCAATCGATCCACCAGAGAAAACATTCGCAACGAGGGCGTTCAGTCCTTTGAACTCTGGATCGCTGTACTCGGCTTCGAGCCAGCCATATTCTTGAGCGGTCTCAAGCCCCCGTATCACATCAGGTGTACCACCCTCATCAATCCATGTTCGAATTCGAGACCTCGGTGTATCCGTCGCGGTTGCGACAGCTTGTGAGCCTTTCTGTGGGTGCTTCGAGGCGTACCTCATGATCTTTCGGTACTCTTCGACTGTATCCCACGAATCTGCATACGCGCCCCCGTCGTAGGTTTGCGCAAAGTCGTGTGCGCTAATGACTGATCCGTTTCGTCCCATAGATAGGAATACTACGGGGTCCTCAAATTCGTATCGTCTCGGCGGGAAAGAGGTGGAACCACAAAACGTAGGTTAGTTCAAGGGCTTGCTGTAACTCCGATAGGAGCCACTGATTCTCAATTTTGAAAGCCCTATCAGTTCACGAGAAGCTCACGAACCTTTATCTATATATGGTAGCAGTTGCGTCCTGACTACAAGCACCAAACGGAACGGCAGGAAGGCGCGTCGGGTTGGTCGTAGACGCCCAATCCCCCTACTCGCATGAAGTGGTACCACACCACTCCGCATAGTCCTTCCGACCGTTCACAGCGGTGCTGTGGTACATATGGACTTGACACAATACAGATCGAAGTTGATCGGAACCGAAGACGAACGGGCAGTATCACCAGTTATCGGCGTGATCCTTATGGTTGCGATCACGGTTATTCTCGCAGCTGTGATTGCGGCGTTTGTGCTTGACTTGGGGCAGGGTCAGGAGGCGAATCCACAAGCGGGTATTCAATTTGACGAGGCTAACAGCGAAGTTACACTAAATAATCTTGGCTCCAACACGCAGGGCGTGTATTGTAGCAATGGTGGGAGCTACTCTGGAGGTAGCTTCAGTGGGGAGTACGCAACTTCTGCTGGTGGGACGTTCACTTGCTCAACGGGCGAGAATGTCATTGGGGTTACTGAGTCTGGTAACGAGGCAGTCATTCAATCGCTATAATTATGATGAACGGAATTAGTAAGCCGGAGACGAACGAGTCAAATGATCGTGCAGTTTCTCCCGTGATAGGGGTAATACTAATGGTTGCAATTACTGTCATTCTGGCAGCAGTCATTGCAGCTTTCGTCCTTGATCTTGGACAAGGTCAAAGTGCTAATGCACAGGCAGGTATCCAGTTCGACAAGGACACGTCAAATAACAAGCTTGTAGTTACTGTTAACTCAGTCAGCCGTGCTGATGACGTTTGGGTCAGCCAGTCTGGATGTGACTCTGCTGATGGATTTGGGAAATCATCATCTAGTCTAAATCCATCTGCCGGGTCATCAGAGACAATCGCCATAGGTGATGATAGTGGGTCCTTCAGCTACTCCGGCGCAAGTAGTCCAAAGTGTGATACACAGGGTAGTTCAGTGACTATCCAAGTAATTGGCGAAGTTGATGGTAGCCAGAATGTCATCACTGAAGAAGAATGGGGATAATATAATGGATCCCTCAAAAACAAAATCGAAATTGGTCGGGAGTGAAGATGAACGCGCGGTATCACCCGTTATTGGTGTGATACTTATGGTCGCTATCACAGTTATTCTCGCAGCTGTGATTGCGGCATTCGTGCTTGACCTTGGACAAGGTCAGACCGCCAATGCACAGGCAGGTATTCAATTTGACCATGACGCTAGCAATGAGAAGGTAACAATCACAGTGAACAGCATTGAACGAGCTGACGACCTCTATGTTAAGTGTGGTAGTGGGAGTGGTAGCAAATACGATGATGGTAGTAGCAACTTTGACTCTGCAGGGGCCACAGCCGTAGCATACTACGGTTCAGCTTCTAGTGGGGACATTGATTGTTCTGGTGAGACCATCCAAATCATCGGTGTGGTTGAAGGTAGTGAGTCGGTTCTCACTCAGTTCGATGACCACGTCTAATCTTTAAATCCCATCTCTCTTTCCGAAGTCTTTGTTATCTCTCTTCATATCCATCAATAATTAATAGATAGTCTCGGAACTACCGATCATGATTACGGATGCTCGAGCCCTCCGCCCGTCATACGTCCCGAGTGACCTCCACCACCGGGACGGAAAAATCGAGCAGTTAGCCGGTGCGCTCCGGCCGATTACCGACGGTGACACCGGCGAGAACGTGTTGGTTTTCGGTCCGAGCGGAACAGGGAAGACGACGCTCGCGCGGTTCGTCGTTCGCGAACTCGAGCGCGAGACGCTCAATCTCCGCTGGGGATATCACAACTGTATTTCCGGCTCGTCGAAAGCGGAGGTTCTCTATGGCATCATGCGGGACGCGGGTCTCGGAGCGAACCTCAAGAAGATGGGCTCGCCGACGAGCGCGTTCGTCGATCGACTCCGCGAGAGCGACCGGCGCGTTGTCGCGATTGTCGACGAGGTCGACGTACTCGAGGACGACATGACGCTGCAGGCGCTCATCGACATTCCGAACGTGACGATCGTCGCGATCACCATCGACGAAGACGATCTCTTTGCTCACCTCGACTCCCGCGTTCGAAGCCGACTCCGCAGCGCCCAACCGATCACGTTGGACCGATTCACGCACGGGCAACTGGTCGATATCCTCCAGGCCCGCATTCGGGCCGGGTTGCGCCCGGGAACGATTTCGACCGACGCGATCGGCTACATCGCCGATGTCGCCGCCGGCGACGCCCGCGAAGCGATCGGGATCCTCCGAAGCGCCGCCCGAGCCGTCTCGAGGGACTGCGATCGATCACAGATCACGATCGATATCGTCGACGAGGTTCGGACGGCCGCCCTCGAGGAGATCCACCTCGAGCGCGTCGAAGACCTTGGGACGCACAAGCGACTACTCTACGATATCATCGAGGCATCGGGAACGATTCCCGGCTCGGAACTGCACGATACCTACGAACAGCGGGTACAGAACCCGAAGGCCAAAAGCACCCGGCGTCGGTATCTCTCCAACCTCGAAGAGAAGTACGGACTAATCGAATCGAACGGAAGTGGGAGAGGAAAAACCTACGCCGTCCCCGAGTTTTGAGATTTCCGCTCATTCCGTTCGGTTTCCGCTCACCGACATAGAAGTCTTCTATCGGCCGATATCTGACCCGAGAGGCGATTTCGGCTGTTTTCCGTTCACCTCCGCTCTGGACTTATTCACGGCTGTGGCTTTTACTCGCCCATGTCCGTTCAATCAGGCCGCACGAGGCCCGACGAACCACGGTTGCGTAGCGAACTCGAGGACGGTCGCTCCGTCGACGTCGAGGTCACCGGCTCACCGGATAACAAGAAGCGGATCGACGTTCGCGTCGAGCGTGGGCGACACTGGGTTTTCGCCGTCCAAGACCGGACGGCCGGGTTGATTCTAACGCTGAACGAGAACGGCCAGCGAATCGACGACGAGAACCCCAGCTGGCTCGAGCCGCTGCTCCGACGGATCGGACTCGAGGGGATCAAAGCGTGATGGGCTCAGCCTTCTGCCGGCTCGAGATCGTCGGCGTCGAGTTCCCCGGCGAGATACTGTTCGCCGAGGTCGGTGATACTGTAGTAGCCGTCTTCGGGACTGTCGACGAGCCCGTATTCGCGGAGCGTCCGGAGACGATCACTCACTGTGACGCGGTGTTTCTCGATGTTCTTCGCGATCGCCGTCGGACCCAGCATCAACCCGGTATCGAGAACCTCCAGAATCCGCTCGTCGGTGGGATTCTGCATCCAGCTACCGGGATTTCTCATTACCCGATGGTGGCGGATCTTATTCTTACGTCCATCGATATATCAGAAATAGGCTACAATATCGAAGTTTTTGAATTACGATATCGTAGCCAGATTTATTACGATGGGCTCTCGAGTGATCGGCTAACGCGAGTTTCACGTGGACCCGACTGTCCGTTGGGTCCGTACGAAAATTGCGGGCCGGTGTTGGTGGCACCGGGTCCGCGCGGCTCGCGTAACTGTGGTACGCAAGCCATGTACGACGACAATTCGCGGGGCCTTGAAAGCCCCGACACGACAGACGCATCGACCCTTTCTGACCAGCGACTCGTGGCCGACGGCGGCACGACATGGGGCGATCTCACTGGATTCCAGCGCGACGCCCTGGAGGCGATCGCTCACCTCGAGCGCGACGACGAGACCTGCTACGGGCTCGCGATCAAGCGCCGACTCGAGCCCCAGTACGGCGACGTGAATCACGGGCGGCTGTACCCGAACCTCGATACGCTCGTCGAGCGCGGGCTCGTGGAGAAGTCGGCCATCGATAAGCGGACGAACGAATACGTCCTCACCAGCGATGGGCGTGGGCTGCTACGCCAGCGCCTCGAGCGACTTGCGGACGCGTGCGAACTCGAGATCGCCGCGACCGACGGCTCCGAGGGTGATCAGGATGAGTGACGACCTTGAGCCGATCGCACCGCGCGAGCCAGTCGACATGTGGCTCGACCGGCTGCAGTCCACGCGGGCCGACGAGACACTACAGAGCTACCGCTACCGACTGAAGCCGTTTCTCGAGTGGTGCGACTCGGAAGGGATCGATAACATGAACGACCTGACGAGCCGCGACGTGTTCCGGTTCGACTCGGCTCGTCGTGCGGATGGGCTGAAGGTGTCGACCCTGAACAACCAGATCGGGACGCTCAAGCAATTCATCCAGTTCTGCGAGCGGATCGACGCAGTCGAGTCGGGGCTTCCGGCGAAGGTCGAGGTTCCGTCCGTCGACCTCGCCGACCGGGTCAACGACGAGCTGCTATCCGCCGAGCGCGCCGAGACGGTTCGGGAGAACCTCCACCGGTACGAGCGCGCGTCGCGACGACAGGTGATGTTCGAACTACTCTGGCACACTGGGTGTCGACTCGGTGGGCTCCGCTCGCTCGATCTGGGGGATTGTTTCTTCGATGAGTCGGACCTCGAGCGGTTGCAGCATCAGGACGACATCGATTCGGCGGCGCTCGAGGCGGTCGAACTGCCGTTCGTGTACTTCCGTCACCGCGAGTCGACGCCGCTGAAGAACAAACGCGAAGGCGAGCGTCCGGTGGCGATCGACCAGGAGGTCGCGGACCGCGTTCGGGAGTACATCGACGTGAACCGCGTTGAGCGCGTCGATCCGGACGACCGGCGGCCGTTACTGACGACCAAAAAGGGAGATCGCCCGCGAGTCTCGAAGTCGAGCATCCGGCGGGAGATCTACATTATGACCCAGCCCTGTCGGTGGGGCGGATGCCCACACGATCGCGACACGACGAACTGCGAAGCCCTGGAGCATGGGCTCGAGGCGCGGTGTCCCTCGAGCCGGTCCCCCCACCCGATTCGAACGGGAGCGATCACGCACATGCGCGACGAGGGCTGGCCGCCGGAAGTCGTCGCGGAGCGAGTGAACGCCACCCCAGAGGTGATCAGGGAGCATTACGATCATCCGGACCCGATTCGGCGGATGCAGTCCCGCCGAGAGTTCCTTACGGAGGATTCAGCATGACTACGATGACCGATCAGACCCGCGTGCGTAACGGACGAATCGATGACCTCGGCGGTCCCACTTTTCGCGACGCAACGAACGAGAGAGTAACGCAACAATCGTCCCGCAGACACTGTAAAACGCGCTGGTCAGCGTGAAGTCAGTTGGTCACTGAATTGCAGCGTGGTGACCGAACCAATTGTGGAACGATACCGGTATGAAAATCAGCGTGAAAATGCCACCTATCAGGTCTATTTAATTTCCCCGACAAGTCATGATAGGAGCGTTCTTTTGATTGGGAAAGCCATGTGCTTAGTCAGTAATTCACCTCTCCGAGATAATCCATAAACCCGACAATTCTGGTAAGATTCCAAGAGGATTGACGGCAACTGCTCCATTTATATGCTCTAATTCAACCCCATGCAGCATTGTATTTACAGAGATACCAATAATTGGAGTGTTTGCCACTTATCGCGGGTATGATTCCGACATTAGAGCTACAGGCAGGCTTCAAAATCGCTATTTGAGCGATAGCGGGCGACAAATCTGTATAACGAAGAAAAATAAAGCGTAGTTAGACTTCGTGAGTGTAGGTACCAATCACAGTAGAGGAACCATCGTAGGTTGCAGTAACTGTGACAGTGTCACCATTTTCCAAGTTACTAACAGACGCCGTATCTCCTACTTCACTGAATGAGGATGTTCCTGAAGTAGACGGCGCAGACTCTGTTGAACCACCGTCAACGTTATCAGCGGAGACACTGAATGAGTCTGCTCTCTGGATAGAATTGATCGTGATTCGCATTTCACCTTCTGCTGCGTCATTAGTGCTAGTGTCGTCCTGTGCTGTTGTTTCAAACCCTAATCCTGCCTGGGCATTTGCACTCTGGCCTTGGCCAAGGTCAAGCACGAAGGCTGCGATCACAGCTGCGAGGATAACAGTGATTGCAACCATCAGTATCACGCCGATAACTGGCGATACTGCCCGTTCGTCTTCGTTCCCGATTAACGATGATCGATAATCTTTCAGATCCATATCTATCAGAATTCTGCCGTCGTTTCGGTTAACACAGCACTATCTCCCTCATAAGTAGCCCGGATGATTATGTTATCACCATCCGATGCACCAACTGTATCACTATCCCCAACTTCAGACGATCCGATCTCTGTCCAGCCAGAACCTCCAACCTGATATTCGATTTTATCTGCACGCTGAATGTTGTTGATCGTGACACGGACATCGTCGTCAGTACCGTCATTGTCAGTGTCAACGTTTTCAGTTGTGACCCCCGCCTGAGGATTTGCGCTTTGACCTTGACCGAGGTCAAGAACGAACGCAGCGATCACGGCCGCGAGAATGACCGTGATTGCAACCATCAGGATAACACCAATAACTGGCGATACTGCCCGTTCATCTTCGTTTCCGATCAGCTTCGATCTGTATTGCGTTAAGTCCATGTGTACCACAGCACCGCTGTGAACGGTCGGAAAGTCTATGCAGAGTGGTATGATACCACTTCATGCGCGAAGGGGGATTGGGAGCCTCCAACCAACCCGACGCGCCTTCCTGCCGTTCCACTTGGTGCTTGTAGCCAAGACGCTACTGCTACCATATATAGATAAAGGTTAGTGAGTTTCTCATGAACTGATTTGGATTTCAAAACTGAAAATCAGCAGGTGCTATCCGGGCTACAGCGTCGTCTTGAAACCATTCCCGTGTTGCGATTCCACGACTCGAGTTCGGAGATGATGCGGAGTCGTCATTCCAGACCCACGTTCACGGATGAGGGGTGCGATCCGCCGACGACCAGAATCCTGATTGGATGAACGACGGGTTCCGACGAACATTCGTGAATGAACGGCCGCGATAAATCCCCTCGAGCCGTGAGCCGACCCCTACCGCTCGCGGTCGGGGTCGTCCGCGAGCAGTTCGGGCGCGACGGGACAGCCACAGGGCGAGGCGGTGCCCGGGCCGGGGCCGGAGACGGTCACGATCCAGACGGGGCGGCCACAGCGGGGGCAGTCCGGGACCGACCACTCGTCGTCGGATTGGTCATCCCCGCTCGAGGACCGGTCCTCACCCATGGCTGGCCCCGCGGGTGGCAGTCGGCGTCAGTCGTCGAGGTTGATTCCACTGTCGTGCGGGACGTTTATATCCCGCTAGAACGAACTCGAGCATGGCTTTCAAATCCCCTTGCAGGGTTGGAAGCCACGTCTCGGGTGTTCCTGCACCCGGGGCATTTCGACGCGTGCCCCCGTCGCGTCCGCTGTTGGAGACTGGCTTCCGTTCGGATTGTTATCACGAACTGGCTTATATCTACTGTTAGTGGTCGGGAATTTGGCCTGAGGAACCAGATAGCGTCCGCTCGCCGACGGGTCGCCGATCCAGGTTCGCTCGAGGGTGCAGGCGTCACCGCCCCGCTACAACGAACTCCGGTTGCCCGCTCGTGTGAGAGACGTTGATCTCTCACGTTCCGAGTCGATCGCACGGCGATATCGTTTCAAGCCCGTGCTGTAGCCGCTCCAGTGGACCCTGATTATTACGGCTGAAAACGCTCGCACCGTATCGCTCGGCCGGATTCCTCTCACTATCTGGTACTTATATGGGGCTTCCATCGGCTGGATACACTCGCAGCCGTCAGGATGGACTCGAACGACGGCGGTCGGGCGGGGCTCGACCGCGATTGCTCGAGGCCGGCGCGGACTCGAGCCAGTGGGACCGTCCGGGGGCTGCGGGGCGGGTGGACAATGGAGGACCGACAAGCAATCCGAGGGGACCAGGTGACGACAGTGGTTGGTGGGTGCCGACGGCGATCGACGCCGGAACGCGCCACCGACACCGTCGCAGTCCGACGCGGGCCGGGGTGGGCTCGCGGGCCGCGCGACGGTTCGATCCGGGGGTGGATCGATGACCGCCGGCGACAGTCCGTCACGGCGAGGGGGCGACCGGGGGGTGAGCCCGGTCGTCTCGACCGTCCTCATGATCGCGGTCGCAATCGTCTTGGCGGCCGCCATCGGGACGTACTTCCTCGGCTTCGGCGACCTGCTCGATGGGGGTGCCCGGGCCGCGGTCGAAACTGAGGTCACGCCCGGCACCGATAACGGCTCGGTGACGGTGATCGTCCTCGATATCGGCTCGAGCGACCGCGTCGCTCTCACGGCCGAAACCGGCGGTGACGACATCACCGCCGGCGCGACGACGGACTCGTCGATCGACCGGACCGTCAGGGAAAGCGGCGAGCGGGTCACGTTCGAAGAGGTACCGTCGGGGGACACCACGATCGAACTCACCGGCGTCGCGCACACGCCGGGTTCGGAGTCGATCGTCCTCGAGCGGGCGGTCACGATCTGACCGGCGGCTGTCCGTCCCGAACCGTGAACGAAAAAACGGCAACGCGACGCCCGGAAGCGTGACCGAACGGCCGTCGTGACGCCCGAGAGACGGTCGTTCGGCGGTGGGTGGAATGCCTCTGACAGCCCACTGGTGCCGGGCGGCGGTGGCACCAGCTCTGCTGGGCTATGTACGTGTAAGGAGAACGGGTATAAACGTATTGGGGATTTCTACCCTGGTAACCGTTTGGGGCCGACTGCTCGAGTCGACCACGGAAGATACGGTAACTGATACGTGTCTGACGTGCGTCTGCCGTGCGTCAGCAAAGGATCGAGGGGCTTATTTACGTCGTCGTTGGCCGCTGACATATGCCCACGACGGTTCCGACCAGCATTCGGGTTGTACAGGGGGTGGCGGCACGCGAAGGCGTCGATCCGATCGATCTCGAGCCGCCGTTGCACGCGGTCGTGGATACCGATGCGCTGGACGCGCTGTATCGGCCGGTCGGCGACGGGTCGTGGACGCCCGTCGCCGTCGAGTTCTCCTATCGCGGTCATCGGATCCATATCGACGATTCGGGCGAAATAGAGCTCTCCGCGGACGTTTCGGCCGGGGGATCGACGCGGAGCGAAAACGAGAACTGATCCGGGACGGGACGGTTCGCGGCGTCGATCCGGCCGGGAGGGCCCGGTTCGGCCGTGGCAACTACTCCACCGTCACGGCCGTCGTATCCGGCGTGAACAGGGACTTGGCCAGATAGCCCCAGTCGTCGAAGTCCCGGTAGCCGCCGCCGGTGGAGAAGCCGTAGTAGTCACTCGGCGCGTTGTAGTTCATCACGCTTGGGTACTGTGCGAAGGGGTACTGATCGGAGTCGATCCCCTCGAAGTCCCCGTCGGTGAGACCGAGCGAGTGGCCGAGTTCGTGCATCGCCGTCGAACCGGTCTCGTGGCGTTCGGGCTGATCCTCGACCATCATGGTCCCCAGCGTCGCCTTCCCGATGACGTTCGTCGTCGCCGTTCCGCCCGCGACGTCGTCGACGATCACCAGATAGTGATACCCCGCGCCCGAGCCGTCGAAGTACTGGGACCGATACCGCGTCAAGTCGTCGACGTCCGTCTCGTCTTCCCGGGGCAGCGTCTCGTCGAAGACGAGATGGAGGTCCGCGCCCGTCGACCCGTCCGGGTTCTCGAGCGGAGCGGTTGCGAACCGCTCGACGATCCGGTCGGCTTCCGCCTCCGAGAGGTCGGTTCCCGCCATGGTGTCTATCTCGACGTAGACATCCGTCCGAAGCGGGTCCGCGTTGGGGAGGCGGTCCTCTCGGTGGACCTCCGTACCGTCCGCGAACCCGTCGCCGTCGGTGTCCGGATCGGTCGGATCGGTGTCGTACTCGTCGACCTCGGCACCGTCGTCGAGGCCGTCGGCGTCGGTATCGGCCGCGGTCGGGTCCGTGCCGTGCAAGCGCCGCTCCACGCCGTCCTCGAGGCCGTCGCCGTCGGTGTCCGGATCGGTCGGGTCGGTGCCGTACTCACGGCGTTCCGCGGCGTCGTTCAGCCGGTCGTCGTCCGTGTCGCTGTCGTGGGGGTCCGTGCCGGCCTCGATCTCGAGGCCGTCCGCGAGGCCGTCGTCGTCCGTGTCCGCGGCCGTGGGATCGGTCTCGTACTCGTCGACTTCCGCTCTGTCGTCCAGCCCGTCGTCGTCGGTATCGGCCGCGGTCGGGTCCGTGCCGTACTCGTCGACCTCGGCACCGTCCGCGAGCCCGTCGCTGTCGGTATCGGCCGCGGTCGGATCCGTCCCCAGCCGGCGCTCCACGTCGTCGTCGAGCCCGTCACCGTCGGTATCGGCCTCGAGCGGCGCGGTCCCATCCCGGACCTCCGCGACCACCGACCGCCCGTCGCCGTCGAGGTCGACGATCGTCGTTCCCGCCACGACCCCCGCGGTGAGCAGGCCGATGACGAGAACGACGGCGGTCAGGGTTCGCGACGATAGCATTTCCTGACAGTCACGAACGAGGGGATATCTGTATTGTGGCTTCCCCGTGACTGCCGCGGTTCGGCGACTCCCGGCACGACCACCGCAGACGCTCCCCACCCGCGGTTTCACTTTCACCGCGCCGTCCAAACCCTCTTACACGCCGCCCCCTGAGACGACGAGCATGGACGGGAACGACGGCCTCGAGTTGCCGGTCGCCGACGCCGAGTTGCCCTTCGATCCCGACGCCACGACGATCGCGGACCGCGACGTCTTCGACTCGCTCGAGCCCGCCGTCCAGGAGTGGTGGCTCGAGGAGTTCGGCGAGTTCGTCCCCGAGAACGGGGGCTTCTTTACGCCGCCACAGCGAGGCGCGATCCCGAACGTCCACGCGGGGACGAACACGTTGATCTGTGCGCCAACAGGGTCGGGCAAGACCCTCGCGTCGTTTACCGCGATCATCGACGAACTCTACCGGCGCGACCGCGAGTCGTCCGGCGTCGACGGACGAAGTCCGTCTGCTCGGGAGACGGCATCTCCCGACGGCCTCGAGAACTCCGTCTACTGTCTCTACGTCTCGCCGCTCAAATCGCTGGCCAACGACATCCACCGCAACCTGACGGTGCCCCTCGAGGGGATCGCGTCCGTCGTCGACCGACGCGACGGCGAGGCAATGGGCGAGATCCGCCACGCCATCCGCCACGGCGACACCGACGACAGCGAGCGCCGGAAGATGCTCGAGGAGACGCCCCACATCCTCAACACGACCCCAGAGACGCTCGCCATCTTGCTCAACTCGCCGAAGTTCCGCGAAAAGCTCCGCACCGTCGAGTACGTCATCGTCGACGAGATCCACTCGCTGGCCGCGGGGAAACGCGGCACCCACCTCTCGGTCAGCCTCGAGCGCCTCGAGTCGATGACCGAGCACGACATTACCAGAATCGGCTGCTCGGCGACGATCGAACCGCTCGAGGCGGTCGCGGAGTTCCTCGTGGGGCGGGAGGAACCGGGCGGCCGCTCCCGCGACTACGAGATCGTCGACGCCCGCTTCGCCCGCGAGTTCGACATCGAACTCGAATGTCCGACCGACGACCTGATCAACACGCCCCGCGAGGTCGTCCAAGACAGGTTCTACCGCATCCTCCACGATCACGTCCAAGACCACACGAACACGCTCGTGTTCACCAACACCCGCTCGGGGGCCGAGCGGGTCCTGCACAACCTTCGCGAGCGGTTCGACGCCTACGACGAGGGAAACTCCGGCTGTCACCACGGCAGCCTCTCGAAGGAGGTCCGACAGGACATCGAGGGCCGCCTGAAGTCGGGCGACCTCGACGTCGTCACCTCCTCGACCAGCCTCGAGCTTGGGATCGACATGCCCCACGTCGACCTCGTGGTCCAGGTCGGCTCGCCCAAATCGGTCGCCGCCCTCCTCCAGCGGGTCGGCCGCGCGGGCCACCGGGTCGGCCAGACGGTCACCGGCCGCGTGATCGCGCTCGATCGGGACGAACTCCTCGAGTGTGCAGTCATGCTCAAAAAGGCCGAAGAGGGCTTCGTCGACTCGGTGTCGATCCCCGAGAACGCCCAGGACGTCGCCGCCCAGCACGTCTACGGGATGGCCATCGCCGAGATCCGCCCCGAGGCCGACCTGAAAGCGACGCTCCGCCGCGCGTATCCCTACCGGAACTACTCCGAGGCGGAGTACGAGTCGCTCATGCGCTATCTCACGGCCGACTACGCCGGCCTCGAGGAGAAAAACGTCTACGCGAAGGTCTGGCGCGACGAGAACGACCCGCCCGACGGCCAGCACCACCACGAGGCGTTCCCCGTCGGCGAACCCCTGATCGGGAAGCGCGGCCGCCTCGCGCGGGTCATCTACATGACCAACATCGGGACGATCCCCGACTCCTTCACCTGTGACGTCTACACGCGCGCGAGCGACGAGTGGGTCGGCCAACTCGACGAGAACTACCTCGACACCTTAGAGAAGGGCGACGTCTTCGTCCTCGGCGGCGATCACTTCGAGTTCCGCTACCGCCGGGGCTCGAAGGTCTACGTCGACCGGACGAGCGCCCGGCCGACCGTCCCCTCGTGGTACTCCGAACGCCTGCCGCTGTCCTCCGACCTCGGCCGCGAGATCCTGGCCTTCCAGAGGGACCTCCTCGAGCGCTACGCGGCCGGCGGGCCGCCGCGGGTCCGGGCGTGGCTCCGTGAGTTCCCGCTGGACGACGACAGCGTGCGTGCGATCGCCCGCCTGTTCGACCACCAGTGTCGGTACGCCGGCATCGAGAGCGTCAGCACGCCCGACCGGCTCGCCGTCGAGGTCGTCCGCGACCGCGAGGAGTACGAGCGCCACTACTACGTCCACTCGACGTACGGCCGGAAGGTCAACGACGGCTTCTCGCGACTGCTGGCCTACCGCTGCGCCCAGGAGGCGACGGCCAACGTCCGCGTCGCGGTCGCGGACAACGGCTTCGTCCTCTCGATGCCGCTCAACCGCAAGGTCGACCTCGAGGGGATCCTCGCCGACCTCGAGGCCGAGCAGGTCCGGGACGATCTCCGGGCCTCGCTGTCGGGGACCGACCTGCTCCAGCGGTACTTCCGGATCAACGCGACCCGCGCGCTGATGATCCTGAAACGGTACAAGGGCTACGAGAAGTCGGCGAGCGAACAGCAGGTCTCCAGCGAGATGCTGCTTGGCTTCGCCGAGGATCTCGAGGAGTTTGCGGTCATCGAGGAGACCTACCGCGAGATCCTCGAGGACAAACTCACCGTCGACGAAATCGAAGACATCGTCGCGGCGATCGACGCGGGCGAGCTCGAGATCACCCGCCAGCTACTCGACTCGCCGACGCCGCGGGCGTTCGGGCTGGCCACGCTCTCGGCCAGCGACGTCGTTCTCGCCGAAGACGAGAGCGCGGCCCTCCAGTCGTTTCACGACCGGGTCCTCGAGGAGATCGGCGAGGAGTCGCTGGCGGGGATTACCGCCGGAGCGGACGAGGAGTAGCGATCCGCCCAGACGGTCGATAGAACCGCGTCCCCGCCGTCGTTCGGCGATCGAGTTAACAGCGGTAGTCTGCTCCCAAACTGACTTTATCTTGGAAACTGAATTGGTGGCATGTCACCAATGATAATGCGAGGGCCCACCACACGACACGGCGCTGGGAGTACCGAGCCGGTCCGCGAACCCGACCGCACGGCGACCGCGGGTGGTCGATAGATGGTCGACCACGAGACCTGGTCCGACGAGCAGTCGGCCACGACGGTATCGGTCGACGGCCACGACCTCGAGATCGCCTACCACGAGGCCGGCCCCGCCGACGCCGACGACCCGCCGGTCGTCTTCGTCCACGGCATCCCGACGTGGTCGTATCTCTGGCGTGACGTCGTCCCGCCGGTCGCCGAGGACCGCCGGACGATCGCGCTCGATATGGCCGGCTACGGCAACTCCGCAATGGACGACGGCTTCGACCGCTCGATCCGCGCCCAGGAGGGCGTCCTCGAGGCCTTGCTCGAGGATCTCGGTCTCGAGGAGATCGCGCTGGTCGCCCACGACATCGGCGGCGGCGTCGCCCTGCGCTTTGCCGCGCACAACCCCGACGTCGTCGACCAGCTCGTCCTCTCGAACGCCGTCTGCTATGACTCCTGGCCCGTCGAGTTCGTCTCGAATCTGGGCCTGCCCGCGACCGCCGACATCGAGCGCGACGAACTCGAGGGCCGCCTCGACGCGGCGTTCGTCGAAGGAGCCTACGGCGAGGCCGATCCCGAGTTCGTCGCGGGCATGAAAGCGCCGTGGCTGACCGACGAGGGCCATCTGTCGCTGGTTCGCAACGCCGTCGCGACGAATACGAACCACACGACCGAGATCGAGTACGGGGCGATCGATGCCGAGACGCTGCTTCTGTGGGGCGAAGACGACGTGATGCAACCCTACGGCTACGCCGAGCGGCTGGCCGAGGACATCGACGACGCCGAACTCGCGCCGCTGTCGGCGGCCTACCACTGGGTCCCCGAGGACCGATCGGACGCGTACGCCGAACGCCTCCGTGCGTTTCTGGCCGGAGCGCAACGATAAAACCATGCCCGCGACGATACTCACGATAACATGAGCGGCGACCCACCGAACTGGGAGTTCAAGGACCGCGACATCGCGATCCTGAGCGAACTCTCGACCGATCCGCAGTTGTCTTCACGCGAGCTGACACAGGTACTCGAATCGGAGTACGATATCGACGTCTCCCACGTCACCGTCAGCGAGTCGATCCGGCGGATGCGTGACGAGGGCGTCTTTCGCGAGGCGATCATCCCCAACGAGGAGTACTACATCTTCGCGCTGTTCGAGTTCAAGTTCAATCCCGAACACTTCGACGAGTACTGGCGCGACGCGATGGAGTACATCAAACGGGACAAACACACCCTGTTTTTCTTCCTCTCGGACGGGGAGTACCAGTGGAAGACGGTTATGATGTTCCGGGACCGACAGGAGGTGTCCCAGTGGATCCACGACTGCTACTCCGAACACGGCGCGGTCATCGCCAACATCCGCAACTCGGCGATCCACAACGTCCTCAAGTTCCAGACTGATCCGCGAATCTACGAGGAACTCGGCGAAGACCGGAGCGACCGATAGCCGCTCTCGCGGCGACGGTTCGGCGACGCCAGAGCAATCGAACGCACGGCACCGCCGGCCTCGAGAGCCGGAGTCGCGACGGCTCCGGGAGTCGGGAACGCCCCCTCGAAAGGCGTTATTCGCTGTCGATACCGTCCCGGAAGAGCCGATAGGTAGTGCGGCCGACGGCGGCCTCGCCGTCGTCGCCCGTCACCGAGACGTCCGTCACGCCGGTCGAACCGCCGACTCGGAGGACCTCCGCTTCGGCGCGGAGGTCACCGGTCGCCGGCCGCAGATACGAGACGTTGAGATCGGTCGTCGTCAGGTGCGACTCGCTGGGGTTCTCGAACGTGCTCCGCAACGCGAACGCGCTCGAGGTGTCGATCAGCGTCGCGACGATGCCGCCGTGGACCGGATCCAGCCCGTCGGTGCCGATGGGGTTCTCGAACTCCTCGTTGCGTTCGATGACGATGACCGCGCGGCCGTCCTCGAGGGACTCGACCTCGATGTCGAGCCACGACAGGTAGCCGTGTTGCTGGACGAACGACGCCCACTCCGGCCAGCCCGACGCGTCCGACGGCCCGTCGGTCATCTCACTTCCCCTCGAACTCGGGCTCGCGGTTTTCGGCGAACGCCGCGGTGCCCTCGATGACGTCCTCGGTGCTGGAAAGCAGGCCGAAGCCCTGGCTCTCCATGGCGACGGCGGCCGCGATGCTGGCGTCCTCGCCCTCGTTCATGACCTTCTTTGCGATTTTGAGGGCGATCGGCGGGCCGCCGGCCAGGTCGTCGACGAACTCGGAGACGGTGTCGTCGAAGTCCTCGCGCTCGACCGAGCGGTTGATCAGACCCCACTCCTCGGCGCGGTCGGCGTCGATGTGGTTGCCCCGGAAGACCAGTTCCTTCGCGCGAGTCTCGCCGAGGATGCGGGTGAGCCGCTGGGTGCCGCCGCCGCCGGGGATCAGGCCGAGGTTGATCTCGGGCGCGCCGAACTCGGAGCGCTCGGTCGCGACCCGCAGGTCACAGGCCAAGGCGAGTTCGAGGCCGCCGCCGAGACAGAAGCCGTCGATCTTCGCCAGCACGGGCCGTTCGAAGTCGTTGACCGTCTCGAAGGCCGGCGTGACGTCCATCAGGTCGGTCGGATCGGCGTCGCTGAAGCCGGAGACGTCCGCGCCGGCACAGAATGCCTGATCGCCCGCGCCCTCGATGGTCGCACAGCGGACCTCGTCGGTGTCGACGTTCGAAAACAGGTCGTCGATCTCGGCGAGCAGGTCGTCCGAGAGCGCGTTCATCCGCGAGGGCCGGTCGAGTTCGACCGACAGGACGCCGTCCTCGAGGTCGTAGTTCAGGTCGTGGTAGGGGCCGAGGCTGTCGTCGTCGTAGGTGTAGAAGCCCTCGCCGGCTTCCTCGCCGGTCTTGCCCTCTTCGACGAGCTGCTCGAGGTACGGGTGGGGCTCGAAGCGGTCCGCGCCCGTCTCCTCGTAGAGCGTCTCGAGCTTCTCGAGGACGGTGTCGAGGCCGATCTTGTCGCCGCGTCGGCAGATACCCTCGGGGAAGCCAAGCCCGAGCTGGACGCCGGTGTCGACCTCTTCGGGGGTCGCGACGTCCTCGCCGACGAGGAAGGCCGCACGATTTATCATGCGAGCCTCGACGCGGAGCCAGTCGAAGTCGCCCGCGTCCTCGGGTTCGTAGTCCGCGCCGTCGCCGTCCTCGTAGTCGTAGAAGCCCTTGCCGGTCTTCTGGCCGAGGTCGCCGGCCTCGACTTTCTCCTCGGTGATCGGCGGGATCGGGCTGTCGCCCTCCTTGCGGACGTGATAGCCGACGTCGATACCGGTGAGGTCGCCGAGCTCGAACGGCCCCATCGGGTAGCCCCGCTCGTGGGCCATCGTCGCGTCGGCCTCGCGGATCGTCGCCTCGTCGTTCGAGACCATGAACGCGGGTTCGCCGCCGAAGGGACCGACGATCGTGTTGACGACGAAGCCGCGGACGTCCTTGCGGACGTAGATCGGCGTCTTGTCGATCGACTCGACCCACTCGTAGCCGGCTTCCGCCGCCTCGTCGCTGGTGTCCTCGCCGTAGATGACCTCGACGAGGTCCATCTTGACCGGCGGGTTGAAAAAGTGCAGGCCGAGCACGCGCTCGGGCGTGTCGACTGCCTCCGCGATGTCCGAGATCGGCAGGCTCGAGGTGTTGGTCGCCAGCAGCGTGTCGCCGCTGGTGTACTCCTCTAAGTCGGTGAAGATGTCGTGTTTCAGGTCGAGATCCTCGGGTGCGGCCTCGATGACCAGGTCGGCGTCGGCGACCGCTTCTTCGAGATCCGTCGTCGTGTCGATCCGGCCGAGGACTTCCTCGGCGGAGTCCTTGAGCATCTCCTTTTCCTCGAGTTTCTCGACGCTCCACTTGATCGATTCGTAGCCATCCTCGACGAACTCGTCTTTGATGTCACGCATCGTGACATCGTAGCCGGCCATCGCGGTTACTTCGGTGATTCCGTGTCCCATGTTGCCCGCGCCCAGCACTGCCACGCGGTCGATGCTGTCCAGTGACATGGTCGTTCCATTGCCGGGAACCGTCTTAATACCACCGAACCGAATTAGCAATGTTAAGCCCGTTGTCGGCCGTTGCACATCACGTACGTCGATTCGCGTTCATCGTGACCGTCGGTAACGGCGGTCGGTGAGCGGCCGGGCGGACGGGTCGACCGGCCGACTCGTACGCGCCCGTTCTGCGGCGTCGACGTTTCGCGCGGACGGTCGACCGACGTCGTGGTGGCGTGTCGGCAGCGTCCGATGGCTATCGCGACCGCTGAACGCGTGTCCCGTCCGAAGAAAACCGGACCCGACGACGCGAGCCTACAGCGGCTCGTCGCCCTCGATGATCCGTTTCGCGCGCGCGGCCAGCGCCGGCACGCGATCGCGCATCTTCGGGTACATCGGGTCGTCGCTGTTGCCCTCGAGGTAACGCCGGAAGAACATCTCGCCGAGCCCGGCGAGTTTGTACACCGCGAGCGCGCGGTAGAACCGCTCGTGTTCGAACTCGTAGCCAGTCTGTGATTCCCAGCGGTCGACCAGTTCGCGGCGGGTCGGATACCCCTCCCGTTCCATGAACCGGGTGACCAGTTCCGGGAGTTCGGGATCGGGATCCTTCGCGTCGCGCCAGTACGACAGCATCCAGCCGAGGTCGGCCCGGGGATCGCCCAGCGTGGCCATCTCCCAGTCGAAGACGCCGATCAGTTCCGGCGGCGTCCCCGGTCCGAACATCACGTTGTCGAGTTTGTAGTCGCCGTGGACGAGCGTGTGTGGGTGTTCGTCGGGCACGTTGTCGCGGAGCCAGTCCCCGACCTCGTGGAGGTCGGGAACCTCGCGTTCGTCCTCCGTGACCTCGAAGGCCCACGAGAGCTGTTTGCCCCAGCGATCGACCTGCCGTTGCGTATACCCCTCCGGACGGCCGAACTCGCCGAGGCCGAGGGCCTCGTAGTCGAGGTCGTGGATCGTCGCCAGCGTGTCGACGAGTTCCTCGCCGACGCGCTCGCGGTGATCGGGGTCGGCGAACCGTTCGGGCTCTTCCTCCCGGAGGACGTCGCCCTCGAGTTGCTCCATCACGTAGAAGTCGCTGCCGATGATGTCGTGGTCCTCACAGGCCAGTACCGGGGTCGGTACCGGGACGTCGGTGTCGGCGACCGCGTTTGTCACGCGGTACTCGCGAATGACGTCGTGGGCCGTATCGGCGGTCTCGCCCGGCGGCGGCCGCCGGATGACCAGTTCCCGGTCGCCCCAGGTGACGAACAGCGTCTCGTTGGAGTGACCCTCCTGGTGGCGGGCGATGTCGTACTCGTCGACTTCGCCGATCTCGGCTTCCAGATACGTGACCAGCGCGTCCTCGTCGACCAGCCGCTCGTAGTAGCTCTCGCTCATGGGAACGGACGGGTGCTACGGCCGGCGTCGCGGGCCGATACGGTGTCGTTCGTGGCGGTTCGCTTTGCAGTGGGCATTGTCGTGTGCTACTATATCTCCCCCTTTACGAAAATAGTTACGCCGCGAACTCTCTTTTACAATGTTTGCGAGTTGGAAGTTACCATACGGCATACTGATCTCGCCGACGGCGCAGTTGCAACCGGGCCCAAAACGGGCGAAGTGATCGTCGGGAGCGTCCGGCGTCCCGAATCGATACGCCGCTTGCGGTCAGTACGCGTCTCGCGCCCCGTCGACGATCTCGAGGATCTCCTCGGGCGACTCGATCCGATAGGCCACGGCGGGCCCGTCCTCGGCGCCGAAGGCGACGCCGTGCATACCCGCCTCCGCGGCTCCCTTCACGTCGTGATCGTACCGGTCGCCGATCATCAGCGACCGCTCGGGGGCGACGCCGGCCTTCCCGATGGCCGTCTCGAACATCGCCGGGTCGGGCTTGGTGTAGCCGACCTCCTCGGAGGTGGTAATCGAGTCGAAGTACTCGCGAACGCCGAACCGCTCGAGCATCCGCTTCCCCTCGGCGTCGTCGACGTCGCTGATGACGCCGACGTGGAGGTCCCGGTCGGCCAGCCGTTCGATCGCCTCGACGGCCCCCGGAACCGGCTCGATCGACGCCTCGACGATTCCCTCGAACAGCGGTTCCCACTCCTCGCGGGGGACGTCCTCCCCGACGATGGCCGCGACGGCGCGGTGATACCCCTCGCGCGCGGACCGGAACTCGGTGCCGTCGCGCTCGCGGAAGTAGTCCCCGACGGTCGTCCGCCAGGTCTCGACGGCCTCGTCGACGGTCGCCTCGAGGTCGTGGCGCTCACAGAGCCGCGCGACGAACTCGGCGTGGGCCCCCTGTACCGACTCGAGCCCGAGGATGACGCCGCCGATGTCCCAGAAGACGGCCTCCCACTCGGCGTCCGTTCGGGTGGCCGCGCCATCGGCTCCATCACTGCTCATCGACTCGCCTCCTGACCTCGGTCGGTTCGTGCTCGTCCGTCTCCGTACTCGTCTGGTCGAATCCGCCGCTCGCTTGCGTGGGTCCTCTCATAGCTTGGGTCCCGGCGACGGTCGGTGACCGATCGCCGTCGAATGAGTATGTGTGCAGGTGATTCGCATTCACTTAACGGTACGGTATTCATACCCATCTTTATTAACAGTTACTGCAAATAGCCAGTCGGAGCTAACAATGGAAACCAACACGCACGCAGTCGCCGGTGATCGCGTATGAGTACCGACCGATTCAGCGTCGATGGCGACGTCGCCATCGTGACCGGGTCCTCGAGCGGGATCGGCAAGTCGATCGCGGAGCGGTTCGCCGCGGACGGCGTCGACGTGGTCGTCTGCTCGCGCGAGCAGGACAACGTCGATCCGGTCGCCGAGGGGATCAACGACAGCGACAGTCCCGGGCGGGCGCTGGCCGTCGAGTGCGACGTGACCGACCGCGAGGCCGTCGAGGCCCTCGTCGAGGCCACCGTCGAGGAGTTCGGCGGACTCGACGTGCTGGTCAACAACGCCGGGGCCTCCTTTATGGCCGACTTCGACGACATCTCCCCGAACGGCTGGGAGACGATTATCGACATCAACATCAACGGCACCTACCACTGCACCCACGCTGCGGCGGAACACCTCAAGGACGGCGGCGGTGCAGTGATCAACCTCGCCAGCGTCGCCGGCCAGCGGGGCTCGCCCCTGATGAGTCCCTACGGCGCGGCCAAGGCCGCGGTCATCAACCTCACGACGACGCTGTCTTACGAGTGGGCCGACGACGACGTACGGGTCAACTGTATCGCGCCCGGCTTCGTCGCCACGCCCGGCGTCGAGAGCCAGATGGGCGTCTCCGCGGACGACATCGATCGCACGGACGTCGCCCGGCGGATCGGCACCGTCGAGGAGATCGCCGACCTCACCCAGTTCCTCGCCAGTCCGGCCTCGTCCTACATCGTCGGCGAGACGATCACGGCCCAGGGCGTCCCACAGATCGAAGAAGACCACGACGTGTAGCCGGCCACGCGCTCACGTCGGCTTCCGACGTCAAGCGGTGACCGCTGCCGACCGCCGGGTTCGGGGCCCGCGTCCGTAGCGTTCGTAAACGGCCATCCCCACGCCGCCGGTTCCCATACACCCAAAAGGGACGGTTTCGTCTGTGGACAACGATGACAGACAGAGATGTCCACCTTCCGGTCGCTGCACAGCCGACGATCGACTCGATCGTCGACTACGCACGGACCGCCGAGGACGGCGGCTACGACTGCGCGTGGCTCCCCGAGACGTGGGGCCGGGACGGCGTGACCGTCCTCTCGGCGATGGCCGAGCGCACCGAGGAGATCGATATCGGCTCGAGCATCCTCAACACCTACTCGCGGTCGCCGGCCCTGCTGGGCCAGACGGCGGCGACGCTGCAGGAACTCTCCGAGGGCCGCTTCCGACTGGGACTGGGCCCGAGCGGTCCCGTCGTGATCGAGAACTGGCACGGCGTCGAGTTCGGCAACCCGCTCAAGCGCACCCGCGAGACGGTCGAGATCGTCCGCGAGGTCCTCTCCGGCGAGACGGTCGACTACGACGGCGACGAGTTCGACCTCTCGGGGTTCCGGCTGCGCTGTGACCCGCCGGAAACGAAACCGCCGATCGAGGTCACGGGGATGGGCCCGAAGGCCGTCGAACTCGCGGGCCGGTTCGCCGACGGCTGGCACGGCATCATGCTCACCCCCGACGGAATGGACGAGCGCATCGCGGACATCGAACGCGGGGCCGATCTGGGCGACCGCGACCCGGATGACGTCCAGGTTACCGCCGGCGTCACCGCCTGCGCGCTCGAGGACCCCGACGAGGCCCGCGCGCTCGCCCGCCAGCACATCGGCTTCTACGTCGGCGGCATGGGTACCTTCTACCGCGACGCCCTCGAGCGACAGGGCTACGACGAGGCCACCGAGATCTACGATTCGTGGCAGGACGGCGACCGCGAACACGCCCTCGAGCTGGTCGACGAGAACATTCTCGACGACCTCTGTGCGGCCGGCAGCCCCGAAACCGCCCGGGAACAACTCGAGCGCTACGAGGACGTCGACGGCCTCGACGCCATCGCTGTCAGCTTCCCGCGCGGGGCCGACGAGGACCAGATCCGCGAGACGATGCAAGCGGTCGCGCCCGAGAACTGACCCGGTTCCGAAACGGGGTTTCGGCTCCCCTCGGAGCAGCGTCGGCTGCGGACTGCTATCGCGTCCGCAGGAAGGAGTCGATTTCTGCAGCGATTACGTCCGGGGCCTCGGCGGGGCCACTGTGGCCTACACCGTCGAACTCGACGAGGCGGCTGTGTGGGAGCGCATCGTGGGTCGCGCGGGCGCTCTCTCGGAGAAACCCGGGGCCGTCGGTGCCGGTCAAGACGAGTCCGGGGGCGGCAACGGCCAGACTGCTCGGAAGGCGGTATCGCTCGACGGCGCGGTTCATCCGGACGACCTCCTCGGCGAGGTCCGTACACGCCGGCCAGACCGGCCACTCCGCGAGCCACGCGTCGAGGTCGTCGATCCCGTCAGGGTGGAGGACCTGTTCGACGTACCGCTTCACCGCCTCACGTCGGTTCCCCGCGTCGATGAGCGTCTGCATCCGGTCCGCGAGGTCGGCGTCCGCGCGGTAGTCGTCGGGAAGGATCGCCGGTTCATACGCGACGACTGCCGCGACCGCCGCTTTCGTCGCGGTTTCGATCGCGGTGAGTGCGCCGTAGGAGTGACCGAAGAGGACCGGCTCTTCGTCGAACGCGTCGACGAGCGTTCGGACGTATTCGACCTCTCGGGCCAGTACCTCGTCGGCGCTGGTCTCGGTTCGATCGTCGAGACACGTCCCGAACCCCGGGCGTTGCGGGACGATCGCGGCGTATCCGTCCAGGTGTGGAACGACCGGCTGCCAGTATTCCTTAGGGGCCATTCCGCCGTGAAGGAGAATCAGCGGCGGGCCGTCACCGTGGCGTTCGTACGTTACCTCGATTCCGGCGTCGGACTGTGTCGTCTGCATGCGACACTGCGTTCGAGGCGGACCGAGCTAAGCGGTTCTCTCAGTGATGGGGGATTTTAAGTAGGGATGGGGAGGCGACCGCCTTTTCGACACGTCCATTTGCACGGGGGAAAACGACGCAGTATGGGCCTCGTCGCGGAGTTCGACATCCACTGCGATGCGCTTCCGCTCGTCGGTGTTGCGAGCGCAGCGCCCGAGGCGACGATCGTTCTCACGCTGCAGTTCAACCACGGCGATCGGCCGCTGTTTATCACCACTGTGACGGGCGGTTCGCGAACGACGGTCGAGGCGGCCTTAACTGACGCCGAAGACGTCGACGAATGGATGGCGATCGGAACGGCCGGGACCACGCGACGATATCAGGCGACACCGGCACTCAGTCTGGCGGAACAACTCGGCGACCACGTCGACGACCTCGCCGGACTCGAGGCGCTTGCCACCGCCGAAGCAACCATCGAACGGATCGAAGTGACCGCCGACGGGTGGCGCCAGTCGGGGTGGTTCGCCACCCGAGCGGCGTTCGACGAGTTCTCGTCGTTCTGGCAACGAAACGCGGGGTTTCGATTGAGCCGTCTCACTCACGACGGGGCACCAGAGCCGCCCGGCGACGGCCTCTCCGATCGCCAACGTGAGGCACTCAGAACGGCCTACGAGATGGGCTATTTCGACGTTCCTCGCCGGACGTCCTTGGATGCGATCGGGACGGAATTAGGGATCTCGGCGTCGTCGGTATCGGAGCGGCTTCGCCGCGCGCAAACGCATCTCATCGAGGAGACGGTCGCGACGACGTGGCCGCCGCTTCCCGAGTAGCGGACGGCTGAATCGCTCCCCGCTGCTCGAGGCGCTGCCCGGCAGAGCGACAGGGACTCCCGTTCCGGTAGCATCGCCGTCGGTACGCACCGGAAATCCGTGGTCGAAACGGACACTGCCGGGAACCGGATCGCGCCAGCCTCTCGTCGGCCCCTCTCGAACGGTGGGCGCTCCGACAGCTACAAACCGTGCATCCTCCCAGTTCCTGCTATGCCCGGCAAGGTGAGTCCGGACGACCTGCTCGCGCACGTCTTCGAGCGGACGGAGACGGCCGACGAGACGGTGCTACAGGGCCCCGCTGACGGCGAGGACGCCGCCGCGATCGACTGGCCAGACGGCGAGGGAACGCTCGTGGTCAGCTCCGACCCGATCTCGCTGGCCGCCTCGGCGGTCGGCAGGCTCGCCGTCTCCGTCGCCTCGAACGACGTGGCCGTCTCCGGCGCGGACCCGCGCTGGCTGACCGCCGTCGTCTTGCTTCCGAGCGACACCGACGGCAGTGCCGACGGCTCCCTCCTCGAGGAAATCGCCGACGACCTCCACGCCGCCGCCGGCGAGATCGGCGCGTCGATCGTCGGTGGCCACTCGGAGTACGTCGACCAGCTCGAGCGGCCGCTGCTCTCGCTGACGGCGATGGGAGCGACGGATCGGTTCGTCCCGACCGGCGGGGCCGAGCCCGGCGACGCGGTGATCCTGACAAAGGCGGCGGGCCTCGAGGGCTCGGCCGTCCTCGCGGCCGACTTCGGCGACGACCTCGGGGTCGATGCCGAGACGCGCGAGCGCGCCGAGTCGTTCCTCGACGAGATCAGCGTCGCCCCCGAGGCCCGACTCGTCCGTGCGGACGCGACGGCGATGCACGACCCCACGGAGGGCGGGGTCGCGGCCGGCCTGCTCGAGGTGGCCCGCGCGTCCGGCGTTCGCCTCGAGGTCGATCGCGACGCCGTCCCGGTCCGCGAGGCGACCGCGCGGCTGTGCGAGGCGGCCGGGGTCGATCCGCTGCGGATATTCGGCTCCGGCGCGCTGGTCGCGACCGTTCCCGGCGACGCCGTCGACGACCGTCTCGAGGCGCTTTCGGACGCGGGAATCGAGGGCGCCGAAATCGGCACGGTGCGAGGCCTCGAGGGGGGCGACCCGGCACTCGTCCTCGACAGCGAGCCGATCACCGGGCCGATCGAGGACGACCTCTACCCGCTCTGGGAGCGAGCCGACGCGGACGACTGACTCCCGTTCCCGCCCCGGTCCGACAGCGCGCCGAGCGTCGCCTCGACCACCAGGGCTTCGGGGTCGACGACGACGTCCGCACCGGCCCGCTCGAGCGCTTCGACCGTCCCGCCGTCGGCGAGCGCCACGATTCGAGCGTCCGTCATCGACCGGGCGGCCGCCACCAGCCGCGCCCCGTCTCGGTTCCCGGCTCCGATGAGGACCGCGTCACAGGTGTCGAGAGCGCCACGCTCGAGCGTCCGCTCGGCGGTCGGGTCGCCGTCGATCGACTCGACACCGTCAGGTAGCACCGCGGTCGATTCCTCGCCGGTCACGACCGTGATCGATGCCCGTCCGGCGAGCGCCGCGATCACGGGCCGAACCGTCTCGCCGGCCCCGACGACGACGACCCGCGACTCGTCGTGGATCCGGCCACTTGGTTCGTCACCGACCGTTCGGTCCTCCTGCCCCGTCGCGCGTCGGCCGGCCCGCGCGAGACGCGCCTCGACCGCGGGACCGAGCAGACTGCCGGCCGTGGCCGCGAGCGTCGCCGGACCGAGAACGACCAGCGAGACGGCGAACAGCCGCGCCGCCTCGGTTCTCGCGTGGACGTCGCCGTAGCCGACCGTACTCGCCGTCACGACGGTGAAATACACCGCGTCGACAACGCCCTCGACCCCGTCGAACCCGCTTCGGAGCGCGTACGCACCGGCCGTTCCGTAGCAGCAGACGCCGACGATTGCAAGCAACGCGCCGACCTGGGTCGCGTTGAGGTGGCTCGCACGCGTGAACCGTCGGCTCGCCGTTACGAGAACGACGAGCCCGCCGATCGAGAGGAGGACGAGCGGGAGAGAGAGCGCCCGGAACTGGGCAACGCCGTGTGCCCCGGAGAGAAAGACGAGGCCCACGGCAACGAGATACGCCACCCGGTAGCCACGGCGCATTCCCCAAACGGTGACGAGCAACGCGAAGCCGACGACGGTCCCGCTGAACTCCGCCGCGGTCTGGAGATCGGCGAGCGAGCCGCCACCCTCGAGGGCCGGCCGGGTAAGAATCGCACCGATCCCGGTTGCGATCGACATGAGTGCGATGACGGTGACGATCACGATCGCGACGCGGCCGTCGGACCGACGCTGACGAAACGCCTCGAGCATACTGCTCCTACGCCCGCACCGGCGGTAAATCCCCGTCGGTCCCGGCACACCGGAGACGTGGGCGAGTTCGTGACGGACGGCGTCTCGACCGCCATTCGACAGTCCGAGTCGTCCGCGCCGGCTCCTGCTCCAAACGGAATCGGCTCACGGCCGCGTCGACTCGAGCGGGCCGATCTCGAGCCGCCCGACGGCGGCCGGCGCGAGGAAGATGCCGGCGACCAGGATCGCGTACAGGACGACCAACAGCGGTTCGACCGTCGTGACGATGGACTCGAGTCCGCGAACGAGCGCGACGAACCCCACGCCGACGACGAGGACAACGGCGGCCTCGAGTCGGGAGCGCAGCGCCGGCAGGGCGGACAGTCGCCGCGAGCCCAGCAGCCCGCCGATCGCGCCCCCGAGACCGAGCAGGGCGTCTTCTCGTCCGCCGGCGATGACGAACGCGGGCACCGAGAGGGCGAGCGCGATCGCGAACCCGATCGTCGGATCGCCGCGCGTGAGGCGATCCATGGCGACGACGAAGGCGATCCCGAGCGCCGCGCCGACGATCACGTCACCCAGATAGTGGACCCCCAAGACGACCCGCGAGAGCGAGACGAGGACGACGAGCGCGCCGGCGGCCGCCAGCGCCCGCGGCTCACCCGCCCGGTCGTACGCCGAGACGAGGCCGCCGTAGACGACCGCCGCGGCGAAGGCGTGCCCGCTCGGGAAGCCGTAGCCCTCGCGTTCTGCCTCGAGCGGGACCAACATCGCGTCGGCCGGCGGTCTGGGGAGGGCAAACAACGCCTTGAGCGAGAGCAACAGCGCCAGTCCGGCCACCGCGTAGCTGATCACGAGCGCGCTGCGGCGGCGGTCGACACACCAGAACAGCACGGCGAGCAGCAACATCAGCGCGGTCGTCCCGCCGAGTTCGGTCACGAAGACGACCAGGTCCGCATACTCGGTCGGGACGACGCCGCGGATCGCTTCGCTCTGGGCCTCGAGTCGCATCTCGGCTGGCACGTGATGCGTCGGCTACCTAAACGTTCGTTTCGGCGGACGTTTCGCGGGTCCCGCTCGATCGGCCGCGACCGCCCGGACGATCGCGCCGGTCGTCACCGCTGTGCCCACTCGAGCATGCGCTCGTAGACCGGATCGCTCGCGAGCGCCCGCGAGTCGCCGACCAGTACCAGCGCCCGCTTGGGGCGGGTCAGCGCGACGTTGATCCGCCGATAGTCCTCGAAGATCGGCCCCTCGAGCGACCCGGTCGCGGTGAAGGAGACGATGATGAGTTCCTGACTCGAGCCCTGGAAGCGGTCGACGGTGTCGACGGTGACGTCGTCGGGGACCGTACTCGCGATTTCCGAGACCTGTGCCCGAAACGGCGCGATGACGCCGATCTCCGACCGGTCGAGGCCGGCCGCCTCGTAGCGCTCGATCAGGTCGGCGATTCGTTCGGCCTCCTCGCTGTCGGTATACTGGCTCCGGTCGCCCTCGACGTCGACGAACGAGACGGGATCGGACAGGCCCTCGGGCAGGGCGTCCCGGGAGACGCCCTCGAGGTCGTCCAGTGTTCGCCCCGCGACCGCGGGCGTCGCCGGCCGCAACCCCCCGTCGTAGAACTCAGTGGAGGCGAAGACCTGAATGCGTTGGTTCATCCGGTACTGGCGATCGAGCATGACGCCGGCGTCGGGATAGCGCTCGACCAGCCGCTCGAACAGCGACTCGGTGAGGTCGTTCTCGGCCCGCACGACGGGCGGCAGCTGCTCGTGGTCGCCGACCAGCACGAACCGGTCGGCCAGGTTGACCGCCGCACAGGTGCCGGGCTCGGTCAACTGGGCGGCCTCGTCGACCAGCGCGGCGTCGAAGGCCTGCTCTTTCATGATCCGCGAGCCGCAGGTCGCGGTCGTCGCCGCCACCACCTGTGCCTCCTCGAGTTCGGCGACCCGCTCGGCGGGCTCGCCCGCCCGCTCGAGCCGGTAGGGCTCCATCTCGTCGCTGACCCCGCTCTCGGAGCCGACGCGGACGACGTCGACGGCTTCGCCGTCTCCACTCCGTTGCGTCTCCGACGCAACGCTGTCCTCGTCGATCACGTCCTCGAGTTGCTCGAGCAGGGCCTCCAAGGCGTTGTCGACGGCCCGGTTCGTAAACGCCGAGAGCAGGACGCGCTCGCCGCGTTCGACCATCGCGCGGATGGCCCGGGCGATAGTGTAGGTCTTCCCGGTCCCCGGCGGGCCGTGAATCAGCGCGCAGTCCTCAGCACCGACGGCTTTCCGAACGGCCTCGTTTTGCTTCTCGTTGTTGTCGATGAACGTCTCGTCGATCTCCGCGAACTCGGGCTCCGCGCGCCCGAACAGGACGTCCTTTCGCCGCTCGTCGCCTTTCAGGAGCGCGTCGTGCATCGCGACGAGCAGCCGGTCGGTCGTCAGCTCGGAGGGGTAGACGTCGAGTCGGGTGACCTCGACCGGCTCGTCCGCCGTGATCACGACCTCGTCGTCTAAGCGCTCGATCCGCGCGAGTTCCGAGTCGCCCCGCACCGGATCCCCGTCGCTTGCCAGCACCAGATCGCCCTCGCGGAGCTTCGAGTTCGCGCCGCCGGTCCGCCGGGCCCGCAGTTCCCAGCGCCCGCCCTCGAGCGGCCGTTTTGCGACGAACTCGAGGTCGATCAGCGCGCGGTCGTCGTCGGCCCGTTCCTGCGCGGTCTGCTCCCAGAGCTTGGCGTACTCGCGGTGAACTTCCCGGCGCTCCTCCTCGATCGCCCGGTAGAACCGGTCGAAGTACTCGATCTCCTCGTCGGGCAGCGCCTGACCGATCTGGCCCGCCTTCGACTCCTGATCGAGTCGGCCGGAGACGACCATGCAGGTGTCCTGCTCGAAGCAGTACTCGCATTTCGCGTCGGCCTCGTAGCCGGTCGGAATCTCGCCGCTCATCTCCTTTGCGGCGATCTCGTTGCGGAGCCGGACGACGTACTTCAGGAGCCCGTCGCCCATCGAGAACTCCTTGGCCGGGGTCAGGTCGCCGGTCTCCTCGTTGCGATCGAGCGCCGAGTTCTTCGTGTAGAGCAGGGTGCCGGTGTCGACGTCGCCGCCGTGTTCCTCGAGCAAGAGCGCGTAACAGGCGGCCTGCACCTTGTCCTTGAACCGCGGCTCCTTCTTGAGGTTCTTGCCGGTCTTGAGTTCGACCGGCGCGCCCCGGCGCACGGCGTCGGCCCGGCCCCGAATGCCGAACGTCTCGCTGATCAAGAGCTGCTCCGAGCGCCAACTGTCTTCCTCGGTCAGCCGGCCCTGCTCGAGCCAGCCTTCGATCGCCGTGGCGTTCTCCCGGATCTCTTCTTTGACTGCGTCGGGCGTTTCGCCCAGCAGCCCCAACTGAAGGCCTCGTTCCTCGACGCGGGCATCGATCGACTCCGCTATGTCCCGGCCCCGCAACAGGTCGCCGAAGACCTCGTGGACGAGGGTCCCTTTCACCACGGGGTAGTTCAGCGGCACGCCAGAGAGTTTGTTCAGGTAGTACAGCCGGGGACACTCCACCCAGTTGCGGATCGAGGTCACGCTGACGAGAAAGGAGGGCTCGACGACGACGTAGGAGTCACCCGTCGTCGCGTACGTCGTCTCGCCCTGATACTCCTCTTCTTTCGCGTTCGTGACGACCAGTTCCATCCCCGGCTCGAGCAACTCGGCCGACTCGGTCCACTTGTTCCAGAGCGTCACCGTCGTTTCGCGGCCGTCCGCGACGGCCGCCGTGCCGCCGTCGCTGCGCGTCGGCGTAGCGTCGCCGGCAGGCTCGTCGCCGGTCGCGAGTCGGAGCGGTACCTCGGCGAGGTCGCTCTCGCCGTAGCTCGTCGACACCGTTCGCACGTCGACCTCGCCGGCGACGGTTCCGCGTACGTACACAGCTATCGTCACGAGCGAGCGATCAAAAACGCTATCGGTCCCGGCGGCGATCGGCTCGCCTCCCCGCTCGCGGGACGCGATTCCCACGATAACATTCACTTACCGGCGTTCCCGGGCTCCGCTCCCGGCCGGCCGCGAGTGGAACGGACGGGCGGTTTTTGCAATCGCGACCCGAACGGCCGTACTATGAGTGACCCGAACGGCGACGACCGTCGGCGGGGTGACGGGCCCGGAGCCGGCGACGAGCCGCCGACCGACGACGGCCCGCTCGACCGACCGGAATCGGCGTCGGCCGACATCGACTCGGGGACCGGCGTCGGCGACGGGGAGCGCACCGGCGGCCGCGACCCGCAGGACGAGTCGACACAGGTCGCCAGCGAGGAACGACGGCGCAAGACCGCGGTCGTCTGTCTGCTGGTCGCCGTCCTCGGCGCGTGGGTCGCGCTTTCGGTGCTGGTTTTCCAGAGCGGTGGCGCTCCCGCGTCCAACGACGTCCTCGTCGGACTCGCGGTCGCGCTGGCCGCCGGCTACAACTACTATCGCGTGACGAACGACATCCCGCTCAGCCCGGCCGTCGCCTCGCTGGTCGCGCTGCTCGGGATCTGGCTGATCGTCTCGGCCGCCCTGCTCGGGATGACCGGCGGGCTGTTCTGGAGTACGCTCGTGACCGGACTCCTGATCGCCGGGCTCGCGGGGTACAACGCCTACGAAGCCCGCGAGGCCCGAACGGTCGCGACCGACTCCGGCACGGGGATCTAAGGGTCGGCCTCGAGCCGGCGGAGCCGGTGTTCGGCGGCGTGGTGGCCCATCGCGACGACCGAGAAGGCGATCATGACGACGGCGAAGCCGATCGAAACGACCGGCGAGACGCCGTTGACGTAACTGTTCCAGAGCTGGCCAAGCGCCAGCGCCAGCGGCGCGACCGTCAGCAGCGAACTCTTGGCGGGTGCGGCGCGAAACAGGTCGACGAGCGACGGTGAGCGACGAGTTGACATTGGAAAGCGTCGGTTACGCTTTCTGTCGGCGGGCCCAGTGTATTCCTTTCGGTTCCGGAACGGTCCGTTACGGCGCGTAACAGTCCGTTCTCGGCGTTTTTCGGTGGAACCGATACGTTCTTTTCTGCCGGCGATCCAACTCTCACCTATGCGGATACGCGAGTGGCAGGACGTACTCGAGGACGTCACGGAGCGCGACGTCGATCCGGAGGACTGGCGCGCAGTCGCCGGCGACCGCGCCGGCGGCGTCGGCGAAGACATGTACCTCGCGCATCCCCGGGCCGGCGTCTTCTTCCTGAAAACGTACGCCAAAAACCCATTCGAGGTCCGAGGCGTCGGTACCCGCGTCGCCCGGAATCTCGACGACGAGATCGGGTCGTTCATGCCCGAGCGAGAGTCGGGCGGCCGCTTCGCGGTCCAGTCACCCCCCGAGGACGAGGCGCAGGCCGAGACGGTCGGGAAGCGCCTCGAGACGGTACTCGAGACCCACGCGGACGCACCGACCCGGCCGCAGGACCTGTTCGACGACGTGATGGACGCGCTCGACAGTCCGGCCTTTGGCCCGATGGAGTACGACCAGTACGACCGCCCCGACGACCTCGCGGCCCTCTCGGAGCGGTTCGAAGAAGCCGACGAACTGCTGAACAGCGAACTCGAGGACCTGATCGAGACCGACGAGGTCGATCGCGGCTTCATGTAGCGGTCGGGACGCGGTCGAGGCGTTCGCGTTCAGTACGGATCGTATTCCGCAACGGAGAGGACCGGCTGCACCTCGTCGTCCCAGAAGTGTTTCTCGGCGGTCGCGAACGTCGCTCCGTGTTCGCGAGCGACCGCCGCGATGAGCGCGTCCGGGTGGTCCGCCGGGACGCCTCGATCCAGCAATTCGCGCTGCAACGATGTGGCCTCGTCGGCCGTCCGTGCGGTCACGTCGAGTACGTCCATCGACGATGTGACGGCCCGTCGGATCGCGTCCGGGGTACCGTCGATGTAGCCGTGTACGGCACCCATGTACGCCTCGTAGAGGACTATCGCCGGCACTCCCCACGCCTCCTGTTCGTACCGCTGCAGGAAGCGACGAGCGTCGTCGGTTCCGTCGAGATAATCGCTGAGGAGGTTGTTATCAAGTACGAGCATCTACTTTGATTCCTCGATTCGGTCCCGCGTTCCCGCCCGCAACTCTTCTCGCATCGTCTCCAGCCCCGCCCGCGTTTCCGTGTCCGTTTCCGAAAGGACGCCGAAGCCGGCCCACTTGTCGCCTTCCGTGAGTCGTAGAATCACGTCCTCGTAGCTTTCGTCCTCACGCTTATGGAGATCCAGTCGGTCTTTCGCTTCGTCAGAAACGCGGATCGACGTGTCTCCCATGTATGGGAATACGTATGCGTATGCAAAATGCTTACTACCGTTCGAGACCGCTCCCGCGTCCGATGGCTCTTTGAAAACGGCCGCCGAGGATACAGCCATGTCAGCGACCGCGAGCCCCGAGACCGTCGTCCGCGACTACTACGACGCGCTCCGGAACGGCGACCCCCTCGAGCCGTACTTCCTCGCCGACGAGTCGACGGTGAAGTTCGGCATCAGCGAGTCGCTGTTCGGCGGCGGGGCCGTCGCCGCGGCCCTCGCGGAACAGACCAAGACGACCACGGACTGGACGATCGAGAGCCACAACCCCGTCGTCGATCGGCGCGAGGGGGTCGCGACCTACGCCGACGAGGTGACGATGGCCTGGACCGACACGGAGAGTGGTGACCGACACCGGTTCGACAGCCGCTGGAGCGGAACGCTGGTCCCCGCGGACGACTCGAGCGGGCCCGACTGGCGGTTCGCGCTCATGCACGTCAGCGCCCCGCACGAGCTATGAGCCGACGGGGTCGGGAGCCGTCGGGCTCGAGGGACGTTACGGACGCGAGTACGCAGCTCAAGGCCGCCTTCGTGTTGCTGGTCGGTCTGTCGGGCGGGCTGGTCGCGTTCCAGGGCGAGGCGTCGCCGGTGGTGATCGGTGCGGCGGTCCTCGGCGGTATCGTCGCCGGGAGCGCGTTGCTCTGGTACCTGCTCTGGATCACGACCGGATGAGTCGACCCAGCACCCGCTATGCGGTGGCGCGCACTGGCGACCGACCGAACGACAGTGAGGGCGGTCGACGGCGCTGTGCGAGGGATGAGTGAGGACGTAGTCCGAACGAATCGGCTGGGGAGGGCGTGGCATTCCCTAGTTGCCACGATCGCAGGGCGCTCGTCGTTGCGTTCCGTTTTCGGAAGCGCCACCGTCGACCTCAACCCGATTTGAAAAGCGCTGGTTCAGTTCAGCGGTTGACGCGCCGGAGCCACGTCCCCGGCGCGTCGAGTTCGTCGTGGCTCGGCAGGTACTCCGGCCCCTCCCAGACGAGACTCGCCGTCTCGAGGTCCCGAACCGCGACGACGTGTTCGAAGAAGTCCTTGCCGCGTTCGTACTGGCGCTCTTTGAGCCCCAGGCCGAGCAGCCGTCGGAAGACCCGCTGGATCGGGCCCCGCCCCTGCCGGCGCTCGTCGAGTTTGCGTCGCAGGTCCTCGTACTCGTCGTCGAAGGCGTGGTCCATCAGGAGTTCGGCGTACCCCTCGACGACGGTCATCGCGGCGTCCAAGTCGCGGAACGCCTCGCGGTCGAACGACCCCTCCGAGAGGTTCGCGATCCCGTCTTCCATCCGGGTCTCGAGGTAGTCGGAGAGCCACGGCGCGGCCCCGAACTCGGCGGCGTGGGTCACCTCGTGGAAGGCGATCCAGCGGCGGAACCGGTCGGCGTCGACGTCGAGCTGGTCGGCCGCGTTGAGGATGTTCGGCCGGACGAAATACAGCGCGTGGTCGTCGGCAGGGGCCTCGGCGAGCAACAGCGGATCGTACTGACCGAGGACGTTCCGCCCGAGAAAGGAGAGCATGACGGTCATCGTCCCCGTGTTGATCGTCCGTGCGATCCCGGGGAACGTGCCGGTGTGGGTCTCGAGGGTGCCCATGACTCGTTCGAAGGTGGCGACGTTGGCGTCGATCCAGTGGTGGCGGTTCTGGATCTCGATCGTCTCGGGGACGTCGAACTCGGCCCCGGAGACGGCGCGGACGGCCGCCCTGGCGTCGCGGACGTCGCGGGCGTAGGCCTCGCGCTCGCCGGCCTCGAGGTCGAGCGAGCCGGGGTCGGTCGCGGCCTTGGCGGCCTCCGCGGCGGACCGCCAGTCGATCGCGTCGTCACCGGACGCCCCGGCGACTGCCCGGGCGCTACGATAGAGATTCACGGTCCCGAATAGGGGAAGGACGCGCAAAAGCGTTCGGCTCGGCTCGCCGATTCGACGGCCGGCGATCAGTTGACGATGACGTCGGGCTCTTCCTCGGCCTCGAGGTCGGACTCCTCGTCGTCGCCGCGGAACTTTCTGGCGGCCGCGGCGACGGCTACGAGGAGAGCGAGCGCGACGACGGCCCCAATGGCCTTGCTACCGCCCGACTCCTCGTCCTCGCTGTCGTCGAAATCGGTCTCGGTCCCGTACTCCGGCGTCTCCTCGGACTCGCTCTCACTGGGACCGAACGGGAGCGCACTCCCGATGGAACCGGGTCCGAACTGGGTGTCGCCGTCCAGATGCAACTCGATGAGGGTGAACTTCGTGTCGCCCATACTGAGGGTTTCGTGGAGTAGCTACTTATACTGTTTGCCGAAGTTCATGGGACTGCGAACCGAGTACGAGTGCGTATCCAGCGGTTTAGCGGCTATTGATCCCGTCATCACGTGACTTCGCCGCTTTCGGACGGGGCCGTCACCCTCGGGTAGCGAACAGACTGGTCCTGTTCTACTATATGTATTCTGTCACTCCCCCCTCGGTCCCTCTTTGCCCATTGCGTGACAAAACCAGCACTCGAAGACCGACGATGCACCGCGCGTTTCGATCCGGAGGGTGACCCTCGATCCGATCGCCCTGAAATTCGGTGTAAATAAAACGTATCCTCCACCTCGTACCGGAGTTATAGTAGCCACTGAAACGATTCACACACTGATCGCGTCGCTATCGTACGATCAGGTGTGCAATGACTTTCAGTGGCTACTATCGTCGCCGGACCGACGATCCGGAGTCAGGCTTCGATACCCGGTGGCGATCCTGTCTTTCGTGCCGGTGTGTCCGGGATACCGACTCGAAAGCGTTCGAAACTGACGGTGGGAGGACGAAATCGATGACTCCGAGGTGTGTGCAGGACCTGCACATGTGCATGAACTAATTTGATATTATAGTAAAATATCTTCCATTTGATGTCGAAAGAACCAGACATCGAGCGTCGGAAAGTATTGATGAGTACTGGGACCCTCGGCAGTGCCGTAATGGCAATGTCGACTGGGGCGGCGGCGGAGTCCGAGGATGAATCGGACCAGGACGAACTGACGGAGGCAGAAGTGAAACGAGCACTCGCCGAGATGGAAGTCCGTCCGACCACGACTCCAACCAACGGGTCGTCCGTTCGCCCAGCAACTGCGGACAGTCCATCCGGCGACGTCATGGACGACGCCGAAATATACGTCGGGAAGCATAAGAATGCAGAAACGCCGGCGGGCAAACCCTACGAGATCGAGAGTTACGATGAGTACCTCGATCGAGAAGCACCTCCGGGATTCCCTGCCACGTACTATCAGGGTTCGTCGCTAACTACCGACACGATCTCTACGGCAGCGAGCGTTCCCTCGTTCTATCTCAAGGAAAACATCGGCTCCGTTAGTCTAGCCGGTTACACGTTCAACGTCGGCGTGGGCGTTGGGGTCAAGATTTCGACGACGGGTGTCGGTGGTTCAGCGGAACTCTCGCTCGATCTCTATATCGGCGGTGTCTCTATCGCTATTTCCAATTTCTCGGTCGGTTACGGTGTCAGCGGAAAGCAGTTCTGCCTCAGTAACATCAAGGCCTCCTACTCCGTACTCGATTTAGACGTCGACGTGTGCGGAACCGCTTCGTACAGCGGTTCGGACTTTAGCATCGGCGGTTCGGTGAGCATCTGTGCAGACCCCTGCAAAGTGATCAGCTGCGAGGCGTGTAAGAAGGTCAGATTCGACCTGAGTGAAGCGCTGTAAGTTTCGATATAGTCTCTGCTCATCGCTCCAAGTCAGAACGATCATCAGCACTCGGACACCAGTACCGGGTGTTATTTCGATCTCCGCCCTCGTTTGACCGCCTCTTCGACGGTGTATAAAAATCCGTTCGCAAAACATTAATTGAGAGAATACTGGATATCAATTGATGGACGACGTTATAAAGATCGTCTTGAGCATCGCTATTGGAATCCTATTTCTACACTACGCTAATCGAGCAGTGAGTAGCATGAGTACGTTTCGATCGGTTTTCCGGAGCGATGTCGATACGTCTCGTGAGATCGTCGACGGCGAACCGGCTGCGATCGAGGGTCCCGTCACTGTCGAGGAGTCCGCCTATGCGAGCGATAGAGTCGTCGAAAATACCGGTCCGTCGGTGGGGTTCTATCTCTGGCGAGCGACCTTTCCGAGTCGGAACAACGTAATCGATTTCGAGAATAGAACAGTACGGGAGGGCAGAGTTACCCTTCAATCCGGAATCGAATCCGGGACCTTCGGTGTTAGGAGTAATCATGGATCGATCGACATCGATTCTACGTGGCTCCTCGATACCGGCAACGGCATTCGGCTGTCGGAACTCTCCGTCTCCGGGTTCCACAGTCATATTAAGATCGCAATTCCGCTCTGGGAGTCGTCGTCCCTTCATCTTACAACTGGAAAGACTTCGCGAACCCTCGACGGCATCTCGGATCTGATCGACGTACGGATCCCTGAAAACAAGCAGAGTAAGTTAGACAAATACTATCTCGAGGCGAAGCCGATCCGTGACGGTAGTACGATCGCAGTTCACGGGAAGATTCGCCTCGAGCAGGGCAAACCGGTATTATACGGAACCGACGCGGTTCCGCTTGTCATCTCGGATCAAGGATTCGATGGACTCCGAAGGGCTCTCAGGACTCGGATGGCCAAATCAGGTGGTATCTCCGTTGCGTTACTGACTAGTATCGCTGTTATTTGGATCTTTTTCTAACCGTCTTCGCCCACGTTTCCTTCGATTCGGTGAGAAACGGATTGACTATGGGTACGAGGGCCCGTCCCCATAACGATAGCCCGCACACCTTATTTCATCGCAAGTTACTATTATATTGACCATCAATAATTGTTGTATATGGTAACAAACGGTCGTGTTATGGGCAAGCAACCCGGTAACAATCACTCGAAAATAGACGAACGGTCCCTCGATACCATGCTTTCTGATCTGGCAGTGTTCACTCAATCGCCGACTCGACTGCGAATTCTCGATCGATTAAGCGAATCGCCTCGTACCGCGACTGAACTGGTCGATATATTAGACGTACACCGGACGACGCTTCAACGGAATCTCGAACTCCTGCATGAAAAACAGTGCATTCGGAGTAATCCGACGGAGGACATCTATCGGATCGCACCGCCGGGGGAGTTGTTTCTCGAAGCGCTTCAACGAGCGATGGCCGCCGCTCAGACGGCTGGACAGCTCGGTACGTTTCTCTCTCAGTTCCCCGCGGAGGCACCGGCTGATGCGGCGTGTCTGAGCGAGTGCTGTATTACGGCTGTTACGCCGCATAATCCCTATGCACCACAGGAACGGTTGCAGCGACTCCTCACCGCCAGCGAATCGGTACAACTGTTCTCGCCGCATCTTTCACCGAAACACCTTCAGATCGTCGCCGATCAGATCACCGACTCGACCTCGTTCGAACTGATCTTCCCGAAGGCGGTCCTCAACCATTTCGCGACCACCCGATCAGCCCTTACCGAGGCCGTGATTACGAACGGGACGGTTCATGAAATCGATGAGGCAGGCAGTCCGTCCGTCGGTGTCGGGACACTCGACGAGACTGCAGTGAGCGTCGTTTTCGACGATAACCAACACGTTCACGCGATCTTGGAAGCCACCTCCGACCAGGCAGCCGTCGACGAGTGGGTACGGAGCCGATATCGGCAGTGCCGGCGAACTGCGACCGTCATCGGAGAGTGAATACACGGATCGCTCGTGACGCCCGTACTCGCTTTCTCCCGTGTCCCAGACGTTCCGTGCTCTGTGCTACGGTTGCTTCGTAGCCTCCGTCGAACGCGTCGAATCCCGTTGCTTCCGTTCCGTCTACCCGGGTGCCGATGTGGTCGTAGAGAAGGCGAGTACGGCACGTTGGCCGGTTCGTAGAGATTCCGCGCGCACCTACCACGTGACGAGTCGGACGTATACTCGCCCGCTTCGACTGAGAGCTGTCGCGAAGTACCGATTATCTCCGGACGGCTATCGAGAGTGGATCTGCCAGCGACGGATCGTCGGGGAATCGCGGACGACTCACCTTCGACGGTGGGTGTACGGAGTCTGGACCGGTACGATTAAGTGTCCATCACCTGCGGTGTTGCGTATGAGTGGACGACCGCTGGACGTCCTCGAGGCGTCGCTCGGCGAACGCGTCACGGTACGACTCAAGAGCGGCGACGAGTACGTCGGTGATCTCTCCGGGTACGACCAGCACATGAACCTCGTCCTCGAGGACGTGACGATCCCCGTCGAGGGCGTCGATCAGGAGGCTCCGGCCGAAGACACAACCATTATACGCGGCGACAACGTCGTCTCGATTACTCCATGACTGGTGCAGGAACCCCGAGCCAAGGAAAGAAGAACAAGACGACCCACACCAAGTGTCGTCGCTGCGGAGAGAAGTCCTACCACACCAAGAAGAAGGAATGCTCGTCGTGTGGCTTCGGCAAGTCCGCGAAGCGCCGCGGGTACGAGTGGCAGTCGAAGTCCGGCGACAACTGATCGGTTTCTCTCTCGCTCTCCTTTCGAACACCGACCCGATAGCCGTCGGTGTCCGCCCGTCGACACCCGCTCGCCCCGACCCGCGAGCGAGCCGCCGATGGACAACCCTTAGTTCGCCGCCCCGAAGGATCGCGTATGGAGACGACTGACGCCTTCGCGGGGCTCGAGTGCGCCGACTGCGGGGCCGCCGTCGAGGCCACCGCCGAGGCTCACCGGTGTCCGGAGTGTGATGGCCCGCTCGACGCGAGCTACGACTACGACGCGATCGAGCTCGATCGCGAGACGCTCGAGGGTCGGCCGGCCGACTCGCAGTGGCGCTACGCCGAGCTGTTGCCGTTCGCCCGCGAGACGGCCGTCACGACCCGGGAGGGCGCGACGCCGCTGGTCGACTGCCCCGACCTGGCAGACGAACTCGGCGTCGGACGGGTCCTGCTCAAGGACGAGGGCCGGAACCCGACGGGCTCGGTCCGCGACCGCGGCGCGTCGGTCGCGGTCACGGCCGCGACCCGAAGCGACGCCGACGACGTCGCGCTCCCGTCGACGGGCAACGGCGGCCAGGCCGCGGCGGCCTACGCGGGCCGGGCCGGCCTCGAGTCCCACGCCTACCTCCCCTCGCGCTCTGGCTTTACGAACAAGGCGATGGTCAACGTCCACGGCGGCGACATGAACGTCGTCGGCGGCCGCTACGGCGACGCCGTCGGCGCGTTCGAGGAGGCGCTCGCCGAACACGACGACTGGTACTCGCTGCGGGCCTTCGAGACGCCGTACCGCCACGAGGGCCTCAAGACGCTGTTCTACGAACTCGTCGAAGACCTCGAGTGGACGGCGCCGGACGCGATCTGTTACCCGACGGGAATCGGGACGGGGATCGTCGGCCTCGCCAAGGCCGCCCGCGAGTTCGAGGAACTGGGGCTGATCGACGAGACGCCCACACTCTACGCGGCGCAGGCGTCCGGCTGTGCCCCGATCGCGGATGCCGTCGCCGACGGCCGCGACGACCACGACCCCGTCGACCGGCCCGACACGATCTGTGGCGAACTCGAGATTCCCGACCCGCCGGCCGGCTCGTGGGTCCTCGAGGCGCTGCGCGAGACCGACGGCGACGCGGTCGCGACCGACGACCCCGACATCCTCGAGAGCGCCGTGCGAGTGGCCCAGACGACCGGCCTCGAGCCGACCCCGAGCGCGGCAGCGGCCGCCAGCGGCGCGTGGGAACTCGCCGACCGCGGTGCGTTCGACGGCGACGAGACGGTCGTGATCGTCTCGACGGGCGCGGGTAACAAGGAGGCCGACGTGTTGCGAAGCCACCTGATGGGACAGGGCATTTAATCACCGCCCAGTACCGGGTACTACCGCCGAATACAGCCGATATAACCGCTATCGGGCGTCCAGTCGGGACCGGCGAGCCGAACGCTTTCACCGACAGAGCCTTGACTCCGAGACGAGTAGACGAACCGAGTTCAAATGTGTGAACATTCACCAGAGTGTTCGAACGGGGTCACGTGCCAGCTCGTCCTCGAGAACGGTGAGACTGGTCTCGAGACCGCCGAATACTACTGTAAGGCACACCTGGTGCTACGGATCTGGGAAGTCGAGAACGACAGTTCGATGCGGGCCGTCAGCGCCGAACAGCTGTAGGCTGGATCGCCCTCGCTCGGCGCGCTGATCGCCACTCGAGGAGGGGATCGCCGCGCCGGTGTCGGCCCGCCCGCGGCCGGAGGTGGGATCGAGCGCGCCCGAGGAGCCGGAGACGGTCGTCCCCGAGCGCGACCGTTGGCTCGAGCCGACCGGCCAGCGGGCGACGCTTGCGACCCTTTCCCTCGCGACGGGGTCGTTCCGTAGCGTTTTTGCTGGTTGTCGGGAAACGACGCGGTATGACTACCCCCTGGGACGACTGGAATCACGTTCTCAAACTCGATCCCGACAAGGAGTTACCCGAGGGTGTGACCTACGGTGACCTCTGTGCGACCGGCACGGACGCCATCGAGGTCGGTGGGACCATGGGTATCACTGAAGAGAACATGAGCGCCGTCATCGAGGCCTGTGCCGAACACGACGTCGCCCTCTATCAGGAGCCCTCCAACCCCGAGGTCGTCCTCGAGGACGACGCGCTGGACGGCTATCTCATTCCGACCGTCTTCAACGCCGGCTCCCCCTTCTGGATCACCGAGGCCCACAAGGAGTGGGTCCGTCTCGAGGGCGATCTCGACTGGGAACGGACGACGACGGAGGCCTACATCGTCATGAACCCCGAGGCCGACGTCGCGGAACTGACCGAGGCCAACTGCGACCTCGGGGCCGACGACGTCGCCGCCTACGCGACCGTCGCGGAACACATGTTCGGCCAGGAGATCGTCTACGTCGAGTACTCGGGCATCCTCGGCGACGAGGGCGTCGTCCAGGCTGCCGGCGAAGCGACCGACGAGTCGACGCTGTTCTACGGGGGCGGCATCCACGACTACGACTCCGCGTACTCGATGGCCCAGTACGCCGACGTCGTCGTCGTCGGCGACCTCGCACACGACGAGGGGATCGAGGCGGTCCGCGAGACCGTCGAGGCGGCCAACGACGCGTAAGGACGCGACCGGACCGGTCGGCGAACCCGACTGTGGCCTCAACTGTTTTATCGCTTCGCGGTGGACGACCCCGCATGAGTCTCCACGTCGCCTTCGAGGCGTCGTCGCCGTCGCTGGTCCTCGGCCCGACCTTCGACGCCCTCCCCTCGCTCGAGGTCAACCTCGAGCGCCAGTACGCGCTCGATCCCGACCGGCCGATCGCGTTCTGCGTGGTCCGCTGTCGGGATCGCGACCGACTCGAGCGGGCGCTGGCCGCCGACCCGACGGTCGCGCGGGTCGACAGAATCGCCGGCCTCGACGGCCACCACCGCTACCGACTGCAGCGAAGCGAGACGGACGTCGTCGGGGCGTACCGCCAGTGGGTCGCCGCCGGCGGCGAGTTGCTCGAGTGCCGGGGCGCGGACGGTCGCTGGAACGTCGAGATGCGGTTTCCCGACCGGGCATCGTTCGGCCGGTACCACGACTTTCTCGTCGACGAGGGCGTCTCCGTGGACCTCCACCGACTCGCCGAGGCCGGTGCCCGCTCGCGGCGGGTCGGCGATCCCACGCTGACGGACCGCCAGCGGGAGGCGCTGGCGCTGGCCCACGAACGCGGCTTCTTCGAGGTCCCCCGCGAGGCGAAACTGGCCGAGCTCGCCGCCCAACTCGAGATTTCGAACCAGGCGGTCAGCGAACGGCTGCGACGCGGGCAGGCGCGGCTGGTCGAGGCGCACGTCGTCGACTGACCGGGCCGCCGTCAGGAGACTACTCGCGGACCAGGTCCCGCAGGCGGGGGAGCGCCTCGGTCACGTCCTCGCGGACGACCGCGGCGGCGACGTCGTCACACGGGGTCGACTCGAGGTTGACGATCCCCACCGTCCCGCCGGTCGAGGCCGCCAGCCGGGGCAGCGACGCGGCGGGTTCGACGACCAGCGAGGAGCCGATCGCGAGGAAGGCGTCGCTCTCGCGCGCGAGCGACCGCGCTCGCTGGAGGACCGCACCGGGCAACTGCTCGCCGAAGAGGACCACGTCGGGTTTGAACACGCCGCCGCAGTCGCAGGTCGGCGGCAGTTCGCCGCCGGCCGCCCGCTCGAAGACGGGATCCCCGGCCCTGCGTTTCCCGCAGTCCGTACAGCGGACCCGCTGGGAGTTGCCGTGTAACTCGAGGACCGTCGGCTCGCCGGCGGCCGTCGCGCCGGGGTCGCCGTCCGCTTCGGCGGCGTCCTCCTCGCCGACCGCCGCCGCGGCGTCGCCGTGGAGTCCGTCCGTGTTCTGGGTCAGGACCGCCTCGAGGTGGCCGTCCCGTCCCATCGCGGCCAGCGCCTCGTGGGCTGCGTTCGGCTCGAAATCCCCGTCGAACATCGCCCGCTGGAGGTCGACTCGATCGGCCCAGAACCCCTCGGGATCGCGCCGAAACCGGCCGTACGCGAACTGCCCCTGGTCGAACTGCTCCCAGACGCCGTCGTCGCCCCGGAACGTCGGCACGCCCGACGGCGCGGAGATGCCCGCACCGGTGAAGGCGACGGCGGTGTCCGCGTTTCGGACCGCGGTCGCGAGTCGCTCGAGGTCGTCCATACGGGTCGTATCGTTTCCGATGCGGCAAAACGTTACGCTCGATCCGAACGGCTGGGCTTAAGTTGCGCCTGCGTGAATCGAGTGGTATGCAGGACAGAACCTACACGGCCGACGCCGAGCCGGGCGACCACGTCACCGTCGCCGGCTGGGTCCACGAGATCCGCGACCTCGGCGGGATCGCCTTCCTGATCCTCCGGGACACCACTGGAAAGATCCAGATCAAGTTCGAGAAAGACGAGATGGACGAGGACCTGGTCGAGACGGGACTCGACGTCTCCCGCGAGAGCGTTATTCAGGTCTCCGGCGACGTCGAAGAGGAGCCCCGCGCGCCGACCGGCGTCGAGGTCACGCCCGAGTCGCTCGAGGTCGTCGCGCCAGCCGACCCCGAACTGCCGCTCGACCCCTCGGGGAAAGTCGACGCCGACCTCTCGACGCGACTGGACAATCGCACCCTCGACCTGCGCAAAGACGAGGTGCAGGCCATCTTCGAGATCCGCTCGGAGATCCTCCGCGCCGTGCGCGAACAGTTCCGCGAGTTCCGCTGTACGGAGATCAACACGCCGAAGATCGTCGCGACCGGCACCGAGGGCGGCACCGAACTCTTCCCGATCACCTACTTCGGCGAGGAGGCCTTCATGAACCAGTCGCCCCAGCTGTTCAAGCAGCTGATCGCCGGCTCGAACGTCGAGCGGGTCTTCGAGATCGGCCCGATCTTCCGCGCCGAGGAACACAACACGCCGCGACACCTCAACGAGGCGACCTCGATCGACTTCGAGGGCGCGTTCTGCGACCAGAACGACGCCATGGACGTCGTCGAGGGCGTCGTCCGCGCCGCCTACGAAGCCGTCGAGGCGAACTGCGCCGACGAACTCGAGGCGCTCGGCCTCGCCGAGGAGTTCGGCGCGCCCGACGACGCCTTCCCACGCATCAGCTACGAGGAGGCGATCGAGCGCATCAACGCGACGGGCGAACTCGACGAACAGCTCGTCTGGGGCGACGACCTCTCGACGCCGGCCGAGGAAGCCCTCGGACAGGACGTCGGCGGCCACTACTTCATCACCGACTGGCCCAGCGAGATCAAGCCCTTCTACATCAAGGATCACGACGACGATCCCCAGCTCTCGACCGGCTTCGACCTGATGCACCCGCGGATGGAACTGGTCTCGGGCGGCCAGCGCGAACACCGCCACGAGAAGCTCATCGAGGGCTTCGAACAGCAGGGACTCGACCCCGACCAGTTCGAGTACTACACGAAGATGTTCAAGTACGGCATGCCGCCCCACGCCGGCTTCGGCCTCGGCGGCGAGCGCCTGATCATGACCATCCTCGGACTTGACAACATCCGGGAAGCGGTGCTGTTCCCGCGAGACCGTCAGCGACTCTCGCCGTAGGCGAGATCGCTGACCGTCGGGCGGGGGCTCGCGGGATCTTTGATCCCGCGTTGTTCCCGCGAGATCGTCAGCGTCTGTCGCCGTGGGCGACAGACCTAAGCGCCAGCAAGACTCCCGCGTTGCTCAAGTCTTGCGTGATCGGCAACGTCTGACGCGCTTCGAGCGAGCGCGAACGGTCTCGAGTCCGCAGCCTCGAGCCATTACTTCTCACGGCGGCCGACTCGGGAGTGTCGGCTCTCCTAACCGTCGCCACTGCTGTCGTCGCAGGGGCCGCTGTTGATGGCAGCTGCCAGATCCGAACCGACGGCGTCGTCGCCGAGATACGTCAGGTGACTGCCGACGCTGTCGGTCACGTCGACGTCGGCGTAGGTCGAGGCGGGATCACAGCCCGCGCCCTCGGTACCCAAGGCGGTGTCGCCGAAGCCGCCGTAGGCCGACCCGACCGCCGAGTCGTTCTCGGAGTGATAGTTCCGGACTTCGCAGGCGTTTCCGAGGCCCGGATTCCACGGGTCGCCACAGATCTCGGAGCCGTCGGCGGCCGTCCCGAGGCCGGCGACGGTCTCGATCTCGTACCCGCTGGCGAGTTTGGCCGCCGTCCAGTAGACGCAGCGACCGCCCAGCGAGTGCCCCACGAGGTGGACGTTCCCGCCGCCGGCGTCGGTGAAGTCCTCAACGAGGCCGGCGACGACCTCGCCGACGTCCTCGGTGTCGCTTTCGGCGCCGAAGTAGTTGATCGTGGTGGCGGGCCACTCGATCGCGACGGTCTCGTCGGGCGTATAGCCGCCGGCAACGAGCGAGTCCCTGACGTCGGTGGCCTGGCTCGAGACGGTCGTGTCGCCGAACCAGCCGTGGATGAAGACCAGCAGGTCGTCCGTGACCGGCAGGTCGTCGGCGGCGCTCCAGCCGAACCAGCCGTCGTCGACCTCGATGACTTCGGGGCCGCCGAACTGGGCCGACACCGGGTTGGACGCGGCGGCCAGTCCCGCACCGCCGCCCAGCGTCGTGCCGGCGGCTTTCAGGAGGGTCCGTCGGTCGGTCGTCGATTCGGTCGCAGGTGAACGCTCACCGTGGCAGTCATTGTGTGCCATGATCCACGAGTACTTCGACGAACCGATGATTGTCGTTTCCGTCTCTATACCGAGCGTATTCAAAACCCGTCGGACGGACGACGGGAGCCCCAGACGATCGGCCCCTCGGTTCGTTCGAGCGGCGGGCACGGCCGTCGCCGCGAGCCGCCCGACTCGCGGCCGGCCGCCGAATCCGAATACGGCGCGTGCAGGCGCGAACCTGCAAGGTTATATCGTTCGGGCAGAAAGCGGGGGCGTAATGCGCGAGGAGGCGACGGCGTTCGTTCCCGGCCACGTCACGGGCTTTTTCAGCGCCCACCCGGACGACGACCCGACGAAGGCAGGATCGCGGGGCGCGGGACTGACGCTTACGGACGGTGTCGAGGTAACGGTCGAACGAGCGGCGGAGACGACGGTCTTCCTCGACGATATCGAGATCGAGATCGAACCGGTCGAGACCGTCCTCGAGACGCTCGGCGTGACCGCTCGGATCGACGCAACCTCGGACCTCCCGATCGGGTCCGGGTTCGGCGTCTCGGGGGCGATGGCGCTCGGAACGGCCCTGGCCGCGAACCGCGTGTTCGGCTGCAAGCTCTCGATGAACGAACTCGTGACGATCGCTCACGGGGCCGAGGTACAGGCCGGGACGGGGCTGGGCGACGTCGTCGCACAGGCCCACGGCGGCGTCCCGATCCGCCTCGAGCCGGGTGGCCCCCAGGACAACAAACTCGACGCCGTTCCCGCACGGGCGCGCGTCGAGTACGTCACCTTCGGCGAACTGTCGACGGCCGACGTTCTCTCGGGCGATACCGAGCAGTTGACCGCGGCCGGCCGGGAGGCGCTCTCCCGCGTCGTCGAGGAACCGACGCTGCTGTCTTTCATGTACGCCTCGCGGCTGTTCGCCCGTGACGCCGAGTTGCTGACCGATCGGGTCCGCGAGACGATCGCCGAGGTGTCGGACGCCGACGGACAGGCCTCGATGGCGATGCTCGGCGAGACGGTCTTCGCGCTCGGGACCGGTCTCTCCGACGCCGGCTACGAGCCGTCGGTCTGTGCGACACATCCCGCAGGCGCAGTGTTGCGGTGAGCGGACCGCCACTCCGTCCCGCGGTCAGGAGAAAACACTTATAGGACGACTAACAACCCGACGAGTACGCTCGCCGGTTGTTATGACTGTCGCTCCATCCGAATCGACGACGACTGACGGTGCCACCGCCGTGCTCTCGTCGCTTCGGGCGTTCGCACGGAGCCGCCTCGGGATCGATCCCCGGGCGCTCGGCGCGTTCCGGATCGGGCTGGGCCTCGTCGTTGTTTTCGATCTGCTCTTCCTTCGCGCGCCGGGGTTGAAGACGTTCTACACGGATTCCGGGGTCTTTCCCCGATCGGCACTCGCGGCGGTCGCCCCATCGCTCGAGCAGTGGTCCCTGTACGCCGTCTCCGGCTCCGTCTGGGTGCAGGCCCTGTTGCTGGGGATCACCGTCGTCGTCGCCGCGTGTCTGCTCGTCGGGTACCGTCCGCGATTGGCGGCGGTCGGCTCGGCACTGTTGCTCGCGTCGCTGCACGCTCGCAACCCGTATCTGGTCAACGGCGGCGACACGATCCTCATTTCGCTGCTGCTCTTCGCGGCGTTTCTACCGCTCGACGCGCGATGGGCGCTCCGCGGTCGGCACCGGTCGGGCGACGACCGGATCGTTTCGGTGGCGACTGCCACGATCCTCCTGCATGTCGTCGGGATCTACGCGATCAACGCGGTCCTCAAATTCGAGAGCGACGCGTGGATGAGCGGTGTCGCGGTCCGGCGGATCTTCCGTCTGGAGGACTTCCGCTACTTGCTGGGGCCGGTCGTTGCGGAGTATCCCGCGGTCCTCACTGCGATCAACTGGCTCTGGGTCGCCGTACTGTCCGCGTCGGTCCTGCTCGTGTTCGCGACCGGGTGGCTCCGGGCCGCTACCGTCGTCGCGTTCATCACCGCACACCTCGGGATGGCCGCAACGATGCGGTTGGGGGCCTTTCCGTTCGTCATGAGTGCCGTGTTACTGTTGTTTCTCCCGCCGCAGATCTGGGGGCCCGTCGACCGACGAATCGCCGACAGCGGCCGCCGCTCCCGCCTCGACGTCGCGTCGAACCGGAGCGCCGGACCGGCGCGGTCCGACGTCGTCCGTTCGCCGTCCGTCCGTCGAGGGGCACGGCTCACTGCGGCGGCCCTTCTCGTCTGTGCTCTCGTCGCTCTCGTGGGGTGGCAACTCGCCGCCGCGGGACTCGTCGAGACGCCGTCCTCGGCGGAACCGGCCGCGCTGGGGGGCTCGAGTTGGGCGTTTTTCGCGCCCGATCCACCGGACTCTTACAGCTGGTACGTCGTCGAAGCCGAACGCGAGTCCGGGGTGACGACTGACCTCGGCGATGGGGAGACGGTGGATTTCGATCGCCCGCCGAACGCCATGGACCGGTATCCGACGACGCTCTGGAAACGGTACGGCACGAAGTCACAGGGTTCTGCCGTCCCCGCCCAGTCTGCCGCGGCGTACGTCTGTGAACGGTCACCGGCCGACGTCGAGTCGGTGACGATCTACCGCGTCGAACAGCGTGTCACTGCGGACGGCCCGGTCGGTGACCCGCTCCCGCAGGAACGGGCCGCCGTCGCCTGCGAGTGACCGACGTCGGTCTCACGACCGTAACCGAACTCGTCGTGTTCCACCGTCGCTTCTATTTAAATACCACCCGCATCTGTCAGCGTCGGGTGAAAACGACCCGGCGGACCGACGGGCGAACGGTGTCACCCGATTTCGTTCGCTAGACTGGGGTTGAATCCATCGATTACGATTAGTTATCGAAACCGGTACGACATCGATATCGCTCTTAAGCCACCATAGAAGACTAGTACCGTCTGATCTGGCCGAGCGACCCGAGGGGTTTCAGGACTGCCTGACGAGCCAGCGACCGTCGCACACTCACGTGACAGTGAACGTACTCTTGGCCGGAACTTTATTATGTTCCGTTCAAATTACTTGGTCAAGTTTCGCAATGGCTTCACGACGCAATCTCCACCGCAACCTGTTCCAGCTGTACGAACACTATGTCGGTGAACCGGACTCGAGCAAGGACGTATACGGGTACTGGCTGTTCATCGTCGGCTACGTTATCGGCGCTGCGGGCGTGGCGACGTTCGTCGTCGGATACGCGGGCGAGGCAAACTCCTATGCGCTGATCCGCATCTCCGGGATCACGGCGGCGACGGGACTCGCCCTCTGTCTGTTCGGAATCGTGTTGATGCTGCCGGTACGGAAACGGGGGGTACAGGCCAGCGTTGTCGGGCTGGCCGTCGCGCTCGGCGGCGTCGGGTTTTTCGGCTGGGCGTATCCGTACAACTGGCGAGAGCTGGGGACCGATTACAGCGTCGAGGTCATCTCCGTGTACACGTTGGGAATCGGTATCATCGCGGGCGTGACGGCCCTCGTCCCCGTTCTGACCGGCCAGCGCGGTATGTTCGTCGAGGAGGAGGGCCAGACCGAGGACCCGCCGATCCTCACCGGCGACGAGATGGAAAGCGCCCAGTTCGCCGCCTTCCGTGACGACAACGGCGACTGGCAGTGGCACGTCCTCCACCTCGAGGCACTGGCCCGGAGTACGGAGAGCGCAGTGACGCGGCCGGAGGCCACGGAGGGCATCGAGCGAGTGAAATCACAGATCAGCTCCGCGGGGCTGATGGAGCTGACGACCTCCGCGTTCCGGCTCTACGAGGACCGCGACGGCACCTGGCAGTGGACGCTCGCGCGCGACGACGGCTCGATCGTCGGTGCCTGTGCCGGCGAGTTCGACGAGCGCGATGGGGCCGAGGAGTCGGTGAGCTTCCTCAAAGACGAGGGGCCGGACGCCGACGTGATCGAGATCGAGGGGGCCGCGTTCACCTACGAGGAGCGCCGCGACAAGTGGTACTGGCAACTGGTCGACGACGACCGCGTGCCGCTGGCCTCGAGCGAGACGGGCCACTCGACCCAGGAACGCGCCGAGGAGGCCGCCCGGACCTTCGCCGAGCGGTTCGACCGGGCACGGGTCCTCGACGTCGAGAACGTCGGCGTCGAACTCCGCGAGCGGGCCGACGGCTGGAGCTGGCGGCTCGTCGACGCCGCCGACGACGTCCTCGCGACCAGTACCGACGCCTTCGATTCCCGGCGCGACGCCGAGGAGGCCGCCGAAGCGCTCCTGTCCGAACTCGAGTCGGCGTCGGTCACCGTAGCCGGCGAGCCGACCTACGAATGCTACGAGTCCGGCACAGAGTGGCGCTACCGGCTCGTCGACGAGAGCGAACACGTCGTCGCGCGCAGTCCCGAGGGGACCGACGACCGTCTCGCGGTCGACACGTGGACCGAGCAGTTCGGCGACAACGCCGCCGACGCCGACGTCGTCGAGATCGACGACGCGGAGTACGAGGTCTTCCCGGCCGAAGACGTCGACGCCGGCAGCGCCGCCTCGACGCCCGACGACGACCTCCCCGCGGCCATCGAGGAGCCCGAACCGGCGGCAGACGGCGGGACGGCCGTCGACGCTTCCGACGCCGAGGACGCGAGCCCGTGGCACTGGCGACTCATCACCGACGACCGCGACGTTGTCGCCGCGAGTACCGAACCCCATCCCGACGCCGCGTCGGCGACCGACGCCATCGAGCGGGTCCGCCAGCAGGCCAGCGAGGCGGAACTCATCGAGTTCGAGAACGCCGCCTTCCAGGTCTACGAGGCCGACTCCGGCGAGTGGCGCTGGCGGCTCATCGACGAGGACGGCAACGTCCTGGCCGACAGCGGCGAGGAGCACACCTCCCGCGGCGAGGCCGCCGAGGCGATGATGACGCTGAAAGAGCAGGCTCCCGAGGCCGAACTGCTCGAGATCGAGACCGCGGCGTTCGAACTCTTCGTCAACGAGGACGACGAGTGGGGCTGGCGGCTTATCGACGAGGCCGGCAAGCTCGTCGCCGAGGACCCCGCGACCCACCCGACCCGCGGGGCCGCCCGACAGGCGATGAACCGCCTGCTCGAGCATCTCGATTCGGACGTACGGACGATGGACCGGGCGATCTTCCAGCCGTACGCGACGGAAGATTGGCACTGGCGGTTCGTCCTGCCGTCGGGCGAGACCGTCGCCGTCGCCGGCGAGGCACACCCGACCCAGGACGAACTGGTCGACAGCCTCGACGACGTGCGCGAGGCGGCGGTGACGGCCCGTCGGCACACGATCGGTGACGTCTCGGTCCAGCTCTACGGCACCGACGAGTGGCACTTCCGACTGCTCGATCGCGACCGCGAGGAGATCGCCGACGCGACCGTCTCCTACGACGACCGCGAGGCGGCGATGGACGGCGTCGAGGACCTCAAGCGACACGCGGCCGACGCGCCGATCTTCGCGATCGAGGACGCGGCGATCCGCGTCGACGACGCGGACGGCTGGTCGTGGGACCTCGTCGACGCCGACCGGACCGTCATCGCCGAGGCGGTCGACGACGAGCCCGACAGGGACGCCCTGCTCGAGGCGATCGAGGAAGTCCGTCAGCTCGCGCCGATGGCCGGCCGGGTCGACTTCGACGTCGCCTCCTTCGAACTCGTCGCCGACGAGGACGACCGTTGGCGGTGGCGGCTCATCGACGAGGACGGCCGCACCGTCGCGACCGGCTCCGAGACCCACGAGACGGCCGACGACGCCCGCGACGCCCTCGCGGACGTCCGCGGCCTGATCGAGTCGGCGAGCATCCTCGAGATCGACAGCGTCTCCTTCGAACTCCACACCGCCGAGGACGGCTGGGTCTGGCAGCTCATCGACGAGTACGGCGCGACGATGGCCGAGAGTACCCAGACCTACGAGAACCGCACCGAGGCCCGCGAGGCAATGAACGACGTGAAGGCACAGGCCCCCGACGGCTGGATCACCTTCACCGAGTGATCGCGCCCGCGGCTCGTCTCGACCCCTGACCGGTCCGTTTGCCTGCGAGGAATGCAGGTGCCCGCGCTCGAGCCGACTCGGCGAGCGATCGGGCGGTTTTTTATCGACCGAACCCAGTGATCGATCGTGAGCGATTACGACAGCGTCTCCGCCGATGTCGAGGACGAGGAGGAGATCCCGGCAGACCACCCCCGATATCAGGATCTGCTCACTCGTCACCGCATCGAACGGGGGGTCGAGAAGGGGATCACCCACCTCCAGGGGATGCACGCGGAAGGGCGGGGCAGCGCCTTCGACTACCTGCTCGGCGAGGAGACGATACCCAGCGCCGACGCGGCCGAACGGGCGGCCGCGGCACACCTCCTGCTGGCCGACCGTCCCGTCCTCTCGATCAACGGTAACGTCGCGGCGCTGGTCCCCGGCGAGATGGCTGAACTCGCCGACGCAACCGGTGCCGACCTCGAGGTCAACCTCTTCAACCGGACGCCCGAGCGCATCGAGGCCATCGCCGAGCACCTCCGCGAACACGGCGCGGACGACGTGAAAGGGCTCGAGGCCGACGCGCGGATCCCGAACCTCGACCACCAACGGGCGAAGGTCGACGCCGACGGGATCTACGCGGCCGATGTCGTGCTGGTCCCCCTCGAGGACGGCGACCGCGCCGAGGCGTTAGACGAGATGGACAAGACCGAGATCGTGATCGATCTCAACCCCCTCTCGCGGTCGCCGCAGGTCGCCGACGTGCCGATCGTCGACAACATCATCCGGGCCGTGCCGAACATCACCGAACACGCCCGCGAGTTGGCCGACGCCGACGAGGACGAACTGCGGGCGATCGTCGCGGCCTTCGACCGGGACCGGGCGCTCGAGGAGGCGGAAGAGCGGATCCGGTCGGGCGATCTCTGATCGCACACCGCTGACTCGGTGGCCCGGCCGGGACGTGCTCGAGCCGATTCCGGCCCCGTTCCGATCCGGATCCGCCGATCGGGTCCGGCGCGACGGCTCGAGCGCCTTTCAGGAGGTATAAATTCCTCCTCCGGTTCCTGTCACACATGGACGCCTACGAGTTACTCACGCGAAACGCCGAGGAGGTCGTCACCGACGAGGAGGTCCGCGACCTCGCGGAGGATCCCGAGGGCAAGCGGGCCTACGTCGGCTACGAACCCTCCGGCGTCCTCCATCTGGGGCATCTCCTGACCGCGAACAAGCTCATCGACCTCCAAGAGGCCGGCGTGGAGGTCGTGATCCTGCTGGCGGACGCCCACGCCTACCTCAACGAGAAGGGGTCGCTCGAGGAGATTCGGGCGACCGCCGAGCAGATGAAAGCCCAGTTCCTCGCGTACGGCCTCGACGAGGAGCGAACCGAGTTCGTCTACGGCTCGACGTTCCAGTTCGACGAGGCGTACACCCGCGATCTGCACACCCTCGAGCAGGCGACGACGATGAACCGCGCCCAGCGTGCGATGGCCGAGATTCAGGGCGACGAGACGGCCAAGGTGAGCCATCTGGTCTACCCGCTGATGCAGACGCTCGACATCGAATACCTCGATCTGGATCTGGCCGTTGGCGGGCTCGACCAGCGGAAGGTCCACATGCTCGCCCGCGAGAAGCTGCCGGAACTCGACTACGAGGTCCGGCCGGCGATCCACACCCCCATCCTCGCCGACCTCACGACCGGCGAGGGGAAGATGTCCTCGAGCGAGGGCGTCACGATCTCGATGGAGGACTCGACCGACGACCTCGAGGAGAAGGTCAACTCGGCGTACTGCCCGCCGACGCGGGATCCCGAGCCCGACGACGAGGGCAACGAGCGCGAGAACCCGGTCCTCGAACTCTTCGAGTACCACGTCTTCCCCCGCTTCGACGAGGTCGTGGTCGAACGCCCCGAGAAGTACGGCGGCGACCTGACCTACGAGGGCTACGAGGCCCTCGCCGCGGACCTCGAGTCCGGGGAACTCCACCCCGCCGACGCGAAGGGGACGCTGGCGACCTACCTCGACGAACTGATCGCGCCGGGCCGCGAGAAACTGCGCGAGATCCGGGGCTGACCGGTCGGTCCCCTCGACGCTCGAGGGGGCGTGACGACGCGTTCTCCCGGTACGAGGCGGATGCTGAATCACGTTTCAGTAGCACGTCAGTGATGTCACCGTACCGGCGTCGACGGTGCTCCGTATCGGTGACGGACCACCCCGCCGAGCTGTAGGGCTACCGACAGTATTTGTGGGTCGAGTGAGAACGTACTCTCGATGCCCTCCACCGTCACCGAAGTCGTGTTCAGTGAGCCGTCCGGTCGTTCCGCCGCGTTGATCCAGTTCGCTGGCTCGCTCGCCTTCTCGGGGCTGTACGTCTACTCCCGAATCGCCGGCAGCGCCGACTCGGGCCGTTGGTTACTCGGTATGGTGGTCGGATCCGCGTTGGCCGGCATCGCCGAGTCCCTTCCGAAGGACCGGCGACTGACGGCCGGTGTGCTCCGTCTGGCGGCGATTCTCGTACTGTTGTCTCTCCTCGCTGCGACCCTCTTCAGTCCCGAGTTCGTCGTCGGCTAACTGCCGATACAGCACCCGTCCCATCAGCCCGCACACGGCTCGAACGTCGCGGGGATGGAGACGCGCACGAGAGAGGAGGGCGACGAGTGAGTCAGCCACGGGGAGAAGACCTGGATCACCAACGGCACCGTCGCCGACGTGGCCGGTATCGTGGCAAAGACCTCGCCCGAAAAGGGCCACGCGGGGATCACGTCGTCCTCACGCCGACGGACGTCGACGGCTACGAGGCCGCCCGGATCACCGAGATCTACGACGGGACGAGCGAGATCCAGAGGAATAGCATCGCCGAGGGGCTGCTCTGGGTTCCGTCCCGACCGACGGCCGATCCAGCCGATTGAAGTGTACGCGGCCCCCTCCCGAGGCTATGAACGACACGCGACGCGCGGTCCTCGAGGCGCTCGCCGACGGCCCCGTTTCGGGACCGGAACTGGCCGAGAGCCTCGACGTCTCGCGGGCGGCCGTTTGGAAGCACATCGAGGCGCTGCGCGAGGCGGGATTCGAGATCGAGAGCGGACCGAACGGCTACGATCTCGGCGAGATAGGGGCGTACAACGCACCCGCAGTCGAGTTCGGGCTCGAGGCCCCGTTCGCGCTCGAGTACCACGATTCGGTGGGGAGTACCAACGACCGGGCGCGCGAACTCGCGGGCGAGGGCGCGACCGACGTGGTTGTCCTCGCGGACGAACAGACCGGCGGCCGCGGCCGCCTCGAGCGCGAGTGGACGGCGCCACCGGGCGGCGTCTGGTTGAGCGTCGTCGTCCGGCCGGATATTGCGCCTGCGCAGGCCCCGCTGTACACGCTCGCAATCTCGGTCGCGACGGCACGAGCGGCCCGCGAGGCGGGCGTCGATGCCCGAATCAAGTGGCCCAACGACGTGGTCGTCCCGGTCGGCGACGACGGCGACTATCGAAAGCTTTCGGGGATCCTCACGGAGATGGAAGGCGAGACCGATCGCGTCGAGTGGGTCATCGTCGGGCCCGGCATCAATGCGAACATCGACGCCGACGCGCTGCCAGAGGGTGCGACGAGCATCCGCGCGGAGGCGGGTGACGTCGACCGCCGGCGGTTCGTCCAACGCCTGCTCGAGTCCTTCGACGATCACCGCAACGACCTCGAGGGAGTCGTCCCCGCGTGGCGCGAGCTGGCGCTGACGCTCGGCCAGCGGGTGCGGGTGGATCGCCCCGCTGGCGAGATCGTCGGGGAGGCGGTCGACGTGACCGAATCGGGCGCGCTCGTAGTCGAGACTGACGACGGGCAGGTGACGGTGTCGGCGGGCGACTGCGAACATCTCCGGCCGGTATAACGATCTCGAGCGGCGGGAAGAAACGAGACGACTGCATCGACCGCGGCGTCCCGATCCTCACTCGACGGCGAGTCGCGGCTCCTCGGGTTGCTCCTCGACGTCGTCGGGATCGACCTGTACCGTCAGGACCGGCACCGAAGCGCGCCTGACGACCCGTTCGGTGACGCTGCCGAGCAACAGCCGGTCGATCCCCCCGCGGCCGTGGGTCCCCATCACGATTAGATCGCAGGCCTCGGGCCCGGCCTCGTCGACGATGACCTGGCTCGGTGACCCCTCCCGGATCTCGGTCTCGACGGTGACGTCGTCGGGCGCGAGTTCCGCGACCCGGTCGACTGCCGCCCGCCCCTCGCCCCGAAGCGCGTCGCTGACGCCCTCGAGGGCGGTTTCCATCGGCAGCCCGCCGTAGCCGGCGGCGTTGACGACGTAGAGCGCACGGATCGTCGCGTTGTGCAGTCGGGCGAGATCGAACGCATGCTCGAGGGCCCGTTCGACTTCGCGGGAGCCGTCGGTCGGGACGAGGATGCAGTCGTACATTGTGGTGTGTTATCGTACAACTTGCCACTATATGAGTGTTATTCTGACAGGACCGACCGTCAATCGGGCTGACGGCTTCGTGAACGGCCGGTTCGGCCGTTCGCGGGCGAGCGGGAGGGAAACGCTGATACAGCGGCCGCCCCAACCGAGTGGCATGAGCGACAACCCGTGGACGGACCGGATCGTCGGCGAGCGGATGGCCGTCGATCAGGAGTTCTCCGCGCGGATCGAGGAGTCCCGGTTCTCCAACCAGCAGTGGAGCCTGATCATGACCGCCACGGAGTTCGAGATCGAACACCCCGACGATCCCGACCGGGCGCGGATCGTCGCCGACACCGACAAACTCGACGGCGTCATCCCCGAACTCGAGAACGTCCAGGCCGGCATGGGTGCGATGGCCGGCGGGCCGGGCGGGCCCGGCGGATCGGACTCGTCGGACGGCGGGATCGTCGACTCGATCATGGGCGCGCTCGGCGTGGGCGGGGACAGCGGCCCCTCGGAGGCCGAGCAGCGGAAGGCGGCCGAACGACTCACTCGGGAGTACGCGGAGCAACTCCAGTCGCATCTCGAGTCGACGGGCCGTTGGGAGTCGGTCCGGGAGAGCGTCGCCGACGCGTAGCGCATTCAGCCGTCCGATCGGCTCCGCCTCGAGTTCGACGGCCGGCATACCCGGTCGTGGGCCCTCGATCAGGAAAAACGCAACCGGGGACCCGGTTGTGGCCGGGGGCCGCAGTGGCGGGGCAGTCGCTGCAAGCCACAGCACCTTTAGGTGCGGTTCCCGACCGTAGGAGTATGACAGACGAAGTCGAGACGACGACCTTCTCGATCAGTTCCGACGACGGCGCGACCGACGACGTGACGGTTCCATCGGGACTCGTCGACCTCGTCGCCGAGGGCGACCAGACCGACGCCGAGACGGTCGGCGACATCATGCTGCTGTCCTTCGCCAGCCGGGCCCACCACATCGTCCACCACGGCGAGGACGCCGACCCGGAACTCGAGGCTCAGGAGGAAGCAGTGATGGACCGCTTCGAGGAGCGGTTCGGCGTCACGTTCGGCGAAGCGACCGGCCACCAGCACTAACGGCCCCCCGCGGTCGCGGCACTGTCCTCTCCGATGGCTCACCGCATAGCGGCCGGAACTGCCTCGAGAACTCACGATCGGCGCCTATCCGGCGGTCTCGTTGCCAGGGGTCGCGTTTCCGGCGTCGCCGGTCCCCTCGCCGCCGAGATCCGGTCCGGTAGCGGACGGTCCGTTCCCTCCGGGTTCCGGTTCCGCCGCCGGTTGCTGGTCTCCGGGCGGGCTCGACGCCGCCGTCTCCCGCGCGGCCGCCTCGATCGCGACCGACGCCTCGTCGTCGGCGGTCGCGACCGTATGCGTCGACGCGCCCTCGGGTACCGACGACGTGAACGGAATCGACGCCGATTGGCCGCCGGCGAGCGTCACGGTCGCCTCGGCGACCGGCTGCCCGTCGACGCTGTAGGTCACCGTCTCCGTCCCCTCGAGATCGCCCTGGTTCTCGACGGTCGCGGTCACCGTCACCTGCTGGCCGGGCTCGCCGCTCTCGGGTGCGGCGAGGTCGGTCACCGCGACCGTCGCCGGCTCGCCGGATTCCTCGACGGTTACGGTCGTCTCGGCGGTCTCGTTCGCCGTCGCGACCGCGACCGCGCGGTCGCCGGGCGAAAGCCCCGCGGCGTCGGCCGTCAGCGAGACGGCCCCGCTCTCGCCGGCCTCGAGCGAGACCGATTCGGTGTCGACGACGGTCCCGTCGATCGCGAGCGTGACCTCCTGTGTGCCCGCCTCGCCGCCGACGTTCTCGATATCGGCGTCGACGTCGACTTCGTCGTCCTGTGTGACCGGATCGGTGACCGACGCGATCGAGACGTCGAACGCGGCGGGCTCGGACGGCCGGATCTCGCCGGCGGGCGGCGTCGCGACCGTCACCGGCTCCTCGTAGCCGTGGTTCGCGAAGTCGGCCAGCCAGACGAGCCGTTCGTCGTCGCTCTCGGGCGTCCACTCGACGGTGACCTCGTTCTCGCCGGGGTCGAACCCGCTCGGGGGCTCGTCTGCGGTCGTCCCCTCGACGAACTCGCTGCTCGCGGCAACCGCCGCGTCGTTGGGGTTCTCGTAGCCGAACGTCACCGCGATCGCGTCGCCGTCACCGGTTGGCGCCGTCTCCTCGAGTGACAGCGACGGGAGTTCGGGGCGGGCTTCGTCGTCGCAGGCCTCGAGGTCGGGGTTCGGGTGATCGATCGACGCGAACGGGACCGCCTCGGGCGAGCTAATCCCGGAGATGTAGGTCCCGAAGGTGCCGTAGTCGGGCACTTCGACGGTCACCTCGTCGCCGTCGGTCGTGACGTTCCGTTCGTCGCCGATCTCGAAGACGATCGTCCCGTCGAAGGGTGCCTCGACGTTCTCGCCGGCGGTGACGTAGTCATCGATGATGGTGTTGCCGAAGCCGCCGGTGGTGTAAAAGCCCGTACTCGCCGCGACGCTCTCGCCCGCCTCGAGGTCGGCCTCGACGACCGCCCGCGAACAGTTCGTGAACTCGACGCCGAAGTCGGGGACCGCCCCGTCGACGGTGTAGGCCACCTCGTCCGTCTCGATCGGCGTGCCGTCGTCAGCTGCGACGACCGACACCTCGAGCGTCGCGTTCGCCGACAGCGGCGGCTCGAGGTCGATCTCCCGCGGGCCGACCGTCTCGTTGGCCGCGAAGCGCTCGGTCTCCGCGATCCGGGTCCCGTTCCCGTCGGCGACCGTCAGCGCGTACTCGACGGAGGCGTTGGCCGAGGTGACCGTCAGTGTCTCCCCGTCGCCGGTCTGGTCGGCCACCGAGAGGGTCGCCGTCGGCTCGCCGGGGTCGGGCTCGACGACGGCGTACTCGATCGAGTCGTTCGCCAGGATCGCGTCGTCCGCGGCCGCTCGAACGGAGACGTCGATGCTCGCGTTGTCCTCGAGGGACGGCTCGAGGTCGATCGACGCCTCCGCGATCGTTTCGTTGCCCTCGAACCGGTCGCTATCGACCCGCTCCCCGTCGTACTCGGCCGTCACGACGTACGGCACCGTCGCGCTCGCCGCGTCGATCTCGAGGGACTCGCCCTCGCCCTCCTGATCGTCGACCGACAGCGTCGCCTCGGGTTCGGCGGGCGCGTCGGCAACGGTCACGAACGCGCCGTCGAGGACCGGCGCGCCGCTCGCGGTGACGTAGGGCACGTCGTCCTCGCCGTCGGACTCGGCGTACCCGAACGCCTCGTTGCCGTCGGTGTCGTGGTGGGCAACGGCCACGATCGGGCCGCTCTCGTTCAGCGGTTCGTCGAGGTCGACGGTCACGTTCTCGTGGTCGCCGGCTGCGAGGGAGTTCGAGACACCGACGACCGCGTCGGGATCGGCGTCGACGGCGACGCCGTCGTAGACGGCGACGAACCCGCCCTCCGAGAGCGAGACGTCGGCGACGGTGACCGCGTCGCCGTCGCTCTCCTGATCGCGGACATCGATCGATGCGGTACCCTCGATCCGGTCGACCGTCTCGATACGCTGCTCGACCTCGATCTCGACGTACTGGCTGATCACCGTGATCTCGTCGGTCCCTTCGGCGACGGCGTAGGCGGTCGCGTCGGCCGCGGTCTCCTGCGTTATCGTCTGCAGCTGCGTGATACTGATCCGCTGGGACTGGACGACTCGAGCGGTCTCCGTCGCGGCGCTGCTGGCCGCCACTTGGATCTGCGTGACCGACGCGTCCTGTGCCCGAACGAGCGCTCCGCTGGCACTGCCGGACGCGAGCCGCTGGACCTGCGTCACGTCGACGAGTTGCGTCTGGGTAACCGATCCCTGGCCGGCACCGAACGCGGCGGCCTGAACCCCCTCGACCGTCACGTCCTGTCGCTGCACGGCCGCCGTGACCGCGCCCTCCGCGGCCCCGACGGCCGCGGCCTGAATCTGCGTGACCGACACCGACTGTCGCTGGACCAAGACCCCGCCGGCGCTGCCGTCGGCGGCCGCCTGGATTGCCTCGGCGCTCGCGTCCTGACCCTGGGAGATCGCACCCGTGGCCGCGCCGAAGGAGGCCTCCTGTACCTGCGTGATCGAGACTCGCTGGACCTGCTCGAGCCGGATCGACTGGACCCGTTTCAGCGAGCCGCGGCTCGCGCCCCGGGCCGCGGCCTGCGTCCCCTCGACCGACACGCGCTGTTTCTGGACGAGCGCGCCCTTTGCCGCGCCCGCCGCGGCCTTCTGGATCTGCTTGATCGTCGCCCGCTGGCGCTGCTCGAGGGCGGCGGTCGTACTTCCCTCGAGCGCGCCGGCGGCAGCCCCGGCCGCGGCGTGCTGGACGTGGTCGAGGGTCACTCGCTGGCGCTGCTCGACCGAGATCGACTGATACTGCGTCAGGACACCGTAGGCGGCCCCCTGTGCGGCCTCCTGGATCTTCGGTACCGCGCCGATGTCTTTCGCGCCCGCCTCGCTGGCGGCTCCGGCGGCCGCGCCGCTGGTGGCCACCTGCAACTGCTCGACGCTGACGCGCTGGCTCCGGGCGACCGCGCCGTGTGCGGCCCCCCAGCTCGCGCTCTGGAGTTGGGTCGCGTTGACCGACTGTGACTGCGAGAGCGCCCCGCCGGTCGCCCCGCCGACGGCGTACTGGACCTGCGTGACGTTGACCGACTGTTGCTGTAGCAACGTGCCGTGAACGGCCCCCGCCGTCGCCGCCTGCACCTGCTCGGCGTCGACGGTCCGGGACTGCGACACCGACTGGCTCGCGCCCTCGAGCGCCGCCGCTCGCTGTTCCTGGGTCACCTCGATCCCCTGTGACTGGACGAGCGCGATCCCCTCGCTGACGCCCTCCTCGACGGCGTCCTCGCGGTCGTTCTGGGCCGCCTCCGCGGTCGTCCCGCCGGCGTCCGCGTCGGTTCCCGTCTCCTCGGTCGCTCCGGGCGGTGGCAGCCGTATCGGATCGAACCCGTCTCCGCCCGCCGCGTCACCCTCGCTCTCGTTCTGAAACTGTGCCTGCGCCCCGGGACTGGGAGGCGATGCAGCGTCGGTCTCCGTTCCCGCGTCGTTCCCGCCGACCCCCTCGAGCCCCCCGAGCAGCGGCACGGCGACGACGCTGGCGATCATCGCGGCGGCGATCACGACGACCACGGCAATCCGGCGGCTCATCGGTTGCCCCCGTCGATCACCGACTCCACAGCCGTCGCCGCCGGTCCGTCGGCGACGCGTTCGGTTGCCCACCACCCGTTACGGCCCCGCTCGGCGCTCGCAGTACGGACTCCCATCCCCCATCAGGGGGTCGAATCGAGCCATAAGCACGACCGGTCGTTTCGGTTAGCGCGGCGAGACAATCGATGATTACCGCATCCCGGCCCGTGCGAACCCGCTGTAGATGGCCGGTAGGTCCGCTCTCGACGGCCTCAAGCGGCGACCGGGACCGTCACGCGAACTGGAACGAAGCGCCCTGTTTCGGCCGGGTCGTCTCGGTATCGAACCGCCGCTCGAGCCGTTCTGTCATCCCATCGACCGGCTGTTTCGGAAACCGAAGTATTGATCCGAGTTTACGAGAGAGCGGGGGTATGGCAACGGAACGGAATTCGGTCGAGTTAGTCGACGACGACGCCGTCCGCTCGTTCGCGCGGGCGGCCGTCCTCGCGGCGCTGATGGGGGCCGCGGCCGTGGTGGGATCGATTCCGATCCCGTTCTCGCCGGTCCCGATATCGCTCGGGGTCCTCGTCGTCTACCTGATGGGACTGTACCTCGGCCCGTACTGGGGAACGGTGTCGATCGGGCTCTATCTGACCGCCGGCGCGATCGGAATCCCGGTGTTCGCCAACGGAACGGCAGGCGTGGGCGTCTTGCTGGGCCAAACCGGCGGCTATCTCGTCGCCTACCCGCTCGCCGTACTACTGATCGGGGCCGTGGTTCACGGAACCGACGACCTCGCGGATCCCGCCGACACGTCGACACCGGTCCTCGTCGCAGTGTTGCTCGCGGCGCTGATCGTCATCTACGGGCTCGGGACCGCGTGGTTCGCGTACGTCCTGGAACTCGGCGCGGTCGAAGCGCTCCAGCTCGCCGTCGTCCCGTTCGTCCCGGGCGACCTGCTGAAGATCGTCGCCGCGATCGCGATCGTCAAGGCCGGCCGCATCGATCCGACATGATGGCCGTTCGGGTGACGATCCGATGATCGAGTTTCGGTCGGTTTCCTACGCGTTCGACGACGTTTCGGTCCTCGAGGACGTCTCGCTGACGATCGAGGACGGCGAGTTCTGCCTGCTGGCGGGGGCAAACGGCAGCGGGAAGACGACGCTGCTCAGACACTGCAACGGCCTTCTGACGCCCGACAGCGGAACGGTGCTGGTCGACGGCACGCCCGTTTCCGACGACCTGATCGCCGCCCGCTCGCGCGTCGGGATGGTCTTCCAGCACCCGCGCGACCAGTTCGTCTCGGCGACCGTCGGCGCGGACGTCGCCTTCGGACCCGAAAACCTCGGCCTCGAGCGGGCCGAGATCGACCGCCGCGTCGACGCCGCCCTCGAGGCGGTCAACATGGCCGGCCGGGAAGACGACCGAATCGAGGCCCTCTCGGGCGGCGAGCAGTCCCGCGTCGCTATCGCGGGCGCGCTCGCGATGGATCCGACCCACCTCGTCCTCGACGAACCCTTCACCGGCCTCGACGAGCCCGCGCGCCGCTCGGTCCTCGAGCGACTCGCGGCGCTGTCGGCCGACGGCACCGGGGTCTTGCTCGCCACCCACGACCTGCGGGACGTGCTGGGACTGGCCGACCGGGTGATCGCGATGCGGGACGGGCGGGTGGCCGTCGACGGCTCGCCCGACGACGCGCTCGGAGACCTCGCGGGCCTCGAGGTCCGCGTTCCGGACCGGTGATCACGATGATCGAACTGTCACTCCCACCACGCGCGTTCGGGGGCTGCCGATGCTGACCTACGAACCGGACGAGACGCTGGCCCACCGGCTCGATCCCCGGAGCAAGCTGGCGGTCCAGATCGGGTTCGCGGCGACTGCACTGGCCCATCCGACGCCTCGGGCGTTGCTGGCGCTGTCGGTGGTGACCGTCGTCGTCCTGACAGCGGCGCGCGTCTCGATCCGTCGGACCGTGGTCGCCTACCGGTACGCGCTCGTCGTCCTCGCGATCGCACCGGTGCTGGCCGGCGTCACGATCGGCACCCCGTGGTTCGACCGCGCGGACGCCCTCACGTCGGGGCTGGCGAGTTATCGGGTCCTCCTCATTCTGCTGGTCAGCGCGGCGTACGTCCGGTCGACGCCGGTCCGGGACTCCCGGGCAGCGATCCAACGGACGATCCCCGGTAAACCCGGCCAGCTGCTCGGGATCGGAATCGCGCTCGTCTTCCGGTTCCTCCCCGTCCTGCAGGGCGATCTCCGGACGATCCGCGAGGCGATGGCAGCCCGGCTGGGGACCGAACGCGGCACGATCGACCGGATCAGCACGGTCAGCATGCTCGGACTGACGCGGGCCTTCGACCGGGCCGACCGCCTCTCGCTCGCGCTCCGCGCACGGTGTTTTGCGTGGAACCCGACGCTGCCACAACTGGCGTTCTCCCGCGTCGACTACCCCGTCCTCGCCGTTGCCCTCTGTCTCGTGCTGTCCGCGCTCTATTGATTCCGTGCTCGAGTCCTCGAGACGCGGAATGTCTCTCGGCCCACTCTCGAGCCGTCGTTTGCGGTCGAACCGTCGTCCTCGAGCCGCTCGTTCTCCAGTGGCGGGTTCGAACCGTCTCCGACTCACTATCCTCGATTTGATATCGCCGTAATTCGTTTATGCTCCAGACAGCGACCGGTTCGTGGTGCCGGAACCACGACTCACCGCCGAGCCGCGACTCGGAACCCCGGCCGCCGACCACAGCCGACACGTACCACGTCGGTAGGCTCCAGTTACGGTGATATTCATCGTTCTTAACGAATAGTCGCCGGCGCACTCGAGACGGTATGCGCCGTCGTGATCTCCTGGTCGCCGGACTCGGCAGCTACGTCGCGGGGTGTCTCTCGCGTGAATCGACGAGTGCCCCGCGGAACGACTCGACGGGAGTCGAACCGAACGGGGACGGACCGAACGATGTGAAACCGGACGCCGACGATCCCGCCGCGGACGCGGAGCCAGACGACAGCGATCCGGCCCGGCTCGAGGACTTCGAGGACCTGTCGCCGTGGACAAGCGACGGCGGGACCCTCACCGCGGACGACGCGACCTACTACAGCGGGTCACAGGCCGCGCGGATCGATATCCGACCGGGGGACAGGCGCGGAGCGATCCGCAGGACGTTCGCGGAGCCGGTCGATCTGGCTGGGAGCGGACTCTCGTTGGCGCTCCGTGCCACTGACTCACTCTACCCGCGAATTCAGCTGTTCGACACCGACGGCGACCGGCTCGACCTCCGCGCGCCGGTCCGCGCGGGGTTGCCGTTCCAGTCGTACCCCTTCGGGATCGAGCACGACGGCGGCTGTGACCGCTCGGCCGTCAGCGAAATCCGGATCCTCACCTACACCGGTGGCGGCGAGTCGCTGTCGCTCTGGTGTGACCACCTCGCGCGGACGCCTCGTCCCGACACCCCCGTCGTCCTCTTCCAGTTCGACGACGGCAGCGTCACCGACTACACGCAGGCCGCGCCGATCCTCGAGGCCCACGGCTACCCCGCGACGACGTTCGTCAATCCGGACGCCGTCGGGGGACGCGACGCGATCGACCTCGACCAACTCAGCGAGTTACAGGCCAACGGATGGACGGTCGGGAGCCACGCCTACAGCCACGACTCGCTCTCGAGCCTCGATCCGGCGACCCAGGACGCGCGCATCCGCGAGGGCAAGGAGTGGCTCGTCGACCACGGGTTCGAGGCCGGCGCCGAGTACTTCGCCTATCCGTTCAGCGACTACGATGCCACCACGCTCGAGCTCGTCGCCGAGTACCATCGGCTCGCGTTCGCCGCGGGGTGGCCGGCGACCGGCCGGGTCCCCAACCGGCTGCTGGCCCCGCGGCGCGGCGACCCCGACCCGGCCGACGCCAGGCGACTGATCGATCTGACGGTCCGCCACGACGGCGTCCTCACACTGCTCTTTCACTCGATGTGGGTCCTCGCCGACGCCGACTCCCACGTCGACGATTTCGAGGCGATCGTCGACTACGTCCACGAGAAAGAGCGCAAGGGGGCCCTCGAGGTGTGTTCAGTCGCGGAGTTCGAGTCGCGGCTGGTCGCCGGGGAGTCGCCCGCTCCCTACAGGTAGCCGGGCCGTCGTCGGTCAGCGGGTCGCTCCGGACTCGCCCGACAAGACGGGGGTGAGTCAGTTGCGGTGCTCGCTCCAAGCGGAACCGACTATAGTAGCCGCTGACAGTCATTGCACACCTGATCGCACGACAGGAGCGCGGTTCGAAGTGAGCGACGTGAGCGAGAACCGCGGACAGTGCGATCAATGTGTGAATCGTTGCAGCGGCTACTATCGGAAACGTGAACCACGGCGGCTCAGCCGCCTCGTCGACTCGAATCCGATACGGCTCGCTTCGCTCCACACGTGACGTTCGTCGCAGAAAGAGCCGGAGGAGGGATTTGAACCCTCGACCTAATCCTTACGAAGGATTCGCTCTGCCAGTCTGAGCTACTCCGGCGCGCACTCAGTTATAGGACCGATACCGATCATAAGGGTTGCGAATCGATCCGGTCGTGTGGATCGGTTCCGCGTCTCGAGCCCGTTATTCGAGTCAGCGCTCGAGGCGCACGTCCAGACAGACGTTCAGCTCGTGGGGGGCATACGAGCGGACGGTGTGGCGGGTCTCGATGGTGACGTCGTACTCGGGTTCGGCGGCCGCGCGGATCGCCCGCTCGCCCGGCCCGAACGGGTCGTCCTCGTGCTGGATGTCGTAGTAGTGGAGGACGCAGTCGTCGCCGGCGACGGTGACGGCCGACTCGAGGAACTCGTCGGCGCTGTGGGGGAGGTTCATCACGAGGCGGTCGGCCCAGTCCGCGTACTCCGTGGCGACCTCACGAACGTCCTCATTGATGGCGGTCACCCGCTCTTCGACGCCGTTCCGGGCGGCGTTCTCGCGGAGATACTCGATCGCGTCGGGGTTGAGATCGACGCCGACACAGGTCGCGCCGCGTTTGGCAAACGGGATCACGAAGGGGCCGACGCCGGCGAACATGTCGAAGGCTCGTTCGCCGCTGTCCACCTGTTTTGCCACGCGGTGGCGCTCGGTCGCGAGCCGCGGCGAGAAGTAGACCTCGGCGAGATCAAGCAGGAACTCACAGCCGTACTCGCGGTGGACGACCTCGGTGTCCTCGCCCGCGAGCAGTTCCCAGTCTCGGACTCGGGTCTCGCCTTTGACCTTCGAGGCCTTGTTCAGCACCGTCTCGACGGGGAGGTCCGACTCGAGGATCGCGTCCGCGATCGCCCGCGCGCGCTCGGGATCGTCCTCGTCGATGAGCGCGGCCCGCCCGAGCCGTTCGTAGGTGGGGTCGAACGCGAGCAGGTCCGCGGGCGTCGTCTGCTGGTCGCGCTCGCTGACCGTCCGCGAGACGATCTCGCCGCCCTCGAGCAGGGCAGCGGCGGCGTCGGAGTCGGCGACGGGGATGTAGAGCCACCCGTCCGCGACGGCGATCTCGTAGTCGTCGTCGATCAGGTCCGCGTCGGCAAGCGCCGATCGCGTCGCTTCTCCCTCCTCGCGGGCGACGCGAACGCACGGGACTTCCATACCTGAACTGGCCGGTCGGCCGCCGTAACGCTGACGTTTTCGCCGACGATCGCGACGAACCGTCGGAATAAATCAATTACCGATATATAGAATGTCTCGGCCGACGGGAACGTTTTCCGCTTGACGCACGAACCGGTCCTCGAGATGAACGGAACGCGACTCACGACCGTCGAGACGGTCCACGAGAACCGGTCGTGGCTGTTTACGGTTCGCGATCAGTACGGCGAACCCGACGAGGCGATCCTGGTCCCCTGTGAAGCGGGGGTCGACGCATGGATCAATCGCTGCACCCACGAGGCCCAGCGATTCGACACGGGCCGGGGGGCAGCGGTTCGGGACGGACAGATCATCTGCCCGAAACACGGCTCGATGTTCGACAGCTGCTCGGGTTACTGCGACAACGGCGAGGCGGCCGATACGACCTTGCCGTCCGTCGGCGTGACCGTCGAGGACGGCGTCGTCTACCTGACCGACGACGATTTCACCTTCGCCCACGAGGGCGGGATCGACGACGAAGACGACGAGGACGACGGTCCGTCGTCGACCTCACACATCGGGTTCTAATCGGTTCGTACTGGCCCGCGACCGGGGAAGCCGTCGTCTCGAAAACGTATTCCGCGCGCTACGACTACGGCCTCGTATGCTCACGTTCATCGGCCTTGGCCTCTACGACGAGCGCTCGATCACCGTCGAGGGGCAGGAGGCCCTCCGTGCGGCCGACCGCGCCTACGCCGAGTTCTACACCAGCGAACTGATCGGGACGACGATCGCGGACCTCGAGTCCCACCACGACGTCGAGATCGAAGTCCGGGACCGCGCGGGCGTCGAACAGCATCCCGAAGACATGCTCGAGGCGGCGGCGACCGAGGACGTGGCCTTCCTGACCGCGGGCGATACGATGATCTCGACGACCCACGTCGACCTGCGCCTGCGGGCCCACGACCGCGGGATCGAGACGCGGGTGATCCACGGCATCACGGCCCAGACGGCCACCAGCGCGCTGACCGGACTCCAGAACTACCGGTTCGGGAAGGCGACGACGCTGCCCTTTCCCTACGCCCACGGGGCCGACGGGCTTCCCGCGAGCGTGACCGAGACGATCGACGCGAACCGGGCGGACGGGCTCCATACGGTCGTCTACCTCGACATTAAAATCGGCCACGAGCGGACCGAGGAAGACGAGTACATGACCGCCGACGTCGGCGCCGAGTTGCTCGCCGAGGAATACCCCGATCTCGTCGGCGTCGTCGTCGCCCGTGCGGGGAGCCCCGACCCGCTCGTCGAGGCCGGCACCATGACCGACCTCGCCGATCGGGAGTTCGGCGACCCGCTGCATCTGCTCGTCGTCCCCGGCGAGTGTCACCTGCTCGAGGCCGACGCGCTCGAGGAACTGGCCGGGGCCGATCGTGACGCCCTCGAGATCGCCTGACCGGGTGGGCGACGGGCCGGCCAATAGCTGTCGCCGGCTGACCAGTCTCGATCGGAAATCGACGCCGGGAGATTTACGGTCGGTGCGGGTAAGCATGGCCCATGAGCGGTCCGGTGGCCACGGACGACGGGCGCGACGCCGAGGAGTCGGCGGCCGGCGACCGGGACGACCTCGATCGGGAGACCCTCGAGTTGGCTCGGGAGGAACTCCGGTCGACGTTCGACTATCAGGTCGCACGCGTCCAAGAGATCGACGAGAAGGCGATCGAGATCCTCAAAGCGAACCTCCTGTTGATCGGACTGGTCGTCACCGGCGGGTCGATCGTCGTCCAGACGACGGTCGATATCGCGCCGTTCGTCAACGCCTTTACGATCGCCAGCACGCTCTTGCTTTTGGCCTCGACGGGCCTCGCGGGTGTGACCTACACCGCCTCGAACCTCCGAGGCGGGATCGACGGCGACGCGGTCGCGGCCGCGCTCGCGACGGCGCAGGCCGATCCGGACACCGACGCCGACCGCTTCGAGGTGCGACTGTTGCGCAGCTACGGCCGGTGGATCGAGTACAACGCCCGGGTGACCGCGGTCAACGACATGTTCGCGACGGTCACCGTCCTCATGGTGGTCGCCGCGTTCGTCTACGCCGTCGCCGGGATTCCGGTCGGCGTCCTCGACCCGTCGGCGCTCGTCTCGGCGCTTGCCTTCCTCGCCCTGACGGCCGTCTTGCTGTGGCTCGGCGCGTTCGCGTACTACATGGACCACCTTGGTGCGAACGACGACAGCTGGGAAGGCACCTTCGACGGCGTCAGGATCTCGAAGGGCGTCACCCGCAAGCGCGGCCTCTCGACGCTGCGAACGATGCGCAGCGAGGGCGCGACCGACGAACGGGAGGAAGCGGCGGCCGATGCCGACGCGATTTCGAAGCGGGACTCGAAGTCCTGATCCGTCACACCGCAGCCACGATCTCAGCCCCGCAGCACGGACTCGAGCCGGTCGCGAAAGTCCCCCGGGACCTCGAGATGCGGCGCGTGGCCGGTGTTGCCGAAGACGATCTCCTCGAACTCGCCGCCGCGGTCGGCATAGCACTCGCAGACGGCGCGGGTCTGGTCGACCATCGGCTGGGGCGGGAAGACGTCCTCGCCGGGCCGGTCGGGGAGTTTCTCCATCCGACCGAGCGTCCCCAGATCGTCTCGAACGCCTCGCTGCGACGCCCCACAGCAGCAGGCCGACCGTCAGGGCCGCGAGCGTCGGCGCGACGGCGACGACCGCGAACGCTGCGCCCATGCCGAGCAAGCCAGCACGAGCGCCTTGGAACTGACCCGGTCGGCGAGCAGGCCGCTCGGGAGCGCGCCGACCCCGACCAGGGCGTAGCTCGCGCCGACGACGGCCCCCAGCACCGCCGGCGTCGTCGCGAAGGCCTCGAGCCAGATGGCGACGAAGATCGGCATCACCAGCTCGTAGGTGTGAAACGTGGCGTGACCGAGCATGGCGAAGGCCGTCACGGCCCTGTCGTTCCGATCCATGCGGTGTTCGGCGACGCCGCGCTACTAAAAGACGGCGAGTGGCCGCGTTACAGGCGATCGATGATCGCCGCGGTCACATCCTCGGTGGAGGCGTCGCCGCCCAGGTCCGGGGTACGCGGGCCGTCTTCCAGCGTCGCTTCGACGGCTGCATGGACCCGGTCGCTCTCGTCGTCGTAGCCCAGGTACTCGAGCAGCATCGCCGCCGAGATGATCGTCGCTGCGGGGTTGGCGACGCCCTCGCCCGCGATGTCGGGCGCGGTGCCGTGGACGGGCTCGAAGAGGGCGCGGTCGGGACCGATGTTGGCCGAGGGCAGCAGGCCCAGCCCGCCGACCAGTCCCGCGGCGAGGTCGGAGAGGACGTCGCCCGCGAGGTTCGGACAGACGACGACGTCGAACTGCTCGGGGTCGAGACAGACCCGCGTCGCGAAGGCGTCCATCAGCACCTGATCGGTCTCGACGCCGTGCTCGTCGGCGACGCCTTTGACCGTGTCGCGGAAGAGTCCGTCCGTCTCGCGCATGACGTTCGCCTTGTGGACGATCGAGAAGCCGTCGTGGTCGTCGCCGGCGACGTAGTCACAGGCGAACTCGGCGAGTCGCTCCGAGGCGGACTCCGTGACGACGCGAGTCAGCGTCGAGACGTCCTGGCTCAGTCGATCCTCGTGGCCCGCGTAGACGCCCTCGGTGTTCTCCCGGAGGAAGACGAGATCCGTCTCGGGGCGGACGGCGTCGACGCCGGGATAGGCCTTCGCCGGGCGGACGTTGACGAACGAATCGACCGCCTCTCGGAGCGGCAGGATGACGTCCGCAGCCGTGTCGCCGGCCGCGCCGAACAGCGTCGCGTCGGCCGACGCCGCCAGGTCGTAGGTCTCCTGAGGCAGCGCCTCGCCGGTTTCGTCCTTTACCGCGTCGCCGGCGTCGGCGTCGACGAACTCGAAGTCGGGTTCGAGGGCCTCCAGCACCTCGACGGCGGCCGGCGTTACTTCCTGTCCGATTCCGTCGCCCGGGATGACGGCGATCTCGTGAGTCATGCCCAATCATCGTCGCGGGGCCGAAAAGAGGGTATCGATACCGTCATCCCGTCACTGACGTCGAACCGACTGTCCCGACCCGCTCGCCCGTCAGGGACTCTCGACGCCCGTCGAGAACCCCACCGCGTCGGCGATCGCGCGCCGCTTGAGCAGGGCGAAGCCGACCGCCACCAGCCCGAAACCGGCGACGGTCAGGACGCCGATCTCCTCGCCCAGCAGGACGACGCTGGCCACGGTCGCGACGATCGGCACCAGATAGCCGATCAGCGCCGCCTCGAACGCGCCGTATTCCGCGAGGACGCGGAAGTAGATCATGAACGCGATCGCGGTCGCGAAGACGCCGAGATAGAGCAGTGCGCCCATCGAGACGGGGCCGACCACGTCGACGCTCGGCACCTCGCCGGCCGCGAGGCTGACCGCGTGCAAGACGAGCCCGCCGACGAGCATCGACCAGCCGACCAGCGGCAGTTGCTCGAGGGTCGGGCCGGCCCGCTGGATCAACACGCCACCGAGCGCGACGCTACAGACCTGCCCGACGATGAGCAACTGCGAGGCGGTGTCGCCGGCGAGCAGGTTAGCCGGGTCGGGCTGGATCACGAGGCCGACGCCCAGAAAGCCGATCGCCGCGCCGACGGCCCCGAGCGGCGAGAGCCGTTCGCCCAGCAGCGGGATCGCCCACAGTGCGGTGATGATCGGCACCAGCCCCTGTAAGATCGCAGCGACGCCGCTGGGAACCGTCTGTTGACCCAGAAAGAGCAGGCCGTTGCCGGCGATGAGAAAGACGCCGCCGCCCGCGACGGCCGCCAGATCGTTCCGCTCGGTCGGTCGCCACTTCTCGGCCCGGACGACGGCCGCAGTCAGCAACAGGACCGCCGCGATGTCGTACCGGGCGGCCGCAAAGAGCAGCGGCGGGAGATACTCGAGGCCGACCGAGATCGCGGGAAAGGAAAACCCCCACAGGACGGCGAGCAACAGGAAAAGTCCCCCGTCGAGGAAACGAGACATACCCGTAGTTGGGCACTGGCTCCGAAGTATCTCGCGGTTTCGAGCCACCTCGCGGCCGACGCGGGGAAGTGGACGACCCGGCCGAAACGCATATCACGGACACGGATGTCGGTCACTGGACCGACGAATCACGCCGGACGGGCGTCAACACGCGGTGAAACCCCGACTCGAGGGAGACAGGTGATCGTCGACCGGGTCCGACTGACGACCCGTTACTGCGCCCCGTCGATCACCGTCACTTCGTCGGGATCGGGGCCGAGTACGACGCGGTAGTCGCCGTACGTGAAGCGAACGGCGACGTCTCCGTTCGACTCGAGTACCGCGGCCAGTGCCTCGGGATCGACGGCCTCGTACAGCGGTGGCAAGGCCGATCGATCACAGCCCTCACGGGCCGCGATACGTGACAGTGCCGTGGCGAGTGCTGGATGCATGGTGATAGTTGGTGAGTTCGAAGACCGTCGTCGCAAACGCCGTTCTACAGTCCGGACACGTCGCCGGATCGTCGGTCGTCGCGAGATGGACGTCGGTACCACAGTCGCAGTGGATGGTGATTCTCGAGACCATGTGTCGTTCGGTTGCAGGCCCCGACACAGCGAAACACAATCCAGCGAGCCCGCCGGTCACAGCTACGACTGGGTGGCGGGACGTCGGCACATCTTTATTTCGCCACCGTCAATGGTGGATTGCTCCCGCTACGCGGGGGCCTCAGTTGAGTCGGAGTGTGTAGTTGGTCCTGGACACTCCGACTCGGCGCACTTTCGTGCGCATCCGTGCGTTACGCAACCAACTATAAAGAACGTTAGGATGTTGACTGGTTGGGCCGGGGTTGTCGTCCGGACCGTGAGTTTCCGGAGCGGACCGCACAGTGTGCCTACGACGGATATCCTCCCCTAACCACTCGATCTCTACTTTCTCGAGTCAACTTCGGGGGCAAAACGAGACGATGCTTGAGCGACACCTATCGACTGGACAAGGAAAGAGAACGTCCACTGAGAACGGCTCTGAACGGGGCCAAAATTTGTGCAGCAGTTCGGTACGGGATTATTTCACCATTAAACCCGGTATTTCATTAGTGTCTGGTTCATTATTGTAGCTTGAGTCAAATATGTTCTCTAATCAAATGAATTTCAGCCGACGAAAACTCCTCGGAACAGTCGCTGTCGGACTTGTATCGAGTACTGCTGGTTGTCTCTCGCGACTAATCTCCGAAGATGTTCACCTGATTCATATATCAGTAGTAAACATGCACGATGAACGTGTAGATGTAACAGTAACGATCCGTGCCGCCGAGTCAGAACCGGTGACTGAAACGATAACGCTTGAGTCGGCTCAACGCGGACAGGGCATGGATGAGACACCGCTCCCACCGTATCAAGAGTACGTCCCTGCTATTTGGGAGGAGAAAGCAGAGTATTTCGAAGTGACGGGAGAACTCAGTGGAGTAACCGAACAGTTCTCTACAGTTGGTGAGGCAACCGAAGAAAGCAATTATATCGGACTATATGGGCACGTCGATCCTAGTGGTGAGTCACTGATCTGGTCGGTTGAGCGGATCGATGCCGAAAACGTTCCAGAATATCGAGCGGAGGTCAGCCGTTTTACAAACAGTTCGCGGTAAGCACACTCCTATTGTTTTGAATGAAGTTCCAGGCGTCGTTTCCGATAGGGCTGTGCCGTCCACATTAGGAGTGTTCGCGGTACGGATGCAGGGAACTCACCGCGGAAATTCGCATATTTCTTCCGATAGCACTCTCGCAGGTAAGCTTTGATACAGCCACACGGACCCGGATTACGGAACTCGAGCCACCCCGAAAAGAGACGACTCCAGGTCACCCGAGTCAGCTACCGTGTGTCTCGATCAAAAATCGCACTCGAGCGCCTCGAGGACTGAGACTATTCGGCGTCCGGGATCGCCGCGTCGTCGACGTAGGGCAGTTCGCGAGCCGTCTCGCGGACCGCGCCGGCGTTTGACTTCATCAGCGCCGTCGTGTCCCAGACGCCCTCGACGAGGGCTTTGCGCTGGGCGTCGTCGACGGTGACGTCGATCGTCTCGTCGTCGTAGGTGACTTCCTCGGCCTCGACGTCGATGTCGATCTCGCCGTCGGGGTTCTCGTCGACCCAGTCCTGCAGGGCCTCGATCGTCTCGCTGTCGGCCGTGACGGTCGGGATGCCGAGCGCGAGACAGTTGCCAGCGAAGATTTCGGCGAAGCTCTCGCCGATGATCGCGTCGATACCCCAGCGCATCAGGGCCTGGGGCGCGTGCTCTCTCGAGGAGCCACAGCCGAAGTTCGAGTTGACGACCATCACCGAGGAGTCCTGGAACCGGTCCTCGTTGAACGGGTGGTCCTTCTGGTTGTCGTCGTCGTCGAACCGCAGGTCGAAGAACGCGAACTCGCCGAGGCCGTCGAAGGTGACGACCTTCATGAAGCGGGCGGGGATGATCTGGTCGGTGTCGATGTCGTTGCCCCGGATCGGGACGCCCGACCCCGAGACGTAGTCGACCTCCGGAATCTCGATTTCGTCGCCCATCAGGCGGTCACCTCCGTTTCCGGCAGCTCTCGAACGTCGGTCACTTCGCCGGTGATCGCCGCCGTGGCGACCATCTGCGGGTTCATCAGGACGGTCCGGCCGTCCTTCGAGCCCTGTCGGCCGACGAAGTTCCGGTTCGAGGAGGAGGCACAGGCCTCGTCGCCCTCGAGTTGGTCCTCGTTCATGCCCAGACACATCGAGCAGCCGGCGTTGCGCCACTCGAAGCCGGCCTCCTCGAAGGTGTCTTTGAGCCCTTCCTCCTCGGCGGCTTTCTGGACGCGCTGGCTGCCGGGGACGACCATCGCGCGGACGTCGTCGGCGACTGCCCGTCCCTCGACGATCCGGGCGGCGCGTCGCAGGTCGGGCAGGCGGGCGTTCGTACAGGAGCCGAGGAAGGCCACGTCGATGTTGTACCCCTCCATCGTCTCGCCGGGCGCGACGCGCATGTGTTCCTGTGCGCGTCGGGCGGTATCCTGTTTCTCCGCCGGCAGTGACTCCGGCTCCGGGATCGGATCCGTGATGCCGATCCCCTGGCCGGGCGTGGTCCCCCAGGTGACGACCGGCTCGAGGTCGTCGGCGTCGATGTGGACGACGTCGTCGTACTCCGCGTCCGCGTCGGAGCGGATCGACTCCCAGTAGGGTTTGAGTTCCTCGAACTTCTCGGGGTTCTCCTGGAAGTAGTCAGTCTCTTCCAGCCACTCGTAGGTGGTCTCGTCGGGGTTGACATAGCCCGCGCGAGCGCCGCCCTCGATGGACATGTTACAGATCGACATCCGGCCTTCCATCCCGAGGCTCTCGATGGCCTCGCCGGCGTACTCGTAGACGTAGCCGACGCCGCCCTCGGTGCCCAGGCGACGGATGATCTCGAGGATGATGTCCTTGGCCTCGACGCCCTCGCCGAGTTCGCCGTCGACCTGGATCTTCCGCACTTTCTGCTTCTCCATGGCGACGGTGCCCGTCGCGAGCACGTCGCGGATCTGGGAGGTCCCGATGCCGAACGCGAGCGCGCCGAAGGCACCGTGGGTCGAGGTGTGGCTGTCGCCACAGACGATCGTCTTGCCGGGCTGGGTCAGTCCCTGCTCCGGTCCAATGACGTGGACGATCCCCTGATCGCCCGTCGTCGGGTCCGAGAACTCGATGCCCGCCTCGCGGACGTTCGCCTCGAGTTCGGCCATCATCTCCTCGGCCGCGTCCTCCTCGTAGGGGCGGGACTGGTCGGCCGTCGGGACGATGTGGTCGACCGTCGCGTGGGTCAGTTCGGGGTAGGCGACCTCGAGGTCCCGTTCGCGGAGCATGCCGAACGCTTGCGGGCTCGTGACCTCGTGGATGAGGTGGAGCCCGACGAACAGCTGATCCTGTCCGGTCGGCAGCGTGGTGACCTTGTGTCGATCCCAGACCTTGTCGTACAGTGTGCCCTCGCTCATTCCTCGTCCTCTACGGGCTGTGTTCGGCCACGCTCGAAGACGCGGTTCGCGTCCGCGGCGTCCCCTGGCGGCGTGTGGTCGACGTCGCGCATCGTTTCGTTCGCGTCGGTCCGTTCGTCGGCCTCGTCAGCGTCGGTGGGCTCGGTCGCATCGGGCGTGCCGCCGTCGGTTGCGACGATCGGGCCGCGGCTGAACAGGCGACCGGCCGTCTCCCCGGTGTAGGGGTTGGTGTGGCTGATCTCGGCTATCGTGTCCGTGTTGTCGTTTGCTGTCATGGGTTCGCTCTCAGTCGTCCGCCTGCACCTGGACGGACTCGTCTTCGGTGTCTTCCTCGGCCCACGCGAACAGGTCGCGCAGTCGCTCGCCGACTTCTTCGATCTCGTGGTTCTTCTCGGCCTCCCGGAGCTGGTTGTAGCTCGGGCGACCGGCCTGGTTCTCGAGGATCCACTCGCGAGTGAACTCGCCGTTTTGAATCTCCGCTAAGGTCTCCTCCATGTTCTCGCGAACGGTCTCGTCGACGATGCGGTCGCCCCGGGAGAGACCGCCGTACTCGGCGGTGTCGGAGACGGAATCCCACATCTCGGCGTGGCCGCCCTCGTACATCAGATCGACGATCAGTTTGAGCTCGTTGAGACACTCGAAGTAGGCAATCTCCGGCGAGTAGCCGGCGTCGACCAGCGTCTCGTAGCCGTGTTTGACCAGCGAGGTGACGCCGCCACAGAGGACGGCCTGCTCGCCGAAGAGGTCCGACTCGACCTCTTCCTGGAACGTCGTCTCGATGACGCCGGCGCGGGTACAGCCGATCCCCTTCGCGTACGCGAGGGCGCGCTCCTGTGCGTCGCCGGTCGTGTCCTGATAGACCGCGAGCAGACCGGGCGTCCCCTCGTCGTTCTCGTAGTTGCGACGGACGAGATGACCCGGGCTCTTGGGCGCGACCATCGTCACGTCGACGTCTTCCGGCGGCTCGATCTGGGCGTAGTGAATGTTCAGCCCGTGGGCGAACTGCAGCGTGTCGCCGGCCTCGAGGTTCGGCGCGATGGCGTTCTCGTAGACGTCCGCCTGAACGGTGTCGGGCACCAGTACGGAGACGTAGGAGGCCGCAGCGACCGCGTCAGCTGGGGCCTCGACCGTCAGCCCGTCGGCCTCGGCGGCCGACCGGGAGGACGACCCCTCGCGCAGGCCGACGATCACGTCGACCCCGCTGTCGTGGAGGTTCAGCGCGTGGGCGTGGCCCTGGCTTCCGTAGCCCAGCACGGCCACGGTCTCGTCGTCGAGCGTCGATACGTCTGCATCGTCGTCGTAGTAGATGTCGGTGGTGAAGTCGTCAGTCATCGTCTGCTGTGTAGGGTTCGTCGTGGTTCGCCTCGTCGGCGGGCTGTGCCGTTGCACTGGCCGTCCCCGTCGGGTCGGTTCCGCGGGCCAGCGCCGTCGTCCCGGTCCGGGAGATCTCCCGGATCCCGAACTGACTGAACGTCTCGACCGCGGCCTCGATCTTCTGGCGCGCGCCGGTGACCTCGACCGTCGCCGTCTCCGGGCTCGAGTCGACGGTCTTGCCGCCGTACATCTCCGCGACGGCGGCGATCTGTGCGGGGTCGTCGGCGGCGACCTTGATCAGCGCGAGTTCCCGACGCATGGCGTCGGGCTCGAGTTCGCGCACCGCGATGACGGGCACGAGCTTGCGCAGTTGCTTCTTGACCTGATCGATGCCCGGATCGGGCTCCTCGACGACGATCGTCATCCGCGCGCGATCGTCGTCCTCGGTCGGCCCGACGGTGAGGCTCTCGATGTTGAACTGGCGGCGCGAGAACAGGCCCGAGACGTCCGAGAGGACGCCCGGCTCGTGTTCGACCAGCGCCGAGATGACGGTCCGGCGCGGGTCGTGGGTCGCTTCGACCTCGGGGTCGATGCGGATGCCCTGCTTGTTGCGCCGTCCCGCGGGTGTCGGTCGCTCTTCCGGTGGTGGGCCCTCGAGTCCCTTCTTCATAGCTGGTCCTCCGTGAGTGCGAACTGGCCGTTGTCGCCGCCAGAAGGCACCATCGGGTAGACGTTGGCGTCGGGATCGATGTGGACGTCGATCACCGAGGGGCCGTCGTACGCGACGGCGTCCGCGACGGTGTCGGCGACGTCGTCGTAGTCGTCGATCCGGTACCCCTGTGCGCCGAAGGCCTCGGCGAGCTTGTCGAACTCGGGCATCCAGCCGTAGTCCGAGGCGGCGTGTCGGCCCTCGAAGAAGGCGTCCTGCCACTGTCGGACCATCCCGATGTACTCGTTGTTGAGGACGGCGACCGTGATATCGAGGTCCTCGCGGACCGCGACCGACAGCCCCTGCATCGTCATCAGGAAGGAGCCGTCGCCGTCGATACAGACGACGTCTTGGTCGTCGTCGGCCGCCAGTCGCGCGCCGATCGCCGACGGCAGGCCATAGCCCATCGCGCCGAGCCCGTGACTCGAGACCCAGGTGCGGGGCTCGGTGTAGGTCCAGTACTGACAGGCCCACATCTGGTGTTGGCCGACGCCGGTCGTGACGATGGTGTCGTCGTCGGTGGCCTCGTCCAGGGCCTCGACGACGAACTCCGGCTGGACCGGCTTGTCCTTCGGCGCGTCGTAGGCCATCGAGTAGTCGGACTTCCACTGCTGGCACTGGGCGCGCCACTTCTTCGCTTCCGGCGAGTCGTCGACCGCCTCGCCTAGCTGCTCGACGACCGTTTCGGCGTCGCCGATCAGCGGATAGTCCGCGTGGATGTTCTTCGAGATCTCCGCGGGATCGATGTCGACGTGGATGACCTCCGCGTCGGGCGCGAAGGTCTCGATACCGCCGGTCAGGCGGTCGTCGAACCGGGTACCGATCCCGATCAGGGTGTCACAGTGGGTGATCGCCATGTTGGCGTAGCCGGTGCCGTGCATCCCCGCCATCTCGAGCGAGAGTTCGTGATCCTCGGGGAACGCGCCGATGCCGGGCATCGTGGTGATGACCGGGATCTCGTGTTCGATAGCGAACTCGCGGCAGGCCTCGCTGGCCTCGCCCTTGATGACGCCGCCGCCCAGCAGCATGACGGGGCGGTCGGCGGTCTCGATCCGCTCGGCCGCGGCCGCGACGATTTCCTCGTCGGCCCGCTCTTGGACCTCGTAGGTATCGGGCACCGTCGGCGCGTCGGGCTCGCGGTCGGTCTCCCCGTTGGTGACGTCTTTGGGCAGGTCGACCAGGGTCGGCCCCGGCCGGCCCTCGCGGGCCAGCGCGAAGGCTTCGCTGACGTCGTTACCGACGGTGTCGGAGCCGCTCGCGAAGGTGTTGTCCTTGGTGATCGGCGTCGTGACACCGGTCGTGTCGGTCTCTTGGAAGGCGTCGTTGCCGACGAACTCCGTCGGGACCTGCCCGGTCAGCGCGAGCATCGGGTCCGAGTCCATGTCGGCGTCGGCGATGCCGGTCACGAGGTTGGTCGCGCCCGGCCCCGACGTGGCCAGACAGACGCCCGGCTCGCCCGAGACGATGCCGTAGGCGTCGGCCGCGTGGGCCGCGCCCTGCTCGTGGGCCATCGTCACGTGGCGAATGTCGGAGTCATAGAGCGCGTCGTAGACGGGCATGATCGCCCCGCCCTGCACGCCGAAGGCGTACTCGACGCCCGCGTTCTCCAACGCGCGGACGACGGCCTCGGCACCCGAGGTAACGGGATCGGTCGTCGTCTCGGTGTCGGCCGCCGGCTCCTCGGCCGCCGCGTCGGGCGCGGCGCTGTCGGTGATCTGCTCGTCGTCCTGTTCCTCGTCGGTCGGTGTGACCTTTGCTGCGCGTTCGCTCATCGGTTGTCTCCCGCCGTTTGCTGGCGATCGAGTGGTGTACGGTAGTGTGTCATCTGGTGGGTCGCTGATCGCTCGAAGAACGATGCGGCGAAGTCGGGTCTGAAGCGACGAAGTACTATATGAGGGGCTATACTGCCCCTACAATACGAATCGAATCGAACGCGCTGCTGTCGACCGCGTTGGCGGACGTCGACAGGGAAGCGCGGACCGTCATTACTGTCTACGTAGCTCCCTCGAGGGATATAACCCTTACGAGTGACCCGGGTCCGATCGCTCGAGCGCGACAGCCGCTGCTCGCGGCCGGTGGCAAACGGGGAGGACATCCCTCAAATCCGCACCTCCTCCTCCTCGTTCCGGCGCTCGACGCCGGCCTCTTCGGCGAAGCGCTCTAGGTCGTCGACGGTGACTCGGCGCTTCTCGGCCCCGTAGTCTTTGACGCGGCGGGTGACCGCCTTGACCTGGTCGTCGGTGGGCTCGAAGCCGCGCTCGACGAGTCGCTCCCGGACCGAGTGGGTCCCGGTGTGTTTCCCCATGACCAGTCGACGCTCGGCGCCGACCATCTCGGGGGTCATGACGCCGGGCTCGAAGGTGTCGGAGTTCTCGATGACGCCGGCGGCGTGGATGCCGCTCTCGTGGGAGAAGGCGTTGGCACCGACGACGGGCTTGTTGCCCGGCGTGTCCATCCCGCTTTTCTCCTCGACGACGCTCGAGAGTTCGGTGATGCGCGTCGTGTCGATCCCGGTGTCACACTGGTAGAGCGACTCGACGGCCATCACGTACTCCTCGTAGGCGGCGTTGCCGGCTCGCTCGCCGATCGAGTTGACCGAGACCTGCGCCTGTGCCGCGCCGGCTTCGATGCCGGCCAGCGCGTTGGCGGTGGCCAGCCCGAAGTCGTCGTGGGTGTGGACGTCGACCCGCGCGTCCGTGTGGGCACAGACCTTCTCGATCATGGCCCGGAACCGGGTCGGCGTCGCGACCCCGCAGGTGTCGGGGATGTTGATCCAGTCGGTGCCCGCCTCGGTGACCGCTTCGATCACGTCGATCAGGTACTCCTCGTCGGTCCGAGTCGCATCCATCGGCGAGAACATGCAGGTCGCGCCTGCCTCTTTGATGCGTTCGACCGACTCGACTGCTTGCTGTACGACTTCCTCCCGGGTGGCATGCATCGAGTCCTCGATCTGGACGTCGCTGGTGGACACGAACGTATGCACCATCTCGACGCCGGAATCGAGGGCCGCTTCGATGTCACCGTCGACGACGCGGGCTAAGCCACAGGTCGTCGAACTGGTTGCCGAAGCGATATCACGAACGGCTTCGAACTCCGCGTCGGAGTTGACGGGGAACCCGGCCTCGATGACGTGGGTTCCCATCTCGTCCAAGATGGACGCGATCTGCCGTTTGTCGTCGTAGGAAAACGATGTGCCGGGCGACTGTTCGCCGTCCCGGAGGGTCGTATCGAAGACACGTGCTGACTCTATTTCGTCAGTGGAATCTAACGTGCCCTGGAAGAACTCGACCCCCCTGACTGTTGTCAGAGGATGGGCTGTCTTGTGAAGACATTGTATCTGAACCCGAGGTGCGACGAGGTATATAAAACTACCGCTGCGAACGGAGTCGTCGGCGAACTGGACTCTCCCGATCGATCGTGATATTCCGGAAAACCGCACGACTGCGGCGACCTATTATCGTCATATATGACCTAGTACTGTATGGGGAATTCGGCGCGATCGGTGCGAACGAACCGCGATCGCCCCCGTTTCGTGGCCGATCGGGGCCGGTTCGTCGTTCGCGAGCGCTGGCGCGCGCTTCGCAGTGAACGTTCGGGCAGCCAGTGCCGAGTTCGTCACGGAACGATAGATCTAAAGCCATATTCTCCGTTATAAGTGATTGATCGTTCAGTTCTATTCGGCTCGTCGGCCGTCCCTCGAGGGCGGTCGCCGCGACGGGTAGACGTGCGTATTTTTATGTCGCCTCGTCGTAGGACCGACGGCATGACGACCGACGAGATCACCGCCCTGCTGACCGGCGCGTACATCGACGAACTCGAGACGGTGATGAACTACCAGACCAACGCGATCGTCCTCGATGGCATCCACGCCGAGGAAGTCAAGACGAGCCTCGAGGAGGACATTCAGGAGGAACTCGATCACGCCCGGATACTCGGCGAACGGCTGAAACAGCTCGACGAATCCCCGCCGGGATCCGAAGAGTTCGAGGCCAACCAGCACAGCCTCCAGCCCCCCGAGGATACGACCGACGTCCAGTCGGTCATCGAGGGGGTCCTCGAGGCAGAGGAAGACGCCATCGAGACCTACCGGTCGCTGATCGAGGCCGCGACCGAGGCCAACGATCCCGTTACGGAGGACGTGGCGGTGACGATCCTCGCCGACGAGGAGGCCCACCGGACGGAGTTCCGCGGATTCCAGAAGGAGTTCCCGATGGACTGATCTACCCGACGTGATAGCCACCGCGAACGGCTGACGACGGTGTTTGATCGACATTTTGCCGAGGGCGCGCCTCCGCGCGCCCGCAGAGCAAACATCGATGGCGAACGTTTTTCTCGTCGCGCTGCCATCCACGGCGCATGAGCGATTTCGACCTCGACCTCCGGACCGTCGAGGAGCACATCGACGACGAACTCGAGATCGAGGGCAGCATCGTACTGGGCGTCCTCGACGGGGACACCCCGGCCGAGGAGTGGCTCGAGACGATCTCCAAGGGGAACGTCCTCGTGTTGAACGTTGAGGGCGATGTCAACGAGCTGGCCTCGGGGTTCGCACGGGACGTCAGGGAAGAGGGCGGCAACCTCGTTCACTTCCGTGGATTCCTGCTGGTGACGCCGCCGGGCGTGGACGTGAGTACCGAGCGACTCTGAGACTGTTCTCGAGACCACGTCGTCGGCCCACTCAGCCGCTGGTGAACGTCAGGACGTGCCCGTCCGGATCCCGGACGACGACCTCGTCGTCCGCTTCGGACTCGAGGGAGTCGATCCGATCCCGCACCGCAGCAAGCGCCGCGGCCGGCTCGTCGGTCTCGAACCCGAGGTCGACGTGGACGCCGCCGCGGGCGTCGGCGAGGCCGAGGTGGGGCTCCCACAGTTCCAGTGCCATCGGGCCCTGCAGGCGTACGCGCTTGCGGTCGTCGCCCTCATCGACCGTCTCGAATCCCAGCGCCTCGTAGAACGCCTGTGCGCGATCGAGGTCGCGGACCTCGAGGACGACCTCGAAGAGTCCGTCGATACCCGGGCCGGCCACGTCTTGCTGGCCGAGTTCGACGCAGTTGCCGTCGGGATCGTACAGATACAGCGATCGAGCGGGCCCGAACTGCGCCTCCTCGAGGTCGTGGCCGTCGCTCAGTCGAGCCCACCAGTCGTCGTACTCGGCGTCGGGGATCGAGAACGCGAAATGGGTGTGGAGCCCGCCCCGCGGGACGCCGTCGGGACGGCGGACGACGAGGTCAGTGTCGCCGGCCGCGAAGACGACCTCGCGGGGGCCGCGCTCGCGGACGGTCAGTTCCAGTTCGTCTTCGTAGAACGCCGCCGCCGGCTCGAGGTACTTGGCCTCGAGCGCCAGCCAAGCCAGCCCGGATAGCATGTCCGACCGTACGGGCGACGGGCGCATAGAAGCGTCGCTGCGCTCCAGCGACCGAACCGGCGACCGTCGGCCGTCGACAACGACGCCCGCGTGAAGCGGGGTTTACCTACGTTTATGCGTCGGTGGCTCATAACACACGACATGAGTTTTCGCGCCGACGAACGAGCGACGGAGTTCCGAGAGATCGATCGCTTCGACGGTGGCGTCGGCTGGATCGCCCACCCCGACGAACGAATGCAACGAGCCAGCCACGCTCTCGAGATCGACGGCGAGGTCTGGGTGATCGATCCGGTCGACGCCGAGGGGCTCGACGACCTCTTGGCCGAGTTCGGCGACGTGGCCGGCGTCGTGGTCGGGCTCGACCGGCACAAACGCGACGCCGCCGCGGTCGCGAACCGCCACGACGTCCCGGTCTATCTCCCCGAGTGGTTCGAGGGCGTCACCGGCGATATCGACGCCGCGGTCGCCCGGTTCGACGACGAACTCTCCGACACCGGGCTCCGGGCGATCACCGTCGTCGACAACCGCTTCTGGCAGGAGGTCGCCCTCTACAATCCGACCGACGGCACGTTCGTGATCCCCGAATCGGTCGGGACCGTCGACTACTTCCTGGCCGGCGACGAGACACTCGGCGTCCATCCGGCGTTACGGCTGAAACCACCCCGGTCGGCGCTTCGCGGCGTCGCTCCCGAACGCGTCCTCGTCGGCCACGGTGCCGGCGTGATGGAGAACGCGGCGGCCGTCCTCGAGGCCGCGCTCTCTCGGTCCCGAAAACGGGCACCGCGGCTGTACGCGGGGACCGCCTGGGAGATGCTGCCGTTCTGAACGAGGGTCACGCCGGGGAATACATCTAACTAGCAGCCCCTCATAGGACGCCTGTGGTCTACGTCACTCGCGGTCTCGTCGATGTCCTGCTGGATCTGGCCAGCGATGCGGACCCCGACGAGCTGACGACCGGCGTCTCGGTCTCGCCGGCCGGCGACCTCGAGGGAGCGGCCGATCTCCCCCCGGAGACGCCGGTTTTTACCGACTTCTTCCTGCCGGACCCCGGCAACGCCGTCAACGCCGTCTTCGGCGTGAATCTGTCGACACCCGCCCGCCAGACACAGGGGCAGTTCGTCTCCCATCCCGTCGGCGAACTCGCAGTGACCCGCCGCGACGATCTCGCGGAGATCGTCTTCGTCGCCGTCCCCCCGTGGCAGCCCGACGAGAACTCGTTCGCGGCGTTCGACCGCAGCGGCCGCCGCAAACCCCTCGAGATCGTCGACGCCACGCCGCCGGGGAAGTCACTGACGGACTAACAGCTCCGCCGTCGGCTCGAGCGACCGTCGACGCCGGCGGGCGAAAAAACGGAGCGACGGGAGGCCGGGTGTCAGCTTCCGGTCGTGACCGGCAACTCGCCGTCACCGATGATTCGGTCGATGATACTCCCCGGATTCCGATCGCGCCGTTCGTCGTCGGACTCGTCGGTGTCCTCGGACGGGAAGTTCGGAACGTGTGGCATCCGTCTCGCTCCGGGCGGCGCTACGCCCTCGAGCGGCAAAAACGCTCTCCCGTCGACGCCGGGTCGGTACAGCCTCGATCGGCCCGGCGCGACTGGGAGAACGCGGTCTACTCGAGGTAGCCCAGCCCGCGGAGCTGTTCGGTGATCTCCTCGAACTCCGCTTCGGTGAGTTCGCCCTCCTTCTGGTGTTGGATCACGATGCTGCGAAGCAGGAACCGGACGAGATCGCTCGTACTCTGAAAGCTCGTCCCTTCGATGGTGTCTTCGACGCGGTCCGCGAGGTCCTTCGGGATCGACACCGTGGTGTATTCGGTCATACGCCATACTCCGTCGCGGTCCCCAAAGGCGTGTCGACGCGGCGACGCTCGTCGGTACCTCGCCCGGATCGTCCGCGGCCGCCCGCCGTCGCCCTCGACCGTCTCCACAGCCATTTTTATATCCGGCTCCGTACCGAGGGGTAAGGCATGGGAGTACGGCCACCATCGAGCGGCGACGACGAGGAACCCGACAGCATCGAATTCGGCATCGCGGCCGTCGACGCCCGCCTCACGGACGCCGAGTTGCGCTTTCCGGCCACGAAAGACGACGTCAACGCGGCACTCGGCCACGAACGCATCCCCTACGACGTCCACGGCAACGACGTCGCGCTATCGGAGATGCTCGAGCGGGTCCCGGCCCAAGAGTTCGACTCCCGGCAGGAACTGCTGAACGCGCTCCACGAGCCCTTCGAGGAGTATCGGCGGAACCGCTCGGGCGGGGTCGTCGCACAGGTCCGCTCGCTGTTGCCCTTCTGAACGCGCTCGCTCACGAGTCGTCGCGGCGCTGTGTCGGCCGCGAAAGCGATACCCGGGTAGCGCCCCGAGCGGATCGTCCGCTCGGCGGCGTCGCGAGCGGCCGTTACTCCTCGGGTTCGTCCCGGGCGATCCGCTCGAGGCGGCGACGTTGCTCGCGGTGCAGCGTCACGAGCATGTCCGAGAGGACGCCGAACATGAGCAGTTGTACGCCCAGCAGGATGGCGGCCGCAGAGACAAGCGCCATGATCTCGTGGCCCTGCTGGTACTGGATCCACTCCCAGAGGACGTACATCGCGATGAGACCGCCCGAGACGATGCCGGTAATGCCGAGACTCCCGAAGTAAAACAGCGGGTTGTTCGTCTTGGCGAGCGAGTACAGCGCGAGCAGGATGGTACCGCCGTCCTTGATCGGGTGGAGGTTGGTTTCGGACTCCTCGGGACGGGCGCTGTAACTGATCGGAACGACGGTCGTTTCGACCCCGTGTTTGACGCACTCGACGGCGAGCTCGGTCTCGATCGTAAAGCCGTCCGAGTCGAGCGACAGGCGCTCGAAGGAATCGACGGTAAAGGCCCGATACCCCGACAGGATATCCTCGTAGTTCGCGCCGTGAACGAACCCGAACGCGCGGTTTATCACTCGGTTGCCGAACCCGTTCAGCGCCCGCATCGCGTCGTCGTCCATGTCGGCAAAGCGGTTGCCGATGACGTGTTCGTAGCCCCGCGAGAGCGGCTCGATCATCCGGTCGGCGTCGGCCGGATCGTAGGTCCCGTCACCGTCGAGCATCACCACGTAGGGAACGGTGATGTACTCGAGGGCCTCGCGGACGGCCTGGCCCTTCCCGCTGCCCGACTGGACGATCACCTCGGCACCGCGATCGCGGGCGATCTCGCGGGTCTCGTCGCTCGAGTCGCCGTCGATGACGACGACGTTCGTGTATCCCTCGTCGTAAAAACCCTCGATCACGTCGCCGATCGTGGCGGCCTCGTTGAGCGTGGGAATGAGGATACAGACCTCGTCGGGGGTGATCTCGCGGGAGTCGTCGGTCATCGCGATGACCTCCCCGCCGTCCGGCTGGGGGTCCGAACCCGCACGTACCACGTCATCCTCCATCGACGACTACTCCCCCGCGTAACTGCAAAAGGTTGCTGATTGATCACTGGCAGGCTTTTATATTGATCCGCCGATCGACGTCGCCGTCGGCGCGAACGGATCGACACTGTCGGGACCGCGAGTCGCGGGCTACCAGGTCAACCCCTCGTAACCCTCGAGTGCGTCCTCGTCGACATCGATCCGGCGGCCGTCGACCACGACTCTGCGAGCCATGCCATCGAACGAGAGCCCGTCGAACTCCGGCCAGCCGGTGGCGACGACCGCGCCGTCCGCGTCCGCGAGCGCGCCCTCCGCCGAGTCGGCGTACTCGATGTCGGAGTAGTCGGGGCGGACGTTCTCGATCGCGACCGGGTCGTAGGCGACGACGTCCGCGCCCCGTGCCGTCAAGGCGTCGATCACGTCGAGCGCACGGGACTTGCGCACGTCGTCGGTGCCGGGCTTGAACGACAGTCCAAGTACCGCGATCCGGGCCCCCTCGAGGGGGACGTGGTCCGCGAGGAGGTCGACGAGCCGCCGCGGCTGGCCATCGTTGACCGCGACGGCAGCGTCGAGCAGTTCCGGTTCGTAGCCCTGTTCGCGAGCGCCGGCCCGCAGGGCGTTGACGTCCTTGGGGAAACAGGAGCCGCCCCAGCCCAGGCCGGAGCGCATGAACCGCTCGGAGATCCGGTCGTCGAGCCCGACCGCCTCGAGGACCTCGTAGGCGTCCGCGCCGTAGGCCTTGGCGACGTTGCCCAGTTCGTTGACCAGCGAGACCTTCGACGCGAGAAAGGCGTTGTTCGCGTACTTGATGAGTTCGGCCTCGCGGATGTCGGTCTCGACCAGATCGGTCCCGTCGCGCGCTTGCGGTTCACCACCGCTCGCGTTATTCGAGGCGCTACGCGCCTCGCCCTCGAGGATCGGGGCGTACAGCTCGCGGAGGGTGGCAGCCGCGTCGTCGCTCGCCGTGCCGAAGACGACCTTGTCCGGCTCGAGGAAGTCCTGTACCGCGGTTCCCATCCGGAGGAACTCGGGGTTCATCGCGACCTCGATCCCCTCGCCGATGGGGGTTCCGGACTCGGCCTCGAGGATCGGCGCGACGACGTCGTCGGTAGTCCCGGGCAGAACCGTACTCTTGACGACCACGAGGTGATCGTCGGCCTTGCCCGCGAGGGCGCGGCCGAGCGATTCCGCCCCGGCCTCCATGATCGCGAGATCGAGGCTCCCGTCATCGGACTGGGGCGTCGGGAGACAGAGGAAGGTGACGTCGGTTTCACGGACGGCATCGTAGTCGGTCGTCGCACGGAGGCGGGTGCCGGCGTGGGCGGCGATCCGCTCCTCGAGTCCGGACTCGTGGATCGGTGCCTCGCCGGCGTTGATCGCGGCGACGATGTCCTCGTCGATTTCGATGTTGATCACGTCGTGGCCGAGATCCGCGAGACAGGCGGCGACGGTCGTCCCGACGTAGCCGCTGCCGACGATAGAGACGTGCATGAACGGAGTGTCGAGCAGTATCGATTAGTGGTTTTGGGTTCGAGACGACGGTCGATCGATCGTTCGGTCGTCCCGTTACTGGTCGTCTTCGTCCCCGGGTTCCGCGAGTCGTTTTTCTGCTCTCTCTCGGTCCTCCGGATAACCGACGTCGATACGCCAGCCGTCCATCCGGATCGCATCGATCGTCCGTCCCGACTGGATGAGCAGGTCGATCGCGTCCGGTAGTTCGTACTCACCGCGGTCGGAGGGCTGAACGAGATGGCAGGCGTGGAAGATTTCCGGCGTGAACGTATAGAAGCCAGTCATGACGAGGTTCGACGGCGGATCGTCCGGCTTCTCCATCACTTCGACGATCTCGCCGTACTCGTTGGTATCGAGAACGCCGTAGCGGGAGGCCTCGTCGTACGGGACCTCTTCGACGAGGAAGGCGGCGTCGGCCCGTTCCTCCCGTTGACGGTTGATCACGTCCCCGAGGTTCGCTCGGAAGACGTTGTCTCCGAGCATGAGCATGAAGTCGTCGTCGACGTGGGGTTCCGCCTGCAGGATCGCGTGGGCGAGTCCGAGTTGCTCGCGCTGGTGGGCGTACGTGATGGGAACGCCGCGGTACTCGTCGCCGTAGCGCTCGATGATCTTCTCTTTCATGTAGCCGACGACGAGGACGAACTCGGTCGCACCGATCTCGATGAGGTTGTCCATGACATCCTCGAGGAGGGGTTTACCGTCAACTTCCACGAGGACCTTCGGCTTGTCTTCGGTAAGCGGCCGGAGGCGGGTGCCCTTGCCCGCGGCCAGAACGACTGCTTGCATACCGAATGGGTCGAAAGAGCGGGACAAATACTTTGGGAGATAGCAGCAGTCGTGGCCGGTGGCAACTACGTCCGACTAGCCGCTCGAAAGGACTGGGAGGTTGAACGGGACGTTCTGGTCGACGACCGTCCGGAACTCCGCCGAGATTGCCAGTAGCACAGCGAAGTAGACGCCGGCACCGAGCCCGACGAGCAACACGACGGTCGCGACGTTGTGGTTGAGTAGGCCATAGGTCGCCTCCGTCCGGAGTCCGGCGTGTACCACGCCGGCCATGAGGACGGCAGCGAACCACTGTTTGGCGATCTCACCCGTCGGGACTGCGAAGTCGATGATCGCGTCCACGTGGTAGTACGCCAGTACGAGGCTGGCCGCAACCGATACCGTCGTCGCAGCCGCCGCGCCGAGCCAGCCATACAGGGAGATCAACACGACGTTGAGCGTGACGTTGAGGCCGACGAACACGACGTTGACCCTGAAAGCGAGGTCGGGACGGTCGATCGCGTTGAGGGTGTTCAACAACTGGTTTTGATACCCCATGAAGAGGTTCGCGACGATCAGCACTATCAGGACGGTCGCTCCCTTCGGGAACTCAGGGCCGTAGATCCGGAGAATACGCTCACTGAGCAACGTCCCGCCGAACAACCCGGGGATCAGAAAGAGCCCGCCGAACGAGAGCGACTGTTCGACGATTCGTGCGACGGCCTGTGGATCCTCCTTCGCTGAGAGCGAACTCATTTCGGGAAACAGGGTCGAGCTGAGCGCGCCGCTAAACAGGATGAGAAACTCCGCGATGTTCCAGGCTGCCGCGTAGACGCCGATCAGCCCCGAGGACACGAACGCCCCGAGGACGATGATGTCGGTGTAGCTAAACATCTGTGACTGGAGGCTCCCGAGCCAAGAGAACTTCGCGAAGTCGACGAGCTGTTCGAAATGTCGGCGTTTGGGTCGGGAGAGGTCCGGTACGTTTCGTGCAATGAAGTAACCGCCGACACCAATGACGAGACAGTACCCGACGATGTGCCCCACAAACAGGCCGGCCGTGCCCGCACCGGCGGCGATGAGTGCGATTTGAAACAGCGCTCGGCTTCCCGTCCGCACCGGGGATAGAACGCCACTTACGTGTACTAAATGCAACCCGACGAGGAGTGAGTTTATAAGACTATTGAGGAGAACTACCAGCAGGATCAACGCGATGTATCCCGTGGCCGGATACCCGACGTAGTCGACAATCTGCGTTCGGAACAACACAAGTACACACGCAATAAGCACGAACAGACTGAAGATAATCGTCGCTCCCGCGAGTGCGTACTCGCCCCGATCTTGTCCCTCCGAAACCCGCTTCGAGACCGCTCCGGACAGTCCGACTTTCCCCGCGATAGCGAGCCACGACACGAGGCCGATGGCAACGCTATAAATGCCGAGCGGACCCGCACCGAGCATTCTGGCGATATAGATGGTTGCCAGAAATCCGAGTCCCGATGCGAAGAATTTCGAAATAAAATATATGATGGAGGTTTGGCCGAGACGCATATGTGGTCACTGAGGGGGCGTTGATTCGATCTATCCGCCCATGGGTTCTTCGATCCGTCGATTCGAGCCGAACTGATGAGTTCTCACGAGGCCGTCGTGACGGACCCGACCGCCGACCGGACCGGGACCGCTCTGGTGGTGTGCCGTCGCCGCTATCGAACCCGCGCCGCTAATCAGCGTACCCTAAGGCTTCCAACCGGTCCGCTATCTCGTCGTCGTCGAGATCCCTCTCGGATTCGATGGGGTCCGAACTGCGGATCTCGCGGCGGTCGTCCGCCTCGATGACCAGCCACGGGACCTCGCGGAGCGTCGTCGTACTGAACCCTTCCATGTGACCCCAGACACGGCTCGTGAACGGGAAGACCCGTTCGCCGAGCATCTCCCCGTGATCAGCGGTGACAACGGACTTTCCGGAAACCTTCTCGAGCAGTTCTTCGACGTGATCGAGCGCTATCTCGAGGCTCTCCGTGTACGCGTCACGGATCTCCTGAAACGTCACGTCTCGTTGTTTGACTGCGCCCCAGATCTGAATTCCCTCGTCGTGTCGGCCGTACCCTTGCAGGTCCAATCGACGCCGTAGTTCATCAGCCGTCTCCCCGAGATACGGCCGATGAGGTTGCATGAAGTGAACGATGAGCCGCTTGTTGGGGTACTGTTCGTGGGCTTCGATCGCCGCGCTGACGACATCGTCCGGCTGGACCGTTCCGATGTCTTCGTCCCATCGATCGGCGTGCAGGTGATCGATGTGATAGAACGTGTCCTCGTCGAGATCGGTCGAAAACGGATTCGCCGTCACGTAGACGGTATCGTGAAACGCCCCGACTGCGAAGTTTTCCCGCATGAAATCCCAACTTTTCTTCCCTTTCGACGACGCCTTGTAAAGCGTCCCGTCGATCGTGTTGAGACGCTCGAAATAGTCGTACCGACAGGCGTCGAGAATGAGCAGGTTATCCCAGTCCTCTGCCATCACGTCGAGCCCTTCCCCGTATTTTCGGTCGGTGTATTTACCGTAGCCCTCGTGTACCGGCCAGCTAGCCAATCGAACGGCCTCTCGGCCGATCAGAACCGGGTTTCGTATCGCCCGCTTCAAATTCTCGAGTGTGTAGTGATTATTCATGCTACTGGTGTATACGGATGTCTGAATGGATGCTGCCCCTGTTCAAGGCACTTTCGTCGTTCCAACATCGTCCCCTTTGCGGCCGACAGCCGATAGGAAGACGCTACTGGCACCGTATTTCTCGAATCGTTTCTTCCAGCGCCGTGGTGTCGACGACGATGTCGGTCGACGCCGCCCGACAGTACATCGGTTCGTACGAGACGCCGAGCGTCGCCGCCAGCAACCGGTAGGGCTGTTTGACCTTGTCGCCGAACAGTTCTACGAGCGTACAGTCATCGGCGAAGACAATGTCGGTGAGGCCGGCCCCGTGGGGACCGACGACCACGTCCGCGTCGGCGAACAGCCGCGCGTTCCGCTCGAGTGACCGTTCCTCCAGCCGATAGCACGAAAAGCCGAACTGCGACAGGACATCCATGACCTCCGCTTCATTTACCACGCGACGTTCGACGGCAGTGGCACGCGAGACATAGACGTTGTCGCCGCTCTCCGGCGTCGTCTCGGGTGCGCGGTCGAGTATCTCTCCGCGGAGCCACGCGAAGTCGTCGGTACGCCGCTCCGGGAACGACGGAACGACGAGGCGCGAGATGTTGTATGCCGGTTTCGTCGCAGTCTGGATCCGCGACTGGGGCCACTCGAGTAGTTCGAGCGTCTCGTCAACGAACGGCGGCGCGCCCGGTGGTATCAGCAGTGTCACGCGCTCGCCGGTCGCGTCCTCGAACGCTCGGATATAGCGGAGCTTCGGAACCGTCTCGACGATCCAGTGGTAGTAGTTCGGATACCGTGGGATAAGCGGCGCCGCGGTGTCCAGCGAGTCGGCCCCGCGGAAGTCGCGACGGCGATATCCCGATAGCAGGCCACGGAGCGGGGCGTCGCCGTAGAACAACTGTCTGGAGAGCATCGCCATCATCGCCTGCTGAGCTTGGTCCGGCGCGGCGGCACTTTCCTCGACAATCTCGCGTTGCGGGGTCAGTGCCAGTCCGGTTTCCGAGAGGACGCATCCGTTCTCGACGAGCGCGACGAACGGGGGTGATTGCTCACCGTCGTCTCCCGGAACCGTGATGGTTTCACTCGCGATCGACTCGAGGGCGTTCCGGGAGACGGTCCGAACGACGCCGCGTTCGACGAGCGGATCGAAGACGGGCCGACCGAGTCGTTTCCGGGTCAGCAAATCGCCGGCCGCGACGAGCGACTCCTCGGCCCCGTCGGCCGCGAGCTTTCGCGTTAGCTTTCGAGGGCTGAACTCAGTCGGTATCATGTTCCGGTGAGCGAATGCGGTATCGATCGCCGTCGGTGCGGGGCGAGACACCCAGTCATCGATACCCCAGCGCCTCGAGGCGCTCGTCGACGGTTTCCTCATCGACGCTTTCCTGCTCGACAGGCGGTTCCGGTCGGACCTCCCTGCGGCCGTCGCCCTCGACGACGAACCAGGGGACCTTGACCAGTTCCTCGGCGTGAACGCCGTACGGATGTCCGTATTTCCGGCGACTCGGAATCGGCGACAACCGCTCTCCGACGAGGTTGCCGTGGTCGGCCGTGATCACCGTCTTGTCGTCGAGCGTCTCGAGCAGGTCGGCGACCTCTTCGAGGACGACGTCGAGGTTCTCCAGATACGCCTCCCAGACTGTCGCTACGTCTAAATCAGCGGTGCCGTCTCGGAGGTGCTTCCAAATACCCGGTTCTTCCTCTACGTCGAGATCCATCGTCCATCCGCCGCCAGCCATGTTCCGACCGAGTTCCCCGATGAATGGCGTGTGTGGTTGCATGAAGTGGACGATCAGCCGTTTATCAGGGTAGGTTTCGTGGGCGTCTGCCGCCGCTCGTGCGACGGTTTCCGGGGTTACGGTCTGTAACTCCGTATCCCAGTCACCCAGACAATCGATGACGGCATGAAACGTGTCTTCATCGAGATTCAGACGCGGAACGTACGGGTTCGCGTTAACGTAGACGGTATCGTGGAACGTTCCCGACGTGAAATTCTGTTCTAAGAACTCCTCGCTACTCGATCCCAGCGAGATCCGTGACTCGAGTTCGCCATCGAGATTAATCCGATTTTCGAACATATCATAGCGACAGGCGTCTAGAATTAACAAATTGTCCCAATCTTCAGACATAATATGGGTTCCGTTTCCGTGTTGAAGGCGGAAGATGAGATTATTGAGTTCAATAGGAACGTACCGTAACACGCTCGTAGAGGTTTGAAGTAACCCTCCGCTGGCGTAGAGTTCCTTTGCTTTGCGGAGATGGTGACGCATACGATGTGGGACTTTCTTCTGGGGAAATAACGTTTCGGTTCAGCAAGCGAACCGGTGAGCGGTACAATCAAGCAATTGGAATTGGTGTTTTCAGACAATGCCAGAACGATATACTCTCGAGAACCTTCGGAAGCTATTGCACGAACCGGAGTACGTTCTCTGGGAGCTTCAACGGAAAATATTTCAGTTCCGATTTGGGGACGGAATCGATGTAATGTCGAAAGACTGGGACAATCTTGTTCTCCTTGATGCGTGCCGTTATGACTCGTTCAAAATGGAAAACACGATAGACGGGGAGCTAACATCAGTTGTCTCAAAAGGAGGGTCGAGTTGGCCGTTCATGCAGGCAAACTTCGCCAACCGAGATCTCCACGACACCGTCTACGTCACGGCGAACCCTCATACGGGAAAACTCTCCGATGACGTGTTCCATGCCGTGAAAATGCTTCATCTCGAAGCGTGGAATGATGAATACGAAACTGTCCTTCCCGAAGATGTACTCTCTGCAGCGATAGACGCCCACGAGGAATATCCGAACAAACGATTGATTATCCATTTCATGCAACCACACCGGCCATTTATCGGGCCAACAGGACAAGAATTGAGGGGAGAGTACAACCTAGGGGGATATAATAGAACGTTGGCCTACGAGGAATCGAATGGTGAGCGAGAGGAGACGGACTTCACTGCACGCGTTGAACGGGGCGAACTTTCTCTCCCACGGATACGTGAAGCGTATCGGGAAAACGTAGCGACCGCGGTTGAATATGCAGAGAAGGTATCGAACGCGCTCTCTGGAAAGACCGTTGTGAGTGCCGATCACGGCGAACTACTCGGCGATCAGTTTACGAGGTTTACAAAACCAAAATATGGACATTCATGGGAACATCTAAAGAACAAGGAATTGTACGTCGTACCGTGGCTCGAGATTGAGACAGACGATCGAAGAAACATTACAGCTGATAGTCCCACTGAGATCAACCGGGGAAGCGAAGCGGAGGTTGAGGATCGACTACGATCACTTGGGTATCGATAAGCTCCTACATAGCTGGTTACGAATACACATTAGTATAAATAGATTTATGTCAATAAATAATACATTAGTCGAGTTCTCTCCCGGAATCAGCAGGTTTCATCGCAAATATTATCCCTGCTGTCTGCTACTTCAGACCAATGCTGCGGCACGAAGTGAGCGTCAACAATATTAAGAAGGCTTTGAAGAACCCCGATCAGGCCGTTGACGAGACCCTCTACGAACTCTTCTATCGGATCCCAATGACGTATGCAAATACGGTAACGACCATCGGGACGAACGTCTTCACACGCGAGTGGGACGTATTGATTCTGCTGGATACCTGTCGTGTCGACGCGCTTCGCGCGGTCGCGGACGAATACAACTTCATCTCATCAGTCGATAGCATCCGTTCGGTCGGCGGTCGGTCCCCCGAGTGGATCGCCAAGACGTTCGTCGACAAATACGAGGAGGCGATCCGAGAAACGGCGTACCTCACTACGAACGTCTTCACAGAGCCGATCCTCGACACTGCAAGCCCCGACGCCGGATCGTTAGCTGATAAAAGCTTCACGTACGATCTACTGGACAGAATCTCGACCGTCGACGTAGAGACGCTGGGGAAGTGCGAGTACCTGTTCGAATACGAACCAGTTGGCGAATCGGGACCACTTGGCCACACTGAAGGAGGAACGCCGCCTCGATACGTAACTGACAGGGGTATCGATGTCGCCCGCAACGAGAACTTCGATCGTCTTATCCTCCACTATCTTCAGCCACATCCGCCCTACATGTCGCGAGCGCTCGAGGAAGACCGCCCATTGTACAAACACGAGCGGGATTGGTGGGGATACATGGGCGATACCGGCGACAGAGGAACGATCTGGGAGACGTATCTGGACGAACTGCGATTCGTACTCGACGAAGTGGAAATCGTCTTGGAGAACGTGGACGCCGATCAGGTCGTTATCTCATCCGATCACGGCGAAGCGTTCGGCGAGTTCTGGGAATTCGGCCACAAAACAGGAAGTATGCACCCGAAGGTTCGCAACGTTCCGTGGGTGGAGACGTCCGCAACGGACACCGGCTCGTACACGCCGGAGTTCGAAGCGCCAGCGATAGAGGACGCTGACAACGATCTCGCCGAGCAACTTGAGGCGCTCGGCTACAAGATGTGATTTTCGTCTCGGCCGACGGCGAAACGGTGGTCTGAAGGATACGGCAGCAGAACTGCTTTTCAACTCGCTTCGTCCTGTTGGACGGCGACGGAACGGTACTAATGACGCGAATCGCCCTCGTCACCCCACGATACCCGCCGACCCACGCCGGCGGCGGCGAGATCAGCGCTCGCTTGCTCGCCGAACAACTCCACGCTCGAGACGCCGTCGACGAAGTCGTCGTCTACTCGTTCGACGGCAAATCGACGGAGACGGTTGGAGGGGTTCCGGTCTTCCGGCTCGCGGACGTTCCCCAGTATCCCTACAGCCTGCCGAACGAGATCGCCTACCGGAAGCTCAGGGCGGTCGGGCCGGACCCCGACGTAATTCACGCGTACAACATGCACCTTCATCCTGCCGTGGGACGGCTCTCCGCGACGCTCGACGTTCCCGCGGTGGCGACGCTGAACGCGTACCCACTCGTCGACTGGGCCGAGGTGAACGTGACCCCCTCGTTCAAGCGTCGACTGTACGAGCGGACGCTGTTGCGTCTCGAACGGCCCCGTCTGCTGGGACAGCTGTCGAACATCGACCTATTCCTGCCGCTCAGCAGCGCTGTCGAGCGAGTCTACCGGAACAACGGCCTCGAGAGCGCCAATTACGAGGTAATCCCGAACATGCTCGATCCGTCGTTTTCCGTCCCGGACGGCGGCTCCGAAGAGACGGACCGGGTCCGGTTGCTGTACGTCGGTTATCTTCGGGACACGAAAGGCGTTCGGTATCTGATCGATTCGATGGACCGGCTCCCCGAGCGGGTCGAACTGACGGTCGTCGGCGACGGCCCGGAGCGGGACGCCCTGACGGAGCGGGCCGCGGGGACCGCCGCGGCCGACAGAATCGAGTTCACCGGTTCGGTCCCCTACGAGGAGGTCACGCGAGCGTACGCCGACGCGGACGTGTTCGTCCACCCCGGCGTCTGGCCGGAGCCGTTCGGCCGGACCATCCTCGAGGCGATGCAGGCCGGGTTGCCCGTCGTCGCGACCGATATCGGCGGCCCGGCCGACACCGTCCCGCAGTCGGAACTACTGGCGACGCCCGGTGATCCGGCAAGTCTGAGCGAGAGCATCGAATACGCCGCTGCAAACCGCGACCGGATTGGCCGGGAAAATCGGCAGTTCGTCGACGACCGGTATCACCCCGATGTCGTCGTGCCACAGTTTCACGAAGTCTACGAGCGAGTCCTGCGTGACTGACGGCAAACGCCGCCCTCGCAGCCGCCGATCAACCCGTGAAGGATATGGCCGTCGGTTTAGAAGACGGACGTAATGATCGATTTCGGACCTGGCGGCCGAGGACTGGCGGTCGCACACTGGGGCGAACACGCCAACGGTGGCGGTGATCGCCTCGCCTGGGAACTCGCCCGCGTCTTCGCGGACGCACCCTTTTATGTCGGCTGGCGTGACGAGTCGATCGAGCCGACCGATATCGAGGCCGAACAGCTCATCCAGGGCCGGTTACTGAACCGGGCCCTCGAGCGGGGCGGGCTGGCGCGACAGCTCGCGCATCTCGTGGGATGGCAGCTCGCCGAGCCGCTCCGGGAGTACGACGTCCTCGTCACCAGCGGGAACGAGCCGCTGTTTTACGTCGCCCCGACCGAGCAGACCTGGGTCGCCTACATCCATCACACAAACCGCAGACAGTCCGACCAGATCACTGCGGTCGAATCCGCTCGGTTCCCTCGGCTCAGATTGCTCCTTCATTACGCGATCCGTGTCCTGTTCGATCACAACACCTACCGACCCGATCGCTACGTCGTCAACTCCGAACTCGTCAAGCGCCGCCTCGAACGCTACTGGGGTGTGCCGAGCGAGAAAATCAGCGTCGTCTATCCGCCCGTCGATACCCACGAGTACGACCCGGACGACGAGGAGACCGGCGAGTACTACGCGACACTCTCGCGGCTGGACTGGCACAAGGACGTCGACGGGATCGTCAGAGCGTTCAACGACCTCGATCGACGACTGCTCGTCGCCGGAGACGGTCCCGAACGCGAGCGCCTCGAGCGGCTGGCAGCCGACAACGTCGAGTTCCTGGGTTACGTCGACGAGGCCGAGAAACGACGTCTGCTGTCGGGCGCGAAGGCCTTCGTGTTCAACGGTCGCGACGAGGATTTCGGGATCGCCCCGGTCGAGGCGCTGGCGGCCGGCACGCCGCTGCTCGGCGTCGAGGAGGGGATGACACAGTTCCAAGTCGTCGACGGGAAGAACGGCTACAGCCACACGCGAGCGGACGAAGCCGGGCCCTCGCTGGCCGAGACGATCCGACAGTTCGAGGCGGAGGGGGTCGAGTGGTCGCCCTCAGAGATCGCTTCCTTCGCCGAGCGGTTCTCCGTGGACGCGTTCCACGAGGGGATGCGGGAGGCGGTCGATACCGCGGTTACGAGCGCCGATATCACGCCCGATTGGTACGAGGCCTACGAAGCCGGCGAGTGAGTCGACCGCGGACAGTCACGCGCCGCTCGGCGCGTCGCGTTCGGCGGTCAGCTCCGCCCGGTCCACGTCGGTCAGTCCGTACAGGTAGCCGAAGCCGACCGCAGCGGTGAACACGAAGATAGTCACGAGCTGTTGGACCTTCGCACTCGAGGGCCGTCGCACGAGTTCCGACAATCGGCTCGGAACGAACTCGAGCATGAGTTCCTTCAGATACTCGTTCTTGTCCCCCGAAGCCTCGGGTAACAGCAGGTCCATGATCCGTTTCGAGTAACCCTGCCAGAACGACCGGAAGACGAGCCACCGGAAGTCGCCTCGGTAGTCGAACAACTTGTGATGGACGACGGCGTCGGTGTTGTAGATCACGCCTTTTCCGTACGTATTCGCCATCCGAATACAGACCGGTGCTTCGTGGGCCTGAATGTGACGGTCGCCTTTCCGGCCCGTATTTTCGTCGTAGCCGCCGACGGCAAGAAAGACATCGCGCCGGTAGGAGATGTTCGACCCGTAGGTGTTGCGAAGTTCCTCCATGTGATCGCCCATCCCGCGCTCGTCACAGCCGACGAGCCAGTAAAACTCCGCGGGGAAGAAGTCGGGCTTTTCGGTCACCCAATCGGGGGCGACGTGGCCACCGACCGCGATGGCGTCGGTCTCTTTGTAGACGCGGGCCAGTTCCTCGACCCAATCGTCCTCGGCGACGGCATCATCGTCGATGAACGCGACCACGTCGCCGGTCGCGATTTCGGCTCCGCGGGTCCGGCTGTAGGAGATGCCGTGATTCTCGTCGTTACAGTGGAGGACGACGTCCTCGAGGCCCCCGTAGTCATCTCTCACGCGGTCGAAGACCGGCTCGTTGCCGTCGACGACGAGGACGATCTCGAGGGGGTCGTAGGTCTGTGCGAGGACGCTGTCGACGCACTCCGAGAAGACGTCGTAGCGGTCCATCGCGTACGTACAGATGACGACGGAGACCTTCATCGGGACTCGATTTCGGAGAGGCGAGAATAAGCCTTTTCCTTCAGTGACCCGCTCGGCGGAGGAACGGTCCGAAAACCGGAGTATCGTCGCTCCGACTCCGTCGTTAGACGGGGTATCAAACGGCGACGCGTATATGACAAGGCTTATTCTTGGCTTGGGTCTGGTGGAACCTAATGAGTACGGACACCGAACACGTCGACGAGGGAGCAGAAACCTCCACCCTCGAGGCGTGGCGAGACTGGTATCATATCCCCATCGTCGGGGTCGTGATGCTGTTTATGGTCTGGGTCCGAACCCAGATGTACGACCGGTTCGTCACGGACGGCGGACAGCCCGCGCTGTCCGGTATCGACTCGTGGTATCACTGGCGAACGATCAACTGGACTGCCGAAAACTACCCGCATACGATGCCCTACGAGGTCTGGACCGGATTCCCGTCCGGCAACTACGTGGGCCAGTTCGGGACGCTGTTCGACCAACTCATCGTCACGGTAGCGATGATCGTCGGCCTCGGTGATCCGTCGCCCGAGACCCTGTATACGGTTTCGCTGCTTGCGATTCCGGTCATGGCCGCGCTCGTCGCGATCCCGGTCTTCTACGCCGGGCGGCGACTCGGCGGGACGATCGGCGGCATCGTTTCGATTCTCGTCCTCGCGCTCGCGCCCGGGACCTTCCTTCGGCGCTCGTTGGTGGGGCAGCTCGACCACCACGTCGGCGAGGTGCTGTTCATGGCGATCGCAGTCCTGGCGATGATGGTCGCGTTGCGCGTGGCCGAACGGGATAAGCCGATCTACGAACTCGTCGTCGACCGCGACTGGGACACCCTCCGGTCCCCACTCGTCTACAGCACACTCGCGGGGATTGCGATGACCTTGTATATCTGGGTCTGGCCGTCGGCGATTCTTCTGATCGGAATCTTCGGCCTCTTCTTTACCGTACAGCTCTGTGTCGATTATCTCCGGGGCGTTTCGCCCGACCACGTCGCCTTCGTCGGGGCAGTAAGCCTTGGCGTCACGGGGCTGCTGTCGATCCTGTTGATCGAACGGCCCGGCAGTACGGGGTCGACGTCGTTAGGTCTCCTCCAGCCACTCACCGCTTTCCTCGTGGCCGCCGGCTGCGTGTTCATGGCGTGGCTCGCCCGTGAGTGGAACAACCGTGATCTCGAGCGCCAGTACTACCCCGTCGCCATCGCCGGCCTCCTCGGTGCGATCGGAGTGGGGGCGTGGCTCGTCCTGCCCGGCCTGTTCGATACGATCGTCGGCAACGCGGTGCGCCGGGTTCTCCCGATCGGCGGGACGGCAACGGACCTCACGATCGGCGAGGCCAAGCCACCGGATCAGTTCCTCTCTCACGTCTTCGACGAGTTCGGTGCCGCGTTCTACACGATGGTCGCGGGGCTCGTGTTGCTCGTCGTGCGGCCACTTCTCGGCCGCGAGTATCGCGCCGAGTATACGCTGGTGATCGTCTGGTCACTGTTCCTGACCAGTATGGCGGCCACACAGCTTCGGTTTGCGTACTACCTCGTTCTCGCTGTCGCGGTCGTTAACGCCGTGTTCGTCGCGGACGTGGTTCGGCTGTTCGATCTCGATATCAGGGGCGGCATCGAATCGCTCAGGTCGATCGAGACCTACCAGGTGGTCGTCGTCATCCTCGTGGTCTTGTTACTGTTTGCGCCGTTGTTACCGCCGCTGGCATCGGGAACGGCCTGGGGGAACGCCGAGGGCGCTCGACCGCACCCCGACGCGATGGCCTGGGAGGAGTCCAACGAGTGGCTCGCGGAGAACACGCCGGCACCGGGTAACTACGGCGGTGCGAACAACGCCGATACGCTCGACTACTACGGGAGCTACACCCCAGAGGACGGTGATTACGAGTATCCCGACGGGGCCTACGGCGTCATGTCGTGGTGGGACTACGGCCATCTGATAACGACCCAGGGCGAACGGATCCCCCATTCGAACCCGTTCCAGCAGAACGCGCGGTCGTCTTCCGAGTTCCTGACTGCCCAGTCCGAGGCGGAAGCGGAACTGATCCTCGATGGGATCGCCGCCGGTGAACCCGTCGTGGATCGATCGACCGAGGAACTCGAGGGAGCCGTCGGCAACGACTCTCAGGAGGGCGAAGGGATCCGATACGTGATGATCGACGACCAGATGGCCGGCGGGAAGTTCAGTGCGATCACGGCGTGGTCCGGGCCCGATTACAGCGCGTACGTTCAGAGCGAACAGTTCCAAGCTGGAAACAGCTCGATCCAGCTTCCGAGCGGAAATGAGGTCTACGAGAACACGACGACCGCGTCGCTGTATCGGCAGGACGCGGCCGGCATGGAACACTACCGGCTGGTTCACGAGAGCGACGACTACGCGATCGTCGGCGGGATGCAGGTGGGCAATCAGCGACTCCCCCACTACTCCCTGCCGATTAGCCGGTACAACCGGGCGACCGGACAGGACCTCGACACCGGCTGGAGTAACCAGACGGCAGCGATTCAACAACAGCTCGCACAGGCCCGAAGCAACGACCAGGTGTATCAGCAACTCGGCGTTCCGATGTGGGATGCCCACGTCGAGTCGAGAGTCAAGACCTACGAACGCGTCGCGGGCGCGACGATCACCGGTAGCGTCGACGCCGAGTCGATCGACGCCGACAACGCCACGGCCGTAGTCAGCGTCCCGCTCGAGACCGGCACCGGACGGACGTTCGCCTACAGACAGACCGCCGACGTGGACGCGGACGGCAGCTTCGAGGTGACCGTCCCGTACGCGACGAACGACGAACTCGGCGTCGAGGACGGTTACACCGACAGCAGCGTCGAGGCGCTGGGCAACTACACCGTTCGGGCCATCGCGCCGTCCGGCAACGAGACCGTCCAGTACGGCGGCGAAACGACGGTTCCGGAACCTGCCGTCGTCGACGGCGAGTCGGTCGACGTCACCCTCGAGGAGATCGAGACCGACACGGGTAACGAGAGCAACGAAACTGCTGGGAACGAAACGACCGGCAACGAGACGGACGACGGTGGGTCGACCGACGACGGCACGGCCGGCGACGGATCGACGGACAACGAGACGGCGGCGGCCGTCGCGCCGATCGCCGCCGAGCCGGCGAGCTGATCGGTCGCTCGCCGATCGGACACCCAGCGGGAAGAAGGCTTTTGCGAGATCCGCCCCAAATACCGACGATGCGGGAGCTTTTCGCCGTCTACTTGAAGGGGTTCTCCATGGGGTCTGCCGACGTCGTCCCCGGCGTTTCGGGCGCGACGATCGCACTGATTCTCGGGATCTACGATCGGTTGATTCGGGCGATCACGACGATCGATCCCCGAAAATTTCGATCGGCGTGGCGGCTCCACGAGCCGGCCCAGCGGGCGGCCCTGCGGGCCGAACTCGAGCGGATCGATGCCGGCTTTCTGGCGGCGCTCGGACTGGGGATCGCGACGGCGATCGTGGTGTTGTCGCGGGTGTTACACACCGCGGTAACCGAGTATCCGGTGCCGACCTACGGCTTCTTCTTCGGGTTGATCGGTGCGTCGGCGATCGTGTTGTACGGCGAGATCGATCGCTGGACCGGCCGGCGACTTGCCGTCTCGATCGCGGGGGTCGCGATCGCAGCCGCGATCACGGGTGTGACGGCGACCGGCGTCTCACACGGGCCGGCGATGGTCGTCCTCGCGGGCGCGGTCGCGGTCTGTGCGATGATCCTCCCGGGAATCTCCGGGGCCTTCTTCCTGCTGCTACTGGGTCAGTACGAGTTCATGACTGCGACGTTGACCGCGTTCGTCGACGGCCTGCTCGGGCTGGCCGGCGGCGGGACCGCCGGGTCGGTCGTCGAGTCGGGGACCGTCATCGCGCTGTACTTGCTCGGGACGGTGATCGGCCTGTTTACGATGGCGCATATCGTTCGACGCGCGCTCGAGCGCCACCGGGCGACGACGCTCGCCGGTCTGGTGAGTCTGATGGTCGGGGCGTTGCGCCTGCCAGCGACCGAGATTGCGACCAACGTCGGGTCGGAACCGACTGCGACGCCGCCGATCGCGGTGGCGGCGGGGGTCGTCGGTGTCGTCGCCGTCCTGCTGGCGAACCGATACACCAGTGGGCTCGAGTACGACGACCCCGCCGGCGATCGAAGTCACTGAACCGATTGAGACGCTGGTCGCAACGCCGTCGTGCGATCGGGTGTGTAGTAACTTGCAGTAGCTGAGTCTAGATCAGCCGCCGCTCTCGGTTGCGGTCAGCGCGCGGAACGCGATCGTCGGGAACCGCGGTTCGACCGTACTCGGGCGGCGACCGCTGCCGCTCGACGCTGCAGCCACCGGCACGCGTTCGACGACGCCCCGATCGGCGAGTTCGTACAGAAACCGCTCGACGGTCCCGGCGGTCAGCGACGACCGGTCGGCGACGGCGGCCGCGATCTCGTCGATCGGCCGGTCGTCCGGCTCGAGCGCGACCAGCGCCGACAGCACCCGCTGGCGGGTTTCCGAGAGCGCCAGCGCCCGATCGACGTGGACGCCGTCGTCGGGGACGGCCGCGCGGGCCCGCTCGAGGTGGGGCGGCTCGATCCGATCGGCGTCGTCTTCGCTGGCGAGGACGGCCGCGCCGAACAGCGCCGCCAGCGCGTCGTGGGCGTTCCCGTCGGCCCAGGCCGCGAGGTCGCGGACGGCGTCGTGATCGAGCGCGCCCGCTGCGAGCCCCGTGGAGACGCGATCGGTGATCACGTCGACGAGTTCGTGATCGCGGTAGGCCGGGACGGTGACGGTCGCTCCCTCGTGGCCGGCCGGTTCGGACGCGCCGACCGCGACGACGGTGACCCGGTCGGCGACGGGCGCGAGCAGTTCCCGGGCCCGGTCGGCCCCGAGCGCCTCGGGCTCGTCGTAGTGATCGACGGCGACGACCGCCCGCCGATCGCCGCGGGTCAGTCGCTCGCGGAGTCGGTCGCGCAGGTCGTCGGTCCCGACGCCGCTCTCGGGGACCCGCTCGCTCGAGAGCCCGGACAGCACCGCCCGGTAGAACGCGAAAGGGCTTCCGACCCGACGGCCGTCGACGGTGACGAACCAGGTCGCCGGGCCGGTGGTGCCGCCGCGGGTCGTCGTCTCGATCGCCCGGTTCGAGCCGCCGAACCCCTCGTTCATGGCGTCGAACAGCGCCGTCACGATCGCCGACGTACCCGAGCCGGCGGGGCCGACGACGGCGACCGGGGGCGGCAACTCGCCGTCGAAAACCGGCTCGAGGGCGTCGAGCAACTGCTCGAGGACCGGGCCCCGGCCGATCGGCTCCGGCCGGTGGACGACCGGGCTGAGGGCGTTGCGGTCGACGACGAGCCGTCGCCCCTCTCGGGCCGACCGCCGTCTGGCGATCCGTTCCTGCAGGTCCATTACTCCGCGCGTGCCCCCGTCGCGTTCGCTCCTGTCGCGTCCGCCCCGTCCCCGACGAGCGCCGCCGCAAGCACCTCGAGGGTGTGGGTGATCTCGTAGCCGGTGCCGTGTTCCATCTGCATCGAGCAGGTCGGACACTCCGTCAGGCCCGCCGTCGCGTCCGCGTCGTCCATATGATCGAACATCTCCGCCCCGATCGCCATGGAGTTTTCGTAGTTCTCCTCCTTCCAGCCGTAGGTCCCGGAGATGCCCGAACAGGAGTCGCCGACGTCGTGGGCCTCGACGCCGTCGATCAGGCCGAGCAGTTCGACCGCCTGACCGTCTAGGCCCTGATTGCGGGCGTGACACGGCGCGTGGTAGGCGAAGTCGTCGAACTCCTCGCCGACTGCCGTCCCCTCGAGTTCGGCCTCGAGGTCCTCGTGGACCCGCAGGTACTCGACGGCGTCCCAGGTGTTTGCGGCGACGGTTTCGGTGTCTTCGAAGTCGAACAGTTCGGGGTACTCCTGGCGCAGCGACATCGAACACGAGCTACAGGAGGCGACGATATCGGCCCCGTCGTCGATGGCCGCGGCGAGTTCCCGGACGTTCGTCTCGGCGGCGCGGCGGGCATCCTCGAGCATGCCGTTGGCGAACATCGGCGTCCCCGAACAGTCCTGCTCGGGGACCATGATCTCGTAGCCGAAGTGTTCGTAGACGCGGACGAGTGCCTTCGCGACCTCGGGGGTGTTGTAGTTCGAGTAGCAGCCGTGGAAGTACGCGATACGCTTGTCGGGGTTCTCGACCCGTGGGCCGCCCCGGGCGGTCCACCACTCGCGGAACGTCTCGGTCGCGAACTCGGGCAACTCCCGCTCGCCGGCTATTCCGAGCAGTTTCTCGCCGAGCCACCGGGTCGCCGACAGCCCCGTGACGAAGTTCGCCGTCCGGGGGAACATGGCCCCCAGGGGAGCGAGTCGGCGGTAGTTCGCGAGCATCCGATTGCGCCAGTACTCCCGGGAGAGCTTGCTCATGTTCTCCTCGACGTACTCGGCGCGGGCGGTGTTGTGCATCTGCGAGAGCGGCACGTCCGAGGGACAGGCGCTATCACACCGCATACAGTTCGAACACTTCATCACCGACTCGTCGATGTCGTGGTCGTCCTGTCGTTTGAGCCGCCACTGCTCGGGCCCCTGGAACTTCGGACCGGGGAACTCGTCGTCGACCTCGGCGACCGGACACTCGGTGTCGCAGGTCGAACACTTGTAGCAGTCGTCCGCGCCCGGGCGGAGGTCGGTCTCCCCCGCCTCCGGAAAGACCTCGATCGGTTCGAACTCGTCGCCACTGTCGTCGGTCGGTCGTTCTGCGTCGCTCATTGGATCACCTGAATCAGTCGTCCGAAATCCGTCGTCTCGGTCATCGACATCCCTCCGCGGCGCGCCGGCCCGCGACGTAGCCCGTCGCGAGCGAGACGCCGCTGCCGGACTTCTCGGCCGCGAAGTCGTAGCCGCCCAGAACCGCCCCCGCGGCACGGAGGTTCGCGAACTCGAGGGCGTCGTCGGCATCGAGCGGGCGGAGGTCGCGGTCGACCGGCAGGCCGAAGCGGGCGTAGGGCTGGTCGCCGAAGACGTCGTCGACGAACCAGTCGTAGCGGTCGCCGGGATGCGGGACGTGACAGTCGAAGACCGGTTCCGAGACGCGCTCGCGGTCGGACTCCACGCCCTTCCCCACGAGTCCGCCGGTCGCGAGGACGTACTGGTCCGCGCTGTGGGGGACCTCGCTCCCGTTGCGGTCGACGGTGACGCGGTCGATCCGCGCGGGGCCGCTCGAGCCCGCGCCGTCGGCCCCGGTCTCGTAGTCGACGACCGGTACCCCCGTCGTCACGCGGACGCCGGCGTCCGCGAGCGCGTCGAACAGCAGGTCCTCGAGGCGCAGTCCGGGTAGGCTCGGCGGCCCCATCGGAATCTCGAAGACGTCGACGCCGAGCCGGTCGGCGAGGTCGGCCCTGACCGCGTCGGCGCTGTCGTCGCCGAGGATCGCCGGGAAGCCGACCCGGGACTCGCCCTCGAGGCGAGGACGGACCGTCTCGGCCAGCGCCGCGCGCGCGGTGGACTCGCCGGCCGCCGTCTCGACGGGTTCGTCGCGGTCGAGCAGGTGGGCATAGCGCGTGACTTTCGCGTCGTCGCGCTCGATACCCGGAAAACGGACTGTGACTCCGCGGGCGTCGAAGGGGACGCCCGCAGCCTCGAGATGGGCCGCCGCAAGCGGGGCCTCGAAGTCCGGCAGCGTGCCGAAGCCGACAAGCAGGGCGTCGCGGTCGTCGCTCGCCAGCCCGGCGGCGGTCGCGGCCGGGTACCGCGCGGTCGGTTTGACGGTGCCGCCGTGGGTCGGCACGAGCGCGTTGGCGTCGGTGTGTGCGCCCGCGTATGCGTCGCCCGCGATCCCGTCGAAGAAGGCGAGGGCGTCGCGGACCGCCTCGGCCCCGACCCGTTCGTAGGGGTGGCCCTCGGGGAGGTCCGCGAGGGCGGGAAACGGGTCCGCGAGCGGCCCCTCGCCCGCCGGCGGATAGCCCAGCACGTCGATCAGGCCGCTGGCGTGGCGGAGCGTGCTCTGCTTGTGGGAGACGAGCCGGACCCGAACGTCCCGCTCGGCCGCGGCCAGCGCGGCGGTCGCGCCGGCCAGCCCGCCACCGACGACGAGGACGTCGTCTTCGATAGCCATTCAGTCGTCCCCCCGGGACTCGACCCCTCGAGTCCCGCCGCCGTCGAACGCCGCGAACTCGACGTCCCCGGTCGCGTCCGCGGGATCCCGATCGCGGTTCATCGTCGTCGCGTGCAGGGCGTAGTTGAGCATCGCCTGCGAGAGCTGTTCGCCCCACAGGGCGTGGCGTTGCCCCTTCCAGCGCTCGGCGACGAGTTCGTCCAGTGCCGCCCGAACCGTCGCCTCGTCGTACTCGGGGTGGAGTTCGTGAGCCATGTTCTGACAGCAGAACCCGCCCTGACAGTTCCCCATCGAGGCCCGCGTCCGGATGCGGACCGCGTTCAGGTCCGCCCCCGACCCCTCGATCGCGTCGCGGACCTCCGCGCGGGTCACGCCCTCACACTGGCAGATCACCGGGTTCGGCTCGTCGGTCGCGAGGACCTCGTTCGCCCGGCTCCCCAGCCGTTGCTTGCTCCGGCGGGCCACCGGCGAGCGCAGCCCGAAGTCGTCCATCCCTGCCTCGAGCCGCGCGAGGTTCTCGCTGCCGGGCAGGGGTTCGTCGGCGGTCGAACACGAGGCCGTGACGCCCAGTTGCTCGCAGACGTGGTCGGCGATCTCCTCGGCCATCGCCCGGTAGGTGGTGAACTTGCCGCCGACGATGCTTGACATACCGGCGACGCCGTCGCGATCGGCGTGATCGAGCAGGAAGAAATCGCGCGTGATGTCGGTCGGATCCTGTGTCCCGGTCCCCGGCGGCTCGTAGAGCGGGCGCACGCCCCAGAACGAGCGGATGGTCCGCGATTCGGCGAGGATCGGCACCAGTTCCGAGAGCGTGTCGATCATCGCCTCGACCTCCCACTGTTCCTCGGGGTAGTCGTCCGGATCCGCGACCTCCTCGTCGGTCGTCCCCAGGATTGCGGTCGTCTCGTGGGGGACGATGATGTCCGCGTCGCCTTTCGGCCGACAGCGGTTGATCACGGTGTCGACCTGCCGGACGTTCATGATCGTCATGACGCCCTTGGACGGACGGACCTCGATCTCTAAATCGGCCATCGAGCCGATCTGCCCCGCCCACGCGCCGGTCGCGTTGACGACGTACTCGGCGGTGATCTCCTCGGTGGTCCCGGCAGCGGCGTCGCTTCGCTTGCCGGGCCCGGCACCGTGGCGGACCTCGACCCCGTAGACGTCGTCGCCCTCGCGCAGGAGGTCGATCACCTCGGCGTGGGTCTCGATCCGCGCGCCGTGGGCCTCGGCGTCGACGGCGTTCGCGACACAGAGCCGGAACGGGTCGACCGCGCCGTCGGGGACCTCGATCGCCCGTTCGACGTCCTCGGCGAGGTACGGTTCGATCTCGCGGGCCTCCCGTCCCGAGCGGACCCGTGCCGGAATCCCGCAGTCGCGACAACCCTCGAGTTTTGCCCGGAAGTAGTCGTCCGAGTCCTCGGGCCGCTTTACGAACAGGCCGCCGGTCTCCTCGACACAGTGCCCGGCGATCTCCCGGAGCGTTTCGTTCTCCTCGATACATTCGGTCGCGCTGGCCTGATCGGAGACGGCATAGCGGCCGCCGCTGTGTAACAGGCCGTGCATCCGACCGGTGGTTCCGTCCGTGAGGGTCCCCCGTTCGACGAGCGTGACCTCGAGACCGCGGGTCGCCAGATCGCGGGCGATCCCACAGCCGGTCGAGCCGCCGCCGAGAACGAGGACCTCGGTGTCCCGTGCCATTCGTTCGTCGGATCTACGTCCACGGCACTCTTTATTTTATCGCCGCCGATTCAACACTCGTAACTCACTCCTGCCACGCCGTCACTGACGGCGATCTGACGCCGTATCCGCCGTCTCGAACCCCCAGTTTCCCCATCGTTCGCGAAATCGTTGGTAACATTTATAACGATAGTCGGTGTTGTTTACTGGTATCACGCGAGCGGCAGTAAACGAATCGCGTGGCGGTACGAGGTGACTACCAGTGACAGACACAACGTACGTCGGAGCGGTCGACCAGGGAACGACCGGGACCCGGTTTATCGTGTTCGATCACGAGGGCCAGGTCGTCGCGAACGCCTACGAGACACACGAACAGATCTACCCCGAGCCCGGCTGGGTCGAACACGACCCGATGGAGATCTGGGAGAACACCAAAGCCGTGATCCAGCAAGCGCTCGGACAGGCAGGGATCGCCCCGTCCCAGCTCACGGCCATCGGCGTGACCAACCAGCGGGAGACGACGGTCCTCTGGGACGCCGACAGCGGGAAACCGGTCCACAACGCCATCGTCTGGCAGGACCGCCGAACCACCGATCGCGTCGAGGCCCTCGAGGCGGAGGGGAAAGTGGCGGCGATCCGCGAGAAGACCGGCCTCGAGGCCGACGCCTACTTCTCGGCGACGAAGGCAGAGTGGCTGCTCGATAACGCCGATCCGATCAAACTCGAGCGCGCCCGGCCCGAGGACATCCGCGACCGCGCGGAGAAAGGCGACGTGTTGTTCGGGACGATCGACACGTGGCTGATCTACAACCTGACCGGGAACCACGTCACCGAGGTCACGAACGCCTCGCGGACGATGTTGTACGACATCCACGACCTCGAATGGGACGAGGACCTCCTCGAGGAGTTCTCGATCCCCGAGGCGATGTTACCCGAAGTCCGGCCCTCCAGCGACGACGACACCTACGGGACGACCGACCCCGACGGGTTCCTCGAGGCCGCGGTGCCGGTCGCGGGCGCGCTGGGCGACCAGCAGGCCGCGCTGTTCGGCCAGACCTGTTTCGACGCCGGCGACGCCAAGAACACCTACGGCACCGGATCCTTCTTCCTGATGAACACCGGTGACGAGGCCGTCGAGAGCGACCACGGCCTGCTGACGACGATCGGGTTCCAGCGCTCGGGCGAGCCGGTCCAGTACGCGCTCGAGGGGTCGATCTTCGTCACCGGCGCGGCCATCGAGTGGCTCGAGGACATGACGCTGATCGAGGATCCCGCCGAGACGGCGGAACTGGCCCGCAGCGTCGACTCGACTGACGGCGTCTACGTCGTCCCCGCCTTTACCGGTCTGGGCGCACCCCACTGGGACCAACGGGCCCGCGGCACCATCGTCGGGATGACCCGCGGCACGCGGAAGGGACATGTCGTCCGCGCAACCCTCGAGTCGATCGCCTACCAGACCCGCGACGTCGCGGAGGCGATGGAGGCCGACTCCGGCATCGAGATGACTTCGCTGAAAGTCGACGGCGGCGCGGTCAAGAACAACTTCCTCTGCCAGCTCCAGTCCGATATCATCGGCTCGGAGATCGTCCGCCCCGTCGTCGACGAGACGACGGCGCTGGGCTCGGCCTACGCGGCCGGCCTCGCCGTCGGCTACTGGGACGACCCCGACGAGCTGCGGAGCAACTGGCAGGTCGACGCCGAGTTCGAGCCCGAGATGGATCCCGACCGCGCGGACCGACGATACGAACGCTGGAACGACGCCGTCGAGCGCTCGCGCGACTGGGCGCGTGACGAGGAGGACTAACGATGTTGCAGCCGCTCGTTACCGTTCCAATCGTCGGCATGGAACTCGAGGCCTTTGCCGTTCTGCTCATCGCTGCCCTCGCCGGCGGCGCGTTCGGTGCGGCCCTCGGTGCCCTCCCCGCGTTCGTTTTCACCGGCTTCGTCGTCTTCCTCGGCGAGGGGCTGGCCGTTCTCGAGGGACGGCTCGGCGGCCTTGAGGGCGTTCCCGCCGGTGACATCGCGACCGGCGTCACCGGGACGATCGGTTTCGGCGCAGTCACCGGCCCACACATCGCCTTCGCCGGCGGCGTCGCCGCGACGGCCTACGCCGGCCGGAAGTATCCCGAGATGGAACCCAACGACTGGGACTACCACTTCGGCAAGGACATCCTCTACGCGTTCGGCACCAAACCCGATATCCTCGCAGTCGGGGCCGTCTTCGGGGCGCTCGGGATGCTCATCACTCAGGTGATGGACAGCCTGGGATTCCCGACGGATAACATCGCGCTCTCGGTCGTCGCCACGGCGTTTCTCGCCCGACTCGCGTTCGGGTACCCGATCGTGGGCAAGGTCGGCGGCTCGAGCGTCCTCGACATGTCGCCGTTCGAGCGCGAGGAAACGCGCGTGGCCGCCGACGGCGGCACCGAGACCGACCGGCTGGCGACCGAGCCCTGGCTCCCCCACCAGTACGAGTGGACGGGCGTGACCGCCATCGGGATCGTCGGCGGGCTGCTCGGGGGCTACATCTGGCTCGAGACCGGGAGCGTCTTCATGGGGTATGCCATCTCCGCGATGAGCCTGCTCTTCCTGAATCTCGGCGTGGAGAAGATTCCGGTCACCCACCACATCACGCTGCTGGGATCGACCGGCGCGGTGATCGCGGCGTCGGCCGTCGGCAGCGACCCGGTTGTGTTGCTCGTCGCCGGCGCGTTCGGCGCGATCAGCGCCCTCGTCGGCGAACTGTCCCAGCGGGTGTTCTACTCGCACTCGGGGACCCACGTCGACCCGCCCGCGATGGCCATCGCGGCGTTGATGCTCGTCATCGGCGTCCTCTATCTGGCCGGATTGCTCCCCAACGCGGGCTATCTCGCTCTCTGAACGGCCGGGGCGTTCGCCTTCCCGAAGAGCGTCGTCTCCGTCGCGTTCGGACGAGGACGACGATACGCGAGTCGCCGTTGGGGCGGACGGTCCCACCGATCCGACCGCTTTAGGGGACGGCTCGCTCATTCCTCGATATGACCGCCGATCCGCCGCTGGTGTTGGACATCGACGGGACGCTCACCCGCCCGGAGGGGTGGGGAATCGATCCCCGCGTCTTCGATCCGCTCCGCGAGTGGGACGCGCCCGTCGTCATCGCCACCGGGAAGGCGTTTCCGTATCCCGTCGCCCTCTGTCATTTCGTCGGAATTCCGGAACTCGTCGTCGCCGAGAACGGCGGCGTCGTCTACACCGGCGACGACGTCTTCTTCACCGCCGACCGCGAGGCTGCTCGGGCCGTCACCGAGGAGTACCGCGCCGCCGGCTACGATCTGGGCTGGGGCGCGGAAGACACCGTCAACCGCTGGCGCGAAACCGAGATTGCGGTCAACTTGGAACAGCCGTTCGAGCCCCTGCGCGAGATCGCGGCCGACCACGGCCTCGAGGTGATCGACACCGGCTACGCCTACCACGTCAAGGACACCGATCCGAACAAGGGCGAGGGACTCGAGACGATCGCCGACCGCGTCGGGATCGACCTCGCCGACTGCGTAGCGGTCGGCGACTCCGTCAACGACGTCTCGACGTTCGAGGCCGTCGGCCGGAGTTTCGCCGTCGGCAACGCCGACGAACTGGCGAAAGCGGCCGCCGACGAGGTCCTCGACGCCGTCCACGCCGACGGGACGCTCGCGGTCCTCGAGCGGGTCCGCGGGTCGTAACGCGTCCTCGAGCGGGTCGAAAGACGCACGCCGCGACCGCCGATCGTTACTCGCCGTTCTCGAGGGCGTCCTCGAGCCACTGCTCGGGAACGACCCGTATCTGGTCGTCCGCCCCCAGCGAGTCGGTCGTGAGAAAGACGAGGTCGTCACCCGAGGCGACGGCCAGCCCGCCGCCGGCGACCGCGTCCCAGTGGGTCAACACGGCGTCGGGCACCGTCAGCGATCGCTCGCCGTCGACCTCGGAACTGGCGACGTACCGGCTCCCGTCGCCGTCCCGAATCGGGTCGAACTGCCCCGAGACGACGACGGCGTCGTCGGCCTCGCGGATCCCCCAGAAGACCTCCGACCCCAGCGACAGGATCGTTCGATCGAACGCGGTCTGGGGGACCGGCACCTCGCTGCTGTGTTCGTCGAACGCCGCCGCGCCCAGTTGCTCGTAGGATTCGCGCTCGTCGCCCTCGGCGGTGTTCGGTTCGCTCCCGGTGTCCTCGGCGCTCTCGGAGTCGCCCACGGTGGCCGACTCGCTCGCGGCGTCGTCGAGGCGCTCCGCGTCGGGACCGGACCCGGCGACGTCAGTTTCATCGATATCCGCCGCGTCGGCGTCGCCACTGCGTTCGGGGCTCGAGGCCGCGTCCCCGATGTCGATCGACGTCCCGGCGACCTCGCTGGCCGCGTCGCCGCCGGCGTGGCCCCCGCTGCCGGCGTCTCGCTCCCGCGCCTCGAGACTCCCGATATCGGGCGTCGTACTGACGACGTCCGTCGGCTCGACGTCGGGCCGATCGCGGGCCGCCCGTCGCTGGTCGAGCGCGATCGCGAGGAGGAGTCCGCCCGCGCCGAGGCGCAGGTAGCCGTGCCCACGGTCGCCGCGTCGCAGCGCCCGGACGCCGCTCAGGAGGCTCGCGAAGCCGGCGACGCCCGCCGGCATCCCCGACCGAACGCCGCCCCGGACGGTTCGCAGCGCTCCGGTGAGGGAGTCGCGGTCGATCCCCGCCACGCGTCGCTCGTCCGCCGGCTCCTCGTCGGTCTCGGTGGTGTTTCGCTGGTTCATGGTGATCCGATCCGCGTCCGCGCAGTTCAATTCTCGCCGCTCGAGTCGCCCTCGCCCGCCCCCTCGGTGAACTCGTCGGTCTCGTCCGCGGCCGACGACTGGACGTCGTCCATGTCGACCGCCGAGCCGATTGCGTCCTCGTCGATCGCCCGGTCGAGGGTCCCCGTGTCGGTCACCGCGCTCAGTCCCTGCTCCTCGACCGCGGACTGGATCTCGCCCGCGTCGATCGCCGAGTCGACGCTCCCGTCGCTCGTCGCCGATTGCAGCGCCCGGCGGACGACGAGATAGCCCGCGAGCGCCGCGCCGCCGGAGGCGATCGCTCCCGGGACTCCGTAGCGTTTGTAGCCGAACGTGACCGCTTTCTTGCCGATGGTGTAGGCCCCGATCATGGTCGTCGGTTGGGTCGGACGGCGAAAGAGCGCGCGGCTTTCGTACGGAAGCCGACGCCGGCCGAGGGCACGCACGGACCCGTCCTCGAGAACCGGCTCTCAGAACGCTTTTCCCCTCCTTGTCGTAAGTCCGGGTATGGTTTCGCTGCAGACGATCGCCGTCGCGGTCGTCGGGTTCGCGATCGTCCTCGCCGCTGCGGCCGCCGTCTACCGGGACGCGAGCCGACTCGAAATCTCGCGACCGGCGCTGTGGGCGGGGTTCGTGGCCGTCACCTGCGGGGGCGGGCTGGTCACGTACCTCGGACCGCCGGACGTGCCGATCCCCGGCCTGCTCGTGATGGTGATCGCGGGCCCGGCGCTGTACCTCTTCGAGCGCGACGACGTGAAACACGGCGACGAACCCGCCGATCCGCACGCGCTGCCGGACGGCCCGGGCGGGGACTCCGCGAACGACCGCCCCGACGAGGAGTAGCCGCCGATCGCCCCCGACACCACACACCTTTTGACGGGTCCCGTCCAACGACCGCCAACATGAGCGACTCCGCGACTCCCGGGGCCGACGGTGCGAGCGCCGACGCCGACGACGGGGACGGCGACGACGGCGGACCGGCACAGGTCTCGAGCCCGGACTACCACAGCGAGAACCACACGGCCGCCCAGACCTGCGGCTGGACGGCCAACGCCGTCCGCGGCGAGGGGAAATGTTACAAGAACATCTTCTACGGCATCGAGTCCCATCGCTGCATCCAGATGACGCCGGTGGTCAAGTGCAACGAGCGCTGTGTCTTCTGCTGGCGCGACCATCAGGGCCACGCCTACGAGATGGACGACGTCGCGTGGGACGACCCCGAGGCGGTCGTCGACGCCTCGATCCGACTCCAGAAAAAACTGCTCTCGGGCTTCGGCGGCAACGACGAGGTTCCCCGCGAGGTGTTCGAACAGGCAATGGAGCCGCGCCACGTCGCCATCTCGCTCGACGGCGAGCCCACGCTCTACCCCTACCTGCCCGAACTCATCGAGGCCTTCCACGACCGCGATATCACCACCTTCCTCGTCTCGAACGGCACTCGTCCCGAAGTGCTTCGGGAGTGTGACCCGACGCAGCTGTACGTCAGCGTCGACGCCCCCGAGCGCCACACCTTCGACGAAGTCGTCGGCGCGATGGAGGACGACGCCTGGGAACGGCTGCTCGAGACGATGGACGTCCTCGCCGCAAAGGACGAGACCCGCACCGTCCTCCGAACGACGCTCGTGGGGGGAGAGAACATGCACCACCCGGACTGGTACGCGGGGTTCTACCAGCAGGCCGACCCGGACTTCATCGAACTGAAGGCGTACATGCACGTCGGCCACTCGCAGGGCAGGCTCGACCGCTCGGCGATGCCCGACCACGAGGACGTCGTGAAATTCGCCGAGGAGGTCGGCGAACATATGCCCGAGTTCGACGAACTGAAGCAGGTTCCGGCCTCCCGCGTCGCCTTGCTCGCCAAGACCGGCGACACGTGGGTCCCCAAGCTGAAGAAAGGCAGCGAGTTCTGGGAGCGCGATCCGGTCGTCGGCGACTGACCGGCGTCGACGGGTCGAGCGAACGGGACCGGTGAACCGAGACGACGGCGAGAACCTTTAGGTACCGAACGGAGTAAGCTTCCTCAGTGACCCTCCGATCGTTCATCGACGACGTCGGTTCACCCGATCGGACGATTGCAGTCGTCGCTGACGGCGACACTGGTCCGCTCGCGGAGATGCTCGCGGACGCGTTCGACGGGCAGTCGATCGCGGTCGACACCGATGCGGCCGTTTCGCTGGACACGGATCTCGACCCCGAACTCGAGGGGGCGCTCGCGGCCGCGGGCGACACGGCCGTGTTGCTCGAGGACGGCGAGCCGATCGCGGCCTCCCCGATGGGCGAGTTATACGACGCGATCCTCGCGATCAACTCCGACCTGTTCGTCACCGGCGCGCGCGGCATGGGCGAGATCGAGTTCCCCGACGTGCTGGCGGGGCTGGAAGGGATCCGGCTCCGACTGCGTGGGTATCCGCTCGCGCACAAGGAGAAGCTCCTGTTGATCGTCGTCTCGCGGTATATCGAACAGCGGGCCTGGGCGGCCGGTAGCGGCACGTTATACAGTGCGTTCCAGCGGCTCTCGCGCATCGACGACGAAATCGGGACCTACGAGACCTACGCCCAACTCGCCGAAACCGACGTCGACGTTCACGTCTACGGGATCGACGACGGCTGCCCGCCCGAACTGGGGACGACGGTTCACACCGGGACGGGGCCGGAGTATCGGGACGGCTGGTTCGTCATCTACGACCCCGACGATCGTACGCCACCCGACGCCGTCGGCACCGCACTCGTCTGTCTCGAGACCGAACCCCGCGTCTGGGACGCCGTCTGGACGACCGACCCCGACCGCATCTCGCGGATCGCGGACTACGTCGCGCGGGAACTGTAGCCCGACCATCGCGGGAGGCGGTGGGTTTTTCCGTTCGGTCCCCAACTCCGGAATACGAGATAAACGCTCGTGAACTCCGTCACAGTTTCGTTACGCATGCCACATTCGGTATGCTTTTACCGGCATAGGCAATAGAGACGGGTATGTCAGTACTCACGGAGTCCGCCGTCGGGCACGACGAACTCGCCGTGCTCAAACTCCTCGCGCTCGAGGGCGGACTCGAGGGCGACGTCAAGATCTCCTGTTCTCGCCTCGCCGAGCGGCTCGACGCCTCGAACCAGACCGCCTCGCGCCGCCTCCAGCGGCTCGAGAGCGCCGACTTACTCGAGCGCGACACCGTCAGCGACGGCCAGTGGGTCGCGATCACCGACGACGGCGAGCGCGCCCTCCACGCCGAGTACGAGGACTACCGGCGAATCTTCGAGACGGACTCACAGATCTCGCTCGAGGGGACCATCACGAGCGGGATGGGCGAGGGCCGCCACTACATCTCCCTGCCGGGCTACCAGCGCCAGTTCGAGGACCGACTCGGCTACGAGCCGTTCCCCGGAACGCTCAACGTCGACCTGCGCGAGGACAGCGTCCGCCGGCGCAGCGCGATGGCCTCCCTCGAGCCCGTTCCGATCGACGGCTGGGAGTCCGACGACCGGACCTACGGCCCCGCCGTCTGTTACCCCGCGACGATCGAGACCGCCGACGGCGCGACCTACGACGACGCCTACACCATCGCTCCCGAACGCACCCACCACGACGACGACCAGCTCGAGGTGATCGCCCCCGCCAAGCTACGTGACGAACTCGACCTCGAGGACGGCGATCACGTCACCGTCTCCGTGGGTGATCGCGAATGACGGGCCACCACGCGGGCCCGCAGTGCAACGCCGACGGCACCGGGGCGGGTTCGGGTACCGATGGCCCGGCCGCCGAGGCGTTCGACCGCGCTCTCGAGTCGCTCCGGGCGGGCGAGCCGATCCTCGTCCACGATGCGGCTGACCGCGAGGGCGAGACGGACCTGATCTACCACGCCGACGCCGTCACACCCGAGGCTGTCGCCCGACTGCGCAACGACGCCGGCGGGCTGATCTGCGTCGCGCTGGGCTACGAGATCGCCGAAGCGTTCGACCTCCCGTTCTACTCGGACGCGGTCGATCACCCCGCGACGGCCGACCACGAACTGGGCTACGACGACCGCTCGTCGTTCTCGCTGACCGTCAACCACCGCGACACCTACACCGGGATCACCGACGACGACCGCTCGACGACTATTCGGGAGCTGGGCGCGGCCGCCGCCACCCCCGAGACGGTCGCGTTCGCCGACGAGTTCCGCGTCCCCGGCCACGTCCACCTGCTCAAGGGCGCACCGGACCTGCTGGCCCAGCGCGAGGGCCACACCGAACTCGGACTCGCACTGGCCGACGCCGCCGGCCGCTCGCCCGCCGTCGTCGTCTGTGAGATGCTCGACGACGAGACCGGCGACGCGCTCTCGCCGGCCGACGCCCGCGCCTACGCCGACCGCCACGGCTTCGCCTACCTCGAGGGCAGCGAGGTCCTCGAGCGCTGTCGATAGTCCGCCGATTCGAGCGCTGTCTCGAGTCGGCCACCGACCGCTGGCTGCCGACAACGCAGCGACGACAACGCAGCGCCGACGGGACCACACGCAGGTCGAATCGCGAACACTTAGTACGGTGGCTTGTAACATTCTCGCTCATGGGATTCGACGAGATGGACGTCGACACGATCTGGATGGACGGCGAGTTCGTCGACTGGGACGACGCGCAGGTCCACGTTCTCACGCACGGGCTCCACTACGGCAGCGGCGTCTTCGAGGGCGCGCGCTGTTACGACACCGCGAACGGCCCCGCGCTCTTTCGCTGGGAGGAACACCTCGATCGGCTCTTCCAGTCCGCCAAGCCCTACGAGATGGACATCGAACACTCGAAGGAAGAACTCACTGCCGCGACGAAGGAACTCATCCAGCGCCAGGAGCTGCGGTCGTGTTACATCCGCCCGGTCGCCTTCTACGGCTACAACTCGCTGGGAGTCAGTCCGAAGGACTGTCCGACCCGCACCGCCATCGCCGCCTGGCCGTGGGGTGCCTACCTCGGCGAGGACGCCCTCGAGAACGGCATCGACGTGATGATCTCCTCGTGGCGGAAACACGCCTCGAGCCAAATCCCGACCAACGCCAAGACCACGGGCCTGTACGTCAACAGCATGCTCGCGGGCGAGGAGGCCCGCCGCAACGGCTTCGCGGAAGCGATCGTCCTCAACAAGGAGGGCAACGTCGCCGAAGGCCCCGGCGAGAACGTCTTCCTCGTGCGCGACGACGAGATCTACACGCCCGGCCTCTCGGAGTCGATCCTCGACGGGATCACCCGCGATGCGGTCATTCGGATCGCCGAGGAACTGGGCTACACCGTCCACGACAACGTCTCGATCTCGCGGGGCGAACTCAACACCGCCGACGAACTGTTCTTCACCGGCTCGGCCGCCGAAGTGACGCCGATCCGGAAAGTCGACAACGTCACTATCGGAAACGGCTCCCGCGGCCCCGTCACCGAGGAGATCCAACAGCAGTTCTTCGACATCGTCGAGCAGGGCTCCGAGGAGTACGACGAGTGGTTCGAGTTCGTCGACGTCGAATAGCGGCTCTGACACCGATCTAGAACGAGCGATTTCGTATTGACACTCCGGATTTGCCGATCCGTTTTACTTCTCGAGAACCCGATTTCCGGGCCGGGAGCGCGCCTCGAGTATCGCGAGAGGCGCGTGACCCGGGGAAGGGCAGGCGGCTCCCCTCACCGACCGCGAGTGAGCGCCGCAGGCGCGAACGAGCGGGCCGACGACCGATGTGGAGTGAGCGTAGTGAACGGAACGGAGGGAGGAGTGCTTTTGATCGAAATTTTACCGAGGGACATCGCGGTCGCGGTATCGCGACCGCGATAGACCGCAGGGTAAAATTTCGTTAGTCGTCGTCGGACCCGGTCCGCCCCGTCTCGTCGATGACGTCGATCGAGACGCCGGCGTCCATCCCCCGGTGGTTCGCGTCGCCGAAGCCGGCGCTGAGGACCCGCGTCAGGGCGTCCTCGACGTCTTCCTCGAGTTCGGTGATCTCGTCGGACTCGACCTCGACGACGTAGCCCGTCGTGATGTTTGGCGACGTCGGCAAAAACAGCACCTCGCGTCCGTCGTCGGTCACCTTACCGGTCTTGAACGCGGTCATCCGGAGCCCTTCCCAGGTCTCGATTTTGACCGGCTTTTGCAGCGATTCCTGCTCGCCGAAGGCCGTCTCGGCGGCCATCTTCGAGGCGTTGTAGACCACCCGCATCACCGGCACGCGGTTCGCGATGTTATCGACGAGTCGTTCGACGAGCCCGCCGACGGTCGTCCGCATGAGATAGCCGACCGAGAACGTCAGAATGACGAAGACGGTCAGGGCGACGATCACGCGGAGGAACTGGGCGAGCTGCTCGCGGGTCTGGACCGCCTGTTGACCGTCGCCGGGGATAAACGCCTCGAGCGCGGCCGCGTCGAGAATGAGCCCGGGCGTCAGTCCGGCGACGAGTCCGTAGAGCCAGTAGAGCGCATAGAGCGTGACCAAGATCGGGCCGAGAACGATCAGCCCGCTCGCGAAGTCCCGCTTCCACGAAGCCATTATCCCTTACCTCACACTGCGTGCTAATGAGCCCTTCCCTTCAGTCGATACTGTCAGTCGAACGCGACTGTGCCGTGCCGGCGGTCCGAGCCGGCGACGCCCTCCTCACGGCCAAATTTCAAGCCAGTAGCCCGACTACTGAGCGGCATGAGCCTCGAGGGGGAGTCGACCGAAGAGGCCGATCCGCTCGATCCGTTCCGGCAGTTCGTCTCGCTCGAGCGGGACGTGCTGGTCCTCTCGGTAGCGATGTTCGCCTTCAGTCTGGGGTTTCAGATGACGAGCCGGTACATGGGCGAGTACCTGTACGCGCTCGGGGCCTCGGGGCTGGTCGTGGGGTTGTTCGGCTCGTTCGGGAACGTGATCAGCGCGGTGTATCCCTACCCCGGCGGTGCGGTCTCGGACCGGATCGGCTCGCGGGCGGCGTTGACTGCCTTCGGGCTGTGTTCGACGGTCGGGTTCGGCGTCTGGCTCGTCGCGCCGGCGCTGGCGGACGTCTCGGTCGGCCCGACCTCGCTTGCGGTCATCGCGGTCTTTCTCGGGCTCGTCCTCGCGCAGGCCTGGAAGTCCTTCGGGCTCGGGGCGACGTTCGCCATCGTCAAGCAGGCCGTTCCCCCGTCGCGGCTGGCGGCCGGCTTCGCCAGCACCGAGACGTTCCGCCGGACGGCCTTCCTCGTCGGCCCGCTGCTGGCCGCCGCGCTCTTTTACCCGTTCGGCTCGAGCGACGGCGGGATCGTCACCGCCTTCCAGTTGATCCTGGTCGTCGCAGTCGCCTTCGGCGCGCTGGGAACGCTGGTCCAACACTGGCTCTACGACCCCGCAGGCGACGACATCGGTTCGGCGTTCGAGGGTGTCACGCAGTTGCTCGCCGACCTCCGGGCGCTGCCGGCCGAACTACGCCCGCTGCTAGTCGCCGACACGCTCGTCCGCTTCGCCAACGGGATGGTCTACGTCTTCTTCGTCATCGTCGTCACGCGCTTTCTCGAGGTCGGGCTCACGGTGTCGCTGCCGACGGTCGGCACGCTCGAGCTCTCGCCGCAGTCGTACTTCGGGGTGTTGATGGGGCTCGAGATGCTCGTCGCCCTACTGACGATGATTCCGGTCGCGAAGGCGGCCGAGCGCGTCGGGCTCAAACCGGTCGTCGCGCTCGGGTTCGCGGTCTACGCGGTCTTCCCGATCCTGCTGATCAACGCGCCCGCCGAGCCGGCCGTCCTCGCCGTTCTCTTCGCCTTCTCCGGGCTCAGATTCGCCGGGCTGCCGGCTCACAAGGCGTTGATCGTCGGCCCCGCCGAACGTGGTGCCGGCGGTCGGGTCACGGGCGCGTACTACCTGCTGCGGAACCTGATCGTGATCCCCAGCGCCGCGCTGGGCGGCCTGCTCTGGGACGGGCTTTCCGACCCGCTGACCGGTGCCGAACTGTTCGCCGGCGACCCGGTCGTCGCTTTTACCGTCGCGACCGCGATCGGACTGGTCGGGACGGGCTATTTCCTCCTGTTCGGCGCGGAGTTCGAGGCCTATCGGTGAGCGGACGCAGGAACCCCGTGACCGGTCTCGATCACAGGAACGGACGGTAGTAGTACGGACTGACGAACCCCTCGATGAGCGCGGCGACGGCGAGTACCACCCCGATCCCGACCAGCACCCAGAACGCCCGTTCGAGGGTGTCGGCCAACTCGACTCGGCCGGCCCGTCCCCGGAGGGTCCGCCACCCGGCCGCCCCGACGGAGAGCCCCAGCGCCGCCGCGACGAGGATCGCCGGGATCTCGAAGATCCCGTGCGGAGCCACGAACGCGGCCAGTTGCGTGGGATCGGCCTCGAGGCGGGCGATCGCTCCGATGAAGAGACCGTTGAACAGCAGCGAGACGATCGCCGGGACGGCGAGCGCGAGCCCGCCGTAGGCCGTCGAGAGCGCGACCAGCCAGTTGTTGCCGAATAGTTCGACGGCCGCCGCGGGCGGGAAATGTCCCTCGAGGCGGGCGGCGATCGAGGCCTCGACAGTGCCGGCGTAGGGGTCGGCGACGAGCCAGCCGGCCCAGAAACTCAGTCCGGCGAGAACGACGACCAGCGCGTGGGTGCCCGGATGCGAGCGGACGAACGCGGTCAGTGCCGACCAGCCCCGTGTCAGGCCGGCCCCGAGCTGCCCCCGGAGCGAGCGGGTCGGCGACGCGGGCGGCTCGAGCCGGTCGCGATAGCCACAGTAGACAGCCGTCTTCAGCAGGTCCAGGGCCGGGAAGAGAACGAGCGACGTGGCCAGCGAGCCCAGCGCGACGACGTCGACGAGCGAGAGCAGTCCGGAGACGGTCGAGAGCGCGAGGAACGCTCCGACGGCCATGACGTAGTAGAAGCCGGCGTCGACCGGCTGCCTGCGGACGAAGCCGGCCGCCGCCGACAGCGAGCCGAACACGCCCGCATCGTCGACGACGACCGCAACCGGGGCGAACGCGAACACGGCGCGAATCGCGAGCAGCGCGACGATCGCGACGCCGACGGCCAGCAGCGCGACGGGGACGGCCAGCAGGCCCGTCCCGCCCAGAAGCGAGACGCCGCCGGCGACCACCGCAGTCACGGTCCCGACGGCGACGAGGACGGCCGCCCAGCACAGGAGCTCGAGGATGAACAGGCCGAGAAAGCGCGGCCAGTACCGACGAGCGCCGGCGAGCGCGGCCACGAGCCCGCGCTCGTCCCGAAGCCGCCCGTAACAGGCCCCGAGTTGGCCCGCGGCGACGGCGGCCGAGGCGAGCGCGAACAGCGCGATACTCACGAGGACCGTCACTGCGGCGAGCGCGAGCAGCGGCGGCGTCATCAACTGGTCGACGACGGGTTCGAGGCCGGACGCCCACGCTTCGAACTGCTCGGGGTCGGCGTTGGGGTCCGTCGGCGGTTGCTCGAGATCGGCCAGGTGGGTCCGGATCGTCTCGAGGCGGCCGGTCGTCGCGAGAAAGAGGTACGCGACGGCGACGGCCAGGAACGGGACGGTACGGACGATCGCGGGGATCGACGCGCCGACGAGATAGGCCGGCAGGAGATCGCCCGGCCGGCGACGGAGAACGGCGACGACGGCAGCGACGTAGTCGGACAGTGACATAGCCCTCGTTTGGAGGGCGTCTCAGTTAAATGATCGTTCTCGCCGGTTGAGGAGAGTCGGCGGCTCGAGGGTCCGCCGCCGGTCGGCTCGCGTTATCGAGAGTACGTCTCGAGGCGGACGATCCGCTCGTCCGCGAGTTCGAAGACATCCGCGAACTCGAAGAGCGTCGCACCGTCGTCGACGACGCGGCCCTGCACCGCGACGCGATCGCCGTCGGCGATTACGGCTGCGAGTTCGTGCCCGGTGTCCGGATTCGGCCGCTCGTCGCGCATGAACGCGATGAACGCCGCCCGGTCGTCGAAGGTACGGTCGGGGCGGTGCTGGACGAACTCGGGGGCGAGGATCGACTCGAGCGCCTCGTAGTCGTGATCGTCGAGGGCGTCGTAGTAGCGCCTGACGAGCGTGGCGGGGTCCATACGCGACGTTTCGTCGCGACCGACAAAAGCGTGGGACTCTCCGATCACTCGGCGTCGGATCAGTCGTCGTCTGATCGGTCGTGTCGTCGTCTGATCAGTCGTCGGCGGATTCCTCATCGACCGTCTCGAGGAGAGTCTCGGGCGCGGGCGGCTCCTCGCGGTCGGTAACGGCGGCGTGAACGGGGTCGGCGTCCGCCCGGTAGTCGTCGCCGGTCGTCTCGTCGCCGCGGCCGTAGTGGTCCGCCGCGCTCGCGTACCACTTCGCGGCGTTGCGCCGATCCGTCGCCTGTTCGTTCGCCCGTTCCGCGAGCCGGGCCACTACTTCGTCGTCCGCGTACCGCCTGGCGGCGTCGAACGCCTCGAGCGCGTCGGTGAGCGGCGCGACCGCGGCGTCGAAGGCGGCCGCCGCCGTCACCCAGTCCTCGGCCGCGAACGCCTCGCGGCCCCGCTCGTACTCCGTCACGCCCTCGCGATAGTGGGTGTTTGCGACCCGATAGCGCTCGACGGCCGCGTCGTCGTCGGAGATCGTTTCGATCGTCTCGCGGATCTCCGCCAGGGGCGGCTGTCGTTGCGGGTCGTCGCTCGACCAGGCGCAGTGGACCGTCCGTTCCCCATCGAGGACGAACACCGCGCGTTTGGCCGCCTGCCGGTGGCCGTACTGGTCGTCCGAAAGGACGCCGTAGGTCGCCGCGATCGAGCCGTCGCTGTCCGACACGAGCGGGAAATCGAGGTCGTACTGGTCCGCGAACGCTCGATGGCTAAACGCGGAGTCGGTCGAGATTCCGACGATCGAAACGTCGTTCTGGAGCCCGAACAGGTCGAGGTCACGGAGCGAACAGAGTTCCTCGGTACAGCTCGGGCTGAAATCGGCCGGATAGAACACCAGCAGGACGACGCCGCTGTCGGCGGTCACCTCGTCGAACGTGACGTGGCGGATCTCGTCGTCGACCGCTGCGGGCCCGTCGAACGTCGGTGCGGTTGCCCCCGTCTCGAGCATACCACTCGTTCGGCCCACGACTGCCATATGCACACCGATCGCACGAAGCGACGCGAGTCGGAGGTGGCACCGACCGCACGTCGATCGGATCAGCGGGGGAAAGCGACGCGGCGTCGCGTCCGGAACGGTCGACTCGAGCGCGGTTCGCGACCCTTTTGTCCCGAGCCGACCTGTGTTCGGCCGTGGAGTGTCACGTCTACTACGAGGGCGACGACGACCCCGAGAAGTGTACCGCGCGTCGCCTCGAGCAGTTCGACGAGGCGACCCTCTATCGGTCGATGGGGCAGGTGCCCTACGGGGTCGTGCTGAACCCCCACGCCGAGCAGGCGCTCTCGCCGGCCGACCGCGAGGCGGGGCTGGAGACGCTGGTCGCGCTCGATTGCTCGTGGGAGTCCGCCGAGGAGGCGTCGTTCCAGATGCGCGGCGTTCACCGAGCGCTGCCCTTCCTCGTGGCCGCGAATCCGATCAACTACGGCCGCCCGTTCCGGCTGACCACCGTCGAGGCGCTGGCCGCGGCCTGCTGTATCTTCGACGAGTACGACCGCGCCGAGCAGCTACTCGAGCCGTTCCGCTGGGGCGAGACCTTCCTGACGTTAAACGAGGAACCGCTGCGTCGCTACAGCGAGTGTGCCGACTCGAGCGAGGTCGTCGCGGTCCAAGAGGACTATCTGGCCGACGACGAGGAGTGACTCCCAACGCGCGGCGGCTCACCCGTCGCTCTCGTCGCTGAGCGGTGCCGACCGCCGTGCGAGCCACGACTCGTACCCGGCGTAGCCGAGCGCCACGACGGCGAACGTGACGAGAAGGACGATCGGATAGACGGCTCGAGCGCCAGCGGGATCGCCGCGCCGGACGACGAGGGTGGCAAACCCGACCGCGAGCGCGAGGAACCCGACGCCGACGACCGCCAGGACGATCCGCATCGGACGGGTCGTGCCGGCCGTCTTCGGTTCGGCCGTCGGCGTCGCCGCGAGCCCCCGCTCGAGCGCGCGGTCGACGGCCGCGACGTGGCGGTCCGGTACCGGAACGAAAACCGGCGGCCCCCGAACCCGGCGCATTACGAGGAACCGCCACTGCGAGAGCCGCCCCAGCGGGAGCCGTCGGACGCTGACCGCGTTCTCGAGGGCGATCACCGCCGGCCCGCCAAAATCGTCGTCCGTACCCAGCTGTAATCGGCGCTCCTCCGGCTCGAGGGAGACCGTCGCCGTGAGCGGGCCGAGAAACGGCATCGACAGCAGCGCGAGGGCGAACAGCGCGATCAGCAGTTCGGGCGCGGTGCCGATCGTGCCCGCAATGAGGACCGCGCCGCCAACCGTCGCGACGACGATGCCGCGTTTCGTGAGACGCGCGGCCCCCGCGTACTGGGCGGCCCATTTGGAGCCGTTCGTCCCGTACTGGACGAGCAGCCAGCAGTACAGCAGGGATATCGGACCGCCGACGAGTCCGAGGACCACGACGAGCGCCAGCGTCGATCCGGTGATCGCTCCGGCCAGCGCGAAGCCCGCGAGGCTCAGTACCAGAACGAGCCCGAGCCCGCCACCGATCCCGTAGGGGGCATACACGACGAGCCGCGAAAGCCAGCTGTTGTGCGGGCCGATCGTCCACCGGATCGAGTCCGCCATCACTCGAGCCGACACGCCGCCCGGTCCTAAATGTTGTCTCGGCAACTCGCTCTCGGCAACTCACCGTCCGGCCGTCGTCCGCCGGCGACCCCAATCACAGCGGTTAAATGTGCCACGGGCGAAGCCGGGGTATGGCCAGTTTCGACGCCGCCGAGAAACGGACGCTCGAGAAGATGATCTGCATGCGCTGTAACGCCCGCAACTCCAAGCGAGCCCAGCGCTGTCGCAAGTGCGGCTACGAGAAGCTTCGCCCCAAGGCGAAGGAACCCCGCGCCGCATAACCGCTGGATCGACCGGTCGATCCGTTCTCCGTCGTTTCCGATCGCTCAGTGACGACGCCGTCCGAGGAGCGCCGCGCTCGCGGCCCTACTCGTCGGAACACTTCGGCTCGCGCTTCTCCGCTCGCTCGAGCGCCGTCTCGCACCCACCTTTTTCCCGCTCGGGTCGGCTTCGCCGACCGCTCACGGCAAAAATCTGGACCAAAAAGACCGCTCGCTCACGGGCGCTGCCCGTTCGCTCGCGGCCCTACTCGTCGGAATACTTCGGCTCGCGCTTCTCCGCTCGCTCGAGCGCCGTCTCCGACCCACCTTTTTTCCGTTCGGGTTCGCTCCCGACGGTCGCGAACCACTCACGCAAAAAATCTGGACCAAAAAAGACCGCTCGCTCACGGGCGCTGCCCGTTCGCTCGCGGCTCTACTCGTCGGGATACTTCGACTCGCGCTTCTCCGCCCGCTCGAGCGCCGTCTCGACCACGTCGCGCACGTCGCCGTGGAAGACGCCGCCGTGGCCCGCGTACATGTGTTCGACGCCTTCGGGCATGCGCTCGAGCAGGTCACGGATGCTCTCGATGAGGCGTTCGCGGGACTGGCCAGCCATGTCGGTCCGGCCGAAGCTGCCGTAGTCGAAGGCCCCGTCGTCGTGGACGACCACGTCGCCGGAGAACAGCGCCGACTCGGAGACGAAGGAAACGTGGTCGTCGGCGTGGCCCGGCGTGTAGACCACGTCGAACGCCTCGTCGCCGATTCGAACGGTGTCGCCGTCCTCGAGGGCGTGGGTCCTGGTCGGATGGTCCGCGTAGGCGTAGACCGCGGGGTCGAAGGCCTCGACGACGGCCTCGAGGCGCTCGACGTGATCACCGTGCTGGTGGGTCATGACCACGGCGTCGACATCGTCGGTGTGGCTCCGGACTTCGTCGACGACGCCGTCCCACGCGCCGGCGTCGACCAGCGTCGTCTGCCCGTCCTCGCCGATCGCGAGGAATGCGTTACAGGTGAAGACTTCCGCGTCCTCGGTGACGTGAACGACTTCCATACCCGAACACTCGAGGGCCGACGGCAAAAACGGTGCCGTCGCCGCGGGCCGGCGACCCGTGACGGCACCGCTTCGAACACGGTAGTTGGCATCGAGCGATTCGCGTCGCTGGCCCCGTTCTCGAGGGTCTACGGCGGTTCGGGAAGCCTCGCGGACTGGTAACCGCGGAATTTTTTAATCGGTATCCCATAGTACACCACGTATGGGATTCGGGAGCTACGACGAATCCGAACAGCAGGAAGTCGACGCTGATTTTGACGACGATGACGCAGTGAAGTCGGGAGCGAACAGCCACGACGGAAGCATCGAGTTCGAGAACGGGGCCTCCAGCGACGAGTTGCTCGACCGTCTCAAGGAGATCAAAGACGACGACGGGTGAGCGATGAAAGCCGGGGTACGGGCGCTGGGCATCGCCGAATCGTACCGCGGCGATCGGAATCGAAGCACGCTCGCCGGTGCCGTCGTCCGCGCCGACCGCGTCTGTGACGGGTTCGCGTACGGCTCCTGTCGCGTCGGCGGCACCGACGGCACCGACGCCGTCGCCGGACTGATCGACGACCTCGGCCGGCCCGACGCCCGGTACGTCCTGCTCGGCACCGTCGCCCCCGCGTGGTACAACCTGCTCGATCTCACACGTCTTTTCGAGACCGCCGACCGGCCGGTCCTCGCAGTGACCTTCGAGGCCAGCGACGGCCTCGAGGACAGCCTCCGGGACGCCTTCTCGGGGTCGGCACTCGAGGCGCGACTCGAGACCTACCGGTCGCTGCCCGAGCGGCGCGCGGTGTCGGTCAACGCCGAGACAGTCTACGTCAGAGCGGTCGGCCTCGAGCCGAGCGAGGCCGCAGCGGTCGTTCGCGACTTCACGCCCGAGGGCGGTCGTCCGGAGCCGATCCGGGTCGCGCGCGAGGCGGCTCGCGCCGCGGACGCGTACGTTCGCTCGCTCGAGTGAGCGCGATGCGCGGGGATGGGCGAAGTGCGGCCCGGGGTGTGGCGGAAGTGGGGCTCGGGGTGTGGCCGACAGCAGTCGGCAATCGCGACCCGAAAGACGTAGTAGCCGTCCGCCGCAGCCACCGGTATGGAAATGGAGGACTGTCGGGTCACGGAGTGTACGCGCTGTCCGGCGCTGGTGGAGTCGCGGAGCCGGATCGTCAACGGCGTTGGTCCCACGGACGCCGACCTGCTGTTCGTCGGCGAGGGACCGGGGGCCAACGAGGACGAACAGGGCGAGCCGTTCGTCGGTCGCAGCGGCTCCGTTCTCGACGACGCCCTCCGGAACGCCGGCCTCGACCGGATCGACGTCCGCATCACCAACTGTGTCCGTTGTCGACCACCCGAGAACCGCGACCCGACGACCGATGAACTCGAGAACTGCCGGGGCTATCTCGAGCGCGAGATTTCGGCCGTCGATCCCGAGATCGTCGTCACACTGGGGAAAGTTCCCAGCGAACACCTGCTCGAGCGATCCGTCGCGGTGACCAAGGAGGCCGGCTCGCTCGAGGAGGTCCGGATCGACGGGACGCCGCGGCGCGTGTTGCTCTGTGTCCATCCCGCGGCGACGCTGTACGACCGCAGTCAGGCGGAGACGTTCGAGGACGCGATCCGGCAGGCGGCCGAATTGGCAGGAATCAGCGAGAGCGAGGGCGGACAGTCCCGGCTCGACGGGTTCTGAGCGACCGGCATGACCCATCGGCGAATACTCGCCGGGAGAAGAGGCGGCGAGTAGTCGAGCGGAGACGATACCGTTCACTGAGTATATTAGTGTCGATTGTCAAGAAATGGGACGGATGTCCTCCACCTCCGAATTCGCCTCCGCTGATCCCGTGTGGCGGTACGGTGTGTACCTGTTTCCTATCGCACCGCTTTTGACGCTGATTTCCACCGCTACACTCCGTTTCTTCGTCGTGGCTGCCGACAGAGAGGCCCTCGGTGCCGGACTGGTTTCTTTCGCCGTGACCGTCCTCGCCGGCTGGCTGTCGTTCCTGTTCGCCGCCGTCGTAGCGGTCGCGCTGCTCATGGACGCACTCGCGCTTCGAGACCGGCCGGGATGGAATCCGAACCCGTCGCTTGTAGGCGCGCTCGGACTCGGTCACGTCGCCGGGGCGGAACTGGTGGTTGCGTACCTGTTTTCGGTCCCAGCGATCGGGTACTACGTGTACCGACGACGGCACCGTCTCCACGGTAGCGAGGGCCGTGGAAGAGCGGGGACTCTGTGAGTGATCGACCGGCGTTCGAGTGACCGTCTCTCCCTCGAACAGCGGCCGGTTGCCCGAAGGGTAATTCACTTCAACGCGCCGCTCCGAGTGAACGTATGAGCGCCGTTTCGTCTTCGACCGAGCAATCCCTCGCGTCCGTGGTCGTCGTCGACTACGGACTCGGGAACCTCCGCAGCGTCACCCGCGGGTTGGAACGTGCGGGTGCCGACGTCGAGATCACCGACGACCCGGCCGCCTTCGAGGCGGCAGACGGAGTCGTCCTGCCCGGCGTCGGCGCGTTCCGCGAGGGCGTCGAGAACGCCGACCCGCTCCGCGAGGATCTCCTCGCAGTCGCCGAGCGCGGGACCCCCCTCTTCGGCATCTGTCTCGGGATGCAGATGCTGCTGACCTCGAGCGAGGAGGGTGAGACCGACGGCGAGTCGGCCGTCCAGGGACTGGATCTGATCCCCGGGACCAACGTCCGCTTCGACGAGGGCCAGAAGGTCCCGCACATGGGCTGGAACGAACTCGCGGTCGAGCGCGATCACCCGCTCGTTGAGGGCGTTGCGCCACGCGCAACGGAGAATCCGAGCGGGCGCAGCCCGCGAGGAGGGAGCGTCGATGGCGACTACGCCTACTTCGTCCACTCCTACTACGCGGCCCCCGACGACGAGGAAGCGACGGTCGCGACGACCGACTACGAGCGCGAGTTCCCCTCGATCGTTGCCAACGACGAGGGCAACGTCTTCGGCACGCAGTTCCACCCGGAGAAAAGCGGCGAGACCGGGCTGCAGATCCTGCGGAACTTCGTTGAAATCTGCGCCGAGGCGTAGTCCCGCCAAGACACGAACAGCTACCGAAACGAGGGAGTTGCATAGTGCCGATCGTTTCGTACCGATCGTTTCGTACTGCCGGTCGTTTCTCTGCCGCATGTTCCCTCTGCGACTCGGGGACGAAGATTTCGGCGACTCGGACGCGAATTCCGCATCGGTTCGAAGACGAATACGGACGGTAGGGAGCGAAGGGACACACCCCGCGTTGCCGCTGTATCGATCCGTGAGATTCCGTCTTCCTCGAGAAATCCCCGAATTTCGGTTCATGGATTGGCGTGTGTTGCCCGCAGATTGACGTGCGCTGCCGAACGCGGATCCGACACCGAGGATCCAACACCGATCAAAATCACCAATAGTATATACGAGTCCTGTGTAATCGTTCATTGAGTATCTTGGACGCGGTGGCGTCCAGTTGTCCTTGGACGCGTCTTCGCCGCTCGAGACGAACGCTATCGTCGCTTTTGGGCTGTTCTCGGCCGAATCGTTGGGTCCACGTCGGGGTCGTTGCTGGTCGGTACGAATTCCGTAGCCGGTGTCGCACCGTGTCTTATCGTTCGTTCGGCCCGATCTCTCGTTGGCTCGGCCCGATCTCTCGTTGGCTCGGCCCGGTCTCTGGGTCGGTATCCGACCCCCACTTCGAGTCCACGGCCACCACCACAGCTATACAGCGGCAACGCGGGGTGTGTGTCTCCGCATACAGCGGCACCGAGGGGTGAAAACCGACCGGCTCACGTCCAATGGAAACTCTTTTTATCCGATACAGCGGAAAGACGGTATCCGTCCGGTTCGCCGACTCGACCCGGAACCCGCCGACGACGGTCGTCTGACCCTGCGGACACCGCTGGCGACTCGCCGCCGTCCGGTTCGCGTCCGTCGCCGCGCGGCTGCCGTGCCATACAGCGGCACTCCGGGGTTCGCCACCACGTGACGATGTCTCGCAGCGGCTACACAGCCGTACCCAGGGACGCGCGTCCATACAGCGGCACTCCGGGGTTCCGACCCGTTTCGGTTCCGACAGGGTTGCAGTTCTTTGACGGGAGTGGCGACCGCAGCCAAGTACAGCCCTATACAGCGGCATTGAGGGGTAGTACTAGGCCGATACAGCGGCACTCTGGGGTGTGATTTCCCGGAATGTGTCGACTCTGAACGGGAATTTTAGACTATACAGCGGCAGTCCGGTCCCGAACGGTTAAGTAGTCGACGCCGAAAGTCGCCGGTACCCGAATGTCGGACTCGACGGACTACTTCGGAAGCGAGAACGAAATCTTTCGGAACAAGGAGTTGCTGCAGGTCTCACACCTCCCCGACGGCGATCGGATCATCGGCCGCGAGGACGAACTGACGAATCTCGCGAACGCGATCAAACCGGCGACTCGAGGAAACACGCCGAACAACGTCCTCGTGTACGGGAAGACAGGAACTGGGAAGTCGCTGTGTTCGAAGTTCATCACGAATCAGGCGATCGAACGTGCGGAGGGCAACGACATCTCGATCGGCGTCGCGTACGTCGACTGCCTCCAGGAGTCGACGGAAACGCAGGCAGTGCAGTCCACGAGCCACCAACTCAACGATCAGTCCGAGACGGACATCTCGATCCCGCACTCGGGGCTGAGTACGGCCGAATACTATCGTCGCCTGTGGCACATCGTCGACACCTGCTACGACGTCGCCCTGATCATCTTAGACGAAGTCGACAAGATCGAGGACGACGACATCCTGATGCAGCTCTCTCGAGCGGTCGAATCCGGCAAGCTCACCGAGAGTACCGTCGGCGTTATCGGAATCTCGAACAAGGTCCGGTACAAGGACTCGCTGGACGAGCGCATCAAATCGAGCCTCTGTGAACGCGAGTACGTCTTCTCGCCGTACGATGCGACCCAGATCCGGGAAATACTGCGCTCACGGTCCGATGCGTTTCACGAGGGCGTCCTCGAGGATGGCGTCGTTCCCCGCGTTGCAGCGCTCGCGGCCCGCGAACACGGTGACGCACGGAAGGCGATCGACATCCTCCGCTTTGCGGGTGAGATCGCCGAGGAGAACGCCCTCGAGACGGTCACTGAGGATTGCGTCGATCAGGCACACGAGCGCGAGGAGACCAGCCGGCTGGCCGAGTTGATATCCAAGAGCCCCAGTCACGCGAAACTCGTCCTCGAGGCAATGGCGCTGTTGACCCAGCAAAAGGAGGGCGACGACGCGCCGGTGACGACCAACGAGGCGTACGACCTCTACAAACGTCTCTGCGATCGGGACGGCTCGGAACACCTGAAGCTCCGTCGGGTTCGCGATATCCTCTCGGAACTCGAGTTCCTCTCGATCATCGATCAGGAGCGCAAGTGGGCCGGAAAGGGAAAAGGCAACTACATGGAGAATCGGCTGATCGACGACCCCGAGGTCATCATCGCCGCCTGTAACGAGTCCGAGTGACCGCTCGGCCACACGATAGTGGCCACACGCGGTCGGCCAGCATCCCAACAGGAATCACCACACCCGCCACGCCGATTCGCTCACTACGGCTGCTCTCCGACTGGACAGTAACCGAGAGGTATCAAAGCAGTTCGCGAACCTCCGAGTACCACATGTCGTGGTAGTCGACGTGGCCGACCCGGCGAGCGATGGCGACGGCCAGCGAGTGCCAGCACTTCTCGGTGGGGTCGTCGGCATCGAGGTTGTACTCGCTGTCCTTGCAGGTACAGCCGCCGTCCTCGACGATGTACTCGTCCTCGTAGCCGACGACGATGGTGAAATCGCGATAGGACTTCACGCGATTCTCGCCGACCGCCTCGATGGCGCGGGCGCCGCGGTCGCCGTGGATCCGCGTGATCGCCCCGACGATCTCCGGCGTCAGCTCGCCGGTCTCCTCGAGACTCGCCTGCCATCGCTCGACGGGGTTGGCCTCCGACACGTCCGTGACTGTGCGCCGAACTGTAAAATCGGTTTGGTTGTCCGCCGCCGGCCCGCCGTCTCCCTATCGGCCGCCGGCGGGAGACCACACCGCTTTTCGCCCGCTACCCACGAGACGTGGTATGCGCGTCACCGAGGGCGGGGTCGACCTCGAGGTCCCCGGCGAGCAGACCGCGGGGATCGAGGAGGCGGTCTTCTACAACCCGCGACAGGAGCTGAACCGAGACCTGACGATCGCGACGCTGCGGGCCTACCGCGAGCGCGAGGAGCGGGCCGAGAGCTATCTCGACGCGATGACGGCAAGCGGCGTCCGCGGGGTTCGAGCCGCGGCCGACGGCTGGGACGTGACCTGCTGTGACGTCGACGAGGAAGCGGTCGCACTCGCGGAAGACAACCTCGAGCGAAACGACTGCGAGGGGCGGGTCGAACACCGCAACGTCAACGCGCTGATGCACGAGGAGCCGTTCGACGTGATCGATCTGGATCCCTACGGGACGCCGATGCCGTTTGCCGACGCCGCGTTCGCGAACTGCCGGGATCTGGTCTGTGTCACCGCGACCGACACCGCGCCGATGTGTGGCGCACACTTCAACAGCGGCGTGCGCTCCTACTCCGCGATCCCCCGCAACACCGACTATCACGCGGAGATGGGCGTCCGGACCCTCGTCTCGGCGCTGGCCCGCAGCGCGGCCCGGTTCGATGTCGGCGTCGAACCGCTGCTTACCCACGCGACCAGCCACTACGTTCGGACCTACCTCGAGCTGACCCACAAGGCCACCGCGGCCGACGCCGCGATCGACGAGTTAGGCCACCTCTATCACTGTGAAGACTGTCTCTACCGCGAGGCCGACCCCGGGCTGATCGCCGACCCGCTCGAGCGCTGTCCCCACTGCGACGGGACCCGCGTCCTCGCGGCCGGCCCGGTCTGGCTCGGATCCGTGCAGGACTCGTCGTTCATCGGGGCGGTTCGCGACGAGATCCCCTATACGTTCGACACCGCGCCCGAGGCCCGCGAGCTCTGTGACACGCTCGCGGCCGAACTCGACACGCCGACCCATTACGACCAACACAAGCTCTGTCGGAACTGGGGGCTGCCGGCGAACGCGATGGACGAGTTCCTCGCCGACCTGCGCGAGGCGGGCCACGCCGCCTCCCGGGCCCACTACGGCGGGACGACGTTCAAAACCGACGCGAGCGTCGGCGAGATCAGGGCGGCGACGAAAGGCGGTCTCGACTAGCCCGGCGTCACCGCGCGCCGTGTGAGTCGCCGAGCGCGCGTCTTCACCGAGCCGTAAGCACTGATTGCCGGCGAAGCGGACGAGTCCTGCATCGAGAATACACGAGAGCCGACCCGATCGACGCGGCGGAGCCACGACCGAACGTCAGCAACGACTGATTGCATCGATGAACGATATGCATACGTTATATAGTCAGCTGCCGTATGAGTATACGGTGACAGAAACCATGGAAAAAAACGTCGGTGGATACGACCGCAGGACTCGACTCCTCGTCGGTCCGGTACTACTGGTCGTCGGGATCGCCGCCCTCGCTGGATTGTTCTCGATCGCTGCCGGGACCCTCGGGATTGCACTCGCCGTCCTCGCACTCGTCGTCGGGGCGGTGCTGACGATCACGGCTCGCACGCAGCAGTGCCCGATGAACTCGATGCTCGGTCGCAACACCTACCGAGAACGGCCCCGCTCGGAGCCGGAGACCGACGACCGGCAGGCCGGTCGACCCAGCTGATCCGATTTTTACCGCGGCGTTGTACCGTCACTGAGCCGGTGCTACAGTCGAGGAGCCGACCCGAGATCGACGCGGCTCCTGTCGGTGCTGTGGGCCGACCGACCCGATGGACCGTTTTCTGACGGCTGGCCAGGCGTCGGAACGGCTGCGAAAGCGATCTCATCCGCGTGTCGACAGCGGGATCCGGACACTCGAGCAGGCCTCGACGCTGCTCACTCGAGGTCGGCGTAGAGGCGAACGAGCCCGCACTCGGGACAGCAGACGCCCTGTACTTTCGCCGTGTTCCGGACACCCATCTTGCCTAACAGCCCGTCACGTTTCCCGGTCGTGATCGACAGGCGCATCCCCTCGGTATCGCGGACGGTAGTCTCTTTCATCGTCACGCCGCAGTCGGGACAGCGTCGCTGCTCCATGCGATGGCGTTGAACGGCCGACATAAAGAACCTCATCGTCCGCGTGAACGTCGCGAAACGACGGCGCACGATCGATAGCGGCGCGCTATCGACCGCCGCGCTCGAAACCGGCCGCTACAGCACGACGGCCCGCGCCAAGTGGAGGGTACGGCTCGGCCGTTCCGACGTAACAGCCCGTTGGGAACCCGTGTGCTGTAATTACATATTGGGTGGTATCCCGAACGGCGAGCCGTGATCGATCGGGGACGAGGGGTGGCTCTGACGAGACGGGTCCTTCGGCTCGCGAGGGCCCAGCAGTTGACCCTGCTGGCGGCCGGCGTCGCCTTCTACGGGTTTCTCTCGCTGGTGCCGCTCATGTTGCTAGCGCTCGGGATCGCGGCGTCGATCGGCGGCGAGGCGCTCGCGGACCGGCTCTCAGCGGCCGCGACCGACATCCTCACCGTCCAGGCCCAGACGCTGCTGGCCGACGCCGTCACCGACGAGACTGGGCGGCGCGGGGCGACCGTCGTCGGTATTCTCGGCCTGCTGTGGGGCTCGAGCCGCGTTCTCCGAGGTCTCGACCGGGCCTTCTCGCAGGTCTACGGCACGGTCGGCGAGAAGTCGCTGCTCGATACGATCTGGGATGCGACGATCGTCTCGATCGCCATCGCGGCCGGCCTCGCGCTCCTGGGGGCGCTCGAGTTGGTCGTCCGGTTCCTGCCGGGGCTCGAGGTGTCGATCGCGGTCGCGGTCGTGGGACAGCTGTTCGTCGTGCTGGGGCTGTTCGTCACCTTCCTGCCGCTGTACGTGATCTTCCCGGACGCGAACGTGGGGCTCCGCGAGGCGGCGCCGGGGACGGTCATCGCCGCGGTCGGCTGGTTCGTCCTGAGCCGGACGTTCTCGCTGTACGCCGGTCTGCTGTCGGAGTACGCGGTCTACGGCGCACTGGGGGCCGTCTTCCTCGTCCTCGTCTGGCTGTACGTCGGCGCGATCATCCTCGTCTTCGCGGCGGTGGTCAACGCAGTGCTCGCCGACCGTGAACTGGATCGGCAGCTACAAAGTCCCGGCCGACGACAGATTCCGACAGAAGCGATGACCGACGACGCCACGGGCGCCGACGAGGGAGCCACGGACCGCGCGAGCGACCGCGCACGCGAATCGAGCGCGAGCGCCCGAACCCGCGATCGAGCCGACGATCCGGCGGCGCTGCGCGAGGAGATCGAGCGACTCCGCGATCGCGTCGACGACTTCGAGTCCGACGTCGAGGACCGCACCGTCAGGAAGGAGTCCCTCGAGAGCGAGTTGAAACGCTACGTCCGTCGCCGAGTCCGCCGCGGGCACGCCCGCGACTGGGGACCGTACCTCGTCTTGCTCTACGGCACGGCGATGTCGATCGGCGCGTTCTACTTCCTCGAGGGGGGTTGGGCGATCCTCGCGATGCTCGTCGTCTGGACCTCGACGCTGGGGCTCTACGTCCTGATGGTCCTGATCGGCTTCGGGGTCTCCCTGCTCGGACTCCCCGGTCGGCTCCGCGACGCGGTCGGCGACCGTCGATAGCTACCGAACGCGAGCGGTCTGCCGGGCGAACCGCCGCACCCGTTCCGTGTACGTCTCGGGCCGGTGGAGGTTACAGATGTGGCCGGCTCCCGCCAGCACTTCGACCCGGCCGTCCCGGGCTGCGGCGGCGTGATCGCGCTCGCCCCGGCGCATGAGTGTGTCGTTCTCACCGTTGAGTAGCAGCGTCGAGCCCGGGTACGTCGAGAGCGCAGCCCGAACGTCGCGACCGGCGATGTCCGGCCCCGCGTCGCCGAACTGTTTGGGATAGAAGCCGGCGTCGATGATCTCGCGCTCGATGTCTGGCGGGAGGTTTCGCTGTCGCACCCAGCGGGTGGCGAGTTTCTCGACGGCCCGCTTCCCGAGGTCGGGCTTGGTCAGGAGCCGCGACACCCCGCCGGTCACCCGCGTGCCGAGTTCCATCGTGTTCACCGGGTTGACGCTACTGCCCGACAGCACCAGCCCGTCGACCGCGTCGGGATGGCGATAGGCGTACTCCGTCGCCGCGTAGCCGCCCAGCGAGAGCCCGACGAGCGTCGCCGAGCCGTCGGTGTGTCGGTCCACGACCCCCTCGAGGACGTCGATCGCCGGCTCCATCCGGAACGGCTTGCCTGCGCGGGTGCCGTGGCCCGGTAAATCGGGCGCGACGGTGTGGTACTCCTCGGAAAGCGCTCGCGTCTGGGGGAGCCACATCTTCCGGGTGAACATCGCGCCGTGTACGAACACGATCGAATCGGCGTCCGACGGGCCGGCGACGTCGACGCCGGTCTCGTCGGCTCCCTCGGCTGTCCAGTCCATGCCGGTGAGCGTATCACGAGAGCGACCTTAGTGGTCCGCCCGGCCCATTACGGCGCCGGCGGACGGGAAAGGCAGTTTCCGGCCCGCGTGCGTCGGTTCCGACACCGACGACGCTCCCCTCGCAGGCCGGGACGAGCCCCGAAACGGCGGCCGAGACGACCGTCGCCCGCAGCGAGCGCGCACCCGAGCGGGCGCGCCACCGCGCAGTCACCGACTCGTTCCGGCCGTCGTCGCTCTCGGACTCGAGCGACAGGCCGGCGTCTCGATCGGCCAGTTCGGTCGGATCGGCCGTCACATGCGGTCTCGCTTCCCGATCTCGCCGATCCCGGCGTCCGGGTCCGTCGGCAGCTCGCCCTCGAGTCGGACCGCGTCGGGAGTGATCTCACGGACCGAGTTCCGACCCAACGCGACGCGATACCGGGCCCCTTTCTCCCAGCCGAGCGAGGACTTGATCGACTCGACGGCCGACGGATCGGGCTTGACGCGGGCGACGTCGCCCTCGACCGCCGCGACGACGCCGACGGTCTCGCCGGTGACGTTCTCGACGGGTTTGCCGACGTCGTCCTCGGAAAAGACGGCGCACATATCGTCCGCTACCGTGACTCGCAATAAGTCGGTAGCGCCTGCAATGGCCGGTCGGTGATCCGCGGGGCGGTCGATCGGGGACGGTTCGTCGTCAGTCGACCGGAACCGAAACGGCGTTCGACGGCTCGAGCGCCGATCGAGTTCCAGTCTCGCGCTCACTCGTCGTCCGAACCCCCGCGCTCGAGTTGGTCGCCGCCGAACTCGTCGTCGCTCTCGATGCGGGAGGCCTGGGGCCCGCTCTGGTCCTGATACTTCGAGCCCCGCTCGCTCCCGTAGGGCCGGTCGGCCGCGGTCTTGAGTTCGGTGAAGGTGAGCTGGGAGATCCGCATGCCGGGCGTGAGCGCGACGGGTGCAGAGCCCAGATTCGACAGCTCGAGGGTGATCTGGCCGCGATAGCCGGGATCACAGAGGCCGGCGGTGGCGTGGACGACGACGGCGAGTCGGCCCAGCGAGGACCGTCCCTCGACGTGGGCGATCAGGTCGTCGGGGATCTCGACGCGCTCGTGGGTCGTGCCCAGCACGAAGTCGCCCGGGTGGAGGATGAAGTCGTCGTCCTCGTCGACGACGGTCTCGGAGACGTAATCGTCGACTTCGTCCTCGGAGTTGGGATGAATACAGGGGATGTTCGTCCGCTGGAACTCCAGAAACTCCCGTCCCAGTCGGAGGTCGACGCTCGCAGGCTGGATCTGCAGTTCCGGGTCGTCTAACGGCTCGACGACGAGGTCGCCGGCCTCGAGTCGGTCGAGGATGTCCGCGTCGGAGAGGATCATATCGAGAGGGAGCGAACACGGCACCCTAAAGTCCTCGGTCCGCCGTCGCTGACGGGGCGGTCCCGGTCCGGTCCCCCGGTGCTGGCGGCCCTCGGCCGAGCCAACGGCTTACATGATTTATGACGTTGATACAATTCAAACGCCTGTAATCCTCGGACGGACGGCCTAACCGATTATAACGCTGTACGATGAAGGGGGGTCCATGAGTGGGAGGCAGGGCCGATTCAACGGGGACACGAAAGTGCTACACCAGCGGGCGGTCAGGATCCCGCTCCCCGATCTCGAGGCCGAGCGAGTGTTTCACGAGAACATGCTGACTATCGCGGCCGCGCTGGAGCGGAAGGCGGACCTGCTCGCCGATCCCGAAGTAACGGTGTTAGACGCCTACGAGGCACAGTTCGATCACGCCGCCGAGAGCTTCAAGCGGCGGCTCCGACGAATCGTCGGCGACGATTACAAGGCGGTCGCGCGGGCGTACCATCGGGGAGACCGCGACGACCGCATCGGCGCGATCGCCGCGTACTACCTCGAGGGAGCCTGGCGCGCCCAACAGCAGGCCACGATCACGGACATGCTGTACGCGCCGCTGGTCCTCCGGTATCCGGACAGTTTCACGGTCAACATCCGCTTTGCCAACGGGCACAAGACGACCGAAGCGATCCGATACGAGTCGCCCGAACACTCCACGGACGACCTCGACGAGGAGTACGCCGAAACCTACTACGACGAGAGTCATTACTCCCAGCGGCGGGCGGCGACGTATCTCGAGCAGGGGGCCGAGATCATCCGCGAGGAGTTCCCCGACCCCGACGAGACCGCCCGCGAAGAGCGAGAGTACGGCGGTTTCGTCTCGGCGAGCGGCCGCCGGGGGTCGGTGTTCTCGGCGATGATAGAGCGGGTCGAGCCCGATCCCGACCGGTTCTCGGAGTCGGTCGACGAACCGACGCTGGTCGAGGCGGGGCCGGAGGCGAGGCGGACCGAACGGGAGTACTTCCGCGACAGCGAGATCGTCCACTGACCGGCCACCGGCCGTGGCGATCGATAGGTACGGCTAAAGGCGTTCGCGTCCTCGAGTCGGCCATGAAACAGGCCATCGTCGCTCGCACGGACATCGGGATGGGACAGGGAAAGCTCGCCGCACAGGTCGCCCACGCGTCGCTGTCGGCCTACGAGAACGCCGATCGGCAACTGCGGGACCAGTGGAAGGAAGGCGGCCAGAAGAAGGTCGTCCTGAAAGGCGAGAGCGAGCGCCAGCTTCACGAACTCTCCGAGATCGCCGAGCGAAAGGGGATTCCCACCGGGCTCATCCGCGACGCCGGCCACACCCAACTCGAGCCCGGGACCGTCACCGCGCTGGCGGTCGGCCCGGCGGCGGACGACCGTGTCGATAGTGTGACCGGCGAACTATCACTGTTTTGACCGTCAATCCGAGCGGTAGCCGCGGGGTTCGTCCCTGACCGGGGTTTCGTCGTCGGGCAGCCGCGGGTCGGGGGTGAGTCGCTCGCGCAGCGAGCGGAGATCGACCGACTTGCTGCCCAGCACCGCGAAGCCGGCGAAGATCGTCAGGAAGCCGGCGATCGCCAGCACGTCGATCGTCTCCCCCAGCAACGCCCAGCCCCCCAGCGTCGAGACGACGGGCACGACGTAGAAGATCAGGTTCGCGCGGATCGCGCCGGCCGCATCGATCAGCCCGAAGTAGGCGATGTAAGCGAGGACGCCCGCGAAGACGCTGACGTAGCCAAGCGCCGCGACCGCCTCGAGGCTCCAGTCGATCGCGGCCGCCGACTCGCCGCCGGTCCAGGCGAGCAGGTGACACAGCGCCGCGGCGAAGGGCAGGCCCCAGGCGACCCGGACCGTACTCGAGAGGTCGCTGTCGGCTCGGCGGATCAGTACGGCCCCGAGCGCGGCGGCGATCGCGCCGACGAAGAGGATTCCCTTGCCGACGGCACCGCCGAGCAGGTTCGCGGGGTCGGGGCTGACCACGAGGCCGACGCCGAGCAGGCCCAGCCCCATCCCGGCCGCGCCGCGGGCGGAGAGGCGCTCGTCCGAGAGGAGGACGGCAGCGAAGATCGGCGTCATGATGGGGTTGAGGCTGTACATGATCGAAGCCACCGCGCTGGTGACGTACTGCTGGCCGACGAACAGCAAGGCGTTGGTCAGCCCGATCGCGAGGACGCCGGTCGCGAGGACGGCCCCGATATCGCCGCGGGTCCGGGGCAACAGGTCGGCCCGCGAGGTCGTCAGTCCGACGTAGGCGAGCATGATAACCGCGGCCACGTCGAACCGGAGCGCGACGAACAGCAGGGGCGGGAAGTACGCGAGTCCGGCCTTCGCGGCGACGAACGTGCCGCCGAAAAACAGGCTCGAGAGGGCGAAGAAGACGGCGGTACGACGCGCTACCACGGCGTCGTCACCGCCGTCGAAGTCGCGTGCGCCGACCCGAACTCGGGCGACGCGCGAAGAGTGGCAATCATCGTACTCGGACGGACGAGCGGCGGGCATATAGTTTCGTTCAGAAACTGTTTCACGGCAAGAAATTGGAGCGGACCGGGAAAGGGACCGTCGACGCGACACCCACTCGAGCCGTGAAATCCTTTCACGGTGCGAAAACGGTTTGGTCTCGGCCCGGAGAGGTGACGTATGGAATCGGCGCTCGAGGAGATCGAGTTCCTGGCGCTCTCGGAGAATCGCGTCGCGGTGCTGGAGTTGCTCTCGGCGGGGCGGCACACGCGCAGGGAGTTGGCCGACGAAACGGGAGCCTCGCAGGCGACGCTGGGCCGGATCCTCGGGGATTTCGAGGCCCGGTCGTGGGTCAGACACGAGGGCAGCGAGTACGTCGCGACCGCGACCGGCCGACTCGTCGCCGAGGGGTTCACCGACTTACAGGAGATCCTCGAGACGGAGGGGCGGCTCCGCGACATCGTGGACTACCTGCCAACCCACGCGATGGACTTCGACCTGCGGCGGCTCTCGGACGCGACGATCACCGTCCCGACGGCGACGCGACCGAACGCGCCGCTCTCGCGGCTGCTCGAGTTCGTCCGCGAGGGCGAGGCGATCAGGACGTTTTCACACACGTTCAACGGACAGGCGCTACAGGTCGTCAGCGACCGCGTGACCGGCGGCGACCAGCGCTTTCGGGGCGTCTTCGGCCGCAGCGCGATCGAGGCCCTCGCCGAGGAGTCGGAGCTTCGCGACCGACTCGAGGCCCTGCTCGCGGCCGAAACGGCCGAGGTTCGGGTTCGAGACGAGGGCGTCCCCATCGCGATCATGATCGTCGACGACGTGGTCTATCTCCTCCTGCGCGACGAGACCGGCGTCCTGCGGGCCTCGGTCGACACCGACGACGACGCCGTCCGCTCGTGGGCCGAGGACTCGCTGGATCACTACTGGCGGACCGCGACGCCGCTTTCGGTCGACGATTTCGCCGATTAGGTTCGGCTTGGACACCCGCGCGTAAAGGGTGGCTTTTTATGTCGACTACACGACCATACTGGCGTGGTCGATGACCACTCACGCATCACCGAATTGCGTGGCTAAACAAGAGAGTCGGTAGGAGGTGAAGTAGCGTGCCTCCAAACGTCCGCGCGGCGCTCGCGACGGGCGGTGTGACCCTGGTGGCACAGGGAAATGCGCTGGGTTGGGCGCTTATCGCCGTCGCGGTCGCCGCCTCGACTGAGGAATCAGGCGGCAACTAACTGGCCGCTGGGGCGGCCAGCCATCCTGATTTATCGTATCGGCTGTAGGCGTGGTCTATTGGCGGTGCCTACACGGGCTACTAGTATCTCGCACTCAAAAAGTATTGCTATACTTTACTGTCTTTACGAAAGTATAGTCTCCGAACGTATACTATCCGGAGTCTCACAAAACTGTGTTCATTCAATTATAGTGTGTGTCTGCTGGATATGCTCGAGGCCCGCGGCGGGTCGTGCCGTCGCGAGCGGGTCCGGCCCGACCGCGATCGAGGCGGGCTCCGGCTCCGTCTCCTCTTCACCGGTCTCCTCGATGACGTACTCCTGGCCGATCGTCGACGCCTGCAAGTTGTCGACGGGCGCGTGGTCCTCCGTCAACACCGGCACGTCGTCGGTGTTCGGTTCGTCCATGTAGGCGTCGACCTCGCCGCTCAGGTCGATCCCCAGCTCGCGGCGCTCGTTTCGGGCCGCGAGGTCGGACTCGGTGAACTCGGTGTCGGCCTTCGTCGCGACGACCTCGATGTTCTGGACCGAGCCCAGCCTCGAGGTCCGGAAGCTGTAGGTCGAGGGGAACGCCTCGTCGATGGTCTTGTACTGGGCCCGGTAGAACGCCGAGCCGGCCCCGCTGGGCGCGGCGATGACGTTCGCGAGGAAGACCCCGTCGTCGGAGAGCCGATCCTCGACTAACTCCATGAAGCCGAGCTGGGTCAGGTGGATCGGGACCTGATCCTTCTGGTAGGCGTCGAGGACGATCAGGTCGTAGGTCTCGTCGGTCTCCTGCAGGAAGAGCCGGCCGTCCTCGGTGTGGGCCGTCATGTTCTCGCCCTCCTCGAGACGGAAGTAGTCCTTGGCGGCCCGGGTCACCTCGGGATCGAGTTCGGCGACGTCGACGTCGACGTCGTAGCGCCGCTCGAAGTCCTTCGGACCGGTGTAGCCGCCTCCGCCGATGAACAACACGTCGTCGACCTCGTCGGGGTCGTCGGTCATCAGCATCGGCAGGTGGAAATACCGCGTGTACTCGAAGACGTGTCGGTCGGGGTCCTCGAGGTCCATCGCGCTGTGGCGCGCGCCGTCTAAATACAGCGTTCGCACGTCGCCGTCGTCGATGACCTCGAGGTCCTGATAGGCCGTCTGGGTCTCGTAGACGACGTCGCCGCGATGGTCGAACGCGACGGGACCGAGGCCGCCGGCGACGATCAGGAGCAAGGCGATGCCGACGCTCGCGGCCGCGGGTCTGGGCGCGACCTGCGGCAGGGTCAACGCGAACGCGGTGCCGACGAGGATAAAGCCGAACAGCAGCCCGATCGCGTCGATTCCCAGGGTCGGGATGAGGAAGTACGTCGTCGCGCCCGCGCCGACGATGCTGCCGATGGTACCCAGCGCGTAGACGTGACCGGACGCCTCGCCGGTGCCCTCCTTCTCGGAGAGTTCGGCCGAGTAGGGACTGATAAAACCGAGCAGATAGGTCGGCGGGCCGAACAGGATCAGGACCGCCGGCAGCGAGGCGTAGCGGGCCGGCAGCGGCAGCGTCGACGCCGAGAGCAGGAGTTGGTCGCTGGCGTAGACGACGATCGCCACGTAGCCGGCCGTCCCCAGCAGGATCCAACTCATTCGCTTGTTCGAGGCCGTGCCGGCGCGCTTGCCGCCCTGCCAGTAGCCGAGGCTCAGTGCGGCGAGGAAGACGGTGATGATGCTCCCCCACGTGTAGATGCTGCTCCCGAACTGCGGGGCGATGATCCGGCCCGCGAGGATTTCCAGACCCATACTGGTAACGCCGGAGACGAACACCGCGACGTCGGGTTTCGTCGGGCGGTACGCGGCGGGCTGCCCCAAGCTCATTACCGGGACATAGCGGGCCCGGCAGGAGAACTTGTCGCCTCGGTACGGATTCGCCGGGATTCGGTCGACGGATCGGCGAAATCACGCGCGCCGTCCGACGAACCGACACATCGGCGGGACGCACCGCTTCGGTCGTGTGCCCGCAGCCGACCGCGTCCCGTACGTGCGGGCCGACATGCGCGACGTGACAGTCGCTCGAGCCGGCCGAGATCGGTTTCGAATGCCGAGCCGAGACGTGTCGCTGAGCGGTGCGGTCGTCGACCGATGTCGATCGACTCACCTGTTTCCGACTCAGAATGTTATGAAAACCTACTTGTGGTGGGGGAAACGAAATCGGATCGTATGCCGCAGTATCCCCGCCGAACCCTCCTCGGTGGTATTGGCACGACGATGGCGCTCGGACTGGCGGGCAACACCGCCAGTTCGACCGACGCGAACGGTGAACGCGAACGCGCCGACGCACCGAGTTTCGAGTCCCTCCTCGACTCCCTCCCGGCCTCGGTCGCGACCGAGTCGATGACGGTGTCGGTGATGGACCTCGAGCGACGGCGCGAGGCGAACGAACCCTACGAACCCCACGCCGCGACCGGACCGTTCGAGATCGACGACGAGGACGTCACGAAACAGGCGGTCGTCTACTCGACGGATGACGAGTTTACCCAGTCGGTGACGGTCCTCACCGGCGAGATCGATCTCGACGGTGACGGCGAGTCCCGCGAAACAGCCGACGGTATCGCGTACGACCGCTACGAGACCGACGATCAGTTCGCCGCAGTCACGGACGACGCCGTCGTCATCACGGGCGATGCGGCCACGCTCTCCGATGCCGTCGCTGCAGGCGCGGGCGACGCCGACCGACTCCTCGACGCGACGCCCCTGCTCGAGGAGGCGTTCGACGTCTACGAGGACGCCGACGGATACAACGTCACCGTCGGTGACGCCCTCCAGCCGCCGGAGATCGACGCGACCGCCGAATACGTCGTTCGGGCGATCACCGTCCTCGGCCCGGACACGATGGCGATGGACTTCGCGATCTCCTTTACCGACGCGGACGACGTGACCGACGAACTCGCCGAACGGCTGGCAGGGGAGTTCGCGTACACGGCGACGACCGACGAGCCGACGGCCGAGGTCGACGGCAGCCTCGTCACCGTCTCCGTGGAACGCGACCTCGCTGCCGAACGGGCCGCCCGGGAACACGACAGCCCCGGCGCGCTTCGCGTCGAGCGCGATATCGACCTCGACGACGACTATCTCGAGATCGAGATCGGCAGCGGTGATCCGACCCCGATCGAGGATCTCACGCTGGAAGTCGGCGACGAGGCCTACGACCGCGAGGTCTGGACCAACGGGCACGGCACCCTCGAGGAAGGCGATACGATCCTGATCGAGACCGACGACGTCGAACCGGACCTCTCGGTGACGCTCACCCACGATCACGAGTACGGCTCGAGTTCGAGTACGACGACGATTCTCGGTCACTTCCGGTTCGACTTCGCGTACGACCCCGACGCGACGGAACTCACCGTCGAGTACGCCGACGAGTTCCCGCTCGACGGCGACGAGGTGTGGCTCGCGGTCCACGAGGACCGACCCACCTACGGCTTCCGCGAGGACGACCCCGAGCCGACGGCGACCGCCCAGCCCTGGACGGGAACGACGATGGAGTCAGGCGACGACGCGACGATCGCGGACGTCGATCCGGGCAGCGTGGTCTACGTCTGCTGGGACGAGCCGAGTTTCCGGGACGCTATCGCGACCCATCACGCCCAGCCGCCGGGCACCGTCGCGTTCGAGTACGACTACGAGAACCGGTCGCTCTCGGCGACACTCGAGTTGGACGGCGACACCGAACGGCCCGCCTCGGCCTACGAACTCCTGATCGACGGCGAGCCGGCCGACACGCAGTGGGCCGACGCGGCCGAGACCGTCACCTCGGGTGCGACGATCGAGGTCGATTCCGTCCCGGTCGGTACCGACGTCAAGGTCGTCTGGGGCGAAGACGACGTCCGCGTCGGCAGGGCGTACCCGCAACCGCAGATCGACCTCGAATTCACCGAGGACGGCACCGCGGTCGAACACGTCGGCGGCGACTCGCTCGACGCGTCGACCCTCGAGCTCCGCGTGTGGACCGGCGAGGAAAACGTCGAGATCGACCTCGCAGACGAGATCGACGGCGACTTCGAGGACGGCGACACTGTCCCCATCGACGCGTCGGAGCCACGGGGAGCCAACCTGATCTACGACGGAAACTACTACATCGGCCACGCGTATCAGGAGTAGAAAGCGGTCCCGACCGTCGGTCGACCGTTCCCGGTCGACGGGTCAGTTCGTCGTGATCACTTCGATCACGTCCCGCGCCTCGACCTCGTACTCTTTGCCCAGTTGGCGGTTCGTCCGGCAGTCGATCGCGTGCAGGAAGCCGTCGCCGATATCCGAGTGGAGGCTGTAGGCAAAGTCCTCCGCGGTCGAGTTCGGCGGGATCAGATAACAGTCGGGCAAGACCTCGCCGCGTTCGTTGCCCAGCCCGTTCGCGCCGCCGGGGAACACCGGCGTCACGCCCAGCACGTCGAACAGCGCGGTCTCGAGCGCCGCCTGGACCCCCGTCGCGCCGAACTCGTCGAGGAAGTCCCGAATCTGCTCGAGTCCCTGTTTCTGGTCGCCGGAGACGTCGCCCGTGATCTCGAAGTCGGCGTCCCCGGGCCGGTAGTCGACGACGCCGGCCTGATCGGCCGACTTCAGCGCCTTCTCCGCGTGGGCGCTACAGGGGACGATCGTCAGGTGATCGTAGTCCGGATCGTTCGCGATCGCCGCGTAGTTCTCCTGTGCCTCGGGCGTGTCCATCTTGTTCGCCGCGATGACCATCGGCTTGGTCTCCTTGCGGATCTCGCGGGCCAACTCGAGTTTGTCCTCGTCGTCCCACGCCTCGGGCTCGAAGCCGACGTCGACCCGCCGAATCAGGCGCTTGATCTCGTCGTCGGTCGTCTTGAACGCGCTCATCTGTTCGGCGAGTTCGTCCTCGATGGCGTCGTCCTCGGTGGTGTAGCCCGACTCGTAGCGTTCGATCCCCTTCTCCAAGACGTCGAGATACCACTGATCGAGTTCCACCTCGAGGAAATCGATATCGTCTCGAGGGTCGTGGCCCTCGGTGGGTTCGCCCTCGGCGTCGGTTTGCCCGGAGAAGTCGACGACGTGGACGAGGACGTCGGTCTCGTTCAGGTCGGTCAGGAACTGGTTGCCCAGCCCGTTGCCCTCGTGTGCGCCGGGGATCAGCCCGGCCACGTCGACGAGCTTCGTCGGGACGAAGCGAGTGCCGTCGTCGCAGTAGCCCACGTTGGGGGTACACTCCTCGTCGAACTCGGGAGCCGCACAGTCGACGCGGGCGTAGGCCTCGCCGACGCTGGGATCGATCGTCGTGAACGGGTAGGCCCCCTCGGGCACGTCGTTCATCGTCGCCGCGTTGAAGAAAGAGGACTTGCCGACGGACGGTTTGCCGACCAGTCCGATCCGGTAACTCGTACTCATTATCCGTCCGTGGCGCGGCCAGCGTAAACGGGTTTCCCTCCGTCGCTGGAGTGGTATGAGTGGCCGTAGCAAATCCGTGCGATCGACTCGAGCGGGTCGATACCCCCGCTCGCCCTACGCGTGCGTCGGCGGCTCGACGGCGGTCTCGATGTCGAGTTCGGCGGCGACGTCGTCGAGCAGGTCGCCTTTGATCTCCGAACTCCGCCAGCCGATCTCGGCGACCAGCGGCGGATCGAACGCCGTGCGGATCGTCTCGAGACGCTTCGCTTCCGTCGCGACCCGCTCGCGGAGGTAGCGCGCGCCGCGGCCGTTCTCGTCGGGGTCGGGCGACGGCGTGAGCTTGTTGGCGACGAGCCCGCGGACGGGGAGGTCCTTCTCCCGGAGGTCGGCGATCGAGCGTTCGGTCTCGTTCAGCGAGAGTTCGTCGGGGGTGACGACGAGGAAGAAGGCCGCGTCGTCGTGCAGCGTCGACCCGGCGAACTCGAAGAAGGACTTGCGCTCCTCGAGCCGCGCCAACACCGGATCCCCCTCCATCACGCGGCGGGGCTCGTTGTTGCCGACGGCGGCCTTCTCGAAGAGGTCGATGCTGGTCCGGCGCTTGTACATCAGCCGGTCGATCCAGTCCTCGAGCAGATCGGGCAGGCCGAGCAGGCGAAGCGTGCTGCCCGAGGGTGCGGTGTCGAAGACGACTCGGTCGTAGTCGTCGGCGGTGCGCATCACCTCGACGAAGCGGTCGAACAGCGCGGACTCGTAGGCCCCCGGCGTCCCGTGGGCCATCTCGAGCTGGCGGTTGATCTCGTTGACCATCGAGGCCGACACCTGCTCGGAGAGGTCCTGCCGGATCTCGTCGAGATGCCGGGTGACCTCGTCCTCGGGATCGATCTGCATGGCCTCTAACCCCTCGATCCCCTCGACCGGTCGCGGCGAGTCCCCGAACGGCTGGTCGAAGACGTCCGTGACGGAGTGGGCCGGGTCGGTCGAGACGACGAGGGTGCGGTGGCCGTCGCGGGCGCACTTGAGCCCGTAGGCACACGACACCGTCGTCTTGCCGACGCCGCCCTTGCCGCCGAAGAAGACGAACGGCTCCATCAGAAGTGGTACTGCTGGCCCTTTCGTTCGAGATACGTGCCGCGGTCCCACAGCCGCCGCTCCCAGGCTTCGAACTCGTCTTCGAGGTACGGCAGCAGTTCGGCGGTGTAGTAGGACACGGGCGAGGGAATGCCGAAGGCGTCGGGGAAACACGCCAGGATGAACGCGTCCTCGGCGTCCTCGGCTTCCTTCTCGATCTTCTCGTAGGCCGGGTGCGAGATCATGCCGTGATAGAGCCCCCGCAGCCACTCCTCGAGCGTCTCGCGAAACGCGTCGATCCGATCGGCCAGGTTCATGCCAGTATCTGTGTATCGAGCGCTAAAAACCCTCGTGGCTCGCTTTCAAGACGTTCCGCTCCCTGTGTCCGGACATGAACGCGGACACGGACGACGGGATTCCGGTGACGATCCTCTCGGGCAGCCTGGGGGCGGGGAAGACGACGCTCGTGAATCACCTGCTATCGACCGCCGGCGACCGGTCGCTGGCGGTGCTGGTCAACGATATGGGGGCGGTCAACGTCGACGCCGACCTCGTCGCCGAGGGCTCCGAACTGGAACTCGAGGACGGCGTCGCGGAACTGTCGAACGGCTGCATCTGCTGTGAACTCCAGGACGACCTCGAGACCGCCGTCGTCAGGCTGGCGCGGGACCGCTCGTTCGATCACCTGCTCGTCGAGTCGTCGGGCATCTCCGAGCCCGCGCCGGTCGCGCGGCTGTTCACGACCGAGTCCCGGGTCGCGGCGCTGTACGACGTCGACACCCTCGTGACCGTCCTCGACACCCCCGCCTTCCTCGAGGCGTTCGCCGGCGAGGACGCGCCCGAGCGCCGGGGCGAAGAAGACGACCGCCCGCTCTCGGACCTGCTCGTCGAACAGGTCGAGGTCTCGAACCTCGTCTTGCTCAACAAGGCGGATCGCTGTCGCGAGGCGGAACTCGAGGAGGCCGAAGACCTCGTCGGCGCGCTCCAGCCCGACGCCGAGACGATCCGCACGGAGTTCGCGGCGGTCGATCCCGACCAGCTGCTGGGGGCCGGCCTGTTCGATCCCGACCGCGTAGCCGACCTGCCGGGCTGGAAGCGCGCGCTCGAGTCGGGCGACGACGGGGCGCACGACGACCACACCGACGAGGAGCACGGTGACGGTCACGACGACAACCACGGCCATCGCCATCCCGACGAGGTCTACGGCGTCTCCTCGTTCGTCTACCGGGCCCGACGGCCGTTCCACCCCGAGCGGTTCGCCGCCGTCCTCCGCGAACTGCCCCGATCGATCGTCCGCTCGAAGGGGACCGCGTGGCTCGCGGACAACGAGATGCGGGTGTTGATCGCGGGGGCGGGTCCCTCGGTCCGGGCCACCGCACAGGGCCCCTGGATCGCCAGCCTGCCCGCGGTCGAACGGGACATGTACCGGTCGAACCGCCCCGATCTCGAGTGGCACGACGAACACGGCGACCGGCGAACGGAACTGGTGTTCATCGGCACCGATTACGACGAGGGGGCGCTGCGGGCGGGCCTCGAAGACGCGCTGGTCACCGACGCGGAGCGGGACGACGACCTCGAGGGGCCGTTCCCCGATGAGCAGGGGGCGGAGACGGTCGTTTGGGGACCCTGAGCGTCGACTGCGTGGACCCGTCACCGTGGCGGGATCGATGACTACGCGACGGGATCGGCGGCCGGTCCTCGCGTTCGACCGGGGCGCGGTCGAGCGGCAAAACTAAGTGGCAAACCGTCCGTGTGACGGTATGACCGATGCGGAGGGTCCCGAAGCCGACGGCTTCGACGACGCGATGACCTCGTCGCAGGGGGACCCTCGCGTCCTCCTCGCGATGAACGCCGTGCTGTCGACGCTGTTCGCCGTGTCGATCGTCTGGGGACTCTCGTTCGTCGGATTCCTCGAGTTCGGCTTTTTCAACGTCGCGACGGCGGTAATTCTCCTGTTTACCGTGACCTATGCGGTGACGATGACGTAATTTCGGGCGGCCGTTTCGCCGGCTATCGGCCGTAAATAAACCGGCTGACGGCGGCGTCGATCCTGTCGACTAGCTGCCCGAGCCAGGCGGCGGGCGAGACACGCCGAAGCACCGTCTCGTCGACTTCGATGGCGTCGTCGCCGAACGGATCGCGGCTCGATTCCCCGTCGGAGTCGACCGCGTCGACGACGGTCGTCATGCTACAGCGACCGCACGCTTCGGTTCGGTTCCGCTCCATGGGACGGTGTACTCGCTCTACCGGGTAAAACGTACCGCCGACCTCGGCGACGACCCGTCCGCGCTTGCGCTCATCGACGCCTATTTGCTCGCCCAGTCGATACGGAGTGGTATGGGATATCGTCTCGTCGTCCGGACGGCGTCGAACCGCGTCTCCGACTCTGAATACTCATGAGCGACGACGACACGGCGTCTCTCGAAGCCGACGCGTTGCCCGCCGAAATCCGCGAGCGCGTCCCGGAGTGGGACGACGAGTACTTCGACCGGGTCTCCGATCGACTCATGTACAGCTACGACCTCGAGAAGGACGCCCGCGTCGCCGGCGAACGGTGGGAGCTGTACGGTGAGATGCGCGTCCGCAATCAGAAGCAGTTCCTCCATCCGGCGCTTTCCTACGCCGACCACGAGACCGAGGAGTACCTCTTCGCCCGGCGCGAGTCGCGCCCGTCGGTTGCCGAACTCGAGCGACTCGTCGACCTGGGCCACGACGTGGCCGACGAGCGGATCGTCGCCGACGAGGAACACTTCGGGACGGACGTGACGTTCGTGCTCGTCGCCGACGAACTGCCGTCCGACGTTCGCGAGTTCGTCTCGGGATTTCGCGATCGAACGCTGTTGAAGTTCGGCTACTACGGCCACTACGACGTCAATCTGGTTGTCGTCGCACCGCAGCCGGAGGAATCCGTTGCGAGCGAGGTCGCCGACGTCGCCGAGGCGTTTCTGCTCTGGGACGACGTTTCCGAGCCCCCGGAGGGGCTGCTCTCGAGGTTCACGAAACGCTTCTGGCAGTGATCGCGTCGCCGGCCGGCGACGCGGAAACGGACTAGAACTCGAGGTCAAAAGAAGAACGAACCCGAACGGCCAGCGGCGTCGTCAGTCGTCGCTCGGCTCCGCCGTGGGGCCGCGATCCCTGCGGACACTCGTGATGTTGTCGTACCCGATACGCACGAGCGAGAGCGCCAAGAAGAGGAGCACGAGCGCGAGGACGATCTGGATGACCGCGGAAATCTGTGCACCCGTTCCTGCCGCGCCGCCCTGAATCAGGTTGACGTAGAGGTTCTCGTAGAACGCCAGCCACGAGAGTCCAAGCATCGTGATGAGGACCATAATGGCCATCGGAACGCCGGTGCTGATGAGCTGTTTGGACTTGTCCCAGTTAGCGAGCCAGACGGTCCCGGTAAGCAGCGCGAGTGCGGCCAGCAGTTGGTTGGCACCGCCGAACAGCGCCCATAGCGTCTCCCACTCACCGGAGACAACCAGCGCATAGGCGACGACGATCTGCACGACTGGGTTCGTGTATCGGCCGCGAGCGAACGACTCGATGCCCCCGGAGAGACCGGTATCGGTGCCGCTTCCGGGAGTGCCGACGATCTCTTCCATCATGTAGCGGCCGAGGCGAGCGGCCGTGTCGGTGGAGGTGAGCAGGAAGCTCACGAGGACCAGCGCCATGAACGGGCCACCGTACTCGGTCGGTATGTTGAGACTCGTGAGCATGATTCCGCCGCCCTCAGCGAAGTTCGGGAGCGCACCGCCGATACCGCCGGCGGCCGCGTCGGACGCGAAGCCGGCGATCGCGAGCGCGGACAGCGCCGTCGCGGCGAGCAGGCCCTCACCGAGCATTCCGCCGTAGCCGATGAGACGGGCGTCGGTTTCCTTGTTCAGTTGCTTCGCCGTCGTCCCCGAGGACACGAGCGAGTGGAAGCCGCTGATGGTCCCACAGGCGATCGTGATGAACAGCATCGGGAACAGCGGGTACGGTGAGACGCTCTCGACGCCGAGGAAGCCCTCGAACGCACCGATACTGCTGTCAACGACGAGCGGTTCGGACGACGTGCCGAAGATCGTGCCGACGATGATGGCGATGAGTGCCCCACCGACGCCCGCGTACAGCAGGAACGACGAGAGGTAGTCCCGGGGCTGGAGCAACGTCCAGACCGGGAGCGCGCTGGCGACTGCGGCGTACAGCAGGATTACCGGCACCCACGCGGCGGTGTTTCCGCCGAGCGCGCCAGCACCGGGCACCCACGAACCGGTGCCGCTGAACAGTACGAGCGTCCCTTCGGGATGGGTCCCTTCGGCGAGTTCGAACAGCGCGAGCGGGTACTGGATACCGACCCAGACGCCCGCGAACACACCTGTGACGAACAGCACCGTCCCGGGAATAAACGGTCCGTCGAGCTGGTAGAGGTACACGCCGAACACCAATGCGAGCGCGATGTACACCAGACTCGCGGTCGCGGCCGACGGATAGGCGTTCAACACGATGCCCACGACGAGCGCGAACACCGCCACGACGAGGATGATCGTCAGGAACGCGAACCACAGCAACATGTCCTTGCCGCGCTCACCGACGTACTCGCCCATGATGTAGCCGATCGACTTCCCCTCGTGGCGCAGTGAGCCGGACAGCGAGATGAAGTCGTGGACGGCCCCCATCAGCGGGTTCCCGATCGCGACCCACGCGAGCGCGGGTACCCATCCCCAGATCGCACCGGCCGTAATCGGACCGACGATCGGTGCCCCACCGGCGATACTCGAGAAGTGATGGCCCAACAGGACCGGTTTCTTCGAGGGAACGTACTCCTGCCCGTCCTCGTATTTGTGTGCCGGCGTCTCCGCGTCTTCGTCGAGTTCGACGAACCGTGTCAGATACCGCGAATACCCCACGTACCCTGCGGTGAATGTTACTAGTACTGCCGCGACGATCCAGATGACCTGTGTCATGGTACCCCTACACAGGTGAAGTGAGACGGATAACCTTAATTGTTGTTTGTGCTTGTCGGGATGTCGTCCCGAGTTACAATTTTCCGTGACATGTATTGGTTGTAGTGTTAGTGGAGTATAATATTCCGGTCCGGGAATCGATCGTCAGCGTCGCCGGTGGCACGGTCCGTCGCGGTGTTGGAACGACGTTGTCGCGGGATCCGCCGCCCTCACTCCTCGAGGACGGTCGCCAGCGCGTCCATCGTTCGCTCGACCCGGTCGACCCGGGCGTTGTGTCCCATGTGGCCGACCCGGAGGACGTCGTCGGCGAGGTCGCCGAGCCCGGTCGCAAGGACGACGTCGTGGTCGTCGGCCAGCGTCCGCTGTAGCGCCTCGGCCCGGCCGGGGACCTCGAGCGCGGTCACCGTCGGCGACGGCCGGGCGTCGTCGGGGTAGACCGACAGCCCGAGGTCGGCGGCCCGCTCGCGACATCGCCGTGCGGCCCGCTCGTGGCGCTCGAAGACGGTCTCGAGCCCCTCCTCGAGCAGCAGGTCGATTGCAGCGCCGAGTCCGGAGAGGTTCGCGGACAGGTGCGTGTAGGGGAACCACTCCTCGTCGGCGGCGTCGCGCCAGGGCTCGAGGTCGGTGTAGAAGCCGCGGGTCTCGAACGATTCGATCTTCGTCCAGGCGCGGTCGCTGACCGAGGCGACGGTCAGTCCCGGCGGCGCGCTGAAACACTTCTGGGAGGCCCCGAGACAAACGTCGATCCGGTCGGTCGGTACCGCCGTGCCCCCAAGCGAGGAGACGGCGTCGACGACGCTGATGACGCCGTGGTCTTCGAGGAGATCGAGGACCGGCTCGAGGTCGTTCAGGACGCCGGTCGGCGTCTCGCAGTGGACCATCGTCGCCACGTCGAACGAGCCCTCCTCGAGGCGGGACTCGACGGCCGCGAGATCGATGGGGTCGCGCCACGAGGAGTCACAGACGACGGCCTCGCCGTCGTATGTCTCCACGAAGTCCGCGAAGCCCTCGCCGTACGGGCCGTTGGCGATACACAGTACCCGGTCGCCGGGCTCGACCAGCGAGGCGACCGCGGCCTCGAGGCCGAGGATGCCCTCGCCGCCGAGGATCACGATATCGTCGTCGCCGTAGATCGCCCCGAGGTCGTCGGTCAAGTCTCGATAGAACTCGAAGAATTCGGGCTCGACGTCGGGGTTTGGCGTCGGTTCGGCCATCCGGTCGCGGACGGCGGCCGGCACCGCGGTCGGCCCCGGCGTCATTCGGAGTCGGTCGTCGCTCATGGGACGGCTATCGGCCGTTCGGTCATAAACCGCTCGAGAGCGAGCGGCGGCGGGCTCGCGGTCGATCGTTCTCGATCGGATGCGGGGCAACGAGTATCAGTCAGCGACCCGTCAGTCCGGCCGAGACGGCAATGGGAGACTCGAGTTCACGACGCACGATGGGCGAGCGACGGATCGACCACCCCTGCTTCGCGGCGCTCTACGACCGGTGCATGCCGGATCGGCTGCTGGTCGGGCCCCACCGTGAGTATCTCGCGGCCGATCTCTCGGGACGGGTCCTCGACCTCGGCGCGGGGACGGGCGCGATGATCCCCTACGTCGCCGCAGCTGGCGACGACCTCGAGTACCACGGGATCGAGCCCGACCCGAACATGCGCCGTCGAGCGGCGGCGACGGCCGATCGGTCGGCCCTGCGGACCCGCATCCGGGACGACCGCGCGGAGTCGCTGCCGTACGTGGACGACGCGTTCGAGACCGTACTCTCGAGTCTGGTCTTCTGTACGATCGGGGAGCCGGATCGAGCGCTGGACGAGGTCGCCCGCGTGCTGGCGCCGGGCGGGGAACTGCGCTTTCTCGAACACGTCCGTAACGACGGCTGGCGCGCGCGGATACAGGACCGACTGAACCCCATCTGGGAGCGGGCTGCGGGCGGCTGTCACCTGACCCGCGAGACCGTCGAGCGGTTCGTCGGCCACGACGCGTTCGACGTCCTCGAGGTCGAACGCACCCGGCTCGGCGTCGTTCCGGCGACGCCGGTCGTGCGGGGTCGGCTCCGACGGCGACGGGAGTCGTAAGCTCGAGCGACTCCGATTGTGCGCCCGCGGGCTACCGGAGTCGCCTTCGGGATCCGCTCGCCCTCGGCACCGCTGGGTGGTAAGATCGCGTTCGAGAGACCCGCCTCGAGCGCGCGTTCGATCGCGCCGCCGACGATGCCGACGCGGCCGTTGTCGCGTCCCGTCTCGTCGCTGACGTTCGAGAGCGTTTGCCGGAGGCGGCCCGTATCTCACGTCCCGAGCGGTCCCGTGTAGCCGTTCGGCAGGCGAGTTCCGGTCCAACGGACAGGTGCGGCGGAAACTAATATGGGTCGGCGTCGTAGCTCGAGCCATGTTCGAGGACAGAACCGACGCCGGCGACCGCCTCGCCGCGGCGCTCGTGGATCGCGGCCTCGACGTCGACGTCGTTCTCGGGATCCCCCGCGGTGCCCTGCCGGTCGCGCGGCCGGTTGCCGACGCGCTCGCGGCCGATATCGACGTCGTCGTTGCCCGCAAACTGGGCTCGCCGGAAAACCCCGAGGTGGCGCTGGGTGCCGTCGCCAGCGACGGCAGCGTCTGGTACAACGACGGCCTGCTCGAGCGGCTCGATCCCGACGAGGAATACCTCGAGGAGATCCGCGCGGAGGAAGCCGCAAACGCCCGCGAGAAGGCCGCCCGCTACCGCGAGGGCGACGAGCTGCCGGAGCTGGCGGGAAAGCGCGTGCTGGTCGTCGACGACGGTGTCGCGACCGGCGCGACCGCGACTGCCTGTCTCCGGCAGGTCCGCGAGGCCGGCCCGGAGTGGGTCGGGCTCGCCGTCCCCGTGGGCTCCCCGCGAGCGGTCGACGACCTCGAGCGGGAGGCCGACGAGATTATCGCGCTGGAGACGCCGACCGATTTCCGTGCCGTCGGCCAGTACTATCGGACGTTCGGCCAGGTCAGTGACGACGAAGCGCTCGAATACCTCGAGTGAGGCGAGCGAAACACACTGATCGCGACGCCGTCGTGCGATCGGGAGCGAAATGACGGTCAGTGGCTGCTATCGTTTGTACCCTCCTGAAAGCGGCGGCTCACCGGGGTCTCTCGATCACGGCCACAGACCGCGCGCCTCGTGGGCCTCGGCGACCCGCTCGAGCGCGACGGCGTAGGCGGCGTCGCGCCACGAGACGTCCGCCCGTTCGACCTCGTCTTTCAGGGCGGTCCAGGCCCGGATCATCTCGGACTCGAGTTCCTCGTTGACCCGCTCGAGCGCCCACGCACGGCGGTTGATGTCCTGGAGCCACTCGAAGTAAGAGACGGTGACGCCGCCCGCGTTCGCGAGGATGTCCGGGATCACGTGGATCCCGCGTTCCTCGAGGATGGTGTCGGCCGCGAACGTCGTCGGGCCGTTGGCACCTTCGACGACGATGTCCGCGGCGATGGCGTCGGCGTTGTCGGCGGTGATGACGTTGCCGACGGCCGCCGGGATCAGGACGTCGACGTCTAACTCGAGCAGTTCCTCGTTCGAGAGCCGGCGCGGACTGTCGTCCTCGGTGAGACCGGCCGCGAACCGGGTGACGGCTTCGGGCTCCTCGTCGTGGGAGGGGATCGCCGCGACGTCGATCCCGTCGGGGTCGTAGACCCCGCCGTTGACGTCGCTGACGGCGACGACGGTCGCGCCCCAGTCGGCGAGCAGGCGGGCGGCGTTGGCACCGACGCTACCGAAGCCCTGGACGGCGACGGTTGTCTCGGAGAGGGGGTAGTCGTAGTACTCGCAGGTCTCCCGGGTGACGATGGCGACGCTTCGCCCCGGCGCTTCCTCGCGGCCGTAACTGCCGCCGATGACGGGCGGCTTGCCGGTGACGACGCCGGGGATGGTCTCGCCTTCCTGCATGCTGTAGGCGTCCATCAGCCACGCCATCGTCTGCGGATCGGTCCCCATGTCCGGCGCGGGGATATCCGACTTCGGCCCGATCACGTCGCGCAGTTCCTGTGCGAACCGACGCGTGAGCCGTTCGGTCTCGTCGTCGCTCAGGCGCTTGGGGTCGACGACGATCCCGCCTTTCGCGCCGCCGAAGGGCAGGTCCATCACCGCACACTTCCAGGTCATCCACATCGAGAGCCCGACACACTCGTCGCGGGTCACGTCGGGATGATAGCGCAGTCCGCCCTTGAAGGGGCCGCGAACGCTGTCGTGTTGGGCCCTGTAGCCGGTGAAGACCTCTACCGAGCCGTCGTCGCGCTCGAGGGGTACTGTTACCTCGTAGACCGACGCGGGGTGGCGCAGCCGCTCGAGGGCCGCGTCGTCGACGTCCAGTCGGGCGGCGGCGCGGTCGAGTTGCCGGCGCGCCGTCTCGAGTGCGGTTTCCGACTCGGCCGATTCACCCGTCGCTTCCCGATTCGAGGGCGAAGAACGATTTTGCGATGCCATCGTTACTCCATCGGTGTGCGCCGGTTTCGCATCTCGGCCCCGCACTCGGGGCAGGCGTCCGGCGCGGCGGCGCGGACGACGGTACCGCATTCGAAACACTCGTAGGTCGATTCCGTTTCGGGGTCGAGTTCGGCGTCTTTGTGTTGCATGTGAGAGATGACGAGCGCGGCTAATCGTGCGTTCGTCGCACTTAGGAATAATAGGGATATTAGGATGAACCTATTCGTCAGATAACTAGCGTCGTCGGTTGGTGGGGGTTCACTATTCAACCCCTTGCGGTGAGTTTGCCGGCAGTCCGATCTCGTCGAACACGATCGCGAAGAGCTTCCGCTGGACGGTCCGCACGTGCCGGTAAAACGCCGCGGGCGAGATGTCGAGCGTCTCGGCGATCGATTCGCCGGACTGCGAGCGGGGCGACTCGAAGTAGCCGCCGTAGTACGCGAGCCGAACGACCTCGAGCTGGCGGTCGGTGAGCCGGTCGCGGAGGCTCGCGTGGAAGTCACGCGGGGTCGTCCGCTCGACGGATCGCTTCGACCGCAGTTCGACCTCGGAAAACACCGTCGAGACGACGTCGGCACCGCCCCGCGCGTCGACGGAACTGGGGACGTCAACGACGACGCGCGTGTCGTCGGGGGTCGCTTCCACGCCGCGCAGCAGTACCCCGTGGTCCGCGAGTTGCAGTGCGAGAACCGGCCGCGAGAGGTCGAGCAGGACCGCCCCGCCGACGTCCTCGTCGGAGCCGTCCCCGTCGCCGTCGCGGCCGATGACCCGCGCCCCATCGACGGTGACGAGGTCCGTGGCCGCGGCGGCGACGTCGTCTGGCGACGCGCCCGCGACCGTCACGACGACGGTCGCGCCGTCCTCGCGGTGGCGAACGCCGCCGTCGAACGAGACGGTGCAGTCGGTCCGCCGGGCGAGGCGGGTAAAGAGGAACGTCTCGTCGCCCACCGCGAACTCGAGGCGCGTACTCGAGTCCGAAAGGAGCGCGCGCTTGCGCTCGACGGCGGCGATCGCGGCGGCGATCGTCTCCCCGAGTTCGGCGAGGACGGTCCGGACCATCTCGTCGAACGCGTCGGGCCGATCGGCGTAGACGGTCAGGACGCCGTACGTGAAGTCGTCGTAGGACAGCGGGACGCTCACGGCGGACTGGAACTCACAGGCGAGCGCTTCCGACCGCCACGGTTCCTCGCGGAGCCCGTCGGCGACGTTCGCGACGCCGGTTACCGCCCGGTCGGTCGCGGTCCTGACCGCGGGTTCGGTGCCCTCGGTCAGCGAGAGCGACACGCTGTCGAGATACGACCGCCCCTCGGTCGCGCCGCCGTCGGCGCGGATCGCGAGTCGGTCGTCGCCGGCGTCGGCCGCTCCGATCCAGGCGAACGAAAACCGATCCGCGGTCGTGAGCCGGTCGCAGACGGCGCGTTCGATCTCGTCGCGAGTCTCCGCGCCGACCAGCGCCTGATCGAGGTCCCTGATGATCTCGTTGACGCCGTTCAGACGGGTGAGCTGGCGGTTGCGCCGCTCGAGTTCGCGGTCGCGTTCGCGCAGCGTCCGCTCGCGCCCGACGCGGTCGAGCGCGGCCTCGGCGGTCGCGGCCAGCAGGTTCGTCAATTCGCGGGCGACGTCGTCGAAGGCGTCCGGCTCGCTCGAGCCCGCGACGAAGACGCCGTGATCCCCGAGCGGAACGGACGCGACGCTTCGCAGCTCCGTGCCCGGGTTCGAGAGCAACGGCGACCCGTGGACGTCCGCGAAGAACCGGCTCTCGCCGTCGACGAAGACGCGACCGGGAACGCTGTCGTCCGTCGCCCGGTGGTCCCGGACCGGTCCGTGTAACTGCTCCATGGCCGGCGAGGACGCGGCCGGCCGCAGGACGTTCTCGTCCGTGTCGAACAGGTACGCGGCGCTGGCCTCGAGGTCGAGGACGTCCGTCGCGTCGTCGACGACGATGTCGGCGATCTCGCGGTCCGTCTCGGCGTACAACAGCTCGCGGGTGGTTCGGTGCAGCGCCGTCAGCGCCTCTTCGCGTCGTTTCCGCGTCGTCACGTCCCGACAGCTGTAGAGGGTCGTCCCGCCCTGAATCGAGACTTCCCGGACGTTGACCAGCAGCGTGTGTTCCCGGCCCGCCCTGTCGGTGGCGGTACACTCGATGTTGGTCAGGACGCCGGCCGCCTCGAGTTCGTCGCGGTCGAAGAGGTCCGGCCCGAGCAGTTCGTCGATGGTCCCCATCTCGTGGATCTCGTCGTCGGAGTAGCCGAAGACGAAGTGAACGTTCGGACAGACGTAGGTGAACGCCCCGTCGTCGTCGGTGATGAGGACCGTGTCGGTCATGTTGTTGAGCGTCACGCGGTGTAGCTGCTCGGACTCGCGTAACTCCCGCTCGAGGCGGGCGCGCTCGGTGACGTCGCTCGCCCGTGCAAACAGCGAGACGACGGTCCCGGACTCGTCGCGGATCGGCCGGACGGTCACGTCGAACGTTCGACCCCGGTCGGGATCGGCCGTCTCCCTCGCAGCGTCGCCTCCGTCCCGTCCGGAGACGCCCACACCGTCGGCGCGGACGCGCGTCAGTTCTCGGTGTGTGATCTCCCCGCTCGCGGCCGTCTCGATCGCGTTTCGGAGTACCGCATCCCCGTCGACGGTCGCCTCCCACCACGGGAGGTCCGCGAAGGGGCGGCCGCGGACGTCGGTCGCGGTCGCGTCGATCGCCTCGAGCGCGGGCTCGTTGGCCCGTCGCACGGTTCCGTCCGGCGCGAGCAGCCAGCCGTACGCCTCCGGATCGTCGAAGACGGCGTCGAACGCCCGGGCGCGGTCCCGTCGCCACCGGCGGTCGGCGGCGGCCGACAGCGCCCGTTCGATCGCCGACCGGAGGTCCTCTGCCGGCCCGTCGGCGGTGTCGTCGAGGGGGACGTACGCCGAGACGTCCGCGGCGATCGCCGCGCTGGCGACCGACTCGTCGCCGTCGACCGGCGCGAGGACGACCGGCAGGTCGGGCTCGCGCTCCCTGACCGCCTCGAGGAGGGCGAGCCCGCTCCGATCCGGGAGCGCCTGGACGGTCAACAGACAGTCGACGGGTGTCGTTTCGAGGCGCTCGAGCGCCGCCGCGGCGGTCGACACCGCGGTCGCGTCGAGCGCGTCGTCGTCGAGGACGCTCGCCAGCGGCTCGGGTCTCGCGTCGGTGGGTTCGACGACGAGGAGCCGGGCGCCGTCGAGCGGCCGTTCGGAAGCCATCGTTCCCGTTACGACCTCCGGCCGATAGAACCCATCGTTCCGGTCGCGCTCGCCGGGACCGACGCCCGTTCGCCGCTCGAGCCCGGTGGGGCGGCTCGGTGCGTCACCGTCGAGGGCGGGTGCCGGCCGGGGTCGTCGCGGCGGTCCGCGCAGCGCCGCGAGGCCGACAGCGATCGCTGACGGTGTCCGGGGTCACAGTGCCGAGAATCCGTCTGAGAAATCCCGAGCGGTCTACCGGTGGTCTTCGACGGCGACGGCCCCGGACTCGCCCATCGCGATCCAGGCGTCGTCTCGAGCGATGTCGGCGATCACGAGGTGCGGCCGACCGTCGATCTCGTCGACTGCAGCGACGACGTCACTCGCCCTGTCCGCCTCTCGTCCGACCGGTGTCGCTTCGGGCGTCATGGTCGCCAGTTCCGCCACAAGGAGTATGAATGTTCCGAAAGACGGCCGATCGGTGGTTGAACAGTGGACATAATTCGCAGATTTCGTTTAGATATCGATCGCATTTGCCACCCGAGTTGAACCTCGGAACTCGGTGGTTGCTACCGGTCGGCCGCGATCGACCGGACGTGTCCGACGGTACCGTGCAGTGTCACGTGCGGGCCCTCGGACTCGTCGCCGTCGATCGCCCCGACTTCGCCGACGATCGGTTCCGCGTCCTCGGACTGTGGATCCGCGTCGTCCTGAACGATCTCGGCGGCCATCCCCTGACGCAGTTTCCCGGCCGTCGGCCGCTTTCCCGACGTGGGCGGTGATGAGACAGGGGTTTCAAAACCCATGCTGCCTGCAGTCGCCACCGCGGTGACCCGCCCGAACGACGGCGGGCGGACTGCCCGCGGGCGGTCGGCTCGCCGATCGCTCGCCGCGGGCCGTCACTCGTCGTCGAACTCGAGCGCGACGGAGTTGATGCAGTATCGCTTGCCGGTCGGTTCGGGGCCGTCGTCGAAGACGTGGCCCAGGTGGCCGCCACAGTTCGCACACACGACCTCGGTTCGGCGCATCCCGTGGCTCGTATCGAGGCGGGTTTCGACCCGGTCGCTGTCGGTGTCGTAGAAGCTGGGCCAGCCACAGCCGGACTCGAACTTCGTCTCGGAGTCGAACAGTTCGGCACCGCAGCCGGCACAGGCGTAGGTGCCGTCCTCCTTGTGGTCGACGTACTCGCCGCTGAACGCCGGTTCGGTTCCCGCTTCCCGGAGGATCCGGTACTCCTCGTCGCTCAGCCGGTCGCGCCACTCCTCGTCGGCCGACGGGGGTTCCGCCGATTCGTTGCTCATACCCACAGTAGGGGCGAGTCGTTGAAGAGTCTGTCCGTGACGACGGCCCGACGCTCGTCGGACGGGCACCTCATACGGTTTACTGTCAATCAGTACCGGTGTCCCCGCAGGACGGTCGCGGGGACACCAGGAAACAGTGACAGTAAACCGTATCAGCGGGTGGTGATGACGTCCGTACTCTCACAGTCCGGGCACTGGGTCATCCGGCCCAGTTTCGGGACCTCGATCCGTCGCCAGTCGTCGTCCCCGCCGGGCGCTTCGAAGCCGCAGTTGCGACACCGTGACCGTCCGCGCGTCGCCTGATCCTGTGCCATGAGCGGGAGTATGCGACGATGATACATAGATATTTGTTCACACTGGACAACCACTCTCGGTTTCGACGGGTCGAGCGGCCGATCGGGACGACCGGCCGCGACCGCGTCTGACAGGGGATGACGCGTGGACGACGCGACCCGTGGGTCGGCCGGCGAACGGACGTCGAGCGCGCCCGGGATCGCGTGGACGAGTTCGGAGATCGGCTCGTCGGATCGACCGCCATCCTCGAGGGCCTGCTGACGGGCGAGCCGTCTCCGGCAAAACGCCCGATGCAGGGCTCGAGTCGTCTGTTCGGCGGTCCGGGGCGCCGGATCTCCGTGGGAGCCGTCCACGAACAGCGATAAAAACGTTATCGAACATATACGAATTTCATCACTATCGCTATCGAACGGCGCTACTCGATCGGCCGCTCGTTCCCGTCGAGCGGTGTGATCGCAGTCGGGCCGTCCAATCGTGTTAAGAGGCGGTACCACGTATGCCGAGTCGATGGGCACTCGGCACGAACTCGCTGCGTCGGCGCTCGAGGACCTCCCGATCACCGTCGCACTCATCGATGAGAACGGAGAGATCGTGTTGACCAACCGTTCCTGGCGCGAGTTCGGTCCCGCGGACGACTCCGCGGACCACGTCGGCGTCGACTACCTCGCGAGCGCCACGACGGCCGAGGACGAACACGCCCGGCGGGCGGTCGCGGGGATCGAGGCCGTCCTCGCAGGCGACCGGGAAGCGTTTTCCATGGAGTATCCGTGTCACTCGCCCGATCGGAAGCACTGGTTCCTGATGCGCGTCACCCGATTTTCACACGAGGGCCGGCGACTGGCCTCGCTGGTCCACCTCGAGATCACCGACCGGAAACTGGCCGAGATCGCCGCCGAGGAGAACGCCGAACAGGTACGCGCGGAACGGGAGGCCGTCGAACACGTCCTCGAGCGGGTCGACGGACTGGTCAGCGAAATCACCGACGCGGCGGTCGGCGCGGAGACCCGGGCGACCCTCGAGCGCGACGTCTGTACGCGGCTGACCGACACCGATCCGTACGTCCTCGCCTGGACCGGCCGGGTCGACGTCACGAGACGGCGGCTCTCTCCCCGCGAGTGGGCCAGTCGTGACGACGTCCCGCTCGAGGACGACGAACTCGTCCTCGAGAGCGACGAATCCCACCCCGCCGTCCGGGCGTTCGTCGATCGCGAGCCGCGAGTGATCGACGACATCGACGCGTTCGACGACGCCGATCGCTGGTGGCCCGTGGGAGCCGGCGAGCGGTTCCGATCGGTCGCCGCGTTGCCGCTCGCGTACGGCGACGTGACCTACGGCGTCCTCGTGGTGTTCGCCGACGAACCCGGCGCCTTCGACGAGCGGGAGTCGCTGGTCCTCGAGTCGCTCGCCGGGACGGTCGCGACCGCGATGAACGCTCTCGAGGCCAGACGGATGCTCACGAGCGAGGCCGTCGTCTCGATCGAGGTCGCCGTCGAGGACCCGTCGCTGTTCGTCACGTCGCTGTCCGAGCGCGTCGACGCGACGATCAGCTACCGCGGGTTGACCTACGACGCCGACGAGACGCCGCGGCTGATTCTCCACGCCGATCGCGAACTCGACGACGAGACGGCGCTCGCGCCGCACGCGGACGCCCGCGCCCTCTCGGTCCTCTCGGAGACCGACGGCGGGACGCTCCTCGAGGTCACCGCCGGAGACGGCCCCGTGACGGCGCTGAACGAACACGGTGCGGTGGTCCAGGAACTGTCGGTCAGCGACGGCGTCGCCGACCTCGCCGTCGAGTTGCCCGACAGCCGGTCCGCTCGCTCCGCGTACGACCTCCTCGAGCGTCGGTACGACCGGGTCGAACTGATCCGTTATCACGAACGGGAAGAGCCGAGCCAACGGCCACACGACGTCTCGTCGCGGCTCGAGTCGTCGCTGACCGACCGTCAGTCGCTGGCGCTGCGAAAGGCCTACTACGCGAACTACTTCGAGTGGCCCCGCGACGTCTCCGGCGAGGAGCTGGCCGACTCGATGGACATCTCCCGGTCGACGTTCCATCAGCATCTCCGGACCGCACAACGGAAAGTCCTCGAGGAACTGTTCGAGTGACCCGTCGGTCGACGGGACTGTGTCGGAAGCGCGACCGTCGTCCGACAGCGATTCTGAACATAGTGAGGGTATGCTATTTTATACTCTCCTGTCGTACCATATACATCCGTTCGCCGGCGGGTAGGGTCAGCAACAGAGAATGCAACAGGAACACATCGACGCAGGCAAGGCGATACAGAAGCGGACCGGGAAGACGTTCTATCTCGCGACGCGGTTTCTCCCCCAGCGAGTGCGACGCGCCACGCACGTCCTCTACGCGTTCTTTCGGATCGCCGACGAGGTCGTCGACGACGCCGCGGGCGTCGACCCGGAACGACAGCGCGAGCGACTCGAGGACCTCCGGGCACAGGCGCTGGGCGAGCGCGAGCCCGACGATCCGGTCCTCGAGGCGTTCGTCGAGCTTCGGGAGCGATACGGGATCAGTGACCGCGAGGTAGCGGTCTTCATCGACGCGATGGCGACGGACATCGACACCCACCGGTACGAGACCTACGCGGACCTGGAGTCGTACATGCGCGGGTCGGCGGCTGCGGTCGGCGTGATGATGACCGCGATCATGGAGCCCGAGGCCGAGGAGACCGCGATTCCCCACGCGGTGACACTCGGCGAGGCGTTCCAGATGACGAACTTCCTGCGGGACGTCCGGGAGGACGTCGTCGAACGGGACCGGATCTACATCCCACAGGAGACGCTCCGGGAACACGGCGTCGATCCGGCCCAGATCGAACGCCTCGAACACTCCGAGTCGTTCGCGGCGGCGATGGCGGCCGAACTCAAGCGGACCGAGAACCTCTACCGCGAGGGGGTCGCCGGGATCCGGTATCTCCCCGAGGACTGTCAGCTGCCCGTGTTGCTGGCGGCCGTCCTCTATGCGGAACACCACTCGCTGATCCGTGCCCAAGAGTACGACGTCCTCTCCGCCGAGCCGTCGCTGTCGACGACCCGGAAGCTGTGGTGTCTCGCGAAGACGCGCTGGCACTGGCACTGGAACCGGGATCCGGAAGCGGTGTTCCAGCGGGTGTCGGCGGTGCCGACCCGCGAGCCCAGCCGTCACGGGCCCGAACACGGCGACGGCGTCCCGACGCGGTAGCTCTTCAAACCCCTCGATATGGTGGCTATTCTTTCGTTGTGATCGGTCCCGTATCCGACGGTATGTCCACGGACACGGGGTCCGATATCACCGGCACCGATAAACGCATGGCTCGGACGACGGCGATCGGTCTCGGCGTCTGGCTCGCGATTACCGTCGCCGCAGTAGTGCTGTTGCTCCTGCTGGGCGACGCCATCTCGAGTCTGTTCGTCTGATCACTCCGAGACGTCGTCGGTCGTCAGCGCCGCCGTCTCGGCGACGATAAACTTCGCCAGCTTGCGCTTTTCGTGTTCGTCGACCAGATGGTCCTCGAGTTGCGTGCCGGCTCCCGGCGACTCGCGGCAGACGGGACACTCGAGGGGTTCCTTGGTCGCCATACGGGTGCCACGGGGGCCGCGAGCAAAAGCGGGGGGCCGGCACACTCGGTCGCGTTCGACGCGGGCCGGTCCACGGTCGCGTTCGCGGGACCGTCACGTTCCCCGGAGCATCCCGAGGTCGTAGCGGTCGGTCCGGAGCAGGCCGAGACAGAACGCGCCGGCGACGCCGGCCGCCAGCCAGTTCGTATAGAGGAGGTTGATCGCCCCCCACAGGAGGACGAAGCTCACCAGATCGTCCAGCGCGAACTCGCAGGCCCGGACGCGTTCGACGAGCGCCCGTCGGTCGAAGGCCGCCTCGACGAGGACGACGGCGATCGTCCCCGAGAGGAGCCAGCCTCGGTAGTTCGAGAGGGGGACGCCGTAGTAGCCGCCGGACGGGACGTACGACCAGAAGCCGATGGCGACGGCCGCCGGGTCGAGGACCAGATCGACCGCCACCACGGCGGCGATCGCTCCGAGCAGTCGGGGAACGAGCCGGGCCGCTCGATCGCCAAGCGCCAGCAGCGTCAGCAGGTACGCGTTCAACACCAGCGGGACGAAAAACAGCGGTAGGGCAAGCGGCACCTCGCCGCCGAGCATCGGCCCGAGACTGATCCCGTACTCGAAGGCCCCGTAGGGCCAGTCCGTCCGAACGCCCAGCAGTTCGATCCCGTAGGTGTAAGCGATCAGCACGACCAGCGGCAGGGCCGCCCGCCGGTCGATCTGCGGCAACAGGGCGACGACCAGCGGCGACCGCATCACCAGCGTCCCGAACAGGATCAGGAACGGATTGTACGACAGCGCCGGCGGGAGCAATCCCTCGGCGCTGGCGACCAGCGTCACCGCACCGATCACGGGGAAGACGACCGCGATGGTAAACCGGTTCTCGCGGATCAGCGCCTCGAGGCGGCGCTGGACGGTCGCCCGTCGCGAATCGTCGGCGGCACCCGCGTCGCCGCGACGCGGGCTCGAGGGCTCGGCGGCGCGGCCCGACGCGTCCGCCATCGGGCTCGCGGCGTCGCCGTCCGATCCCGGCGCGGTCGGTTCGCCGCTATCCATACAGCAGCCTCCAGAGTCCGCCCATGGTCAACACTGCGCCGACGACGGTATTGATCGCCGGGAACCACCAGTACGCGCGGTCGACGGCGACGCTCGCGGTCGCGATGGCGGCCACGAGGGCGGGATAGACGAGCAGGAGGGCACCCAACCGCACGTCGATCGTGCCGAACGCGGCCGCGCCGGCGAGCCAGCACGCGCCGCAGTAGACGTAGGTCCGCCGTTCGCCGAGTACCGTCGCGGTCGTGCGAATGCCCGTCTCGCGGTCGGGCTCGATGTCGGGGATCGCCGAAAAGGTGTGCATCCCCATGGCCCAGAGCCAGCCGCCGACGATCGCGAGGAGCGGCGGTGCCGCGCCGGCGACGGTCGCGTACGCGGCGATCCCGGGCGTGACATAGAGCCCGTTCGAGATCGAATCCAGCAGCGGCGTCGTCTTGAGCCGCGCCGGCGGGGCGCTGTAGGCCGCCCCGAGGACGAGGAAGGCCGCGAGCCACGGCACCGCGGCCGCCCCGACAAGTGGGACGAGCAGAATCGGCAGCGCCCCACAGAGCCCGACGGCCGCCGGGACGTACCCCTGCCCGCGATAGCGTGTCTCCCGATCCTCCTTCTTCGGGTTCGCGGCGTCGATCTCCCGGTCGTAGACGTCGTTGATGCCGTAGAGGAAGACGTTCGCCGGCAGGAGGAAGTAGGCGAACAGCGCGACCGTGGCCGGCGTAAACAGCTCGTTCGGGGCGTCGGCGGCGTAGGCGACGCCGACGACGACCGGCCCCGCGAGATAGAGCCAGAACCGCGGCCGCGAGAGCGACAGCAGGTACGACAGCCGCTCGCCGAGGGCGGTCTCGCTCGCGGCGGTCGATTCCGAACTCATCGATCGTGTCTCGGGGCTGTCCCGCACCGACTTCCGCGGCGCGGTCGGTCGTCTCGCTCCGGGGAGCGTCGCCCGGTGCGTTCGGTCCGTCGGGCCGCTCGAGCGGCCGTCACGGCGTGTGCGCGGTCCCGTGGTCGTCGAGGACCGCGTCGGCGGTCAGTTCGCCGCTGATGAGACACATGGGCATGCCGATTCCGGGCGTGGTATCGCCGCCGACGAAGTAGAGTCCGTCGACTTCTTTCGAGCGGTGTGGGGGCCTGAAAAGCGCCGTCTGGCGGAGGGTGTGGGCCATCCCCAGTGCCGTCCCGTCGTGGCTGTTGTATCGGCTCGCGAAGTCGGAAACGGTGAACCGTTCCTCGAGGACGATCCGGTCCCGGAGGTCGGTGCCCGTGTTCGCGGCGATGTCCGCGAGGACCCGGTCGCGGTACTCGTCGCGGATCTCGGGGGTGTCCTCGAGGCCGGGCGCGATCGGGACGAGGGCAAAGAGGGTGCTGTGGCCCTCGGGCGCGACGCTGTCGTCGGTCTCGGAGGGGACACACAGGTAGTAGGCGGGGTCGTCGGGCCACTGTGGGTCCTCGAAGATCTTGTCGAAGTGGTCCTGCCAGTCGGTCGGCAGCACGAGCGTGTGATGCGCGAGGTCGTCGACCTCGCCCTCGACGCCCAGATAGAGCAGGAACGCGGAGGGGGCGTAGGTACGGTCCTCCCAGTAGTCGGCGTCGTAGCCGCGCCGTTCGGGAGTGAGCAGTTCCTGCTCGGTGTGGGCGTAGTCGACGTTGCTGACGACCAGATCCGCCGGGATCGGTCCCGAGGCGGTCTCGACCTCGAACCCGCCCGTGCGACCCTTGATCTCCGTCGCCGGGCGACCTGTCTCGTACTCGACGCCGAGTTCCCGGCCGAGGTCCGTGATCCCGTCGATGACCGCGCCGATCCCGCCGTCGGGGTACCAGACGCCGAGGTTGAAATCGACGTGGCTCATCAGGTTGTACAGCGCCGGCGTGTTCGTCGGCGACCCGCCGAGGAAGACGAGCGTGTACTGCATGATCTGCTGGAGTTTCGGATGGTCGAAGTAGCCCTCGACGTGGCCCTGCATCGACCCCAGCAAGGAGAGGCCGCGAGCCTGTCGTGCGACGTCGAGGTCGAGGTAGTCTCGCAGCCGCGGGCGGTCCTCGTAGACGAAGTGTTCCATCCCGACCTCGTAGTTTTCCTTCGACTTCTCGAGGTAGCGCTCGAGGGCCTCGCCCGCCCCCCGTTCGTACTCCTCGAAGACGGCTTTCGTCCGCTCGAGATCGGGCGTGATGTCCACCTGATCGCCGTCCTTGAAGAAAATCCGATAGTGGGGGTCGAGGTGTTCGAGGTCGTAATAGTCACTCGGCGTCCGGCCGAACTCAGCGAAAAAGCGCTCGAAGACGTCGGGCATCAGATACCACGAGGGCCCCATATCGAACCGGAAGCCGTCTTTCTCCAGCCGGCTCGCCCGGCCGCCAAGCTGTTCGTTCTTTTCGATGACGCGCACGTCGGCACCCGCATCGGCGAGGTAACAGGCCGTCGAGAGCCCACCGATCCCGCCCCCGATCACGACGACCGACTCACCGGACAGCGATTGCATGGTCGTACGTGAGTAGCGGCCCGGTGTTAAACGTGTGTCATACATAGGTAGGGAACCCGATCGGTTATCGGGGAGGGTCCCGAGTGCCCGATTCGGCGTCCGGCCGTCCGGTGGTTTCCTGTGACTCGGTCCCGTCGGTGCAGTATGGACGGAACGACAGCCGTCGTGACCGGCGGCACTCGCGGAATCGGCCGGGCCGTCGCCGAGGCGTTCGCGACCGAGGGGGCGACCGTCGTCGTCGGCGCTCGAGACGCCGAGGCGGTCACAGCGACCGTCGACGAACTCGAGCGGGCGGGCGCGACCGCCGACGGCCACCGAACCGACGTTCGGGACGAGTACGACGTAGAGCGGCTAACCGAGACCGCCGCGCGGGCGGGCTCGGAGGGCGGGATCGACGTCGTCGTCCCCGCGGCGGGGGTCTATCACGGCGAGCCGGGGGAGACGCCGACGGACGACGAGTCGTACGCGGCGTTCGACGACCACTGGCGGACGAACGGGCGCGGCGCGTACGCGACGATCCGCGAGTCGCTGCCCCACCTGAACGACGGCGCGCGGGTCCTCGTCCCGACGGGTGCGGTCGCTCGAGACGGGAGCGCGGGCTACGGCTCCTACGCGATTTCGAAGGCGACGGCGGAGGCGGTGGCACGCGGCTTCGCCGCCGACACCGAGTACGTCGTCGGCTGTCTGGATCCGGGCATCGTCGCGACGGAACTCTCGGGCGGGACCGGTCGCGATCCGGCAGCCGTCGCGCCGATGTTCGTCTGGGCGGCGACCGAGGCGGATCCGACGGCGCTCGACGGGGAGACCGTCGGGCTCCGAGAGTGGAAGGGCGCGACGCGGTGAGGCGTCACGACAGTCGGCGGTTCGAGGTCGCTCCCCGGCCGCGAGGCGAGTGGCGAGGGCCGCGCTCAGAACCCGCCGAAGGCCATCAGGAACAGCGCGACGGCGATGATCGCGAACAGGCCGCCGACGCCTTTCTTGATCGTGCTCGTATCGAGCGCCGCCGAGACGTAGGGAGCGATCTGTCCGCCCAGCGTCGTCGCCGGCACCGTCCAGACGACCATGTTCCACGGCGTCGAGGCGAGGTCCATCGTGTGTCCGCCGGGCACGAGCCCGCCGCCGAAGACGTGAACGAGCGAGGCCAACACGGCCGTCGTCGCGACGACGATGTGGTTGGTCCCGATCGCGACGCGAACGGGGACGTCGGTCCGGAGCATGGAGATAATGCCCAGTTCACCGATTCCGAACCCGGCGAGCCCCTGAAAGACGCCGCCGACGCTGTAGTTGGCGAACCGCTCGAGGTAGCCGTTCCGGGAGTACCGGTAGTCGTTGCCGTCGCGATCGACCCGCGTCACGGTCCCCGCATCGTTCGTTTCGACCCCCGCGGGACCGAGCTTGTTCGCGTCGTTTGGCAACTCCGTGGCCCCACCGTCGGCCGCCACCGCCTCGCCACCGTCGCCACCGCCGGGTTCCTCGTGGCTGAGGTCCGCCTTGAGCAGGAGGTACGCCGCGGCCAGGAGCGCGATCCCGAGCAGGGCGTGAAACAGCGGTTCCGGGATGACAAACGACAGCAAGGCTCCGGCGACGACGAACGGAACGCCACCGAGGATCAGCGCCGTCCCGAGCCGTCGATCGACCAGCCCGTACTGGATGAACGCCAGCGCGGAACTCGAGAGGCCAAAGGACTCGCTGATGAGGCCGATCTTCACCAGCGTGTTCGGCTCGAGCGGATACGCGACCAGCGGGAAGACGAAGATGAGGAAGGGGACGAACAGCGCGGAGCCGCTGATTCCGACGGTGTTGACGATGGTCGCGCCGATGAGAAATGCGACGAACAGCCACCAGTACTCGAGCCAGTAGCCAGTCCCGGCATCCGCCGGGGTCGGTGCGACAAAGTAGACGCCGACGACGAACAAAAGCGGCGCGAGAAACACGAACACGTGTTGGTACTTGAGGAGCGTCTTTTGGATGCTCGGCGACGTTGACGTATCGGTCATTGAGGCGTGAACGCTGCTATCGGAGGTCCGAAACAAGAGTATTTTCGTCTGTCCCGTCCATGTGACCCGTTCATATGGCGGCAAGTGCGGCTGAAGACAGTGGAGCGCGCTCGTGGGCTCCCGCGTGGCGGAAATATCCTCAATCTTTATCACACTAAATACGGTACGTACTAGCACGATGAGTTTTCCAGAAGGGCCACGGAAGCCGGGCGAGCAGTCCGCACTCGAGGACGACGCCGATCACGTCGATCACGCCCCGACGGACGGACTCATCTCGACCGTCCGCGAGTCCATCCGGCGGCACGTCCGGACGTGGGCGGATCGGTACGTCGAAATGCGCGTCGAGGCACGGACCGACGGTCGAACGTAACGGCGTTCGCCGTCCGGTAGATCAGTTTCGCCGCGACACGCGTCGACCGCGAGCGATCGGACCGCGACGAACAGTTATGCTCCCTCGTGCCATACTGTACCACGGGGAACGACAATGCAAGCAATCGCGACGAAAGCGGTCACCTGTCCGCACTGCGGGGAGAGCGCGACGGTCTCCCTTCCACGTGAGGAGGTCGATGTGAAGATACGGCAGTCGGTCGCGGCGTTTGGCGACCACACGACGGTTACCTGTTCGGACGGCCACACCTACTGGGTGTACTTCTGTTAACACAGTCGGCCTCGTCGTCCGATTTTTCACGGCTCGAGGAGGAGCTGTTGCTAGGTAGGTCGTCGTCTCGAGAGAAAGCTAGTAGTTGTCGGACCCGGTCGCGTGGTTCAATCGATATGGCCTTCGCGACGCAGTTGATCCGCGTCCTGACCGGTGTAGCGCCACTCGATGGTGGCCTTCTCATCCTGCCAGTCCCACGGCTCGGCGACGACGATGTCGTCTTGCTCGATCCAGGTGCGGTATTTCATGCGCCCGGGGATGCGGCCGAGCCGTTCCTTGCCGTCTTCACACCGCAGTTGGACGTGGTTGCCACCGAGGTGTTCGGTTACGACGGCGAATACTTCATCGCTGTTGGGCATACGGAGGTTCCGTCGCCCGGAGTCTTCTGTCACAGCTTAACTACGTGCGGCAGCCTTTTAAACGCTTGGAGAGCCACGGTAGCTTCCCCCACGATACTGTTCGACTGTTTCTGGGTTCGGAGCCGTGGGGACGCGATCGGTCGTCGGCCCGCGAGCGGGTCCGATCCGAACCGCGGCTACAGCTCCCGTTCCGAGTCCGGGTTCTCGAGGTCCCACAGCACCTCCGGCAGGAACGCCTCGAGGTTGTCGATGACCGACCGCTCGCTGACGTTCAACCCGTCGCAGTGGTCGTGGGCCGAGTCCCGGATGTCGACGTGGAGGTCGCCGTCCTCGAGCCGGACGGCGAGCGGAAAGACCGAACACCGGGTCGGCTTCCAGTCTTCCTCGAGGTGGAGCGTACAGAGGCCGTCCTCGCGCAGGAAGGCACAGGCGTGGCCGTCCTCGGCGACGTGGTCGTCGCGGTCTTTCGGCTCGCGGGTGACGAACTTCTCGCTCCGGAAGTCGGTCGTCGTCTCCGAGAGGTTCGCCCGCTGGGCCAGCTCGAGGAGGTCCCGATCGTAGAGCAACACGCCGTGGTGACAGCACCACGTGCAGTCGTCGACGCACTCGAAGGTGAGTTCGGGGTCGAACTCGACGACGACCTCGCGGCCGGGGTAGACCTCGACGCGTCGGGTGTCGGCGCTCACGTGTCGTCGGTGGGCGGTCGCGGTAAAGTGCCTTTCTACCCGTCTCCTCGGTTGAGTTTGCACAGCAGACCGTGGCGATCACCGGGATCCTGAAAGCGCCAGCCCCTTTCGTTCCCGCCCGGCGGTGGGACGCGAGGGTAGCAGCAACCGGGTTGCAATGCGGTGGGGACTCGTCACGATCGACGTCCCTACGTGCGAGCGGGTGCCTCGAGCGGCAGGGTCTCGCGCTCGCTCGCGTCGACGACGGTATTCCGGAGCGTCCCGACGCCCTCGTAGGTGATTTCGACGGTGTCGCCGGGTTCGACGAGGCCGGGGTTGGCCGGGCTGCCAAAGGAGACCACGTCGCCGGGCCGGAAGGTAACTCGCCGGGAGAGATACGAGATGATCTCGTCGGGGTCGAACAACATCAGTTCGGTGGTTGCCTCCTGGCGGCGCTCGCCGGCCACGTCGGTGTACATGTCGATCCCGGTCGGGTCGACGGCGGTCTCGAGCCACGGGCCCAGCGGGCCGGAGGCGTCGAAGGCTTTCCGGGGCGTGCGCCCGCCCTGATCGAGCGCGTCCACATCGTTCATGATCGTGTAGCCGCGGACGACATCGGGGACTTCGTCCTCGGCGAGGTTCCGACAGGGTTCGTCGATGACGGCCGCGAGTTCGCCGGCGTAGGTCACCTCGTCGCTGAACGACGGGTACGGCACCGGATCCCGGTGGCCGACCAGCGACGCCGGCGGCTTGATGAAGAAGTCCGGTTCGTCGGGGCGTTCGTACTCCATCTGGTCGATGGTCGCCGCGAAGTTCCGGCCGACACAGTACAGCGCCGAGGGCTCGCAGGGCGGCAGGAAGTCGGCGTCCGTCCCCACCTCGTAGACGCCGTCGTCGGCGTGGACGACGCCGTCCTCGTACCGTCCCGATACCGGGCCGTCGTCGGTCGCGATCCGCGCGAGTTTCATTACCGGCGGTGTCGGTTCCTGCCGATTAGTCGTACCGGTTCCACTGCGAGCCGGTTCGGGTCGACCGACTCATCGCGAGGCCCGGCGGGTCGGCGATCCCGGGCAGATGCAGGGCCAGTCTATACCCCGACGCCCCGCGGAGGGGAACGTGCATGTCCGCACACTTCACCGACGACGACGAGGGGAAACGGATCGTGAATGCCAACGGCGATGAAATCGGCATGATCAAATCGGTCAGCGGCGGGACCGCCCACGTCGATCCCGACCCGGGAATGACCGACTCGATCAAGTCGAAACTCGGCTGGGGCGACCGCGACGAGGACACCTACCCGCTCGACGACGACCACGTCGAGTCGATCTCCGACGACGAGGTCCGACTGCAGCGCCTCTAAGGGACCTCGTCTGGTCACGTCGAGACTGTTTATACGGGACGATAGCGGCCGCTCGAGCGACACGGGTCGCGACTCCCCGCGGTCAGTCCTCGAGCAGCAGATAGGTCCGACCGCCGCGGTGTTCGAGCGAGACGGCGTCGGCCTCGACGTTCGTCCGAACGAACTCCTCGAGGTCCGCCGCGCGGCGGTCGGTGACGTCGATGCGGCGTCGCTGCCGTCCGGTCGTGTCCGCGGTCGCAGCGACGGCGGCCCTCTCGTCCTCGGCGCGCTCGGTTCGGTCGTCCGTCCGCTCGAGTGTCAGTTGCATACTGTACAGTGAGACCGACTGTTCATCAAACCGACCCGTCCGGAGTGAAAGTGAAAGTGCGGGACGGAGCGACGCTCGAGGCCAAGAGTTGCGTCTCGAGTCGGACCGGTCGGCGGCCGCAGTCGCGCCGCGTTACCCCACCGTCTTGATCTCGACCCGCCGCGACCCCTCGTCGGTCTCGAGGGCGACCGTCTCGACGATCGCCTCGCGGGCGCGCTCTCGCCACGCCGCGACCGAGTCGGCGTGGCGCTCGCGGAGTCGCTCGGCCGCGTCGGAGCCGGGGTCGGCGTCCGCGTCGGCGAGCGCCGACTCGAGGTCGGGGTAGTCGGCGGCGACGTCGTCGGCGATGACGGCGGCCGGCGAGAGATGGACTGCGCCGGTCAGTTCGGCGTCGTCGCGGCGGTAGACGTGGATTCGGGCCCGCATCCGGCCGTGAAACGGCGGCGTGACCCGGAGGACGGCGTCGCCGGGGTTCTCTCGACCGTAGACGTAGGCGTCGACGGCGTCCTCCGGTGACAGTGCGATCGACCGGATCGCTCCCGGATCGTCTCCGCCCCGCCCGTCGTCGGTGCCTGACGGATCGTCCATCGGCCGACGGTTGGGCTCGAGACGGGTTAACTGTCGGGTTCGAACCGCCGCCGTACTGGCACCGACCGACGGTGGTTCGTGCTCGGAACCCGACCGAAGACTATTGTAATAGAAACGACACCATTCTGTATGGACTGGGCCCTCCGAATCCGGAAGGACGTGCCGCCCTGGCTGTTCAAAGTCGTCTTGCTCCTCGCGATCCTGCTGATCGCCGGCCTGCAGTACGTCGGCGTCCTGTAGCCGACGCCGGACCGTCGAGCCCGCCTCGGGGATTTCACTCGAGTCGCGGCCGAAAGACCGCGGCGCGGCCGTCGGTGGCGACACCGTAGGGCGCGTCGGCGACCGAGTCCGGGGCGCCCGCGTCGCGGTCGGCGTAGTGGGCCCGGAGCGACGCCCGGACGGCGTCCCGAACGCAGGCGCGGGTCGCGCCACCGACCTCGGTCCCGCTGCCGGAGAACTCGGCCGACCGGCCCTCGGGATCGTGGCCGACGACGATCGCGTCGGTCGTGGTCCCCGGAAACCCGGTTTCGGAAAGCAGCGTCGCGGCCTTTGCCTCCGCGGCGACGGCGATCAGGTTCTCGAGCGCGCCCGGCGCGAGCGCCCGCGTCGTGCCGACAACGACGTTGACGGTCCCCCGGCCCTGCCCGCGGGCCGACTCGTCGGACGCGAGGTCGTCGGGGTTGCTCCCGTCGACTCGGCCCGCCGCCTCGCGGCCCCCCTCGATCGGTAACGCGGCCGGGTTCGAGATCCCGGCGGTCGCGTAGACCGTGACCGGCCCGCGGCACGCGCCGCGCGCGTCGGCGATATCGACGCCGGTCAGCAGGGCCGGCCCGCGGCGCGTCGCGCCCGGCGGATCGAAGCCCGCCCGCTCGAGGCGTTCCCCGACGTAGGCGGCCAGATCCGTCCGTTCCCAGCCCTCGGGCACCGAGATGTTGTAGGCGTGATCGGCCGTCCGACGCCCGCCGTTCGGTCCGGTCGAGAGCCACTCGGCGTCCGGCCGACTGACGCGGAGGACGCCGTCGCGTCGGATCGCATCGTAGGCCGGGTCGGGGTCGGACATCGTCAGTCGTCGCCGCCCTCGTCGGCGTCGCGAACGCCAAGCGCCGCGAGCAGTCGGTCGTTCGCCGCGCGGTCCTTGACGGCGATGCGGACGTGCGAATCCAGCCCGCGGAACGTCGTCGCGTCGCGGACGGCGACGCCAGCGGCCCGTGCGTCGGCGATCACCGTCGCCACGTCGCGGTCACCGACGTCACACAGCAGGTAGGGGGCAACGGAGGGGTGAACGTCGAACCATTCCCCGAGGGCGTCGCGAAGCCGGTCGCGCTCGCTCGCGACCCGCTCGCGCGTCTCGCGGACGAACTCCTCTCGTCGAAGGCAGTGGGCACCGACGCGAGCCGCCGGCGTGCCAAGCGACCACGAGCGGCGGGCGGTCTCGAGCGCGTCGCGTCGGTCGCCGCTCGCCACGGCGAAGCCGGCCCGCAGCCCCGGCAGGCCGAAGAGCTTGGTGAGCGAGCGGGCAACGACGACGTGTTCGTGATCGCGTCTCGCCATCGACGGCCGGTCGGTGAAGCCGAGGAACGCCTCGTCGACGAGCAGCGTCGTGTCGGCCGCGGCACAGCGGGCCGCGAACGACTCGAGGGCGTCCGAATCGGCGGCGTCACCGGTCGGGTTGTTCGGCGTACAGACGATCGCCAGCGCGCACGGCTCGAGGGTGGTCGGCCCGAGGTCGAGGAGGTCGTCGTAGCTGACGAACCGCGGGGCTGCGCCCTGTAGCCGGACCTCCCGGGCGTACTCGCCGAAGCTGGGATACGGTACCAGCGCTTCGTCGCCCGGCTCGAGGACGGACTCCATCGCAAGTCGGATTGCGGCGAGCCCGCCGGGGGTCGGGGTCACCCGCTCGGGCTCGCAGCCGACGAACTCGCCTGCAGCGGCCCGAAAGTCAGGATAGTCGTCGTCGGGATAGCGCCGTGAGTCCTCGAGCGCGGCTCCGTACACGTCCTCGACCCCGTCCGGCGTCCGCGGATTGGTGTTGGCCGAGAAGTCGAGCAGGTCCCGGTCGGGCTCGCCGCCGTGGGGGACACGTTCCCCGCGTCGAATCGCGTCAGGGTCCACGACCGCCCTCCGTCGCGTCGGCGTTCGGGTTGGCGCTCGGGTCTCCCTCGGCCTCGATCCCGAGACGGGCACAGACCGCCTCGAGCCGGTCCCTGACCGCGGCCATCTCGTCGTCGGGGACCAGCGAGAGCGCGCCGCCCATGGCGACGCCCTCCTTGGCCTCGCCGGCGCAGTAGCGTTCCATCGCGACGTGGTCGCGTCCGTCGAAGCCGGGGTCGGTGACGGTGAGGTCGCAGCCGACCCGCTCGCAGGCCGCCTCGAGGCGGTCGCCCTGCTCGTCGGCCACGAACGACGTGGTCGCGATCGACAGCGGGGCCTCGATCCCGGCGTGGCGCAAGGCGGCGGCGACGGCGATCATCTGCGTGCCGCCGGCCAGCGTCACCGCGGTGCCGGACTCGAGCGCGCCGGCGGCGATCCCGGCCACCGTCGGCTGGACGGGATCCCCGACCGCTTCGATCGCCTCGAGCGGGCGGCCCTCGCAGTCGCCGGGCTCGAGGTCGCTCGCGGCCAGCGCCTCGTCGACGACGCGGCGTTTGCGCTCGATGGGGTTCTCCGGCAGCGACGAGGAGACGGCGGTCGGCTCGCCGAGCGCGGTGAGGACGCCGAGCGCGGTCGTCGTCCCGCCGGGGACCGTCTCCCCGATCAGCAGTTCGTCGTCGGGGAGACTCGCGCCGTAGTCGTAGGCGCGGTCGAAGGCCGCGGCCGCGCCGGGAACGGCGGCCGACTCGCGGACGTCCGCCCCCGGGTCGGCCCCGATCTCGACGGTCGGTGCGGCCGTCGACTGGACGAGCCCCGCGTCGACGATCGAGACGTCGAAGTCGATCACCTCGCGAACGGCGCGGGTCACGGCCGCCGGCGTCGGACAGCCGTTCGGACTCACCGGCGTCACCGGCGATGCGACGGGTTCCCCGTACGCGAGGATCTCGACGTCCGCGGAGGGGGTGTGTTCCATCAGCTCCGGGGCGGCCCCGGCGGCGCTGATGCCGTCGATCAGAGCCGTCTCGGTCGTTCCGGCGGGGAGGACGACGCGCATCGTCAGCGCCCCTCCCCGTCTCGAGTCCGCAGCCGGTCGGCCGCGAGCCGTGCGTCTTCGCGTCGGTTCACGTTCACCGCGAGTCGTGGGTCGTAGTAGACGTCGGTCATGGATGGTGAATCGTCGGTCGTGCCGACCACGTTGACCCCGGTCGGCGCGAGGTGGTCGTCGGGCGCGAGCCGCGAGTCGATACTGACGCCCAGTCGGCGCTTGAGCGCTGCTGGGACGCAGACGGTTCGGGAGCCGTCGCGGTCGCCGTGGGCCGCGAGGATCCGGTCGACGACCGGAGGCTCGAGCAGCGGCAGGTCCGCTGCGACGGTCAGGATCGGCGCGTCGAGGTCGGGTCGCTCGAGGACGGCCACGAGATCGGCCACGTAGCCGTCCCCGGCCGTTTCGATCGTTCGGACGCCGTCGCGTTCCTCGAGATGCCGTCGCGTTTCGGGCGCGTTCGGCGAGACCGCGGCGTAGACCGTCCCGACCCGGCTCTCGCCGAGCGCCGACAGGACGCGATCGATCATGGCGGTCCCGGCGATCGGGTGGAGGGGTTTTTCGTGGGCGCTCTCGAGGCGGGTCCCCTTCCCGCCGCACATCACAACAGCGTCCACGCGATCACCCCCAGGTGGACGCCGGCGACGCGACCGATCTCGTTGGCCGCGCCGAAGATGTCGCCGTTGATCCCGCCGAGGTGGCGGTCGGCCCAGTACCACGGGAGCGCGAGGCCGGCGACGGCACCGGCCAGCGCGACCCCGACGGGGAGCGGCCGGGCGAGTACAGCGCCGACGCCGACGGCCGCGGCGACGGCGACCGCGAGGGGGAGCAGGAACGAACTCGGCGCGGACGCGTCGGTGAACCCCTTGCCCATCCCCTCGTACGCGGCGCGGCCGAAACAGGCCATGGCGGCCATCCCGAGTTTCGTGCCGATCTCGGCACCGATCGCGACGCCGATCGCCGCCCGAAGCGGGAGGCCGGCCAGCCCGAGCCCGCCCAGCGCGAGCGCGACGATGGCGATCGCGACCGCGAGCAGCGCGCCGACGCCGGTCGTCGTGTCCGTCAGGACCTCGCGGCGGCGCTCGGCATCACCGTGGACGACCAAGGCGTCGCCCAGATCAGCGATCCCGTCGAGGTGGTGGATCCCCGTCACGACATAGACCGAGAGCAGGTAGCCGAGCGCGACGGTTGGGGCCGCGAGCGTCCCGACGGCCAGTAGCGGCAGCGCCGCGAGCGTTCCCGCCACGAGGCCGACGACCGGGAACGCCGCCGGCGTCGTCCGAAAGGCCGTCCAGTCCCCGTCGCGGTGGCCGACCGGCAACCTGGTCAGAAAGCCCAGCCCACCGCGGAGGGCCCCGATCCAGCGGCCGATCAGCCCCATCCGATCACCTCCGGTGGGGCGGTATCGTTGGCCGTCGGTACCGCCGTCAACGGCTCGAGGTCGGGGACGAACGGCGTCGCCACGGTCGCGACGACGGCCGCCAGCGCGACCGCGATAGCGATCGAGACGACGGCCGCGCGGCCGACGACGGCGACGGCCCGCTCACCCTCGGCCAGCGTCGGCAGGGCAGCGTCGGGGTTGAGATCGTAGACGCCCGCTTTCTCGAGGCGAACGCCGAGCGCGCAGGCAAGCGTCGCCATCGGCCAGCCGGAGTTGGGCGACGGCGGGGTTCGCGCCCATGCTCGAGCGCGGGCGAGCGCGAGCGGGTCGACCGCGGCGACGGCGATCGAGACGGCCGCGAGGCGCGCGGGGAGGTACATGACGAGGTCATCGAGTCGGGCGCTGGCGGTCCCGATCGGCTTCGAGGGGTAGCCCAGCATCGAGTCGAGGGTGTTGACGCCCTTGACCCAGGCGGCGGCCGCCGCGGCCGCCGGCAGCGAGATCGGCGCGAGGACGGCGAAGGGAACCAGCGTCGCGACCAGCCCGTCGGCGAGGTTCTCGGCCGCGCTCTCGACGGCCGCGCTGCGGATCCCGGCCGGCGAGAGGTCGCTCGTGTCCCGACCGACCAGCCCGCGGACCCGTTCGCGGGCCCGGTCGGGCTCTCCCTCGGTCGCCGCCACGACGTCCGCGGTCAGCTCGAGCAGCGAGCGCAGGCTGGTCGTCAGAAAGAGCGCGATCGCGGCGGCGACGGGGCCGGCCATCGGATGCAACGGCGTCGCCGCGAGGACGAAGCCGCCGGCGATGCCGGCGGGGACCAGCGGTGTGAGGGCGGCGACGACGACCCCGACCAGTCGCTGTCCCCGCTCGCCGTCGGTCCAGTCCCGGTCGACGGCGTCGACGAGGCGGCCGAACCAGGCCACCGGATGGACGGCGGTCGGGGGCTCCCCGACGAGCAGGTCGAGGCTGAACGCCAGCCCGAGGACCGCAAGCGTCGTCAGCACACCGGCGTCGCCTCCATGCTAGTCGGAGCGGGGCAGCGTTCAGTCATTACTGCTGTGTTCGTCGGTCGACACCGTGGCCAGCCGGTCGGGAACGTCCGCAAGCGACAGTTCTTCGAGGAGCAACGCCGTGCCGCCGACGGACTCGACCCCGCCGTCGGTGCCGGGGTCGTCGCCGACGTGGACGAGGTCGGCGGGCGCGACGCCGAGTTCCTCGGCGGTCAGCTCGAAGATCTCGGGAGCGGGCTTGCGCCAGCCACAGCCCACGCTCGAGACGATGGCGTCGAAGTCGTCGCGGTCGAACGCCGAGCGGACGAGCGTGCGGCCGACGAGTTCCGGGACGCTGCAGTTCGAGCAGATCGCGACGGGGCCCCGATCGCGGGCGGCCGCGACCGCCTCGAGCGCGCCCGGCCGGGTCTCGACTGCGGGATCGAACGCCGCGACGACGGCCCGCCTGGCCGCGTTGCCCTCGTAGTCGACGCCGCGGCTCGCCAGCGCCCGCGAGACGTGAGCCGGCAACGGTATCTCCGCGCCCTCGGGCGCGTCGACGTGTGGCTCCGCGTAGGCCGCGGCCCAGTCGTCGGGCACTCGTACGTCCCGTTTCTCGAGTTCGGCCGCGACCGCGGCGGCCGGATCGGTCGGTCGATCAGCGTCGACGAGCGTCCCGAAGAGGTCGAACGATACTCCCACGGTGGTGTGACTACCACAAGTCGACTTTAATTTCGCGATCCGCTGCCGGCGGGGCCGGCGCCCGCTGGAGAGAGTCGGGCATCCGTCGATACCGTCGCGGCCAGACGGACGGACGATCGGTGCGATCGACCGCTCGCGGTCGGCTCGAACAGCGGCGGTTCGCCGACCGGGACGGCCGGTCGGCGGCGTCGTCACTGCGGTCGGCGGCGTCGAAACCGCGCCGCGACGAAAACGAGGTCCATCCGGCCTCCGATCCGTCATTGCCGGCGACGGCAGGACGGTCGCGGTCCCACCGGGCGATCGGTACGGCGAGCCGTCTCAGTCGAGTCGGGCGAACGCGAGGTTGCCCGAGATGTTCTTGATGTAGATGTCGACGACGTCGCCCTCGTCCGCGCCGGGGACGAAAATCGTGTACTCGCCTTTCTCCGCGACGCCGTCGCCCTTGCGGCCGGTGCCGGTGATCTCGACGGTGTAGGTCTTGCCCTCTTCGACGGCCTCCTGCTGTTGTTGCTGCTGGCTGGCCGTCGAGCGCTTGGTCACCGGGCGGAAGGCACCGCAGGCGTCACAGCGCAGCATCGGCGTCCGGTCCTCGCGGACGAGGCGGGTGTCGGGCAGGCCACACTCCGAACAGAGGACGTACTCGTCGACGTAGGCGTCGATCGCCGCGTCGAAGTCCTTCTGGGAGAAGGTGCCGTTGTACCGGCCTCGGCCGTTCTCGAGCTTGCCGCTGGTACCGAGTTCGCGCTGGATGAACCGGTGGAGATGTTCGGTGTCCCGCGAGAGGACGTCCGCGATCTCGTCGAGGTTGGTGACGCGGGTGAACGCACCGTCTTTCTGGGGTTCAGGATCCGGGATCTGCAGCCGCTGTTCGTCGCCCCCGATATCGGGGACATCCTCCATCGCTCGGTCGAGACTCGACTCGTAATCCATACGCGAAAACAGGCGACGCGAACGTAAATCCGTTCTGCTATCGTAGCCACTGACAGTCATTGCACACCTGATCGCACGAGAGCGTCGCGGTCAGTGTGGAATCGTTTCCGTGGCTACTATATCACGATCCGATCGCGGGAGCGGCCGCGTGACGGCTGTCAGCGACGAGTCGCGGACCGCCATCCGCCGGTCGTCGGCGGGGGACTCGAGCGCGCCGTGTCAGTAACCCGCCCCGCCGCGCTCGTCGATCGAGTCCCCCTCGCCCTCGTCCAGTTTCGAGCGGTCGCGCTCGGGGGTCGCCTCGTTCGGGCTGCCGGCTTCGCCGGTGATCTCGCCGTCGGCCGCCTCCCGGACCGCCGCCGGCGAGTCGAACTGCTCGCCAGCCAGTCGATCGAAGACGCTCCCCAGCGACTCCGTCTCGTTGGGCATGTCGATCGGCTCGGTGGCGTACTCCGTCGCCAGTTCCTCGCTGGTGACCGGATACTCGAGGTCGTCGAGATCGCGTTCGACGGCCGCGAGGATCGACTCGGTGCGATCGGCCCGCTCGGCCTTCCGCTGTTCCGCGCTGTCCTGTGCCCGGTCGCGGTTCGGTCCGTCGCTCATGGCTCGCCCTATCCCGACCCGACCCAAAAGCGGCGGGCCGGCGATGGCGTGGCGGACGTGTGTGATCCGTACTCATTACTGACCGTCTATAGTGCTGTATTGGTCACTTATACACGGCTAAGTCGTCCCGTTCCCGACGATCAATCGGCGTGTCACTCATCCCTTGTGCCACCTCTACAGCCACCCGGGCACGCCCCCGTTCCTTTCGGTCGACGCCGTCGCTGAGAGCCGACTCTCGCTCGAGTCGGACGCTGTCGTCCCGGCAGTCCTACCAGACTGCACGTCCCGTTACAATCCCACGACGGCTGTGGGATCGGTATGTGACTCGTTTCGGTCGTTACGATACATCTCTCGCTGCCGGAGATGGCCGACGGGTTCGATCGGCCGATGGAAACGAGTCACCGCCGGGCGGTCCGACCGGTTCCCGTCGCTGCTCGAGCCGTCGGCTCAAGCGACCGTCTCGAGCGCGGCCCGGAGTTCGTCGACGGCGTACTGCAGTTGGTCGCGCGAGATGGAAAGCGGCGGCTGGAAGCGCATGACGTTCTTGTAGTAGCCGCCGACGCCCATCACGACGTTCGATTCGTCGCGGAGGTAGTCGCTGACGGCGGCCGCGAGGTCGCTGTCCGGGGCCGGCGACACGTTCTGTGGCCCCGTCGTCCCCGGCTCGACGAGTTCGACGCCCCACATCAGCCCGAGCCCGCGGGTCTGCCCGACGACGTCGTACTCGTCCTCGAGTGCCCCGAGTTCGTCGGCGAGCCACTGGCCCTGCTTGCGGGCGTCGTCGACGATCCCGTCCTGTAGTTCGTCGATCGTCGCCAGCGCGGCCGCACAGGCGACCGGATTCCCGCCGAACGTCGAGAGGTGGTCGCCGGACTCGAAGGCGTCCGCGATCTCCGCGGAGGCGGTAAAGGCCCCGAGCGGCAGGCCGTTCGCGATCCCCTTGGCCTGGGTCAGAACGTCCGGTTCGACGTCGAAGTGGCTGCTCGCGAACAGTTCGCCCGTCCGGCCGTAGCCGGTCTGGACCTCGTCGGCGATCAACAGTGCGCCGTGGTCGTGGGCGATCTCTTGGACCCGCTCGAGCCAGCCCTCCGGCGGGACGACGATCCCGGCTTCGCCCATGACCGGCTCGACGACGATCGCCGCGAGGTCGCCGCTCGTATGCGAGCCGATGACCCGCTCGAGTTCGTCGGCACACCCCGAGTCACACTCCCCGCCCTCACAGCGCGAGCACCGGTAGCCGTAGGGCGGCGCGGTGTGGGCGACATCGTTGAGCGTCGGCGCCATCCCCTGCTTGTAGGCGTTGTTGCCCGTCAGCGCGAGACTGCCAAGCGTCCGGCCGTGAAAGCCCATCTCGAGGGAAATAACCTCCTTCGAGCCGGTGTACTTCCGGGCAAGCTTGACCGCGCCCTCGACCGCCTCCGTCCCGGAGTTACAGAAGAACGTCTTCTCGAGATCGCCTGGCGTTACGTCGGCGATCCGCTCGGCGAGGTCCGCGACCGGCTCGTTGGGATGGACGTACGAACAGCCGTGGACGAACTCCTCGAGCTGGGCTTTGGCGGCGTCGACGACGGCCTCGTTCCCGTGGCCGACGTTCGTCACCGCGATCCCCGCGAAGACGTCCAGATACTCGTTGCCCTCGACGTCCTCGAGCGTACAGCCCGAGGCCCGTTTGACGGGGATGTCGAGCGATTTCCAGATCGGCATCACGTGATCTTCGTAGGCCGACACGACGGCCGCGTTCGATTCGTGACCGGCTTGCTTCTCGGATTCTTGTCCGGACATACCACACTCTTCTAGACCAAGTCCTAATAAAGCATAGTATTTGGAATATAATACACACCTTTCGGTCGTGGCCCGAGTCCGCGACGGCGCTCGTGTGATCGGGGAGAACTGCCGCGACGAGCCGTCGAACTGCGTCCGACTTTCGTCCGGAGACGGGCCCGATGTTCGAATGTTGTTTATCGGAGTGGGCGAATAGCCGTGATATGGACGAGCGAAACGCTCGCATTCTACAGGCCGTGGCGGAACTCGGGACGGGAAGTCCCGATGAAATCTCGGAGTACACGGACATTCCGAAATCGACCGTCCACTACCGGCTCACGAAGCTCAAGGAAGACGGCGTCGTGAGCAACGACCTGTTGGACGTCGACCTCGAGGCGGTAGGGCTGGAGATCACGGTCGTCACGGAGGTCATCGCGGAGTACGACGAACAGTATCACGAGGACGTCGGGGAGAAACTCGCCGCCATCGAGGGGGTCAATCAGGTGTATTTCACGATGGGGGACACCGACTTCATCGTCATCGCGCATCTGGCAGACCGGGAGATGGTCCACCGTCTCATCAGCGATTACGAGGCGATCGACGAGGTCGTTCGCACGAGTTCGCAGTTCGTGGTCGAAACGGTCAAGGACGAACCGCATCCGCTGAACGACTTCGAACTCGAGACGTTAGTCGAGTCGACCGCCGACGAGGACTGACTCTCTCGACGCTTACTCGAGTTCGCTTGGCTCCAGATCGGCCAGTTCGATCTCCGAGTCCGTCGAGGTGATTCCATACAGCACGACGCCGAGCAGCGTCCAGCAGAGGACGATCGCCCACTCGTAGGGCCAGACGAGCGCCGACGGTCCGCCCGGGAGATAGAGGCCGATAAAGCCGAGCGTCAGGACCAGCCCCGCGGCCCCGAACGCGTATCCGAACGGGAGCTTCAGCGGGCGGTTCAGGCCGGGCTCTCGGTAGCGGAGAACGAGGAACGAGACGACGACGAGGAACCAGGCGACGACGAGGCCGAGTCCGCTCGCGTTGACGATCCAGACCAACATCTGTTCGCCGAACAGCGGCGCGAAGATCGAGAGTCCGCCGATGAGGACGATCGCCGTCGAGGGCGTGTTGTACTCGGGGTGGAGCGCGTTGATCCGCCGCGGGATCATCCCCGAATCGGCGAGCGCGAAGACGGCGCGACTGGCCCCCAGCAGGAAGGAGTTCCAACTCGTGAGGATGCCCGCGATGCCAGCAAGCGCCATGATGCGGCCGATCAGTTGACTGCTGAAGATCGTTTCCATGGCCGCGGCGGCCGGCAGCGGGCTCTCGACGAGTTCGACGCCGGGCATGGCCTGCCCGGACGCCCAGATCACGCCGATGTAAAACAGCGCGGCCAGCGAGACCGCCGCCGGAATGAGAAGCCCGATGACGCGGGGCGGGACGTCCGCTTCCTCGGCGGATTGGGGAATAACGTCGAAGCCGACGAACATGAACGGCGTCATGATCGCGACCGTGGCGACGCCGGCCGTCCCGACGTCCGACAGCGGCGGGTTCGGCTGGGTCTGTCCGTTGAATAGGGCCCCGATGACGAGCATGACGCCCGCGAGGCCGATGACGAGCGTTAGCAGCGTCTGGAACTGTGCCGCGGGCTTCACGCCGCGGTAGTTGAGCCCCGTCATCACGATCGCGCCGATCCCGCCGACGAGGATCCAGGACGCGTACACCGGTTCGCCGGCGACCGTCCAGAGTTCGAGGACGTTGAAGCCGGGGACGATAAACGCCATCGCGGACGGCAGTGCCACGACCTCGAAGACGACGACGCCGACGTAGCCGAGGACGAGCGACCACGTACACACGAACGACCAGAGCGGGCCGAGCGCACGGAAACTGTACACGTGTTCGCCGCCGACGAACGGCATCGCGGACGTGAGTTCACCGTATATCAGTCCGACGACGCATACCATGATCGCGCCCACGACGAAGCCGAGTACCGACCCGGCCACACCCGCTTCGTCGATCCAGAACCCGGTCTGGATGATCCACCCCCAGCCGATCATCGCGCCGAACGCGAGGACGAAGAGGTCTTTTTTCGTCAGGATCCGCTCGAAGTCACTGTCGTTTCCTGCCATACCACGCAGTGCCAAGTGATGGGTGTTAAGTCTAACCATTCAAAAACAGTCAAGATAATATCCTATATAGTCACTACTTATTGGACAACACACAATCTCCATCGATCGTACCGGCAATCGAAGCCGACGGACCGGCCGTCGTTTCGCCAGCAACGTCGTGGCCGGCTGGATCGGGTATCGGAGCCAGCAGTAGGTGTCGGCTTCGACGGCCACCGCTCACTCAAACGACCGCCTACTCCGCGTAACGACCTGCTACCGCTCGAGTAGCGAACTCATATATAGGATAGCCGATCCGGTATCGCAGGTCGATGACACGTACGATAGACCGACAGTCATCGGCGCTAACCGATCGCCTGCTCGATTCCCGGCGAGTCGAACCCGGGAGAGGTGTATAACCATGGCCGACGCACGCGGCTCGAGCGGTCCGGAGCGGTGGCAAACACTCCTCGCGCTCGGGCTCGGATTGGCCGTGATCGGCAGCCTCGTCGCGGCGGGTGCCGGGGCGGCCGCCGCGCAGGTCGATCCGGACGACAACGGGACCGTTTCCGAAGCGGCATACGTCGACCCCGCTCCCGAGAAGGGGGACCCCTACTTCGAGGCGGCGGCCGACGACGGCAGCTGGGTCAGTTACGAGAACCCGCGCGACGAGTACCGGAGCCCCTATCTCGGGGACGGCTCCGGAAAGGTCTGCGTCTCGCTGGTCAACGAAAACGGCGAGCCGGTCATCGGCGAGTCGGTGCCGAACACGTCCGTGACCGTCCCGACCGGCGGTGCGACGACGTGGCACTCCGACGCCGATCCGATGACCGTCCAGTTCCCCATGGACGACCACTACGAGTTCCCGCTCGACGGCGATCAGTTCGGCACCAGTCCGGACATCGCACAGGGTGACGGCTATATGGACTCCCACTGCCTCGAGTTCCACGGGAACCCCGAGAACGCGACCCTCACCTACGGTGAAGCCGAGATCAGCGGCGAACACGCCGACCGAATCGACGTCGCCGGCTATATCCAACAGGTACCGGCGGGCGACGGCTGGGACACCGATATCGACCCGGTCGCCGCCGCGGAGCCCTACGAAGAGGCGGGCGGCGGCTGGACCTACGACGCAGCCGAGAACTCGACCCACGGTCAGGCCGTCGTCGTCCTGCAGCTTGATGCCCCCGCCGACGAGCGGTTCGACCCCGACGGCTCGAACGGCCCGTCGAACGCGTCCGACCCGGCATCGGCCGGCGAAAACGGTGGTGACGACGGAAACGCCGAGAGCGGCGACGAGATGCCCGGCTTCGGCGTCGTCGGTGCGCTCGTCGCCCTGTCCGTCGCCGTCCTCGCTCGCCGTCGCGGCTATCGTAGCCGTTGAAACGATTCACACACTGATCGCAGCGCTGTCGTGCGATCAGGTGTGCAATGACTGTCAGCGGCTACGATAGGAGGCGGGCGGGTACCGGGACGCGTCGCTGCCGGACTCGAGGAGACGAAAGACAGGGAACGGCTACCGGATGTAGCCGGGAACCATGGAGCTCCGTTGTGTGACGACGGGGTGATGATCGAATGGGTGGCCCCACCGACAGACTGTCGTACCCCCGTCTACCTGACGATTGGTTCGAACCACAATAATTCTGCTGGCCAACGCGTCGGGAACGGCGCGAAAACCGCCGGTAGAATCCGCCAAACGGCCAATATGTCATGTCATGCCATACCGGTCGGCGACTCGATCGCGACGGCCGTTGCCTCGGGCTGGCGGACTCGCGATGCAGTCGGGCTCGAGCGACACTTCGTCGTCGGCCGCCGGAACCAATTAGGTTTTGACGGTCGACGCGAGACACCCGAGAAATGACGACCGCGAACGATTCGGACGATACCCCTCGCGTCCCCATCGTCTGCCCCGACTGCGAGACTACCTCTCGCGTCCCGCTCTCGGACGTGGCCGACGCGATCGAGCGACACAACGACCAACTTCACGACGGCGACGCCGTCGCCGAAGTCGACCCCGACGTCGCCGACCGGATCGCGGACCTGGTCGCGGACGAACTCGGACTGCTCGAGAACGCGGAGTGACGGCCGTCGGTGTCGTCACCGACCCACGCGTCCGCGGAGCCGTCGACGAGCGACCGGGATGAGTCCCTTTTCCGCGCCGTAACGCGTCCGCGTCGGGCGATTCGTCGAGTCACACATTCCGTTCGGTTCCGGCTCGAGCGGTTATATTTCGTCGCGTCTTACCGTTAGTTCAGTGAGAAGGCTTATACTCGTCTCCTCGACTGAGTTCACGACATGGCACGCCAGCACGCGACAGCCGACGAGGAGGGACGTCCTGCCGAGCCGGACGACGGAACGTGGTCGCCGGTCGAAGCAGAACCGAGCGCGACCGCGACGATCGCGGCGACGCGGACGCCGTCGGACGCCGACGCGGTCGCGCACCCGAACACGCTGACGATCATCGGGCAGGGGTCTCCCTCGAGTTTCGAGATTACCGTCGACGGCGGGATCGAACTGGCCGCCGAGGCCGCGGCGACGGACGTGACCGTCCGCTCCGGCACGAGCGTCGAAGGGACGGTCGCGTCCGACACGGTGACGGTTCGGTTCTCCGGCGAACTGACCGACGTCACGTTCGTCGATCGCGGGATCACGGGCCGGGAACCGGCGACGACCCCGAACGTCCACGTCGATTACGGCGCGCCCGACGAGCGCCGGTCGTAGGCCCACGCTCCGTCGATACCGTCGGTGATTCGAACGGACCGCGGTGGTCCCCCGTCCGAGCCGACGGTCCGGTGTGATGCGGTCGATCGATACGCAAACATACTCCCGAACGGGAACCGACAGATACGCCTATGGACGATTCGACTCCCGACGCTGACCCGTCGGCCGAGGCCGAGGGCGATGCGACCAGTGCGGCCGCCGACGAGGCCGAACCGGACGAGGCAGAAACCGACGCCGAGTGGATGGACCCCGCCGACGAACGGATCCTCGAGTACATGCAGGCCGAAGACGTGTTCGAACCGAACCAGTTCGACGAGGCGGGGATCTGTCCGGCGGACTTCGCCGCCTATCGCTGCCGGGAACTGACCAAGTACGGCCTCATGACGCGCCACATGCCCGGCGTCTACGAAGTCAGCGATGCGGGCGAGCGGTACCTCGCGGGCGACCTCGACCCCAGCGAACTCGAGCCCGACGCGTAGCCGCTACGAGATCGATGCGGGCGGGCGGCGCTCGTCGCGGTCCCCGTCCGCGCGGTCGGGCCGCGGGGCGGCGCTGCCGTCGTCCAGTACCGCGTCGATCACGTCCCTCGCTGCCGGCCCGTACAGGGGCCGATTGTCGTTCCCACAGCGGTCGCTCATGAGACAGGCGGGACAGCCCTCGTCGCGACCGCAGTCGCAGTCGACCCAGAGGTCGCGGGCCCGCCGCGCGACCGCCTCGTACTCCTCGTAGATGCGCCGGGAAAAGCCCAGCCCGCCCTCGATCCCGTCGTAGATGAACCAGCCGCTCGCGTCGGTCCCGTCGGGGAGCCGGTTGGTCGCGAGCCCACCGAGATCCGCCGCGTCGACGGCCAACTCGAGCGGAGCCACGGCGATCATCGCATGTTCGACGGCGTGGATTCCCCCGAGGTAGCCGTGGAGCCGCGGGGGAAGCTCCTCGCACTCGTCGTTGTGGTAGTCGCTGTGAGCGGCCGTCACCGCCCGTTCTACGTCCGCTGGGACTTCGGCCCAGCACAGTTGGGTACGCATCTCCAGCGGTGGGACGCCGGTCTCGAGGCCGACTTCCCGGACGTCGCCCGACTCGAGGTCGCGTTTCATGAACGTCCCGTGGTGGACCGTAACCGTCCCGTACCCCCAGTTGAGCCGGAAGTTCCCAACGTCGCGGGATTCCCGGATCTCCGTGTCGTAGATCGTCGTCCGGCGCTGGGACTGGGTGTAGTAGTCCAGGTCGGCCTCCTCGAGTTCCACGTAGGGCTGGGGGCGGTCCTCGCGGAGGGCGACCACCTCGTACTGGTCGCCCCGATACAGCACCGTCGCGCCCTCGTGATAGTCCCGGTACGCGCGTGCGCGGCCGATCGGCTGGTGATCGATCGAGCCCTCGCCGGCCAGCCGGATCTCGAAGGTGTTCCCGCCGGCGGCGTAGAGGCTGATCTCGTCCTGTGGTCGGTCGCGGTGGGCGTAGGTGATCCCGCCGGCGAGCGAACCCTCGAACTCCCCCGTCCGGCGGCCGTACTCGACGGCTTGCTCTAAGCGCTCGCGGCCGCCGAAGCGGGCCGCGTCCTCGCGGCGCAGGGGCAGCTCCTGGGCCGCACACCGCAGGTGCTGCAAGTAGACCGGGTTGTTCTCGAGGTCGACGACCGCGCTTTCCGGGTCCTCCTCGAGCAGGTACTCGGGGTGATTGCAAACGTACTGATCGAGCGTCGAGTGGCTCGGGACGAACACGGACAGAGCCTCGCGTTCGCCACGGCCCGAGCGGCCGATCCGCTGCCAGAACGACTGTCTCGAGCCGGGATACCCCAACAGGACGGTGCCGTCGATCCCGCCGACGTCGATGCCGACCTCGAGCGCGCTGGTCGTCGCGACGCCGTCGAGGGCACCGCTCTTGAGGCGGTTTTCGGTACCTCGCCGCGAGCGCTTGCCGTGGCCGGCGTTGTACGCGGCGAGGTCGGCGCCGCCGCGATAGGGAAGCGACGGGGTCTCGAGGAACTCCCGTGCGCGACCGACGGCGAGTTCCGTCCCCGTCCGCGAGTCACAGAACAGCAGCGAGGGGACGCCGTGATAACAACAGTGGGCCCAGACTTCGGGGGCCTCGACGGTGGCGGGGCGTTTGCTCGGTCGCCGGGCGGTCCCCTCGTCGTTCCCGTCGCCGCCCTCGCCCGCGCCGCCGTCGGTCGGTGGATCCCAGAAGACGAGGTGGCGGCGGCCGCTCGGGGAACCGTCGTCGTCGATCACCGTCGCCGGCTCGCCCGTCAGCGCCTCGGCGTGATCGGCCGGGTTGCCGATCGTCGCGCTCGTCAGGACGTACTGGGGGTCGCCGCCGTACCACTCGATCACCCGTCGGGCCCGTCGGAGGATCCAGGCGGCGTGCATCCCGCTGACGCCGGTCCACGCGTGGGCCTCGTCGACGACGAGCAGGTCGCAGTTCGCGTGGAACGCGGCCCAGCGGTGGTGACCCTCGAGGTACTGGTTGAGTCCCGCGAAGTTCGTGATGACGACGTTCGCCTCCTCGCGGATGCGGGACTTCTCCCGCCGTTTGGTGTCGCCGTCGTAGACGCCGACCGTGACGTCAAGTCCGAGGTCGTCGAACAGATCGTTGAGTTCCCGCTCCTGATCGCGGCTGAGCGCCTTCGTCGGGTAGACCAACAGCGCGCGCACGTCGGGATCTTCGCGGAATCGACGCGCGATATCCAGCGCGTAGACGTAGGTCTTCCCCGAGGACGTCGAGGTCGTGACACAGACGTTCTCGCCGCGCTCGAGCGCCGCGAGCGCGTCGGCCTGATGGCGCCAGGGATCGACCGAGAGTGTCGCGGCGAGGTCGGGCGGCAGCACCTCCGCCGCGGGGACGTGGTCGGCGGGTTCGGCCGGCAGCGTGAACCGCTCGCGACACTGTCCAGCGTAGCGGGCGTCGGGGTACGTCTCGCGGAGCTGGGCGGCGGTCAGCGCGAGGCCGCCCGGATCGGTGTCGTCCCCCTCGATCGGTCCGTCGGCGTCTCCCGGCATGTTAGAAGTCGGTGAGTCCGGTCTGTGTCGGTTCGTTCGCGGGCCGGGCTCCCGCGGGATCGGTCGGTTTGGGATCGGCCACCGCAATCGCCTCGTAGACCGCGGCCAGTTCGCGGACGTCCGCCTCGCAGTACCGGCGGGCGGCCGTCCAGTCGATCGTCGGCGCTTCGGATTCACTCGAGCCCTCGAGCAGCCGCCGGAGCCGCTCTGCGAACGTCTTCCCGTCGAGTGTGGCCGCGGCCCCCTCGCGATCGCGGCCCAGCGCGGCCGCGACATCCTCGAGCCGGTTCGTTCGGCCCGGCAGGACGGCGTTGCCCCGCCGGACCGCCCAGTCGTAGGGGTCGTACGTCGCGACGTGATCGTGCCAGTACGCGCGGTACTCGGGCGTGTAGCGGGCGATAAAGCGCTCGAGGTGGTCGTAGTCGAACCCGTGGCCGTTCCACGCGACCAGCGAGGGGGCGTCGTACTCGGCGGCCAGCCACGAGACGAACTCGCGGGTCGCTCGCCCCGGGTCCTCGCGGGAGGGGGCGGTGTCGACGAAGTCGACGTAGTCGTCGCTGGCGGGATCGTAGACGCCGATCAGCGGGATCGTCGTTGGTTGGAGCCCGTCGGTTTCGATGTCGACGAACAGCGGCGTCGCGTCGCCGGCCGGCGGGAGCGGGTCCGCCGTCGTCCGGACGACGCGGCCGTCCGCGAGCGCCCGCGCGCTGTGGACGATCTCGCGGGCCGTCGACGGACCGAGTCCGTCGATCGAGGACAGCGCCGTCGCCGCGGCGTCTGCGACGGCCGCTCGAGTCTCGTAGCCGTTCTTCCGGAGTCGCCGGGCCGTCGTCGGACCGACGCCCGACAGCGCCCCCAGTCCGAACCTGTCGGCCGGGACCGACGACACCGCGACCGAGCCGGCTCGACCGCAGGTGAGGCAGGCGAGTTCGGCCGCTCCGGACCGCTCCAGCGGGGCGAGCCCGCGGACCGGTAGCCGGACCGACTCGCCGTCGACGGCCCCCTCCCAGACGTGGTCGTAACTCGCGGGGAGCGCACCGGTCAGGAACGTCGGTTCGCGACTCGAGCGGGATCGGTAGCGCGCGGCCGCCTCGCGGCCGGCGAGCGTCGCCTCGAGTGCGACGGCGTCGGTCGTCGGCTCGAGGTCGTCACAGACGAGGTAGTCGGCCGCCGGCGCGTCCGCGAGCAGCGACGTCGAACCCGCGAAACAGAACGAGATCCCCGCGACGGTTTCGGTCCGGATCTCCGCGGGGCCGGCGGCTGCGACGACCGGGGAATCGGCGGCCCGCCGGACCCGGCTCACCACGCGGACGTCCGACGACTCCCGGACGACGTAGACGAGGTCCGGACCGAAGTACTCGAGCGCGTCGCGGACCGCCGCCTCGTCCAGGTCGGCGACGGCATCACAGCGGAGCGCGAGCAGGTCGGCCCCTCCCTCGTCGGGCATAGGAAAGGCATGCGAGCGAGCGGGCATAAGGGTTCTCGGACGCCGGGCGGCGACCGGCCGGGCCCGTCAGTCGGCGTCGACGGCGGTGGGAACGTTCGACGCAAGGAAGTCGGTCACGGCGTCGCCGCCCTGGAACCCCTCGGCCAGCCGCGCGGTCTCCTCGCCGTCCTCGAACAGGATCAGGGTCGGCACCGATCGGATGTCGAACCGGTCGACGAGACCGATGTCGTCGCCGGGGTTGACCATGCCGATCGCGACGTCGGTCGCGCGAGCGACGTTGCCGAGGACCGGTTCCATCGCCTGACACAGCGCACAGCCGCTCGTGTAGAACTCCACGAGCGCGACGTCGTGGCTCGCCACGAACTCGTCTACGTCGTCGCCGGTCTCGAGCTGACGCGGTTTGCTGGTCGCAGCCATACGCGTGGTACGCCTCGATCGCTGAAACCACTGACGGACGGGGACCGTCGGGCGGCGGACGCGTTGGACGGTCACGCGACTGTCCAGTGTGAACAGGTCTCATTTCGAACGCGTAGTGACGTTATTACTGGCCGGATTCACCGTTTTAGCGTATTGTGTGAACGTTGCACGGAGTGTAACTTTATGCGTCGGTCCTGTACCCACGCTCGATGACCCGGCCCACAACTGACCACGACGACGGCACGCCGACGCCCCGGAAGGCAACGCTGTTTTGCTGGGAGTGTGATCACTCGAGTCCGGTCGACGGCGACTGGGTGGTGCAGTCCCGTGAGCGCTGCGTCGCGTACGTCTGTCCGGAGTGTGAGACGACGCTGCTGCAGCGGCCGCGCCAGGCGGACCGGTCACGCGAGCGGCCGTCGTCCGAGCCACTGGCAGTGTGGGAGGGGCGGTTCGACCGTCGGCGACGGGTCGACGACGGTTCGACGCGGGACGGCCGACGCGCTGACGGTTCCCAACCCAACCCTCGGTCTCGACGCTGATTGCCGGCGGCCAGGACGCGACGGTCCACGACTATCCAATTTTACCGCCGTTTTTCGGTCGATATCAGCCAGCCTCCGAACACTTCATATTATAGTAGACGCTCGGCCACTTTTTGACAGATTTGCGTATATTCGCCCACAACAGTAGAGCTTTAATAGTAGAATCCGTTGGCTTAGGCGAGCAGAAGATGACGAACGGAAATCTAACCGCTGCCGAAGAGGAGGTACTGGACGAAATCGAGGCGGAGGACATCGACTTCCTCCGCCTGCAGTTTACGGACATTCTGGGGACGGTCAAGAACGTCTCCGTCCCGGCCCGACAGGCCGAGAAGGCCTTCACCGAGGGGATCTACTTCGACGGCTCCTCGATCGAGGGCTTCGTCCGCATTCAGGAGTCGGACATGCGACTCAAGCCCGACCCCGAGACGTTCGCGGTCCTGCCGTGGCAAAATCGCGAGGACGGGGCGTCGGCCCGGATGATCTGTGACGTCATCGACACCTCGACCGGCGAACCCTTCGAGGGCGACCCCCGTCGCGTTCTGAAGAACACCCTCGAGCGCGCCGACGAGATGGGATACACGGTCAACGCCGCGCCCGAACCGGAGTTCTTCCTCTTCGAGGAGGACGAGGACGGCCGCGCCACGACCGAGACCGGCGATCACGGCGGCTACTTCGACCTCGCGCCGAAGGACCTCGCCAGCGACGTCCGCCGCGACATCATCTACGGCCTCGAGGAGATGGGCTTCGAGATCGAAGCGAGCCACCACGAGGTCGCCAAGGGCCAGCACGAGATCAACTTCGAGTACGACGATGCGCTCTCGACGGCCGACAACGTCGGCACCTTCCGCACGGTCGTCCGCGCGATTGCCGCCCAGCACGACCAGCACGCCACCTTCATGCCCAAGCCGATCCCGCGAATCAACGGCTCGGGGATGCACACCCACCTCTCGCTGTTCGAGGACGGCGAGAACGCCTTCCACGACGAGGACGGCCAGTTCGACCTCTCGGAGACCGCACAGTCCTTTATCGCCGGGATCCTCGAGCACGCGCCGGCGATCACGGCCGTCTCGAACCCGACCGTCAACAGCTACAAGCGCCTCGTGCCGGGCTACGAAGCGCCGGTCTACGTCGCCTGGTCCGACCGCAACCGCTCCGCGCTGATCCGCAAGCCGGCCGCGCGGGTCCCGGCGGCCTCCCGTATCGAGGCACGCTTCCCCGACCCGTCCTGTAACCCCTACCTCGCGCTCGCGGCGCTCATCAGCGCCGGCCTCGACGGGATCGAACGCGACCTCGAGTGTCCCGACCCGATCCGGGAGAACATCTACGAGTTCGACGAGGCAAAACGCGAGGAGTACGGCATCGAGACGCTGCCGACCAACCTCGGCGAAGCCGTCGACGCCCTCGAGGAGGACGAGGTCATCTACGAGACGCTGGGCGACCACGTCGGGCCGAAGTTCGTCGAGGCCAAGAGCCAGGAGTTCGAGGACTACCTCGTCGACGTCTCCGACTGGGAACTCGAGCGCTACCTCGAGACCTTCTGAGACGGTTTGCTGTCCCGATGTCCCGGTAGGACCCCAGGACGGTCGCGGTCCCACCGGTACTGACGGACGGGAGACCGTCTGAGTCGGCGGTCGCGACGGTACGCTGAGAACGCGCGTCGTTCGTCCCACCCGTCGTCAGTTCGACGACCCCGTCTTTCACTCGGCCGATCAGTTCGCGACGGCGTAGCCCGACTCCCGTTTTTCGACGTGACCGGCATCGACCAGCGAGCCCAGCACGCTCAGGACGTTGATCTTTTTCATCGCCAGAATCTCCCCGACCTCCTCGACCGTTGCACCCTCCGCCGCCTCGATGTAGAGGTACACCAACTTCGCACGGGCCGACTCGAGGTCGTCCGGAACCGGATCGAACGCTTTTCCTTGGTGCTTCTGTGAAGCCATTGTCACTCCCAGCCACCTCGTTCGTGTATATAAATTCACACGTAGTTGGGGTACTAATGGATACTAGGACCTGATATGAGCCGTGATACCGCGTCACTGAACGGGCCCGACGACCCGCCCGCGCGGAACGACGAGTTTTAGGGACCGTCGGTTCCCAGCAGCGAGTATGACCGCGGACGAGCGACCGAGCCCCCCGACGGAGCTAGACCGCGTTGGCCACGAGGCGCTCGACGAACTCGCGACCCGGGAGCCGGCGGCGCTCCGTGCGGCGAGTGCGTACCTCGAGGAACTGGCGGCGTGGAAAGCGGCCGGGACCGACGGGGAAGACGAACCGTCCCCGGCGGACGGTGAGCCGGCCGCGTATCCCGACGGCGTCCCCGAGCGGGCGAGCGTCTCGGTGACCGAAATCGCCGGCACCGAGTACTACTACTTCCAGTGGCGCGAGGGTGACGAGATCAGATCGGAGACGATCCGACGGTAGGCGGCGTCCGCCGCCCGACACGGTGGAACGGCGTCAGTCGGCCGCCGGTGCGGACTCGAGGACTCGCCCGAGCGCGTCCGCGACCCGCTCCGGGCGGGCGATCGTCGCCGTGGCACACCGGATCGGGAGCGGCCACGGAAGCCCGCGTCCGATCTCGAGTCGGTCGGCAGCGAGGTCGACCGCCCGTAACTGCGATCGGGGAACGAACTGGTAGTTGATCGTCCCCGACCGGTGGACGCACAGCCCGCTCTCGAACAGCGTGTAGGTTCGCGGTCGGCCGGCGGTGATCGCCTGTCCGATCAGGGCACCGCCGAACGCGGGCAGCGGATTGACGCTCGGCTCGAGGACGAAGATGAGCGCGAACCCGACGACGAGGAGGCTGCAGCCGAGAACGAGCCCGCCAGCGCGAAGCAGCCACCGATACCGACGGTCCGGCCGCGCGCGCCACTCAACGAGTATCGACTCCCGGTCGCGGAGCGCGGTGACGTGACGGTTTATCGTGACCAGATAAGCGATTGCGCCGCCGAAACTGAAGACGACGATCTCCACGACCCACTCGCGTAGCCACGGCTCGAGGCCGTGCACGCCGGCCGCCGGGAGGACCGGGACGACGGCGACTCCGGCGACGATCACCGCGACCGGGAGGACGTACAACCGCGTTCGGACGAGTGTCGTCGCGAGCGCGGGCCGCGTATGGCACCAGCCGGCCGCGATCAGCCCGGCACACGCGCCGATCGCGACGGCCCACAGCGACGTGTATGCCGCGCCGAGGACGCGGCTGACCGCACACAGCGCGAGTAGCCCGACGTATCCGCCGAGGACGGCCGAAAAGAGCCCGGCCGACGGGTTCCGGAGGGACATATCCCTCGTTGGTTCTATCTCGCCAAAATAATTTTTGAACTGAAACGTATTCGGTCGGACCGCGGCGGTCCCACTGTCGAATCAGACCGACTCGTAGGGACCGAGCCGGGTCCCGTCGAGCAGGTACGCCTCGCCGTCGGCCAACCCCGATGGGAGGAACGGCGAGAGAAACGACTGCCCCGCCACGTTACACCACGTCCCGCCGACCAGATCGTTGAACGCGGGGATCACCACGACTCTGGGCGGTTCGGCCGCCCCCTCGAGCCACGACACGCCCTCGTACTCCGGGCGGTCGCGAAACGGCTTCGGAGCGAGTCGGCCCCGCAGCCACGCCCGCTCGACGCGGCTCCCGCCGACCTCGTCCTCGAGTCGGACGCAGGGGTGTTCGTGGCCCAGACAGACGACCGCGCTCTCGAGGACGGCCCGCGAGGGCCAGGTGTGCCCGTGACAGACGCCGACGTCGCCGCGGGCGACGCCCGCGCCGGCGACAACCTTGACCGTCGCATCGACGTCGTCGCTCTCGCCGAGCCACGTCTCGATTCGGCCGTCGTGGTTGCCCTTGACGACGGAGACCGCGAGGTCGCTCGGGAACGACTCGAACAGCACCTCGAGTTCGCCGCGTTCGGCCCCGCCCGGTTCGCCGATCGAGTGCATCAGGTCGCCACAGACGACCAGTCGATCGGCTCGGGTCCGCTCGAGCAGGGCAGTGAGCCGCTCCCGGCGGTCCGGGGCCCGACTGGGGACGTCGACGCCGCGCTCGTCCCGCAACGCCGCCTCGTAGCCGGCGTGGTAGTCGGCGATTAGCAGGGCGCGCTCGTGGCCGATCGTCGCGCTCGCGGCCGGTTCGCCGGGGACGGGCTCGACCAGCGGCTGCGTCGACGAGGCGGCCCCATCGCGTCGGCGGGAATCGTCACGCATCCGTTCGCGATCAGATCGCCTTCAGCGTCTCGTCGTCAGGTTCGTAACACTGCCCGCCCATCAGCGCGTCCTGAATGGCCTCCTCGACGTCCTCGGGGGCAGCTCCGGTGTCGTCGGCGACCGTCTCGACCAGTTCCGTCCGGTCGGCCCCGTCGCCGTCGTCGAGTTCCTCCATCGTCTCCACGACGTAGTCCTCGAGGTCGACGTCGTCGGCCGGTTCCGCGTCGCTCACGGTGTCGTCCGTCTCGGCTACCGCCTCGTCGGCCGACTCGTCCGCCGTCACCGCCGCCTCCGGCTCGGCGTCGGGCTCCGACGCGTCGCTCGCGCCGTCGGCCTCGAGACCGGATTCGGGCGGTTCCCCGAGCCCATCGTCGTCGGAGTCGCCCGCAGCGGCGGCCGCAGACTCCGTATCGGCGTCGTCGGGTTCCGGCGCGTCGTCGAGGTCGTCGGCCGGTTCGTCCGGCTCGGGAACATCGATCTCTGCCTCGCCGGGCTCCTCGACCTGGCTGCCGGTCGTAAACTCCGCGCCGAACTCCTCCTCGAGCTGTTCACGCTCCTCGTCGTCCATCTCGTACATCCCGCCGTCGTCCATCTCGCCGGCGTCGAAGTCGCCGAGGTCATCCCCGTCGGCGGTCGTCGACGCGTCGCTCTCGGCGGCGGTCGTCTCGGCTTCCGCTTCGGTTTCGTCGCCCCCTGTCTCGAGCGATCCGGTGTCGGGCTCAGCGTCGTCGACCGCCGGCTCCGCGTCCGCTTCGGCGTCTGCGGGCTCGTCGCCCGCCGAACCGGCTGCCGCGGAATCGGCCGTCTCGATGTCGGTCGCCGGATCGGCGTCAGCCGCTGTCTCGATATCGGCCGTCGTCTCCTCGGGGTCGGCGTCGATCGCGGCGTCCGCGGGTCCGGGGTCGGTTTCGGTCGCCGTCCCCGCCGCGGAGCCCGAGTGGGCGTCGTCGGGATCGGTCGCCGCCCCGCTCCCGCCGGCCGTCGCCGCCACCGGTTCAGCGGGCTCCGACTCGGACTCGAGCGCGTCGGCGTCGATCTCGTCGAGGTCGGCCAGCGACGCGAACGAGACGTCGTACTCGGGGCTCGAAGCGTCGGGCGCGAGGTCGAGCCCGCTCACCTGATCGCGTTCGCCCGCGACGACCTCGCAGGCCTCGAGCGCGCACTCGCGCAGCGCAGCCAGATACGACGGCGTCGTGCCGTAGTGATCCTGTGCAAGCGGAATCCCCGCTGCCAGCCCGGACTCGACGCCGGCCTCGAGCAGGGCGTCGGTCAGGTCCTCGCCCGCCGCGTCTCGCGCCTCCGCCGCTCGACTATCCGCGGACCGTGGCTCTGCGCCGGCCGCGCCGGCGTAGGTGCCGATCCGCTCGAGGGTCTGCTCGGCCGCGCTGACGACCCAGCGGTCCCGGGTGTCGGCGTCGACCGTCGCGATGCTCTCGGGACGGAGGGAGGTGTAGACCTGGTCGCCGTCGTCGGGCTGGAAGGTCCGTGCCTTGCCGGTCACCGCGACGAACGCGGGGGGCTCGACCTGCTCCAGGAACGCCAGTTCGTCGGGCTGGTACTGGCCGGCGTAGACGACGAACGCGCCGGTCGGGTCGACGACGCGGGCCCGGACCATTTCCTCGTTGACCGACGTGACCTCCGTGAGGGTGCCGACCGCGAACACGCGGTTGAGCCGCGCGCCGGTCGGCGAGATCACGTAGTTCGGGGCGCGCTCTTCGTCGCTCTCGGCGTAGGACAGCGAGGCGTCGTCGTACTCGGCCGCGAACAGCCGGTAGGCGATCTCCCGCCCGGGGATCTCCTCGCCGTCCTCGTCCGTCGCGCTCATGCGTCCACCACCTCTAAGAAGGCCGTCGCACGCGCGGCCGGATCGTCGTCGCTCTCTTCGAAGGTCTCGGCATCGAGGTTCGCGCCGTACTCGTCGACCGAGAGATGCCCGCGCACGCGGTACTCGCGGCCGACGATGCGCTCGCGGATCCGATCGGCGACGACCGCCTGGTCCATCGCCTCGCGAGCCTGCTCGAGGGCGTCCTCGAGGGTGCCGCCGTAGACCCGCTCGGTGAGTTCGTCGTCGAGGACGACGGTGACGGTGCCGGTACCGTCATCGAGGATCGCCTTGACTCGGAGATCGTCGATCCCGTCGACGTCGCCGTGGGTCCGGCACTGCCCCTTCTGGATCACGCGGTAACACTCCGGACAGCGCTGGATGAGTCCGGAGCCGTCCCGGACCGCCAGCAGGTTGCCCACGACCTCGACGTCGTAGATGCCGCCGGTCCGGACCGCCTCGCCGACGGCCATCGTCTGAGTGTCGCTGCCGACGTCGATCTCGCGATCGAGCGCGGCGACCGTCGAGAACTCCGAGACGTTGACTTCGGGGACGCCGCGGAACTCCTGGACGTAGGCGTTCTCGATGCGGACCGGGCCGCCGTCCTCGATCTCCGGCGCAGGGTCCCAGTTCGTGAACGGGAGGCGGCCGCTCTCGTCGCCGAAGACGCCGCTTAGGATTTCGGTCTCGCCGTCGCGGCCGTCGATCGTGCGCCGCTCGCACTCGAGGACGTCGACCTCGATACTGACTGCGCGATCGCCGGTCCGGAGGTCGGCCAGTTGGGCATCGCCGCCGACCTCGTAGGGGACATCGAGCGACTCCGCGTCGAACGACAGCGAGGTACTCTCGCCGAGGTTGAGTTCGGGCTCGCCGTCCCACTCGCGGACGCCGGCGTTACCCGCCGTGATCGTCTCGCCCGGCTCGAGGCCGAAGTCCTCCCAGGCGGTGTAGTCGATGACGCCGGACTCGTCGGCCAGTCGCCCCTCCACGATGACGTGGTCGTCGCCCTGATAGCGGATCGACCGCTCGCCGGCCGTCAGGACGACGCCCGTGACGGTGACGTTGCTCTCGTCGGGATCGATGTCGGCGATGTCCTTCGCTGAGGGCGTTCCGCCACCGCCGCTCTGCCCGTCGCCGTATTTGCGTCGGAGGCTCTGTTTCGCCTCGTCGACCGGTACACTGTACTCCACCAGGTTCTGCAGGTCGTCTTTGACCTCCTCTTTGTCGACACCGAGGTCGGAGGCGAGATCCTCGGCATGATCGTCGAGTTCCATCGTTTTCCTTTGGAGGTGGGGCTTAAAAAGCGTTCCCGGAGGAGGGCGGAAGTGAATCCGTCCTGATTCCGAAGCGTACGGTCAGTACGGGACTCAGCGTCGTAGCTCGGGCCGATCAACTGGCATGCGGTGGCGCGCGCTGTCGGCCGGCCGAACGATAGTGAGGGCGGTCGATAACACTGTGCGAGGGATGAGCGAGTGCCGGAGGCACGAGCGAATCGGTTGGGGAGGGCGTGGGACTTCCGTATTGCCACGATAGCAGAACACCTCGTTCATCGAACTCACGACCGACCACCCTCGCAGTAACCGGAAGTGAGCAACGCCGGAGCGTCGTCTCGTCAGGGTCTCGGGGCGGCCTTCTGCAGCGCCGTCTCGGCGATGTTCCCGCCGTAGTCGGCGCTTCGAGACAGCGAGTCGACGATCAACCCCAGCGACTGGGCCTGTACCGGCTCTAGGTCCCGCAGCATGTCGTCGAGCTGGCGGGTGTGTTCGTCGATCTCGAGAACCGCCTCGCGGGCGTCGTGACCGAGTCGGTTGGCCTCCTCGGTCTCGTCGGCAAACAGCGCGTCCATCGACTTCTCCAGCACCGTCGCGGCGTCGGTCCGTAGCTCCTCGAGCCCGTCGGCGACCGGCTCGGGGATCTCCTCGAGCTTGAGCGCGAGGTTGCTGATCTTGGCGGCGTGGTCGGCGACGCGCTCGAGTTGGCGGGCGCTCGAGTGGAAGTCGAAACAGTCCTCGCGCGGGACGCCGAGTTCCTCGGCGGCCTTGGGCGATCGCAGGGTTGCCCGGAAGATCCGCGAGACGACCAGCCAGAGCCGGTCGACGTCGTCGTCGCGCTCGATCACGTCCTCGGCGATGTCGTCGTCGTTCTCGGTCAGCGCCCGCACCGCGTCCTCGAGCATCGACTGGGCGATCAGGCGCATCCGGGTGACGGCGTTGACGATCGAGAGTTCCGAGGAATCGAGCAGGTCCTGAATGACGACGCTGTCGGTCGTCTCCTCCAGCACTTCGACCCCGACCAGCCCCTGTGTCGCGTCCCGGATCGCCCGCCGCTGGTCCGTCGTGATCCGGCCCGCCTCGAGCCGGATGATGTCGAAGCCGCTGACGTACATCGTCATCACGGCCCGGGTCAGGCGCTCGCCCTCGAGACTCGAGATGTCGAGACTCCCCTCCTGCCGTTCGATATCGCTCTGGGGAGTCAACAAGAGCGCATCGTCCTCGGGGTAGAACTCGACGGTCGTTCCGGCGCTGACGTCGTTGTCGGTCGCCCACGTCTTCGGGAGCGAGACGGTGTAGGTCGACCCGCCAGTCACCTGGACCTTTCGCGTCTCCATAGAGTGGGATTTCGACCGCGAGAGCATAAATATGCGTGTCTCTATAGAGCGTTTCCCGAACGTCGGTATATCAGTGCTTTGGGGCCACAGGAGCCGACCACGGCGCGAAAAAGCCACATGTAAGTGCCGGCTGTGGGGAGGGAAACAGCACCGGTATATATATCGGGACAGTTCGGACTCGCTCCGGGTCAGCGGTCCTGTCCGCACCGGTAGACGAGCGTCTAGACTGGCGTGGCGATCGTCTCGCGATATCGGATCAGCGGTGACGAATTTCGGTCACGGATACCCGAGACGAATACCCGGTATAAATTCCGGTCCCGATGCCTCGAGCGTCCGGACCGGTGGGAACGTCTCGAGGGCGATAGTAGCCGCTGACAGTCATTGCACACCTGATCGCACGACAGCGTTGCGATCAGTGTGTAAATCGTTGCAATGGCTACTATCGCTGCCGACTCGGTCGAGCCGGTGACGTGTCGCCGCCCGACCGCACCGCGTTCCGGCCCCGCCACGATCGACGAAATAGGCCTATATATCTCTATGTGATCACTGATCAGTATATATGGTTCATAGCATCCCTTTTTTATACCGTCTCGAATCAACCACGTGATGGCAGACAACCAGTTCGGACGCGACGCAGTATCGCGACGGAAGTTTATCGCCGCGACCGGGGCTGTCGGCGCGGTCGCTCTCGCGGGTTGCAGTGAAACGAGCGACGAGGACGGCGACGGCGAACTCTCCGGGCAGGTCATCGTGAAGGGTTCGAGTACCGTCTTCCCGATCTCCGACGAGATGGCCCAGCGATTCATGGAGGAGTACCCGAAGGTCAACGTGACGACCGACTCGACCGGGAGCGGTGGCGGCTTCGAGAACCACTTCTGTCCCGGGGACGCCGACATCAACGGCGCATCGCGACCGATCAAATCGGAAGAAGAGGACCACTGTGCCGAGAACGACGTCACGCCGATGGAGATGCACATCGCGGGTGACGCGCTCACGGTGGCCGTCAGTCCCGACAACGATTGGGTCGACAGCATGACCTTCGACGAACTGGCACAGATCTGGGGCGACGACAGCGCCACTCTGTGGTCCGACGTCAACTCCGACTGGCCCGACAAAGAACTCGAACTCTACGGCCCCGATACGACCTCAGGGACCTACGACTGGTTCACCGAGAACGTCAACGGCGGCAGCCACCGGACCGAGTACGAGGGCACCGAGGACGACAACACGATCATTCAGGGCCTGGAGAACAGCCCGTACGCGATGGGGTACTTCGGCTACGCCTACTACAGCGAAAACGAGGACCGCGTCAAGGCCCTCGATATCGCGGAGAGCGAGAGCGACGACCCGGCCTCCCCGAGTCTGCCGGCGGCCAAAGATGGGACGTATCCGCTGGCCCGACCGCTGTTCGTCTACCCCTCCGAAGAGGCAGTCCAGCGGGAGCCGGTCTACGAGTTCATGAAATTCTACCTCGAGAACTCCAACGCCGACTGGATCGCTGACGAGGTCGGCTACGTCCCCGCGAACCAGGACATGGTCGACGAGAACATGAGCGCGCTCGAGAGCGCAGCGGGCGAGTAACGCGGACGATAATCATTTTTCCGGAGGAAACCGAATAGAAAATGAGTGACACACCAATAGAAGCCGATCTCACACGATCGGCGAACGGACGAATCGCAAAGGAACGGTTATATCACGGGTTACTGTTCTGCTGTGCAGCACTGACAGTCTTCGTGACGGTTGGTATCGTCGCGACGCTGGCGATCGACGCCCTCGAGTTCTTCGGACGGGTCGACCCGTACGCGTTCTTCACCGGAACCGAGTGGGTCCTCCGGAGCGAGAACCCGATCCTCGGTATCCTGCCGCTACTGTCCGCGACGCTCGTCGTGACGGTCGTCTCGGCGCTCGTCGCGATCCCGATCGGTACCGCCGCGGCGGTCTATCTGAGCGAATACGCTAGCGACCGGATGCGATCGGTGCTGAAACCGGCACTCGAGATCCTCGCGGGAATCCCGACCGTCGTCTACGGCTTCTTCGCGCTCGTCTATCTGACGCCGTGGCTTCAGCAGATCGGACTCGGGGTGAGCCTGTTTAACCTGCTCTCGGCGTCGATCATGGTCGGGATCATGATCATTCCGATGGTCTCCTCGATCAGCGAGGACGCGATGAGTGCCGTCCCGGACTCGCTGCGACAGGCGGGCTACGGCCTCGGCGCCACGAAGTTCGAAGTCTCGACGAAGATCGTCATCCCCGCGTCGATTTCGGGGATCTTCTCCTCGTACATTCTGGCGCTCTCGCGGGCGATCGGTGAGACGATGATCGTCGTGGTTGCCGGTGGCAGCCGGGCCCGAATGTTCGATCCGTCCCAGCCGTTCGCGAATCTCCTCAACTCCGGCCAGACGATGACCGCCGCCATGGTGCAGGCGGTGACGACGGACCTGTCCGGCGGAACCGCGGGATACTACTCGATGTTCGCAATCGGACTGACGCTGTTCGCCATTACCTTCAGCATGAATCTGCTCAGCAACCGCATCGCCGCACGCTACCGGGAGGAGTACCAATGAACCGAGCGACCACTGCGAGCGTCACGTTCGCAACGGAGGTGCGTCGCTGATGGCGACGACCGACGACTCGGCGGGCGCCTGGTTCGGTTCCGACGGGCAGGTGAGCCAGCTCCGCGGGCTGCTGTTCAAAGCCGGCTGCCTCGGTGCGACGCTGCTCGCGCTGTTTCTCGTGTTCGTCTTCCTCGTCTACGTGGCGGTCGACGCGATCGAACCGGGAACGGCCGACCCGGCCTGGTGGGCGACGGTCGCCGCGACCGTCGCGGTTCCGGCGGTCGCCCTCGCGGCCTACTACTACCGCTACGACCCGCGGGCGGGTGAAGTCGCCTATACGGCGGTTGGACTGCCTATCGCCGCGACGCTACTCGCAGGCGGCGTTGGTATCGTATTCAGACACATCGTCAGCCCACACGAGTGGCTCGCGCTCGTCGTCGCGGCACTCGTGGCGTACGGCGCGCTCGAGGTCCACGATCGGGTTCGGCGGGCCGGCGCGTTCGAGCGGGCCGCGATCGGCGCGATCGTCCTCGTGGTCACGATCGTCGGACTCCCCGGGCTCGTTCCGAGCCTGCGGTCGCTGATCCTGTCGCTTCCGGTCCTTCCGATGGCACCGCTATCGCTGCTGGGAACGTTCGTAGTGCCGGTCGCGCTGGCGGTCGGGTGGTACGTCCGGCGCGAGCGCGAAAGCGAGCGCGCGGGCCTGATCGCCGGCGGGGCGACGGTCGCCGCGGCGGCCCTCGGTGCCGTCGCCGGGCCGGTCGCGGGCGTCTCCTGGACGACCTGGCTCATCCTGACGACGGTCGTCGGCGTTCCCGTCGGGCTATACGTCGAGCGCGTTCTCAGCGGTGGTGAGGGCGTTTCCGGACTCGCACTGCCGGTCGCGCTCGCGGCCGGCGTGGTCGTCTGTGCCGTTGTCGTCGAAACTGCCGGGTTCACCGGACCGGACGTCTGGCTCGACTGGGAGTTTCTGACCAACGCTCACAACCGAACGCCGCGGGAAGCCGGCATCTATCCCGCACTCGTCGGGTCGGTGATGATGATTATCGTCGTCGCACTCGCGGCGTTCCCGGTCGGCGTCGGGGCTGCGATCTACCTCGAGGAGTACGCGCCCACGGGCGGACTGCTCGGATCGTTTGTCGAACTCGTCGAGATCAACATCGCGAACCTCGCGGGCGTTCCGTCGGTCGTTTACGGGCTACTCGGCCTGGCACTGTTTATCAACGCAGGCGGGCTCCAGCCCGGGATCGTCATCGTCGGCGGGTTGACGGTTGCGCTGCTTATTCTGCCGATCGTCATCGTCTCCGCGCAGGAGGCGATTCGGGCCGTGCCCGACTCGCAGCGACAGGCGGCCTACGGGATGGGCGCGACGCGATGGCAGACGGTCCGCACCGTCGTCCTACCGCGGGCGATGCCGGGGATTCTGACCGGGACGATCCTCGCGCTCGGCCGCGCGATCGGCGAAACGGCACCGTTGTTGATGGTCGGCGTCGCGGCGGTCGTTCGGATCTCGCCGACCTCGTTCTTCGGGCTGTTCAGCGCGATGCCGCGACAGCTCTACTCGTGGGCGCAGTTGGCCAAACCGGACTTCTACCACGGCGTCCTCGCAGCGGGCGTCCTCGTGTTGCTCATCGTCTTGCTGATGATGAACGGCACCGCAATCTTGCTGCGCAACAAGTACCAGAGGCGCGATTGAAATGACGCAAAACGACACACGAAACGTCGACGGCGACGACGAACAGCGAACGGACGGCAGCGAAACGGCCGTCTCCGAACCGACCACGGGATCCGACGCGACGAGCGACTCGCTTCTCGATGCCTCGCTCGACGTCGAGGGCGGTACGGTGCCCGCTGATGCCGATACGGTGATCGAGGCACGAGACCTCGACGTCTTCTACGATGATGTGCAGGCCCTCGAGGGCGTCGACATCGAGATTCCCGAAAACGGCGTCACTGCGCTTATCGGCCCGTCGGGCTGTGGGAAGTCGACGTTCCTGCGCTCGATCAATCGGATGAACGACCTCATCGACGCCGCCCGCGTCGACGGAGACCTCCGATTCGAGGGCAAAAACGTCTACGACGACGACGTCGACCCCGTCGCCTTACGCCGGAAGATCGGCATGGTCTTCCAGACGCCGAACCCGTTCCCCAAGAGCATCTACGACAACGTCGCGTTCGGACTCGAGGTACAGGACAAGGCGGACGACGTCGATGAAACGGTCCATCGGGCGCTCGAGCGGGCCGCCTTACTCGAGGAGGTCGAAGACCAGTTGGACTCGAGCGGGCTGGACCTCTCGGGTGGCCAGCAACAGCGGCTGTGTATCGCGCGGGCGATCGCGCCGGACCCGGACGTCCTTCTGATGGACGAACCGGCCTCGGCGCTGGATCCGATCGCGACCTCGAAGATCGAAGACCTGATCGAGGATTTAGCCGAGGAGTACACGGTCGTCATCGTCACACACAACATGCAGCAGGCGGCCCGGATCTCCGACAAGACCGCGGTCTTCCTGACCGGCGGGGAACTCGTCGAGTTCGACGACACTGACAAGATCTTCGAGAACCCCGAACACGAGCGCGTCGAGGACTACATCACCGGTAAGTTCGGGTGATGACCCGCGAGGACTACCGAGACCGTCTCGAACGGCTCCGCGAGACGGTCGTTTCGATGGGCGATCTCGTCCGGCAACAGCTCGCAGACGGCTGTTCAGCGCTGTTTACCGGCGATCGGTCGCTCGCACGCGAGGTGATCGAGCGAGACCACGCGGTCAACGACCGGTATCTCGAGATCGAACGGGAGTGTCTCGACCTCCTGGCACTGTACCAGCCCGTCGCCGGCGACCTCCGGACCGTCGTCGCCGCGTTCACGATCGTCACCGACCTCGAGCGGGTGGGCGATCTGGCGACCAATCTGGCCGAGTACACGCTCGACGCAACCGGCTCGGATCCGGCGTTGCCGGACGTGGACTTCGAGCGAATCGCCGCGCTGGCACTCGAGCAACTCGAGGCCGCGGTCGAGGCGTTCGTCGACGAGGAACCGGCGGCCTGCCGGGCGGTCGCCGAGCGCGACGCGGAACTCGATCGCCGCTGTGAGGCGGTGACCGAGCGCGTCGGCCGGCGGCTCATCGAGTTGCGTCGCGACGCCGACGACTGCATCGGGGGCCGATCGTCCGGGGCCGGAAGCGGCGGTCGCCCCGCCGGCCCCCTTCTCGCGGACGTCTCACGAACCCTCGTTGTCGTCCGCGATATCGAACGCGTCGGCGACCACGCGGTCAACGTCGCCGCTCGAACGCTGTATGCCCTCGAGAACGACGCGTCGCTGCTTGCCTGACGGTCGTCTCTATACGGCGATCGACCGAGAGACACGTCACGTCGCGTCTGATTTTGTCCGCTGTGGGCTCCCTGCTGACGTAGTTTGCGCAATTCGAACGAATTCATGGGGAATACCGCGACAACGCCACGGCCGACCGGATCGCCGCCGACATCGGCACCAGCGGCCCCGAGACTGCCCACCATCTCTCGCTCGGTTCTCGGCATGACTCGTCTATATATGTCACCTCGTCTTCAGCCGAATAGTGGACGGACCGAAGTACCTTCAGACACCACTAGATTGGTGGGTGGCAACTATTGCCATATGTATGCGTTCGAGACGCCGTCGCCGGCCCTGGGCTGGGACCCAGTGAATCGCCGCAGTAGTACATAGTGCTATATAGATCTCATAGTAGTATACTTACCTACTCTGTGACTTCGATCCGGTGATGTCGAGAGATTCCACGGCGTCGTTGCCGGCCGGACTCGGTCGGCGTGACTTTCTCGCCGCGGCGGGCGTTGGCCTCTCCGGCGGGTTGGCCGGTTGTACCGGCGTTTTCGCCGCGGAGGGTAACAACGTAAACATCGCGGGGAGCAGTACCGTCTTCCCCGTGACCGAGGCGATCGCCTCCTCGTTTTCCGAGGAGAACCCCACCGTCAACCTCTCGCTCAGTAAGACCGGAACCGGCGGTGGGTTCGGGAACTTCTTCTGTGCGGGACGGACCGACATTAACAACGCGAGTCGGGCGATCGCCGACGCCGAGATTGAACAGTGTGGAAACAACAGTATCACGCCGATGGAGTTTCAGGTCGCGACCGACGCGCTGACGGTCGTCGTCAACCCCGACGCCGACTGGGTCGACTGTCTCACCGTCGAACAGCTCCGGGAGATCTGGCGCGCCGACGGCGCGACCCACTGGAGCGATATCGACGACGAGTGGCCCGACGAACCGTTCGAACTGTACGGGGCCGCGACGACCTCCGGCACGTTCGACTACTTCAACGAGGCCATCATCGGCGAGGAAGAAAATCATCGAAGCGACTACCACGCGACCGAGCGCGACCGAACGATCGTCCAGGGGGTCCAGGGCTCGAAGTACGCGATGGGCTACTTCGGCTTCTCGTACTACAGCGAGAACCCGGACTCGATCAAGGCGCTCTCGATCGACGATGGTGACGGCTGCGTCGAGCCGTCGATCGAGACGGCGATGAACGGCGAGTACACGCCCCTCTCGCGACCCCTGTTCATCTACGTCGCCAAGGAGTCGCTCGAGAAGTCGGCCGTCCGTGACTTCGCTCGCTTCTACATGGAGCGGGCCGCGACGGACCTCGTCTCCGAGGTCGGCTACGTGCCGATCACCGAGGAGAAACGCGACGAGAACCTCGATGAACTCGAGGACGAGATCGAGGAGGTGACGGCATGAGCCAGCCGGACTTCTCCCACGACGGGATCCGCACGGCGCGGGGCACCGCGTTTCGCTATCTCTTCATGCTGTGTGCGCTCCTGTCGATCCTGACGACCGTCGCGATCATCCTGACGTTGCTGATCGACGCGGTCGATTTCTTCGCTCAGGTTTCGCTCGTCGACTTCCTCACCGGCACGCGCTGGAGTCCGACGAACGAACCGATCGCCTTCGGCGTCCTCCCGCTGATCTCGGGGACGCTGGTCATCACGATCGGCTCGGCGCTGGTCGCGCTCCCGATCGGACTCCTGACCGCGATCTATCTCAGCGAGTACGCCTCCGATCGACAGCGGGCCTATCTCAAACCGGCGCTCGAGGTACTCGCCGGCGTCCCGACGGTCGTCTACGGCTACTTCGCGCTGGTCTATGTCACGCCGGCGATCGACACGATCCTGCCGGTCGATCTCTCGACGTTCAACGCGCTGTCGGCCTCGATCATGGTCGGCATCATGATCATCCCGATGGTGTCCTCGATCAGCGAGGACGCGATGAGCGCCGTCCCGGACTCGCTGCGGCAGGCCAGTTACGGGCTCGGAGCGACGAAGTTCACCGTCTCGACGTCGGTCGTCGTGCCGGCGGCGCTGTCGGGGATCTTCTCCTCCTTTATCCTCGCGCTCTCGCGGGCGATCGGCGAGACGATGATCGTCGCCATCGCCGCGGGCCAGACGCCGCGGATGATCGACCTAACCGACCCGGCGGGGATGTTCCTCGATTCGATCCAGCCGATGACCTCCGCGATGGTCCAGATCGGCACCGGCGACATCGTCGGGCAGGGCCCGGCGTACAAGAGCCTCTTCGCGGTCGGACTGACCCTGTTCGTCATCACCTTCGTCATGAACCTGATCAGTGAACTCGTCGCGTCACGGTACCGGGAGGTGTATCGCTGATGGCGGCCGACACCGGAGAGACGCCCGCCGACGGCTTCGGACGCGTCAGTCGAACGAAAGACGTCGCGTTCCGCCTGCTCGCGCTCGCGGCGACGCTGGTCGGCATCGTGTCGCTCGCGGCGTTGCTGTTGAACGTCGCCGTCGACGCCGTCGGCTGGCTCGACTGGCAGTTCCTCACGAACCCGCCACACCCCAACCCCTACGAGGCCGGGTTCCTGCCCGCGCTCGTCGGCTCGATCGCGATCATGCTGATGATCGCGCTCGTCACCTTCCCGCTCGGCGTCGGTGCCGCGGTCTACCTCGAGGAGTACGCCGACGACGGCTATCTCACGCGATTCATCCAGCTCAATATCGCGAACCTCGCGGGCGTCCCCTCGGTCGTCTACGGCCTGCTGGGACTGGGCCTATTCGTGGGCCTGTTCAACATCGGCTACGGGACGATACTGGCGGCCGCGTTCACCGTCGCCCTGCTCATCCTGCCGATCGTGATCATCTCCGCACAGGAGGCGATTCGGGCCGTGCCCGACTCGCAGCGACAGGCGTCCTACGGGATGGGCGCGACGAAGTGGCAGACGATCCGCAACGTCGTCCTGCCGCGGGCGATGCCCGGCATCATGACCGGGACGATCCTCGCGCTGGGACGGGCGATCGGCGAGACGGCACCGCTGATCATGATCGCCGCGCCGACGACGGTGTTCGGACTGCCCAACAGCTTCTTCAGCAAGGTCAGTGCCATGCCGCTCCAGATCTACAACTGGGCGTCCTATCCCCAGACGGAGTTCCAGTACGGCGTCGTCGCCGCCGGCGTCGTCACGCTGCTTGTCGTCCTGCTGACGATCAACTCGATCGCGATCATCATCCGCAACCGCTATCAACAGCGCACCTGACAATGACTAACGAACAGATGACTTCCTCGGAAACGGAACCGACCGACGATCAACTGGCCCCGACGCCGGGCACCGACGGCCTCACCGACACCGCCGACTCCGGTGCGGACACGACGACCGACCGAACGCTGCTCGAGGCCCGAAATCTGGATGTCTACTACGGCGAGGAACAGGCGCTCTCCGACGTCGACATCGAGATTCCTGAAAAGCAGGTCACGGCGGTCATCGGCCCGTCGGGCTGTGGGAAATCGACGTTCCTCCGGTGTATCAACCGGATGAACGACCTCGTCGACAGCGCCCGCGTCGAGGGCGAACTTCGCTTCGACGGGAAGAACGTCTACGACGACGACGTCGACCCCGTCGCCTTACGCCGGAAGATCGGCATGGTCTTCCAGTCGCCGAACCCGTTCCCCAAATCGATCCGCGACAACGTCGCCTACGGCCTGAAGGTCCAAGGGAAAGACGACGACGTCGACACAAAGGTCCGGACCGCCCTCGAGCGAGCCGCCTTACTCGAGGAAGTCGAGGATCAACTGGACTCGAGCGGGCTGGACCTCTCGGGTGGCCAGCAACAGCGGCTGTGTATCGCGCGAGCGATCGCGCCGGACCCGGACGTGATCCTGATGGACGAGCCGGCCTCGGCGCTGGACCCGGTCGCGACCTCGAAAATCGAGGACCTGATCGAGGATCTGGCCGAGGAGTACACGGTCATCATCGTCACCCACAACATGCAACAGGCCGCCCGTATCTCCGATAAGACCGCGGTCTTCCTGACCGGCGGCGAACTCGTCGAGTTCGACGACACCAACAAGATCTTCGAGAACCCCGAACACGAGCGCGTCGAGGACTACATCACCGGCAAGTTCGGATAGTCGGTGTCATCGGTCGGCCGCGACGTTTCGCTTTACGCACCGCATTCGGTCCGCACCGCCGTTCTCACTCGAGCGAGTAACTCGCGCCGAACACACCGTCAAACGCGGGAATGTGTGTTCCAGACTGAGAATGCTATTTATTGTCTCACATGGTGTGGTACCGAGCGGAATGGTCGCAACCGGGGTCCACATCCTGTGCAGTTTGGCGCTGGTCGCGCTAGTCGTCCGGTCCCGGCGCGCGGCCCCGTATCTCGTGGCCGCGCTCGCCGCTGCCGCCCCCGACGCCGACACGTTCCTCTTTCGGCCGCTGGTCGAACTCGGTGCCGTCGACGGCACGCTGTGGAGTCATCGGGCGCTGACTCACTCGCTGCTTGGCGGTCTCGTCCTGATCGGGCTCTGCGCGGCCGTCGGTCCCTGGCGGGCCGCCGTCCTCGGCGTCGGCTCGCACATCGCGCTCGATCTCGTCAGCGGCGGCGTCTACCTGCTCGCCCCCGTCGACGACACGGTGTACGGCACGTCGGTCGACTGGCTGTTGCTGAACGGCACCGTTTCGGCCGTCGCAGTCACCGTCGTCCTCGGCGGCTTGCTCGCGATGAAATACGACGTCCGACGCCCGGGGCCGTTTGGCTTCCCGGCGATACCGCTCGAGTGGCTCCGGTAACACGTCCACGATTGATCGCAACGGCCACGGTACCGTCCGCGGTCGGACCGCCAGCGATCCACGACGATATCTCGCACACAGTATTTATGAAGGGCGAACGGGCTTGGATTACTATGGCCAGAAAATCCTATCAGGAGAAGCTGACGGAGATCCGCGAGGACGTCCTTTACATGAGCGAGGTCGTCATGGAACGACTGCGCATGGGACTGGACGCGTTGGAACAGAAAGACGAGGACCTCGCTCGGGAAGTGATCGAAGGCGACGGCGAGATCAACCGGATGTACCTCGACTTAGAGCAGGACTGTATCGACCTGCTCGCGCTGCAGCAGCCGGTCGCGAGTGACCTCCGCTTTATTGCCGCCTCGTTCAAGATCATCACCGACCTGGAGCGGATCGCCGACCTGGCGACGAACCTCGGCGAGTACACCATGGACGCCGAGCGGGACCTGTTCCCCGACGTCGACGTCCAGGAGATGGGCGAACTGACCCTCGACATGCTCGAGGACGCGATGATGGCCTACGACACCGAAGACACCGATCGGTGCCGAGAACTCGCCGGCCGCGACGACGAACTCGACGAGTTCGCCGAACGGGCCAGCGAGATCGTCGTCCGCGACCTCATCGAGCGCGAACTCGACTCGACCGACGAGGTCGAGCGCATCCTCCAGGACGTCTCCCGACTCCTGTTGACGATCCGCGACCTCGAGCGGGTCGGCGACCACACGGTCAACATCGCTGCGCGGACGCTGTACATGGTCGAGAACGACGACGAACTCATCTACTGAACGCCCCGCTCGAGAACCGAGTTACTCGGACTCGTTGTCGTCCGTTTCGTTACCCTCGGTCTCGTTCCCCATGGACTCGTTTTCCGCCGTCTCATTGCTCATCGACTCGTTGCCGTCCGTTTCGTTACCATCCGTCTCGTTGTCAGTCCCGCCGCCACCGTCGCCGCTTTCGACCTGAATGTCGGCGACCATCGTCGTCGGGTGGACCTCGCAGATGTACGTGACCATCTCGCTGCTGGCCTCGAACTCCAGCCACTGACCGTCACCGGGATCGGTGACCCGCTCGGTCACGAGATCGTCGACGACCTCGTCGTTCTCGTCGTAGATCGCGATGTTGTGTTCGGCGCCGTCGCCGGTCGTCCAGCCGATCTCGTAGGTTTCTCCCTCTTGAAGGGTGAGCGTCGGGTTCTCTTCGTCGGCGATCGAGTCGGGCGCGATGCCGACCCAACCGGGCGTCTGTCCGTCGAACTCGATCTGGGTTCCGGGTTCGATCGTCTCGCCCCCACCGCCCCCGTTACCGTTGCCGTTACCACCGTTACCGTTACCGTTGCCACCGCCACAGCCCGCAACGACTGCCGTCGAAGCCGCGACACCTGTCAACTGAAGCATTCGCCGTCGGGATAACCGATCGTCTCGTGCCATCGGGCTGACTTTGCGCTCAACGGGAATAGTCGAATACCCGTCTACTGCGTGGGACTCAAGTACGAGCCGTTATCCGTGAGATTTGTGGGCGCTTATCATATTTCTCCGTCCGGTGGCGCCGGCTCGAGTCGCTACCCGGTCGGCGGCGACGCCCGGTCGCGCTCCGGAACGCGGGTCAACAGCTGGGCCGTATCGACGACGTTTCGCGTCTCGAGCAGCAGCTCCGCCGCCTCCCGGACGGTAAACGCCGCCTCGAGGGCGACGCCGTGACAGCGCGTGTAACACTCGAGCCAGCGGTTCATCGCGGTCTCGAGGGCGGCCAGTTCGGCCTCGGTGAACGGGACCGTGCGGCCGCCGGTCCGGCCCTCGACGTAGAGCCAGACGGCCGGTCCCACGCCGTCTCGGAGGTACGCGTCGGCGTCGCGCGGGGTTCGAGGACCGTTCGACGGCGTCGGCGAACGGTCGTCCCGGTCGAACGCCGCCCGCTCGCGTTCGGCCCGGCGTGCGAGCGCGGCGATCCGCGGTCCGTACCGACTCATACGGTCTGCTGTCCCGATGTCCCAGTGAGACCGCACGGCGGTCGGCGGTCCCGCCGGCAGTGACGGACATGAGACTCTCTCATGCTAGCCCTCCCTGTATTCGACGCCCTTGCCACCGCGGGGGTGTTCCCACTCGGTGTCGGCGACGACCGCACAGGTGCCACACTCCACGCAGGGTTGGGTGTCGAGACTGACCAGCGTCTCCTCGGTGCCGTTGGTCTTGACCGCCTCCGAGCGGTAGCAGCCGCCGCCGAAGTCCTCGGCGCTGACCGGGCAAGCGGTGACGGCCGCACCGCTGGCGTCGAGAGACTGATCCAGCAACTCGATGTGTGGGTTGCCCACGTCGGTGTCGTAGGTCAGGTCGCCGATCCGCTCCTCGAGCGTCGGGGGCTCGATCTCGCTCTCCCAGTGGATCGTCTTGCCGTGTTCCTCGGCGATCAGCGTCGGCAGGGAGACGTAGCCGGTCTTCGTGTCCGGCAGCATCGACACCAGGAACGGCGAGTTGTACGCCCGCTCGAGCAGCCGGTCCGCGATCGGGTTGCCGACCGCCAGCGAGCCAAGCGGCGACTCGAGGACCCGTTCGACGGCGCTGGTCACGCCCTCGCGTTCGCCGACGGCGCGGGCGAGGTCGTACCGCCGGGGCCGGAGCTTGGCCATGGTGCCGGAGTCCTCGAGCAGTTTGGTGTAGCGCCGCCCGGCGGCCGCCGGGTCGGCGTTGCCCCGAGTGACCGCGAAGGCGTCGGCCGCGAGCGCGCCGGCGGTGACGGCGTGGTTCATGCCCTTGATGATCGGCCCCTGGGCCTGCATCTGACCGGCGGCGTCGCCGACGAGGACGAGCCGGTCGCGGTACGGCTCCCGGTGGGCGGCCTTCTTCGAGTCGGGGACGAGTTTCGCCGCGTACTCGCGTTCGTCGTACTCGTTTTCGAACCAGCCGGCGAGCAGCGGATGCGTGAGCAACGCATCGAGCAGTTCGTGCGGTTCGGCCTCCCGCTCGAGGAGGCTGTCGAGGTGGAAGACGGTCCCGATCGAGAGCGAATCCTCGTTGGTATACAGGAAGCCACCGCCTCGGACGTCGTCGAAGAGGTCGCCGGAAAACAGGTGGGCGGCGCCCTCGTCGGGGTCGAGATCGAACCGGTCGTCGATCGCGTCGGGATCGACGTCGACGACGGCCTTGACGCCCTGGAACCACTCCTCGGGCTCCTCCCAGTCCATCAGGCCGGCCTCGCGGGCGAGTTCGGAGTTGACGCCGTCGGCCGCGACGATCAGGTCGGCCGTGATCGGCTCGAGTTCGTCGCAGGTGACGCCGACGATCTCGCCGTCCGACTCGAGCAGACCGTTCACCCGAACGTTCGTCAGCACGCCGCCGCCGGTCTCGCTGGTCTTCTCGTGGACGCGTCGCTCGAGCCAGGAGTCCAGCTCCCGGCGGAGGACGGCGTCACACCAGTCGGTGTCGTGTTCGTGGAGGTCGGTCAGGTCGTAGGTCTTGACCGAATTGCCGGCCACGTTGTGGATGTAGTAATCGGTCACGGGCCGTTCGGTCGCCGCCTCCCGGACGCCGTCGAAGAGGTCCGCGAGCGTGTAGGGGGCGGACTCCTCGCCGTAAATCAGGCCGCCGGAGACGTTCTTCGAGCCCGCCTCGGTGCCGCGCTCCAAGACGAGCGTCTCGACGCCGTGGTCGGCCAGCCGCGCCGCGGCCGCGGCCCCACCGGGGCCACAGCCGACGACGATCGCCTCGTAGTGTTCGTAGTCGTCGGTCGCGGCCGCCATCACTCGTCACCTCCGTCGGCGACGGCCTCGGGCTCGAGCGCCGTCTCACCGGCTTCGACGGCCTCGGTCAGACGCGGCAGCACCTCGAAGAGGTCGCCCTCGACGAAGTAGTCCGAGAAGTCCCGGATCCGGGCGTCGGCGTCGGTGTTGACGGCGACGATGGTGTCGGACTCGTCCATGCCGACCTTGTGCTGGACCGCGCCCGACACGCCGGCCGCGATGTAGACGTCGGGCGCGACGACCTGTCCCGTCTCCCCGATCTGGCGTTCCTCGGTCGCGTACCCCTCGATGTGGCCCTCGAACTCGTAGGAAGAGGTGACGATCCCCCGCGTGATGCCGAGTTCTGCGTCCTCGAAGGCGTCGACCAGCTCGAGCCCCAGTTCCATCCCGCGGGTCGGGTCGTCCGCGATCCCGCGCCCGAGACAGACCATCACGTCGTGGCCGGTGAGGTCGATCCCGGCCTCGAGTTGATCGTACTCGGTGATCTCGACGCGGAACCAGTCGTCGTCCAGTTCCATGTCGTGTTCGACGACGAGCCCGTCGCGGTCGTGGTTGGGCTCCATGGGCTCGAAGCTGCCCGGAATGACCGAACAGCCCTGTGGGTGAAACTCCCGGCCCGGGTTGTCGAGACAGAGGATCGTCGAGTACTCGAAGCCCGAGAAGTCCGGCCGCTTCATGTGCAGGACCTTCTCGAAGGTCTTCTTCACGCCCGGTTCGCCGGTCTTGACTGGGTTCGAGACCTCGTTCTCCTCGATGAAGAGATCCGAACAGTCCGAGGCCAGCCCGGAGTCGAGTTCGGCCTGGACCTTCGCCGAGAGGTCGCGGCCGTTGTTCGTCGCCGGGAACAGGACGTACCGGGGCTTGTCGTAGTCGCGCCAGTCGGTACTCTCGATCGAGCCCTCGCCGCGGGCCATGTGTGAGGCGATCTCGGTGTAGGGCTTGTGTAGGAACCGTTCCAACCTGTGGTCGTCGTGATAGACCGCCACGTCGGCCCCGTAGGCGATCGACTCCTCGGCCAGTCCCTCGCAGTCCTCGCCCATGAGGAACGCGACGACGTTCTCCTCGTCTCCGTACTCCTCGGCGAAGTCGTCCATCAACTCGCGGGCCTTGCCCAGCATCTCCGTCGAGACCTCGAGCAACTCGCCGCCCTGGGTCTCACAGAACACCCACATGTCGGCGTAGTCGCCGTCCGCGAGCGCTCGGACGTGTCGCTTGTCGCGGGTGGGATGGGAGAGACCGTCGTCTTCCTCGGCTTCGGTCTCGGATTCGTCGGCACTCGTCTCCCCGTCGTCGGATCCGGCGTCCGTCTCCCCGTCGTCGGACGCGGCCCCCGACTCGTCTCCCGGCTCGGCGTCCGCCTCGACGCCGTCGCTCTCGTCTCCGATTGCCTCGAGCCGGTCGCGGATCGCTTCCCGGGCCGTCGCGCGGTCCTGCCCGGCCCGCTCGGCCTCGAGGATCGCCCGTAGCTCGTCCGCGTCGTCGATCGTCTCGAGTTCGTCGGTCAGTTCGTCCACCGTGTGGTCGTCCGGATCGATCGCAGTCATCTCAATCATCCGCCTCCGCGGCGTAGGGTTGTATCTCCTCGAGTACCTCGCCCATGCCGTCGCCGGCGTCGGGATCGATCATCGTCGCCTCGCGCTCGGAGGGCGCCTTGGGGATCGGATCCACCGAGGAGACGATCGTCGGCGAGCCGTCGAGCCCGATGTAGTCGGGATCGAGGTTCAGGTCGGCGTGGTCCCACGTCGTCAGGTGGTCGTCGTGGTCGGCGGCCCGCTCCTCGGTCTCGGCCCGGAGCCGCTTGCGGGTCAACCGCTGGGAGGCCGTCCGGTAGGTCGGCTCGAACTCGGGATCGGTGACGACGAAACACGGCAGGGGCGCTTCGACCGTCTCGATCTCGTCGACGTCGCCCTCGACGAGTCGCTTGGCTCGCAGGGTCCGCTCGTCGGGGTCGATATCGAGCGCGACGACGTGGGTGACGATCGGCCAGTCCATCGCCCAGCAGGTCTGTGGGCCGGTCTGGCCGGTCTCCCCGTCGGCCGTCTTGAACCCCGCGAAGACGATGTCGATGTCAGCGACTTCCTCCTGGTAGGTCTCGAGGCCGGCCGAGAGCGTGATCGCCGTCGCCCACGTGTCGGAGGCGGCCAGTTCGCGGTCCGACAGCAGGTAGCTGTCGTCGGTGTAGACCGTCTCCATCGCCCCCTGCAGGACCTCGGCGTATCCCGGCGGCCCCATGCTCATCCCGCTGACGTGGCCGCCGTGGCGGATCTTCGTCTGGAGCGCGGCCTGCAGTGCGAACTCGTCGTTGGGGTTCATCACCGTCGGCGTCTTCCCCCGCTCTAAGTGACCCTCCTCGTCGAACGAGACGGCCCCCTCGGAGAAGTCGGGGACGCCTTTCGTCAGCACGATCGATCGCATGGATACCCCCGTCGGTATATGACCATTGTTGACATGGCTGTGGCCTTCTATCATAGTATCAGTATTAAGAATAGGGGTGAAAATCGCCGATAGAGAGCGCTGATCGGCGGGTCGGCGCCGTCGAGCGCTCGCCGGGACCGCCGGGATTCCGTCCGCGGCGCTCGCTCGAGCGGAGACAATCAGTACTGTGAGGAGCGAGCGGCCGTCCGCTTCATTCGCGATCGCGCTCGGTCGTCCGCATCGTGATCTCGCCGTCCGCGCGGATCGTGCCGTCGATCTCGGCGTCGGGACCGAGTTCGAGGTCCGCACAGGAGACGTCGCCGAGGATTCGAGCACCGGCGGCGATGTCGACGTCGCCCTCGCGCGTGGTCACGTCGCCGTGGATGCGGGTTCCCTCGCCGACGGCGATGTCGCCGCGCGCACGGAGGCTCCCGAACACGTTGCAGTCCGCGCCGACGGCGATCCGTTCGGCGCGGACGTTGCCGTGGAGTCGGCAGTCGTCGCCGATCGTCGCGGGCGTCGAGACGCGCCAGGCGTCGTCGCCCACGGTCGCGTTCCGGGGGATCACCAGCGGCTCGGCCTCGGGCTCGTCGTCGTCCTCGACGAGTTCGGACACGAGCCGCTGGGCGGCGTCGTCCTCGCCGATCAACAGCAGGTGTTTGAGGTAGACAAACAGGAAGACGATCGTCGGCATCGGGTTCCGGATGACGATCCAGCCGTTGGCTTCGAACCCCTCCTCGATCTCGACGTCGTCGCCGATGTCGAGATCGCCGGCGACTTTCAGCCGGCCGCCGATGTGGACGCGCTCGCCGATGTAGGCGTCCTCGCCGACCAAGACGTTCTCGGCCACGTCACACCACATGTCGAGCCGGCAGTCGCCGTCGGCCTCGATCGCCCCGCCGAACTCGGCGGACTCGCCTGCCAGCACGTTCCGGCCGCGCACGCCGAACTCGACGGTCGAGCGGGCCCCGACGAGGACGTCCCCGTCGGTAACGAGGTCGCGCTCCTGGGCTTCCGTCCCGTCGGGCACGACGAGTTCGTCGAGCGGGTCCCTGCTGAAGGCCACACTCGGGCCCAAAGGGGGCACCACCTAATAAACCTCGCGCGTCGTCAGTCGCCCGTCCGACGCCCGTCTGCCGGTCCCGGCTCCGGCCGCCGCCGGCCAGTCGCCTCGCTTTTACACCCCCGCTGCGTACTCCCGGCTATGACTACGCTCGCATTCGACGACGAGGGCGTCGACGTCGTCTACGAAGGCACCGAGTTCCGCCTCGAGAAGGACCTGCTCGAGGAGGCCACCGAGAAGTCCTACTACGACGTGACCGACCACGAGGTGTTACAGATCGTCGCCGAACAGCCGAACCTGCAGGGCGAGCCGCGACGCGTCGGCGACATTCTGGACTGACTCTGGCCGATCAGTACACCACGTGGAGCAAGACGAAGACGACGATCCCCAGCGAAAACGAGATCAGCCACAGCGACGCCGCGACGCGGCCGATCCGGGCGTGGCTCGTCGCCGGAATCTCCGCGACCGGACGCGAGGCCGCGAGCAGGAGGACGTAGTACAGCAGCGGGATACAGACGATCGCCAGCAGGATGTGGATCGCCAGCAGCGGCAGGTAGACGAACTGCTCGATCGTCGCCGGCCCCGGGAAGTCCGACGGTCCGCCCATCACCGTCAGTCGATAGAGATAGAGCGCGAGAAAGGCCACGAACAGCCCGAACGACGACAGCATCGCGACCCGATGCCGGCCGATCGCACCGCGGCGGATCGCCCGCCAGCCGACCGCGATCGTCCCGATCGCGACCGCACTGATCACGGCGTTGACCGCCGGAATCACATCGATGACCCACTCCGGGGCGGCGGGCACGCTCGAGGCGGGGATCCGGCCGCCGGCGGCCGCGAAGACCACCGCTAGCGACACGACGCTCAACACGCCGGTAAGCAGGCGCACGCGCTCTCGAGGGACGTATTCCATGTGCGATCGTTCGAGCGAAGCGGGAAAGTGGTTACTCTCCGCGACGGCCACGACGGTGTTCGAAACCGAGGCCCGGCACCGACTGCCGGCCCGCCGTGTTCTCTCATCCGAACCGGTCGAAATGCGGTTCCAGCACCGGCGCTGCTCCATCGGGAACACGTCACTTAGCTACGGACGGCCATCGCTCGTCGGTGTAGCGTCGGAAAGGATTATGCGTGGGTGATGTCCACGAAGGGAAATCACCTGCATCGGTTTGGGGTGGAGCTCAGCCACCTGTGCGATGCGTGGGACCGGATTCGAACCGGCGGACCCCTACGGGACAGCGCCCTCAACGCTGCGCCGTTGGCCTGGCTTGGCTACCCACGCTCGCGGTCTCTGTCTGCACTCAATGGTATCCAGTGTGATTATAAAAGCCCTTTCCTTTGGATCGGCGACTGCGGCCGGATCACACGCGGCCGACGGTCCCGCGTGACAGGTTCGCGAACTACTCCCGACCGAGACGCCACGGCCGCGAGCACAGGCGGCAGTTCCAGTCGCGCCCCGCGAGACACAAAGGTTTCAACGCTCGAGCGAAACCTGAAATCGATGCAGTCGTCGGGACGAACGCGTGCGCTCGCGGGCGCGGTCGTGGCCAGCGGCATGGTCGCGGCGGGCCTGCTCGTCTCGCCGTCGACGGCGATCGGGGCCGTCGACTCGCTCGCCGCCGATCCGCTTTCGTTCGGCCTCGTCGTCGCCGGGCTCTATCTCGTGCGGCCCCTGCTCGCGTGGCCGACCACGCCGCTCGCGGCCGTCGTCGGCTACGGCTACGGCGTCACCGTCGGCGTTCCGGTCGCACTCGCCGGCGTCGTCGTCACCGTCCTCCCGATCTTCGTCGCTGCCGGCTGGGTCGTCGGCGACGAACCGTCCGGAGGGACCCGCGCGACGTCGAACGGAGGCGGCGGGGGTGGACGCCTCGAGCGCGCCGGCGACGCCGTCGGCCGCTACTACGCGACCGCGGGCCCGCTTCGGGGCGTCGTCGCCTCGCGGCTGGCCCCGATCCCGTCGGACGTCGCGACGTGTGCCGCGGCGGTCAGCGGCGTCCCGCTCCGGTGGTTCGTCGTCGGCACCGCAGTGGGCGAACTCCCCTGGACGGTCGCGGCGGTCGTCGTCGGGGCCTCCGCGGCGACGGCGACGACGGGCGGGATCGGCGACGCCGGGCTGGCGGTTTCGCTGGCCGGCCTCCTCGCGGCCTGTCTCCTGCTCGCCGGCCCCGCCTACCGCACGCTCCGGTCCCGAGAACCGCTCCAGACGGGCAGCGGCCAGTCGACGGACAACTGATTCGAACGGTCCGCCGCAACTCGTCGCGACTCGGTCTCGCGTCCCTCGACCAGCGACGCGCTCATGTCGAGAGTTGCGTCTCGAGTCGGGCGTTCGGCTCGAACTCACGAGAACGGCTCAGCGGAAGGGATCGCTACAGTCGATGATGACCCCGTGTTGGGGGCAGACGTACTTGCAGTGGCGCTTGTACATCGGGGCTTCACAGTGGGGACAGCGCGGCGCGCCGGCGCCGTCGCTCGAGCCCGCCGTCTCCCCACCACCGGCGGGGCCGTCCCCGGCGTCGGCAGTCATACGACGCTGTTCGCGCCGGCCGGTGCTAAGTGTGGTGTTTGCGGTGCTTGCCCGCGACCGATACGCGCCGAAAAAACGACCGCGAAACCGGAACCGAACCCTCAATCAGCGCTCAGCACTCGCTCCAGCCACAGGACTCGCAGGTCTTGCAGCCTTCGGAGAAGTACAGCGACATCGAGCCGCAGTCGGGACACTCCGGCGACTCGCCGGCCTCGATGAGGTCTTGGGTCGTGTCGTCGGCGTCCGCGGACGCGGCGGCCGCCCCGCCGTCGGTCTTCGGCCCGTCGTAGACCGCGGCGTCGGCGTCGGCCGACTCCTCTAGGGTCTGCTGTTTCGGATACGGCTTGTCGATCTCGTCCTCGAGGTACCGACGCATCGCGGTGCCGATGGCGTCGGGGATCGACTGGATCTGTTCGCCCTTGTCCCAGGCGACTTTCGGCGAGCGGGTGCCACAGAGTTCGTCGACGATCTCCTCGGGGTCGACGCCGGAGCGCAGCGAGGTCGAGATGACCTTCGCCAGCGCCTCGGTGAAGGAGTTCGTGAAGCCGCCCGAATGTCCGATGTTGGCGAACAGTTCGAACGGCTGGCCGGTCTCGGGGTCCTCGTTGATCGTCACGTAGATCTTCCCGTAGCCGGTGTCGATACGCTGGCTGACCCCCTGCAGGGCGTCGGGCCGCTCGCGTTTCTCGGTGAAGTCGACCTGCACGGGCTCGCCGTCCTCGTCGAGGAGTCCGCCGACGTCCGCCTCGAGGACGTCCTGGACTTCCTCGCTCTCGAGGAACGCCGTTAGGCCGCCGAAGATCTCGTCGATCTGCTCGACTAAGGCCTGTGCGGCCTCGGTCTCGTCGGCGAAGTCGGCGTTGTCGGCGCGGGTGGTCAGCACCTGCTTGCTGCGGGTGCCGTCGCGGTAGTAGGTGACGCCCTTGCCGCCGTGCTCGTAGATGTACTCGAAGACATCCTTGGCGTCCTCGAGCGTGGAGTCGTTGGGCGCGTTGACCGTCTTCGAGATGGCGGAGTCGACGCCCTCCTGACAGGCGACCTGCACGCCGGCGTGTTCTTTCGCCGAGAGCGCGCCGGTCGTGACGAACAGTTCGCCGATGGCGTCGGGCACCGTCGACAGGCCCTCGACCCCGTCGAACTGGTTGGTGGCCATCTGCTCTTTGGCCTCCTCCTTGACCGCGTCGACGTCGATGTCGTTGGCCTCGAGCGTCCGCAGGAAGTAGTCGTCGAACTCGACCAGCATCTCGTCGCCCTGCACGTCGTCGGAGACGTTCTTGTAGTAGGCGACGTTGTAGATCGGTTCGCAGCCGCCGGTGGTGTTGCCGACCATCGAGGTCGTGCCGGTCGGCGCGATGGTCGTCGTGTTGTGGTTCCGGACCGGGAACCCGTCCGCCCAGTCGTCGGCGTCGAGGCCGGTCTGCTTCTCGAACCACTCGCGGTACTCGGTCGGGTTCGCGTACTTGGACTTGTCCCACTCGTCGAAGCTGCCCCGCTCCTCGGCGAGTTCGTGGGACGCCCACTTCGACCCGTGGTTGATGTGGCGCATCAGCTGGCGTGCGACCTCGTTGGAGGTCTCGCTGCCGTACTCCATGCCGAGCTGGACGTACAGCTGTGCCAGCCCCATGATGCCCAGGCCGATCTTGCGCATCTCCCGGACCTTCTGCTCGATCTTCTCGACCGGGAAGTCGCTCATCGTGACGACGTTCTCCAAAAAGCGCGTGCCCATCTCGATGCGGCGGTCGAACTCCTCGAAGTCGATCGCCTCCGCGAGGAAGGCGTCAACGGCGTCCTCGAGGTCGTCGTACTCGTCGCCGTGGTCGTCGTACCAGACGCGCCAGTCGGGAGCCTCCAGATCCGCGAGCGTCGAGAGGTTGATGTGGCCGAGGTTACAGGCCTCGTACTCCTCGAGGGGCTGCTCGCCGCAGGGATTGGTCGCGAGGATTCGGTGGTCGGGGTGTTTCTCGACGTCGAAGGAGTGCTGTTTGTTCACCCGCTCGAGGTAGATCACGCCGGGTTCGCCGTTCTCGTGGGCGCCCTCGACGATGTCGTCCCAGAGTTCCTCGGCCGGGATCGACAGTTCCTCTCCGACCTCGACGTGGTCGCCGAGGCCGAACATCTCGTAGAGTTCCTTCGTTTCGGCCGTGGCGATGTGGGGCTCGCCCGTTCGGGGATTGGTGAACGTGAACTCCTCGCCGTTTTTCACGGCGTCCATGAAGTCGTCGGTGATCCCGACGGAGATGTTGAAATTCGAGAGGTGGCCCTCGACGGCGTTCCGGAGGTGCTTGGGGACCCGCCCGTCGTCGTCGATGAGTTCGCGGGCCTCCTCGAGGGCATCCTGGAAGGAGGTGTGCGTGTAGTCGTCGGGGTCGTTCAGTCGCAGCGTCTCGGCCAGCGAGACGTCCTTGTTCTTGGCGTGGATGAACTGGATGACGTCCGGGTGGGAGACGCGCATGACGCCCATCTGTGCGCCGCGGCGGGCGCCGCCCTGGGCGATCGTCTCGCACATCTGGTCGTACGTGCGCATGAACGTGATCGGGCCGCTGGCGATGCCGCCGGTCGAGCCGACCGCGTCGCCGTAGGGTCGGAGCCGCCAGAAGGCATAGCCCATGCCGCCGCCGCTCTGGAAGACCTGCGCGGCCTCCTTGGCGGTCTGGTGGATGTCGTCGATGTCGTCCTCGGGGGAGTCGACGAAACACGCCGAGAGCTGCTGGAGTTCGTCACCGGCGTTCATCAGGGTCGGCGAGTTCGGCATGAAATCCAGATTTTCCATCATGCTCTGGAACTCCTCGGCGACGTCTTCGACGTGGTCGCGGATCTCGTCGGGGAGTTCGGGGACGACGGTGTCGTAGGCGAACTTGTTGACGTTGTAGACAGACAGCGTGGCCTCGGCGTCGTCGGTCGCGGTGGTACCGGCACCGAACACTTCCGCGGCGAGTTCGTCCCGCCGCGGGTGATCGGGCTTGAGCTGGTCCGGCGTGACCGTGATCTCGCGGTCGCGGTTTTCGGCCTCGTAGACGGCCTCGGCCAGCGCGATGTTCTCGCCGACGCGCTCGAAGAGATCCTCCTGGTCCTCGATGAGGTCGCCGTCGGCGTTCTTTCGGAGATAGCGGGCCGGCAGAATGTCGTGATAGGCGTTGTCGGTCAATCGCTCCTCGAGGGTCTCCCCCTCGGTGCGTTTGATCGGGAGCGTCAACTCTTCCGCGGAGAGGTCGGCGTCGCTCATGCGCGCGTCACCTCGTCGCTACCTCGCTGCAGTACGTCGATCGTGGCGTGGGTCCGGGTCCTGGCTTGCATCATTCGTGACGAAGGTTTGGTATTCATGCATCCATCATAAAACGTGGTGTTGTAGTCCTACCGTTCTTGTAGTAATACAAATGTGGTTGTATAGATGTCTCTGTAACCTATCGGTTCCGGTTCGCACGCGACCGCCGAAACGGCCGTCTCCGTGGTCGTTCGAACCTACGTGGGCGACCGTCTTAACCATTTTCAGACCGGACTGAAAGTGACTGTCTGCGACGTGATCACGCCGCCCTCCCGTGGTTTTCTCTTTCGTGCCCGCACAGTCCGACGGGTCGAACGATCACTCGAGCGAGTCAGTCGTCGCCGGTCGTCAGTCACGACTTCCAGAAAGATTACGTCCTTCCAGTGCGGGGAGTGGTACATGATCGAAGCACTGACTTCGGGACCGACGATCCTTCTGGTCCTGGCGGCGCTGGCCGCCTTCGCCGTCGCCGTCGTCGCGATCAAGATCGCAATCAAACTGGCCGTCCGTATCGGCATCGTCGCCGCCGTCGTGCTGGCGGCGCTGTACGCCACCGGCTTCACCGACCTCGGCTTCCTCCCGTTCTTCTGAGTCGTCTCCGGTTTCGCCGCCCTACTTCTCCCTCGCGAACGCGAGGAAGTTCTCGATGACGTCGTGGCCGACGGCCGTGAGGACGCTCTCGGGGTGGAACTGCACGCACTCGAGGGGGTACGCCGCGTGGCGCACGCCCATGACGAGCGTCTCCGAGCCGTGTTCCGCCGTCGCCGTCACCTCGAGACAGTCCGGGACGTCGGTCGCGACCAGCGAGTGGTACCGGCCCGCACGGAACCCCTGCGCTAAGCCCGCGAAGACGCCCCGGCCGTCGTGGTCGACCGCGGAGGCTTTCCCGTGGATCGGCTCGGGGGCGCGGCCGACGCTGCCGCCGTACTCGTAGACGGCGGCCTCGAGGCCCAGACAGACCCCGAGCGTCGGGACCTCGGGGCTGATCTCCCGGAGGACGGCCATCGTGACGCCCACGTCGCGGTCGTGCTTCGGGTGGCCGGGCCCGGGGCTGATAACGATCGCGTCGGGATCGACTGCGCGCACGTCCGCGAGCGACGCGGTGTTTTTCAGGACCTCGGTCTCGGTGCCGGCCTGCTGGCTGACGTACTCGACGAGGTTGTAGGTGAAGGAGTCGTAGTTGTCGACGAACAGCACCGTCAGCGGCTCCGCCTCGCCGTCGCGTCCCGCCGCGTCGCGGTCGTCCGCCATCGTCGTGCTCATCGGCCCACCTCCGGCGTCGCGTCGGGGTCCCCGCGACTCGCCGTCTCCTCGGCGGGCAGTTCGATCGCCTCGAGGGCCGCAAGGACGCCGCCCATCTTCTGTTCGGTCTCCTCGTACTCAGCGGCGGGGTCGCTGTCGGCGACCAGGCCCGCACCGGCCTGAACCGTGATCCGGTCCTCGTCGCCCTCGTCCTCGACTGTGGCAGTCCGGATCACGATCGCGAAGTCCGCGTCGCCGGACCACGAGTAGTAGCCGACGCCGCCGCCGTAGAGCCCGCGGGGCTCGGACTCGAGGTCGTCGATGATCTCCATCGCGCGGATCTTCGGCGCGCCCGACAGCGTCCCGGCGGGGAACGAGGCTCGGGTCGCGTCGAACGCGTCCGAGTCCGCGGCGAGTCGGCCGGTCACCGTCGACTCGATGTGCTGGACGTGGCTGTACTTGAGGACGTTCATGAACTCGTCGACCCGGACCGAACCGGGCTCCGAGACGCGGCGCACGTCGTTGCGCGCGAGGTCGACCAGCATCGTGTGTTCGGCGCGTTCCTTGCTGTCGGCCAGCATCTCCCCCGCGAGCCGGCGGTCCTCGACGGGGCTCGAGCCCCGGTCGCAGGTGCCGGCGATCGGGTTCGACATGACTTCGCGCCCGCGCACCGAGAGCAGGGTCTCGGGACTGGCCCCGACGACGGTCAGCTCGTCGTGATCGAGCAGGTACATGTACGGCGAGGGGTTGACCTCGCGCATCGCCTCGTAGAAGCCGAGCGGATCGACGTCGCCGTAGATCTCTCGCGTGCGGGAGATCACGCCCTGATAGATGTCGCCGTCGAGGACGTGTTCCTTGGCCGCCCGGACGCTGTCCTCGTACTCGTCCTGCGGCCCCGCGATTTCCTCGTCGCGGACGAAGCCACCGGTCTCGGGTGGCTCGGCCTCGCACAGCGCTGTCACCACTTCGCCGGCCTCTGCAACGAGCGCATCGTAGACCGCGTCGGGGTCGTCGTCGGCCTCGAGAACGGGCGTACAGACAAGCGACACCGTCCCGTCGCGCTCGTCGAAGGTCAGGGTCTTGGTCGTCAGGAGGAACTGCGCGTCCGGGAACCGCGAGTCGGGCCGCTCGTGGCCGACCTCCTCGAGCCAGAGGTCGTAGACGGCGTCGTACGCGAGAAAGCCGACCAGCCCGCCCTCGAGGTGCTGGCGGTCGTGGTCGGGGACGTTCTCGAGGCGGACGTCGGGCATCGCGGCCCGGAGCGCGTCGACGGTGTCACCGTCGGCGTCGGTGTCGATGGCCGCAAGCGGCGCGTCGTCGGTCAGGGCCTCGACGGTCGCCTCGCCGGATTCGACCGTCACGACGGCCTCGGGGTCGTAGCCGACGTAGGAGTAGCGTGCGTGGCGCTCGGCGTCGGCGGTACTCGGCCGGAACGCGCCGTCGGGGTCGCTCGAGGCGGTCTTCTCCGCGCTCTCGAGGAGGAAGGCGTAGGGCGACCGCTCCCGGTCGATCGCCTCGGACCGGCCGGTGAGCGCGGCGTAAGCCGCGAGCGGCGTCGTCTCGACCTCGAGGGTCGCGACGGTCCGGACGATGGCCGGGCGGTCGGCTCGATCGGCGCTCGAGCCGGCGTCCTCGCGAAACGCCGCTCGGTCGAGATCGAACGAGAACCGGTCGGTGGGGGTGGGTTTGGGATCGGGCATGGGAGTCACGCGTCGGGCTCCGCCCGCTGGCGGGCGGTCTTGGCTCGGTCGACGAACGAGCGAACGGCCTCGCGGTCCTTGACCCCGCCGCGTTCCTCGACGCCGCTGGCGACGTCGACGGCGAAAGGCGCGACGGTCCGGACCGCGTCACCGACGTTCTCGGGAGTGAGCCCTCCGGCGAGGATCAGCGGTGACTCGAGGTCGGCCGTGGCGGTGCGGGTCCGGTCCCAGTCGTGGGTGCGGCCAGTCCCGCCGCCGCCCTCGGCGCTGGCCGTGTCGACGAGCAGTCCGTCGACGATCTCGTCGTAGGTCTCGGCGGTCGCGGCGTCGTCGGCGTCGACCGCGAGCAGCAGTTCCGCCTCGAGGTTCGCGCGCAGGTACGCGAGGTCACCGGGTCGGATGTCGCTGTGGATCTGGATCGCGTCGGGCTCGATCTCCTCGACCAGTTCGATCGCGTCCGCCGGGCCGTCGGGCATCGTCACGAGGACGCTCGTGACGAACGGCGGGGTCGCCGCCGCGAGCGCGCGGGCACGCTCGATCGAAACCTCGCGAGGCGTGTCGACCGAGACCTCACAGATGATCCCGACGGCGTCCGCGCCGGCGTCGATCGCCGCCTCGAGGTCGCCCTCGTCGGTCAGGCCGCAGATCTTGACCCGGGTCATCGGTCCCCGGTCGGCTGGGCCGTGACGCCGCGTAACTGGTCGAGCTTTTCCGCGGCCGCGCCCGACTCGATGGCCTCGCGGGCCGCGTCCGCGCCGGCCGCGAGCGAGTCGGCCTCGCCGGCGACGTAGATCGCCGCGCCCGCGTTCGCGAGGATCACGTCGCGTTTCGCGCCGGTGATATCGCCCTCGACGATCCCGCGCATGTCCGCGGCGTTTTCCTCGGGCGAACCGCCCGAAATGTCCGCGATGTCGTGTTCCTCGAGTCCGAGATCCGCCGGCTCGAGGGTGTACTCCTCGACCGACTCGCCGTCGTCTCGCGGCTCCGCCGCTCGAGAGTTCGCGGAACTTCGTTCCGCACAGACTTCTGCGACTCGGGTCTCGCCGTGGATCGCGATCTCGTCGGTGCCCGCTCCGTGGACGACCAGCGCACGCTCGACGTCCATCCGTGCGAGGGCGTCGGCGAGGACCGGGACGAGATCGGGGTCGTAGACGCCGACGACCTGTGCGTCCGCGCCCGCGGGGTTGGTCAGCGGCCCGAGGACGTTGAAGATCGTCCGCATCCCCAGTTCCTTACGCGGGCCGATGACGGCCTTCATCGCCGGGTGGAAGACCGGCGCGAGCATGAACCCGATGCCGTCCTCCTCGATCGCTTTCTCGACGGCCGGGGGTTCGGCTTCGACGTCGACGCCGACCTCCTCTAAGACGTCCGCGCTGCCCGACGAGGAGGAGACGGAGTAGTTGCCGTGCTTGGCGACCGGAACGCCGGCCCCGCCGGCGACGATCGCGCTCGTCGTCGAGACGTTGATCGTGTCGTAGTCGTCCCCGCCGGTGCCACAGGTATCGACCAGCGGCGCCCGGTCCGGCGAGATCGTTCGGGCCGCATCGCGCATCCCCTCCGCGAAGCCGGCGATCTCGGCTTCGGTCTCGCCTTTTGCTCGCAGCGCAGCCAACAGCGCGCCGATCTGTGCCTCCGTCGCGTCCTCGAACACGGCCGTCGAGGCCGCTCGAGCGTCCGCTTGCGTGAGATCCTGCCCGTCCGTGACTCGTTCGACGTATTCCTGCATAGTGACCACCAATGTACGTAGTTGTCTTGTAATGTCCAAATCAGTACATCGACTTAAGCGTGTCGCCCGGCCGCGTGCGGATGAGTCGCGTACGGCAGTCGATTCGAAACCTTCAATTAGTGTGGTCGGCAACGATTGAGTGCAGCGGACGTGGCGACGCAGGCCACGGACGAAGTCGAACCAGGGTTGGTGGTCTAGTCTGGTTACGACACCTCCTTGACATGGAGGAGGCCGGCAGTTCAAATCTGCTCCAACCCACTAATTTTACTGCGAGCAAATTCGCGAGCGGTGGATTCGTTACGGTGAGACGAGTTGCCAACGATGGACCGAGCGGCGGTTCTCCGTCGAACGAGTCGACCCGGTTTCGCGACCGTCACGGTCCGGAAGCACAGTCTTGACTAGCCGGAGTCGTCGGTCCGTCGCTCTCGAGGAGTCGACAGCAGCTCACTTCCTCGACGGCTCACACCGTCGGCCGTCCGCGTCTCCCGCCCGCCTGAATCGCCAGACGGGCCACTCCCGTCGCCGTGATTACTCGACGGCGTCCCAGGTCGCCGAGGCCGTCACCCGGTCGTCGCCGACGTCGACCGAACGCTCGTCGGCGGAGGAGCCAAGCGAGTCCTCGAGCGCGCTCGCGTCCGCGTCGCCGACGATAGCGGCGAACTCGCCGGAGCCACCGCCGTCGCCGTCGAGCGAGAGCGAGCTGACGCCGCCCTCGAGCCCCTCGAGTTCGGGATACTCCACGTCCGAGAACGCCCCGCCGCCGCTGGTTCCGCCGTCGCCGTTGGGGTCGGTCTCGAACTCGTCACCGTAGCCCCCGAACGCGACCGCGCCGTGGCCGGCAGCCGAGAGGAACCACTCGATGTCGGTGACTTCCTCGGTCGCTCGTTCGGCGTCGCCCGCGGCGGCCTCGATCGGCGTTTTGACCGCGGCGACGGGATCGGTGACGTCGTTGCCGCTGACGAAGACGATCGCGCTCCCGCTGACGGCGATCGCGTCGGCGCTCCCGTCGACGGGGGTGTAGATGTCGTAGTCCTCGATCCCGTCGCTTCGCTCGTACTGTCTCGCGAACGTGGACTCGGGTTCGGCGGTGAGGATATCGGCCACTTCGTCGGTGTCGATCTCGCCGGGCAGGACGACCGTCCGGTTGGCCACGAGCGTCGCGTCGGCGCTCGAGTCGAGCGATTCCGCGTCCTCGGAGTCGGTCGCCTCGAGGACGCCGGTGAGACCGTACGAACTGAGGCCGAACCCGATGGCGAACCCTGCCGCTATCGTCCCGGCCATCGGCAGACCCATCATCGGGTCGTCCTGATATTTCTCGCCCAGTTCGTCGTCTTGGGTCCCCTCGTCGCTTTCGGACTCGTCGAAATCCGACCAGTCGATGTAAATGAATCCGACCGCCCCCTCGTCGTCGGTGGTGAGCCACTGCGCGTACGTCGGCGGGGAGTCTTCGCCGCCGCCGCCGTTGCCGTCCTCGTCGTCGGATCCGAGACAGCCGGCAGCACCCGCTGCCATCGAAACGCCCGTAAGCTTCAACACGTCGCGACGGTTCACAGTCATGATAGTACACCAGTCCTGTTATCTATTATAAAACCCGCTGAACCGGGCCGAACGATACAAACCGCGGAACCGACTGGGCGGGGCTATGGCGGTCGTCGGTCGGCTGCTGGCACTGCTGGTCGTCCCGTTGGTCGGCGCGGTTCCAGGTGCCGAGCGTCCTCGACGAACGCCGGACCGCGCTGTTGAACGACCTCGCCTACTGCGTCGCGCTCCCGGCGCTGCTTTTCGTCTCGACGTTCGTCTTCGCGTCGCTGAACGCCTTCGCCACGACGCTGTCCTCGGTCGCGACGCCGTTCGCACTCATCACGCTGGGCGGCTGAGCTGGTGGACGACTCCCTCGAGCGGAGACCGCAAAGGAACGCCGCGTTACGGCGAGAAGAATCGCTTGAGCCGCCCGAGCAGGCCGGGGGAGTCGTCGGACGCATCGTCGCTCTCCCCGTCGTTTCCGTCGCGGTCGACCGAGCCGGCGAGCGGGCCGGCGTCGTCGGGCCAGTCGTCGTCCGCCGACCCCGGCGCGGCCCCCGTCTCGAGGTCGTCCATCGAGAGGTCGACATCGTCGATCTCGGGGGTCGACTCGCGGCCCTCGCCGGCCTCCGCTGCGCGGACGTCGGCACCGGTCACGTCGCCCGTTTCGACGCGGGCCGCGAGGTCCTCGAGGTCGGCGTCGTCCGGGATCGAAGCGGCAGCGTCGTCGATCGACGCCGGCTCCGGGTCCGTGGATTCGTCGGGTGCGCCGTCGATACCTTCGGCCTCGCTCGGCTCCGGGGTCGAGTCGGCGTCCGCGGGGGCCGTCGAGTCGGTCCCCGCTCGCGCCGCCGACCGCTCGTCGTCGCCGTCGTCGGTCGCGGAGTCGGTGGTCGGGACGTCGTCCTCGTCGAACGCGGTCGTCACGGACTCACTGGCCGCTGTCTCGTCGTTCCCGTCGCTCGAGTCGGGACCCGACCGGGCCGAGTCCAGCGACTCGAGGATGTCGTCGACGCTTTCCTCGGAGACGACCCGCTGGGGACCGCCGCCGGGCTTGAGGGAGTCGTCCGCGTCGTCGTCGGCCGCGTCCGCCTCGTCGGCCGTGGCGGAACCGGATGATCGCTCGTCGCTCATGGTGGTGGCTGTCGCTGCCGGCGACATAATCCTTCCCCTGTCGGTGGTCGAAAGACGAGCCCCGTGGACAGTACCCGGACGGCGGGGGTGAATCACTCCGCGAGCGCCGGGTTCGCGCGGACGACATTGAGAACGGCCCCGAACAGAATGATGATGCCCGCGAAGTAGAGCCAGGTGACAAACAGCAACACGGCACCGAGTGCCCCGTAGGCCTCGTACTGGGCGGCGTTGGACGCGTACAGCTGGAACCCGAACTGGAGGACGGTCCAGCCGACGGCGGCGAAGACCGCGCCCGGCAGGATCTCGGTCACGTCGACGGGAATCGGCGGCAGGACGTAGTAGATCGGCAGGAAGACGAGAACGAGCCCGGCAAGCAGGATAAGCCAGCCGAGGAAGTCGGCTAACGGCACGGTACCGGTGACGAGCCTGAGCGCTGCCCCGATCCCGATCATCAGGCCGAGCGCGCCCGCGCCCGCGACGAGTACCGTGAGTCCGTCGACGAGTTGCCCGACGAGACTCTCCTCGGCGACCTCGTCGTAGACCTTGTCGAACGCGAGGCTCAGCCCTCGAAAGACCTTGAGCGCACCCCAGGCGGCGACGACGAGCGCGACGACGGTCGCCTCGGCTCGCCCCGATTCGGTGGTCAGGGCTTCGGTAACGAGATCCGCGCCCGAGGCCGGGAGGAAGTCCCCGGCGACGGTGATCAGCCGCTCGGCGGCCGCCTCGCCGCCCAGCAGCGAGCCGACGACGAGCGCGAGCAGGACCAGCGGGATCAGCGACACGAACGCGTAGTAGGCGAAACCTGCCGCGAGAAAGGTCAGATCGCGGTCGCTCGCCGTCCGATAGATCGTCGTGACTGTCTCCGGAAGCTCCATACAGTTCGTACGACGGTCAGGACCAAGAACCTGTAAGTCGTTCGCAGTTCCTGTCACCCGGCGGCGAGAAGAGCGGCGACCGCCGGTCGACTCGAGTCCGCAGCGACACTCACCACTCGCGACAGAAGTTCTGGCCGGCGTAGACCGCGCCGTCCTCGTCGATGTAGACGCCAACTCCCGCTCGGTCCCACGCCGGCGTCTCACCCGCCTCGAGGATCGCCCGCCGGTGATCGGTGGAGTTCATCCACTGATCGACCAGACCGATCGCGAGGGTCTCGGCCGTTTCGTAGCGAACGACCCCGCCGGTCGGTCGTTCGACGCGTCGATCGACCCAGGTCATGGCGATGTTCTCGCCGTAGGCCCGACAGTAATCGTCGACGTCTCGGAAGCGATCGTAGGGTCCCTCGCCCTCGGGGTTCGTATGCGCGAAGTAATCTCGCTGGCCCATGTCGCGAGTATGGGCGCGAGCGACCGACGCGGCGGTCCCGTCCCACTCGAGGGGCTCGAGGCCGCGTTCGGCCCGCCGCTCGTTGATTTCGGCGTGGACGAAGTCCTCGACGGTCGGCGAGGTGATCGTCTCGACGTCGGTTTCGTACCGGGTCATGCCCGGATCGTCGGGGTCCGTTACCGGCGGGTTGCGCTCACCGGCCGGCGGCGGCTCGGAACTGGGCGCGGGCCCCTCGCCGAGGCCGAGCCCGTCGGTCACTTGCGGGGCGAACACGGTGGCCCCAACTGCGAGGGAGACGACGAGTGCGACCGCGACGAGGAGACTGAATAGCCCCCGGAACAGCGCCCGATCGACCCGCTCGGTCGGCTCGCGTTTTGCCCCATCGGATCGGCGCTCGTCCATCGAATCGACTGTCCACTCGCCGATACAAGAGGGTCCGGGCGGACTACAGTAAGTGAGAGCGACTCGGTCACGGGCGCGCGGTCGAGCCGGTCTCCTCGCCGAAGATCGTCTCGTGCATGCCGATCACGAGGCCGGGGACGACCGCCATGAACAGGTGTTCCTCGAGCGGGATGCCGGCGACGTCGATCCCGGTCCGGAGTTTGATGTCGAAGACGCCGACGGCGAGGGTGTATCGGTCCCAGACGTAGGCGATGGGGTACAGCGCGAGGATGGTCACGGCGGCCTTCCGAACGGCGTTCGCGCGGCGCAACAGGAGCGCGGCGACGATCCCCCAGACGAGTTCGGTCACGAGGTAGGTGTACCGTCCGAAGACGCTGATGTCGACCATCGGCGTCTATTCAACGGCCAGTATAAAAACACCCGGGCTGAAGCCACCCGGATAAAACGTGCAGTATTTTAAATACCCCGGCGGCTCTACGTTCACGTAGAAAGATGGATATCGCTGATATCGCCACCACGGAGTTCATCGAAGTCGACGTCGGCACGCGAATGGGGAAAGTCCGGTCCATGTTCGAGGACGGCAACCCCAAGGGGATCATCGTCACGAACGACGGGGACTACGAGGGGGTCATCAGCGAGCGGGAGATTCTCCAGTCCCACGTCGAGGACGACGCCAAGGTGGCGGCACTCACGAAGCCGAGCCGGAGTACGCCCTCGCCCAAGGTCGACCGGCAGGAGGACGTCCGGGAGACCGCCCGCGTCCTCGTCGAGAGCAACGCGAAGGTCGCGCCGGTCTTCGAGAACGGCGACCTCTGGGGCGTCATCACCGACGACGCGATCCTCGAGGCGGTACTGGAGAACCTCGACGCGCTGACCGTCGAGGACATCTACACCGCCGATCCGGTCACGGTCACCGAGGACGACGGGGTCGGCAAGGCGATCAACCTCCTGCGCGAACACGGCATCTCCCGCCTGCCCGTGATGAACGAGAACGGCTACCTCAGCGGGGTCGTCACGACCCACGACATCGCCGACTTCGTCATCCGGGAGAACCACACGACGACGACGGGCGATCGGGTCGGCGACTCCGATCGGTTACTCGACGTGCCGATCTACGACATCATGACCAGCCCCGTCGAGACGACCACGCTGGACACGACCGCGGAGGTAGCCGTCGAGACCATGCTGGACAACGACTACGCGGGGCTGATGGTCACGCCCGAGGACGACGACCGAGTCGTCATCGGCGTCATCACCAAGACCGACGTCCTCCGGGCGCTGACCTTCACCGAGGAGGAACACATGGACGTTCAGATCACCAACATTTCGATGCTCGACACCATCACCCGAGAGGGGATCGTCGAGAGCATCGAGGACGTCGTCGACAAGTACCAGGACATGCAGGTGATGCACGCCCACGTCCGGTTCAAGGAACACCAAGAGCGGCTCCGCGGAACGCCGCTCGTGCAGTGTCAGATCCGCCTGCGGACCAACAAGGGCCAAGTCGCCGGCACCGGCGAGGGCTACGGCTCGGAGAACGCCTTCCGCGTCGCGCTCGACAAACTCGAGCGCAACGTCCTCGAACTCAAAGGCGTTACCAGCGACGAGGAGTACCGCGGCCAGCTCCTGCGGAAGCTCAACGAACTGTAACGCCGACTTCCTTTCGTTTTTCGCGTTCCGGACTCGACGCCGACCGGCTCATACGGATTACTGTCACCGTTTCCCGGTGTACCCGCGATCGTCCTGCGGGTACGCCGGTACTGACTGACAGGAAACCGGATCAGTGTCGCGCCGACTCTTCGCCGCCCTCGAGTCCCCGATCCGTGATCCGGAACTGAACCGACTCGCCGGCCGGCTTCGAGCGGTGTTTCTCCAGGGTCGCGCGTCGGTTCCCGCCCCGGAACCGCTCTAACCGGACGACGGTGCCGGTCCAATGTTCCAACGTGTTACCGCCCAGCCCCCGGGTCCGATCCGAGTCCGGGTCCGAAAAGACCTGATTCGTCAGGACGACCGCCAGATCGTGTTTCCGCGCGAGCGAGAGCAGGTGGGTCACCTGCCGGGTGACGCTGCGCAGCGCCTCCCCCTCGTCGCCGTCGGCGGTCCGCTCGAGCCGGTAAAAGCCCGTCGCGCTATCGAGGACGATCAACTCGGCGCGCTCGGCGAACCCCTCGGCGTCGCGGACGGCCTCGGCCTGTTCCTCGAAGTCGACGGCGTCTTCGATGACGATCCGCGAGGCGACGGCCTCGAGGTCGTCCCCGTCGACGCTCGCCTCGAGCAACTGCTGGAAGCGGTCGACCGAGACGCCTTCGGTATCGATATAGACCGCGGTCCCCCCGTCGACGGCCGTCTCGACGGCCGCCGACAGCGCGAGATTCGTCTTCCCGGCCGCCGGCGGACCGTACAACTGCGTGACGGTCCCGCGTTCGAACCCCCCGTCGAGCAACTCGTCGACCGGGTCACAGCCGGTCGGGATCGCCTCGTCGGTCACGGTTCGAGTTGACGGGGTGCGCGCAAAAAGGCCCCGGAACGGGCCGACGCGGGACCCCCTCCTCGATAGCGCTCCCGGCCTGATACCGTCGGTGCCCACCTCCGACCGACGGGCCGTCCCGACGACGGAATCCGTTCGCGTACGTTTATCCCCGACGGGGGCGAAATCCGCCCGTGATCGTCGTCGCTACGGCCGACTTCGAGGTGTACCACGGCGTCGTCAACGAGCTTCGCGACCGCGGAACGACGTTTACGACCGTCGAACCGGACGCGGAGCTCCCGGATCGGACGGCCGTGGTCATCACCGACGCGGACAGCGCCGACGCGTTCGCGGACGCGACGACGGTCGTCGCCGACCCGGACGATCCGCGGCGCGCAGTCGACCGGGCGCTGGCCGCCGTTCGCGGCGACGGCGGTCGGACGATCATCGGCGTCGACCCCGGTCGCAAACCCGGTATCGCCGTCCTCTCCGGCGAGACGGTCGTCGCCGCCTTTCAGGTCCCACTCTCCGATGCCGTCGACGTGATCGAACGCGAAGCCGCCGACGCGTCCGCCCCGGTCGTCCGGATCGGCGATGGCTCCCGCCTCGAGGGCGCGAAACTCGTCACCGACCTCGAGGACGTCCGCGTCGAACTCGTCGACGATACGGGGACGACTCCCTACCTAGGCACGGGCTCGCGCGGGATGGGTGACGTGCTGGCCGCGGTCAACATCGCTCGCCTCGAGGGAGAGGTCGTCGACACCCGCGAGATCGAGCCGACCGAGGGCGAGATTCAGGTCATCAAGGATCGCTCGCGCGAACGCAGCGAACGCAACCGGGCGATCGATGAGGTGTTGGCCCGGCGGGTCGCCGCCGGCGAGTTGACGATCGACGAGGCGCTCGCGGAACACCGCGACGACGGTGTCGAATCGGGGAGCGACTCGCCCGAGACGGACGACACCGACGGCTCGGAGCCGTCGTCGTAGCGTCGGAAAACCGGACAAAAGAAACGGATACGTCGGTCACTGCGGTCGAAAACCGACCGTGTGACGGCTCGAGAGGTTACGCGCCGACCCAGGTGTTCGTCGAGGCGACCGACGTGAGCTGGACGTTCTCGTTCTCCTGCATGCTGATCTGTGAACTCCCGGCGCTGCCGCCGTCTTCGGCGACCGCGATGGAGCTGTGTTGCTCGTTCAGGTTCTGCTGTGTGACGATCTGTTGCTGGGCGACCGCCGCGCTGGCCTGCTGTTCGACGTCGTTCGTCTGCGTGGCGTTCCCGGCGTAGTCGTACGACGTGCCGGGGGCCATGCCCGCGTTCCCGTCGACCGTGACGGTCGTACTCGAGGTCCGAGTGACGTCGTCGGAGACGTAGCCGGGGCTCGCGTAGACGTTGAGCGCGTCGGCGTAGGCGACCTGTGCGTTGTAGTTCTGCTGGTAGGCGAGCTGGATCGCCGTGGCCTCGCTTCCGTTCTCCGCGAGCGCCATCGCGGTGTTCTGGAAGTTGATGTTCTGCTGTTCGACCGCCTGCTCTTGGGCGATGCCTGCGGTCGCGGTCTGTTCGGTGTCGTCGACGCCGTCTACCTTGTCCTTCTTGTCAGGCTTGTGTGCGTCAGTCGTGGTCGAGAGGACGTCGCCGTCGACATCGCCGGCGGTCGCGACGTTCATCCCGAGGGACGAGACCATCAGGTTCGAGGCGGTTGCGCTACCGAACTGCTCGTTGAGGTTGCTCTGGTCGGTGAACTGAATCGCCGTGGCAGTGCTGTTCTCGCCGAACGCGATGGCGACCGCACCGCCCTGTTCGTTGACGTTCTCCTGAGCGACATCTTGGGACTGGTTTACCAGCGCTTCGGCACTCTGGCCGACACTGGGACCGTCGTCGCCGGACTTGTCCTTCGCGTGCCCGAACTCGCCGTCACCGAGGTAGACGTTCGAGGCGTTGGCCATGCCCTCCTGGAGGTTCTCGTTACGCTGGTAGGACTGCTGGAGCGCGGTCGCCTCGCTGTCGTTCATGGCGTACGCGAACGCGGTACTCTGGTTGTTGTAGTTGACCTGGCCGACCGTCTGGGACTGGGTCACGCCGGCGATGGCTTCCTGCGTGACCGTCTCGTCGTCACCCTTCTCGTCTTTGACGCCCCAGCCGTCGAACTGCTGGTCGCCGCCGTTCCCCATGATGATGTTGACCGTGCCGACGTTCTCGAACTGCGTCTCCGCGCTCTGAACGTCGACGTTGCCGGCCGTGGCCTCACCGGTCTGGACGTTGTCGTTCTGCTGGTTGGCCTCCTGGACGGCCGTCGCCTGCCCGCCGTCGATCGAGACCGAGACTGCCGATCCCTGTTCGTTGATGTTGACCTGATCGACATCCTGGTGCTGGATGACTTCGGCGGCCGAACTACTCGTCCCGTCCGCGTGTTGCTCGACGTACTCCTCGAGGGACATATCGCCAAGATCCGCGCCGAAGACCAGATACAGCTCGTCGCCGTCCTCGAGCGTGTGGACCGTGTCGCTGTTGGACGCGGCGTCCCCGCCTGCGGTAGCCGCCGGGACGGCCGCTACCATCGACAAGGCCAGCATACAGGCCATAAGAATCGTCGTAGCTCGTGATCGTCTCGTCGTATCGGTTGTCATTGAGTGTTTGATATCCGTCGTGATTGTCTTTCGTTTCTGCAACTGTGCGACGCAAACCCCCGTTCTCCCATTACAGACTTTGTTATCGACAGGTTGGCCGGAGTATGAAACCGCCTATGGGATCGAAGGGGGCTACTTACGGGGAGAAATCGGCGGCTTCGGTTCACCGAACCGTCTTGCTCGAACCTGTCTGGGCGTATTTCTCGCCGCTCGACTGAAAATGAAAATTGAGGAATTCTTTGGCGCGCCATTGATCGGCTTACTGATCGTTTCAGCGATCGAATGCGGGTATTAGCGCCGCGAAACGGATCAACAACCGTTTCACACTGCGGATTTCGGCAACGGGGGCGCGGAATCCCGTCCTCGAAACGCAGAGGGAAGTCCGAATAGGGTCGTCGAAACGACGACACGTTGTTGGTTACGGTCGCTGAACGGCCACCTTGGCCGCATAAATAGCCGTATCAGGTTCTCTAATACCGCTATTCGGCTCGAAACCGTTTGCCGGATTCAAATGGGTCCCCGTGATGAGTAGCGACTGGGCAACGCGCCACAGCGGGGAGCGACCGGGAGACGACAGCCGCATTCGCCACCAGCGACAGCGCTGTCGCTCGAGGGATCCCCCCTCGAGAGTCTCCCCGGTGTGGCGACGCGTGGTGCCCACACACGGTGACCGAACCAATGAAACGCGCACTCACGCTCGCACTGACGGTAGCACTGGTCGGCAGCCTCGCTTTCTTGGGGTTCGCCGGAACAGCGGCAGCACAGCCCGATATCGACGTTCTCAATCCCCAAGTCGATAACGATCAGGACTCGAACGCGACGACTCAGATAAGCGTCGACCAGGGTAACGACAACGCACAGACCCAGAATACGTTGGCATTCAGCAGCTCGGACAAGAGCTACGCTGAGGCGACCTCGTTCCAAAATCAGGATGTCGATCAGGCTAATAACGCCGATGTCGAGAACGTGACCACGGCTTCGGTCAACTACGCCGACAACGATGCCGAGAACGAAATCGCGATTGACATTAGCTTCAATGAAAGCGATGACGGGTTCCCGCCTGGCCCGCCGTTCTAAGTAGGTGACTCAGCAGGCTGTTCGCGTCTCATCGTTTTAATTTTTGAATTGTTTATAAATCCATAAATAGGCGTGTGGCTCGCTTAAATGTTAGAGATTTGTATCTAGAGTGGTGACTGCTTGTTCTGCCCACCGAAGCACGTCTCGAACCGTGGTTTTTGTCTCTCGTGCTACTGCCTTCGCGTCGTCGTACTCCACACTCACGTCGTAGACTTCACCGTCAGCACCGCTGGTAATTTTCACGTCGACCTCGTACTCCTCGCCATCGATCTCGAGCCGTACAGTCTCGAACTCCCGCTCGGCGATCCACCGATGCGTAACCCCGGCGTCCCGAACGCCGAGCGTCCCGGTCTCCTTCGCCAGCGCTCGAGCGACCCGTTCCCGATCCGCCGGTTTACAGATGACCTTCACCAGATGCCCGGGCCGGGACTTCTTCATCGTCGCGGGGAGACACGTCTCGCGCGCCCGCGTCCGACAGCGTCTCCTGCAGGCCGCCCAGTACCTCGGGCGTCGCGTCGTCGAGGTTGGTCTCGAGGACGGCGATGTCGTCTTTCACCAGCGTCCCTCGCCGGTTCCGACCAGCGTACGAAGCACGTTCGGATGCGGGTCGAGATCGTAGCCGCCCGCGCCGTAGCCCGATGACTCGAGGGCGAGCGCGGGCAGCGAGTCGACGCCGTCGGCGACGTGGGCTAGGATCGCCGCGCCGGTCGGCATCAGGAGTTCGGCGTCCACGGGGCCACCTCGCAGCGACCAGTCGGCCCGCTGGGCGAGTTCGACCACCGACGGCGTGGGGACGAGGTACTCGCCGTGGCTCATCGCGACCGCCCCGCCGCCGGTCGCAAGCGGCGTGGTGACGACGCGCTCGGGCTCGAGGTCGTGCAGCAGGGCCGCCGCGCCGACCACGTCCGCGACCGCGTCGTCGGCCCCGACCTCGTGGAAGTGGATCGACTCGAGGGCCTCGCCGTGGACGGCGGCCTCGGCCTCGCCGAGCAGTTCGAAGATCGCGAGCGTGTCGGCTTCGATCGCCGGCTCGAGGTCCATTTCCCGAACGATCTCACAGCCCTCGCGGTAGCTGCGATGGGGGCCGTGGCCCTCTGCGGGAGTGTCGGTACCGTCGCCTGTCCCCTCGTGGGCATGCTCGTCCTCCGTATCGTCGGGGCCGTGGGAATGATCGTGATCGTGCTCACCATCCCCGTCGGCGTGGTCGTGTGCGTGATCGTCGTCGGGGAAGACCACGTCGACCGTCGTGGCCGCGATCCCGGTCTTTTCGGTGTCGTCGATCCGGTAAGCCACCGGCAGCGCCTCGGTCACCGGCTCGAGAACGTCGGCGTCGGCACCAGCGTCTATGAGCGCGGCAAGGATCATATCGCCGCTGGCTCCCATCCGGCCGTCGAACGCGAGGGCTCGCATGCCAGTTCTCGGCGCGGAAAACGCAAAACGCCATCTCTCCTCGCTCGAGGGGCGGTATCGATAGGGCCAAAACCAACCGAGGCCGGTACATCTTTGTAACCGCCCGTCCGACGTGAGTATGGTAGCTACTAGCACAGGAAATGACTCACCCTAGCAAAAAACCTATCCGCGCACGAATCGGAGTCAATCACATCGCCGTCCCCAAATCATGAACGAAGTCCAACTGGAGGTTGCGAAGGCGTACCCGAACGATTCGGGTCGTGGTATCGCCCGACTCGACCCGGACACGCTGTTGCATCTGAAGCTGAGTCCGGGCGACATCATCGAAATCGAGGGTGCAGACACCACTGCCGCGAAGGTCTGGCGCGCCGACCGGCAGGACTGGAACACCGACACCGTCCGCATCGACGGCTTCACGCGCCAGAACGCCGACGTCGGCATCGGCGAGCGGGTGACGATCCGCAAGGCCGAGGCGACGAAAGCCGACAAGCTCGTCCTCGCGCCGCCGGAGGAGGCGTCGGTCCAGTTCGGTTCCGACGCCGCCGGCATGGTGAAACGCCAGATCTTGAAACGACCGGTCGTCGGTCGCGACATCGTCCCGGTGATGTCCTCGACGAACCATCCGTTCATGCGATCGCCCGGACAGGCGATTCCGCTGATCGCCGTCGAGACCGAGCCCGAGGGGGTGGTCCTCATCACCGAGGACACCGACGTCGAACTCCGTGAGGAGCCGATCTCGGGCTTCGAGAAGACCGGTGGCGGGATCACCTACGAGGACATCGGCGGCCTCCAAAACGAGATCCAGCGGGTCAGGGAGATGGTCGAGCTCCCGATGAAACACCCGCAGATCTTCAAGAAGCTCGGCATCGAGCCGCCACAGGGCGTCCTGCTGCACGGGCCGCCGGGCACCGGAAAGACCCTGCTAGCCAAAGCGGTCGCCAACGAGACCTCCGCCAGTTTCTTCTCTATCGCCGGGCCGGAGATCATCTCGAAGTACTACGGCGAGTCCGAACAGCAACTCAGGGAGATCTTCGAGGACGCGACCGAGGAATCGCCCTCGATCATCTTCATCGACGAACTCGACTCCATCGCCCCGAAACGTGAGGACGTCACCGGCGAGGTCGAACGCCGCGTCGTCGCCCAACTCCTGACGATGATGGACGGCCTCGAGTCCCGGGGGCAGGTCATCGTCATCGCGGCGACCAACCGCGTCGACAGCGTCGATCCGGCGCTGCGTCGCCCGGGCCGGTTCGACCGCGAGATCGAGATCGGCGTCCCCGACGAGACGGGCCGCGAGGAGATCCTGCAGATCCACACCCGTGGGATGCCCCTCTCCGACGACGTCAGCCTCGGCCATCTGGCCGACGAGACCCACGGCTTCGTCGGAGCCGACATCGAGAGTCTCACCAAGGAGGCCGCGATGAAGGCGCTGCGGCGGTACCTCCCCGAGATCGACCTCGACGAGGAGGACATCCCGCCGAGCCTGATCGACCGGATGATCGTCAAACGGGAGGACTTCCGCGGGGCCTTGAACGAGGTCGAACCCTCGGCGATGCGGGAGGTCCTCGTGGAGCTACCGAAGATTTCCTGGGACGACGTCGGCGGCCTCCACGACGCCAAGGACCAGGTCCAGGAATCGGTCGAGTGGCCGCTCTCGAACCCCGAGCGGTTCGATCGGCTCGGCGTCGACCCGCCTGCCGGCGTCTTGCTGTACGGCCCGCCGGGCACCGGGAAGACGCTGATGGCAAAAGCCGTCGCCAACGAGACCAACGCCAACTTCATCTCGGTGCGTGGCCCGCAGCTGCTCTCGAAGTGGGTCGGTGAGTCGGAGAAGGCTATCCGCCAGACCTTCCGCAAGGCCCGGCAGGTCTCGCCGACGGTCATCTTCTTCGACGAACTCGACGCGCTCGCGCCCGGCCGGGGCGGTGAGACCGGCTCGAACGTCTCCGAGCGGGTCGTCAACCAGCTGCTGACCGAACTCGACGGCCTCGAGGACATGGGCGACGTGATGGTCATCGGCGCGACCAACCGCCCGGACATGATCGACCCCGCACTGCTGCGCTCGGGCCGCTTCGACCGGCTGGTCATGATCGGCCAGCCCGACGTCGACGGCCGCGAACGCATCCTCGAGATCCACACCGAGGACACGCCGCTGGCCGCCGACGTCACCCTGCGCGAGATCGCCGAGATCACGGACGGCTACGTCGGCAGCGACCTCGAGTCGATCGCCCGCGAGGCGGCCATCGAGGCGCTGCGCGAGGACGAGGAGGCCGACATCGTCGAGATGCGACACTTCCGGCAGGCCATGGAGAACGTCCGGCCGACGATCACCGACGACATCCTCGACTACTACGAGCGGATCGAAGAGGAGTTCCGCGGCGGTGGCGGCGGCGGTCCCGACCCGACGGGGCGTCGCGGCAGCCGGATCGGCTTCCAGTAACGCGAATCCCCCTTTTCGTCGCTGTTTCGCCGGTCGGATACCCTACGGAACCGCGAGACGGCCGTTTGGTCGCTATAGTAACAACTGAAACGATTTACACACCGGTCGCACAGCCGTCGTGCGATCGGGTGTGCAATGACTTTCAGTGGCTACTATAGTCGGGACGAACGACCACGTCGCTCGCGGCCGGGCTCTCGCCGCCGTGTGGTGTGTCTCGCTCCCGCACCCGCCCCGCGTGGACCGTCTCCGTGGCGTCGTCGATCACGAGGACCTCGCCGGGGGCCTCCGGCAGCCGATCGGCGTCGGCCAGCGAGCCGCCGACGTACGTCGGCTGGGCGGCCTCGAGCGCCGCCAGATCGTCCCCCGCGGTAAGCCGGTGCGAGACGAGGATGTCGGACTGTGAAATCCCGACATCGGGGAGCGCACTCGGGCGCTGTGTCGCGGCCACGAGGCTGACGCCGGGCGCGCGGCCGCGGGTCAGGATCGTCTCGAGGGCGGGTGCGGCCACGCCGTCGAAGAAGGTGTGGGCCTCGTCGAGCAAGAGCCAGGGGAGCCGGTCGATCGCGGCGTCGACGCGGGCGCGGTACAGCGCTTCGGCGATCCCGCGACAGACGGCGTTCATCGGGGCGGCCGAGAGGCCGGAGACGTCGGCGACCGTTATTTCGGGACCGGCGAGCGCTCGAGCACCGAGCCCGTCGGCGTCGAAGACGTTCCACGAGTCGGCCAGCCGCAGGTGGTTCGTCGCGGCGCGTCTCGCAGCGCGTGCCGCGTCCGCCGACTCGACGTGCGTTCGCATGCCGTCGATCGTGGATTCGGCCTGTGCGGCCCGCCAGAGGAGACTCCCGGCGGCGCTTTCCGGCGAGAGGCCGAGCAGGGAACACCACGACCGGGGATCGAGCGACGCGGGCGCGACCGTCGGCTCCGCGACGACCGTCGCCGGGACCGGTTCACCGTCCGCCGACGCCGCAAGCGTTGCGAACGCCCCCATCGGATCGACGACGACTGGTGCGAGACCGCGTGCCCGCGCGAGCCCCTCCGCGATCACGCCCATCGTGTGGGACTTGCCGTAGCCGCGTTTGCCGACGAGGGCGATCGCGTGCGGGGAGTCCAGATCGAGTGCGAGCGGGGCGCCGTCGCTGCCGTCGAGCGCGCGGTAGACACCGAGCCGGCAGACCGGACCGTTCTCGCGGTCGGCGTCGCGACCGAGTACGAAGCTCACGCCCCCGACTCCCGCGGCTTCGTATTTGAACCCGCGTCCCACCGTTTAAAACGGAAGCCGCGGCCAGCACGCCCATGAGTTCGAACCGGACCGATTCCGATTCGAGAGACGGACTGCATCGCTCGGCGTCGTCGTTCGCTCGCGACGACCGCGCGATCGAGGGACTGCCGATCCGACTGGTCATCGCGCTGGTCGTCGGGGTTGCGGCGCTGGCGATCATGCTGAACATGCTCGGCGGGATCGGCAGCGTCGGCGATACGGAAGTGACCGTGAAGATCGCCGACGACGATCAGGTGATCGAAGCGGACGCGACCGGGAGCGACGCGACAGTCGACGTCTACGCGATCGACGAGAACGGGAACAACGTCTCGGACGCGACGATCGTCGCGACCGCCGACTCGGCACAGCTCGACGGCGTCCTCGACGAATCGACCGGCGACGACAATCACGCACAGCTCGATTTCGGCGGCGACCAGAGCCTGCGGGCCGATCAGGACATGGGGTCGATCCAGCTCGAGGTGATCCCGCCGTCGGACAGCAACTACATCGACGAGCAGCCGAACCCGACCATCCGGGTGGTCTCCCGATGACCGGCGGCACCGGCCACCGATGATCGAAATCACGACGGAACTCGTCGTCGGCGTCGCGTTCGGTTTCGTCGTCGGCATCGGTCCCGCGATCGCCGTCGGTGCCCTCGCCGCCGTGACCGACTGCCGGAATCGGGGACTCCCGCTTCCGGCCGGCGTCGGTATCGGCCTCGGGCTCGCCGGATGCAACGGCTATCTCGTCGGCCTCTTCGACGGTGGGGTCGGCCGGGCGCAGGTCCCTCGATTCGTGGCCGCGGTGATCGTCATCGCCCTGCTTGCTGTTTTCGCGGTAAGTCAGGGCGAACGCGTCGCCGCGGAACTCCCGATCGGGGCCGATCGACCGACCGTCCGGAGGCGGTCGCTGTCGGCCGCTGCCATCGACGCGGTCGATGCCATGGGACAGGTGCAGATCCGGACGACCGGCGACGTTCGCGATATCGACGGCTACCCGCCGCTATCACCGGACGTTCGGGCGGCGATCGAGGCGGACGCGTGGCGACTGCCCGCGGACCTGCCGCTTTCGGCCCTCGAGAGCCGGCTGGCGACCCGGCTCCGCACCGAGTACGACCTGACGGCCGCGTCGGTGTCGGTCGACGGCCGCGGACGGGCGACCGTCGCCGCCGCACCGCCGACCGACGGCGTCGCCGCGTCGGTCCCGGACGGCTGGCGTGCGGTTTCGGTCTCCGCCCCGTCTCCGCCCGAGCTGGACCCCGGGACGACTGTCGAGGTCTCCGCTCGAGACGCGTCGACAGCCGGGACCGTCCTGTCCGCCGACCGGGACGCTCGCGCGGGGCGAGGGGCGGGGACCGACGACTCGGTCGACGAGTACGGGGCCGTTACCGTCGCCGTTCCCGCAACCGACGCCGCGCCGCTACTGGCCGCGGATCGCGTTCGCATTGCCGTTCCCGCGGCCGGCCACGACCCCGAACGGGAGGCGATCGCCCGCCTCGAGCGCGCGGGCTACGCGGTCCGGCACGTCTCCGGCGGTGCGATCGCATCGACGCTCGAGGCGGCCGAGACCGACGATTCGATCCACCCCGTTGCGGCGAGTTTACCGGCCGACGCAGATGGGATCGAGACGGCGGAAGCAAAGCCCGTTGCCGACCGGAACCGGTGGCAGCTCGATCCGGATTCGGAGGGACTCGAGGAACGGGAGTCGGTGTTCGTCGCGGGGGAGAAAGTCACCCTCCAGCGCTGCGTCGGCGATGATCGCGACTCGCGGCCACCGCCGCCCGTCGAGACGGCGACGGAGGTGTCGCCATGAGCGTCATCGCTCAGGCGGTCGTCGCCGAGTGGACCGAAACGGCGGTACGCAACGTCATCGGACTCGCCCTCCTGTCTGGGCTCGTCGCGACGGTCGTCGCGTTCGGCTACCGCGTCGCGAGCGCTCGAGCGCTCCCGGTCGGCGTGGGGCTGTTCGCGGGGCTCGGCGTCGCCCTCGGCTGGCTGAACGCGGTCGGGCTCGGCCGGTCGACGATGATCGGTGGGACGCCGCTCGTTCACTACGCTACTGCCGCGTACGTCCTCGGGACGATCGCCGCGAGCGCCCTCAGCGCCGAGGGTGGCCGACGGGTGGGCGATCGGATCGCCCGTGACGTCTTCGCCATCGAGCGCCTGGGCGCGTCCGGCGAGATCGCCGCGCTCGTCCGGTCGGCGCGGCTCCCGTCGGTCGTCCGACTGCCCGACCGGATCGACGACGCGGCGGGCTACCCGCCCGTCGAGCCGTCGATCAAACGCGACCTCGCCGGCGGCACGGTCCTGTTGCCGCAGGTCGATACCGACGCGGCGCTTCGAACCCGGCTCGAGAGCCGACTCGAGCGCGATTACGATCTCGGCCACGTCTCGATCACGGTCGGGGCCGACGGGGCGATCGACCGGCTCGCGGTCGGCCGCGCCCGATCGGGGATCGCAGCGACCATTCCGCCGGGATCCGTCGCGGTGTCGGTCCGCGGCGAGCGGGCACCCGCCGTCGGCGCGGGCGATCCCGTCGAAGTCTGGGCGACCGCCGACGGCTCGAGTCGCCTCGTCGCGACCGGGCGACTGTGGGCCACCGACGGCGACACCGCGACCGTCGCCGTCGACGCCGATGCCGCCGATCGACTCGGTACCGAGCCCGACGCGCGGTATCGACTCGCGGCCCAGTCCGAGGCCCCGGACGACGGCTTCCGGCTGCTCGCCGCGCTCCGGGCGGCCGACGGGACGGTCCGCTCGGTCACCGTCGAGGACGGCGGGTCGCTCGAGAACGTCTTCGTCGGGTGGGTTCCGGGGACCGTCCTCGCCGTGGTCCGCGACGGCGAGGTCCGTCCGTTCCCGGCGGACAACCTGACCCTCCGAGCGGGCGACGACCTCTCGGTCCTCGCCACCGTCTCCGAACTGCGCTCGTTGGGTCCGGATGCGGATGCTCTTGACGGCACCGATCGAGCCGCCGACGCCGACGAGTCAGCCTCGGACCGTCGGCCCGCGACTCGATCCTAGGGCCGGTCGGTCGCGTCCCGCGCGGCCTCGATGTGCCGGCGCTCGATTCGGACCTCCGAAGCCTTCTCGTTTGCCGTTTCCGGCCCGTACTCGCTCGCGACGTCGCGGATCGCTCGCATCGAGGCGTCCCGAACCAGCGCCTCGAGGTCGGCACCGGTGTACCCCTCGAGTTCGACCGCCAGGTCGTCGATGTCGACGTCGTCGGCGAGCGGCTTGCCCTCGGCGTGGACCGCGAGGATCTTTTTCCGAGCCTCGAGGTCCGGTTCGCCGACGAAGACGTGCGTGTCCAGGCGGCCGGGTCGAAGCAGCGCCGGGTCGATCTGGTCTTTCCGATTGGTCGCGGCCAGCACGACGAGGTTGGGGTTCTCCCGCATCCCGTCGAGTTCCGTTAGCAGTTGTGAGACGACGCGTTCGGTGACCTCGTGGCCCTCGCCGCGGGCGGCGGTGATCGCGTCGATCTCGTCGAAGAAGACGATCGAGGGTGCCGACTGGCGGGCGCGCTCGAAGACCTCCCGGATCGCCTTCTCGCTCTCGCCGACGTAGCGGTCGACGATCTCGGGACCGTCGACGCGGACGAAGTTGACGTCCGTCTCGCCCGCGAGTGCGCGAGCGAGCAGGGTCTTGCCGGTCCCCGGCGGGCCATGGAGGAGGACGCCCGAGGGCGGATCGGTGTTGGTCTCCTCGAAGAGTCGGTCGTAGGTCAGCGGCCACTCGACGGATTCCCGGAGCGTCTGCTTGGCCGCCTCGAGGCCGCCGACGTCGTCGAAGTCGGTGGTCGGCGACTCGGCGACGTACTCGCGCATCGCGGAGGGCTCGACCGACGCGAGCGCGGCGTCGAAGTGGGTCTTTCGCACCGTCGGATTCCGGTTCCAGTCCCGGCGCTCGTCGGTTTCGGTCGGCCGATCGCGGATGGCGGCCATCGCGGCCTCGCTCGCGACGGCGTCCAAGTCCGCACCGACGAACCCGTGAGTCCGTCGCGCGATGGCGTCGACGTCGACGTCGTCGGAAAGCGGCATCCCACGGGTATGGACCTCGAGGATCTCGCGGCGACCCTCCTCGTCGGGGACGCCGATCTGAATTTCGCGGTCGAAGCGACCCCCCCGCCGGAGTGCGGGGTCGATCGTATCGACGCGGTTGGTCGCGCCGATGACGATCACCTCGCCGCGGGCGTCGAGACCGTCCATTAGCGTCAACAGTTGACCGACGATCCGGTTTTCGGCGTCGCCTTCGTCGTCTCGTGCGCCCGCGATGGAGTCGATCTCGTCGAAGAAGATAATGGTCGGCGCGTTCGCCTCGGCGGTCTCGAAGACCTCGCGAAGCCGTTCCTCGCTCTCGCCTTTGTACTTCGACATGATCTCCGGCCCCGAGATCGTCTCGAAATTGGCGTCGACCTCGTTTGCCACCGCCCGTGCGATCAGGGTCTTCCCGGTGCCCGGCGGGCCGTAGAGCAAGACGCCGGACGGCGGCTCGACGCCGAGGCGGCGGAACAGCTCCGGCTCCGACAGCGGGAGTTCGATCATCTCGCGGACGAGCTCGAGTTCCTCGTCCAAGCCGCCGATGTCCTCGTAGGTGACGCCCGAACTCGGCTCGGGCTCGCCGCGGTCGCTCGCGTCGTCGGCCGGCGCGGTCGCGGCTCCCCCGCTGCTGGTATCCGAACCGCCGTGGGCAGCAGTGTCGGAACCGGCGTCGCTCGACCCGACAGCGCCCGATCCCGCGTCGGCGCCGACGATCCGGACGGTCGTCTCGTCGGTGATCCGCACGTCGCCGTTCGGATCGGTGTCGGTCACCCTGAACGGTTGCTGGTCGATCCCCTCGATCCGGATCTGTTCCCCAGCGCGCACCGGTCGGTTCCGGAGTCGCTTCGACGCGTCGGCTTCGGCGGCCCGCTGCTGGCGGTCCGAGAGGCCGGGCGGTGCGACGAGGGTCACGCGATCGGCGTCGGTGATCGTCGACTTGTCCTTGGCCCGGACGGCGACCGTATCGCCGACGTGGACGCCCGCGTTCGCGCGCGTATCGCCGTCGATCTGGATCGCCGTCTCCGGGACGGACGCGTCGGCCGGCCACATCTTGGCGACCGTCGTCGCCGAGCCCTCGATCACTACGGTATCGCCGCTGAGAACACCGAGCTGTCGCCGCGCCTGCTCGGGGATGCGGGCGACGCCCCGACCGGCGTCGCCCTTCTCCGCGGCGCGGACCGACAGCGTCACGCCGTCCGATTCCGACGAACTCATACCCGTTCGTTTCGCGCCGGTGGCCTTGAGAATTGCCCCCTCGGAAGCGCCCTCACAGCGCGTTCTCGAGCAACCGATCGATCCCGCGTCGGATCCGCTCGGAGGCCGACGGGGCCGAGATCCCCAGTCGATCGCCGATCTCCTCGGTGGAGGCCGCCCGCGGGACGGCGAAGTAGCCCGCATCACGGGCCTCGACGAGGGCCTCGTACTGTTCGCGGGTGAGGCCGAACGGCGGCTCCTCGGACGTCGATTCCCGCGTAAGCCGCTCGAGTTTGAAGTCGCCGCCCCGTTCGGTACAGAACGCCCGGTATTCGGCAAGCGCCTCCCGGTCGGGGAACCGGGCACGTGCCCACCAGCCGTCGACGGTCACGATCCCGCCCAGCGGCGTCGTCCCGAGTTCGACGTACTTGCGGTAGATCGGCAGCGGCGGGTCCCGGAGCCTGATTCGGTACATCGCGTCTTCCCCGCCGACGCCGTCGATCGTCTCGGCCGTCTCGACCGTCGGATCGTCCGCGAGCGCCGCCGAAAACCCCCCGTCGTCGCCGATGACGCGACAGAGAACGACCGGCCGATCGGGATCGACGACGAGGATCCGATCGATATAGAGCGTCACGTCCGGGACGGCCGCGACGGCGTCCGTCAGCGGCATGTCCGGCGAGTTATGCTGGAACTCCGCGATGAGACCCATACGTCGCGTTCGACCCGACTATACTTAAACGCCCTAACTCATGAGATACAGTCTCATCGGGAATCGACGCGTATGTTCGGACACACATGAGCGCTGACGAGCCGGCAATGCAACTCGATACGGGAATTCGCTCGCACAACTACTACCGAAACGCGGTCGAGAAACACTGGGACCCCCACGAAGTCGATCTCGAGGCGGACCGCGAGGGAGCGGCCGAACTCCCCGAGCCGGCCTTCGAGGGGCTCAAACAGTCGCTCGCGTTGTTCGGCGCTGGCGAGGAGTCGGTGACCGAAGACCTCGCGCCGCTGGCCGTCGTCCTCGAGGACATCGACGACCAGATGTTCCTCACGACCCAGCTCTACGAGGAGTCGAAACACACGGACTTCTTCGATCGCTACTGGCGAGAGGTCATCCACGCCGAGGAGAAGCGCCGCGGGCAGGCGCTGTCGTCGCCGACCGACGAGAAGTGGTTCAACGAGCCGTACGACGAACTGTTCGAGCGCAACGAGCAGGCGATGGCACGGCTGCTCGAGGACGATACTCCCGAAAACCGTGCGCGTGCACACTGTCACTATCACTTGACGATCGAAGGAATCTTGGCCCAGACCGGCTACTACGGCCTCACGCTTGCCTACGGCGAAAACGAGCCCGAACTCCCCGACCTGCCGGGGCTGGTCGAGGGGCTCAAACTGGTCCGCAGCGACGAGGGTCGCCACGTCGGCTTCGGGATGGCGAAACTCAAGTCGCTCGTGAGCGACGGCGAGGTCGAGCCGGACCTCCTCCGGGAGACGGTCGACGAACTGGTGCCGCTCGTCCAGGAGAGCCTGGCCGGTGACGGCGGTGCAAGCGCCGAGAGCGGCCCCGGCCCGAGCCCCTCCGAACTGGCCGACTACGCCTACACGAAACACGAACAGCGCATGCAACAGATCACCTCTGCCAGTGAGAAGATTCCCGACGTCGAGGAACTGACCGAACTCGAGAACTGACCATAGCGTTGCGGGTCAGTTCCCGGGCGATGGAACCGGAGCAACGCCTTTTGCCGTTCGCGTTCCAATAGCTACCATGGTCGTCCAGACCGAACGCGACGACGCCACCTGGTACGAGTGCGAGACCTGCGGGATGCTCTTCGACGAGCAGGCAGACGCCGCCGACCACGAGAAACACTGCGACGACAGCGATCCGTCCTACATCCAGTAGGTCACTCGAGTCGGTCGCGATGCTCGGCGGCGAGTTCCGCGGCCCGCTCGAGCGTGTGGGCCTCGGTCCACCGGACGCGGTCACCGTCCCCGTAGGCCAGTGCGCTCTTGAGTTCGTCCCGGAGGACGCCGTGGTCGACTGCCAGTACCGTCCCCGACCCGTCGCCGAGTTCATAGACGCCGGGGCGGTCAGGTGCGGCCGCGACCGCGTCCCGGTCGAGGTCGCGCCAGGACTTCTGCAGCGGCATCAGTCGGCCTCCTCGACGAGTTCGTAGGCGTGTTCGCTCATCTCGTCCTCGGCGAAGACGAACACCCGGCCGTCGACGACCGAGGGGTCCGCCTCGACGCGGATCGAGTAGGCCTCCGTGGCGACGGTCACGCCGGGGAACAGTTCCTCCTCGTCGTTGCGATCGAGCATCACGCGGCCGACGCCGGTCGACTCGAGGATGTCGTCGTGGGTGTTGCGATCGTTGACGTAGGTCATGACGCCCTCGACGCCGTCGGGATCGGTGACGAGGACGTGGACCTCCTTGCCGGGCGGGGTCGTCACGGCGTCCTCGACCGGTTCCGGCGGGCCATGGTAGAATACCTCCCGGCCGTCGTGGTACTCGACGACGACGCCGCCGTCGACCAGATCGACGCCGATCGTGCTGGGGGGGACGTCGTTGCGCGCGCTCATAGACGCCCGTTCGGTTGGATCGGGGAAAAGGGGTGCGTTCCGTCGCCTCCGTGCGGCCGCTCGAGGCGTTCGCGCTCGGGATGATCGAGACCGCTCGAGAATCTGCCCGCCAGCCCGGACGCGCGTAGCCACGAGACCGTCAGCCGTAAGTACGCCCTCTGAGAGTGTTCGAGTATGGACGGCCGCGCTGTCGCACCCGCAGCCGGGACGGTACTCAACGCGCTCGCGACCGGCACCGGGTCGGCGTTCGCGATCGACCTCGAGACGACGGCCAGCGTCGAACTCACGGGCGACGGCGACGTCGTCGGCGAGGTCGCCGGCCGGCCCGAGGCCGATACGACGCTCGTCGAGCGCTGCGTCGAACTGACAGTCGCCGAGTACGCGGCCGCCGCGGGCTTAGACGAGTCCACCGTCGGCGCTCGCGTGACGACCGAGAGCGACGTGCCGATGGCCTCCGGCCTGAAGAGTTCCAGCGCCGCCGCGAACGCGACGGTCCTCGCGACGCTCGACGCGCTCGAGGTCGCCGACGCGGTCGAACGGATCGAGGCCTGCCGACTCGGCGTCCGGGCCGCCCGCGACGCCGGCGTCACCGTCACCGGTGCCTTCGACGACGCCAGCGCCAGCATGCTCGGCGGCGTGACCGTCACCGACAACACGGCCGACGCCCTGCTCGCCCGCGAGGAGATCGACTGGCACGCGCTCGTGTACACCCCGCCCGAACAGTCCTACAGCGCCGACGCCGACGTCTCGGCCTGCGAGCGGGTCGCCCCGATGGCCCGACTCGTCGAGGAACTCGCACTCGACGGCCGCTACGGCGAGGCCATGACAGTCAACGGCTTCGCGTTCGCCGCGGCCCTCGAGTTCCCGACCGGACCGATGCTCGACGCCCTCCCCGACGCCGCCGGCGTCTCGCTGTCCGGCACCGGCCCGAGCTACGTCGCCGTCGGGGAACGGGACGCGCTCGAGGCCGTACAGGAGCGCTGGACCGACCGGGACGGACGGACGCGGCTACTGAAAACGCGGACCGACGGTACGCAACGACTATGACTCGAGAGCCAACCGACGACTCGACCGACGACGATGAGAACCGCACGCCCGACGAGATGAGCCTCGACGAACTCCGCGAAGAGATCCGCTCGATCGATCAAGAGATCGTCGAGCTGATCGCCCAGCGGACCTACGTCGCGGACACGATCGCGGCGGTCAAAGACGAACAGGACCTGCCGACGACCGACGAGTCACAGGAACAGCAGGTCATGGACCGAGCGGGGGACAACGCCGAACAGTTCGACGTCGACGCGAACCTCGTCAAGGCGATCTTTCGGCTGTTGATCGAGTTGAACAAGGTCGAGCAGCGAGAGAGTCGATAGCGGCCTCAAGTCGGTTTACGGACTGTATCACCTGATTAGTGATTCGAAACTCGGTCTGGGGAATTTGCCGCGTTCCGTCGGGGTCGATGAGCAGTTGGAAGATCGGTGACTCAATCCAGCCCGAGACTCAGTTTCAGTGCTTCGTCCACCTCGTCCATGATCGGCTCGCTCAGACTTCCGAGAACCGAGTGGATCCGCTTTTCGATAGAGACGACGCGAATCTGGTCGAGACGAACTGCGGAGTCCTTCTCGAACGGTGACCCATCCGCTTCGACCAGCACCTCGAACGGGTATCCTCGATGCGTTCCTGTCGCCGGAGCAACGATGGTCGTACTGGAGTTCCTATTTCCGATATCGTTTTGCACAATCACTGCAGGTCGAGTCTTTTTCATTTCACGGCCTTCGGCAGGGTCAAGACGAACGACTACGACATCGCCACGCCGAACCTCGGTATCATCGCTCATTCCTCGAGTTCGTTCCACGCTTCGTCAGATGCCTCCGTCCACTCCTCAGTGAGCTGGTCGGCGCTCTCGGAAGCCTCGCGGTACGCGGCGGCCAATTCTTCATCGTCGGGCCGGTCAGACTCGACTTCGACGACGGCGACGGTCACGCGCTTGTTGGCGTACTCCGTCCCGAGGTAGATTCGACCTCGATCGTCGGTTTCGTTGGTTCGTAGGTCGCGAGCATCCACTTTCGTCATGTCGCCCACTACAACGCACTGCTGAATAAGCCTTACCCACTATTACCCACGAGGCTTATTTTTCCATGAACATACTGTGGATTTAATCCATTTGAACGAGGTCGGGCAACGCGAAAGCCGATCGTTTTCGTCGTCGCTTCGCTCCGAGATCACCCGTCGAGCCGTGAATCGATCGTCATCGGTCGCCGACCTGAACGACTCGATACCGGGACCGTCGGCCCACACCGATGTCGGGGTCGTCGGCAGTGACTCGGCTCGGTCGCTCGAGGGGGCTATCGCGATCGAACTGTCACGCCGCCTCGAGTCCGCGCGAGAATACTAGTTAGGTCCGAGGTCGGTATGCGTATCTTACTGCGTTATCGTCGTCCACGACGCTGAGAAATAATCTGCTATCGATACAGTCACAGACAGCGTAAATGCCGTGGCAGTCGCGCCTTCAACCCCTTTCCCTACTGCGGTAATATCGTCTTTGCACCTGTCGTTCCGGCTATGTGTGAGACAGAAAGCTTATTACGGAGTTGTGTAAAGAACTGATTACCCCTACCCGGTGTGAGCCACCCATCAACCCGGCAGTACGGTACTGGGGTCGGCTCGCGCTCCAGGTGAATTGCGCGCTAACCAAACACAACACGATAATAATACACAACACATGACAAGCGAAACGACCTATCGCGAAAAGGGACGCGCAGTAGTCCTGGCCGCGCTTATGGTCCTCTCCGTTGTCGCCATGTCCGCAGCGTTTGCGGGCGGCGCGGCAGCGGTCGACAGCAGTGAGACAGATACGATCAACGACGGCGATCGTTTCTGGAAAGGTGAACAACTCTATGCTTCCGGAATTGACGGTAACAATTGGGCTTCGGACGAAACTGAAGTCGCTCTGATCGACGATGATGGGACGCTGGTCCGGGAGATTCCCACCGAAAAAATTGAGGGTGGATCGGGCCTTTACGTCGACATAGATACCAGTGAACTCTCCGGGGAGTATACCCTCGAAGGTGAAACGGCTGGCCCCAACAGTGTGAACTTCACTGTTAACGACCAGAACCTCAAGGCGAGCTTCAGTGCCAACGAGACCTCGCTCAACACCGAGGAAGACCTGACGCTCACGTCCGCTCGTAACGGTTACGACGTGAACGTGACCGCGGAGGGCATCAGCGGTAGTAACCTCGCACACGCGCTTGGCGTTGAGGGCGATAGCGATGTCACTGTCACTGACGATGTCGTCACCATCGAATCGGTCAAGAGCAGCCAGAAGTGGAGCGTTGCGTTCGATGAAGGCAACTTCTCCACCGGTGAACAGACGTTCACGTTCACGGCGACCGACACTGGTGCCGAAGCCAGCACGTCGATCGACCTGACCTCGGCTGCTGACACGAGCGCAGACTTCGACGCGAACACCTACGAGCAGGAAGTCGGTGACGTCGCTCAGTTCACGCTCGAGCCGTCCCAGACCGACGAGATGTACGTCAACGTGACTGAGGAGGACGAGAACTACCACGCAGTTCTCCGCGTCCACAGTTACGATGACGCCGACGAAGTGACGGTCAACTTCAACACGTACACGGCTAGCACAGATGTCGCTGGTTCATTCTCCGCCGCAGACGAAGGAGAAGTTGAACTAGTTGACAAGAAGAACAACATTGGCGCCAACAATCGGCTCCTGCCGTCTGACTTCGAGCTAGAGGCATACGTCGCTGACTCGTCCGAAGGCGAGGCCGACGCGACGGACGCTGCAGTCCTGATCCTCGAGGACCGCTCGACTGACGACCTGACGACGTGGACTGCACCCGCCAGCTACAACGTCGATAGCGACATCGACACCATCCTCGAGGATGCAACTCAGAGCGACACGGTCGCTAACGGCGACCTCCTCGTGACGGAAGTCGAGGCCACTGGTGTCTACGGGTATATGACCAACGACGCCGGCGAACTGGTCGGCGAAGGTCTGAACCTCAACTACACCGACACGAACGACCCGCGCTACAGCGAGCCTGACCAGTTCGGCGTTAACGACCTCGGCGACAACGCCCAGATCGTTGAAGACGCCGAAAACGACACGTTCTACGTCGTCGCTGACATCGGCGCTCACGACATGGTTGACAACGACGAAACGTGGAACGTTTCGTTCTCCGTGAACGAATCGAACGGCTACATCCAGAGTGCGGACGACGAGGAACTCGTCTCCCAGGAAGTCGATGTTGAGGAGCGTTCCATCGACTTCGCCAGTGAGCTCGACGACGAGGACCGCCTCGAAATCGAGAACAGCGAAAACTCCGAGATCACGGCCGAAACGAACGTCGCACCCGGTACGGAAGTCACCTACCGTATCCGCTTCCCGACCGAGGTCACCTCCGGCGAAGCTGTCGTCGGTGAGGACGGTATGGCGACCGCATCCTGGGACTTCAGTGACCAGGAAGCCGGTCAGGAAATCGACAACATCCGCATGACTGAAACCGGTGCTGATGCAGAAGTCTCGGCTTCGGGTATCATCGTTCAGGGCGAGAGTTCCGCCCCTGACTCCTTCGAGTACGATGTCTCCACCAGTCCGTCCGAGCCCGTCAAGGGTGACGACGTGACCGGTACGATCACCGCCGAGAACCCGGCCGAAGACACCATGTCCGAGGACGTCACCTTCACCTTCGACGGTGAGGAACTCGCTAACGACACCGTCGAACTCGAGGGCGGCGCCTCCGACACGATCGTCGACGGCGCGACCCTGCTCGAGAACGCCTCCGCTGGCGACTACGAGTGGGAACTGACCGCTAACGGCGAAGTCGTCGAAGACGGCACGCTCACCGTCGAGGACCCCGACAAGGGCGACGGTGACGACGGCTCCGACGACGGTGACGACGGCGGCGACGACGGTACGCCCGGCTTCGGTGTCGGCGTCGCTCTCGTCGCGCTGCTCGGCGCTGCCATGCTGGCGCTGCGCCGTCAGAACTAAGCTGTAGAACCACCGGATCACACCGGTTCCAATTTCCGCGGTTTTCTTTTATTGGACGCTACACCGACCAGCGACGGGTATTGCGCGATCGATCGGACGGCCGTTCGCCGGTACCGATCGAACGACGGTCCCGACCGCTCGACATCGAGACAGCGCCACACGACAGGCTGGTCTCAGTGGCGACGGTGAGCCGATCGGCCGACGCTCCGTCTCGACTCGAGGGACGACGCCCATCGTGTCTCCACTGCCCGGGAGTAGCTGCGGTCGTCGCTCGCGACAGTGCTGGACATGGCTGACCGGCAATCAGCAGCGCAGCGCAACGGCGAAAGCGACTGCAAACAGTCGATGGCCCGTGATCAGATCGGAAGCGAACGCGTCGTCAAAAGAGCGACCGGGCTCGATCGACCGCAACCGTCCCGGGACTGATACGACGAGTTGGATTCAGTCGTCGGCCGCAGCGGGTTCGGCTTCTTCGGCCGTCGACTCGGCGCGCTCGAGGTCCTCGAGATACTCGTCGGCGTCCAGGGCGGCTTTCGAACCCATGCCGGCCGCGGTGACGGCCTGCTGGTAGTGGTAGTCGACGACGTCGCCGGCCCCGAAGATACCGGGGACGTCGGTTTCGGTCTGGCCGCCGCCGTCGCCGCCCTTCGTTTTCAGGTAGCCGTCGGCGTCGGTTTCGACGCCGGTGTGCTCGAGGTAGTCGGTGTTGGGGGTGTGGCCGATCGCGAAGAAGACCGCGCCGACGTCGAAGTCGAACTCCTCGGTCTCGGGGTCGTCGAGGCGGTCGGTGGGGTGGCCCTGCTCGTTCTCGACGAGGGTGACGTGGTCGACGCCGTCTTCCTGAGAGCCGTGGATCTCGATCAGTTCGGTGTTTTTCATGATCTCGATCTCGCCCTCGTCGACTTTCTCCTGGACGCGGTCGATCCAGTAGTCCTCCGCGCGGAACTCCTCGCGGCGGTGGGCGATGTAGACGGTGTCGGCGAACTTCGTGAGGAAGGTCGCTTCCTCCATAGCGGCGTCGCCGCCGCCGACGACGAGCATGTCCTCGCCGCGGAAGAACGCGCCGTCACAGGTCGCACACGTCGAGAGACCGTAGCCCATGAGTTCGTCCTCGCCGGGGATCCCGAGCGTGCGGGCGCTGGCACCCGAGGCCGCGATGACGGCGTCGGCGGTGTAGACGTCGCCGTTTTTCATCTCGACGCGGAAGGGCCGGCTCGAGTCATCGACCGACTCGATGATGCCGTTTTTCAGGTCGGCACCGAACTGTTTGGCCTGCTCTTTCATGTTGTTGACCAGTTCCGGGCCGCCGATGCCGTCGGGGAAGCCGGGGTAGTTGGCGACGTCGGTGGTCAGGGTGAGCTGCCCGCCGGGTTCGTCGCCCTCGATGACCAGCGGCTCGTTGTTCGAGCGGCCGGCGTAGATGGCAGCGGTGAGGCCGGCGATGCCGGTGCCGGCGATAATCAGTTTGCGGTGTTCGACGATCTCGTCGTCGTTCTCCTCGGCGATGCCCAACTTCTCGTCGAGTTCGCCGGTTTCGTTCAGTGCGGCGGTGTCGTCCCAGCCGCCGATCAGTTCGTCGTCGATGAACACTTCGGGGGCAGTCTGACGCCCGTCGGCGCGCTCGACCATCTCCTCGAAGCGGTCCTCGTCGTCGGTGACGTTGTACGTCTCGTACTCGATGCCCTTGCTGTCGAAGAGGTCCGTTGCCTTCTCACAATACGGACAATCGGTCTTCGTATAAATCTCGACGCGCGGGTGGTCGCTCATGCGTTCCGGTTGGGGCAGAGCGCCTAAACCGCTTGCGTTCTCAGCAATCGCTCCCGCTTGCTACGACGGCCCTGAGCGCGTTCAGGCCCCGTTCGAGTGATTTCCGGGACGTGACTGACACCGAGAGTTCGCGGGAGACAGTGGTCGGAACCCCCGCCGACGCGTCGACCGTTCGGACGAACGGATCGAAGAGGCGACGCACTTACGGACTCGAGCGACGACGAATCGGATATGGCCGCCGATCTCGAGGAGAAGACGAACCGGTATGGGGAGTTGCTCGCGGAGGCGCTCGAGGAAGCGACGATCGCGCCGCCCGAGGGGACACCGATGGCCGAGGCGGCCGCCGACTGCTACGAGATGGCGGCGTCGTACTTGGACGACGGCAACCATTTCCGGGAGCACGACGACCTCGTCAACGCCCTCGCGTCGTTTTCGTACGGACACGCGTGGCTGGACGCGGGTGCCCGGGTCGGGCTGTTCGACGTTCCGAGAGAGGGCCATCTGTTCACCGTCGAGTAGCGATCCGGGCCGCCCGATGGCACCCGACCTGGCAGGAAAACCCACACGATTAATCACTATGTAACCGGAACCTATATAATAGAAAATACGGTCAGTTTATAAAGTAGGCGAAACATTTATATGCGTTTCGGCCTTACCCTATGTTAACCGAGGCGACCGGGTTTCTTCTGGTTACCCCACCCGGGAGCCCCGAGTAACCCACCCGATACACAATGACAGATACGAGCATCCGAACCTATACGAACGAGCGGGAGACCGAAAGCGAGGAAGAGACCGCGGTATCCGACGAGCAGGAACACTGCCCTGAGTGTGGCGGCCGACTGGTTTCCGACGACGAACACGCCGAGACGGTCTGTACGGACTGTGGCCTCGTCGTCGAGGAAGACGAGATCGACCGCGGCCCCGAATGGCGTGCGTTCGACGCCGCTGAGAAAGACGAAAAGTCCCGCGTCGGCGCGCCGACGACCAACATGATGCACGACCAGGGGCTCTCGACCAACATCGGCTGGCAGGACAAGGACGCCTACGGCCGCTCGCTCTCGAGTCGCCAGCGCCAGAAGATGCAGCGCCTGCGCACCTGGAACGAGCGGTTCCGTACCCGTGACTCCAAAGAGCGCAACCTCAAGCAGGCGCTGGGCGAGATCGACCGGATGGCCAGCGCGCTCGGCCTCCCCGAGAACGTCCGCGAGACCGCGTCAGTCATCTACCGCCGCGCCCTCGAGGAGGATCTGCTGCCGGGCCGCTCGATCGAGGGCGTCGCCACGGCGTCGCTGTACGCCGCCGCCCGCCAGGCCGGCACCCCCCGCAGTCTCGACGAGATTTCGGCGGTCAGCCGCGTCGAGAAGATGGAACTGACCCGCACGTACCGCTATATCATTCGGGAACTCGGCCTCGAGGTCAAGCCGGCCGACCCCGAACACTACGTGCCCCGTTTCGTCAGCGATCTCGATCTCTCGGACGAGACCGAACGCATGGCGCGCGAATTGCTCGAATCCGCGCGACAGGAGGGCGTCCACAGCGGCAAGTCGCCGGTCGGCCTCGCGGCCGCTTCGGTGTACGCCGCCGCGTTGCTGACCAACGAGAAGGTTACCCAGAACGAGGTCAGCGACGTCGCCAGCATCTCCGAAGTCACCATCCGCAACCGCTACAAGGAACTCCTCGAGGCCTCCGATACGGCCGCACCCGCGTAAGCGCCGTCGCGACCGTCATCTGTCAGGCCGGCTCGGGACGGGTGGTATTCTCGACCGTCCGAAACTGCGGCAACGCTTTTCTATCCGCCAGTGAAAGAGAGTCACATGGATACGACGACCGTCCAGTTACTGTGTCCCGAATGTACGAAAGACTGGCAGGTCTCTCCGGACGAACTCCCCGCAGCTGCGGAGATGTTCCACTGCCCGAACTGTCACGCCTCCCACCGGACTGCCGAGTTCATGCGGACGGACCGTGACCTCCAGACGCTGAAACAACTCGGCTAGCACCTCCGGTTTCCCGCCGTCGTTCTCCGAGTAGTCACCGTTTAACTCTCCGGAGTCAGCATCTCGGAACTTGGGGAGAAAGACCTTGTTACGACGAGCAATAAACGGCTACCTCGCTCCCTGCTGGTGATCGTGTCGTTGTAGGTGACCCATTCGAACTGTACCGGACGGTGACAGACCGTTCGACAGTCACAAGTTGCGTGTTAACGCAACTCAAGATAATAATATAACCCTGCAGTGGGTAGGACTGCATGGTTATGAAGAAGCAGGAGCTCATTCACCTTCACGGCCTTCTCGCGGAGGTATCGAACCAGTGCGCCGAGTGGGACAACTGTCAGATCGACCTCGAGGAATACGAAGCCAAAGGGATCCGACCGACATCCATCCACAAATCGAAGACCGACCACAAGGCCGCTGTTTTTGCACTCGCTGGGGGCATCACGAAGAATATGCGTGAGGAAGGGGAGCAGGAAGCAGTCGCCGCTACTGCCGACTGAGTCACTCGTCGCATCCTCCGATCGTCGCAATACCTACCGAGTCTCATCTGTGTCTCGACTCGACGGTCTCCGCCGGCGAGCGACTCGAGAAGGACAGCCGTCCGGCCGCCACGTGACTCCGAAACCGACTACTCGACTAGATCCTCGAACTCGGGGAGGATTTCCTCGTCGTCGCTCTCGTCGTCGCCGGCGTCGGTCGCCGATCCGACGGCGTCGTCGTCGGCCGACTCGGTCCCGGCCGATTCGTCGTCGTCCGCGTCGTCCTCCACGTCGTCGTCTTCGAGGACATCGATCTGCGTGACCTCGAGCGGGATGTTCTCGAGGCGTTGGCCGATCTCCTTGCGCGCGATTCGGGAAGCGTGTTCCTCGCGCTCGACGTTGAAGACGGTCATCTCCAACTCGAGCGCAACGAGTGCCTCGTCGGCCGCGATGAACGCGGGGGGCAGTTCCTCTCCGGACGGAGAGGTCCGCTCGCCCATGTTGATCTCGACGTAGTTCAGGTCAGGGTTCAACATCTCGCCCGTCTTCGAGATGGCGATACGGATCGCCTCGTCCGGCGTTTCGACGTCGAATACCGGCACGGCAGCTTCGACGACAACCCTGCAATTCATACTCAGACATTGGGTGGCCTCCAGTAAGAAGGTTCGCCCGACCCGGGAAGTGGCGGAGACGCGCTTCCGAGCCGGGTCGGCCCGGTCGGTTCGAAAGGCAAAAGCCCGCCCCCGCGAAGGCCCCAACGAATGGCGACGGGCACGATCGCACTCGCGGAACTCGCCGGTGGACTCGATCTGTATCGGACGCTCGAGAGCGGCCAGAGCTACCTCTGGCGACGCGAGGACGGCGAGATGTACGGCGGCGACCCCGCGCCCGACGCGTGGTACTCGACGGTGGTCGACGGCGATGTGATCCGCGTTCGGCGTCGCGACGATCGCCTCGAGTGGGAATCGACGACCGACGCCGAAGCGACCGTCCGGCGACTCCTGCGACTGGACGACGACCTCGAGGCGATCGTCGCCGCCGGGCCGGACGATCCCTTACTTCGGGAGGCCTACGAGGCCCATCGCGGGCTGCGGCTCGTGCAGGATCCGCCCTTCGGCTGTCTGATCTCGTTTATCTGCTCGGCGCAGATGCGGGTGAGCCGCATCCACTCGATGGTCACGGCGCTGGCTCGGGAATACGGCAGTCAGATCGCATTCGACGGGGGGACCTACCACGCGTTCCCGACGCCCGAGCAGCTGGCGGCCGCGACCGAGACCGATCTCCGCGACCTCGGATTGGGATATCGCGCACCCTATGTCGTCCGGACCGCCGAGATGGTCGCCGACGGCGAGGCCCGCCCGGCCGAAGCGCGGGCCCTCGAGTACGAGGCTGCCCGAGAGTATCTGACACAGTTCGTCGGTGTCGGTGAGAAGGTCGCCGACTGCGTCCTGCTGTTCTCGCTGGGCTTCGACGAAGCCGTCCCGCTCGATACGTGGATCAGGTCGGCGATCGAGGAGTACTACCCCGACTGCGATCGCGGCTCCTACGCCGACACCTCGCGAGCGATCCGGGACCGACTCGGCGGGGAGTATGCGGGGTACGCCCAGACGTACATTTTCCATCACCTCCGAACCGGCGAGTGACCGGGCGGTCCTGCTGACCCGGTGAATAACGGCTCGAGCCCGCCGCTCCGGTGAGTGCCGATCCCGTCACCGGGACCGATGCGCGGAAGAATTTTGTGAGATCGGTGTCAATTGGTCGGTATGGTCACGGACTCGGTCATCGGTCTCCTCGTGACTGCGGGGTTCATCGGGACGCTCGGGGTCCTGATCAAGTACGTCGGCGCGGTCCGGTTGATCGCGGGCTACGATCCGGACCGGGTGACCGACGAGGAAGGGCTGGCGGACTTCATCGGCACCAATACGCTGTACGTGGCGGCGCTCGTGGTCCTCGTCGCCGCCGTGGAGTATACGGATTCGTTCGGCGGTTCGGACGCGGTCTGGATCGGCTTCGTCGTCGGCGTCGTCGGGCTTGCCGCCCGGATGATCGTCGGCGCTCGCCGCTACGAAGAGTCACAATAGACACAGGCGGGGCCGTTCCGACGCGTCGTCGTGTCACTCGCCGACCGATCGGCCGCGAATTTTTGCCCGTCGCGCTCGAGGCCACGAACATGACCGACCGAACCCGCGCACACGTCTTCGTCTCCGGAACGGTCCAGGGCGTCTACTACCGCGCGAACACCCGTGATACGGCCAGGGAGAACGACGTCGACGGCTGGGTCAGGAATCTCGAGGACGGTCGCGTCGAGGCGGTCTTCGAAGGGCCCGTCGACGCCGTCGAAGAAATGGTCGCGTGGTGTCACGCGGGCAGCCCCGCCGCCGAGGTCGACGACGTCGCGGTCGAGTACGAGGTCCCTCGAGACGTGGACGGGTTCGAGATCCGGTACTGAATCGTCGCTCGGACGCTCAGTCGAGCGGTACCCCGTTTTCGCGGCCACGTCGGCCACATCGGTCCGATTCAGCGACGCAGCGTCCGGATAGCGACCGCGACGTACTCGATGAACGACACGGTCGGCGTTCCGGGTAGATGGATGTCGGGGTCCGGTTGTGCGAGCGGGGGGTCGGGAAAGTCGTCGTCGGTGCCGTCGATCGACTCGGTTGCTTCGAGCGTGTTCATGTGTTCGATACGGGTCGGGAGTACTTATGCGTTCAGAGTTGCCAGGGCGAAATTAAGTCGAATAATCGTTATCGAGTCCGGGTCCCGCGGGCTGCGAGGACACGTATCACGGACCGCTGGGTGAGTAGACCGCTCGAGACGGCGTGGGTTCACTCGGCGTCGGACAAATGAGCCGCGAGCCACGGCGGTTCATCGGTATACGCCCACTCGGCCCAGTCGGCTTTCTCGCCGGCGTAGTAGGCGCGGTAGGCGGCGACCGGATCGCCGGGCCGTTTGTACTCCTCGGGCATCGCCTGGGGGCGTGGCGTCGGCTCGTCGGACGGGAACGCGATCGCGTCGACGTCGATGCGTTCGATGACCGACCAGCTGGCGTGGGCCTCGTCCTTGTCGTAGCGTTCGACGAATTCCTCGTTGAGCGCCTCGGCGTGGTCGCGCAGCCGGAGCCAGTTGGCCCGCGATTCGGTGGCCCACTTCGTGACGGGGTGATCGACGTGGGTCGAGCCATAGAGGAACTCGGCCTCGAGACCGTTCTCGCGGGCGGCGGTACACAGGACCTGCGCGGCCTCGAGCAGCAGCTTGTTGACGTGCTGATCGCAGTGGTACCGCGCTGCTTTCCGCGGGTTCTCGTCGAGCCAGAAGACGTTCACGGCGTGGCTGGGGGCCGCGGCGGTTTGAGGCTGCCGGTCGTCCGCAATCTTCACCAGTCGGCCGGTCGAACCGGTAGCCATGATTACAGGCGAGCGGATGGCCGCCGTCGACGAGAACGCCGCGGCGCTTGGCGTCCCGCGAAAGCAGCTGATGGAGTCGAGCGGGGGCGCCGTCGCCCGCGCGGTCCGCGAAGTGGCGGAACCGGGGGCGAGCGTCGCCGTCGTCGCCGGACGCGGCAATAACGGCGGGGACGCCTTCGTCGCCGCGCGGTTTCTGGACGAGTACGAGGTGACGACGCTGCTGCTGGGCCGGGCCGAGCGGATCGGAACGGAGATCGCCCGCGAGAACTGGCAGGCCCTCCAGCGGGCCGACTACGAGACGCGCGAAATCTCGGACTCGAGCGGGGTCGCCCTCCCCGATGCAGACGTAATCGTCGATGCGATGCTCGGGACGGGAATCAGCGGCGAGTTGCGGGAGCCGGCCGCGACCGCGGCCGCGGCGATCAACGCCGCCGACGCGACAGTCGTCTCGGTCGATGTCCCCTCCGGCTTCGACGCCGACGGCGGCGATCACGCCGACAACGGCGTCGACGCCGACCGGGTCGTCACCTTCCACGAGACGAAGCCGGGGCTCGACGATCTCGACGCGGCGGTCACGGTCGCGGACATCGGCATTCCGGCCGCCGCCGAGCGGTTCGTCGGCCCCGGTGACGTGGCCCTCGCGCGGCCGGACGGCCGCGAGGGGCGGCCCAACGTCATCGGCGGCGGTCCCTACACCGGCGCGCCGGCGCTGGCCGCACAGGCGGCCCTGCGAGCCAGTGCGGAACTCGCGTTCGTCGCCGCGCCCGACTCCGTCGCGAGCCAGATCCAGGGCTACAGCGAGGACCTGATCGTCCAGCCCTACGACAGCGAGGTTCTGACGCCCGACGTGGCCGACGACCTGCTCGAGACGGCCGAGCGCTACGACAACGTCGTCGTCATCGGCCCCGGCCTCGGGACCGCAGACGAGACCCTCAAGGCGACTCGCCAGTTCCTCTCGTCGTACACGGGACGGGCGGTCGTCGACGCCGACGCGCTCGCGGTCGTCCCCGAGTTAGAGACCGAGGCGACGCTGGTCTGTACGCCAAACCGCAGCGAACTGGCGCGGATGGGCGGCCCGGACACCGACGATCTGGCCGCCGCGGCCGACGAAATCGAGGCCTTCGCGGCCGATCTGGGACACGTCGTCCTCGCGAAGGGTGCAAACGACGTGATCACCGACGGCGAGCGAACGCGGATCAGCCGTTCGGGCACCGTCGGCATGAAAGTCGGCGGCACCGGCGACACGCTCGCCGGGATCGTCGCGGCATTGCTCGAGCATGCCGATCCGCTCGAGGCCGCCGCGGCGGGCGCTCAGGTTAACGGGCTCGCGGGCGAACGCCTCGCCGAGCGCGACGACTACGGCCTCCTCGCGTCGGAACTGGTCGGGGAACTCCCGGCGGTCCTCTGGGGTGACGGCGATGAGTGAGGACGCAGCGGACGGCAGTGCGGGCGACGCCGACGACCTCACGCACACCACCGAGGACGGGGATGTCCAGATGGTCGACGTCGGCGACAAGCCCGACAGCGAGCGCCGCGCAGTCGCGGCCGGCGAGATTCGGCTCCGGCCCTCGACGATCGAGGCGATCCGGGCCGACGAGGTCGGCAAAGGCGACGTCCTCGCGACCGCCCGCGTCGGCGCGATCCAGGCCGTCAAACACACCTGGGAGACGATCCCGATGTGTCACCAGATCCCGATCACGAACGTCGACACCGAGTTCGATCTCCGCGGGGATCGGATCGAACTCCGGGTCGGCGTCGAGACCACTGGGAAGACCGGCTGCGAGATGGAGGCCCTCGAGGGTGTGACGACCGGCCTGAACGTCGTCTGGGACATGGTCAAGGCCGTCGAGAAGGACGCGAACGGCCAGTATCCCGACACCGGAATCGAAAACGTTCGAGTCCTCGAGAAGGAAAAGCGGCGGGCGTAATCACGAATGACGCTCGAGACGCGACTCACCGATCTGCTCGGAATCGAGTACCCGATCGTCCAGGCACCGGTCGGCAGCGCGACGACCTCCGAACTCGCGGCCGCCGTCTCCGCGGCCGGCGGGCTCGGTCACCTCGCGGTCACGTGGCGCGACTGCGAGGAGACGCGGCGGGCGATCCGCGAGACTCGTGAGCTGACCGACGACCCGTTCGCGGTCAACCTCGCGCTGGACGAGGCGACGACGGTCGTCGACACCGACGATCACCTCGAGACCGTCCTCGAGTCGGGCGCGCCGATCGTCACCCTCTCGTTCGGCGACGCCGCTCCCTACGTCGATCGGATCCACGACGCGGGCGCGGTCGTCACTCAGACGGTCGGCAGCGCCGAGGCGGCCCGCGACGCCGTCGAAGCCGGCGTCGATGCCGTCGTCACGCAGGGGCTTGAGGCCGGCGGCCACGTGGAAAGCGAGGTGGCGACGACGGCGCTCGTGCCGCGGGTCGCGGACGCGGTCGGCGACGAGGTGCCGGTCATCGCCGCCGGCGGGATCGCCGACGGGCGCGGGATCGCCGCCGCGCTCGCGCTCGGGGCCGACGGCGCGTGGCTCGGCACCCGGTTCGTCGCGACCGAGGAGGCCCGGGTTCACGACGAGTATCGACGGCGGCTCCGCGAGAGCGACGAGACCGACACCGCCTACACGACGCTGTTCGACAAGGGCTGGCCCGGGACGCCGCATCGGGTCCTCGGGAACGAGACCCTCGAGCGGTGGGAGCGCGAGGGGCGGCCGCCCGCGGGGGAGCGGCCGGGCGAACGCGACGTGGTCGCGACCCGCGACGGCGAGCCGATCGAGCGCTACGACGAGGCGCTCGCGACGCCCGATGTTGAGGGCGATATCGAGTCGATGGCATTGTTCGCCGGCCAGAGCGTCGGGCTGATAGACGCGGACCAGTCCGCCGGAGCGGTCGTCGAGTCGCTGGTCGCGGAGACGCGGGACGCGATCTCGGGCCTTCCCGGTCGCACCTGAGTCGCGGTATCGGTGATCGAAAACGGACCGTCGCGATTTCTCCGGGCGGTTAGAGGTCCATCCCGCCGTTGACGTCGATCACTTCGCCGGTCACGTACGAGGAGTCCTCGCTGGCGAGAAATCGGACCACCGACGCGATGTCCTCGACCTCTGCCAGTCGCTCGAGGGGGATCCCCGCGATGATCCGGTCTAACACTTTGTCCGGGACGCTCTCGAGCATGTCGGTGGCGGTAAAGCCCGGCGCGACGCAGTTGGCCGTCGACCCGCCCTTCGCGAGTTCGAGGGCGATCGTCCGCGTGAAGCCGAACATCCCGCTTTTCGCGGCCGCGTAGTTGGCCTGCCCGTAGTTGCCCTGTTTGCCGACGACGCTCGAGATGTTGATCAGTCGGCCCTCCTGGGCGTTCCAGAGGTCGTCGTAGAACAGTTGCGTACAGTTGAACATGCCGCCCAGATTGACGTCCATCACGCGGTTCCACTCCTCGGGGGACATCTCGGTGAACTGCTTGTCGGCCGTGATGCCGGCGTTGTTCACGAGGACGTCCGCCGGGCCGAACGCCTCGTGGCAGACCTCGACCATGTTCTCGACCGCCGCGCGGTCGGAGACGTCGGCCTGGGCCGTGACCGCCGAGCCGCCGGCCGATTCGATGGCGTCGACCGCCTCGTAGGCCTCGCCCTCCGATGACCGGTAGTTGATGACGACGTTCGCCCCCTCTTCGCCGAGGTACTCGGCGATACCGCGACCGATCCCCTTCGCCGAGCCCGTAATAACGCAGGTACGACCATCCATGGACATAACTCACACATTCAACGTCCGATGGTAAATAACGACCTGTTAGCTATCAATACAGTGAGGGTGCAAACGACCGGAGGGCGACCGGGAACGAGCCGAGCGGCCCGTCGTCGACACCGGCCTCAGCGCTCTCGAGCCTGCTCGATCCAGTCTTCGATCCGGTTCGGCGAGATGCCGGTTTCGGCGGCGAGATCGGCGGCGTCAGCGTCGGCCAACTCCGCGACCGTCTCGATCCCGGCCTCGGCGAGCGCCGCTGCGTAGGCGTCGCCGATGCCACGGAGATCGGTGAGATCGTCGCGTTCGGACGCGATCTCCGAGGCCGCGTCCTCGCCAGCGACCTCCTCGACGACGTCCTCGTCGACGGTCATCTCGCCCGGCTCGGCCGGTTCCGCCTGAACCGATCCCTCACCCCGTTCGGCGATCTCCGTGTCCGAGCGGTCCTCGCCGTGGAACTCGCTCGTCTCGGCCTCGATATCCGTCCCCGACTCGACGTCGATGCCGCCGTCGGCGAGGTCGCTGGCAGCCGATTCGTCGCCGGCGTCGGCATCGGCCAGCCCCGCGTCCGCGGCGTCGGATTCGGTCGTCGGCTCGGACTCGGCGTCTCGCTGCTCGTCGCCGCTCGGCCGGTCCGAGGCGCGTGACGCCTCGTCCGTCCCGTTCGAGCGCGCCTCGAACCAGTCACAGACCTCCGGCCAGAGTTCCGCGTGGCTTCGCGAGGAGACGGACATGCCGATGTGTCCCGTCGCGAACTCGAGGATCTCGGTATCGTCCGAGGCGATCGCGTCGTTGAACGGTTTGGAGGCCGCCGGCGGAATGAGGTGGTCGTACTCCGCGACGATCTGGAGGACGGGCATGTCGATGTTGCCGAGATCGACGTGTTCGCCGCCCAGACGGAGTTCGTTTGCGTAGAGTTTGTTCTCCTGGTAGATGTCGCGGATGAACTCCTCGTAGGCCTCGCCGGCGACGTCGATCCCCTCGTCGAGCCACCGCTCCATCCGGGCGAAGTTCTCGACGAAGTCCTCGTCCTCCATGTTGTCGTAGAAGCGGACGTACTTCGTCACGTTGTTCGCGACCGGGTCCATCAGGGCGAAGCCGACGTCCAAGAACTCGGCGGGGACGTTGTCGAACGTCGCCGTGACCGTCTCGGGGTCGTAGTAGTCCTCGCTGCCCCACAGCTCGAGGACGCCGCCGTCGCCGTCGAAGCAGAGCCCGGCAGCCATCAGCGCCAGGTTCTCGACTTTCTCGGGGTACAGGGAGGCGTACATGGCCGATTTCGTCCCGCCCATGCAGTAGCCGAGGATGTTGATCGACTCCCGGTCCGATCGTTCGCGGACCACGTCGACGCAGTTGTCGATGTATCGGTTGACGTAGTCGTCGAGGCCGAGGGTCCGGTCCAGCTTGGAGGGTTCGCCCCAGTCGATCAGGTAGACGTCGAAGCCGGCCTCGAGCAGCGTCTGGACCACGGACCGATCGGGCTGGAGATCGAGGATGTAGGGCTTGTTGATCAGCGCGTAGACGACGAGGATGGGGATGTCGTGTTGCTCCTCGGTCATCGGCTCGTAGTGGAGGAGTCGGAGTTTGTTCTCCTCGTAGACGACCTCGCTGGGCGTTTGCCCGACGCCGACGTTCTCGACGGTTTCGGTCCGGTCGGGTGCGACACCGGTTTTCTCGGCCAGGTCGGCGGTCGCCTCCCAGGCCTGCCGTTGCATGTTCAAGGCGGTGGCGAAGGGGTTCTTCATTGCTCCTCTAGGTGGTCGAGAACCCGGTCGAGTTTCTCCTCGACGGCGTGCTGGCGGCGCTCGAGTTCGACCAGCCGATCGCCGACCTCGACGATGTCGTCCTCGGTCGCGAAGCCGAGCGTGTGCAGCGTCTCCTGAGCCGCCTCGTCGGCCTGCTGTTGCAGTTCGAGGACGTCGCCGACGGTCTCGCCGGTCATCTTGGCGAACGCGGTCGTCGACATCACGTCCTTGAACGCCTCGTTGGCCGTGTTGAGCCAGATGTCGCGGAACTCGTCGATGTCGACGTCCTCGCCCTCGAGCTGGTCGTTCATCCGATCGACCATCTGCTGGGAGGCGTTCATCCACGTCTCGTAGGCGCGGGCGTAGCCCTCGACGCCGTCGGAGAGCTCCTCTTCCTCGCTGAGTTCGCCGACGCTTTCGGACCAGCGCTCGACGAACTGGGCCTGGGCTTCCATGTTGTCCTCGAGTGCGTCGAGGAACTGCTCGTTCCACTGTTCGGCGAACGCGCTCCAGTCTCCTGCCTGGGGCTGGTGTTGGTCTGACATATACGGAAATTGGGGATGGTGGGTGAAAAACGGGTGGGCCTAATTCAGGCCGACGCGTCGAACTCGTCGGCGGCGGTCTCGACGTCCTCGGCGACGGACTCGACGTTCTCCTCGACCTGCTCGTGGGCCTCGAGGGCGGCGTCGAACGACGAATCGACGACCTCGGAGTAGTTCGCGGCGAACTCCTCGTAGGCGAGTTCGGACTCCTCGAGGGCCTCGAGGACGGCCTCGAGTGACTGCGACTGGGCCTCAGTGGCCGAGTCGAAGCCCTCGTCGACGAGGTCGCGGAGGTCGTCGAACTCGGCGGCCTCCTCGGGCATCGACGCCTCGAGGGCGTCGAAGTAGGCGTGGACCGCGCCCTTGGTCAGTTCGGCGTTGGACTCGGCCAGCGAGCCCGACGTCTCGACGACGTCGGCGGCGGCGCTGATCGAGGCGCGCTGGGCCTCGAGGGCCTCGTGGGCGAACGACTGGCTCTGTTCGAGTGCGGTGCGCTGTGCGTCGAAGACTGCGGTGAATGGGTTCTGGGTCATGAGTGGTCCTCTCGGTTGCGTTTGACGGGGACGACGATCGTCTGGACGATATCGCCCTCCTCGATGTCGAGGGCGTCCCGTTCGGGTTCGGGAATGCTGATCCGACCGCCGCTCTGGACGCGGGCCTTGAACGTCGCCGTGCCCATGTTCATCGGGCCAAAGGCCGACGTATCCTCGAGCGGATTCGCCGAGCTGGCCTGTAGCAACTGTTTCATCATCTCCTGCTGGGACTGGGCAACCTGCTCGCCCGCTTCCTGCATCTGCTCGGTAAACATGGCAGGCGGGAACCAGGGCGATCGGTCGGAGTCGTCCGTCATCAACAGTACATTGGATCGCGGACATGATAAGCCTTTCCACTAGATACCATCTGTTGCCATTGAGTGGTGGCAAGCGGGTCGGGTCGGGTCACTGCCGGGTCGCGTCGTCAACCCGCCCGGGCGATCACCCCCGTCTCGAGCGGGCCGCGTGAGTGCCGACCGCTCATCGGTCACGGCCGTCTCGACGACGGAACGACCCCGGAATACAACCCGGTCGTAATCGAGTCTTACGGCGGTTTGTCGCCGGTAAAACGGGCTTGGTTCGGCCGGAAACCAGCCAAAGAAGTCATATACGTCCCTCGCTTAGCCGCTCGTAGATGTCACACGAGAACACTGGGGGTGAGAACTTCGCCGCCATGACCGACGCCTGGTCGGCGATGACGCGGGGGTTCCTCCGAACCGCGACCGCGGCCAACCGTGCGGCCGTCTCCGCGATGGTCCCCGTCGCCGCCGACGGCGACCACGGGGCCGACGCCGACCGGATCGCGCCGCCGATCCCCTCCATCGAGTACTCCGATCTCGACTGGGGGTTCGACCGCACCGTCGACGATCCCGACGGGATCAGCGTCGGCGACACCGTCACCTTCGAGAAGGCACTGACCGACGAAGACGTCCGGGCGTTCGCCGCGGTCAGCGGCGACACGAACCGACTCCACCTGGACGAGGGCTTCGCCGAAGACACCCGCTTCGGCGAGCGCATCGTCCACGGCACGCTCGTCTCCGGCCTCATCAGTGCCGCCCTCGCTCGCCTCCCGGGACTGACGATCTATCTCTCGCAGGATCTGGAGTTCAGCGGTCCCGTCGGGATCGGCGACCGCGTGTCGGCCCGCGTCGAGATCGTCGAGGCCCTCGGCAACGACCAGTACCGCCTCGAGACGGTCGTCCGCAACGAGGACGACGACGCGACCGTGATCGACGGCGAGGCCGTCGTGTTGATCGACGACCTGCCCGCGGAGTAACCCCTTTTCGCCCGGCGTCGGGCCCCGCTTGCGGCCGCGACGAGTTGCAACGTTGCTAAGTGGCTGCTCGCGGAACGGCCGCATATGACTCTCTTCGGAACCGCGGGGATTCGGGGCCCCGTCGACGAGGTAACGCCCTCGCTCGCGCTTGCCGTCGGCCAAGCCGCCGGCGAACCTGGGGCGACGTTCGTCGTCGGCCGCGACGGGCGAGAGACCGGACCCGCGCTCGCGGCGGCGATGGAGGCCGGCCTCGAGAGCGCCGGTGCCGACGTGCGCCGCATGGGACAAGTGCCGACGCCCGCACTGGCCTACGCCTCACGCGGCCGACGGGGCGTGATGCTCACCGCCAGCCACAACCCGCCCGCTGACAACGGGATCAAGCTCTTCGCCGACGGCGTCGAGTACGACAGCGACGCCGAGCGGGCCGTCGACGAGGCCGTTGCGGCCGACGACGGCCTCGCCCGCTGGGACAAGTGGGGCGACGGCGAACGACTCGCCGTCCTCTCGGAGTACCGCGACGCGGTCACCGACTACGTCCGGACGCGGTTCGGCGACGCCGGTACCGACGGCGACGCCGCGACCTCGACGGAGCCGCTCGAGGGACTGCGGATCGCCGTCGACTGCGGGAACGGCGTCGGTGCGCTCGCGACGCCGCAGGTCTTAGAGCGACTCGGCGCGACGGTCGTCGCGGTCAACGCCTCCGTCGACGGCCACTTCCCCGGCCGGGGGAGCAAGCCGACCCCGGAGACGCTCTCGGCGTTCTCGGCGTTTCTCGCGGACGGCGAGTTCGACCTCGGCCTCGCTCACGACGGCGACGCGGATCGACTGGTCGTCCTCGGTCCCGACGGCGACGTGATCCACGAGGACACGGTCCTCGCGGTGGTCGCGGCCCGTTACGCGGCCGACAGCGACGCCGACGACCCCGTCGTCGTCACGACGCCCAACGCCTCCGCCCGCATCGACGAGCGGGTCCGCGCGGCCGGCGGCCGGGTCGAGCGCGTCCGGCTCGGGGCGCTCCACGAGGGGATCGCGAGGGAGCGCGAGCGCGGCTCGGCCGACACCGAGGTCGCCTTCGCTGCCGAACCCTGGAAACACATCCACACCGCCTTCGGCGGCTGGATCGACGGCGTCGCGAGCGCGGCGACGACCGCCGCGCTCGTCGCCGAAGCCGGCGACACTGATCGGCTCCGGGAGCCGGTCACCGAACGCCCCTACCGGAAGGTCAGCCTCGACTGTCCCGACACGGCCAAAAGCGACGCCATGACCACCCTCGAGACCGACCTGCCCGACGCGTTCCCCGAGGCCGCCGTCGACACCGACTACGGCGTCCGCCTCGAGTTCGCCGACGCCTCGTGGCTGCTGGTCCGCCCGAGCGGCACCGAACCCTACGTGCGCCTCTACGCCGAGAGCGAGTCGGTCGACGATCTCGTCGACGAGGCGAGCGGGGTCATCGAGTCGGTAATCGAGGACATCCGGTAGCGGTCGTCGACGACCGGCGTCGGAGCCGACATCCTTTGGTCCCCGCCGGTCGAACCGACTCCCATGACCGACTTGATCGCGGCCGCTCGCGACGCACAGGACCGGGCCCACGTCCCCTACTCCGAGTACCGTGTCGGTGCCGCCCTCGAGACCGCCGACGGCGCGGTCTTTACCGGCTGTAACCTCGAGAACGCCAACTACAGTAACAGCCTCCACGCCGAGGAGGTCGCGGTCGCCGAGGCGGTCAAGAACGGCCACCGCGAGTTCTCGCGGCTCGCGGTCAGTTCCGATCGGCGCGACGGCGTCACGCCCTGTGGAATGTGTCGCCAGACGCTGGCGGAGTTCTGCGACGACGACCTCGCCGTGATCTGTGACGAGGGCGGCGACGACGTGACCGAGTACACGCTGGGTGAACTGCTGCCGAACACGATCAGCGAGGAGACGCTCGAGTGACGGGATAGACCACTGCCGTCGAACCCACTGTCGCGGCGCAGCGGCCGGTCGATCGATGCCGGCACTGAGACGACCTCGTCACTGCTCGAGGTACTCCCGGAGGATCGTCCGGTGACACCGCTTTTTCTCGGTGTTTTCGTCACAGACCAGCGCCAGCGACTCGCCCGCTGCTAACCGCTTGGAGAGCGTTTCGACCGCCGCCCTCGCGCTGTCGTCGCTCTCGAGGTGGTCACGATACGCATCGCCGAACCCGACCCGGTCCCACGCGGCGTTGTGGGCACCCTCCTCGCAGAGCCCCTGCATCTTCATGTCCTCCTCGGCGTCGCGCATCGACTCGAGGAGCGATTCCGGTGGCCCGAGTTCGGGCAGGTTCTCGTCGACGGCCGCGTGGAACCACGAGGTCGGCCGACGAACGACGCCGATCCGGGTCGCGTCGGCCGGCAGCTCCGCCAGGTCGTGCCGGATCGCCGCGACATAGGTGTCCGTGAGCGTCCCGCATGCCATACCGTCGCTACGGCCGCCCCGGGTTTATATACAGCGTCGCCCCGAACCGCCGCTATTCGATGACTCGAGACAGCGAAGACCCGAACGCCGACGAACAGTACCACCTCGAGGTCGGCCCCGAGGACGTTGCCGACACCGTGTTGCTGCCCGGCAATCCCGAACGCCTCGAGAAGATCGTGGCGTTCTGGGACGACCACGAGATCCGCGGCCACCATCGGGAGTACCGCACCGCGACCGGCAGCTACGAGGGGACGCCGATCTCGGTGACGTCGACCGGGATCGGTAGCCCGTCGGCCGCGATCGCCGTCGAGGAACTGGCCCGAGTCGGCGTCGACACGTTCCTCCGGGTCGGCTCCTGCGGCGCGATCCAGCCCGACATGGCCGTCGGCGATCTGGTGATCACGACGGGCGCGGTCCGCCAGGAGGGGACCAGTGACGAGTACGTCCGCGAGGACTACCCGGCCGCCGCAGACGGCGAGGTCGTCTCGGCGCTGGTCGCCGCCGCCGAACGGCTCGGCTACGACTACCACACCGGCGTGACGATGAGTTCGGACTCGTTCTACGCCGGGCAGGGCCGGCCCGGCTTCGACGGCTTCGAGGCCGCCGGCGCGGACGAGTTAGTCGACGAACTCAAAGCGGCGAACGTGAAGAACATCGAGATGGAAGCCAGCGCCATCCTGACCCTCGCGAACCTCTACGGACTCCGGGCCGGCGCGGTCTGTACCGTCTACGCCAACCGCGAAACGGGCGAATTCCGGACCGAAGGCGAGTCCCGGGCCGCCGAGACCGCGACGCTCGCGACCCACTTGCTGGCGAAAATGGACGCCGTCAAACGCGAGGCGGGTGTCGACCGCTGGCACGCCGGCCTCTCGCTCGAGTAGTCGGTTCCCGTCTCGGCCCAGTCAGTCCCGCATCCGGACGATCCCGTCCTCGAAGACCTTTCGATTGGGGACGATGTACTCCTCGGAGTCGTCCTCGATCTTGGTGACGAACAGATCGACCTCCTGAACGATGCCGGTCTGGTCGCCGATCCGGATCTCGTCGCCGATCCCGTAGGGCTGGTTCAGCAGCAGATAGATCCCCGCCGCACTCGAGACGAGGAAGTCCTTGAAGGCGACGGTGCCGACGATGACGATGCCGACCGCATAGACCGTCAGCAGGATCAAGAGCGCGAGGACGTGGACGCCGACTTGCCCGAGCGCGATGATGAAGGTGACATAGAGGACGGAGTACTTGACCACTTTCGGGATGACCGATACTTCGGGGAGCTTGACGCCACGGAGGTACTCGCTGACGATCAGTTCCGTCTTGTCCGCGACGATAAACCCCAGAATGAGGACGAGGACGGCGATAAACAGCTGCGGGACGAACTCGGTGACCCGCAGCCAGAAGGCGTCGGTGTCGAGCAGTTGGGCGATGTGGATCGCGGTCAACACCGCGATGCCGTAGATGAACCACGAACTCAGGCGGGCGACGATCTCGACCGTCGAGGTGCCGATCGACTGGGCGGTCCGCTCGAAGGGGGTCCCCTCGACGGCCTCCGGGACGCCCGACGCCGAGAGCAGTTCCTCGTTGAGCCGGCCAACCAGATAGCCGACGACGAGGCCAAGCGCCAGCACCGCCGCCGCGATGACGGCCGGTTCGTTCAACAGCGACTGCCAGGCGACCATATCAGTACGCCTCCGGATCGACCTCCAGGATGAGTTCTCCGGCCTTGAACGCCCGGACGAGGCCGTCGCTCTCCGAGAGGACGATCGCGATCGCGTTCGTGTCCCGCGTGATCGCGCCGCCGGCCATGTGGCGCGCGCCCAACCCCTTCGGAATGTCGACCCCCTCCGCGGAGGGCTCGAGGTAGCGATACGCCGAGACGATCTTGCCCGCGTCGGAGATGATAAAGGCGCCGTCGAGCCGCGAGAACTCCTTGAGCATCACGTTGACGATCGGGTCGCCGACGTGGACGTGGGACTTCTCGAAGGGGTTGTACGACAGCGGTCGGGACTTGTTCATCACCTTGCCCGCGTCGCCGACGACGAACAAGGCGCCGACCGGCTTGCCCTTCTGGCCCTTCTTGCCCAGTTCGATCGCCACTTCCAACACCGACTTGACCACTTCCGGATCGGCCCGGGACTTGACGAACAGGTCGTAGATTCCCGTCCGGGTCTCCGCGTCGGCCCGCACCCGCGAGACGGTATCGATTCCATCGCTGAAGACGCTGGTCGCACAGGCCAACTCGTCGCCGTCCTCGATCACGCCCTGCTCGAGGGCCCCCTCGAGGCCGTACCGGATCCGTTCGGAGATGTTCCCGAACTCGAGGGGGAGTTCGACGAACGTCTCCGCGCCGACGGCGTTTTCGGTCCCGACGACGATCACGTCGAGGTCCTCGATCTCCATGAACTGCTCGTAGTAAGAGCCGCTGGGTGAGAAGAGTACGACCGCATCGACACTCGCAAAGAGATCCCCGAACACGTCGTCTAACCCAGCCATTGACAATACAACCTATTTCCGCCCGAATAAGCGTTATGGAGCGTCTGACGCTTGTCTGTCGTTTCTCTCCGTGCCTATCGATCGAAACGATCGGTGGCGTCGGTTGGATTACTGCTCGTCGGCGTCGCCGTGGTCGCGTTGGTACGCGATCGGGTCGGGGCCGTGGACGGCAGCGCCCCCGCCGCCGCTGGTCCGGATCATCGACGCGGTGTCGTCGTCCCGGTCGGTTGTCACGCCCTCGCGGACGGGGCGTCCCGCCAGTGCTCGCCGGGCGAACGCGGCTTCGGAGCGGATCTCCCGCAGGTGCCGGGTCGCATCCCGTCGCCACTCCTGCTCGCGATCACCGGCGTCTGGCGTCGCCTCGACCGCCGCCAGCAGGTTGCGACTGATCGCTTCGATCGCTCCGAGGCGTTCGCTGTACCCCTCGAGCGACGCCGCTCGTGTGTCAGTTTCGGTCGATTCGTCCGGTCGATCGGGGGTGTCGGACCCCCGCGAGTCGTCGGTTGGCATTGGTCGTTGTGGGAACGAGTTCCCGACCGCCGTTCGCTCACTGAGTGGCCGGTCGGCGATACGGTCACGTCGTTCCCGTGCCCGATAATGTATTTCTCCTAATAAAAAACTATGTATTACGCAGTTATGAAGAGTGGATATCTCTCGTTAGAGAGAGGTTCGTTGCTCATAACAACGCTCCAGCCTACATTGATGGAGGACTGCTTAGCATAGCTCTACCAATGCGAAAGCGCGCTGAGTGGATGACGCGGGCAGACGACGAGATCCTCGAGTATCTAGGAGCGCAGGGCGCTGGGACCCCCAAATCGATCGCCGACGAAATCAACCGAAACAACAATTACATCGGTGTTCGCTGCCGGAAACTCGCCTCGTACGGCCTCGTCGAGCGGCCGTCGCGCGGATTCTACGTGATTACCGACACGGGGACGGCGTATCTCGAGGGAGACCTAGACGCGAGTGAGTTATCCACAGACGAGTAGCGAGACCCGGAGGCGGTTTCTATCGGCCGGTATCGATGCCGCTTTGCTCGAGATCAGCGAGTACGTGTTCGATATCGTAGCCATTATCCCGACGGCCCGGCCGGTCTCTGCGTGTGCGGTCGGGCCGTCTCGGCGTCGAGAAATCGAAACCCGGTTCTGAGAGGTGTCCCCTCGATCTCGATCGCCTATCAGGTCGCGAAACCGGTGTGATGATCGGAAATCTGGAATGCCTATCAACAGTACTCTTCGTTCACGACGCCAGCGGGTTTGCTCGCGACAGTAGCGCAGATCAAAGATCCACTGACCTTCGACCTCCGGTTCACAAACGATGCGCGGGACCGGATTCGAACAACGGGAAGACGGACTCGCTTCGCTTCGTCCGTCTTCTCTCGTTCGAATCGGTCGGCGATTGCTGTCGCTCGCGGGTTTGCTCGCGACAGCAATGCGCGGGACCGGATTCGAACCGGCGGACCCCTACGGGACAGCGTCCTAAGCGCTGCGCCGTTGGCCTAGCTTGGCTACCCGCGCTCGGTCTCGAGTTTTCACGAATCGAGTAAGTACCTGTCGGTCCGCGCCAAGCGGCGATCAACAGTGGGTCACCGGCTCCTCGGGCGACCAGTCCGGCGGGACGATAAACGTCACGTGTTCCGCATCCCGGAGCTGGTGTAACTCCGCGGCCCGTTCGGCCAGCGAGCGCTCCCGGTAGGCCAGCTCGAGTCCGCAGCCGGTACAGACGAGTTTGCAGGTTGGCTCTGTCATGTGGTGGCCCCGACACGCCGCGCGTCGACGGATCGTTGGGGCGACACGCCGTTTAGTAGTCGGCTCCTAGTCGAATCCACCGCGAACGGTCCACACACCCCGTGAATCGTAGCCGCCCGTTGTGCCGGTAGTCCCTCGTTGAGAGCCGGCTGTCCGACCCGGCGTGACCGCACGTTTATACTGCCCGGCCCGATACCCAGACGTATGCACAGCGCCCGGGACCGGGTCGAGTACGAGCCGTGGCTCGCGGAACTCGAGACGATCGCCGACCGCCTCGAGCTCTCGACGGAGGCCCGCTCGTGTGCGGCCGACCTCTTTCTGACCGACGTCCCCGAATCGGATCGGTCGAAACAGGCGGTCCTGGCCGCCAGTCTCTACGCCGGCTCGCTCGTCGCCGGCGACGGCCGCACCCAGGGCGCGGTCGCCGACGCCGCCGACGTCTCCCGGCTCTCGATCCAATCGCGCTGGAAGGAGTTGCTCGAGGCGGCGGGCCTCGAGCCGCCGCGCTGGTAATCGTTTCGTAGCGCGACCCAGAAGGGGACTGTCCCGGCGTAACTGTACGATACGAAGCCGTATCGTCCGGTACTGTCCGACGGCAATCGATCGTCGACCGGCGATGGCTCCTCGCGACGGCGATTACTCCCCGTCGACGACCGCGCCGTGTTCGTCGATCTCACCGTGGACGATCCGGGTACTCGAGATGATGTCGCCGTCCTCGGCCAGGACGTGCGGGACGACGACGACCTCGAGGGGGTCGTGGCCGCGTTCGCGGCGGATCTCGTTGATCCGTGTGCCGCCCTCGCGGGTCTCCGGCGAAACGACGAGATAGTCGTACTGCGGTTCCGTTGCGATCCCCGTGGGCGACTCGAGCAGCCGAACCTCGAACGCGCGGTCGTGATCGGCCGCGATCGACTCGAGTTCCGACTCGAGGTTCCGTTTCCGTTCGTCGAACGACCGGACCCGCCGGTCGACGTCTCGTGTCTTCGGGGCGAGGTCGTCGCTGGTCAAGCCGACAGTCACGTCCCCGAGTTCGAACGCCCGTTCGAACAGCCGCCGATGGCCGTCATGAACGGGGTCGAAGGTCCCACCAAGCGCGACGTCCATACCCCACCACACTTCCGCGGAGGGTATAAAACGGTCGAATCCCCGTCTTTTGTCCGGGCGAACTGCGGCCGCGGGGCGGGCGTATTTCGACAGCCGTCGAAACTCCCCTTCGCATTGTTTTTTGTAGTCGCCCGCAGTGTCCCCGATATGGGATTAGACGAGGACGCACTCGAGTACCATCGGACAGATCCACCGGGCAAGATCGAGATTTCGACGACGAAACCGACGAACACCCAACGCGACCTCTCGCTGGCGTACTCGCCGGGCGTCGCCGCGCCGTGTCTCGAGATCGACGAGGACGAGACCGACGCCTACCAGTACACGGCCAAGGGCAACCTCGTCGGCGTCGTCTCGAACGGCTCGGCCGTTCTCGGGCTGGGCGACATCGGCGCACAGGCTTCCAAGCCCGTCATGGAGGGCAAGGGCGTGCTGTTCAAGCGCTTCGCCGACATCGACGTCTTCGACATCGAACTCGACGACTCGGACCCCGACAAGCTCGTCGAGGCCATCAAGATGATGGAGCCGACCTTCGGCGGGATCAATCTCGAGGACATCAAAGCACCCGGCTGTTTCACCGTCGAGGAACGGCTGCGTGAGGAGATCGACATCCCCGTCTTCCACGACGACCAGCACGGTACCGCGATCATCTCCGGGGCCGCCCTGCTCAATGCCGCCGACATCGCCGGCAAGAGCCTCGAGGAACTCGAGGTCGTCTTCTCGGGAGCCGGGGCGAGTGCCATCGCGACGGCGCGCTTTTACGTCTCACTGGGCGTCCGGAAGGAGAACATCACGATGTGTGACTCCTCGGGGATCATCACCGAGGACCGCGCCGCGGACGGCGACGTCAACGAGTACAAACAGCAGTTCGCCCGCGACGTGCCCGAGGGCGGACTCGCGGACGCGATGGAGGGTGCCGACGTCTTCGTCGGGCTCTCGATCGGCGGCATCGTCTCCCAGGAGATGATCCAGTCGATGGCGTCGGACCCGATCGTCTTCGCGATGGCCAACCCCGATCCCGAGATCGGCTACGAGGAGGCCAAGGCGGCCCGCGACGACACCGTCATCATGGCCACCGGTCGGTCGGACTACCCAAACCAGGTCAACAACGTCCTCGGGTTCCCCTTCATCTTCCGGGGGGCCCTCGACGTGCGCGCGACCGAGATCAACGAGGAGATGAAAGTCGCCTGCGCCGAGGCGCTGGCCGAGCTCGCCCGGCAGGACGTCCCCGACGCGGTCGTCAAGGCCTACGGCGACGAGCCGATCCAGTACGGCCCCGACTACATCATTCCCAAGCCCGTCGACCCGCGGGTCCTCTTCCGCGTCGCGCCGGCGATCGCCGAGGCCGCGATGGAGTCCGGTGCCGCCCGTACCGAACTCGACTTAGACGAGTACGAGGAGCAACTCGAGGCCCGCCTTGGCAAGTCACGCGAGATGATGCGCGTCGTCCTCAACAAGGCCAAGAGCGACCCCAAGACGGTCGCCCTGGCGGAGGGCGAAAACGAGAAGATGATCCGCGCGGCCTACCAGATCCAAGAGCAGGGGATCGCCCTGCCGATCCTGATCGGCGACGAAGACGAGATCAAGCAGACGTCGGCCAACCTCGGGCTGGACTTCGATCCGACCGTCGCCGACCCCTCGGTCGGCGACTACGAGGAGTACGCCGACCGGCTCCACGAACTGCGGGCCCGCAAGGGGATCACGCGCAGCGAGGCCGGCGAACTCATCGAGCGCGACTCGAACTACTTCGGTAGCGTGATGGTCGAGCAAGGCGACGCCGACGCCCTGCTGACCGGCCTTTCGCATCACTATCCCTCGGCGCTGCGGCCGCCGCTGCAGGTGATCGGCACCGACGACGACGTCGACTACGCTGCCGGCGTCTACATGCTGACGTTCAAGAACCGCGTGATCTTCGTCGCCGACGCGACAGTCAACCAGGACCCCGACGAGGAGGTCCTCGCGGAGGTCACCAAACAGACCGGCAAGCTGGCGCGGCGGTTCAACATCGAACCGCGCGCCGCCTTGCTCTCGTACTCGAACTTCGGCAGCGTCGACAACGAGGGGACCCGCAAACCGCGCAAGGCGGCGAGTATGCTGCAGGACGACCCCGAGGTCGACTTCACGGTCGACGGCGAGATGCAGGCCGACACCGCCGTCGTCGAGGACATCCTCGAGGGCACCTACGGCTTCTCCGAACTCGAGGAGCCCGCAAACGTACTCGTCTTCCCGAACCTCGAGTCCGGCAACATCGGCTACAAGCTGCTCCAGCGGCTAGGCGGGGCCGACGCCATCGGGCCGATGCTGGTTGGCATGGACGAGCCGGTCCACGTCCTCCAGCGGGGCGACGAGGTCAAAGACATCGTGAACCTGGCGGGCGTGGCGGTCGTCGACGCCCAGCAGGAGTAGACGCGTGAGCGAGCGCGCCGCGGACCCTCGAGCCGACGCCGATCGCGACGGCGAGAGAGCCGCGGCTGCGCGCGTCACCAGACGGCAACTGCTCGGGACCGCCGGCACGGCGGGTCTCGTCGGACTGGCCGGCTGTGCCGACCGCCAGTACCGCTCGCGGGCGGACTGCTCGACGGTCGCCGCCGCCGCGAACGACGCGGACGGCTACGTCCCGCTGCCGGCCGACGACGACGTCTCGATGTTCCGTCGGGGCCTGCGCCGGTACGGCTACTACCCCGAGGAGACCGTCCCGGACGCGGTTCGAGTCGACTGGTCGTTCCCGACGAACCGGATCGGCCACACCGCGGCCAAGTCGACGCCGCGACCGACGCCGGATGGCGAGACGGTCCTCGTGGCCAGCGACACCGGCCGGATCGACGCCGTCACGCCGACCGGCGAGCAGCGCTGGCACCTCGAGACCGGTGCCGGCCGGAGCCTGGGCTTTCACGGCACGCCGGCGATCGTCGACGGCGTCGCGTACATCGGCGGCTACGACGGCGACTGTTATGCCATCGACATCGACACCGGCGACGTCATCTGGCGAACGACGGCCCGCGAGTTCGGCGGCGCGATCGCGATCGGTTCGAGCCCCGCGTACGTCGACGGGACGCTGTACCTGCTCACCGAACACAAAAACCCCGCCAGCGGAACGCTGTGGCAACTCGACGCCGCGACCGGGACCCCGACCTGGAGCGACGACCGCCTCTGGGGAATGCCCCACCCCTCGCCGGCGATCGACTGCGAGACCGGCCGGCTCGTCACGGGGTCGAACGACGGCGTCGTCTACTGCTGGGAGTTCCCCTCCCTCGAGTTCGCGTGGTCGTTTCAGGCGGGCGGCGAGGGCGGTCCCGACGGCGAGGCGATGGCCGGCGGTCGGTTCAACCTCGGCGCGCAGATCAAGGGGACGATCCCGGTCTACGACGGCGCGGCGTTCGTCGGCTCGTGGGACGGGCGGTTCTACCGGCTCGACCTCGCGGACGGCAGCGAGGAGTGGTCGTTCGACACCGGCGACGTCGTCATGTCGAACCCGGCGATCGATCCCGAAGCGGGGATCGTCTACGTCGGGGGCGACGATCACCACGTCTACGCACTCGATACCGACAGCGGCGAGAAGCTGTGGGCGGCCGACGTGGGCGGGCACGTCATCGGCTCGCTCACGGCCACCGCGGAGACGATCCTCGTCGGCTCCTACGACACGCACCTGTACGCGCTCGATCGCGAGACCGGCGACCGACGCTGGCGGGTCGCGAACCGCGGTCACGTCACCAGCGGTGCGATCCCCCGCGACGGGCGGATCTACTACGCCGAGCGCGGTGTCTTCTCGAACTACTACAGCGACGAGGAGACGACCCTCGAGGAGCCCGGCCGCGCCTACTGTCTGGTCGCAGACGAGTGACCGAGCGGCGACTGTCCGTTGCCCCGCCGACGGGGTGTATCTCGTTGCATATAAATACGCGCCGGGGCTGGGTACGTGTATGCAGGATCAGGGACGCTCTACGCGCAAGCGAACCGGCGGTCGACTGAAGAACGTTCGAAAGCGCCGCAAGAACGAACTCGGTCGGCTGCCGACCGAGACGCAGGTCGGCGAACCGCGGTTCCGCACCGTCGACGCCCGCGGCAACGAGACGAAGACCCGCGCGCTGGCGACCAACGTCGCGAGCGTCAACGAGGGCGACGAGACGGTCTCCGCGGAGATCGAAGACGTCGTCGAGAACGACGCCAACCCGAACTACGTCCGCCGAAACATCATCACGAAGGGCGCCGTCATCGAGACGAGCGAGGGCCGTGCCCGCGTCACGTCCCGACCCGGCCAGACCGGCCAGGTCAACGCCGTTCTCCTCGAGTAACGCCCGCAGACCCTTCCGTCGCTGGCAGCGCGGCCAGCCGTGGCTCTCCGTTTCTCGCCGCGAGCGCGACTCAGCCGTCCCCGATCTCGGGGTTCCGAACCGGCGTGATCGCCTCGTCCGCTCGATCGCCCCCGACCCGTCGAGGGCGACCTCGAGTACGCTGACCCGAGGTGATCGATCGCGGGTCGTTCAGGGCCGCGGGGCGGCCTTCTGCAGCGCCGTCTCCGCGATGTTGCCGCCGTAATCGGCGCTCCGTGAGAGCGAGTCGACGATCAGCCCCAGCGACTGGGCCTGTGCGGGCTCGAGATCGCGCAACATGTCGTCGATTCTGCGGGTGTATTCGTCGATCTCGACGACGGCCTCGAGCGCCGCGTGGCCGAGACGGTTTGCCTCGTCGGTCTCGTCGGCGAACAGCGCGTCGGTCGACTGTTCGAAGACCGACGCGGCCTCGGCGTGGAGCCCGTGGACGGCGTCGGCGACGTCGGCCGGGAGGTCGTCGAGTTTGAGCGCGATGTCGCTGATCTTGACCGCGTGGTCGGCGATCCGCTCGAGTTGCCGGGCAGTCGAGTGAAAGTCGAAGCAGTCCTCGCGGGAGACGCCGAGCTCCTCGACGGCACGCGGCGAGCGCAACGTTGCGCGAAAGATCCGCGAGACGACCAGCCAGAGCCGGTCGACGTCGTCGTCGCGCTCGATCACGTCCTCGGCGATGGCGTCGTCGTTCTCGATCAGCGCCGTCACCGCGTCCTCGAGCATCGACTGGGCGATCAGACGCATGCGCGTGACGGCGTTGACGATCGAGAGTTCCGAGGAGTCGAGCAGGTCCTGAATGACCACGCTATCGCCGGTCTCCTCTAAGACCTCGACGCCGACGAGCCGCTGGGTCGCGCTCCTGATCGCGCTTCGTTGCTCGGTCGTGATCCGGCCGGCCTCGAGCGAGATGACGTCGAAGCCGCTGACGTACATCGTCATCACGGCCCGCGTGAGCTGTTCGCCCTCGAGGCCGGAGATGTCGAGGGACCCTTCCTGTCGGCGCGTCTCGCGCTCCGGCGTGAGGAGGAGTTCGTCACCTTCGGGATAGAACTCGACGGTCGTCCCGCTGCTGACGCCGTTGTCGGTCGCCCACGTTTTCGGCAGCGAAACGGTATACGTCGACCCACCGGTCACCTGGACCTTGCGCGTCTCCATACGGGTCGCTTCTGACTACAACAATATAAATCTACTAGTCTATAGAGAGGCAGAGATGGACTAGAAAACACCTCAAACGATAGATTCTGGCCATATTAGGTAATGAGTTGTCAGTACCAATTCATCGATGACAGTTACCAAATATAGAGATATATAGAATGTATTCAAGTACATAGTAGAGGTGCAATCGGCGGAGCAGTCCTCGGCTCGAGTCGGTCACGGACCTCGGAACGGTCGTCGTCAGCGGGCGTCCTCGAGGTCGACGAACGTCCCGGCATCGGCCGATAGCCACGTGGTCAACTGATCGTCCGCGGGGCACTCGCGGGGGGTGATCGTGCATCGATCCGGCCGGTCCTCGTATCGGACGACGATCGACTCGAGGGCGGCCGTCTCGGTCGCGTACTGCGTCGCCGTCGAGAGCCGGTGCCGCGTCGAACGATCGCCGTAACCGCCGGTTGATCCGTTCATGGTCGGTATGGTGTGCGTACGTGATTCCATCGACGGAGCCGACAAAGCCGCTGCTAATTGTGCTATTGAGGGATCCGTACGGCCCCGAACCGTTCGGTATCGGCGGGCCGGAGTCGCTTCGCTGGCGGGGACTCATCTCGGAAATCGAAGCGGGTACCGTCGGTCGGCAGTCGACAGTCAGCAGTCGGCGGTGGCCCCGCCGTTCAGTCGCCGAAGTCGGTTCGTCGATCCCGACCGACAGCGCGTAACGCCGATCGCATGAACGTCTCGTGGACGTCGGTCCGCGAGCCCTCGGCGGAGCGACAGCGGTCGTAGGTGCCGTCGGAACGCATCACCCACCTGTTCCGGTCGTCGTCGAGCAGCGTCTCGAGGATCGTCTCGAGCCGTCGCCGGAGCCGCGGCTCCTCGATCGGCGTCACCGCCTCGACCCGGTTGTCGAGGTTGCGGGTCATCCAGTCGGCCGACCCGATGTAGTAGCGGTCCTCGCCGCCGGCCCGGAAGTAGAAGATCCGCGAGTGTTCGAGAAAGCGACCGACGACGCTGTAGACGTCGATCGTCTCGCTGATCCCCTCGAGGCCGGGCCGGAGCCGGCAGATGTCGCGGACGATCAGATCGATGTCGACGCCGGCCATCGAGGCCTCGTAGAGTTCCCGGACGAGTTCGGGGTCCTCGAGGCGATTCATCTTTGCGACGATCCGCGCTTCCTCGCCGTTGCGGGCCCGCTCGGCCTCGGCCCGGATCAGTTCGACGAACCGATCGCGCATGTTTCCCGGCGCGATCAGCAGCTTCCGGTACTCCCGGTACATCGAGTGGCCGGTAAAGTAGTTGAACAGCCTGACGAGGTCTTGCCCGATGTCCCGATCGGCCGTCAATAACCCCAGGTCCTCGTAGCGCTTGGCGGTCTCGGAGTGGTAGTTCCCGGTCCCGACGTGGGAGTAGAGCCGGACGCCGTCGGCCTCCTCGCGGACGACCAGCGAGGTCTTGGTGTGAGTCTTGTAGCCGATCGTTCCGTAGGCGACGTGGATCCCCTCCTCCTCGAGTTTCTTCGCCCACTCGAGGTTGTTCTCCTCGTCGAAGCGGGCCTTCAACTCGACCATGACCGCGACCTGCTTGCCGTTGCGGGCGGCCTCGATCAGGCTCTCGATAATCTGTGAGTCGCTGGCGGTCCGGTAGATCGCCGCCTTGATCGCCAGCACGTCGGGGTCGTTGGCCGCGGCCTCGAGGAACCGCTGGACGGTCCCCTCGAAGGAGTGGTAGGGGTGATGGACGAGGACGTCGCGGTCGCTGATCGCGTCGAAGACGTTCGTCGCGTCGTCACACCGCCCCAGCCGGGGGTGAGGCTGTGGCGACCACTCAGGGAGTTTCAGGTCCGGCCGATCGAGGTCGGTCAGGTCCGCGAAGTCCCGATAGTCGAGCGGCCCGTCGAGTTCGAACACCTCCCGGTCGTCGAGTTCGAGTTCCCGCGTGAGGATCTCGCGGACCTTCCGGGGGGCGTCGCGTTCGATCTCGAGGCGGACGGCCGTGGCGAAGCGTCGCTCCTCGATGACCTCCTCGATGGTCTCGATCAGGTCCTCGGCGACCGCCTCGTTGCGCCGGACCTCGGCGTTGCGAGTCACGCGAAACAGGGCGGTGTCGACCACCTCGACGTCCGGAAAGAGCAACTCGAGGTTCGCCCGGACGATGTCCTCGAGGAGGACGTACCGCCGCTCGTCGCCGAGCTGGACGAACCGGAGCTGGTTGCGCGGGATCTTCACTCGCGAGAAGGTCAGCTCCGCGCCGGGCCGTTCCCGCGTCAGCACCGCCAGCGAGAGGCTCTGGTTCGAGATGAACGGGAACGGATGGGCCGGATCGAACGTCAGCGGGGTCAGGGTCGGCAACACCGAACTCTCGAAGTACTCGCGAAGCGTTCCACGCTCGACCGCGGTCAGGTCGTCGTAGTCGACGATGTGGATTCCGGCGTCGGCCAGTGCCGGGCGAATCTCCTCGCGGTAACACTCGCTCTGGCGCTCGAGCAGCGGCCGGGCCGCCTCGAGGACGGCGTCCCACTGCTCGCGGGGCGTGCGGCCGTCGGGCGTCTCCTCGGTGACGCCGGCGGCGATCCCCTGTTTCAGGCCGCCGACGCGCTTGCGGAAGAACTCGTCTACGTTCCGCGTGACGATCGAGCAGAACTTCACGCGCTCTAACAGCGGATTGTCAGCATCGAGGACCTCGTGGAGGACCCGCCGCTGGAACGCGAGTTCGCTGAGTTCGCGGTTCAGGTAGTAGTCGGGATCCGAGAGGTCGACGTCGGCTGGATCGAGCGACGGGTCGGTCCCCTCGACGGAGCCGGTTCCCGTGTCGGTCGCGTCGTCACCCGTTTCCGCGGCGTCGTCGACCTCCGGATCGGTCGGGTCCGCTCCCGGATCCGACTCGGTCGCCGTCGCAGTGTCCGTTGTGGAGGCCGAGCCGTCGCCGGTGCGACCGGTCTCCGAACCGTCGCTATCGCCGGTCCGCTCGCTCGAGCTCGAGTCGGCCACGTCACCCTCGTCGTCGAGCAGCGATCGGAACGCGAACTCGGAGCCGTCGGCGGGCGACTGATCGTCTACCTGTTCCCCTGGGGCAGTCACACCCCGCTCGTCGTCGGCTGTCGCATCTCGTTCGTTCATCCCGAAGTCCCCATCAACATCCGTCCGGCGTGACGATCTTCGCCGACGACCGCTCGACGTGATCGGGCCCGTCGACGCTGACGAACCGCTCGTTCCCGACGTCGTACGCCGTGAGGCTGCCGCCGTAGACACACCCCGTATCGAGCCCCACCGCCCACTCCCGTTCGATCGGCGTCTCGAGGACGGTGTGACCGAAGAAGACCCGCGGCGGCCCCTCGTAGGCGTCGAACCAGAAGGGGCCGTCGTAGCCGTCCCCCTCGGGCGAGCGCATCGTCAACACGTCGTCGCGGGTCTGGGTCGCCAGCGAGCGGGTCGGATCCACTCCGCCGTGGACGACGAGACCGCCGTCCCACGAGATCGCGGTCGGCAGCGACTCCACGTACTGGTAGTCGATCGGTCCCAGCGCCGACAGCGAGGCCGATCCCTCGATGAGTTTCCGCTCGTTGTTACCCCGAACGGAGAGCAGTCGCGGCGACCGGCGCACTCGATCGATGACGGCCTTGCTGTCGGGCCCCTTTCGGACCAGGTCGCCGACGAACACGGCGAGGTCGTTGCCTCCGAGATCCAGTCGCACGAGCAGCGCGTCGAGCGCGTCCGGACAGCCGTGAACGTCACCGACGACGTAGACGTCGTCGTGGTTCTCGAGGTCGAGATGGCGGTGGTCGAACGATACCGCGTCGTCGGACGGGGTGGTGGCGGTCGTCACGCGTATCGTCCGAATCGTCCGGCGAGACCGGATAAGTCGTTTATATGTTGGGTACGCGATGCTATATAGCGCCGTATAGCCGACACGAGAGACGGGCCGGCCCCCGGCGGCAGCGCCCGACGCGACGGGAGCGGGCCGCGAGGCGGGGAGTTCTTTAGCCGGCCGCCCGCAGCAGCGGTATGCACGTCGTGGTCAACGCCGCAATGAGCGCGGACGGCAAACTCTCCTCGCGACGCCGGGAACAACTCGCGATCAGCGGCGACGAGGACTTCGCCCGCGTCGATCGGGTCCGGGCCGAAAGCGACGCCGTCGTCGTCGGCGTCGGGACCGTCCTCGCGGACGATCCGCACCTGACGGTCAAGGACGAACGGCTGCGCGAGCGACGGCTCGAGCGGGGCGAGCCGGAAACCCCCGCTCGTGTCGTGGTCGACTCGAGCGGCCGGACGCCGCCGGACGCGGCGGTCGTCGACGACGCGGCGACGACCTACTGCTGTCTGAGCGAGGCCGCGCCCGTCGACCGCCGCGCCGAACTCGCCGAGGTCGCCGAGTTGGTCACCGCGGGCGAGGAGCGGGTCGACCTCCTGCGAGCGTTCGCGGCGCTCCGAGAGGAGGGGATCGAACGGGTCATGGTCGAGGGCGGCGGGGAACTCATCTTCTCGCTGTTCGAGGCCGGGCTGGTCGACGAGCTACGCGTCTTCGTCGGCCCGACGATCATCGGCGGCCGCGACGCTCCGACGCTGGCCGACGGCGAGGGGTTCGTCGCCGACTTCCCCGAACTCGCGCTCGAGGCCGTCGACCGGCTCGACGAGGGCGTGGTACTCACCTGGCGGGTCGCGGATCGATAGTACTCGTCACTCGAACTCCGGGTCGCGGTCCTCGACGAACGCGGCCATCCCCTCGCGCTGGTCCGGCGTCCCGAAGAGGCTCGCGAAGGCGCGTCGCTCGTAGGCGAGGCCGCTCTCCTGTGACCCCTCGAGGCCCTGATTGATGGCCCGCTTGGCGGTCCGCATCGCGAAGGCCGGTTTGGCGGCGAGCCGGTCGGCCAGTTCCGCGACGACGTCCGCGAGGTCGTCGTCCGGGACGACCTCGCCGAACAGCCCCGCCTCGGCGGCCGATTCGGCGTCGAGGCGCTCGCCGAGGAAGATCATCCGGCGGGCGGTCTCGTCGCCGACCAGCCGCGGCAGCCGCTGGGTGGCCCCCCAGCCGGGGATGATCCCCAGATCGATCTCGGTGTTGCCGATCAGCGCCGACTCGCCGGCCACGCGGAGATCGCAGGCCAGCGCCATCTCACACCCGCCACCGAACGCGTAGCCGTTGACCGCGGCGATCGTCGGCGCGGGGAACGCCTCGAGCGCGTCGGCGACGTCGTGGCCGAGTGCGCCCCACTCTTGGGCGTTCTCGGCACCGAGATCCCGCATGTATTTGATGTCCGCGCCGGCGATGAACGCGTCGCCGGCTCCCGTCAGGACGAGCGCCCGTGCGCCCTCGTCGGCCGCGTCTTCGATCGCCTCGCCCATCGCCGTCAGCGTCTCGACGTTCAGGGCGTTCAAGGCGTCCGGTCGGTCGACGGTCAGCGTCGCGACCGCACCGTCCCACTCGAGGTCGACTGTGTCCCAGGACATACCCCGGGGTTCGTCGGCCACCGGCAAATCCCTTGGCACGCGGTTCGGATCGCGAGGCCAGCAGCGGCCGGGTCACGGGGGCCGAACGAACCCACCCGTCACACCTTTCCTCGGTCGTCCCTTATCGCGGGGTATGGAACGAGCCACGTTCGGCGGCGGCTGTTTCTGGTGTACCGAAGCGGCGATGAAGGAACTCGAAGGCGTCGACGCCGTGACCTCGGGCTACGCCGGCGGCCACGTCGAGGACCCGTCCTATCGGGAGGTCTGTACCGGCAACACCGGTCACGCCGAGGTCGTCCAGGTCGAGTACGACCCCGACGCGATCACGTACGACGAACTGCTCGAGGTCTTTTTCGCCACGCACGACCCGACCCAGCGCAACCGACAGGGGCCCGACGTGGGAACGCAGTACCGCTCGATCGTCCTCGCTCACGACGACGAGCAACACCGGCAGGCCGAGGCCTACATCGAGGCCCTCGACGCCGAGTACGACGACGACGTGGTGACCGAACTCGAGCCCCTCGAGACGTTCTACCGCGCCGAGGAGAACCACCAGGACTACTTCGAAAAGAACCCCACCGACGCCTACTGCCAGATGCACGCGGCCCCGAAAGTCGAGAAGGTCCGCGAGCGGTTCGAGGAGAAAATCGCGCCGAACCAGTAGCGGGGTCGCTCGAGTCGGGACCGAGGCGGCGGGACCGTCGGTCTACTCCTCGCGTTCCTCGGCGAGGTGTTCCCAGATCTCGGTACACCCCGCACCGACGTCGACGTCCTCGAGGTGATCGTCGTCTCGGTCGGACTCCTCGTCCGGAGTATCGGACTCCGAAGCGTCGCTCATTCCCCGGACACCTCCGATCGCGGGCCCGGCGTGATAGCGGCCGATCCGGCGTGCAAAGTGGATGCGGCCGCAGCTCGGGAACCCAGTGTTTTCGTCGCGTCTGCTGTCATGGGTCCGGGTTAGGCGGTCCCACGCATAAAGACGGGTTCCAGAGCAAGCGATACCTCGACTCGGGCGTTTCGGAAACTACTGCCGCTATCTCCGTCGAAAGAATATGGAGTGCTGCGGGGAGCAACCGGCCACAGCGGCGGTGAGGCCATCGACTGGGTCGATCGACGCGTCATCGCGATCGATCGTTGCAATCATCTCGAGACACGACAGCGAACCACGACCCGCTCGTTCGTCGGACGCCGACTCGAGCGGAGAAAGCTACGTCAGTCTGGCCGCCGTCGGTCGAGTATGGAGCGACCCACAGTCCTCGTAATCGGCGGCGGCGCGACCGGGGCGGGAATCGCGAGAGACCTCGCGCGCAGGGGCGTCGACGTCACGCTCGTCGAGCGCGACGGGCTCGCGTCGGGCACCTCGGGCCGGTCGCACGGCCTGTTACACAGCGGCGCGCGCTACGCCGAGGCCGACGGTCCGGAGGCCCGGGCGTGTCTCGAGGAGAACCAAATTCTGCGTCGGATCGCGGGCGAGTGCGTCCGGGACACCGGCGGGCTCTTCGTGGAACTCGCGGCCGACGATCCGGCCTATTTCGATGCCAAGCGGGCGGCCTGCGAGGACGTCGGCATTCCGACCGACGTCGTCGACGACGCGGCCGCCCGCGAGGCGGTCCCGGAGCTCGCGGCCGACGTCGACCGCGCGATGGAAGTCCCCGACGGGGTCGTCGTGCCGTCCCGACTGATCGCGGCGAACGCAGTCGACGCCCGCGACCACGGCGCGCGCATTCGACCGCACGCTCCGGTCACGTCGATGACGACCGAGGATGGCGAGGTCGCGACCGTCACGCTCGGCGGCGACGCCGACGCGACCCTCCGCCCGGACTACGTCGTGAACGCGACCGGGCCCCACGCCGGTCGGGTCGCGGCGATGGTCGGCGCCGACGTCGAGATGCGACCGACTCGAGGGGTCATGATCTCGGTCGAATACGCGGGCCTCGAGCCGGTTCTCAACCGGTGTCGCGAGCCGGCCGACGGGGACATCGTCGTCCCCCACGACGGCGAGGTCGTCCTCGGGACGACGAGCGTGGCGGTCGCCGATCCCGACGACTACGAGCGGGCCGACTGGGAGATCGCCAAGACGGTCCGGGAGTGTGCGGCGATGCTCCCGCCGGTGGCCGACGCCGACCGCGCCCGGACGTGGTGGGGTGTCCGCCCGCTGTACGAACCCGACGAGGCCGCGCGGGGCGGTCGTGGCATCTCACGGGGATTCCACCTGCTCGATCACGCCGACGAGGGTGTCGAGAACTGCTGTAGCATCGTCGGCGGGAAGCTGACGACCTACCGCCGGATGGCCGAGGCGACCGCGGACCTCGTCTGCGAGCGACTCGGGGTCGCCGCGGACTGTTCGACCGCGGACGAGCGACTGCCGGCGGCGTCCGATCCCGAACGGCTCGACGGGTTCGTCCGGGAGTTCGACGGACAGGGGCCGACGGACGCGGATCTCGTCGAACGCTAACGCGGGGCGACCGGGCGAGCGCGTCAGTAGTCGCCCTGCAGGTCGGCCCAGATCTCGGCCCCCGAGGCGTGGTCGACGTCGACGCGCAACTCGTTGTCCGCGTCGAGCCCGATCGAGATCCGCTCGAGGTTGGCCACGTACCGGGACGTCCGATGGCGGCCCTCGCGGACGCCGACGGCCTCCTTGGCGAGACCCGCCTCGGTCAGACAATCGAGTTTGCGGTAGGTCGTCGAGAGCGGGCGATCCGTCACCTCGGCGATCTCCTCGACGGTCATCGGCTCCTCGAGGATCGCGATGATTTCCCGGCAGGCGCCGTCGTCGAGCGCGGCGATCACGCGCCCGAAACCGGGAGTATCGTCGGACGCGGAGAACTCGAGAGGCATGGCGTGACCGCGAGTTAGGAGCGAGGACGGAAGACACGTTTGGTTACGCATGTCACAGTATCTCGCCCGCGATGGAGCAACGTACATGTGGACGCGGCCCGACCGCCAGCGTATGAGCGACGAGGAGGCAGTCGAGTCCGCGATCGAGAACACGCCCGGGCAGGGGCGGACGCCCGAAGCGGAGCGGATCGAACCGGACGCACCCGAGGAGTTCGGCCGCGTGCAGGTCTGGTGGGGCGACGGGAAAGGGAAGACGACCGCGACGCTGGGGATGGGCATGCGCGCCGCGGGCCACGGCTACCGGGTCCACATGCTCCAGTTCATGAAAGGCGGCGCCTCGAGCGTCGACGCGGTCCGGGGCGAGTACAACGCCATCGCCGCCCTGCCGGGGTTCAGCTACGAGAACCTCGGCCACTACGGCTGGCACGGGATGGCCGACGGCAGCGACGAGGCCGACCACGAGGCCGAAGCCCAGGCCGGCCTCGAGCGCGCCCGCGAACTGCTCGCGGCCGCCGAAGACGCCGACCTCGGCGCACCGATCGATCTCGAGGCCGACCCGGAGGCCGGGATGCACATGCTCATCCTCGACGAGGTCCTCTACGCCGCCGACCGGGAGTTGCTCTCCCAGGACGACGTGCTGGAACTGATCGAGGCCAAGCCCGACGACCTCGAACTCGTCCTCTCGGGGAGCCACACCGAACCCGAGTACCTCGCCGACAGCGCGGACCTGATCACGAACGTCCGCAAGGTGAAACACCCGATCGATGACGGTCAGCGAGCCCGACAGGGCACCGAGTTCTGATACTGTAGCTTCGTTACCCGTAGGTAATGCGATTTCTTTATTCAAGCGCGTCCGTGAAACTCTTGTTCAGTACAGGTGAAGGACATAGCACGTCAATGATGGACTGTTAAAAGTCATTCATTACTATGTGCTAAATAATATGTGCTAAATGTCACTGTTGTGCCGTCTGCAACGGCACTCTCGTTTAGCGATATCTGCGGTACTGGGAGCAAAATGCCCACGTACATTTGTATTGTCATTCCCCACCTACTGGATCGGTCTTCCAGCGTGTCTGAATGGACTCACTAATCGAATTTGAAGAATATTTGGAGAAGATATAGAATACATATACAAAATTAACTCCCTGAAAACAATATCCTACACCGATGAGAATCAGATATGGAGTACAATCCGACAAGAAGAACGGTCATCGCATCGAGTGGGTTACTCGCAGCCGGTTTTGCCGGCTGTATAGGCGCCGCGCAAGAAGGTGAAGATCCCCCGGTCCAAATCCAACAAGACGGGCCAGCACCGGTCGATCTCGGGACGGCCTGTGATTTTTCCATCCTGGCAAAATCCGGAATATCGAGCGTTCCCAATTCCGACGTAGCGGGAGATATTGGCGTGAGTCCGATCGCGTCGACCGCGATAACCGGATTCGATCTGACGCTGGATGCGACGGGCGTCTTCGCGACATCGACGCAGGTGGGCGGACGGGTGTATGCGGCAGATTATGCGGAGCCGACCCCGTCCAGATTGACCACGGCCGTGAGCGATATGGAAACCGCGTTCACCGATGCGTACGGCCGTGTCCCACCAGACTTTACAAATGTAGGCGGCGGCAATCTTGACGGAGAAACACTGACTCCAGGAGTGTACAATTGGGACACTGGTCTCTCGATTGATGGAAATATCACCCTCGACGGTGGTCCGGATGACACCTGGATCTTCCAGGTCGCGGGAGGCCTCAGCGTGGCGAGTGGGGTGACCGTCAATCTGGAAGGGGGTGCGCAGGCCGAAAACATCGTCTGGGTGGTCGCCGGCGGTCCCGGCGTCGAGATCGGAACGGACGCAAACTTTGCGGGGGTCGTACTGGCCCAGACGGCGATCAACGTACTCACCGACGCAACGGTGGACGGCTGTTTGTACGCCCAAACCGCCGTCAATCTTCAGATGGCGACGGTTACCGGGTGTGACTGCGATCTCGTCGACCTGAAAGTGGACTCGGCGTGTGTGGACGAGGAGGGCGAGATTACGGTAACGAACCCCAACGACGTCTCGGTGACGGTAACCGTCACCGGCCCCGGTGGGTACGAGGAGCCGATGGAGGTTCCCGCCGGCGGTTCGGCGATGTGGGAGAATCTCGCGGACGGAACGTACTCGCTCGAGACCGACAATATCGCAATCGGTCTCGACATCACGACGCTCGACATTAGTTGCGATTCGGCCATCCCTGACGTCGTAACGACGCCGGCGACGGATGTCAATGGCTCAACGGCCACGCTCAACGGTGAGTTGACCGACCTCGGAGACTCCACCGAGGTCGACGTCTTCTTCGAATGGCGTGAACTCGGTGAGGACGAGTGGAACACCACCGCGCCACAGACGCTCAACGCGCCCGGCGACTTCGACGCCGAGATCGCGGGTCTCGAGCCCGGCACCACGTACGAATTCCGGGCGATCGGACTGGCGAATGGCGAACGGGTGGAGGGGGCCACGCTTCGAATTATCAAAACAGTGCCAGATGTGCCGGAGGTCATCACAGAGCCGGCGACGGAGGTCAACGGCTCGACGGCCACGCTCAACGGCGAACTGCTCGATCTCGGTGACTTCGACGACGTCGACGTCTTCTTCGAGTGGCGTGAAGTCGGCACGGACGTGTGGACTGCTACCGCGCCGCAGATGCTCGACGCGCCCGGCGACTTTAGCGCTGAAATCGCGGGCCTCGAACCCGGCGGCACGTACGAATTCCGGGCGGTCGTCGTGGCGAATGGCACGCGTGAGGAAGGGGCTATTATCTCGTTCACCAAAGACGAACCCGGCGCACCTATCGTCGAAACGCAGGTGGCGACGGAGGTCAACGGCTCGACGGCCACGCTCAACGGCGAGTTGATCGACATCGGTGACTTCGACGAGGTGGACGTCTTCTTCGAGTGGCGTGAACTCGGTGAGGAGGAGTGGAACACCACCGAGACGCAGATGCTCGACGCGCCCGGCGACTTCAGCGACGGGATCGCCGGCCTCGAGCCCGGGAACACGTACGAATTCCGGGCAGTCGTCGTGGCGAATGGCACGCGTGAGGAAGGAACCATCGTCTCGTTCACCAAAGATGAGGCCGGCGTCCCCAGCGTAGAGACAGAGCCGGCGACGGAGATCAATGGCTCGACGGCCACGCTCAACGGAGAGTTAATCGATTTCGGGGACTTCGACACCGCAGACGTCTTTTTCGAGTGGCGTGAACTCGGCGCAGACGAGTGGATCACCACCGAGTCCCAGACGCTCGACGAGTCCGGTGACTTCAGCGCCGGGATCGAAGGCCTCGAACTCGGTAGCACGTACGAATTCCGGGCGGTCATGGTAGCAGACGATGAACGGTTCCTCGGAACCACGCTCTCGTTCACCAAGCTCGGCCCGGACGAGTTGGACGTCGAGACGAAGCCGGCGACGGAGGTTAACGGCTCGACGGCCACGCTCAACGGCGAACTGCTCGAACTCGAGGGCGCAGAGGAGGTTACCGTCTACTTCCTGTACCGCGTCAAGGGGACTGAGGTGTGGACGTTTACCGACGAAACAGTCCTCACCGAACCCGGACCGTTCAGTGCGACGGCGATGAACCTCGAGACTGGCACGACCTACGAGTTCCGAGCGGTCGCTCAGGTCGGTGCCGCGGTTGTCTACGGAGACATTCTGGAGTTTACGAAGGCACCCGAGAATGGGGACGACGGAAAGAACAAGAAGAAGCTAAAACGCAAATACAAGCGTGCAAAGCGTGAGTACGAGGAGTACAAAAAGAAATACGAGAAGGGCAAGGTGAACAAAAAGCAACTCAAAAAGAAGAAACACGCCTACGAGCGCGCAAAACGCGAGTACGAGGAGTATAAACAGAAGTGTAAGAACGCGTCCTGATTCGGTCGAACACCCGACAACGGTTGATTCGACCGCGCCAACTGTGGCGTCACCTCGAACAGTCCTTTAGTTGGCTCTCTTGAACCTCGATGTAATGGACCTCTTTGAGCCAGTCGAGACGATCGTGCAACCGTCGCCATAGTAGCATTTTTCAGCGGTTTGATCGTAGTATTTTGACGCAGTTGGATCGGCAGGTATCGGTCTCATTTCTTCACATATTGTTTTTGGTGAGGGTGCGTTAAGTTCGCACACGTAGTTACGAACTGGGCTTGTTCAGTTTCAGATATAATTCTAAATAAAGAATCCACGCTACCTACTACTGTCACTATACCCCTACCAACACAGTTATTATCAAATCTTCCAAACGGTTTCGCGTTCAATGGGTGCGATTCACGTCTCCGGACTCGAGAAGTCCTACGGTGCCGTCGACGCCGTGGACGGCATGGAGTTCACCGTCGAGCGAGGGGAGCTGTACGGCTTTCTCGGGCCGAACGGTGCGGGCAAGACCACGACGATCCGGGTGTTGACCGGCCAGATCGAGCCCGATTCGGGCGAGGTCAGCGTCCTCGAGACCGATCCGACGACCGACCCGATCGAGACGCGCCGGCGGGTCGGCATCCTCCCGGAACAGGAGTCGCCGCCGAGCTTTCTCACGCCGCGTGAGTACCTCGAGTTCGTCGGTGAGGTCCGGGACCTCGACGCGGAGCGGGTCGCCGAGCGAACCGACCGCTGGGCCGAACGGCTCGGCTTCGAGAGCAAGCTCGATACGTTACACACCGATCTCTCCCGGGGCCAACAACAGAAAGTGATGATCGCGCAGGCGTTCCTCCACGAGCCGGACGTGGTCTTCATCGACGAGCCGCTGGCGAACCTCGATCCACTCGTCCAGGAGCAGGTCAAGCGGTTCCTCGTCTCCTATGCGGCCGGCGACAACGCGGTCTTCGTCTCGACGCACAACATCGACGTCGCCGAGGAGATCTGTACCCGCGTCGGCATCGTGGCCAACGGCCAGCTCGTCACGGAGCAGTCCGTCGCCGACGATGGGGCCGACGAGTCGCTGCTCGAGGTCTTCCTCGACCGCGTCGAGGGCGAGGACGCGCGAGACACGCCGACGCTCGAGCAGTTGGACACATGACCGGCGAAACGACGGACCCGACCGCTCCGACGAGCCCGAACCGGTCCGGTTCCGGCCTCTCGACCCGGCGGCTGCTCGCGATCCTCTTTCGCGAGGAGTGGCGCATGCACACCGAGCTGTTCGGGGGCTGGCGGTTCGCGCTCTTTCCGTTCGTGATCGCCGCCCTCGCGGTCGGCGGCTCGGTTGCGCTCGTCGAGACCGGCACCGCCCCGGGGACGGTCGTCGTCGGTCTCCACGTCCTCGCGGCCGGCTTCGGCCTCTACAGCGGCACCGCGGGCTTTGCCGGCTCGGACATGCTCGAGAACGTCTTCGGCCGGCTCTCGCTGTTGCTGTCCTCGTCGACGACGCTGCCGCTCTCGCGCCGGCGGCTGCTCGGGGTCTTTCTCCTGAAGGACGCGCTGTTCTACGGCGTCGCGTTCGTGTTGCCGATGGCGCTGGGGGGCGCGGTCGCCGAGGGCCTCTCCGCGACGACGCCGCTCTCGGTCGCCCTGTTCTGGGGATCGCTCTTTCTGGTCTTTGCCGTCGGGATGACGACGACCGTCGCCGCGATCGCCATCCGGACCCGGGGCGCGCCGCCGTGGAGTATCGGACTGGCGATCGGTCTCGCCGCCGTCGGCTCGTGGGCGCTCGAGGCGGGTGCGGTCCTCCGGCGCGTCCTCGTGCCGATCGAGGGGACGGCGATCGGCGCCGGCGGACTGGCCGCCGCGACCCTCGTCGTCGCGGCGGGCTCGCTCCTGCTGTACGATCCGACCTACGGCCGGCCCTCGCGGACCGCGACCGACCGGTTCGCCCGGCTCAGCGCGGCCCTGCCCGTCGCCGATTCGCCCCTCGTGACGAAATCGCTGCTCGATCTCGCCCGCTCCTCGGGCGGGGTCTGGAAGCCGTTCGTCTCGTCGACGATCCTGCTGGCGCTCGTGGCCGCGTTGGTCGGCGTCGTCGACTCGATCACCGGCGTCGCGCCCGCCCCGGGGATCTTCTTCGGCGGCGTCCTCGGGCTCTCGGCGTTTACCACCTACAACTGGCTCACCCAGTTCGACTCGCTCGAGGCCTACCTTGCCTACCCCGTCTCGATCGCGGACGTCTTCCGGGCCAAGCGGACGGCCTTTATCCTCGTCGGCGCGCCGACGGCCGCGGTCCCGTATCTCGCGGCCGTCGTCTGGTTCGACACGACGCCGCTCGACGCCGTCGTCGGCGCGATACTGCTCGCTGGCTATGCGCTGTACTACTACGGACTCACCGTCTTCATCGCCGGCTTCGATCCCAATGAGTTCCTCTTCGACGCCGTCCGCTTCGCGACGTTCACGGTCGGCGTCGCCGTCGCGCTCGTCCCGACGCTCGTGGCCGGCTTCGTCGTCGTCCCGCCGTCCGTGGAACTGGCCGCGGTCCTCGTCCTTGGCGGGCTCGTGATGGGTGCGGTCGGGATCGTCCTCTCGAGTCGTGCCGGGCCGCGCTGGGACGCGCGATACAGAACGGAGTAGCTGACGGGAGACGCCGACCGAGCCTATCGCTCCGGTCGCGGTGCGGTTTCGTATCGCTCGATCTCGTCGGTCTTCTCGACCCGTTCGTAGACGGACCGCAACGTCTCCTCGGCCCGCAGGAGGTCGTGTTCCTCGAGGAACGCCCGCCCCTCGTCGCTGATCCCGTAGAACTTGTAGGGGAGGTCGTTCCGTCGACGGTCGTCCGGGAGCGTCACTTCCTCGACGATGTCCGCCTCGACGAGTTGCTGGAGGTGTTGTCGGATCGTCGTCCGACTCTTGCTGGGGTTCACGTAGTCCAGTTCCTTCAGCGTCGGCAGCCCGTCGGGGTGACCCAAGAGGTCCTGGACGAGCGCGAACCGCGTCTCCTGTGTCACGACGTTCAGTCGCTCGCGGACGCGCTGGAGGTCCGCCGGCGGCCGGCCCGGGGTACTCATACCTATGGATTCGTCCGGTGCGTGCAAAGGCGTTTCGCTCAAATACGAATCGGCTACCTGTGATTCGGTCACCCCTTCGGTCGGTAAATTGAAGTTTCGAAGGGACGTGCAACCGGGCGATGAGCGAGGAGCCGGTAACGGTCGACGAACTCGCGGCGAAGGCCGAGTCGTATCTCCACGAGTCGTCGCTGACGCCGGCGGAGTACGAAGCGCTCAAACACAGCGTCACGGAGTTGGCTCCGCTTCTCACGACCGGGCGGTCGTATTTCGTTCTCGGCAGCTATGGTCGACCGGAGATCCACCGCCTGCAACTCGTCAAAGACCGGCTCAACCGACGGACGGACAGCTACGCGTTCCTGATGGTCGACATCCGTAACGAGTGGACGAATACCTATAGTAGCTCTTGAAAGTCAATGCACACCCGATCGCAGGACAGCGTTGTGATCGGTGTGTAAATCGTTTCAAGAGCTACTATACCTCAAGTTCCGCCTCCTCGCCGACTACGCCGATTACATCGTCGGGGTGTCCGAACACGACAGCGGCGGGTTTCTCGTCGAACAGGGCTATTTCACCGCGCTCGAGCAGTACTTCGAGAAGACCGACGTCTTCAAACGGACGTACGAGGACCTGACACCGGCGGACCTCGAGACGGAGGCCGACCCCGAAAACCCCTACAGCGGGATGCAAACGGCGATCTTTGAGATGCTCGCGGACGGGGATCGTCTCTGCGTCTGGGAGACGGAAGACGAGTTGCGCGAGTGTACGTCGGAACTACCGTGACGAGGGGTCCTGCGAACGGTTGCAAACGGCGGCGAGTCGGACGGCACCAAGCGCCGAACGCGAACCGATAAGACGATACCCTCGGCTTTCCCACTCCCGTCAACGCGGATGACACGAACGCTTCTCGTCGCCGGGACCGCGAGCCACGTCGGTAAGTCGACGGTCGCGGCCGGCCTCTGTCGCCTGCTCGCCGACCGCGGGGTCGACGTCGCCCCGTTCAAGGGCCAGAACATGAGCAACAACGCCCGCGTCGTCGTGCGGCCGGACGCCGAGGGCGAGGACGGAACCGACGGCGACCCGACAGAAGGGAGCGACCGCTGGGGCGAGATCGGCGTCTCCCAGTTCGTCCAGGCTCGAGCGGCTCGGACCACCCCGACCACTGACTGCAACCCGGTCCTGCTCAAACCGCGCGGCGACGGCGAGAGCCAGCTGGTGTTGCAGGGGGAGGCCCACGACCACGTGCCGGCCGGCACCTACTACGAGGAGTACTGGAATCGCGCGCGCGAAGCCGCCGCGGAGTCGTACCGCAGACTGGCGGCCGACAACGACGTGATCGTCGCCGAGGGCGCGGGCAGCATCGGCGAGATCAACCTCCACGATCGGGACCTCGCGAACGTCGAGACGGCCGAGTTCGCCGACGCCGATATCCTCCTGCTGGTCGACATCGAACGCGGCGGGGCCTTCGCCAGCCTCTACGGCACGATCGAACTCGTCCCCGACGACCTCCGGGACCGCATCGTCGGCGCGCTCATCACGAAGTTCCGCGGGGACCCGTCCCTGCTCGAGCCCGGCATCGAGGAGATCGAATCCCGAACGGGCGTGCCGATCCTCGGGGTGCTGCCCTACGACGATCCCGGGCTCCCCGAGGAGGACAGCGTCGGCCTCCCCGGCAGCGAGGAACGGGGCGTCGTCGGCGACGACGACGGCGTGGCGGCCGACCGGCGGCTCCGGATCGCCGTTCCGCGGCTCCCCCGCATCTCGAACGCGACCGACCTCGAGGCGCTGGCGGCGGAGCCGGGCGTCTCGGTGGTGTACCTCCCGGTCGACGGGGACGGCGGTGATCCGGGTCCGGGTGGGGCCGACCCGCTCGCGGGCGTCGACGCCGACGCGGTCGTGATCCCCGGGACGAAGAACACGGTCGACGACCTGCTGGCGCTGCAGGCGGCCGGTTACGCCGACGCGCTCGCGGCCTTCGACGGCCCGATCGTCGGCCTCTGTGGCGGCTATCAGCTGTTGGGTGAACGGATCACCAACGCCGCGCTCGAGGGGACCGGCGAGGACGACGTCGTCGAGGGACTGGACCTGCTACCGGTCGAGACCCGCTTCGAGGGCGAGAAGCGCCTCGAGCAGACTGCGGTTCCCGTCGACGGCTCGGCGTCGCCGCTGCTTGCCGGTGCCGAGGGTCCCGCGACGGGCTACGAGATCCACGCGGGCCGGACGGAGGCTGTCGGCGACGTGACGCGGCCGCTCGGCGACTCGAGTGCGGCCCGCGGGCGCGTGCTGGGGACCTATCTACACGGTCTGTTCGATAACGAGTCGGTCCGAGCGGCGTTTCTCGATCACGTCGCCGAGACGGCCGGCGTCGATCGACCGGGGAACGGAGCGGGCGACGGGCCGCCGTCGGGGGAACCCGAGACGACCGGCACGACACCCGCCGATCGGGCGGCCCGACTCGTCGCCGAGAACGTCGATCTGGCGGCGCTGGGCGAACCCTTCACCGAGTGAGTCGGAAAGAGAGACTGGCGGCCGATTACGACGGCTCGTCGCGGTAGGTGCCGAGCAGTTCCTCGAGGATGATACACTCCTGGTCGGTCTCGTCGTAGTGGGTGTCGATGAAGCGTTCCGCGGCCTCGTAGTTGCCCCGCAGCCCGTGTTTGCGGACGTTGATCACGGCGTCGAGGAAGAAGGTCCCGCCGTCGGCCCCGAGCGCTTCGGCGTGGTCGCGGTCGCTGATGTCGAGTTCGCCTTTGATCTCGTCGAAATTGAACGTCTTGACGTCGTGATCGTCGTTGATCAGGGTCAGGACGTACTCCGCGGAGAAGCGATAGAACTCGGATTTGCTCTCGAACATACCGTCGTCGACGAGCGCGTCGATCTCCTCGACCACGTCGTCGGGGTACCTGACGGTATCCTTCGCCATGTGGGGACAGTCGTCTCCGCTGATTAATCACTGTTTCGAATACGTATCGAATATTCGATATTTGTCCCCCTCGCGGAGTGGGCCTCGAGAGCGGACGCCGGCCGATACTCCGACGGCCGGGACGGCCAGCCCGGGAGGGAGCGAGCGGATCGCGTCCGACGAATTCCGAGGCGAGGCCGAACCGGACCGGGGCGGCGCGGAACCGACCGCGGCCGGCGAATCGACCGAGCGGGGGATCCTCCCCGAATTCATGCGCCGGCGCTGACCGGGACCGCACCCGGGAGTTAATGTCCGCGGAACGACCACGACAGACCATGGCAGCCGAAGCAGACCTCCGCGAACAGTTGGTCGACGCGTTCGAGGGCGCTGACTATCCCGTTTCGGATCCCATGGCGCTGATTCCGGCGCTCCCCGACGGCCCGAGCACGAGATTCGAGGCCGGAGAGTTCTCGATGACCGCGATGGAACTGTACACCAAGACCGACGGCGGTGACTTCCCCTACGAGGGCGTCGAACCCCTCGTAGACGACCTGATCGAAGCGTTGCGGGAGCGAGGCGAACTCGATAGTAACCGCTGAACGTCATTGCACACCTGAATCGAACGACGGCGTTGCGATCAGTGTGTGACTCGTTGCAGCGGCTACTCTAGCCGGCCGAGTCCGCTCCGATCGACCGCGTTTGACCAGCAAGCTTTTATTTCACAGTCACGATGGGACAGAAAGGAGCGAGGCGGTAGCGGTGTCGGCGGACGCGACGGGGGAAATACGGATGACCACTGGATACTGCCCACAACCGATCGTCGTCGTGATCGATGCTCGAAGCGAACGGAGTCGCCTTCGACCGCGGCTCGAGCAGGCGACCGACCGCGCCGTTCGAGCGGTGTCGACGGCCGACGACATCGGAGCGATCCTCGAGTCGCCGACCGGGCGGGGCGGTCCCGAAACGGACGGCGGGAACGACTCGAGTCCGGCGACTGACGACGACTCGACGACGACGGAACGAACGGCGCTGACGTCCGCAGACGAAGCGGGAGTATCGCCACCGGGCGGGGTCGTCCTCGAACTGGACTGCCCCGGCGAGATCCAGACGCTGTTGCAACGGGTCCACGCCGAGACGCCGGACGTGCCGACGATCGTCGCCCCGCGGGACGGCAGCGAGCGCCTCGCCACGGTGGCGCTCCGTGCCGGGGCGACCGACTACGTCCCGAGCGAGCGCGACGAGGACCCGATCGACCGGATCGTCTCGACGATCGGGTCGCGGGATCGCGCGACGCCGGCGGACGAGCGCCATCACCGCATTCTCGCGAACGAACTGCCCGACGAGGCCTTCGTCATCGGCGAGGACGGCACCTATCTGGAAGCGAAGGTGCGTTCGGAGTCGGCGGACCTGTACACGACGACCGCCGACGAACTGCCCGGCAGCCGACTCGACGACGCTTTTCCGGACGAGGTCGCCGCGGAGTTACAGGACTGTCTCGATCGGGCTCTCCGAACGGATGAGGTTCAATCGGTCGAGTACGACGCCGACACGACCGAGGGCCGCCGGCGGTTCGAGGCCCGCGTCGTCCCGATCGGCGAACGGATCTGGGGGCGACGCGCCGTCGTCTGGCTGGCCCGGGACATCACCGAGCGGGTCGAACGCGAACGGCGGCTCCGGTCGCGGCAAGACCAACTCGAGACGTTGAACCGGATCAACGCGGTGGTTCGGCAGGTGATCGAGACCCTGGTCGAGGCACCCGCCCGCGACGCCATCGAGCGCGAGGTCTGTACGCAACTCGTCGACTCGGAGCTGTACTGTGGCTCGTGGATCGCCGAGCACACCGGTGAAGGCCGGCTCGCCTATCGAACGGGCGCGGGCGAGGCCGACGCCTATCTCGACCGGGTCAGCGACGGCACCGAGTTCGCTACCGACCGGGAGCGACCGGTCGCCAGAGCCGCCCGAACGGGCGAAATCCAGACGACGAACCACCTCCTCGAGGACGAGGCGACGCCCGCGCCGCTCCGGGAAGCGGCCCGCGAGGACGACGTCCGGTCGGCCATTGCCGTTCCAATCACCCACGAGGACGCGACCTACGGGGTGTTGACGGTACTTGCCAGTCGGGACGACGCCTTCAGCGAACGCGAGCGGGCCGGGTTCCGACTGCTCGGCGAGACGATCGGCTTTACGATCATGGCCGTCAAGAACCGCCAGCTGCTGTTTGCCGACACCGTCGTCGAACTCGAGTTCCGCATCGACGACGGCGACACCTTCTCGTTCGATCTCTCCGAGAAGTGCGGCTGTACCTGTTCGCTCGAGTGGGCGGGGACGACCGCCGGCGGGCGGACCTTCCAGTACGTCACGATCGAGGGCATCGGAGGCGAGACGGTCCTCGAGGAGGCGAAGACACACGATTCGGTCGAGGTGTGTCGGCTCATCCACGACGGCGAAGACCAGTGTACGGTCGAGATCCGGCTCGCGAAGTCCGGCGTTCGGACGCTCGCGAACCACGGTGCGACGATCCGTGACGTCGTCGTCGAGAACGGCGTGGGACGCTGTCTGGTCGAGGTCTCACAGGACGCCGATATCCGGGAGATCGCGGACGCGTTGACCGTCGTCTACGAGAACACCGAACTCGTCGCGAGGCGGGAGGTCGACCGGCCGGTGCGGACGGCGGCCGAGCGTCGCGATCGGATCCTCGATGAACTCACGGACCGGCAGCTTACGACCCTGCGACTCGCCTACTACGGCGGCTTCTTCGACTGGCCCCGGGAGAGTACCGGCGAGGACATCGCTGAGGCGATGGATATCTCGCCGCCGACGATGCACCAGCACCTGCGGAAGGGGCTCAAGGCGATTCTCAGCGAGTTCTTCGAGGGCGGCGGCAGCACCGAGTGAGCGTCGACCTGCCGCTCGAGTGGCGCTCGTCTCGCGCTCGAGACGGCGGAACACCTGGGGACATCGGCGTCGAGAGACGGGGCCGAGCAGTGACGGGCCGGTCGTTCGCACCCGTTCGGTCCCGGACGCCAACGGAGCCGCGCGACGCCGCGTCCCGGCGCGGTAGGTGGTGTTTCGAACGGTATCGCGGTCGTGTGGCGACTCCGGCTGACGCCGACCGAACGCAGGGACTCGACCCGACAATGGTATTTACTGACGTGATCGGCCGCTATCACGCCTTGCGATCCCGGCGGCCGTATTCGCGTCCGGATGACAGTCTCGATCGTTTAACAGTCGCGTATATGAAGCCGAGCGGCGACGGGGTTGGCCCCGGTCGGATCGCACGAGAATGTCGAGATCCGTTTCCGGGCGGCGGCTCGCGGCTCGAGCGGGGGTGGGCGGTCCGTGGTGACTTCGCCGTGCGAAACCGTCTTCGCGGGATCGAACGGTCGGTACTACACCGACTGGCAGGTCCGTGCCCGACTCCGGTCCGGCGAGTGGGCACTCTGTCTGCGCCAGCGAGGGCCGGACAGACGGCTGGTCGAAACCCCCGAGGACGCCTTGCTCTTGCTCCAGCCGGTCGAGCCGACCGCACTGCCGGCCGGCCTCGAGGTCCGAGTCTCCGGTCGCCGCGCCCGCGTGGTCGATACCCGACGGGAACGACGCGGACGCGGCGTCACCGAGCGACCCTAATGCGCGGCCATGTTCACCCGCAGGAACTGGGCGACGGCCGCGGAAGTCGTCGCCGTGAAGCGCCGCGCGTTTCTGGGTGCCGTCGGATCGATGGCGTCGCTCGGTACGCTGGCGTATACGACGCGGGCCGACGACCCCCTCGCGGTCCGGATCTGGCTCTCCGAGCGGGCCGGCCGCTACGACGGGGTGGCCGACCGCGTCCGCGCGTTCCTCGCACGGACGCTCGCGCTCGAGCGGCGGCGCGTCGAGCCGACCGTGGGTGGCACGGTTTCGGTGTCGACCGAGGACGCCGCACGCCTCACCAGTCGTGGCGAGTGGCCGCTGGCGCTCGCGTCGGGAGGGCTCGGCGGCCGTGACATCGACCCCGTCTCGGGCGTCAACCTGTTGGTAACCGACGGCGGAATGCGGGACGCACCGACCGGCTACGGGGCCCCCCACGTCGCGTCGGTCGGCGGCGCGCGACACATCGACCGACTCGAGTCGGTCGACGACCTGCTCGGCGACGAGTGGATCGTCCCGACCACGACGGCGGCGCGGACGATGCACGTACTGCTTCACGAAGTCGGGCACGCGCTCGGATTGGCCCACCGCCACGGCGTCGCCGTTCGATCGGGCGATGCGGTCGTCGCGACGCCGATGCTGAGTTCCTACGCCTGGGACCCGGACTTTACCCCCTCCTCGACGAGATGCGGGGGCGCGATCCCGTCGACGGACGGTCGCGAGCGACGACTCGATTTCGCCTTTTCGGCGTGTGCCAGACGCGAACTCGCCGCCGACTGACCGCCGCTCGAGTCGGCGATTGGCCGAACGCGAGTCGGGGGCTATCCGGTTCGCGGACTGCTCGAGCCGGGTGCTACTCGGTGCGGGCTGCTCGGTTCGCAGGTTTCCCGGTCCGCAGGCTACGGAACCCTCGGTTGTCCGGTCGGTATGGAGCGGGCGCGGAGAACGAACGTTACTCCCCGTCGTCGGCGTCGTCGCTCCCCCGGACGAAACTCGCCCGTTCCCCCTCCCCGTCGGTGTCGGCGTTCGGTCCCTCGATCAGCGCCTCGAAGTCGTCGACCTCGTCGTACTGGTCGCGATACACCAGCGCTGCCTTCCCCGACGACGTAATCTCGTAGAGTCCCGAGCGCTCCGCGGGGCCGATTTTCCGGACCAATCCGTAGTCCTCGAGGACCGGGAGTCTGGTGTTGATGTTCTTTCGACTCTTCCCCGTATGCGCCGCGAGGTTCGTCGCGACGTTTCGCCCCTCGTCCTCGAGCGCCTCGAGGATCAGGAAATCAGTTGGCTGTCGGAGTTTCACACTCGTTCACACTCGTCCACACTATGTTTCCAGTGGTAACTAATACTTTCCGCTCCCAACAACAAATTTCTGATTTGTATTGTTTTCGGAAATGTCGAACGGTCGATTCGGCGGCCGGCTCGGTCCTCGCTGCCGAGCGAGAGTGGCGGCACGACCGTCGGCGGTTCGGGTCCGTCTCCGTCTCAGGGCCGCCGCACGGGGTCGGGTGACACGACGTCCTCGAGCAGGGAAAGCAGCGACGCGACGCCCGCCGGCGACTCGACCCGATAGGAGGCGGCCGACGGACCGTCACCGCCGACCCGGACCCCGATCCCGCCCGGCTCGACGGCCCGAAACGCCGACTCGTCGGTGACGTCGTCCCCGACGTAGACGGTGGCCGTCCCCGGCGGTTTGTCGGCCGCGATCAACTCGACCGCGTTCCCCTTGCCCCACGGGATCGACGGCCCGATCTCGAGGATCCGCTTCCCGCGGGAGAGCTCGAGCGCGCCGCCGCTGAACGCCTCGAAGACGGCGGTCGTGAGCCGACGGGCGACCGGGCGGGCGGCCGGCGGCACGGACCGGAAATGCACCGTCCCGGACAGGCGCTTGTTCTCGATCCGTACGTTCGGGATCGACGCGAGCGTGGTCTCGAGGACCGCACAGAGGCGGTCGATCCGGGCGGCCCGTTTCCGCGCGACGGGATGGACGGCGATCGAGCCCCGTCGCGCGAGTTCGAGGCCGTGGTTGCCGGCGTAGATCGCCGGCCCGTCGATGCGATCGCGGACGTCCCGCAGCGCCCGGCCGCTGACGACCGCGGTCGTCACGTCCTGGTGATCGGCGAGCCTCGCGACGGCACGGCGGTTGTCGTCGGTCGGTCGGGCCGCGTCGGGCTCGTCGACGATCGGCGCCAGCGTCCCGTCGAAATCGAGACAGACCAGCAACCGCTCGGCGTCCGCGAGGCTCGCTCGAACGGCCGGGAACCCGTCTTCGAGCGGCCGAGGCGGGGACTCGGCAGCGGCGGTTCCGGATTCGGTGCTGGTCATCCGTTAGACCGGCGGCGTGGGTTCCCGCGAGTCGGAATCGCTGTCCGAGCCCGCGTCGGTCCGACCCCGCTCGTCGCGGAGCCGCCGGAACCAGTCGAACTGCGTAGCCATCCACGACTCGAGGTCGCCAGCGAACACGCGCTGGCGCAGCGTGTTCATCCGCCGCCGGCGTTCGTGGGCCGGCATCGAGAGCGCCGCCTCGAGCTGGGCCGCGAACCCGTCGGTGTCGGTCGGGTCGATCGTCAGGGCGTGGGAGCCGAGCCGCTCGTGTGCGCCGGTCCGGTCGCTCAACACCAGCGCGTCGTCGCCGTCGACGCTGGCCGCGACGTACTCCTGTACGACCAGGTTCATCCCGTCGACCAGCGGGCTGACCACCATCACATCCGCGCGCCGGTAGAGCGCACAGATCTCCGCCGTCGAGAGGTAGTCTTCGGTGTAGGCGATCGGCTGCCAGTCGGCGGTCTCGAAGCGGCGGTTGATCCGCTGGGCCTCGCTGCGGACGAGGTCGCCGTGGCGCTGATAGGTCTCGATGTCGGTCCGCGAGGGGGTCGCCTTCTGGAGGAACGTGAACTCGCCGCGCCAGCCCGGGTTTCGCTCGAAGAAGCGCTCGATGGCCGCCAGCCGTTCGGGAATCCCCTTCGTGTAGTCGAGGCGGTCGAGGCCCAGCCCGAGCGTCGCGTTGGGCGCGATGTCGTACTCCTCGCACAGTTCGGTGAGGCGGCCGGGATCGACCGATCGCGCGTCCCGGTCGTAGGCCTCGGCGTCGACCCCCATCGGCGTCGCGACGACGCGGGTCCGTCCTCCCTCGTACCGGACCGTTCGACGGGCGTGGTCGACCGTCGCGGTCGGCAGGAACCGGTCGACACACTCGAGGAACCGATCCGCGTACTGCTCGACGTGAAAGCCCAGCAGGTCGTTGCCGAGCAGTCCCTCGAGGACGCGGCCGCCGGCGGGACACTGCCGAAACGTCGGCGGCGACGGCCACGGGATGTGCCAGAAGTGGGCGACGGTCGCACCGGACGGCACGGACTCCCGGATCAGCCGCGGTGCGAGCGCGAGGTGGTAGTCCTGCAGCCAGATCACCGAGTCGGCCGTCGCGTGGTCGGCGACCGCGTCGGCGAACCGCTCGTTGACCGTCCGGTACCACTCGAAGTCGTTCGATCGGTCCTCGATCAGGTCGGGGAAGCCGTGACAGAGCGGCCAGAGGACGCGATTGCTGAAGCCGTAGTAGTAGGAGTCGACGGCCTCCTCCGAGAGGTCGAGCCGGCGGAGGGTGTAGGCCTCCTCCTCGGGCGGGACGGCGACGCAGTTTCGCTCGTCGGTTACGTCGAAGTCGGCCTCGCCGTCGCCCCAGGCGATCCACGTGCCGTCGGTCCGCTTGACGACGGGATCGAGCCCGGCGGTCAGCCCGCCGGTCGGCTCGTCGACCGTGATCGACCGGGTCGCCGCGGCCGCGCTCTGACGGGCACCGCCGTCGGCCCCCGTCGGCGGTTCCGCGCCGTCGCTCGCGGACTCGGCGTCGGCATCGGACGCGGTGTCGGCCGCGTCGTCGTACTCGTGACGATACGGTTGCCGGTTCGAGACGACGATCAGCGAACCGGGACAGCTCGGCCCGTCGGTCGCGGACTCGTCGTCGGTTCGCCCTCGCCCGTCGGCCCGGCGCTGTCGATTCCGTACAGCCGTCGACGACAACCGCTCGGTAACTCGCATTCGCTGTAATGACACAGCGTCCCGACGGGTTGCTTCGCGGCCTGCCATCGCTGGGGGGTTAATACGTTCCCGACGGTGTTCGCGCTCGCGTGATCGTCCGCCTGTGGCGACGGTCTCTCCAGGAAACCGACGCGTTCGGCGATGGCTCGAGTCGTCGGCATCAGGAAACGACTGGCGGTGGCGTGCGCTGTCGGCCGGACGAGTGCCAACGAGGACGGCCGACGACACCGCGCGAGGTCTTCGCGAGTTTCACGAGCGAAGGCTTGTCAGAGCTTGCTCTGACAGTGGATGAGCGAGCGGTGCGAGGCCGACCGGAGGGGAGGTCTCGAAAGCGAACGGTGACCAACGGGAACCGTGAGCAGCGAGCGAATCGGCTGGGGAGGGCGTGGCTACCCCGTGTTGCCACGATAGCAAGACGGTTGATATCGTTGAGCCGCTTTCACGACAGGAGCCGCTTTCACGACAGGAGCCGCTTTCACGACGGGAGCCGCTTTCACGACGGGAGCCGCCTTCACACCCGACTAACCAAACGTTGATTCCCCGCTCGAGCGAACACCGACCCATGGAACCACCGTTCGAGCGCCGCATCGCGGCCTGCAAGCGCCGGCTCGCGGCGGAAGGAGCCGACCTCGCGGTCTGTTTCCCGAGCCCGAACCTGACCTATCTGACCGGCTTCGAGGAGTCGCCGTCGGAGCGGCACCTGCTGCTTTTCATCCCCCGCGACGGGGACCCCGCGGTCATCGCGCCGGCGATGTACGAAGGTCAGTTGTCCGAACTTCCGATTCCGATCCTGCAACGGCGATTCTGGACCGACTCCGACGACCCGCTCGAGACCGTCGCGGCGGTCCTCGAGGGCTACTCGCTCGAGACTCGAGCGAGTCCGCGGGCCGATCGGGAGCCGCCGACGGTCCTCGTCGACGACCGCATGTGGGCGACGTTCACGCAGGACCTGCGGGAGTTGTGTCCCGACGCCACGTTCGGACTCGCGGGGACCGTCCTCGAGCCACTTCGGATCCGGAAGGACGACGTCGAACTCGAGACACTGCGGCGGGCCGGGGCGATCGCCGACCGGGTCGCGCTCGAAATCCGTGAGCGGGGGACGAACCTGATCGGGACCACCGAAGCGGAACTGGCGACCGAGATCGATCGATTGCTCGCGGCGGAAGGCGGAGAGGAACCGGCGTTTGAAACCATCGTCGCCGCCGGCCCGAACGGCGCGCAACCGCACCACCACAGCGGCTCGCGGGAGATCCAGAACGGTGACCCCGTCGTCTTGGACTTCGGGGCCTTCGTCGCGGCCGACCTCGAGGGAAGTGCGGCGACTGCTATGGGACGGTATCCGGGCGATCAAACCCGGACGATCGTGGTCGGCGACGAGCCGCCCGCGGCGTACGAACGCGTCCACGAGACCGTCAGAGAGGCACAGGCGGCCGCCGTCGAGGCGGTCGAACCAGGTGTGACCGCAGGAGCGATCGACCGCGCGGCGCGATCGGTCATCGAGGACGCCGGCTACGGCGACGCCTTCGTCCACCGGACCGGCCACGGCGTCGGCCTCGAGGTCCACGAGCCGCCCTACATCGCCGCGGACAACGACCGCGAACTCGAGCCCGGCATGGTGTTCAGCGTCGAACCGGGGATCTACCTCGAGGGGCGGTTCGGCGTCCGCATCGAGGATCTCGTCGCGGTGACCGAGGACGGGGCCGAACGGCTGAACGACACCCCGCGGGGCTGGACGACGGGGCAGTAACGCCGAGAGGGGAGTCGGAACCGGGCGATCGGCTCCCGGAGCCGGGACACCGGGTTTCCGGTGAAATGTCGACCGGATGTGGTCACAGTGTTTCCCGATCGGTTACGGCTCGTCGGTTTCGACGAGGACGGTCCGGACGACCTCCGGGTCCTCGAGCAACTGGTGTTCGGTATAGCTGCCCTCCGCGCTGCCGCCGCTGCGGCGAGTCTGCTCGAGGATGTCGAGGAAGGCGTGTTCCTTCAGCAGATCGCGGACGCGGCGCAGGGAGAGCGGGTCGGAGCCCTCCTGCCGGCAGATCTCCTCGTAGACGTCGTAGATCCGCGTCGTCCGGAACCCGTCCTCGTCGGGCGTATTGAGCGAGAGGACCGCGAGGGCCTGTAACACGTAGCGGGAGTGAGGCGTCGAGCCGCGGATGAGTTCCCGGAACCGGTCGGTCTCGGCTCGCTCGCGCGCCTGAACGACGTACTCCTCGCGAACCGTCTCGTGGCCCTCCGATTGGGCGATCTCGCCGGCGTAGCGCAGGATGTCGATCGCCTTCCGGGCGTCGCCGTGTTCCCGGGCCGCGAGTGCGGCAGCCCGCGGGATGACCGACGGCTCGAGGACGCCGTCCTTGAACGCGTCGCTGCGGGCCTCCATGATGTCCCGGAGCTGGGTCGCGTCGTACGGCGGGAAGACGAACTCCCGCTCACAGAGGCTGGACTTGACCCGCTCGTCCAGCCGATCCTTGTACTTGATCTTGTTGCTGATCCCGATGACGCCGATCTTGCACGACGCGAGCTTGCCGGCCTCGCCCGCGCGCGAGAGTTGCATGAGGATGTCGTCGTCGTCGAGCTTGTCGACCTCGTCCAGGATGACCAGGGCGACGTCGTACTGGGCGTCCAGCACCGTCCAGAGCCGCTTGTAGTAGGTCGAGGTACTCAGCCCCTTGTCCGGAATCCTGACGTCGGTGACCGCCGGCTCGTTCAACGTGTGCGCGATCGTCTGGACCGCCTGCGTCTCCGTGTTGTCCTGTGCGCAGTCGACGTAGGCGAACGCCGACGTGATCCCCTCGTCTTCGGCGACCCGGACGAGCCGTTCGGAGATGTACTTCGCACAGAGGGACTTGCCCGTCCCGGTCTTGCCGTAGATGAGGAGGTTGCTCGGACTCTGGCCGAAGATCGCCGGATTGACCGCGTTCGCGAGTTCGGCGATCTCGTCGTCCCGGCCGACGATCCGCCCTTCCTCGGGCAAGTGGTTGATCTCGAGTAGCTCCTTGTTCTCGAAGATCGGGTCGTCGCGAGTGAACAGATCATCGCCGGAACTCGACATAGTCGGACACCGGGTTTCCGGTGAAATAGCCCTTCCGTTCCGCGGCGGCGATTCGAGAGACGGGCGAGCGGATCGGATTCGGCATCGTGAGTCCGATTCCGGCCCGAACTGGCGCATCGACCGCCGCGCCTTCGATCGGTGCCTCGAGATTGGGCCCGACAATCGCGGTCGAGGATCGGTCGCGGACACACACCGGGTTTCCGGTGAAACGGGGAGAAGCGGGGGGTGGGGTGCAGTGGAAGTGGGGGTTCATTTCACCGGAAACCCGGTGTGGGACAGTTCGAAACGTCATGTCGGCTAGTCGAAATTCGGTGTCAAATGGTTCGAAACGCGGCCATCCGAGTCGTTCGGCCCGGGCGGCCGGGACGAACACGTCCCCTCGAGTCGGGACGAACAATCGGTCATCCTCCCGTCGACATCCCGTCGACACTGCTGCTTCGATCCACCGATTCGACTGCAACCCTTCCGATTGCTCTTACTCTATTTTTTGATTTGCTCAATGAACTATACTCATATCTATTACTTATATGTATCTATACTGTAGCCCTATACTGAGGCGGTCGACAACGAGTCATCAATCGCAACGAGTCATCAATCGCAGTTCGGACTGTACTTCCGAAAACGTATCCCGAGAGTAGAACCGATCAATCACACCATTGTGTCGGCCTTGCAGGGTTGCTGAACCGTTGTAGTCCGATCGACCGCTCTGTAGTCCGATCGACCGCTCGAGCGATCGGCCGGGTTTCACCATTGAATGCCCGCTGATCACACCATTGAATGCCCGCCGATCGCGCCATTGAACGCCCGCCGAGAGTTGCCTCATCTCCATGGACGGTTTCATCGGAAACACGGTGTGGGCCCCTACACCGCTTTCGGGCGGTGTCTTTCGCCCCGTTTCACCGGAAACACGGTGTGACTGTGCGGGCGGTCGAACTGCCGCGCTCATCGCGAACTGCCGCGCTCATCGAGCGATGTCCACCCGAAACTCGCTCGAGGGGCAGCCGCGCTCGGCGAAGCGACGGTTCTATAGTAGCCACTGAAAGTCATTGCACACCTGATCGCACGACAGCGTCGTGATCAGTGTGTGAATCGTTTCAGTGGCTACTATAGGTTCATCGGACGGTTCTCGGTTCAGCAAACCGGCGGCAAAACAGCGCCGCCCTAGAGCACGGGTTCGGTAGCACTCGGTGACTTCACCGGAAACCCGGTGTCCGAACCAGCGGCTTCCGTCGATTCGGCCCCGTGGTACCCGTCGATTCGACCCCATCGCTATCGATAACACTGATTCCGTTGTGAATCGACACGAGTCAGCGGCCGCTCTCCGTCCGGCGTCCGGATCTGTCTCTATCCGGGCCTGCCTCTCTCGCTCCCCGGTTCTCCACCCGTCACGTTCAGTCCTGTTCTCTGCGCACCTTCAGTCCTGTCCACCGGAAATTCGGTGTGTGTCGGCCTTGCCGTCCCGGATGGAATCGATCGGCTCGCTCCGATTTCACCGGAAACCCGGTGTGGGATACGTCCGCTCGACTCAGTGGGTGGCCGCTCGAGTCGGGACTGGGGATACACGACCGCAGCCGTCCCGCTCGCCGGCACGCCACCCGGACGCCGACACGACTCCCGGATAGCTGTCGTTTGGTGGTTCGTCCGACTGCCGTTTGGCGGTTCGTCCGACCATTCAGCCGAGAAACGGAACCCGCGGGAAAACGGTGCCGTCGATCCCGCACGGTCGTTCAATAGTAATACAGCTCGAGTTCGTGACCGCAGTTCCGACACCGGGTTTCCTTTCCCAGTAACCGATTCGAATCGTTCTCCGTGTGGATTCCCGGCCCCGACGGCACGGACGCGACGACCGTCGCGTCACACGCCGGGCAGCCGATATCCATATCCGCGTTGCCTGTCAGGGACATGCGTCGGTCGTATTCGATACTCCACGATAGTTATCGGAGCCGTACGGTACTCTTGCAATTCGTTTCGGACCGATTGTACACCCGTTTCGGAGCGGGTGGCCGCTCTATGGTCGGATTTATTCCATCACGGTTCGAGTTCGGAACTCGAAACCGGCGCGGACTCGAGGTCGACGCGGACGGGTAACTCGAGACACTCGGAGACGATTCGGGATCGGTTCACACCGTGTACGTCACGTCGTCGAACTCGAAAAACGCCGTTTCGTAGCCGTCGTGACGGGACACCTGCGGCGGGGAGTCGACACTGACCGTCAGTCGGTCCCCGGCCGCGAGATCGTCGACCGCGAGCCCGTAGTGGTGGCCGAACTCGCCGTCTAACGTCTCGGTCAATCGCTCCTCTCGGCGGACCGACCTGTCTCGCTCGAGGGTCGCCGACAGCGACGTCAGCGGGAGACTGATATCGTGATACGGAGTTCTGAGACAGATCGCCAGGTAGTCGCCGCTGTCGGCGACCCGTTCGGCGTCGGTCCTGATCGCGGTGATCGCCGCGTCGCCGCTGCGTTCGGTCCCCAGCGACTCGCCGGGGAGGTCGTCGATCGGCGGTCCCTGCCCCATCGGTGGCATGCCGCCCCCGTCTCCGGCCTCGCCGCTGTCCCCGTCATCGCCGTGGGACATCAGGGGCAAGGCCTCGCGGTTCCCTCGCCGGTCCTCGTCGATCGTCTCGAACGAGAGGTCGTTGACCGCCGAACGGCTGTACTCGAAGTCGACCTCGAGGGTCGCGGCTGACTCGAGTCGGCCGTCGAACGCGCCGGTTCGCTCGAGCGAGACGGGGCCGGAACGGACCCGGGCCGTGTACTCGCCTTCGCCAGGGAGGCGGACGTTATCGCCGTAGTGAAACCCCATCCGCTGGGAGATCATCGGCCACGGCGACGAGCTGCCGGCGTCGACGGGCGAGCCGTCCTGTAACACCTCGACGATCGGATCCACCGGAAGGACGGTGTTCGTCTCCTGATCCCAGACGGTCAGCATGAGATGGAGGCTGTCGTCGGCGTCGACCTCGACGAGCTGTTTGCCCTCGCTGGTCGCCTCGACGGTCCAGAACCGATGCGGAAACGTGTACGAGAGCCCGAGGGCGTAATCACCGTCGCTGTCCATCCCGTACATACCCATCTCCTCGAGCGACGCCGGCAGGTAGACGGCGTCGGGCCGGTCCTCGACCAGCGGCGGGTTCGCCCACGCCGATTCCTCCTCGAAGCCGAGTCGCTCGAGACAACCGGCGAGGCCGGCGGTTCCGACCGCCCCGACCCCGGCAACGCCGCGGAGATAACGCCGACGGTTCATCGACTGGCGATTGGAAGCCGGCGATCAAACGCCTGTTGGTTCGCCGGTCGAAGACCGGTCACCGCAGCGGGCTGGATCCGCAGACGGAGTCGGGGGCGATCGTCCGCTCTTCGGGAACCGAACCAATGAACCTTTGATCGGTGCACCCTTCCGGTCGACTATGGACCGGCGAACATACCTCGGTGCGGCCGGGACAGTGGGACTCACCAGTATTGCCGGCTGTCTCGGCGAGGCGCTTGGAGGAAACGGGAACGACGACGGGGACGCGGGCCATCCCGACACCGTTCTCGGACCGCCGGAGACGGACCTCAGCGAGGCGACGCATCCGAGCTACGGGGACGAGTACCCGTCGGTCACGCTGCCGGACCCCCTTTCCGACGAGACGGTATCCGTCGAGCAGTTCGAAGGGGACCGCACCGTGTTGATGACGTTCATTTACACCAATTGTCCGGACGGGATGTGTCCCGCACTGACGTTGCGACTGCAACGCGCACAGAAGGCCGCGGTCGAAAACGGGTACGAGGACGAGGCGGAGTTTCTCACGATGACGTTCGATCCCGAACGGGACACCGCGGAGCAACTGCGGACGTTCGCCGACCGACGCAGCGTCGATTACGACGCCGACAACTGGCATTTCCTGCGGCCCGAGAGCTACGAGACGGCCCAATCGGTCATCGGAGAGACCTACGGGCTTCCCGAGGAATCGCTGGAAAAGAACTACGACCACGATTACGAGAACGTCGAGTACACCTTCCCGCATCTCCCCTATATCTTCCTCGTCAACGAAGCGGGAATCGTCGAACGCGTGTACGTCAGAGGGCACGCAGTCGAGGTATCCCGCCTGATCGACGATTTCGAAACGGTGGTGAACGGCTAGATGCGCAGGCGGGAGCTAATTGCCGGTATCGGTAGCCTCGGTGTGGTCGGTGGCGCGAGCGCGGTCGCGATCGGCGGCGTCCCCTCGTTCGGGAGTACCGAAGACGCCGACCCCGTCGACCCACAGACGGTAGAGACGATCGAGGCACCGGGCAGCGAGGCCGGCGAGGTACGCGTGCCGGCGTCCGATCAGCCGACCTTCATCGACTTCTTCGCAACGTGGTGTCCGCCCTGTTCCGAGCAGATGCCCGATCTCATCGAGGCCCACGAGCGAGTCGGCGACGACGTACTGTTCATGTCGGTGACGAACGAGAACGTCGGCGGCTCGGTCACGAGAGCAGAGGTCGTCGACTGGTGGAAAGAACACGACGGAAACTGGACGCTCGGCATCGATCCGGTCAGGGACCTGAGCGCCCAGTACTCGATCGGGGGCCTTCCCTACGCCGTCGCGATCGACGCCGACGGACGCGTCCAGTGGTCCGACAGTGGGCAGAAGTCCGCGGACGAATTCGTCGACGGCATCGAACGCGCGATCAAGAACTAACATGGTCGATGCCACACTCGCAACGTCGATCGCGTTCGGGCTGACCTCCGGAATCGCGACGTTCTTTTCGCCGTGTTCCTACCCGCTCCTGCCCGGCTACGTCGGTTTCTACGTCAGCCAGACCGACGGCGACCGCGCATCGCTCGGCGGCGCGCTCAGCCGCGGGCTGATCGCCGGACTCGGCGTGTTGGTCACCTTCGGCGTCTTGCTCGGCGCGACGTTCTGGGTCGGTTACTCGACGCTGTCGGCCGTCACCTGGTTCGAGGTCGTCGCCGGCGTCGTCCTGATCGCGTTCGGCCTCCTGATCGTCTTCGATCGCGCCCCGTCGCCGTCGATCGCGCTTCCCAAACGCCGCTCGAGCGTCCTCGGGTTCGGGATCTTCGGGGTCGGCTACGCGCTGGCGGCGGCCGGCTGTGTCGCCCCGGTGTTCTTCGGCGTGGTCACCCGCGCGCTCTCGCTGCCGACGACCTCGGCGGCGGTCCTGCTGGGGACCTACGTCGGGAGCTTCGTCGTGTTGATGGTGTCGCTGACCGTCGCGACCGGGATGGGGCTGGTCGCTGGCGCGGGCCGGCTCGCGGCCTACACCGGGCTGCTCAAACGGATCGCGGGTGTCGTCATGATCGTCGCCGGGGTCGGACAGCTGTACCTCGCGATCGTCGTCCTCGACGCGATCGACCTCGCCGCACTGATTTCCTGAGCGCCGTTCCGACCGACGGCCCACTTCTCGCTCGAGTCCCGTCCCGGCAGGCAACGGCAGGTCCGGAACCTATCCCGCCGTCACCCGAATCCGGGGACATGTATCAGGATCTGCTGCTCGCGACCGACGGGAGCGACGCCGCGCGGCGGGCGACCGACCACGGGATCGAACTCGCTGGCCGACTCGACGCGACGCTGCACGTCCTGTCGGTCTCGGAGGACGGCCCACAGGCGACGGAGAAAGAGGACCGACTCCGCCACGATCCGGAAGACGAGGCCGCAGGGGCCGCCGACCGCGCTCGAGAGGCGGCCGAACGCGACGGGGTCGAGGCGACGACGGACGTCCGCCACGGCGTCCCCCAGGAGCAGATCGTCGACTACGCGGAGACGAATCCGACCGACATGGTCATCGTGGGGACGGCCGGTCGGTCCGGGCTCGATCACCTGATTTCGGGCAGCGTCGCCGAGGAAATCGTCCGGAACGCGCCGGTGCCGGTGCTGACGGTCCGAGAGCAACCCTAACCGCGCCAGCGCGGTGTCCCCGACTCGCCAGTTGACACCGGCCGCCACGATGGCCCCTGGCCACTCGACAGCGGTCGCCGAACCTAATCCGGTGCTACCCGCTGGTACGAGATCGATACTTAACCCGTCCGGTGCCGTCGCGACCGCTATCGTGACCGCTCGAGTCGGGCACGTTCGGCGGCAGTCGGCTCGCTACACGGCTGCGATCCAACTGGGGGTGAGCGCCGGGTGAGCGACGCTGCTGCCACGGCCGTCGGCGACTCCCCGTGCGTGCTGGTCGTCGGCGACTCCCGTTCGGCCGACGACGCGATGGACGCCCTCGCCGGGGCGTTCGCGGAGCGGGCGCTGCTGCGGGCGCGAACGATCGCGAACGCCCGCGAGCGCCTGACCGAGCGTGAGGTCCACTGCCTGGTCTGTCCCTTCGATTCCGACGAGCGCCCGGATTCCCCCTCGCTCCTCGAGCGGCTGGCGGACCGAACCGACGCGCCGATCGTCGCGCTCGCCGACGGGGACGACGCCGACCGCGCGCTCGAGGCGGGAGCCAGCGACGTCGCGAGCGACGCGTCGGCGACCGTCCTGCGAGCCCGCGTTCGCAACGCCGCCGACCGCGAGCGGTATCGCCGCGCCGCGTCCCAGTCGTCCCCGCGGCACCGAGCGATCCTCGAGGCCGCCGACGCGGTCGTCTGGGTCGTCGACGCCGAGGGGGCCGTCGAGTACGCGACGCCGGCCGTCGAGTCGCGACTGGGGTATACGCCCGCCGAACTCGAGTGGACGGCGCTGACGCGGCTCGTCCATCCGGACGATCGCGAGGCGGTTCGCGACGCCGTCGCGACCGCCGCTGCGGGCCCGACCGGGACGACCGAGCGGGCCGGCGTCCGGCTCGGCCACGCCGACGGCACCTGGCGGGTCGCGACGCTTACCTGTACCAACCGGCTCGCGGATCCGGCCCTCGAGGGGGTCGTCGTGACGCGGGCGGGCGCGGAACCGCCCACCGACGCCGACGGTTCCGATCCCGTCCGCACGGGCCTCGATCGACTCGCGGACCCGGTTTTCGTCCTCGGTGCGGACGACGACGTACAGTACGCCAACGCGGCAGCCAGCCGGTTCGTCCGGCGGTTCGATTCGACGACGGCCGACGAGCCGCTCCCGGCGGGTACCGTCCTCTGGGACCGGCTGCCGGATGCCCTCAGTCGATCCCTCTCCGAACGCGTCCGGGAGGCCGAGCGGACCGGCTCGGTCACCGCCGTCGAGATGGCCGTCCCCTCGCTCGAAGAGCCGGTCGCGGTCGCCGTCCATCCCGGCGACGACGGCGTGACGATCCACGTCCGGGACCGGGCCGCGGACGCCGTGCGGACGGATCGAGATCGGCTCGCGCTCCTCGAGTCGGTCGTCGACGCGGTCGACGTCGGGATCGCCGTCCTCGAGGGGTCGACGGTCCGGCTGGCGAACCCGGCACTGCTGGAGCTGGCCGACGCGGGATCGCTGGTCGGTCGGGACCTCGACGCGGTGTTCGACGACGACCTCGCGGCGTCGGTTCGCGACCGGGCCGACTCGCCGGTCGTCAGGTGGATGGACCCCGTCTCGGGGACGCTCGCGACCGATCCGCCGCGGCCGGTCGAGGTCTCCGTCGCACCGCTGTCGCCCGATTCCAGCGCGGACCGCGACCCACCGGCGGCGCGAACGCTCTGTGTCGTCCGCGACGGACGCGGCTCCCGCGATAGCGCGGTGTCGACGCTCCGTCGAACGGCCGAGACACTCGGCAGTGCGGACACCTCCTCGGCCGTTCGGCGGGCGGTCGTGGACGCCGCCCGCGAGTGGGCTGGGGCCGACGTCGCCGTCTGGTACCGCGAAACCGACGACGGCCTTCGGCCGGCGGCCACCGTGACGGCCGGCGAGTCGGCCCGCTCCGGCACCGACGACGCGGCGATCGAACCGCCGGCGATCGACCCTCGTGGGACGCGGCTCGAGCCGATCCTCGAGGCGGGCGAGCCGACGGTTGACGACCGTGAGGCGTTCACGGACGTCCTCGCTCGTACCGGGCTCCGGGCCGAGCGGGTCCTCGCGGTGCCGGTCGGCTCCGACGGGATCGTCCTCGCGACCAGCGCGGAGCCGACGGCGTTCGACGGCGTCGACACCGACGCGCTCGCGGCGCTGTCGACGGTCGCAGCGCTCGCGCTCGAGGACCGCGACCGCGCCGCCGCGCTTCGGGACTGCCGCCACGAGCGCGCCCGACTCGAGACGATCGTCGACCGGGACGAGAACCTGTGGGCCCTCGGGCGGTCGCTACTGGCGGCGGAGACCCGTGAGGCCGTCGAGGAACGGCTCTGCGAGGGAGTAGCCTCGCTCCCGCTGCCGGCCGCGGCCGACGGTGTCGCGCTCGCTTGGGTCGGCCGCGCGGACGACGGCCGCGAACGGCTCGTCCCGACGACGTGGGCCGGTCGCGACGCCGCGTTCCTCGAGTCGGCGACGGTGGCATTGGACGGGAGCGAGGAGACGCCGGCTCACGCCGCGGCGACGACACGCGAGGCGGTCGTGATCGACGATCTCGCGGCCGGCGACGATCCGGCGGCCCAGACCGTCACCAGCGCCGACGGGGACTCGTGGCGGCGACGCCTGCGCGACCGCGGGTTCCGATCGGCGCTGAGTGTCCCCCTCACCGCCGACGAGTTCCGCTTCGGGACGCTGACCGCGTACGCGACGCGGCCGGGGGCCTTCGACGAGCGGACCCGCCGGGCCTGTACCCACCTCGGGACGATCGCGGGCGCTGCGATCGGCGCGCTCGAGACGAAAGCGGCGCTGCTTGCCGACCGGGTGACCGAACTCGAGATCGTCTGTCGGGACGAGACCGAGCCGCTGTCGTCGCTCGCCGGCCGACTCGAGCGGCCGATCGATGTCCGTGCCGTGATCCCGCGGTCGACGGACGGCTCGACGGTGTACTGTTCGGTCTCGGGCGACGACTCGGACGCGATCCGGGACCGAGTCGCGGCCGCGACGGCGGTCGAGTCGGCTGCGGTCGTCGGCGACGGCGACGATCGGACGGCCCTCGAGATCGTCTTTGCCGCGCCCACCGTCGCCGGGACCGTCGCGGCCCACGGCGGCGTCCTCCGCTCGCTCGAGCCGGTCGACGACCGGGCCCGGCTCACGATCGAACTCGGCGAGCCCGTCGACGTCCGCGCGTTCGTCCGGGCTCTCGAGCGGCGGCATCCGGGGACGGAACTGCTCGCCCGCCGACCGCGGGAGCGGTCGCCCCGGGCCGCCGGGACGACCGACGAACTCACCGCGTGCCTCTCGGAGCGACAGCGGCGGACGCTCGAGGCGGCCTACCACGGGGGATTCTTCGAGTGGCCGCGCGATCACACCGGCGAGGAGATCGCGGACACCCTCGGGATCTCCCAGCCGACGTTCAGTCGCCACCTCCGACTGGCCCAGCGGAAACTGTTCGCGTTGCTGTTCGACGACGCCGACGAGGCGTGATCGCTCGCCGGCGACCGAACCGGCTGACTCGCTCGCACCACTCCGAGCAGCGGTGACCGGTCCGACCCAACCGGCATCGGTCACCGGTCCGACCCGGACAGCGTCGGTGACTGTCCGGACGTATGACGGTCTTACCGGACCGATCCGTCGGGTAACGAACTCTTTCCGGCTCGAGACGAACCGGACAGCGAGCTGACGGATGAATACGTATTGATGTCGGCTCCCTGTCTACTTCCGTGTATAGCGTCCACGACGATGTACTCGGCTCCTAATGAGCCATTCAATGAGTGCGTTCGAGGTAAGAACTGATTACAGCGGCCGTCCGGGCGGGCGGGGGATGGTCCTGTGAGCATCGAGATCGCCGACGGCGAGGACCGACCGGAGCCGGTGACCGACGCCGACGGAACCGCTGCCGACGCGAGCGGCGTTCGCTCGACGGCCGACGGCGGCATCGTCGCACAGCTCCGGCTCGACCACTCGCGGCTGTTTCTGGCCCCCGCACTCCGGCAGGCCCCCGAGATCACCGTCGAGCCCGACTACTGGACCGAGCCCGAACCCGGCCGGACCGTCGTGTTCGTCACGGCCCACGGAGCCGACCTCGAGGCGTTCGAGACCGGACTCGAGACCGACCCCACCGTCACCGATCCGGTCCTCGTCGATCGCTACCCCGACAGGCGGGTCTACCGGGTGACCCTCACCGATCGCGCGGTCACGTTCACCGCCGCGACCGCCGCCGTCGGCGGCCGCCTCCTCGATTGCTCGAGCTGCCGGGTCGGCTGGCGGCTCCAGTTGCGGTTCCCCGACCGGGACCGACTCGTCGCGTTCAACGACTACTGCCGCGAGCGCGACGTGTCGATCACCGTCGACCACCTTCGGGTGTCCGATGAGGACGACGACGGCGTCGTCGCCCTGACCGACAAACAACAGGAACTGCTCGCCGTCGCCCACGAGGAGGGGTACTTCGAGGTGCCCCGCGGCATCTCCCAGGACGAACTCGCACAGCGACTCGACGTCTCGAAGTCGGCCGTCTCCCAGCGACTGCGACGAGCGATCGGCGAACTCTGCGAACAGACGCTCTGACCGAGCCGCGGGCTCTTCCAGTTCCCGACGGCAGCGTCTCGCCGTTGCAGCCGTCCCCAGCGCTTACCGGTCGAGCGACGGCGGTCGTACGGGCGCGCGAGAAAACCGAGATGTGAGCAGTTCGATCCTGCGGACCGTCTCGAGCGGGCCGGGCGCTCCGGCCGTCTGCCGACGCGTTACTCGTCGTCTTCGTCGTCTTTCATCGCGCCGAGCTGGTCGACCAGCTCGTCCGTCGACACGTCGGACTCGAACGACATCTCTCCCTGATGATCGTTTTCGTGGACGTTGACGGCTTCTACGTCCTCGTCGTCGTCGGCAGTCTGCTCTTTTTGTTCGGATTCGTCGTAGCTACCAAAACCCATACGCATACCTTCGCCGCCACTGCAAAAGGTGTGCCGGTTTTGCCCCTTTCTGTCAACGCGTCGGCAGCCGTTCGAACCCGGGCCGACCGGTTCGGTTTCGCCTCCCTACCGATCGTTTCGCCGTCCGTACCCGAGCGGCGGTTCCCTGTTCGTCTTCCGTACTTTTCACCGTCGGCCGACGCCTTCGGCAAAACCCCTCGAGTGTGTGGCCGGGACTGACGGTTCGGTCGTGCTAGCGACTCGATACGGAGTTCCGTCCCCCGACATTCGAACCGGCGGAACCGCGACTCAGGCCTCGAGTACCCGGAGACTACGGCATTCAGTAGTCCGTCTATAGTAATGAGTTCGGGAGCGGTGCCTTCGCTCATGGTCGCGTACCGGTTGTCATCTCGAACACTCGCTTCGGATCACTGTGCTAGCAGGTCACGTCGTTCCTCGCCGTCGGGCGCGCATCGGGCCGTCGCTGCACGCGCAACTACCGTGATCGGGCCACACGACCGTCACCACCGGCCCGACGGGGGGTGAGCACCGATGTGTGGCATCATCGGCCGCGTCGGCGACGGCAACGCCCTCGAACCGCTGCTGACGGGACTGGAAAACCTCGAGTACCGGGGCTACGACTCCGCGGGCGTCGCCGTCCAGAACGGCTCCGGCATCAACGTCGAGAAACGCTCCGGAAAGGTCGAGGAACTGAAATCGTCGATCGGTGACCCGCTCCAGGGGGAGGTCGGGATCGGTCACACCCGCTGGAGTACACACGGCCCCCCGACCGACGCGAACGCCCACCCCCACACCGACGAGAGCGAGGACGTCGCCGTCGTCCACAACGGTATCATCGAGAACTACACCGAACTCAAGGAACGGCTCGCGGCCAACGGCTACGAGTTCACCAGCGACACCGACACCGAGGTCATCCCGCATCTCGTCCAGTACTACCTCGACGCCGGCTACGACAGCGAGCGGGCCTTCCGACAGGCCATCGACGAACTCGAGGGCAGCTACGCCGTCACCGCGATGGTCTCGGGCGAACACGTCCTCTACGCCGCCCGCCGCGGCTCGCCGCTGGTCGTCGGTATGGAGGACGGCGAGTACTTCCTCGCCAGTGACGTGCCCGCCTTCCTCGAGTACACGGACAGCGTCATCTACCTCGAGGACGGCGACGTCGTCGTCGTCGACGCGGACGGCGTCGAGTTCACCGACCTCGAGGGGAACCCGGTCGTGCGCGAACCCGAAACCGTCGAGTGGGATCCCGAACAGGCCGGCAAGGGCGAGTACGATCACTTCATGCTCAAGGAGATCCACGAACAGCCCACGTCGCTGTCACAGGCGATCGAGGGGCGGATCGATTCGGCCGGCGGCCGGATCGCGCTGGCCGATTTCGAACCCGGAACGTTCGCCGACATCGACAGCGTCCAGTTCGTCGCCTGTGGAACATCGTATCACGCCGCACTCTACGGCTCGCTGGCGCTGAATCAGGCGGGCGTCCAGTCGACTGCCCTGCTGGCCAACGAGTACAGCGTCTCGGCCCCGCCGATCGACGACGACACGCTGGTGATCGCGGTCACCCAGAGCGGGGAGACGGCCGATACCCTCACCGCGCTCCGGCAGGCCGCCCGCGAGGGTGCGGACACCCTCACCCTGACGAACGTCGTCGGGTCGACGGCCGCCCGCGAGGCCGACGATGCGCTATTCATCCGGGCCGGCCCGGAGATCGGGGTCGCCGCGACCAAGACCTTCTCCTCGCAGGCGGTGATGCTCACGCTGCTCGCCCAGCGGATCGCCGCCGACCTGCGGGGCGAGCCGCCGGCCGACCTCGAGGCGCTCCTGCCGGAACTCGAGTCGATGCCGGCGGCCATCGACGACGTTCTCGCCGAGTCGGCCGCGACGACTATCGCGAGGCGATACCGCAACAGCGAGGCGTACTTCTTCATCGGCCGCGGGCTCGGCTACCCCGTCGCCCTCGAGGGGGCGCTGAAGTTCAAGGAGATCACCTACGAACACGCCGAGGGATTCGCCTCGGGCGAACTCAAACACGGGCCGCTGGCGCTTGTGACGCCGGAGACGCCGGTGTTCGCGATCTTCACCGGGGAGGAAGACGAGAAGACGCTGAAAAACGCCGAGGAGGCCCAGACCCGCGGTGCGCCGGTGATCGCGGTCTGTCCCGACGACCACCCGGCCGTCGCGGTCGCCGACGACCACCTCTCGATCCCAGACACCGAACCCGACCTGGCGGGCCTGATCGCGAACGTCCAGCTCCAGCTGGTGTCGTATCACGCCGCCGATCTCCTCGACCGTCCCATCGACAAGCCGCGGAACCTGGCCAAAAGCGTCACGGTCGAGTAGGCGATCGGCGACTCCCGTCGGTCCTCATTTTCACGGCCAGTCGTCTCCGGTTTCGACTCACTCGTGGCCGTTCTCGACGTCGCGACGGCGAAAAACCCGATCGGTCGGTCTCGAGCAGGGGTCATCGAGGCCGCAGGACCCGAGGCCACCCCCGTAGCCCGGTCCACACGGCGTCGTCGATCGCGACCCGTACTCGAACGACGTCGGAGTCGAACGCGGAGGGTCACGCTGCCGATCGAGGTCGCCGGTGACAGCCACCGGAATCGTGGGTATCGACCGATACCCTCCGGTTAACCTAGGTGTTCGCTGCCCGTATAAATGACACACCTGATAGATACGGGCGCGGCTCCGGCCCTCGCCGACCGGTCACGATCCGACCGGGTCGCGACGAGTCGGGTCCCGGTCGACGGCTTCGTGGCGACGTTTCACACCACGATTCGGGAAGCCGTTCGCTCGTGGGAGTGCGGGCAGGTTTCGGCGAGGATAAAGACGTTGTTACTCGCGTTTAATACTGTATTTCTCGCGGCTCCGCGGCTCATACTCCCGATCCTCGAACAGTCTTCTGACTCGAGCCGTTCCGAGACCGCGTCGTGATCTCCCGCCACGACCGGCATTATGCGGTCTATAGTAAATACCGTTCTGTCGCTACGGGCTGTTGATGTCGACGGATCCATCCGCCAACTGGACGCCCATGACGTCCGGCCAGCAAACGACAGCCCCCCGATGTGTCAACTGCGGTAATCAGGTGACCCGTCAGTTCGCTCGCGTGTTCGGCGACAACCGCGACGTCGTCCACGCCTGTCCCGACTGTGCAACCTACCGTGAAATGAAGACCTCCGATTTCATCCCGAAGGAAGCCAGATAACCGCTATTTTCGACGCCGCTCGTGATCGTCGTCGCATCGTTTCCGCTCACGCCTCGCGTCGCGCCCGTTCTCTCCCGTCGTCCGTCGCCGCCTACGCCGACGAAGCGACGGCCTCGTCGAGCAGCGACTGGGCGGTGTCGAACAGGTCGTCGGCGTCGGCCGGCGACCGCGCCTCCGCGGTGACCCGGACCAGCGGCTGGGTGCCGCTCGCGCGAAGCAGGAACCAGCCCGCCTCGGTCTCGACTCTGACGCCGTCGAGCGTGTCGACCTCGTCGTATCGCTCGTCGACCCGCCGTCGAACGGCGGCCATCGCGGCCCGCTTGTCTTCGACCTCGACCGACGTTCGCCGAATCGGATACCGTTCGATTTCGCCGACGAGATTCGACAGCGACCCCCGTTCCGCGACCAGTTCGACCAGTTTACAGGCGGCGAGCGGGCCGTCGGGACACCGCGTTTCTGTCGGCCAGATCCACGCACCGCTCGGTTCGCCGCCGAAGACCACGTCCGGCTCGGTCGTCCGCTCGGCGACGTAGACGTCCCCGACCCGCGTCCGAGTCACCGACGCGCCGACCGCCGCGAGCGCGTCGTCGACCGCGAGGCTGGTATCGACCGGCGCGGCGACGCGGTCGCCCTCCCCGGCCGCGTCGCGGGCGAACAGCGCGAGGAGGACGTCTTTCGGGACGAAGGCTCCTGTTTCGTCGACCGCCAGCATCCGGTCCGCGTCGCCGTCGTGAGCGAGCCCGATCTCCGCGTCGGTCTCCGCGACCAGCGTCGACAGCGTCTCGAGGGTCTCGGCGGTCGGCTCGCTCGGTCGGCCGGGAAACGAACCGTCCCGCTGTCCGTCGAGCGTCCGCACCTGACAGCCCAGTTCGTCGAGGACCGATGCCGTCACCCCGCCGGTGCCGTTGCCGATATCGACGACGACGTCGGGCGTCCGCTCGAGGTCGACCGCCGCTCCGAGCGCGTCAGCGTGGGACTCGCGAACACCCTCGCGACGGACTCGAGCGCCGATCCCGTCCCAGTCGGCCAGTTCGTAGTCGTCCTCGCGAACCCGCCGCTCGATTGCCTCGCGCTGGTTGGGACCGAAGGCCTTCCCCGACGGCGTCCAGAGCTTGATCCCGTTGTCCGTCGCCGGGTTGTGCGACGCCGTGATCACGACGCCCGCGTCGGCCTCGAGGCGATCGATCGCGCGGGCGACCGTCGGCGTCGCCTCGACGCCCACCGTCACGACGTCGGTGCCACACTCACACAGTCCCGCCGCGACGGCGTCGACGAGCATCGCCCCGCTCTCGCGGACGTCCCGTCCGACGACGACGCGGTCGTACCCCTCGGACGCGACCGCGCGACCGACCTCGAGGGCGGTCGCCGCCGTCACCTCGTCGCCGACCCGGCCGCGAATACCGCTCGTTCCGAACATATGCTCCTCTGGGTGAGGCGAGCGCCTTACTATGTGTGGATTAACGAGCCGACGAGTGGCGGTCGCGGCCAGGATCGCCGCTTTCGGGGGCGCTCGTGGCCGATCCGCCGCCCGACTCGCCACGTCGGACATCGCGTCGATGCGACCGAGTAGCATCCGCCTGTTTGGCTGAACTGTCTGGGCCGTATATATGACCGACGCGGGTAGGACCGAACGGCATGGGACCGACACAGCCAGCGGCCGTCCGATCCAGTCGAACCGTATGAGCGCGACCGAGTCCGACACCCACGACGACCCCGGGACCGACGTCTCGCTCGACGATCTCCCGCCCAGTGCGAAACTCGTCTACAAGGTCCTCGAGTACGAGGAGCCGCTCACGCAGGAGGGCATCGCGGCCGAGTCGCGGCTCTGTTCCCGGACCGTTCGCTACGCCCTCGGGAAACTCGAGGACCGGGAACTGGTCGCCAGTCGCGTCTGTCTCGAGGACGCGCGCCAGTCGACGTACCGACGCCGCGAGTAGTCTCGGCGGCCCCGTTTCGCCGGTGCTGCCCCGTTCCCGGTGGGGGCGATAGTCACACGACTTCGTTTTCGGACCTGGACTCGGCGTCGAATCAGGCAGTTCGGTCCCGATAGGTGCGAGCTGACCGGGGGACGCGTCGTGTTCGGATCGCCCGAGTCCGTGTCACTGCGACGTGATTTGAGCCACCGATAAACAATTCTTATGCGCGCCGAGTCGATTTCCTGAGACAGAATGGTACGTGAGAGTTGGGCAAGTCGCGCCGGATTCATCTTGGCCGCGGTCGGTAGCGCGATCGGACTGGGGAACATCTGGCGGTTCCCCTGGATGACCGCGGAGAACGGCGGGAGCGCTTTTCTGCTGTTGTATCTGCTCATCGTCCTCGTCGTCGGGGTACCGGGTTTGCTGGCCGCGTTCGTGATCGGCCGACGGTCGAACCGGAACCCGGTGGGGGCGTTCAAGTCGCTCGCCGGATCGCGTTTCTGGACGGCGTTGGGCGTCCTCTGTGTCGTCACCTCGATCATGCTGATGTCGTTCTACAGCGTCGTCGGCGGCTGGATCCTTCGGTACTTCCTCGAGAGCGCGACGGGCGCCTACTTCGCGGCTCCCGAAACCCACTTCGCGGCGATCAGCTACGGTGCCGAAGCGTTCGGCTACCAGCTGGCCGTCCTCGTGGCCACGTCGCTGATCGTCGCCGCGGGGATCAGACGCGGCATCGAGGCGTCGACGAAGGTGATGATCCCCGGCGTCGTCGTGTTGCTCGTCGGACTCGCGATCTGGGCGGCCCGCCAGCCCGGCGCCGCGCAGGGATACGAGTTCTACCTCGCGTTCGACGGGGCCTACCTCGCGGCAAACTTCCTCTCGGTACTGGGCGCGGCCGCCGGCCAGGCGCTGTTTACCCTCTCGATCGGCAGCGGGACGATGATCACCTACGCCTCCTACGTCGACGACGACCGCTCGCTCCCACTCGACGCCTCGGCTATCGCCGTGTTCAATCTCGGTATCGGCATTCTGGCCGGACTCGTGGTGTTCCCGCTGTTGTTCTCGTTCGCGTCCGGACCGACTGGCGGCGGCCCCGGCGCTCTGTTCATCGGGATCGCCGGCGCGTTCGCGAGCCTGCCCGCCGGGCGGCTCCTCGGCGCGGTCTTCTTCCTCGTCGTTTTGCTCGCGGCCCTGACGAGTCTGATCAGCATGCTCGAGATTCCGGTCTCGTTTCTGGTCGACGAGTTCGACCTCGAGCGGTCGACGGCGACCCGGGGGCTGTTCGCGCTGGTCGCGGTTACCGGCGGCGTCAACGCGTTCAGCCCCGCGGTGTTTACGCTGTTTGCGGACCAGCTCGTCAACCTCCTCCTGATACTCGGCTTGACCGGGTTCATGACCTACACCGCCTGGGTCCTCGGCCCGGCCGCGATCGAGGAGTTTCTCGAGGGTGCGGGACGGTTCTCACGCCCGCTGGTGGTCCCGTGGCGATACGCGATCGGGACTATCTTTCCGGCGTTTCTCCTCTTTACGTTCTACGCCGACGCCGCGGCCCTGGTTGGGCTCTCGGCGGGAACGGGACCGTCGTTGGTCGCGGCGCTGCTAACGGTGACGGCACTCGTCGTCGCGGCCCGCCGTTCGGTCTCCGAAAACCGACCGCAACCGAGCGAGCGTACGGACTGACCGAGACCAGTCGCTCAGTGGAACCGAACGTTTCGCTGTGAGCATGACGGAGTCGTGCTCTCTACCGGTGTTTCTGATACTGATCGACGAGAAGGTCGATCCCGAACGCGCCCCGCGTGATCTCGTAGTGGGTCTCGAGGCGGGGGTTGAACTTGGCCTTGTAGCGGTTGATGCTGGGGACGCCGGCCCCGACGAGGTCGTATTCGTCGATCCCCTCGTGGAGGCCGTCGCGCATGACGTGCCAGTCCAGCAGGTCGTTGATCGCGATGTCGATGTCGACATCGGGTTTGACGCCGCCCTGCCACCGGTAGCGGGTGCGGTCGGACTCGACGACGAGGATGCCACCGAGGAACTCGCCGTCGACCCGACAGGCGTAGGGCCGGACCGCGCCCTCGGGCAGCGTCTCGTACAGTGACCGCGCGAAGCCGGGCCGCAGCCGGAACGGCTGGCCCTGGCTCTCGTAGCGTTGCCGGACCTTCTCGACGATGCGTTCGACGTCGTCGCCGTCGCCCTCCTCGATCACGTAGCTCTCGTCGTCGGCGTTGCGGACGTTGCTGCGGGCGTCGCTACTGAACCGTTTCAGCAACTCCTCCTCGCTGCCCTCGAGGTCGACGACGTAGGTGTGGCCGGGGTCGACGTCATATTCGTTCCAGCGGAACGGGCGGATGTCGTCGAACGCGGCATCGGTGACGAACTTGCTATACAGCGGCGACACCTCCTCGTCGATCCACTCGAGACAGCCCTCGAGGAAGCGCTTGATCCGCCGATCCGCCTTGCGCCGTTTGAGCTTCGCGACGTTCAACAGGGCGGGGCCGAGATAGCTCGTCCACGAGTGGGGAGCCGGCGAGAACGCGCCGGTGATCGGTCCCTTCGCGTACTCGAAGACGGGAAAGATCCCGACGGGTTCCTGTCCCTTGAACCCGGCGAGGAGATGGGCGATCGTGTCGGTTTCCTCGGCCTGCAACGCAAGCGCCTCCGCCCGGAAAAACGGGTTCGTCCCGTCGGAGCGCTCGACGTAGCGGTTCCACTCCTCGGCGTCGGCTCGTGGATCCAACTGGCGTATATCGATGCTCATAGATACCCGAGGTCCGAGAGTCGGTCTTCGACGGTTCCGTCGTCGGTCGCGGTGATCGGCTCCGGATCGTAGGCCGGATACGATCGCCGCCGACCGCCGTCGACGGCTGGCAGCGGCTCGCCGTCCATGTCGTCGTCGACCGGCACGCCGAACAGCGAACAGATCGTCGGCGCGATATCGAAGATGGTCGCCCCCTCGAGGCCGGCCGATGCGTCGAACGCCGGGCCGGTGGCCGCGACGACGCCAGTGCGCTTGTGGTTCCACGGCTCCATCGGCTCGCCGAACCGCTCCCTGCCGAGATCGGCGGAGATCGCGTTGTCGAAGTCCGCGGGGACCGTCATCACGTCCGGGGCCGCCTCGACGTGTGGCCCCTCGAAGTAGGTCTCCCGCGGCTCGACCGCCTCGAACATCGGCTCGCCGTCGGGCGTCCGGACGGCAGACAGCGACGCGATGAGGTCCTCCCGGACGGTCTCGTACTCCTCGGGCGATACCGTGCCGTCGGGCTCGCGGCCCTCGAGGTTGATGCGAACGCCGAGTTCGCTCTTCGAGCGGACGTAGGCCGTCGATTCGGGGAAGTCGACCTGTTCGCTCGCCGCCCGGATGGCGTCGTTGGGAACCCGCTTGCCGATCGGTTCCTTCAGGCCGACTCGCTCGAGCGCGCTCGCGATCCGCTGGGTCGTGAGCCCGACCGTCGCGGCGGCGTTGAGCGCCCGTTCGACGGCGCTTGGCTCCCGATCGCTGGCTTCGGCACCGTAGAGGAGGTCGTTCTCCCATGTCTTCGACCAGTCGGGCATCCCCTCGCCGCCGCTGCGGGCGCTGACGTAGCCCGCCTCACGGAGGTACTCGTTGAGCCGGAACTCGTCGCCGGTCACTTTCCCCATCCCGTGGTCGCTGACGACCAGGACGTTCTCGGGCTCGGTCCGTTCGATGGTTTCGGCCACCTGTCGATCGACCTCCCGGTAGACGGCCTCGATCGCCCGCCTGTCCCCCGGTCGCTCGTGAAACACCGAGTCGGTCTGCTGGAACTGCAGGAAGCCGAAGTCGGGGGCGAACCGCCGGGCGAGGTAGCGAAACGCCTTCCCTCGGAGTTCGATCGTCCGCTCGTAGCCCTCGATCGAGCGGTCCGGTGCCGGCCCGCTCTGGGGATAGATCCAGTACTCGCCCCCGCATGCGAGCTTGACGTCCTCGAGGATCCTCTCGGGGTGACAGGCCGGCTCCTCGGGGGCGGTCAGCCCCGGTATCAGTGCGCCGTCGAACTCCCGTGCCGGATGGGTCACGGGGACGTTGACGACGACGCTCGAGCGGCCGTGATCGCTCAGCAGTTCCCAGATCGGTCGCGCCCGGACGCGGGTCGCGTTGACCACGTCCCAGTCGTAGCCGTCGAAGGTGAGGAAGTCGTAGACGCCGTGTTTCCCCGGGTTCTTGCCGGTGTACAGCGACGGCCAGGCGCTCGCGGTCCACGGCGGGATCTGGGACTCGAGCGGCCCCGCCGTCCCCTCCGCGAACAACCCCTGTAGCGTCGGTAGCTCGCCCGACTCGAACAGCGGCTCGAGTATCGGTAGACAGCCCGCGTCGAGCCCGACGACGAGCAGCCGAAGGTCGTCTCCGTCCGTCGAACCTGCCATGGAGGCGTTGTGCCCCCGGTCGGGCTTTGTTATGCAAGTACTGGTGCGCTGTAAGCCGATACTGGCAGTAACCGTCTCGGAGCGCGAGCGAACTGCGCGACCCGCAGCGCGGCTGTAGGCCCCGATTGCCACCGGGCGCTGACCCCGTATCGTCCGCATCACTAAGGGCACGGACGAACCGTCTCTCGCTGATGACCCTCTCTCCTACTGACCGCCCACGAACGCAGGTATGATCAGTGCGACCCCGTCCGTGTTCGACGCCTCGCTCTCGCGGTCGGACCCCGGGGGGATCGACGCCTACGTCGAGCGCCACGCTCCCGGCGTCGGCTACGCCTACTACGGTGCCGGCAAGGTCGCGCTTCGGGACGGCCTCGCCGGCCTCGTCGAATCCGGCGGCAACGTCCTCGTCCCCGCGTACCTCTCGCCGGCCGTCGTCGAACCGTTCCGCGAACTCGGGCTCGAGCCCCGGTTCTACGCCCTCGAACCGTCCCTCGCCCCGGATTTCGCCGACCTCGAGTCCCGGATGGACGAGGACACTGTCGCCGTCACCTCGGTCAACTACTTCGGGTTCCCCCAGCCCGGCCTCGAGCGGCTCGCCGACCTGACCGACGAGTACGGCTGCTATCACGTCGACGACAACGCCCACGGGCCGCTCAGCGTCGCGGACGGCCGACTCCTGGGGACTCACGGCGACCTCGGGTTCACGACGCTGCGAAAGTTGCTGCCGGTCCCCGACGGGGCCGTCCTCTACCGGGCCAGCGACGAGGTGGAAGCGGCGTTCGAGCCGTCGTCGCTGGCCGGCCGGGCGAGCCGGATCGGTGCCACCGACTGTCGATTCCTCGCCACGTCGGTCGCCGAGACCGCACTCGACCCGCTCTACCGATCGATCGAGTCGTTCCTCGACGACGACGATGTCTCGAGCGTCGATCCGACCGCCAGATACGAGGCCGCGAAGGCACCGATGTCGAAGCTCTCGGCAACCGTCGCCGACGCCGCCGATCCGGACGCGATCAGGACCGCCCGCCGCGAGAACTTCCGCGCGTGGGGCCGCGTGCTGGCCGACCGAAACGATCTCACACCGCTGTACGCGGAGCTCCCACCCGGCATCAGCCCTTACGAATACCCCGTGCTGGCGGCCGACTCGTCGTCGTTGCTCGCCGACCTCGAGGACTGCGGCGTCGCCGGTGCCCACACCTGGCCGATCCTCCGGGCGTCGGTGCGGGGCGACGACGCCTACGAGACGGCGAACCGCTACGCCGAGTCGGTCGTCGCCCTGCCGGTCCACCAGGGAATCGAGCCGAGCGCGATCGAAACCGTCGGCGACCGCCTCCGGCGGTGACGGTTCGGAACGGCTAGTCGCCGGCGGTCGCGGTCCGCAACTCCGTCCGGATGTCCTCGTGGAGCGCGTAGGTCCGCTCGCTCGCCCGCTCGAGGACGCCCGCCGTTCGCAGCTCCGAGACCAGACTCTGGACCGCGACCCGCGACCGATCGACCCGGGCGGCGACGGTCTCGGTCCGGAGCGGACCCGCCCGCGCGAACAGTTCCACGATCGCCTCGGCCGTCTCGACCGAACACTGCGACCCCTCGCAGGCGCGGGCGAGTCGATCCTCGAGGTCCGTCTCGAGGATCTCACCGATACGCCGGTCCTCGTCCGCGACGACGAACGCGCCCTCCTCGGTCGCGGCCGAATCGGTCTCCGTTCCGCCGCTCGAGTCTCCCTCCCCGTCGGCGGCGGGCGTGTACCCGAACTCGACGGCGTCGCCGCCGGCCTGGACGATCTCGGTCTCGTCGCCGTCTGCGGTCCCCGTCCCGGCGTCCCCGGGTCGGCTCCCGTCGGCATCGTCGGCCGGGTCCGCCTCGCGCGTCGCCGCCGCGCGCTCGCGGACGACCTCGCGCAACTGCGCGTTCTCCCCGCGGAGCCGCTCGAGTTCGTCGGTCCGGTCCTCGAGTTCGGCCTCGAGCGCCGCGATGCGCTCGTCACGTTCCTCGAGGGACTCGCGTAACTCGTCGCGTTCGGCCTCGAGGTCCGCGATCTCCTCGTGGAGTCGGCGCAGGTCCTCGCCGCTGTCGGGCAGCTGGGACTGGACCGTCTCGGTGTTCTGCAAGGCGTCGGCCATCTGTCTGGCCGCACTCGAGACGTCACGGGCCGAGGAGAGTTCGTCCTCCAACGTCTCGATCCGCGTTTCCTTCTTTTCGAGTTCGGTCTCGAGTTCCTGAATCCGGTCCTGTTCGCGGTCCTTGCGCTCGGAAATCTGCTGGAGGTCCCCGACTAAGGCGTCGGAGACGGACTTGAGTTCGGGCCGTTCGACGTCCTCGAGGCCGGGGGTCGCGCCGGCGTCGAAGGTCCGCTTGCGCCGGAACTGGACCTTCCGAACGTCGGTCTCGGTCCAGTCGGTCTGGACGAACGCCTGGCCGTCGTCGAGGTCGGAGACGAGATCCGAGTACTCGGTGTCGATGATTCGGCCGACGACCTTCGTGTCGTTGTCCCAGGTCAGCCGGTGCCAGACCAGCCAGTTGGCCTGCGTGATGAAGTCCTTCTTCACGTCGGCGGGCCGCTGGCTGATCCCCAGAATGCCGAGTCCGTGTTTCCGGCCGCGCTTGCTGATCTTGATCAGCAGGTTGCCCGTCTCGCCGACGCCGCCGCCCTCGGGAATGTACTCGTGGACCTCCTCGACGACGAGCAGGAAGGGCTTTTTGAGCTTCTTCTCCTTGACGAACAGCTGTCGGGCGACCTCCCGGAGCAACTCGTCGGCCACGTCCGAGTCGAGATACCCCGAGACGTCGAGGATGACCGGGACGTTCTCCTCGAGGGCGATCGTCGCCATCTGCTCGGCGTGTTCGGGCCCGATCTGGATGTCACACTCCTCGTCGGCCCCGGCATGCAGCATCTCGTACTCCTCTTTCAGGCCGTAGTACTCGCCGTCGGTGTCGACGATCAAGAGGGGGTAGCCGGCCTCGAGCAACTCCTCGGCGATGACCGACGCGGTGTTCGACTTGCCGGACCCCGACTTTCCGGTGACGAACCCACGCCCGGTCAGCAGTTCGACCACGGGCAGCTTGAGGTCGGCACCGTCGTCGGTCTCGCCGACGCCGATCTGGCGCTGCTTGGCGTCGTCGCTCACCGACGTCCCACCCCGGTCGCGCTCGAGTCAGTCATATCAGTACGGTTCGAACACGCGACCTTGAATATTGGCCTCGGCTCGAGCCGCGAGACTGCGGCGGTGAGGCCGCCGCAGTCAGTCCTCGACCGTGCCCGTCCCCGAATCGTCGTCGACCCGCTGTTCGCGGACCGTGATCCCCTTCCGACCCAGGTGCTGGAGCTGTTTCCGGGCGAAATCCTCCTCGCGGCTGCCCCGCGTCGCGAGGACGTAGACGAGCGCGCCGCCAGCGGGCCGCATCGTCCGGCCGGCCCGCTGGGTGCCCTGCCGGCGCGAACCGCCCAGTCCCGAGGCGACGATGGCCAAGTCGGCCGTCGGCAGGTCGATCCCCTCGTCGCCGACCCGCGAGATCAGCAAGAGATCGCGCTCGTCGCGGCGGAACTCCTCGAGCAGTCGCCGGCGCTCGTGATGGGGCGTCTCCCCGCTGAGGAAGGGCACCTCGAGCGCCTCGGAGAGTTCCCGGCCCTGCTCGAGATAATCGACGAAGACGATCGCCTTCGCCTCGGGATGGGCCGACAGCAGGTATCGCACCTCGTCGATCTTGCCCCGATTGCGGGCGGCGATGCGGTACTTCTCCTGGCCCTCGGCCGACGCGTAAGCATTCTGTTGCTCGTCGTCGCCCCACGGGACGTAGCGAATCTCGAGTTCGGGTTCGGCGACGAAGCCGGCGTCGAACAGCGCCTCCCAGTCGGTGCCGATCGGTGGGCCGACCAGCGTGAAGATCTCGGTCTGGCGGTCGTCCTCCCGGATCGGCGACGCCGACAGGCCCAGGCGATGTTTCGACTGCAGGTGCGTACTCCGCCGGTAGACGTCCGAGGGGACGTGCTGGCACTCGTCGAAGATCACCAGCCCCCACTCGCGGTCGTCGAACAGCGAGCGGTGGCGGTCCATTCCCGCGATCTGGTAGGTCGCGATCGTCACCGGGCGGACGTTCTTCTGCCCGCCGTGGTACTGGCCGATCTGATGGGGCTCGAGCGAGGTGTACTCGACGATCGTGTCGGCCCACTGCTGGGCGAGGTCCCGGCTCGGCACCAGGACGAGGGTCTCGCCCTCGACGTGGGCCATCGCGCCCATCGCGGCGACGGTCTTCCCGCTGCCCGGCGGGCCGACGAAGACCCCCTCGCCGGCCTCGGCGAACCGGTCGACCCAGGTCCGCTGGTAGTCCCGAAGCGACACCGTCAGATCGATCGACAGCGCCTCGCCGGCCTCGAGGTCGCGGTGGTCCTGGACCGGGTAGCCGGCCTCGTAGAGGATTCGCTTGATCGCCGCCTCCGCACCCTCCCGGACCCAGTCTTCCGTCTCGGAGATCGGCGCGTGGACGTGTTCTTCGTCGAGTTTCTGGCGGGCGACGTTGCCCATGATTTCGGGCGTCTGGGCCTCGAGGACGGTGTAGCCGTCCTCGTGGGTGGTCAGCCGGAACTGGTGGGCCCGGTCCCACTGGCCGTGGACCCACTCCTCGAGGGCCTCGGAGCGCTTGCCCAGCGCCTGTCGCATCGTTCGGGCGAGGTCGTCGAAGCTGTCGTGGGGCGTACTCCAGACGTCCTCGGGCCGGACGACGTACCGGTATCCCTGTTCACCGTTGGCGTCGGCCAGGTGGGCGAACTGGGCCAGTTGCGCGCGCGTGAACTGATCCGGACGGTCGACGACGATCTCCCGGCGCTTCGGGAAGACGACGACCCGTTCGCGGTCCGTGAGGTCCTCGAGTTCCGTCGGGTACCAGACCACTGGATCCGTCGAGACCGAAAGTCGCTCGAGGGAGCCGTCCTCGGCCAGTTCGGCGAGTCGTTCGCTGGCGTCTTCGTGGGGGATCTCGAGCGCGCGGGCGACGGCCGCGGCGGTCAGGACGGGCCGGCCCTCGCGCTGGCTAGCGTCGTGGAAGTCGGCGATGGTGAACGCCTCGGCATCGGTCGCTCCCGCGTCGGCGTCGGTCGCCTCGCCGCCGGCAGTCGATCCGCCGCCGGCCGACTCGCCGGGATCGGGGTCGCTTCGCTGCTCGTCGGAGGGCATCGAAGAACGTTCGTCGGTCACTGCCCGGTCTAACGTCGGTGCGGGTAAACCGATTTCGTTCGCGGGTGCCGGTCGCTCGAGGCCGGCGGCGTCGGCTGGGACGAACCGGCCGCGAGCCCGGATAGCTATATTTGGCTGAACGATGTCGAGTGGGGGCATGTACAGAGGATACAAGGCGACTGCCCCGGGGTTGAAGCCGACACCCTTATTCATCTTGAATCAGTATGATACTGTATGAGTCAGATGGAATGCTACCCAAAGATGCGGCAACGTGGTGTCGTCACGATTCCAGAGGAAGTCCGTGAGGCTCTTACTCTGGAAGAAGGCGACCAGTTGAAACTTACCGTCGAAAGACTGGAGTAATCAATAATGCAACACACGCTTCGCTTCCGTGCGTATCTGCCCGAAGACGTGGCGAGCGAAGCGTGGCGGCACATTGACATTCTTCGGCAGATTCGCAACCACGCTGTCCGGGACTACTACCAAGCAGACTCAGATAACCGACCATCTGACTATGACCAGCACAAGAAGTTCACCGATTGGAGAGACCGCTGGCCGATCTTCAGCAACCCATCAGCACATGCTGCACAACAGGCTATCAGCCAGATTCACCGTGATATTGAAACTCTCCGTGAACGCCGAAATGAAGGCTACAACGGTGGGCGGCTGAAATGGCAAGGTGCAGGTGAATTTCGGTCTGTGTCGTACAATCAACCTCGTCGTTGGAACGTGGATCACAACACGGACGACGACCGATTCGTGCGACTCCGCCTCGAAAAGATTGGCTGGTTCACAATCCGGGCAGACCGGACAGTTCCAGTGGGAGATGAAATTGATGAGGTTATCCTGAAACAAGAGAAAACGGGAAACTGGTACGTTTCCGTCGTGACTGAAATCGAAGAGACGCCAGAAAAACCGTCTCTCAATACAATCTCACCGGACGATTGCATCGGTGTTGACCTCGGTATCACAAGCTATATCCACACGTCTGAGAACCTCTCCGTGGAGACGCTTGACCTGTCCGACGAGTACGACCGCTACGCACGCGAACAGCGGAAACTCGACCGGAAAGAACACGGCTCGAACAACTGGGAGAACCAACGCCAGAAAGTAGCCCGAGCGAAGCGTGCAATCAAGCGGAAAGTGCTAGACTACCAGCACAAGCTCACAACGTGGCTCGTTCGGGAGTACAATGTGGTGGCCGTCGAGGATTTGGATGTGAAGCCGATGCTGGAAACCAGTCAGAACGCGAAAAACAAACAAGACGCCGCATGGTCACGGTTTCTTGACTTGTTGGAATACAAAGCCGACTTGCATGGCACGCACATTGTGAAGGTTGAACCAGAGGGAACGACCAAGGAGTGCGCAAGTTGCGGCGTCGAAACAGACAAACCGATTTGGATACGTGAACATTCGTGCCCGGCATGCGGCCACACAGAAGACCGTGATCTCAACGCAGCGAAGAATATTCTTAACAGAGGACTCCGACAATTAGGGGCGGGACGCTCCGAATCAACGCCTATGCAGACTGCGCTCCCTACGTTCACCCCTCAGCGAGAGGCTGTGGATGCAAAGCGCGTCGTTGAAGTAGGAAGCCCCAAGGCTTGACCCCGGGGTGAGTTCACCGCGCGATCCTCCCCGAGAGACAGATCGAGTGCGACCGGTACGACCGCACGGAGACGGGCGTCGAACTCTACAACGACGACGAGGAGTTCATCGCGTTCGTTCCCTACGACAACCTGCACGCACTGGTCGACGAGGCGTTCTACGGCGAGGACGACCGCTCGGTCATGTAGCCGGCTGCTGGTCGATCGCCTCGAGTTGCTCGCGGTAGCGGTTCCGGACCGTGACGACCGTCGTCTGGGCGGTGTCGGCGACCGCCCGCTGTGGAATGGTCTCGTCACAGAGCAGGCCGGCGGCGTAGATGGCCGCGGCCGCGAAGCCAGTCGGTGACTTCCCCGAGTGCAGGCCCTGCTCTGTCGTCCGGTCGATGATTTCGACGGCCTTGGTCTCGACGTCCGTGCCGACGTCGAGTTCCGAACAGAACCGCGGGACGAACTGCCGTGGGTTCGTCGGCTCGAGGTTGATGTCCAGTTCGTCCGCGATGTACCGATAGGTCCGACCGATCTCCCGTTGCTCGACGCGTGAGACGGCGGTTACTTCCTCGAGGCTCCGGGGGATGTCCTCCTTTCGACAGGCGGTGTACAGCGACGCCGTCGCGACGCCCTCGATCGAGCGCCCGCGGATGAGGTCCTGCTCGAGGGCCTGCCGGTAGATGACGCTCGCCGTCTCCTTAACCGGCTTGGGGACGCCCAACGCGCTGACCATCCGGTCGATCTCCGAGAGGGCGTACTTGAGGTTGCGTTCGCCGGCGTTTTTCGTTCGGATCCGTTCCTGCCAGACCCGCAGTCGATGGAGCTGGCCGTGTTTGTCCGCGGACATCGAGTGGCCGTTGGCGTCCTTGTTGCGCCAGTCGATGGTCGTCGTCAGCCCCCGGTCGTGCATCGACTGGGTCAGGGGCGCGCCCACCCGGGAGAGTTCGTCGTGTTCCTGTGCGTTGAACGCCCGCCATTCGGGCCCGTAGTCGATGGGATCCTCGGTCAGGACGAGCCCGCACTCCTCACAGACACGCTCTCCCCGATCGGGGTCGTGAACGATCGTGTCGGTCTCACAGTCGGGACACAGACCAGCCTCGACCTGCTCGGACTGCGATTCGTCGCTGGCGTGATCGATGATAGACCGCGTCATCAGTACTCGACCGAAACCGTGCCGGCACTGTAAGGGGTTCACATGGTTTCGACGGAAACACCGACTTACCGTTCCCGCCCGGGGATTCGACGCGAAACGCAAAGAGAACGGACCCGACCGTCGACCGTCCTCGAGCAGCGGGCCCCGACGGTCGGGTCGAAACCGTGTCCCATCGGTCGTGTCCGGGCGAAACGACCGGCGACCGGCCGTTTCGACCCGCCATGACCAATGAGCACATGCACCAAGAAACGCCCCGATCGTTTCGGCGACTCGCCGACGTAAATCACCCCTTCATCCCGTAAACCGCTCTTTCGTGTGTGAACTGTCGCTCGATTTTATATCGGTCCCAGCGGACGTTCCGTACCAGTGCCGTGTCCTCGTTTACCCCCTCACCGCACGGTCGTCGTTCCCGTTACCCCTTACTCGCCCGTACGCCGTCGATACACGCGCGCAATCATCGGATACGAACCGGACTCGAGAACGGTCGCACCCGCCCGTCTCGCCACCAGACCGCCGCCGCTATCGACCGGTCGAGAAGTCGATCCGTACCTCCTTTGCAGACGGTGCGAAACGTAGTCGTGTTTAAGAGTATCTCTGTTGGTGTACAACCTGGTGTGTCAAACGTGATTTCGACCCGCCGTTCGAACGTACAGCGGTCGTCGTCGAGTCGATTCGCCGGTGATCCGGCGTTCCGGAGTTGGGGGGAGACAGGCTCGAATGGGTCCGATACGACCGGAGGGAATCGGTGATGTCCTCGATCGATACGTCGCTGCCCGACGAGATCGCGTCGGTCGCCGACGACGAGGGCGAACGCCTCTCGAAGGACGTCATTTTCGAACTGTTAAAGAACCGCAGACGGCGGGAAGTCCTCACGTACTTGCTGGAAGCCGACGAAACGGTCACCCTCGGCGAACTCGCCGAGCAGATCGCGGCCTGGGAAAACGACACCGACGTCAACGCGCTCAGTTCCGACCAGCGAAAACGGGTCTACGTGGCCCTCTATCAGACCCACCTGCCGAAGATGGACGACGCTGGCATCGTCGAGTACGATCAGGACCGCGGATTGATCTCGCTGTCGGACAATGCCGACCTGCTGATGATGTATCTCGATACCGAGACCCATCGACAGGACCGCTGGGACCGGTGGTACGCCGCCCTCAGTGTGGTCGGTGTCGCCGTCCTCGCTGCGGCGTCTCTCGGCCTTCCCGTGCTTGCTGCCGTCCCGATGACCGCGCTCGCCGCCGTCGTCGTCGCCGCGTTCTGTTGTCTCTCCGGTGCCCACCTCGTCCGGAACCGCCATCAGGAGCGCAACGTCGACGGCAAACTCTCCCGGATCGAGTGATCCTCGATCCGCCGGTCTCGGTTCGTCAGTTTTGCCGCCCGTCACTGCGGACGTTTTCCGACCGCTCTCGCCCACCGCGTGGGTCCTCGCTCTAGCGGCCGGTCCCGACCCGCGAGCGCTCCGTCGCGGTCCGATCGCCGCGCCGTCGACCGATCGTCGCCGACCGCTGAGAAGCCTTTTTGGTACCGGCTTTCGTAGGGACGGCTGGCTCCCGACGACCGTCATCCAGTACCGGAGCAGTCGCGTGCCAGCAGCTGTTCCAGGCGCGGGAGCCTTCTCGATACGGAGACGACCCACACAGTGCTCACGCCGTCTCGAGAAACGAATCCGGCCACTGCTCGCGCCCGCCGATACGAGTTCCCGCGGACCACGGGACAGCGCGCTCGCGACCGGTGAGAAAACACTCGAGCGTTATTGGTCGCGTGCGTTGTACTGCAGGTCGACCGCCGCGTCGCCGCGCAGCCGGAAATCGTCGATATCGCCGTCGAACCAGTAGGCGTCGAGCCAGTTGCCGACCGCGCCGCGGACGGTTCCGTTCTCGACGACGTCCTCGTCGTCGATCGAGGCGTCGCGATAGTCCGACCTGACGACCGCGCCGTCGACCTCGAACGCGTAGGTCGTCGGCCCGTCGGCGTCGGTGCCGTCGATCACCAGCGCGTGGGGAAGCATCTCGTGGTCGCCGTACTCGCTGGGGTCGATTGGCTCGCCGTCGACCGTGATGGCTGCGGTCCCGTCCGAGAACGTCACGTCGGTCAGCGCGCCCGAGAACCGGAAGGTCTGGGTGCCGTCGGTGATCGAACTCTGGACGGTCGAGCCAGAGACGGTCGTGGCTTCCGCGGCCGGTTCCTCGTCCTCTGCGAGTTCGATCGTCCCGTCGACGGTGATCTCGTAGCTCGTCGTCGTCCCCTCCCCGCTGACCGCGAGGACGTGGGGAAGCCGTGCGCCGTAGTCGGCGGGGTCGACCGCGTCGCCGTTGACCAGCACGGTGCCGGGGCCGTCGACGGTCAGTTCGGTGAGCTCGCCGGCAAAACGGAAGGCGTCCTTCCAGTCGGCGACGCTGCCCCGGACCGTCGAGCCGTCGATGGTGTCCTCGTCGTCGATCGACGCGCCCTCGGCGGTCGAGCGCTCGATTTCGCCGTCGACGGTGAACTCGTAGCGCGTCGCGTCCGACGGACTGCCCTCGACCAGCAGGAGGTTCGACGGCCCGTCGCCGTCCGGCCCCTCAGCCGAGTCGGCGGAGCCGCTCGAGCCGTCGCCCTCGCCCGTCGCGGCTTCCTTGGGCGTCGTCGGGACGCCGTCGGGGACCGAGAGGTCCGGATCGCTCGAGACGGCGCTAGCGACGTCGACCGTCGAGCCGCTGGCGCGTTGGATCTCGCCGTCGATGCCGCCGCTTTGGAAGTCGACGCTGCCGGGCGAGCCGTTCGCGCCGGCCACGAGCGCGTAGGGGTAGGGACCGGCCGCGAAGTGCGAATCGCGGATCGTCACGGTCCCGCCGTTCCAGACCCAGACGGGACGACCGTCGGTCTCGCCGTAGCCGCCGTAACCGGGGCCGTAGTCGGTGTCGTCGTTGTACGCGACGCAGTCGACGATCTCGTCGTCGGCGCTGCCACACCGGAACGTGGTGACGCCATTGTTCTTGCCGAAACAGCGCTCGAAGCGGACGCTGCCGCCGGAGGGCGTGTTGGAACAGTAAAAGCCGTTGTTCGGGAACCCCTGAACGTTGCAGTGCCGGAACGTCACGTCGGCGTCGTTCTCCGGGTGCATGAAGACGCCGCCGGGCCCGTGAACGAAACTCGAGCCCTCCTTGGTCGCGCCGTCACCGAGGTAGACGTTCTCGACGAGTATATCGCCGGCACCGGCCTTGATCGAGATCATAAAGGAGTCGCCCCGGTACAGTCCCTCGAACCCGACGTTCCGGATCGTCGCGTTCGCGCCCTCGACGTAGAGCAGGAACCCCTCGCCGGTGGTCAGATCGATCAGCTTGTTCTCGAAGGTCTCGCCGCGGCCGATCCTGACCGTCTGCCCGCGGGCTTCGATGGTCTCGTAGTCGTCGCCGGCGGCGGCCGCCGCTCCCGTCAGCGTCGCCGCCGCCGTCGTCGTCCCGGCCAGCTTCATGTACGATCGCCGGTGTAGTAATCCGTCCTTATCGCTCTCGTCGCTCGCCTCCCCGCGCGGGGAGGGGGACGACTCGCCGTCCGATACCGAAGGGTCGCGTGCCATGCAATCGGGTAATACGACACTACCAGTATAAACTTTCCCCATCCCTGAGCATAAAATTAACAGACTGTAACTATATACAGCACTATTCGTAGAAGATTTGGTGATATTCGGTGACGGATTTTATGAGGCGCAACTTTCGGCTCGAGACCTCGGTAAGAAGCTATTACCGGGACGGGCGGCCGGTTCTGGGCTCGCTCGAGGGCGACCTCGGTCGATAATCACTGATTACTCGACGCTCCGGCGTCGGAACGGGGAACCCGAGGGCCGAAAGCGGTGCGGAAGAACAGCCGAAAACGGTGGAGGGGGCCGGCGTCAGCGGGACTGCGGTGGCGGGAAGCGGTCAGCAGGGTTGTGATGTGGAGGGGCGGCGTCAGCGGTGTCGGAGAGGGACGTGTCAGCAGGGGGTGGGGTCCGTCGGCGACTCAGTTCGACGCGCCCGATGCGGCTTCCTCGGGCGAGGTCGGGACGCCGCTGGGGATGACGGCCTCGGGGTCGGTTCCGACGCCGTCGCCGAGTTCAACCGTCGAGCCGGCGTGTTCGGCGACACCGGCTTTCTCGTCGTACTCGGAGTCCGCGACGACGACCTCGGTCGGGTTGCCGTTCGCGCCCGCGTCGATGGCGGTGTTCTGGCCGTTCATCTCGATCTGGCAGCCCTCGACCTCGACCGTGCCGGGGGCCCACGCCCAGATCCCGCGGCCGACGTAGCCGTTGCTTTCGTCGACGTAGACGCTCGAGTTGGTGACCTTGCTGCCCTCCGTCCCGAGCCGGAAATGCGAGACGTAACAGTTGGCGGCGAAACTGCTGTCGATGTGGATCGTCCCGCCGCCCTTGTTGCCGGGCGCGGAGCCGTAGATCGCGTTGTCCGAGAAGTTCTGGATGTTGACGTTCTCGAAGTCGATGTGACCGTTGTGGTCCGGGGCGACCCAGAAAGCCGTCTGGCCGTGGCCGTTCGGGTTGGTGTTGCCCGTACTCGCGCCGTCGCCGAGGTAGACGTTCTCGACGGTACTGGTGCCGTTGCCGGTGTCGGAGATACCGAACGTCGCGGAGCCGGTACCGGAGGTGTTCTCGCCTTTGAAGCCGACGTTTCGGATCGTCCAGTCGCTGCTGTGGGCCGTGACGACGATGTCCTGCCCGGTCGTCATGTCGATGAGTTTGTTCTCCCAGGTCTCGCCCTCCTCGAGGGTGATCGTCTGTCCCTGGGCTTCGATGACCTCGTAGTCGTCCTCGGCCGCGGCCGCGCCGACACCGCCGAGTGCGGTCGTCGCGGTCGCCACCGCGGCGAGCGAGCGCACGTAGTTTCGGCGGGTTAAGCCGCTATTATGGCCTGTCGTCGGCATAGATTCCGTCTCGGACGTACGGGGATTCTGCGCCATACATCAGCGTAACACCGGCTTACACTCATAAACTTTTTCTTGCCGATATGGCTTAAATTTACAGACTATATTTCTAACACTGTGGAATCGCGAACAATATACGGCTCTGCATTCACGAAATTACGAACGTAATCGTGAGGAATCGGCAGCCGGTAAGCAACTCTTTTCGGCCGGAAACAAGTGGATACGATGGTTTCTGTGCCGCTCGAGGCCGATCTCTCCGGTCGAACCTCGTACTCCTGTCTCGGACGGGCGGCACCGTTTCGACGACGTACGATCGTGTTTTTCGGCCGTAATTGCGTATTACCGGCGTTGCAACGGCGGTCGGCCAGATTGCCCGCCGGGAAAACAGATGGGACACGACTCGAGCCGCCGTCGGCAGACGCGACGAGCGACGACGGTCACGGCTCGCGGTCTCGACGTCTCACGCGGGCGGGAAACGACGACCGTTCGAACGGCTCGTCTTCAGTGACCCATCGGAGCGGTGATCCGAGATCCACGCCGGTCGGTCTACGCGTCTCGGACGGCGTACATCTCGAACTCGTCGTTCGAGATGACCTTGTTCGCGCCGCGATACCGTTCCAGTCCCTCGAGCGCCGCGCGCCGGTAGTTGAGCTGGTCGTAGACGTCGATCTCCTTCGTCCGGTCCCACTCCGTGTACACGAAGTAGTACTCGTCGGCGGGGTAGGCCCCGCTGTAGTTGCCGGCGGAGAACTCGGTGGCGTTGGCCGAGCCGGTCGCCGCCGAGGCGGCGCTGAGGGTGTCGTCGCCCGCGAGGCCGTTGATCCCGTGGTCGTACCGGTAGGGATCGTATCCCATCCCGACGTGGGGCGTCCCGTTGGCACCGTGTTCGAGCCCGTCCTCGTAGCCGCTCATCATCTCGGGGGTCACGTGCTGACCGGGATTGTAGATCAACGGCGAGGCGAACATCGTGAGCAGCCCGAGGACGAGACAGCCTCCGAGGACCAGTGCCGCAACGGCGTTTGCGCCCGGCCTCGTGATCCAGTTTGAAAGCCCGCCGACCAGCTGTGCCAGTGCGATCCCGGCGAGGATCGTCAGCAGGACGTAGATGAAGCCGACTTGCCGGAACGCCATCGTCGGCGTTCCCAGGAAGTAGGCCGCGAAGAGGCCGCCGAGCGGAACGAGCGCGAGCGAGACGTAGTTGACGAACGCGCGGGGCTCGTCCGCGAGACTCGACCGACGGACCCAGACGACCAGCACGAACAGGCCCACGACGAGGCCGACGATCGCCGCGTCGAGGAACAGCTTCACGAACAGTTCCGGCAGGCTGCCGCCGATCTCCGTCAGCGACGTCCCGCGCTGGTTCACCGTGTTGCCGGCTCCGGTGTCGTCCGTGAGCAGTCCGGAAACGAGCGCGACCGCCGACGATCGGAACCGCTCGTTGCCCAGCGCCCAGAGCCCGAACAGCCCGCCGAGAAGCAGCGTCTGTGCGGTCAGGGTCGGATGCTCGAGCATCGGGTGGTCGTCGAACCGCCAGCGGGCGAGGTACTGGACGCCGGTGATCGCGCCGATGAGGACGACGACGTTGAACATCTGCTGTGGGTGGACCAGCAAGAGCGCGGTCGCGGTGAGTGCGAGGAGGGCGCTAAACGGCGAGAGTCCGAGCGGGAGCCGCTCGATGGTCGCCCGGCGGCGGAGATAGGCGACGACCGCGAAGACGACGGGCGGCACGAGAAACAGCGCGTTCGAGTTGGTGTGGACGGCCATGTGGGTCGCGATGTTGTTGACCGGCAGGACCATCCAGGAGACGATCGCGGCGAGTCCGACCGCGAGCCCGCTGTCGGCCATCTCCCGGACGGTCAGGGGGACGAAAAGCAGGAACGGGACGAACAGAACGACCATGCCGAACAGGAGCGCGCGCTCGATCGAGACGCCGCCGACGAAATGAAAGATCGACGCGAGCGAGTGGAGGCCGGGATAGAACAGTTCGTGGGGCGCGGTCCCGCCCGAGACGATGTCCCGCGTCCACCCCAGATGGGTCATCGGGTCGCCCATCCCGAGGAACCGATAGTTCCGGAGTACGGGGAGGCTCGCGACGGCGGTAACCGTCATCGCGCCGAGCGCGATTCCGAGTCCCTGCCGCCGGCCGCGACAGGTAAGTGCCGTCCCGACCGCGATCGCGAGCGCGAGCGCGAAGCCGATCCAGACCGCCGTCGGTGAGCCGGTGTACACCGAGGATTCGTACGCCGTCGCGGGGTTGGCTCTCGCGACGAGGATCCCCGCAGCGACCGCGAGGTAGCCGACCGCGAGCGTCACGTCGAGTCGCGAGCGGTTCACGCGTTCTCACCGCGCCCGTCCGGCGGGCTCTCGACACGCATGTGTTGGTCCAGCCCTCGGCACTGGCCACGTTTGTTATCCGGCTCTTACGCCCGAAAACAGGTGTGTGGGCTGGGCCCCGTCGACGGCCGGTCGGCCGCTATCGATGCTGATTTCGTCGGCATCACCGTCAGTGACCGTCTGCGACCGGCTCGAGCCCCAACCGCGCGGCGGCGGTCGTCCTGTATGGCTCCCCTGTCGTTCCGGATCGTCAGCTACGGAACGATTTCTCGTTCCCGAACCGATCAACGGTTCCGATTGCTTTTGTGGACGGTCGTGATCCGCTCGAGCACGAGGGACTTCCGAATGTCATCCATTCTTATCGACGACCTATCCGTCGACGACCGCACGCTCGAGTGTTCCGTCCGGACCTCGAGCGACCTCGATCGATTCGTCACCGACGAGCCCTTCCGCGCCAGCTACGACGTCCCGATCGCGGACGTTCCCGACGGGATCCTCGCGATCCCGGTTCTCGCACACGTCTGTCCGGTCGCGTGGGCCAACGGGGCCGACGTCTACGTCGACGAAGTCGACGCGACGTTCGCCCGCGCCCTCGCGGACGTCGAGGCGTCGCTGTGTGCGATGTACGACTTCCTCGAGGGCGGGGAGCTCTACGCCCGGCAGACTGTCGATCCGGAGCCCGACCCGGGTGGGGAACACGGACTGCTCTTTACCGGTGGGGTCGACTCGACGTGTTCGTACGTGCGACATCGCGACGAATCGCCGACGCTGATCGGGATCCGCGGCTGGACGATCACCCCCGACGCGGCCGACGACGACAAGTGGGCGGCGCTCCGCGAGCGCGTGTCGGGGTTCGCCGACGACCACGGCTGCGACGCCGCGTTCGTCGAGTCGAACATGCTCTCCTTCCTCGATCACCCCATGCTGTTGGCCCACTACAAGCGCCACGTCGACGGCGGCTGGTACAGCTCCGTCGGTCACGGGCTGGGATTGCTCGGGCTCTGTGCCCCTCTCGCGTACGCCCGCGGCATGACCGACCTCTCCGTCGCCGCGACCCACTGGGAGGGGATCGACCTCGAGTGGGGGTCCCGCCCCGACGTCGACGAGCGGGTCCGGTGGGCCGGCACCCGGTGTCACCACGACGCTTACGAACTCACCCGACAGGAGCGCCTCGATGTCATCGCCGACTACGTCCGCACCGAGGGCTCGACGCTGCAACTCCAGACCTGTAACGACCGCATGGACGGCAACTGCGGCAAGTGTGAAAAGTGCTATCGAACCGCAGTCGGGCTCCGGCTGGCCGGCCTCGAGCCGACCGACCACGGCTACCCCTTCACCGACGCCGACTATCGTCGCCTCCGGCGTTCGCTCGAGCGCGGCGACTGGGTCCTCGGGCAGGACGAGCGCCACATGTGGGCCGACATACGCGAGCGCGCACGCGAGACCGAGCCGACCTCGCCAGCCGAGCGGGCCTTTTTCGAGTGGCTCGACGGCGTCGAACTCGACGACCTGCTCACGACTGCGGAGCCGCCGCTGTCCGATCGACTCCTCCGGGCCGGCGCGCGGAACGCCCCTACGCCGGTCTACAACGCGGCCTATCCGGTCTGGACGACGGCAAAGACCGGGCTTCGGCTCGTTCGCTCCGACCGGTAAGCGTCTGGGCCCGTCCGAGTCACTCGAGATACCCCAGATCCGCGAGTCGCTTTTCGACCCCCTCGTCGGCGGTCTCGACCGACGGGTCCGCGTCGAACCGGGGATACGAGCGGGTCTCGGTCGACTCGACGCAGGGGAGCGCCTCGCCGTCCATCCGCTCGTCAGCCGGAACGCCAAGCGTCGCGAGGACCGTCGGCGCGATATCGAAGAGGTGCGGCCGGCCGACCCCCGCATCGGGCTCGACGGCGTCGCCGCTGGCCGCGACGGTCCCCTCGAGCTTGTGGTTCCAGGGCTCGCTCGGCGGGCCGAACTGCGCGTCGCGCAGCGTCGCAGATAGGAAGTGATCGAAGTCCGCCGGCACGGTCACGATGTCGACGGCGCGGTCGCTCTCTGGGCCGTGGAAGAACTCCTCGCGGGGAGCGACGGTCTCGAAAACGGGGTCGCCGTCGGGCGTCGTGACCGACCGCAACTCACCGATGAGCCGCGACCGGACGGTCTCGTACTCCGAGCGGGGGACGACCCCGTCGGGCTCGCGGCCCTCGAGGTTGATGCGGACGCCGAGTTCGATCCGCGAGCGGACGGAGGCGGTCGAGGCCGCGAAGTCGACCTGCGTCGCGCCCGCGTTGACCAGCCCCGCGGGGGCGTACTCGGCCACGACGTCGTCGATCCCGAGCCGTGCGAGGACGGCGCCGATCCGCTGGCTCGTGAGGCCGACGCCCGCGGCCCGCGCCATCGCACGCTCGGCGAGGCCGGGCTCGTAGTCCGTGGCCGCCTCGCCCTGCTTGAGGTTGCCGTCCCGGACCGTCGCCCACGTCGGCATCCCCTCGCCGCCGCGTTCGGTCTCGACGACGCCGCGGTCACGGAGATAGTCGTTGACGCGGAACTCGTAGCCGTCGTAGGGCCCCATTCCGTGGTCGCTGGCGACGATCACGGTGTCCGGATCGTGGGCCGCGACGGTCTCGCGGAGCTGGCGATCGACCTCGCGGTAGATCGACCGGATCGCCGCGTCGTCGTCGGGTCGCTCGTGGAAGATCGAGTCGGTCGCCTGGAACTCGAGGAAGCCAAAGTCGGGGTCGAACCGGTCGGCGAGATACCGGAACGCCTCGCCGCGGGTCCGGACGCAGTCGGCGTAGGCGCTCCCGCGGTCGGCGGCGTCCTCGTCGGGGTAGACCCGGTACTCGCCGATCGACTCTCGCACGTCCGCGAGCAGGCCGGCGGGGTGACAGTCGGGGTCTTCCGGCGCGGTGTACCCCGGAATGAGCGCGCCGTCGAACTCGCGGGGCGGATGGGTCACGGGGACGTTGACGACGACGCTCGTCATCCCGTGTCGGTCGAGCAGTTCCCACAGGGTCCGCTCGCGAACGTCGGTCGCGTTGACCACGTCCCAGTCGTAGCCGTCGAAGGTAAGGAAGCCGTACACGCCGTGCTTGCCGGGGTTCATGCCGGTGTACAGCGACGGCCACGCCGAGGCCGTCCACGGCGGGATCTGGGACTCGAGCGGGCCGCTTGCCCCGTCCCGGTAGAGCGACTCGAGGGTCGGTACCTCGTCGGCGTCGAACAGCGGCTCGAGGACCCGATCGCAGGCCGCGTCGATACCGACGAGTAGCGTTCGAAGGGAGGATCCGTCGTCCATTATCGACGGTTCCGGGATACGCTTCTTTCGTTATTGATCGGATTCCCGATGGAAACCGGACCTTCACCGACCCGCCATCGGTTCGTGGCGTCGGGATCGAACGCGACTCGCTCCAGCGCGTTCGTTCCGGCGACTGCCCTTTCGACGGCTCGTTCGCGCCGGAGCGTCGGTTCTCGAGAGTATAACAACTGCGTAACTAACTCCCTTCGAGTGCGGTCATCGCGTATGGGAACCATCGTCGTCTCTCTCGATTCCGAACTCGCCTGGGGGTTTCACGATCTGGAGTCGCCCCCCGAACGACGGATCCGAAGTGCCCGGACGGGATGGCGACGGGCGATCGACATCTTCGACAGTCACTCGATCCCCGCCACCTGGGCCGTCGTCGGCCACCTGCTGCTCGAGGAGTGCGACGGGGCTCATCGGGAGCATCCCGCGGCGGACTCGGGATGGTTCACTCCCGACCCCGGCGGTGACGCGAGCGAGAACGAGCGGTGGTTCGGTCCGGACCTCGTCGAGCGGCTCCGGGACGCGGACGCCGATCACGAGATCGGGTGGCATTCGTTTTCCCACGCGGTGTTCGACCGGGACCGGATCACGCCCGCGATCGCGGCCGCGGAGATTCGACGCTGTGCCGAGATCGCTCGCGAACGCGAGCTGTCCGCCTCGTCGTTTGTCTTCCCGCGCAACGTCGTCGCGTTTCGGGGCCTCCTGGCCGAACACGGGTTCAGGGGGTACCGGGGCGTCTCGCCGCCGCGCTGGTACGACGACTCGCCGGCGTATCCGCTCGCGAAGTTCGCGAGCTACACCGTCGGCGAGACGCCGCCACCGCTCGTTCGACCGACCGTGGACGAACACGGTCTCGTGACCGTCCCGGCCTCGCTGGATCTCTTCTCGTTCGAAGGTCCCGCTCGTCGCGTCGCTCGGACGGTCGGCGAGGATCCCGTCGTCAGACAGGCCAAGCTGGGGATCGACGCGGCGGCGGAGCGCGACGGCGTCTTCCACGTCTGGCTCCACCCGAACAACCTGGTCCGGGAGTCCGACTGCGACCGGCTCCGTCGGATCCTCTCGTACGTCGCCGACCGGCGCGACCGCGGGCTGCTCTCGGTCGAGACGATGGCCGACGTGACGGATCGCGTTCTGGACGACGCCACACACGAGGCCACGACCGATGGCGCCGCTCGATCGGTCGGCGACGATGACTGACTACACGATTCGGCGGTTTCGGCGCGGGGACCTCGAGGGGTACCTGTCGCTGTACGACGACGTCTTCGGGCGGCGGCCGGACGAGGAGTGGTTCCGGTGGAAGTACCGGGACAACCCCTACGCCGACCACGTCCCGATCTACGTCGCGGCGGCAAACGGTGAGATCGTCGGTGCGCGCTCGTTTTTCGCCCTGCCGCTCCGGACGAGCCGCACTGTCGTCCGTGCGGTACAACCGTGCGACACGATGGTCCACGAGGCCCACCGCCGTCAGGGGCTGTTCACACGGCTGACCGAGGCGGCGATCGAGGACTACCGAGACGGCGAGCCGGAACTCTGTTTCAACTTCCCTAACAGCAAGACCCGCGCCGGCAACCGACAGCTCGGCTGGCGAGTGGCCGCCGAACGCGGGTCGTACTACCGCATCCACGATCCGGCGGCGATCGCCGCCGGGAGTGGCGACGGCGTCATGGCCCTCGCCTCGAGCGCCGCTTCACCGGTCGCGAGGGGGTATCTGGCCGCGTGGGATCTCGTTGCGGACGGCGGATCGACGGGGGCCGATGTCAGCGTCCGCCGTCACGAACCCGTTCCAGCGGCGCGTCTCGCGTCGCTCTATCGCGAGTCGGTTCCCGACGGGTTCCACGTCCCGCGAGACGAGCGATTCCTGCAGTGGCGGCTCCGCAGGCCCGACTGGGAGTACCGCGCGTATCTCGCGACCGACGGCGACCGGGACCGCGCCGCGATGATTACCGGGACGGACCGGTCCCCCGGACTGACGCGGACGATGATCCTCGACGTCCGCTCCGGTGCCGACGGGTCGACCGCCGTCCGCGAACGGCTCTTGACCGCCGTCCTCGCGGACAACCGGGCGGCCGACCTGCTGGTCGCCTCGCCCGACTCGATTCCCCGAACGACGCTCCTGAAACGGGGCTTTCTGCCCGACGACAAGCCGCCGCTTTCGCCCGTAACGGAGACGACGACGCTGATGGTCCGACCGCTCTCGACGGAATCCGACTGGACGCTCGGCGGCGACGCGATCGACGACGGCGACAACTGGGCGACGACGTACCTCAGCCACGACAGGAACTAAACTCCGGTGGGGGCCCGATGCGGCGGCAGACGCCCCCTCGAGATCGCGCTATTTGACCGAGTCGTACAGCGACGCGACCTGCCGGACCCCCCAGGAGCCGTACTCGAGGCTGTAGTAGGTCCGCAACTCGGGGTTGAACTTCGCCTTGTAGCGGTTGATCCGGCGGGTGTCGGCCCCGACGAGGTCGTAGGTCTCGAGGCCGCGCTCGAGTCCGTCGCGCATGATCGCCCAGTCGAGGAGGTCGTTGGTCGGGACGTCGACGTCGGCGTCGGTGCGGACGCCGCCGAGCCAGCGGCCGACGGTGTCGCCGTACTCCAGCGCGAGGATGCCGCCGACGAACTCGCCGTCGACCCGGAGGGTATAGGGGCGGACGTGGCCGTTCGGCGACCCCTCGGCGAGATCGAGGACGAACGCGAGCGGGACGTCGAAGTCGATCCCCTGGGACTCGTACCGGTTCCGGACCTGCTCGTGGATCAGCCGGATCTCCTCGCGGCCGCCGACGGCGATCTCGTAGGCGTCGTCGTCGGCGTTGCGGATGTTGCTCCGCGCGTCGCTGCTGAACGACATGAGGAGGTCGTCTTCGTCGCGCTCGAGGTCGACCGCGTAGGTGTAGGCCGGCGTCACGTCGTACTCGTTCCACTGGAACGGCCGCGCGTCGTCGAAGGCCGTTGCGGTGCGGACGTGTCCGTACTTCGGATTCAGTTCGGAGTCGATCCACTCGAAGCAGCCGTCCATGAACCGTTGCCGGCGGCGCTCGCGCTTGCGTTGTTTCAGCTTCCCCATGTTCAGGAATGCCGGCCCGAGGTAGGGAACGCGGAGGCCCGGCGGCGGCGAAAACGCCGTCGTCACGAACTGCTTCCGGATCTCGAAGACGGGAAAGATCCCCACCGGCTCCTGTCCTTTGAACCCCACCAGCGGATGCAACGTTGCGTCCGCGTGGTCGGCCTGTACCCGCAGCGCCTCGAGTTCGTGACACAGTCGCCCCTGTGGCGATCGCTCGACGTACCCGTTCCACCGGTCCAGATCGTCCCCCGTCGCGACGCGGACGTCGACGCTCATGGTCGCGGTTCCTCGCGTGCGGTCGGGGCGGTCGTCGCTCGGCGTTCCATAAGCGATGCCTCCCCGCACACCTACTTTGTAAGCGTCCTGTTTCCGTCGTCGGGAGCGACGGACCTCCCGCCGTCGGCTCCCGGGGGCCACGGTGTCGGGAACCGGGCGCTGTCGGGCCGCTGTCCCAGTGGCGTCGGCTCCGATCACCACGGTAGCCGACCAGTAACAATACCTGACAGGATGGTGCGGTCGATAAAACACAATGAAAGACCTGCCATTGCAGCCGGTTGCGGCCCTGCGGCGGCGAAGCAAGTCCCTCCTCGTTGGCACCCCTCTCGATCTGCTCGGTGTCGCCGGCTTCGTCCTCGTCGCGGCCGTCCTCCTGACGGTCGTCGATACCGAATCGACGGTCCTGCGGGCGGCGGTCGGATTCCCGCTGTTGTTCCTCGCGCCCGGGTACGTGGTCCTGTCCGCACTCTTCCCGCGGGAGACGCCCGCGAGCCCCGCCGACCGGGCCCTGCTCCGACAGACGGTCTCGCTGTCCGACGCCGAGCGAGCGGCGCTGTCGTTCGGGCTGAGCTTCGCCCTCCTTCCGCCGCTCGGACTGGTGATCGCGGCCACACCGTTCGGGTTCACCACCTCGACCGTCGTCAACGCCGTCGCGGGAGGGACCCTGCTCGGGACCGGCGTCGCGGTCGCCCGCCGACTGGCGGTCCCGCCCGCCGACCGCTATCGGCCCGGCCGCCGGCTCGAGGCGGCTCGGGCAGCGATCTTCGACGCGGGATCGACGCGCCACGTCGCCGTCAACGTCGTCCTCGTCGTCAGCATGCTCCTCGCGCTGACGACGGTCGGCTACGCGCTCGTCGCGCCCCAAGACGGCGAGCAGTACACGAGCCTCCGGCTGCTCACGGAAGACGACACCGGCGAACTCGTCGCGTCGGGCTATCCCTCGGAGATCGAACCCGGCGACGCCGTCCCGCTGGTCATCGCCGTCGAGAACCGGGAGGGCGCGGACGAAGACTACACGGCCGTCGTCCAAGAGCAGCGCCTCGAGGGCGACGAGGTCGTCGAACGCAGCGAGTTACAGCGCATCGACTACAACGTCAGCGCCGGCGGCACGGCCTACGCCGATCGCACGCTGTCCCCCGAGGCCGAGGCGGGATCGATCCGGATCACCGTCCTCCTGTACGACGGGGACGTTCCGGAGACGCCGACGATCGACAACGCGTACCGCCACGGCTACGTCTGGGTCGACGTCACCGACGGCGAGTGAGCGGCCGCGTCGTCGGATCCGACTGCGGCTGCGGCTACAGCCGTCCCGCAACGGCCGGCAAACGCGTGGGGCTCGCGGGGAACGCGATCGTCTCCGTTCGGGCCCGTCCCTTTCGGGTCCTTCGACCGCCTCTCGGCCGTCAACTGTGCTCCGCGCCCTCTCCGATCGATTCGCGGTCAAACCGGCCTCGAGCGTCGTTCGGTTCGCGGTGACGGTACGACCGAGCTTACAGTCGGCAACCGGTGAATAACAAGGCCTGCGATCGGGCAACGTCCTGGTAGTCCGAATGCCTCCACAGTCAGCCATCGACGACGACCCGATCCGGAAGCTGGTGCTTGCGATCGGCTTTCTCGCTGTCAGCGCGACTGCACTGGTCGCCCGTGCCGATCCGGCGACCGGATACGAACTCTCCATCTATACGACGACCTCGCCGGCGGTCTGGGCGGGGCTGTTGGTCGCACTGAGCGTCTCGCTCGCGGTCGCGTTCGTGCCGTTCACGGCGACGAGCCGACCGCACCGGAGTCGGTCGATAGCGCTCGTCCTCGGCGGTCTCGCGATGGTCGTCTTCGTCGGGCTTCCGATCGTTCGCGGTTACCGCTTCTACGGCCACTACGACTCGCTGACCCATTTGGGGTGGGCTCGCGGGATCAGCGAGGGGAGCTTCGCTCCCTTCGATCTGTTCTACCCCGGCATCCACACGGTGACGACGCTGATCAACTCGACGGTCGGTATCGCGCTCTCGCGGTCGATGCTGTTCGTCGTGTTCTTCGCCGTTCTGCTGTTCTGTCTGTTCGTTCCCCTGTGTGTCGGCACGATCGTCTCGGACGGGCGAGCGGTCGCCGTCGCCGCCTTCTCGGCGTTCCTGCTGTTGCCGATCACGACGATCTCGATGAATCTGTCGGCACACGCGATGTCACAGGCGGTGTTGTTCTCGTCGCTGCTGCTGTACCTGTTCGCGACGTATCTCCGCACCGAGCGGCGCGGACGATCGGTCACCGCCGTCGGCGTCGCGTTCGCGCTCGCATCGGTCGCGGCCGTCCTCTATCATCCCCAGCTCGTGGCGCATCTGATCGCCGCCTTCCTGGGGATCGGTGCTGTCCAGTACCTCGCTCGACGTGCCGAGTACGGCCGGATGGCCGATCAGACGCCCGTGTACGGCCAGGTGGCGTTCCTGGTCGCCGCGTTCTTGCTCTGGAGTTCGAACTACGGCTTTTTCGCCGGCACGCTCGAGTATTTCCTCGGTGCCGTCCTCGAGTTCGTCACCGGTGAGGGCGGCGCGGCGGCGGACGCGGTCGGAACGCAGGGCTCGTCGCTGACGGAGATCGGCGGGAGTCTGACGGAGATCTTCCTCAAGCTGTTTTTCCCCCAGCTCGTGTTCTCGCTGCTCGCCGGCGGGCTCGCGCTCGGCGTGATCGCGTTCGGCGGGACGCGGTTGGTCGAGGCCGTCCGTGCCGAGACCGCGTACTTCATCGCCGCACTGGTGGCGCTTGGCCCCGTCTTCGTGGCGTATATCTTCGCGCCCGGATCGGAGATGTACTTTCGCGTGTTCGGATTGATGATGGTATTCGTGACGATCCTCGGCGCGATCGCGATCTACGGGGTCGCCGCCCGCCTCACTGCCTCGTCCTCGAGCGGTGGCTCTCGTCGCGTCGCGTCGATGGCGCTCGCGACGGCGTTCGCGCTGTTGATGGTACTCTCGCTGGTCGCCGTCTTCCCGTCCCCGTATATCTACAACACCTCGCCGCACGTGACTGACGCGACCATGACCGGCTACGAAACCGCGTTCGAAAACCGGGACGGCGAACGCGATTTCCTCGGCCTGCGCGACGGGCCAAACAGGTACGACGATGCGGTTCGCGGCAACGAAAACCGAAGCTGGAAACACGGCGACGTTCCGCCGGCCGCGTTCAGTGACGGGCTCGCCGGCCGGTACGACGAGGCTCGATATCTCGCCCTCACGCGGGCCGATTACGAGCGCGAGGTGGTCGCGTACCGCGGACTCCGATACACCGAACGGGACTTCGAGGCCGTCGGGACCGAACCCGGCGTGAACCGGGTCCAGTCGAACGGCGAGTTCGAACTGTACTACGTCCCAGCGGCGACCGGCGAGTAACGCACGCGCCGTCCGGATCCTGGTCCCGTCTGCCGGCGCGTCTCCCCATCCGATTCCTCTCACGTGCCGAGAGAGTACGGGAACGATAACAATCCGGTCTTCCCTCGAGGGATGGCGTATGGCGCGACGGGAGCCGATCACGATCGGCCACTACTATCCCAAGACGAGACTCCGGGAGGCAAGTGGGAAGGCGATATTCATCCGTGAACTGGCGGCGGAAGTCGACTCGCTCGCCGAGAGCGTCGTCTATTCGGGGGTGAAACGTCCGCACGCGACTGAATCGACATACGAAACCGTGGAAATGGCGATCCCCGACACCGCGTTCGCGGCCGCGGTACAGCGGTCGCTGCCGATCCTCGGGAACGACGATATCGTCTCGCTTCGGACGCTGGCAGCCGGGATCCGCTCCGGTCTCGTGGCTCACATCAACACGACCGTCGACGTCTTGATCACCCACTACTACCTCGACGATCTCGTCCTTTCCCGTCTCGTCGACGTTCCGACGATCTACCAGTATCACGGCTTCTCGGCCGTCGGTGTCGGCGGGAAGGTCCGCGAGCGACTCTCGGCCACCGACATCCACGTTGCCAACTCCCACGCGACGGCGGCGGCAGTCACTGACGCCCTCGACCGCGAAGTCGATCACGTCGTCACGCCCGGGGTGGACGTCGATCGGTTCAGTCCGGACGCTGAACCGGCGTTCGACAGGCCGGAACCGACCGTCACGTTCGTCGGTCGACTCGCCGAGGCGAAAGGGGTGTTCGATCTGCTGGACGCCTTCGAACCGCTCTCGGACGACGCCCACCTCTGTTTCGTCGGCGACGGTGCCGGTCCGCAGGGTGCCTCGATTGCGGACGCCCTCTCTCGCCGGGTTCGCGAGCTGGGGATCGGGGACGACGTGACGTTTTTCGGTGAGGTCCCCCACGACGACCTCCATCGCTACTACGCGGCGAGCGATATCGTCTGTTACCCGACCTATTACGACGGGTTCGGTCTCGTGAACATCGAGGCGATGGCGTGTGGAGTCCCCGTCGTGACGACTCGGGTCGATGGCGTCGAGGCATACGCCACACACGAGGAGAACAGCCTCCTCGTCGAGCCCGGTGAGCCGGCGGAGTTGGCGGCCGCTCTCCGCCGGCTCGTCTCGTCGCCGCGGCTCCGCGACCGACTCGGTACCGCCGGCCGAACCGTCGCCGAGCGGTACTCCTGGCGAAGTCAGGCGGAATCGCTGATCGATTTCTGTACGACCGTCGCCGCGGAACCGCGGGCCCGGCCGACCACTCATCGGTGACCGTCTCCCCGTCGTCCCGCGGCCGGCCCGCTTGCCGTTCTCGGCTCTCCTGACCGATCGGCCGACTGTCCGTCCTCGAGGCGGTCCGCCGATCTCGAGTCGATAATCGCTTTTTACCACCTCTCCGGTTCGGTAAGCAGTGTTTACCGACGGCAGCTGTCGACGAACGGAGACGAGATCCTTCTCGCCGGTATGATATAAAAAATATACAATAGAAATACAGAATACACCTACATTCATCAAATTTTACCCTAGATGAGTGGGAAAGTTTATGGCGGTATGATTGAATTACCCGAGTTGCATGGCACGCGACGAAGCGGATTCGGATGACGGAAGAAATATCGACAGCGGTTCTGAGACGGGCGATATCGGCAGTAATAACAGATTACTGGGCCGCCGATCGTACCTGAAAGCGGCCGGCGTGGCCTCGCTGGTCGGGGCCGGAATCACCGGCGCTGGAACCGGCGCCGCAACCAGTGATTACGAACTGATCGAAGTACCGGCCGGCGAACTCTGGGAGTACAGGCTCGACGACGGCGAGACGTTCGAGAACAAACTTATCGACATCTCGGCCGACGGCGCCGAGGCGCGGATCAACGCGGTCGGCGACAACTGGACCGTTCGCAACATCGGCTGGCGCGGCGTCTGGGACACGACCAACCGCGAGGCGTTCATCTACTGCGCGGTCGAGAGCGCCGACGCGACCGGGCGGATCGAGAACTGTTACATGGGCGACGGCGCGATCAGTACCGACTATCCGAACAGCCCCAACGGGATCTACGTCAACCGCAATCACGCCGGGGAGCTGACGATCAGCAACGTCAACATTCAGCACGTCGCTGACAACGCCGTCTACGCCTCTGAAGCCGGCCGCAGCGGCAACGGACCGGTCATCATCGAGGACTCCTTCGCCGCCGACCTCGAGCCCGCAGCGTGGCGGGTCGGCTCCGACGGCTCCCGGGTGGAAAACTGCGTCGCCGTCAACGCCCACCGCGGCGTCTGGGTGCGCCACCGCAGCGCCGAGGTCGTCGACTGTGACCTCTCCGAGTGTCGGATTTCCGACCTCTACGTCGGCGAAGCCGGGCTGTCCGTGGAGTCCCCAACCTGTACGCTGCGTAATACCCGATACGGCTCGTCACACGTTGCGAGCGCCGCGACGCTCGACGGCTCGAGCGCGGGGTCGGCCCAGCGGACCACACCCGAGGAAGTCGAGGGCGTGCCGGTGACCGCGGAGGAGGCCGCGTCCGGCTCGAGCGACGGCTCGACCGGCGGGAGCAGCGACGGCTCGGACGACGAGAGCGAGTCCGCGGGCAGCCTCCTCGCGTTCGTCACCGACCCCGAGGCCAGGTACGCGAGCTACGAGTTCACGGCCGACGGTCCCGTCGAGTTCGCCGACGCACCCTACGAGAGCCCCTCCGGCGGGAACATCGAGGGCGGGACCTACACGTCCGAGGACTTCGTCGAGTCCGCGGACGGCACGTGGCGCGCCGGCGGCGTCACCGGCGGCGGCCACGGCGACGCCTACCGCGTCGACGGCTCACTCACCTCGATCAGCGTCGATAACCCCGACGTGATGTGGGTCGAACTCGACGGCGAGGAGATCGATCCCGACTCGGTCGGCGATTCGGACCTCGAGAACACCCTGCTCGTCGACGGCGTCGGAACGGCCGGCGGGACCCGCTACGAGTTCACCGTCGGCGGCGCGGTCGAGAAGTCGACCGCCGGCAGCGCGTCGATCAACGCCGACGACCGCATCGAGAGCGGCACCGTCACCGGCTCCGTCGGCGGCTGGCGCGACGCCTTCCGCTTTAGCGGCGATCTCGAGGAACTCACCGTCGACGGGACCGCACGCGTCTACGTCAACGGCGAACAGGTCGATCCGGCCGATTACGGCGACGAACGGCCACACGTCCTGACGCTGGTCGGGAACGGGTCGGCCGCGAACTACGAGATCAGCGTCGACGGGACGATCGACGCGGCGGTGGGCGACGACGCGGCGGCGTCGGCGACCATTGCCGAAAACACCGTCGACGGATCGATCGAACGCGGCGTGCAGCGGTTCCAGTTCTCCGGCACCGTCAGCGACATCACGTTCACCAACGGCTCGGCCAACGTCTACGTCGACGACGAGGAGGTCGACCCGGACGAGATCGGTGAGTCCGAACTGTTGCCACACGCGATCACGATCGACGGCAGCGACGCGGACGGCGAATCGTCGTACGCCTTCGAAACCGACGGCGACGTCGTCGCCTCGAGCTACCGCGACGCCACCGTCGACGACGGCGACGTCATCGACGGGGCGACGGTCAGTGGCAGCGTCGCCGACTCGCTCGACGCCTACTGGTTCGACGGCGACATCGTCGACTTCCGGCTGACCGGCGACGCCAGCGTCGACGTCGAGTACGACGTTCGAGACTGATACGGTCTGCTGTCTCTGGTTCCCGGAGCGACCGCGAACTCCTGCGGTCGCGCCGGCACTGACTGATAGAAGACCGTATGAGCGCGATCGGGTAGGGGCCACCGCGCTCCGGGGCAGCCGTCTATTTGACCCGCGAGAGTTTCTGATAGGCCGTCTTCGCCAGCGACATCTCGAGGCCGGACGACTCGACGACGTAGTACTGGCGGAGGTCGCTGTTGAACTTGGCCTTGTACTCACAGAGCCGTTCGGTGTTCGCGCCGACGAGGTCGTAGCCAGTCACCGACTCGAGGGCGGGATCGGTGAGGATGTCCTCGAGAATGGCCCGATGGAGGAGGCTGTTGACGCTGACGCCCTCGTAGGTGGCCGTCACCCCGCCCTGCCAGAAGTACGCGAGGTCGGGCGAGTAGAGGGTCACGACGCCGCTTTGGTACTCGCCGTCGGGGGTCCGGGCGACGTAGACTCGCCACAGGTCGTCGTCCAGGGCGGTGAGGAGATCACGGAGGAACGCCCGCGAGATCGGCGGCGAATCGTCGTGGGCCCGGTACTGTTCGACCACGTCCTCGTAGACCCGCAGGGCCGACTCGATCCCCTCCCGTTCGACCGTGAGATCCAGCTCGTCTTTCTTGCGCATCTCCCGGCGCAGGCTCTTGCTGAAGCCCGTCATCAGGCTCTCGATCGTCTCGCCCTCGCAGTCGAGGACGTAGGTGAACCGCGGCTCGAGCGAGAAGTCGTTCCACTCGTAGGGGCGGGGATCGACGTACTCGAGCGGACAGCGCATCCGAAAGAGCGTCGTCCGGTCGCCGACGCCGACGGCGTCGATCACGCCGGCGGTCAGCTCCCGGTTGATCCGTTCGCGCTTGTGGCGCTTCGGGCTGGCCGGATCGAGGATCGGGCCGAGCCGCGGCACGCTGAGCGAGACCGGCGGTGAGAGGACCGTCCGGCCGATCGAACGCTCGTCGACAAACACCGGCAACAGGCCGACCGGCTGCTGGCCCTTGAACGCGCCGTACAGTTGTCGCTCCGCGTCGGTGTGGTCGTCGAGAACGTCCAATGCGTCCGGCTCGTGAAACACCTCGTAGCCCGTCGCCGGCAGGGCGTCGCCCCACTCCTCGAGGGTCAGCCGTTCGATGTCCATGTAGGTCTCCCTGCGGTGAGTATTCGCTTTGTTATCGCGTCGCTACCGGCGGTAATCGAGGTCCTTCCGGTCGCCGGGAGCCGCCCGTCTGCCGAACTGCGACTGCCCGGCTCACCGCTCGAGGGCCGCCAGGATCCGCCGCCAGTCCTCGCTCGCCCGCTCGAGCGAGACGTCCGACCGGACCGCCGCCGCGTTGGCCCCGAGCGAGCGACGGAACTCGGGGTCGTCCAGACACCGCGCCATCGCCGCCGCGATGGTCGTGGGCTCGCGATCGGCGACGACGAGCCCGTTCTCGCCGTCGGTCACGATGTCCGGGATCGACCCCACCGGCGGGACGACCGCGGGCAGGCCGGTCGCCATCGCCTCGAGCATGACCAGCGGCAAGGCGTCCCGCTCGGAGGTCAAAACGAACGTCGCCGATCGGCGGTAGTACTCGAGCGGCTCGTCCACCCAGCCGGGGCAGTCGACCCGGTCGGCCAGCCCGCGGGCGGCGAGTTCGTCGACGACGGCCGACCGGAGGGGGCCGTCGCCGACCATGACCGCCCGGAACTCCCGGTCGGCCGCCTCGAGTTCGGCGAGGGCGTCGACGAACCGCAGCGGATCCTTTTCGGCGCTGAACCGGCCGATCCAGACGAACTCGTAGTCGGTCTCGACCGCCCGTGCCGGCGGCCGATAGGTGTCGACGTCGATCGCGTTCGTCAGCCGTTCGATCCGGGCGGGCGGGACGCCGAACCGGACGAGTCGCTCGGCGTGTGAGGTGCCGGGGACCGACACCGCGTCGAAGCGCCTGAACAGCCACCGCGGGACGGGACCGTACCACTGTTCGGCGTGGTGGTCGAGATCGATCCCGATGATCCCGAGGTGGGCGGGGTAGCCGTAGAGCGCTTTCAGTGCGAGCGCGTAGCACCCGTAGGGGACGAGCGAGATCGACGCGACCGCGTCGTAATCGTTGCGATACCCCTCGTACAGCGCGAGGACGAAGAGGAAGAGGACGCGGACGGGCCGCGGGCCGATCTCGGGGACGCGGACGGTCCGCGCGGACTCGAGGTCGCCGGTCGGATCCAGACAGACCATGGTCGTCTCCCCGGCGACGTCGGCGAGCGGCCCGTAGTGGCGCTCGTTTTTGTGTCCCAGCCCCGTCACGACGAGGACCCGGCGATCGTCGACTGTCGGTGCCCCGTCCGCCGGCTCCCCCGACGCCGTTGCCGTCGCTGCGGACGCCGCCCCCGGCCGCTCCGGACGCGACGACGCCCCGGATCGACTCATCGGTCACCGACCGCCGACGGGTCGGCCGCCCTGCGACGCTCCGGCACCCGATCGGGCCCGGATCGGTCCGCGCTCGCGAGCAGGAACTCCGAGAGCGCGTAGGACATCCAGCCCTGGCACCAGCGCATCAGCGTCACCCGTTTCGTGTGGTGGCGATACTTCCGGTAGTAGAACCGTCCCTGTTCGGGCTGGAGGTTCGCGAGGACCCACCGAAGGATCCGCTCGGCGACGTCCAGTTCGCCCTCGCGGGTAAACACCAGAATCCCCTGCGTGCTGGCGTGAATGTCCCGGGGATAGGCGTTCTCCTCGTCGAAGTTCGGCGCGCCGTCTACGTCGAACAGTTCGGTCCGGTAGAACTCGAGGGCCGTCTCGAGCGCGTCGGCGTACCGATCCGCGTCGACGACGTCGCGATAGCGCTGGAGACACTCGATGATGAAGCCGTTGTGGTGGCTGTCCATCGAGAGGTGGGAGGCCGAGGCCGGCAGCCGGTAGGGCCACCCGCCGCGGTCGGTCTGGTTGGCGACGACGTGATCGAGGATCTTCGTCGCCCGCTCGCGGTACTCGTCGTCGCCGAAGTACTCGTAGAGGTCGACGAGCATGCCCGCGCCAAGCGCCGCGGAGTTGAGGGTGTAGGAGTCGTCCGGGTGGTTCATGTGATAGTCGATCTTCGCGCCCTCGGGGACCTCCCGGTAGTTCAGGTCCTCGACGAGGAAGTCGCGCGCGGTCCGGGCGACCGCCGCGTATCGCTCGTCCAGTCGGGCGGCGCGCAACAGCGCCTTCACCGCGTAGGCAGTCGAGACGATGTCGGGATCGTTCGGCTCGCCTTTCGTGTGGAGATGCTGGATCTCGTGGCGGTGCCCGCCGCAGAACCCGCTGTAGCCCTCACACCGCTCGGCGACGAGCCAGTCGGCGAGCCGTTCGGCCTCCGCGAGCGGGTCGAACGCCGGTTCCTTCGCCGGGTCCCACTCGGCTCCGAGGTCGTGGTAGTTCAGGTTCGCCATCGCGAACAGGCCGCCACCCTTGAAGTTGCGCCGGAGTTCGACGCGAAACAGCGGCCGGACATCGACCGGCGTCCGTTTGACGGTCTCCTGAACGGCGAGATTGAGCCACTTGTTCTCGACCGGCAGCGCCTGCAGGAGTTCGCTGCTCATCCCGTCGCCGTAATCCGGCCCGACGTAGTCCCGCTCCCGGGCGTAGGCGAGCGTCGACTCGAGAACGGGTCCGTATCGCTCGGCCGTTGGCGCGTCCGTCCCCGACCTGTTTCCCCCCGTCGAATCGCCCGCTGGGCCGGCGGATCGGGAGGCCACGGTACTCGAGAGTCGCCGGACGCCGATCCGCGGAATGTACTCGGACTGCATCTGTCTCCGCCCTCCCGCCGACGGGCCATTATTATACGGCGGCTACCCCCTCGACCGGTCGGATCGGCAACCGGTCGGTTCGGTGTACTCTCCCGTCGAAACTGGTATGAGCAAGATAACAATTGCAGTGACGGTCCCACGTTCGGGTATGGATCCGGGTGGTCACTGACATGAGATACCTGTTCTTCACGAACACGCCGGCACACGTCCATCTGTACAAACACGCCGTCCAGACGCTTCGCGACCGCGGACACGAGGTGCTCGTTCTCGCTCGCGATTACACCTGTACGGTCGATCTGCTCGAGTGGTACGAACTGCCCTACGAGGTCTACGGCTACTGCGATACGTCGAAGGGGTCGTTGCTGAGCCGGCTGCCGGCCCATTATCTCCGGGCGATCCGGCGGGCCAGGCGGTTCGACCCCGATCTCGTCTTCGGGATGGGCGGCTACGCGGCCCACACGGGGGCCCTGCTCCGGACGCCGACGGTGTTGCTCATCGACTCCGAGCCGGCGTCGTTCGATCACACGATCTCCACGCCGTTCGCCCGGGCGATCCTCACGCCCAACACCTTCCGAAAAGACCTCGGAGCGGACCACTACGTGTTTCCGGGACTCAAGGAGTGTGCGTACCTCCATCCCGACGTCTACGACCCCAACCCCGCGGTCCGCGACCGACTCGGCGTCGGCGACGAGGAGCCATACGTCCTCCTCCGGCTCAACGCCTTCGGCTCCCAGCACGATGTCGGCAAGGACGGCATCACGAACGAGCAGTGTCGCCGCCTCGTCGAGCGACTGAGCGACGACGCGACGGTCTTGGTCTCCGACGAGGGGAACGACGTCGACCTCGCGGGGCTGCCGGCGCGGTCGTTCGACCTCCATCCCGCCCTGATGCACGACGCGCTCGCCGAGGCGACGCTGCTGGTCGCCGACACCCAGACGATGGTCACCGAGGCCGCCCTGCTTGGCACGCCGGCGATCCGATCGAACTCCTTCGTCGGCGAGGCCGATATGGGCAACTTCGTCGCGCTCGAGAACCGAGGGCTGATCCACAACGTCGCCCGCTTCGACGACCTCCGCGACCGGGCGACGGCGTTGCTTCGCGACGAGGGCATCGACGAGGCGTGGCAACGGCGTCGCGACGACTACCTGGCCGAGACGATCAACCTCACGGACCTGCTCGTCGATGTCGCGACGGCCCGCGGTCGCGTCGACGACATCGACGTCGTCCGCCAGTTCGACCGCCCGGCGACCGACGGTCCGAACGCGCCCGTCGGCGTCGGCAGCGACTGAGACGGGGTCCCGTCAGTCGTTGCCCGTCCACCCGCGATCGTCCTGCGGGTGTCTCGGGAAACGGTGACGAGACGCCGTATCGGCCTCGAGCGACGTTCGTTCTCCGGCACCAGCAGAGAGACAGCCATCACCTTCGTCCTCGGGTACCGGCCTCTAGATCCCCAGAATGGTCGGGACGAGAACGGTCGCGGCGACCGACAGCACGAGGCCGTTGATGAGCGCCGGAATCACGAACCGCTCGCCGGACACGCGCTGAATCAACGGGAGCGTGACGTCCATCGTCGTTGCGCCGCCCGGCGCGATACTCGTTATGCCCCCGAAGTACTTGGCGACGGCCGGCAGCACCAGGAAGGTAACGAGCTCCCGAAGGAGGTTCGCGAGAAACGCGATCGTCCCCAGTTCGACCCCGCCGAGATCGAACACGACGACCCCCGCGTAACTGTACCATCCGAACCCTGCTGCGACTGCTGCGGCGTGGGTGACTGGCATGCCGATAACCGTCCCGAGCAACACGCCACCGAGAATGCTCCCGACGGCCACGGCCACCGGAATCAGGAGGACGCCCCAGCCGATCCGGACGATATGACTCACGGCCTCGGTATCGCCGCCAACTGTAATACCGACGCCGAACAGCAGCGCCAGGAGCGCGTAATCGGAGATCGAGACGATACGTGTGACGACGTGTTCCGGAAGCCCGACGGCCGAGAGGCCGAGCCCGGCGGTAAGCGAGACGACGATGAGGCCCGTGACCTTCCAATCGAAGCCACCAGCGTCTAGTTCCGACGGTGTGTCCGGCCGAGTGACGGTCCCATCGGCCGAGGCGGATTCCGAATCGCCGATCGACGTGGCCGTGATGAGGAGGTAGACACAGCCGACACTTCCAATGATACTGCCCAGACACAGCACGAGGGCGGAGCCGCCGATCGTATTCAAATCCTGTAGAATCTGCTCGTCACCGCCGAGTTGTGTCCCGATCGAAACGAGCAAGATGGCGAGACCGCTGAAGATAATGACATCACCGATCTCCTGAATCCGGTGCAGAGATACGTAATATCCGACCAGACTACCGAGTAACAGAGCGGCGAGTAGCAGTTGGATACTCATGTCGCTCCACGAGCCGAGACGGCACAACGGGGGTTCATCGGTGATCGTCGCATCGTTGGACGGTGGTCAAAAACACAGTTGCTACTCGCTACTGGTTCGTTGTTCGACGTATTCTCGCGTTTCCCCATGCAACACGTACTCCGCCCCTCGCAGCGCGTCGATCGAACCCGAACCGGTGACGAACATCGCAGTCCGCAACTCGGCGATCAGGTCCTCGACGCGTTCGATAACGGCGTCCGGTCCGTTCGCGGCCGGTTTCAGGAACGGTTTCGCCAGCCCGCCGGCGCGGGCACCTAAGGCGATCGCCTTTGCCACGTCCAGTCCCGTCCGCACGCCGCCGCTCGCGATCACGCAGTCGTGCTCGGCGACACACTCGAGCGTGCTCGCAGCGGTCGGGATGCCCCAGTCTCGGAACAGGGTGCCGATCCGTTGCTGGCGCGGTGCGTTCGCGGCGGCTGCACGGTAGGCTTCGATCCCGGACCACGTCGTGCCGCCTTTCCCAGCGACGTCGATCGCGCTCACCCCCGCCGCGGACAGCTTTCGGGCGGTCTCCCCGGAGATCCCGTTGCCCGTCTCTTTGACGATGACCGGAACCGAGAGGTCCGCGGCGACGCGTTCGATCGCAGCCAGACAGTTCCGTCCGTCAACGTCGCCTTCGGGTTGGACGGCCTCCTGGAGGAAGTTTAGGTGGACTGCGAGCGCGTCGGCGTCGATCATCGAAACAGCGCGCTCGACCGTTTCGATGTCGTACTCCCGAAGCTGTGCAGCGCCGAGGTTCCCGTAGATGAACGCGTCGGGTGCGACGTCACGGACGACGGTATACGATTCGCGGACGCCGTCGTCGTCGAGTTCGAGGCCGGCCCGCTGGCTTCCGAGCCCCATCGCGATGCCCGTCTCGCTGGCGGCGCGGGCCAGTGCCCGATTGAGTGCCGTCGTGTTTTGATGCCCGCCGGTCATGCTCTCGATGAAGATCGGGGCGGCTAACTCGTGTCCCAGAAAGTCGATGGACGGATCGATGGCGTCGTAATCGAGTTCGGGCAGCGCTTCGTGGACGAGTCGCACGTCTTCAAAGCCCGTTCCCGTGGTTTCGACGTCTCGCTCCTGAACGATCCGGATATGATCGTCTTTCCGGTCTTCAGTCTCCGACGAACCCTGCTCCGTCATTGGCCGAAAATTGCAAAAGGAGCGGCAAAAGGGTATTGTTCTTCCGACTCTCCCGTCCCTGATTGGACTGGCATCTCACTCCTGTCCTCGCTACGGACGCCGTATTCGGCGCGGGATGTACCGACAGGCCTCGAGGCTCGCCCTCGAGGGGGTGACCCGTCGCTCCGACTCGACGGCACGAGCGGACGGCAGAAGCGACCCAGTGGACGCGTTTCCGCGACAGCGATGCGGCGGCGTTCCGACGAAGCCGTCCTCCCGGAACCCGATTCGACACGGCCACGGACGGCACGGCTACCGATCGCGCAGTCGGGTCGTCGCCAGCCAGCCCAGGCCGATGACGGCACCGGCGGCGAGCCCCGCACCGAGCCCGAGCAGGCCGAGCGAGTCCGAGCCGCTGCCCGGTGCCGGCGCGACCGCGACGGTCGAAAGCGCGGTCACGTTCGCTTCGAGCCGGTACTCGCCATCGGACTCCGAGCGGACCGTGGTGTCGGCCTCGGTCCACCCGTCACCAGTCTGCTCGTAGAGGACGACCTCCTCGGGCTCGAGGCCCAACTCCTCGAGTCGGTCCCGCTGGACGGTAACGGAGACGGTCCCCGACGCGTCGGCGGCCCCCGACTCGTTCGCGATGGTCAGATACGACAGCGGTTCGACGCCCTCGGGGCCGTTCCCGGAGAGCTCGGAGAACTGGCTCTCGAAGCCGATCGCGGCCTCGCTCTCGAGGCCGGTCAGCTCGACGCCGTCGAAGCGAACGCCGTCGTCGGTCCCGCGAGTCGGCTGCAGGAAGACGCGATCCTCGGGCGCGGCGTCGGTCACGGTCGCGGTGATCCCGCCGTCGGTCCGGTCGTACGTGACCGACGGGTCGTCGCAGGTGCCGGTCCGGATCGTCACCGGCTCCTCGAGGGAGGGCAGCTCCGTTCGCTCGGGATCGTCGGCCGCGCCGGAGAGGACGTCCCAGCGTTCGATCTCGCCGCCGCCGTCGAAGTCGGGGTCGTACAGTTCGCTGCGCCGGTCGGCGAACGCCGAGTCCTCGTTGAACCCGGGGTGGACGGTCACGGCGAACTGGCCGTCGAGGCCGCCCCTGATCGCGCCGCCGTCGGTCCGTCCGTCCCGGAAGATCCAGGAGGCGGACGTCCAGCCGTCGCCGCGGTCGAACACGTCCATTCTCGTGTCGCCGGTGTAGTTGTCGTCCCGGACGACCCACTCGCTCTCGGCGGGCAGGCCGGCGATCTCGTAGGTGACCAGCCCGCCGGGGGTCTCGGTATCGAGCCGGTCGTGGACCGTCACGAGACTCAGCCCCTCGGGGCCCTCGTGGAGGAACAGGCCGGACGTGTTGTCCCGCTGGAGGTGGGTCATCCCGTAGGAGCTGTAGAAGCGGTCGGTCCCCTCCGGATGGGTCTCGTGGCTGCGGTACTCGTAGAACGATTCGACCGTCTCGCCGGACGACAGCGGCTCGATCTGCTGACAGAACGAACCCTGTTCGACGACGTAGGTGTCGGGCGGCTGCGTGTTCGTCTGTGCGATCGGCGCGCCGGACTGGCCGGCGACGCCGCCGACGCTGCCGACGAGCAACACTGCGGTGACGACGACCGCCGCGGCGCCTGTGGGGAGTCGTGGACTCATGATTGCAGTTGTGTGAACCGAAACTCGGTGGGGTCGGTTTCCGCACGATGCGATCGGTCGGCCTCGCCCTCGAGCGACGCCTGCAGGGTCCGCGGCGGGCCGATCCAGGCCCCCAGCTCCCGCGCTCGTTCGATCAGCCAGCGATACAGCGTCCGGTAGCCGGGGAACTCCCGTTCGCTGAAATACCGCGGATGCCAGAGGGCGGTCATGACGGCCCCGTTCTCCGCCGCCTCTACCAACAGCCGCTCGCAGGTCCGACGGGCCGCGCGGGGCCGGCTGTCGGGGTCCGGCAGCGCCTGCTCCATGATCGTCAACGGGAACACCAGGAAGTCGTCCCCGAAGGGCCGGATCGGGTCGTAGCCCGCGTGAAAGCCACACTCGGTACTCGAGCCGAGGCTCGCGTCGTACTCGAGACCGATCGCCCGGTGGGAGCGCCACGTCTCGGGGACCGACAGCCGCAGGTAGTGTTGGCGACCGCCGGCGACGGGGCCGTCGAGAACGTCCTCGAGGATCCGCTTTTCCTCGCGGAGCCGCTCGGGGTCGTCCGCGGTGTGATAGGAGCCGTGGAGGCCGACCTCCCAGCCGCCCGAATCGAGGTCCCGGACGATGTCGGCGATCTCGGGGGCGGTCACGTCGTAGCGGCCGAGATGCTGGACCCAGTTGGTCGGGGAGAACCACTCCCGGACCGGCCGGTCGGCGAGCAGGTGCTGTTCGTTCAGGAAGTAAAACGCCGAGCGCACCCCCAACTCGTCCTCGAGGGCCATGATCTCCTCGAACTGCCAGTAGGGATTGTCCCCGGAGACCGCGGTCCGGAGGTGGTGTGTCGGTCGCTCCTGGAGGGCGTAGTACAGCGACCGCAGGCCCTTGAACGGCCGGTCGACGTCGTGAGTCAGACAGAGGGCAAACGAGGCATCGCCGGGGGGATCGAACCGCGCCCGGGGGCGGTCGGCGACCGGGTCGACGACCGCGTCCGACGCGCGGTCGTCGTCGGGCGACGCCCCCGGTTCGGGCCGCCCTCGAGCGGGCGTCTCAGCCATCGTCGACGTGTCGCTCGAGCGCGGTGACGATTCGCGCCGCTGCGTTGCCGTTCCCGTAGAGGTCGGGCTTGGCGGGCGGGTTCTTGGCGGCTTGGACGGCGTCGACGATCCGGTCGGCGTCCGCTCCGACGAGGTCGTTCCAGCCGGCGTCGACCGTCGCCGTCCACTCCGTCCGATCGCGGAGGGTGACACACGGGGTGTCCAGGTAGAACGCCTCCTTCTGGACGCCGCCGGAGTCGGTCGCGACGCAGGTCGCGCCCTCGACCAGTCGGACGAACGTGGCGTAGCCGACGGGATCGACGACGCGGACGTCCGCGGTCAGTCGCTCCCAGAGACCGTAGTCGTGGAGCGCGTCGACCGTCCGCGGGTGGGCCGGGAAGACGACCGGCCGCTCGAGTCGCCCCAGTCCGTCGACGATCGATGCGAGCCGGTCGGGCTCGTCGGTGTTTTTCGCGCGATGGACCGTCGCGAGGACGTACTCGTCGGGGACCGACGGCCCGTCGCCGGCCACCGCGTCGAGTCGGTCCCGGATCGCCAACAGCGTATCGTACATCACGTCCCCCGGAACCGAGACACCCTCGGTGATCCCCTCCCGCTCGAGGGTCCGCTCCGCGTCCGGGCCGGGCGCAAACAGGAGGTCGGCGGCGTGATCGGTCAGCCGGCGGTTGACCTCCTCGGGCATCGACCGGTCGTGAGAGCGCAGGCCGGCCTCGACGTGTGCGAGCGTCGCCGACGACTTGGCCGCCACGAGCGCGCCCGCGAGCGTCGAGTTCGTGTCGCCGTAGACGAGGACGACGTCGGGCGATTCGTCCGCGACGATCGACTCCAACGCCGTCATCATCTCGGCGGTCTGGGTCGCGTGGGGGGCCGACCCGACGCCGAGGTGGTACGCCGGCTCGGGGAGGGCGAGTTCGTCGAAGAACACCGCGGAGAGTTCGGGATCGTAGTGCTGGCCGGTGTGGACGAGGCGTTCGTCGTGGGCGTCCCGGAGCCGCCGCGAGACGGCCGCGGCCTTGACGAACTGCGGTCTGGCACCGACGACCGACACCACCTTCATTCGGCGTCCACCTCCGCGGTTCGCTCGCGGCCGGCCGCGAGCGGGCGGGCGTCGGCTTGCAGGCGCGTCTCGAGTCCGTCCGCGGGTCGTCGGTCGGTCCCGGCGGGGTGCGGGCCGCTCCGAATCTGACCTCGATTCATTGTCTGTTTGATCGATTGCGACTCAGCACAGACACGGTGTTAGTAAATAGTCGCATACCGGAGAGTCCCCGTCGACGACGGGTCGCGGCCGACGGTACCGAAACCGGGCGGCCGGAAGCCGGGACCCCGCCCTCCACTCGTCACGGCTGCCGGAATATGGGATCGAAGGCGGCGGACACGCGCCGATCGAACCGTCGTTCCGACCCGCTCGAGCCGTCCCGCGGGACCGTCGTCTCGGCGTTTGCCTGCTCCGATCCCTTGGCTCGGCGGGCGATCGATGCGAGGCGACCGGACCCGACGAGCGGTATCGCGCCGATCACCGCGGTCGCGATCGCGACCAGTAGCTTCCGTCGTGTCATCCTCTCACTCGAGACACACGCGTTCGGCCCGCCGGCCGCGCTGGCGACGACGGCGAGTACGGGTGCCTGCGTCCGAACCGTCACGGAGCCCGACACTATAGCAGCCGCTGGAACGATTCACACACTGATCGCAACGCTGTCGTGCGATCAGGTATACAATGACTTTCAGCGGCTGCTATAGGAATATATCTGTGTTTCCCGGCGGATCGCGGTCCCTGCCGACCCGTAGCCCTCGCGTACCGGCGCTAGGGTCTCGCTACCGATCGCGTATCGGTGCCGGCAGTCCCGCCGGCGACACACAGCGTCGCCGCCCGCCCTCGATAGCGACGGTGTGCGAACACCGCCCATACGCTTTTCGGGGTCTATCACTAACCATACGAGAACGTCGTATGGTGATGGGTGATCTCTCGTCCGTGTTGCTCGAGCACGCCCGGGAAAAGCTCGCGGTCGTCGACGCGGCCGGGACGTTCGTGTACGTCAACGAAGCCAGTACCGCGATCGTCGGCTACGAGCCGAGCCAACTCGTCGGCGACCGTGCCATCGAGTACATTCATCCCGACGATCGAAAGACCGTTCTCGAGCAGTTCGAGGCCGTCATGGCGGCGACGGGTTCATCGGCGACGGTCCGCTACCGACACGCGGCCGCGGACGGCGAGTGGGTGTGGCTGGAGAGCCGGTTCACGAACCCCCCGGACGAGAGCCTCGAGGGCTGTGTCGTGAGTTCGCGCGACATCTCCGAGCAGGTGTCCGCGGAGCGAGAACGCCGCGACGCGGAGAGTCGCTTGCGGACGATCGCCGGGACGGTCGGCGACGTCCTCTGGATGTTCGACGAGGACTGGGCGGAGGTCCTGTTCGTCAACCCCGCCTACGAGGAGGTCTTCGGCCAGCCGGTGTCGACCCTCGAGGACGACCCGCAGGCGTTTCTCGACGTCGTCCACCCCGACGACGTCCCCTGTGTCAGGGAGGCGATGGACCGGGTCGCGAGCGGCGAATCGGCCGACATCGAGTACCGGGTCAACCCAGAAGCCGACTACGGCCGCTGGGTCTGGGTCCGCTCGGAACCGATCCTCGAGGACGGCGACGTCGACCGGATCGTCGGCTTCTCCCGGGACGTCACCGACCGGCGACGGCGCGAACGCCAACTCGCGGTCATGGACAACCTCCTGCGACACAACCTCCGCAACGACATGTCCGTCATCCTCGGCAACGCCGAGTGTATCGCCAGCGAGGCGTCGGAACCCTCTCGCGGGCGCGCGGAGATCATCCGATTGCAGGGCCAGGAACTTCTCGAGAGCGCGAACAAACAGCGCGAGATCATCGAACTGCTGACCGAGCGGCCGGTCCCGGAATCGATCGACCTCGTTCCGATCGTCGCCGGCGCGATCGATCGGATCCGCGACGCACACCCCGAGGCGACGATCGAGACGAGCCTGCCGGACGCGGCGACCGCCCGCGCCCTATACGAGGTCGAACTGGCGGTGACGGAACTGCTCGAGAACGCCGTTCGCTACGGCTCCGACGAGACGCCGGAGCTGTCGGTGGCCGTCCGTACCCGGTCCGATGGGGTCGATATCGTGATCCGCGACGACTGCCCGCCGATTCCGGAGATCGAGTTTCGCGTCCTGACCGGCGACTGGAGGATGGACGACGTCTATCACACCTCGGGGCTGGGGCTGTGGCTCGTCCACTGGGTCGTCGACCTCTCGGACGGCCACGTTGCTTTCGAACGCTCCGAGGGAGGGAACACGATCGTCGTGTCGCTGCCGCGGGACTCGTAGCGGCCGACCGTCTCCTCGGGTCGTGTCCACGGGCCGCGAGCGGACTCACTCCATGTAGCCCAGCCCTTTCAGTCGGTCCTCGACGTCGTCGAAGTCCTCGTCGACGTCGTCGCCGGTGTCGATCGCGGTGGCCGTCGTCCGCTCGACCCGGCTCGTCGCCGGCGTACTCGCCTCGTCGAAAGCGTCGAACAGAACACGCCCGTCCGCGTTCTTCGGAACCGGCTCGTCGATGCCGTGTAGCAGGGTCGGTGCGATATCCACGACTCGAGCCCCGCGTAGGGTCGCGCCGGAATCGATCGACGGCCCCCGACAGAGGACGATTCCCTCGCTGCGGTGGCTCGCGTCGTAGGTTCCGGTGCCGCCCCGCACCTCGTCGGCCATCCCGCTGCGGGACTCGTAGACGCCGCGTCCGCCGACGACCAGGTCCGGCGCGTCGTCGTCGGTCGGGAACAGTTCGTCCCCGTCGCTGACCTCGAGCAGCGACTCCCCTGCCTCGTCGGTCACCGACTCGAGGGCGGCCCTGACGTCGGCTTTTACTTCCGGGACCTCCGCCGGCGAGACGACGCCGCCGTCGAAGCGATCGGTGTCGTTGATATAACAGTTGCCGGTGTCGTGGACGAAGGCGACGGTCCGATCGAAGTCGACGTCGTAGAGGGCGTGATCGCCGGGGATCTGCTCGGCGACGGAGTCGACCAGCCGCCGGGGCAGCGACTGGACCAGCGTCTCCTCGGTGATCCCGACGCGGTTGAGCGCCCCCGTGATGGTGTCCCGCGAGATCCCGAGGCTGGCGAGCGCGCCGCGGGTCCCGTCGTCTTCGCGCCTGGCCAGATACCCCTCTCGCTCGAGGATCCGGTTGGCGTAGACGAGTTCTTCGATCGGACCGAAGCCGTGGTCGGAGACGACATAGAGGTCGGCGTCGTGATCGTCGGTGTAGGCCATCACTTCTCCGAGGATCTCGTCTAACTGCTTGTAGTGTGCCAGCAGCCGGTCCATCTCCCAGACGAGGTGCTGGAAGCGGTCCGGCGCGGTAAAGACGAAGAAAAACAGCTGCCAGTCGTCACCGGCCCGTTCGAGTTGGAGCTCGAGGAGGTCGCGGCGGTTTGCGAGCATCTCGTCGACGGCGACCTCGAACTCGTCGGGGCGGTCGGCGTACTCGGGGTAATCGAGACTGATCTCGTAGTCGGGGATCCGGGCGTCGATCTCCTCGCTCAGTTCGGGCGGATGCGTAAACTCCCGGTCGGTGGCGGGCGTCATCATCCCGGTGACCATCGAGCCGTCGATCTCGCGGGCCGGATACGTCATCGGGACGTTGCCGACGTGGGCCGGGGAGAGCTGGTCCCACAGGGCCGGCTGTGCCAGGTCCCGGCTCGTGTACATCTCGTGGCTGTACTCCGACGAGAGGTTCTGGAAGCCGTAGATCCCGTGTTTGTCCGGCCAGACGCCGGTCGCGATCGACGGCCACGCCAGCGGCGTCGTCGGCGGGCGCGTACTCTCGAGCGGGCCGGCGGCCCCCTCCTCGCGCATCCGGGCGAAATTCGGGAGTTCGCCCGCGTCGCTCCATTGCTCGATGAGTCGCCACGGTACGCCGTCGAATCCGAGTACGAACGCTCGCTCGGAGGGGGGTATAGATCCGCTCATGATTGGGTTTTGAAGTGTCTGCGACGCCTGCTATCCCGGGAATCGCTCGATGCGCGTTTTGTTATAGAGCGTGTTCAGGCAGTGTCGCATCGGCCCGGCCCCTGTTCGGTTCGGTTAACCCGGCCGCGAACCCGGCCCGTCTCGCCGCCGCGGGCTCGTCGACGGGCGACGACGCCGGTCTCGGTTCCGCGGCCGGCAAGAGATCCATAACAAAGTCATCCCGTCGGAACCGTCCAGATATGAAACGCGTCCAACCGTGGTGGGATCCGTGGGCAGCGTCGTAATCTCGCTCGACGCGGAACTCGGCTGGGGGTTTCACGACCTCGTGACGCCGCCGGCCGAACGGGTCGAGGCCGGCCGTCGCGGCTGGTCGGTCATGCTCGAGTTACTCGAGGAGTTCGAGGTGCCGGCGACCTGGGCCGTCGTCGGCCACCTCATGCTCGACAGCTGTGACGGGGTTCACGACGACCATCCGGCCCCCGAGGGCTGGTTCGCCCGCGAACGGGGCGAGTGGGTCGACCGCGAGGATCTCCGATACGGCCCCGACCTCGTCGCGGCCGTCCTCGAGGCCGACGCCGACCACGAGTTCGCCAGCCACACCTTTTCGCACGTGCTGTTCGGTCGCCCCGAGACCGACCGCGAACTCGCGGTGGCCGAACTCGAGCGCAGTCGCGAGATCGCCGCCGACTGGAACCGGTCGATCGACACCTTGGTCTATCCGCGCAACGACGTCGGCCACCGCGACGTGCTGGCCGAACAGGGGATCACGGCCTATCGCGGGCGGTCGCCGACCCGCGACGGCGTCCGCGGCCTGTTCGACTCGACGGTCCGGGATCGATCGATGCTCGTGGAACCGGTCGTCGACGAGTACGGGCTGGTCAACGTTCCCGCCTCGCTGTTCCTGTTCGGGTTCGAGGGGGCCGCCCGCACCGTCGCCGAGTCGATCTGGGCTGACCCGATGGTCGAACTGGCCCGTCGCGGCATCGACGAGGCCGCCCGCACCGACGGGCTCTTTCACATGTGGCTGCACCCGAACAACCTGACCGACGAGCGCGACGACCGGCGCATGCGGGCGATCCTGTCGTATCTCGACCGCCAGCGGGCCGCGACGGACCTCCGGGTCGAGACGATAGCCGACGTCGCCGGCCGGGTCGCGCCCGAATCGGGGTTTAGCGAACGGGCAACGGCGAGCTGGCAGTGACGGCTGAAAGGGAGCGCTACACGAAAGCTCGACGAGACGTACGACGGCGATAACAAAGCCCGCCGCGGCCCCCTGTTCGGGCAGATGACTCCACCGCTTTTGAATCGCTGGACGGACTCGAGCGCGCTCTCGCTTGGTATCCTCGGCGTCGGCAACATCGGCATGGTACACCTGAAATCGGCGGCGGCGATGCCGTCGGTCGAGGTCGTCGCAGCCGCCGACGCCGTCCCGGCAAACCGCGAGCGGGCGGAACGGGCCGGCGTCTCGCGGACCTACGACGACTATACGACGCTACTCTCGGCCGAGGACGTCGATGCGGCGGTCGTCGCCCTCCCCCCTTTCCTCCACGCCGACGCCGTCGAGCGGGCCGCCGAGGCCGGCGTCGACGTCTTCGTCGAGAAACCGCTGGCCCGCTCGACCGACGAAGCCGACCGGCTCCTCGAGACGGCACGCGAGGCCGACATCGCCGTCGGCGTCGACCACACGCTGCGCTACCAGCCGGACATGCAGGGGGTCAAAGCGGCCTACGACGAGGGCAGCGTCGGTCACGTCCCCTACGCCTCGATCACCCGGCTCAACGACGGCCCGCTCGGCCGGCCGCCCGCCGAGGACGCCCCAGCGTCCTGGCCGCTCGACGCCGACGCGGCCGGCGGCGGTTCGCTGTTCGAACTCGGCGTCCACTGTTTCGACGTCCTCGAGTGGCTGTTCGGCGACCTCGAGGTGCGGGACGCGTCGACGGGCCGGAGCCTCGAGACCGATGTCGAGGACGCGGCGACGGTCCTCATGGCCGCTCCCGAGACGGGGACGACGATCACGCTCCACTGTGGCTCCTACCAGTGGGAGCAACTCCCCGAGGTCAACACCCGACTGCGCCTCGAGGGCGTGACGGGGACGATCAGCAACGACGACTACCTGCCGGCGAACTTCTACGCCGACGCGGCCAGGTCGGCGCTCTCGAACGTCGCGAGCCGGTTCACGGGCGACGAACCGGACGTCTTCGGGCCGACCTTCTATCTGCAGGCCCACTACGACGCGCTGGCGGACTTCTGCGAGGCGATCCGCGAGGGGGAGCGACCGCCCGTCGACGGCGAGGTCGGCCGCCGAACACTCGCGCTGGCCGAACGGGCCTACGAACTCGCCGCGGAAGCGGACGAGACGGACGGTACGGCTGACGACGCGGACAGCGAGACGGGCGGTCCCGCGGACGACCGAGAGACCCCGGAGGTGACGCGATGAGAACCGAGACGGTCCGTGCGGCCCGAACCGACGACGCCGACCGCCGCGGCGGCTGGACGCCCGACGTCGACGCCCGGCTGGCCGCCCTCGAGTCACCGGTGCGGGATGTCCTCGGCCCTGCGCTCGAGGCCCTTTCCGACGCCGAGCGGATCACGATCGTTCCCGACGCCCACTACCCGTTTCATCCCTCGTCGGGGATGGTGACCGACCCCGCCGTCGTCGGCGCGATCGTCGCCCGCCTCGAGGAGCGAACCGACGCCGAGATCGCCATCGCGGGCGCGACCGACGACCGGATCGACTTCGATCGGACCGCGGCGTATCTGGGGTATCCGGCCCTGCTCGAGCGGTTCGATGCCGATTGCGTCGACCTGGCCGACGAGTCCCGAACCGGCGGCCTCAGCGGGGTCGAGGACGAACCGGTCGCGCTCTCGATCCCGGCCCGGCTCGCCGAGGACGCGGTCGTCGTCGTCCCGTCGCTGCGGCCGACCGCCGACGGGCCGGTCGCGGGCGCGATGCGGACGCTCGCCGGGCTGGTCGACTGCGACGCGGGGGCGGATCGGGCCCCCGTGGCAGTCACCCGATCGATCGAACCGACCGTCGCCGTCCTCGACGCGACGGTCGCATACGGCGGCGACCCGGTCGCCGCGAACGCGCTCTTTGCGGGTTCGGCTCCGGCCGTCGACGCCGTCGCCACCTCCTTGCTCGGCCGCTCGCTCGAGGCCGACCCGGCGCTCTCGACCACCCGTCGTACCGACGACCCGGTCGCCGTCGAGGGCGCGGGCATCGACGTCGATCGCCTCCGGGAGCGGATCGGTGACGGCGACCTGCCGCCCGCGGACGACCCCCACCCCGCCGTCACGACCGCCTACCGGGTCTACGCGGCAGTGGCCGGCGACGCCGTGCCCCCGCAGCTCGAGGGGGGTCGATAACCGTGTCCGCCGACGCCCCCACTGCGGCGGTCACCGGCGCGACGGGGTTTCTCGGCTCCCACCTCTGCAAGCGGCTGCTGGCGGATGGCTGGACCGTTCGTGGCCTCTGCCGGCCGACCTCGGACCGGGGCGACCTCGAGGGCATCGACTGGCACGTCGGCGATCTCGCCGACGGCGAGGCCCTGCGAGAACTCGTCGACGGCGCGGACGTGGTCTTTCACCTCGCGGGGATCGGGCTCTGGAGCGCCGGGCCCGAGACGATCTGGGCGGTCAACCGCGACGGCACCGAGCGGCTCCTCACGGCCTGTCGCGACGCCGACGCAGGCCGACTCGTGTTCACCAGCACGGCCGGGACGCGACGCCCGCAGGGCGACGACACGTTCGCCGACGAGACCGACGTGGCCGGGCCGGTCGGGGCCTACCAGGCCTCGAAGGCCGCCGCGGAGGAGCTGGTCGACGACTACGCCGACGCCGGCGGCGACGCCGTCACCGTCCATCCGACCTCGATCTTCGGCCCCGGCGACGAGGCGTTCACCGCACAGTTGCTCGCGATGGGCGTCGAACCGACCATGCCCGCCCACCTCCCCGGCGGGCTGAGCATCGTCGGCGTCGCCGACGTCGTCGACGGGCTGCTGGCGGCCACAGAGCGCGGCGAGAGCGGCGAGCACTACATCCTCGGCGGCGAGAACCTCACCTACGACCGCGCCGTGTCCCGGATCGCCGACGCCGTCGACGGCTCCCCCGCGCGGCTCCGCGTGCCCGCGACAGCGATCCGCGCCGCCGGCCCCGTCGCCGAGGTCGTCGACGCCGTCGCCGACCGCCGGGTGTTCCCCTTCGACCGGGACATGGCCGAGCTGGCGACCCGGCGGCTGTTCTACACGTCGCGCAAGGCCAGCGAGGAGTTAGGGTACGAGTATCAGCCCCTCGAGGCCCACGTTCCCGAGGCGATGGAGTGGTACCGGGCGGAAGTCCAATAACTGCGAGACGGAGCGATCGCTGACGATCGTTCCTCGTCGGGGTTACGGCGGGTTCTCGTTCGAATTGAGGACCGCGGGATCACCGGCCTCGAGCGCGTCCCACCAGCACTTGATAACCGCGAGCGTGACCAGTTCCGGCTCCTCGTGGGCGATACACGACTCGCGGTGTTCGGCGGGGTTCGCGGGCGGATGAAAGTGCTTGTCCGGCACACCCGGCCGGATCTCCCAGCCGAACCGGAACTCGAGGTCGGCCTCGCTGTAGTGGTACTTGTAGCCGTGGTTCGTCCACCACTGAACGTCGAACCGACAGCGATCGGCGTCGAAGCCGGCGGCGAGGGTCACCCGCAGTTCGACCGGGTCGATCGCGTCGGGGACGTATTCGGCGTCAGTGACCAGTCCGTTCAGTCGGTCCCGAAAGACGCCCTCGACCGCGCGGAGCGCGTCCCAGTCGATCGGTCCCCGTTCGTCAGGCATTCTCCGTGTGTCCCGTCTTGGTACTCCTCGCGTCGACGAGTCGCGTCTCCGCGAACGACCGGGCCGTCTTCGCGAACGCGAGGTTCCGACGCGTCGTCTTCCATCGGGAGAGGTCGTCCCAGCCGTCCTGGTCGTCCGGTTCCAGCCGATCCACGAGTTCGGCGGGACCCGTCGCGTCGTAGCGCTCTTCGAACTCCCGGATCCGCGCCTTCATCTCGCGGATCGAGCGCTCGAGTTCCGCCCGCGAGTGGTCGTCGGCCAGTCGCTGGACCCGCTCGAGCCGTCGCCGATCGGGATCGCGACGGAACCGTTTCCCCGTGCCGGTCTCTTTCGTCGCCGCCCGCCCCGTCTCGGCGAGGGCCGTGAGGTGTTTGCGTGCGGTCGGTTCGGAGACGCGGGCGCGATCGGCGATCTCGCTCGCGCGCTGCCAGTCGGTCGTCCGACCTAACACTGCGTCGACGCGTTCGAACGCCGTCGTCGCGGCCCGCCATTCCGTCTCCGCGGCGTCGTTGACCTCGTCGTCGGCGTCCGTCTCCGGAAACGGCTCGAGGTCGGCGACTCGTGGACCGTCCTCGCTCATACGCCACCGTACGCACCGGTGAAATATATGTTTTCCCCAGAAAAATATACTTGGGCGGATGTCGAAGGCGAGACCGACGCCTACTCGAGCCGGCCCGTCCCCGCGACGCGTCGCCGCTCACGCTCGCCGTCGGTTTCGATCACCGTGCCCGCGACCCGCTCGTAGACCGCGAGCAGTCGGTCCGCGGTCCGGTCGATACTGACCTCGCGGGCGGCCGCGCGACCGTTCGATCGCTCGTCGCGCTCGAGGACCGCGAGCAGCCCCTCGACGAGTTCCTCGTCGGTCGTCGCGACGACGGCGGGGTCGACGCCGGCCAGCCGTTCGGGAACGTCGCCGACGTCCGTGGCGACAACGGGGAGGTTGCAGGCAAGCGCCTCTTTGACGGAGTTGGGCGAGCCCTCGCTGTCGGAGGTCAAAAGCAACGCGTCGGCGGCGTTCATGTAGTCGGCGACGGCGTCGTGGGCGACGCCGTGGACGGTCCTGAGCCGGACGGGGTCTTCGCGGAGGTTGTCCACGACGGAGACGATCCGCTCGGCCCGCGGGTGGTTCTTGACCCCGCGAGCGGGCGGGTACGGAAAGAGGATATCGCGGCCCTCGTCGTCCCATCCCACCCGTTGTTTGGCCTGCTCCCGTGGCTCGGGCCGGAACCGCTCGAGATCGACCCCGTCGGGGATCACCGTACACTCCCGCCCGAGCGCCTCGCGCATGCGCTCGGACATGACGACGACTTCGTCACAGAACGGCGCGGCCGCCTTGCTGATGGGGGCGACGGGGCCGTGGACGTCCGATCCCCACAGCGAGAGGACGACCGGGGTTCGAAGCCCCGCCAGCGCCAGCGGTGCCGTCAGCCCGTAGTGGGCGTGGATCAGATCGTAGCCGGTCGCCGCCTCCCGGACGACCTGCGGGACGGTCCGGACGTAGTCGACGGGCCGCCGATCGGTGTCGGCGGCGACCTCCCCGGCCACCGACAGCGTCGTGAAGGAGACGCCGCGCTCCTCGAGGGCGGCCTGTTGCTGAGTCATGAACGGGGCGTCGGCGTGGGTCGTGAGCGTGAGAACCTCCATCTCGACTGCGGGGGACGACGGTCCGGTGTCGCTTTGTTATCCGCGGCGCTCGAGCGCGGTTTTCTTCACGTACAGCGGGACGTGACGATCGCCTCCCGCCCGTTCGTCTCACGCCCGTCTGTAGTAATGCGATTACAAAGCCTCGCGGGCGGCTACCCCCCGACGATGCGGATCCTCGTCCTGGCGAACACGCCGGCACACGTGCACCTGTACCGACACGCGGTCGACCGCCTCGAGCGGGCGGGCCACGACGTCCTCGTCCTCACCCGGGAGTACGCCTGTACGACCGACCTACTCGAGTTCTTCGGGATGCCCTATCGGGTCTATGGCCGCCACGAGACCGATGGCTACTCGCGGCTCGGGTTCGCCCGCGAACTGGGCGGGCAGTTCCTGACGATCGGGCTCGAGGCGCTGCGGTTCGATCCGGACGTGGTCTTCGGCCGGGGGCCCTACGCGGCCTACGCCGGCACGCTCTCGCGGTCGCCGGTCGTCCTCGTCCTCGACGACGAGCCCGGCGACTTCAACCACACCGTCTCGCGCCCCTTCGCGGACTGCATTATCTCGCCCGACGTGACCCGTCGGGACCTCGGCGACGCCCACTACACGTTCGACGGCTTCAAGGAATGTGCCTATCTCCACCCCGAGGTGTTCGAGCCGGCCGGCGACGTCCGGGAATACCTCGACGTCGATCCCGACGAGCCGTACGTCATCGTCCGGTTCAACGCCCTCGACGCCCTCCACGACACCGACCTCGAGGGGTTCCGGCCCGAGCAGCGCCGCGATCTGATCGAGCGGCTGAGCGAGGCGGCGACGGTCTTCGTCTCCGACGAGGGCGACGAGCTGGACCTGCGGGACCTCCCGGCGCGACCGTACGATCTCCACCCCGCGCTGATCCACGACGCGATGGCCGAGGCCGAACTGCTGGTGGCCGATACCGGGACGATGGCCACCGAGGCCGCGCTGCTTGGCACCCCCGCGTTCCGGTACCGGGGCACCGACGACCACGAGTACGGCGAGTTCCGCGAACTCGAGCGGGCCGGGCTGGCCGAACAGTTCGACGCCTACGACGCGGTCCGGGATCGCTCGCTCGAGATCCTCGCCGACGACGGAGCGAGCGACCGCTGGGACCGTCGGCGCCGGGAGTACGTCGGCGACCTGGTGAACCTGACCGACCTGCTGGTCGCAGTCGCGGACTCCCGGGGATCGATCGCCCGTCTCGAGGACGAGGCAAAGCGGGCGCTCCGCCCTCGATCGCGTTCAATGTGAGGTCTCGATCACTCGTCCAGTAATAATAATGTCGTACCGACAGTCGCGAAACACTTATGGCTCGCTCCGGAATAGGAGCGATCACTACCCCGTTCTATGAGCCTCTCCACCCTCCTCGGTGACCTGTTCTCCGACGCGGAGTCGGGGACCGACACGCCCGAAACCGCTACGGAGAGCGGGGACGACGGGTCGGTCACCGTCCTCCACGAGTGCCGCAACTGCGGGACCAACGTCTCGGCCGAGACGAGCCGTTGTCCCGCCTGTGAGAGCCAGGAGATCGTCACCTACTCCATCGAGTGACCCGGGAATCCGGGCGGGCGACGATGTCGCTCGAGCCGCTGCTATCGCTCTCGAGTCGCTATCGCTCCCCCCGGAGACGCGTCGCTACTGGTCCCGTCGTGTCGGCTGCTCGGTCCTCACGGCGGACGCTCCGCGTCGGCCTCGCGGTCGGCACACGGGCGCTCGAGGTCCTCGTTCGCCGCGGCGTCGAGCCGGATCGCGGAGCCGAGCGAGACGAGGCCGAGCATGGTGGCGACGAACGATGCGACCCCGGCGGTGAACCCGTCCCCCTCGCGAGTCGCTCGCGCGACCGATCCGGCCAGTCCGACCAGCCCGCCGGCGAGTCCCAGCGAGCCGACGGCGTAGTGGACGACGGCCGGGTTGAACGACCGGGCGACGTACTTGGTCTTCAGCCGCCAGCAGAAACTGCGCAGCAACAGCAGGGAGACAAACCGGACGAACGGCACGTAGCGGATGCTGCTCTCCTCGTCGCCGTAGACGGCAGTCATGGGAACGTCCGCGACTCGGCGATCGGCGACGTTGAGGTGAGTCAGGATGTGGTTGAGGAAGCCGTACCGGTCGGTAATCGCCTCGAGGTCGAGTTCCTCGATCGTCTCCCGCGAGATGGCGGTGTAGCCGTTCTGCGGGTCGCCGATCGACCAGTACCCCGATGCGAACTTCGAGAGGCCGGTGAGGACGGCGTTGCCGAACAGGCGGAACGACGACATCTCCGCGCGGTCCGCCGGGCTTCGCAGCCGGTTGCCCTTCGCGTAGTCGGCCTCGCCCGTGGCGACCGGGTCGACGATCCGATCGAGGATCGCGGGGTCCATCTGGCCGTCGCCGTTCATCACGGCGACGACGTCCATCCCGTCCGCGGCGGCCCGCCGGTAGCCGGTCTTGACGGCCGCCCCGTAGCCGCGGTTTGCCTCGTGGCGGATCGGGACGACCCGGCGATCGTCGCCCCCGTCGGCCACGGCGACGGCCGGATCGGCGCCCTCGCTCGCCGCCCGCTCGTTGAGTCGTTCGGCGACCCGCTGGATCACGGCCCAGCTCTCGTCCGGCGAGGCGTCGTCGACGGCGTAGATCCGATCGACGAAGTCGGGGACGGTTTCGATGACTCGCCCGACGAAGGCCGCCTCGTCGTAGGCCGTGACGACGACGCCGATCCGCTTGCCCTTATACATCGGTGCCTCCGTCGGCCGTCGCCGGCGTCGTCCCGGCGTCGTCGCCGTCCGGGTCGCCGCCCTCACGATGTCGGCCTCGAGGCGGTCGCCCGTCGCTCGAGCCCGCGAGGTCGTACTCCCGATGGTGCGTCCCCGAGAGGTCGACCGCGTCCCGGCCGTCGACGACGACCATCGGCTCGAGGGCGTCCCACTCGATGCGATCGAACGCGGCGTGGGGCGTGACGACCACCGCGGCGTCGAACGCCTCGTCGCCCAACTCGTCGATCCCGACGGACCGTGCGCCGTAGTCGGTCGGATCGACGAGCGGATCGACGCCGGCGACGTCGGCCCCGAACTCGGCCAGCGCGTCGATGACTCCCAGCGCGGGCGAGGCGCGGGTCTCCTCGACGCCGGGCCGATAGGTGATCCCGAGGACGACGACCGCGGCGTCCCCGAGATCGGTGCCGTCGCGGGCGAGTTCCCGCTCGAGGCGCTCGACGACGGTCGCGGGCATCCCGTCGTTGACCCGGCGGGCCGTCTCCGTCACGGCCATGGACTCGTCGGTCCGACCGAGCAGGAAGTGCGGGTAGTAGGGAATGCAGTGGCCGCCGACGCCCGGACCGGGGTCGTGGAGCTGACACATCGGCAGGTCGTTGGCGGTGTCGATCGCCTCGCGGGCCGAGATCCCGAGTTCGTCCGCGAGCAGGCCGAGTTCGTTGGCCAGCCCGATGTTGACGTCGCGGTAGATTCCCTCGAAGACCTTGACCGCCTCCGCGGTCGTCGCGTCCGAGACGGGGTGAACCGCGTTCGCCGAGAGTTCGTCGTAGACGACGGCCGCGGCCCGGGTACTCTCCGAATCGACCCCGCCGACGACTTTCGGGTACTGGCCGCGGATGTCCCGCAGGGCGGTCCCCGAGGACGTCCGTTCCGGACAGAACGCCAGTCCGAACTCGTCGGGCTCGAGGCCACTCTCGCTCGCGAGATGGGGCCGGAGGACGTCCCGGCAGGTCCCCGGCGGCAGCGTCGACTCGGCGATCACGAGGTCGCCGGGGGCCAGCCCGGCCGCGATGTCGTCGGCCACCGACTCGACGGTCGTCAGATCCGGCTCGTTCTCCGCGTCCAGCAGCGTCGGGACGATGATCACGTGGATCCGCGCCGCGGCGGCGGCCGTCGGGCCGTCGGTCGTCGCCTCGAGCCGACCCGCCGCCACCTGCTTCGCGACCAGCTCGTCGAGCCCGGGCTCGCCGACGACGTGGCTCTCGCCGTCGGCGACCGTCTCGACCACGTCGGGATCGACGTCGACGCCGGTGACGTTCCCCGTCGTCTCGGCGTAGACCGCCGCCAGCGGCAGCCCCATCTTGCCCAGCCCGTAGACGGCGACGGGGACCTCGCCGGCCGTCAGGCGCTCGCGCTGGCGGTCCGGGGACAGGTACGAGCCGTAGAGTCCCTCGACGGTCGCCCCGTCGCTCTCGCCGCGTTCGCCGCTCGAGTCCGCGTCCATCAGGCTTCCACCTCCCGGTCCTGGGGCAGTTCCTCGTCGGGCTCGTCGCTCGGCCCCGCGGCGAGGCGGTCGATCAACTGGACCGTCTCGAGGGCCGCGATCCCGTCGTCGGCGGTGACTTCCGGCACCGAGCCGGTCCGGACGGCGTCGAGAAACGACTCGAGTTCGTACCGGAGCGGCTCACCGTTGTCGACGTGTGGCCGTTCGACGACGCTCTCGTGGCGGTAGCGGGGCTGGCCGTCGTCGGCGAGGTACTCGGGGTAGGAGTCGCGATGGATCAACACCGACTGCTCGAGGTAGTCGACCTCGACGAGACACTCGCGGGCGGTGACGGTTAGTTTCCGCACCTTCTTCTGGGTGACGCGGCTCGCGGTCACGGTGGCGACGGCGTCGCCGTACTCGAGCGTCGCGGTGGCGTAGCGGCCGTTCTCGGTCCCCATCGCGGCGACCGATCGAGGCCGCTCGCCAAGCAGCGCGCCGACGATGTCGACGTCGTGGACCATCAGGTCGAAGACGACGTTGTCCGTCGCCGTCCGGTCGATCGGCGGGCCGAGCCGCTCGGCCTCGACGCCGATCACGTCGAGATCGTCGATCAGGTCCGCCATCGTCTGAACGGCCGGGTTGAACCGCTCGATGTGGCCCACCTGCAGGACCAGCCCGGCCTCGCGGGCCTGCTCGGCGAGGCGCTGGCCCTGCTCGACGGTCTCGGCGATCGGCTTCTCGACGAGAACGTGGACACCCGCCTCGAGACACGTCGAGACCGTCTCGTAGTGGGCGTGGGTCGGCACAGCCACCGTCACCGCGTCACAGCGCTCGCACAGCGTCTCGAGGTCGACTGCCTCCGTTCCGTACTCGGCGGCGACGCGGCGGGCGACCTCGTCGTCGTGATCGGTGACGCCGGCCAGTTCGACGCTCGGGAGTTCGTCGTAGACCCGCGCGTGGTTCTCGCCCATGGAGCCGACGCCGACGACGCCGGCGCGGAGCTGTTCCTCGCTCGTCGCGTTCGCTCGCTCGTCCGTACTCATTGTGTAGTGAAGTGGTCTCGCACTGCTTCGACGACGGTCCGCCTGTCGCGCTCCGAGAGGGTCGGATGGACCGGCAGGGATAGCACCTCGTCGGCCGCCCGCTCGGCCCGCGGGAACTCGGCCGCGGCCGAACTCACCGTCTCGTAGGCCGGCTGCCGGTGGATCGGCGTCTCGTAGTAGATCCCCGTTCCGACGTCGCGCTCCTCGAGGGTCGTCGCGAGGGCGTCCCGATCGTCGGTCCGGATCGTATACTGGTGGTAGACGTGCCGGTAGCCGGCCGGCTCCGTCGGCGTCTCGACCGGACGGTCGGCCAGTGCCTCGTCGTAGACGGCGGCCGTCTCGCGCCGGGCCCGGTTGAGTTCGGCGAGCCGATCGAGTTGGACGCGACCGATCGCCGCCTCGAGGCTGGTCATCCGGTAGTTGTGGCCCAGTTCGACGTGGTCGTAGCCGCCGGTCCCGTCGTCGGCTCGCCCGTGGTTGACGTAGCTGGCGGCCCGTTCGGCGACATCGTCGCGGTCGGTGACGATCATCCCGCCCTCGGCGGTCGTCATGTTCTTCGTGGGATAGAACGAGAAGCAGGCGGCGTCGCCGAAACCGCCGACCCGGGTGCCGTCGACGGCCGCGCCGTGGGCCTGACAGGCGTCCTCGAGGACGAACAGGTCGTGATCGTCGGCGATCGCACGCAGGGCCGGCATGTCGGCGGGCAGCCCGTAGAGGTGGACGGGGAGGAGCCCGACGACGTCGTCGCGTTCGGCCAGCACCCGCTCGACGGCGCCGGGATCCAGCGTGTACGTCTCGGGGTCGATATCGGCGAAGACCGGCGTACCGCCGGCCAGTCGGATCGCGTTCGCGCTCGCGACGAAGGAAAACGGCGAGGTGATCACCGCGTCGCCGTCTTCCAGGCCGATCGCCTCGAGGGCGGCGTGCAGCGCAGTCGTGCCGTTCGAGGTCGCAACTCCGGCGTCGGTTCCGCAGTAGGCGGCGAACTCCTCCTCGAAGGCCCTGACCTCCGGCCCGTCGGCGAGTCGGCCGTCCGCGAGCAGCGATTCGACCCGCTCGAGGGCCCCGTCGGTGAGTTCCGGATCGGCGATCGGGACGGGGCCGGCGTCCTCGTCGACGTCGGCCTCGGCCGTCGCTGCCTCGCTCGACCCGGCCGTTCCCTCGATGCCGGCGTCGGGCTCGGCGTCCGTTTCGGTGTCGCTCATGCGAGCCGGTTCGCCCCCTCGAGCGGCTCCGGCAGCGGTTGCGTCGTCGCCGGCGATCCGACGGCCAGTCGCCCGGCCGGCACGTCCTCCGTGACGACGGCCCCGGCCGCGACGAAGGCGTTCTCGCCGATCGTCACGCCGGGCAGGACGGTCGCGTTCGCGCCGACCGACGCGCCGTCCTCGATCGTCGGCCCCTCGAGTCCGTCGTCGGTCCTGACGGGGTACTCGTCGTTCGTGAGGACGGCACCCGGCCCGACGAAGACGTTGGAGCCGATCGTCGTCTCGGTCGGGACGTAGACGTTCGTCTGGAGGCTGACGTGGGAGCCGATCGTCGTCTCGCCGTCGATGACGGTTTTGGTCCCGACGAGGACGTCGTCGCCGACGGTCGTCCCCTCGCGGACCAGGACGTCGTGGCCCGTCGCGAACCCGTCGCCGATCCGGACGTCACCGTAGACGATCGAGCCGGCCCTGATCGTCGCGTCGTCGCCGAGCCGGGTCGGCTCGTCGAACTCGCCGTAGCCGACCGTCGCGTCGTCGTCGATCGTACAGCCGTCGCCGCGGACGACCTCGCGTACCGTCTCGCTCATCGTCCACCTCGCATGCGGCCGGGCGCAGTCCGGCGCTCGCCCGGGCGAGCGCGGTCACGCGCGGTCCGCGTTCGAACCGCCGTTCGTCGTCGGTCGTGTAGTCGTTCCATAGTGAATCGATACCCGCGTGGGCAGTCGTGCTGACACACCCGGTAACGAGGCTTTGTTATCCCCGCCCTGAGCGGCCCGTAGCCGGGAACTACAGCGTCGCTGTCGGCCGCTTCCCGCGGTCGCTGGGAATCGCCGTCACGATCGCGATCGGGTAGTCACACCCCGTTGGATCGACGAAATCTCGGTCGCAGCGTCTGTCACGGACGCTAACTGGTACAATTCGATTTCGAACGGGTAGCCCGGTGATAGTAAAGTGGCAATCGCTGTCACTCGAGTCCGTGAGCTATCCGAATACACCCGTCAGATCGGAACGGGACCCACTGGGACACGACGAGGGCACACATGTCTGAGAGCGACCTCACGCAGGCCGAACTGTTCGACGTCTTCAGCAACGCACGCAGACGACACGCGGTCCAGTATCTCAAACGCACCGGCGGCGCCTGCGACCTCGCACCGCTCGTCGAACAGGTCGCCGCCTGGGAGAACGACACCGATCCCGACGACGTCACCCGGACCCAGCGCCGCCGGGTCTACATCTCGCTGTACCAGACCCACCTCCCCATGCTCGAGGACCACGGTATCGTCGACTGGGACCCCGACGGCCACCGGATCGAACTGCTGCCGAGCGAGGAGCGGTTCGACCCGTATCTGGATCGCCACCTCGAGGACCAGCGGCCGTGGCAGTACCTCTACGGGGGCGTGACGGTCGTCGGCGTAATCGCCGTCGTCCCGTCGATACTCGCCGTCGGCCCGTTGACGACGGCCGCCGCGCCGCTCGTGGCGTTGGTCCTCTGTCTCGTCGTTCTCGGGCTCGCGGCGGTTCATCACGTGTCTCGTCGGTCCGATCTCCGCCGTTCGATCGGGCTCGCGGGCCGGTAGTTCGGCCGCCGTGTCTCCGGTCGCGGCTCGAGTGCGGTCGCTCCTCGATGTAGTAACTCGTCTCGGCTATCGTCGGCGTGTCCCCCGGTGCGAACAGTTTCTCCCGGCCGCGATTGGTGGCGTCACCGGCCGCGTCTTCTCGACCCCGATCTCACGCGTCGCGACGGTGGCCCGAACGGCCTCGAGCGGGGGTCGAGTTACCCGTCGGTGACCGTCACCCAGAAGTGCGTACTCTCGGCCGCGTTTTCGTTCGTCGGCGTCGACGGCGGCTCGTCCTCGTAGAGCAACACGCTGATCCGAACCGTCTCGCCGGAGTCTGCCGTCGGCGTGATCGATCGCTCGCCGCTATCCGTCGCCCCCGCCGAGACGGTCGTCTCGGTCCGCCCCAGTTCCGTCCGCTCGACGACCTCGCCGTCCTCGAGGACCTGCTGCTGGACGACCGACGTGTACGTCTGGTCCTCGCGCTCCTGATTCTCGATCTCGACGACGACCGGGATCGACTCGCCCGCCTCGACCTCGCTCGGGAGATCCGCCACGACCTCCCCGTCCGCGGTTTCGTTGTACAGCGCGAGTTCGGTGAACCCGCCGCCCGCGACGGGAAAGAGGACGCCGACGAGCAACGCGCCGACGGCCGTGCCGATCGCCACGGTCAGAACCACCGTCGACACCGTCGCCGCCGCCCGCCCGTTTCGACGGAGCCGCTCGAGGCCGGCCAGCGGCGAGACGGTAAACCGCTGTGATGCCGGCGTCCGAAGCCGTCGGACCACGCCGAGTTGCGCCAGACAGATCGCGACGCCGGACAGCCCCGCCGCCACGGAGGTCGTCGTCAGCCCCCACGACGTGATCGGCAACACCAGCACGACCAGCGGCGCGATCGTCAGCGACAGGACGAACGCCAGCCCGAGCCGTTCGGCGACGTCGATCCCGCGGGGGCGGGCGTCGGCGGCCGTCGCGGCCGTCTCGCGGTCCTCGCGCTTGGCGGCCGGGAACAGGACCGCCCCCAGCCCGTAGCCCGGCAGGAACAGGGCGAGCGGCAGCGTCGCCAACAGTCGAAGGCCCTCGTTCCCGCTTTCGCCCGTTACGAGCAGGTACGCGACGACCGCACCGATCGAGACGGCGGCGAGGTCGAACGGGTAGCGGCGAACGAACCCGAACCGCGTCCAGGTACTCGTTCGATGACTCATCGGTTCACCGCCGTCGCCGCGTTCGGTCTCCGTTCGGACGATCCGGATGCCATGCTCCTCCGATCGGTATACGCTGCCGTTCTTTGTTATGCTCGTGTTATCGAACAAAATGTGTGTCGTACAACGCGGCTCGAGGCCGCTACTGGCGGTCTCGAGCGATCAGACTCTCCGTGTGGGGTGATGGCCGGTACACGGCGGTCGGTCCCCCCGAACGACGGGCGACGACCGCGGACCGACGATTGGGCCGGCCGCCGGTCAGAAATCGACGTACTGTGATTCCCACTCCCGACGCTCCCGGATCTGCTCTCGACCGGCATCGGTGATCGCGTAGTAGTTCGTTCGCCTGTCGAGTTGCCCCTTCTCGACCAACTCCTTGTTGACGAGCGTGTCCAGGTTCGGATACAGCCGCCCGTGATTGATCTCCGAACTGTAGTACTTCTCGACTTCGTCCTTGACGGTCTGGCCCGACGGACGGTCGGCACCTGCGATCACGTACAGCAGGTCGCGCTGGAAGCCGGTCAGATCGTGCATTGCTCAATCACACTGACCGTTCCAGTGAACGGATATTTGTTATCCGTATCATACAGCTATCGTTCCCCGATTTCACTCCGTATTACCGGCAGAAACGATGGCTTTACCTGACTGTCACTCACACCCGATGGTGCGCTCGATCGACCGCTCGCACTCGCGCCCGCTCGAGGCGGTCGGTCCCGAACGCGTCGCAGCGTCACTCTCGGTCCGACAGGTCCGGCTCGTTCGGTTCCGACACCGCGACCTCGATCCCGTCGGCGTCGATCCGAACCCGAAGGCTGTCCACGGTCGCCTCGTAGGCGGTCGTGTGCGAGCCGTCGTCCTCGAACCGCACACACTCCGCGATGAGGTCGCTCTCGAGGAGGTTGTTGATCCGTCGATAGACGGTCGCCGACGAGCTGTCGGTCCGCTCGGTCAGTTCCTTGGCCGTCTTCGGCCCCTCGCTGGTCGCGACGAGGATCGTCCGGGCACAGTCGTCCCCGAGGACGTCCAGCTGGGTCGCGGGGTTGGTCGTCGACTCCGATCGCGTGTCACTCGCTTGTGTTGACATAGTGGTAGTCACCGAATGGGATGTGTCTGGTCCGTTCGCTCTTCGTGAGAGGTGGCGATTCGAGAGAGTTCACAGGGGGCAGCCACTGTCGGGGGGTCCACCGATACATTCCGGCACGAGGATCGGTAAGCCATAGTGGTATTTTATAACGATGTACCTTATGCGCGTTTGGCACGTCCTTCGGCGACGTAAGATCGTATTTCGGCCCGGAAACGACTGGTTTCGAGCGGCGACCGGTCGCCACAATCTCCCGTTTGCAGACCGACACAGCGCCAAGACGACTGAATTCGGGTTGAGGTCGCTCGGTCGGACCGTTCCGGAACAGCGAATTTTGGCCACTTCAGCCGTTCTATCGGGCAGCAATCGGCTATTTCCCGCTTTTGGGATTCATGACACCGGTGAACGGTCGGCGTCCTTTATTCTCGTTTGCCCCCCTCGATACGATGATGCCCGGAGGGGTATCGCGGGACATCGGCGGCGTTGCCGCCGCTCTCCGTCACGGACCGCACCCGGTTCCGTTCGACGGGGCAACTCCCGCGCCCGTCCGAGTACACCCCCACCACCCATGAACGCCCACAAGCACGACTGGAAGCCCATGGAATCGTCGACAGCCGGCGCTCGCTGTCGAAACTGCGGGACACACGTCACACAGCAGTTCGCTCGCGTCTTCGGCGACAACGGCGACGTCGTCCACGGCTGTCCGTCCTGTACGACCTATCGCGAGATGCAGTCCGGCGGCCACCTCCCCGGTGACTGACCGCGGCCGGAGTCGAGCGACGACGCTACCCCCTCCGACTCGCCGGTACTCGGCCGCCGGTTCGACGCTCCGTCGGCCGCTTTGCCAGCCGTGCCGATCGGTTCGCCGCGTCGGTTCGCAGTTCCCGAGAGGCGGGTCACCCTTTTTCGAGGCGGACCGCGGACCGACATACCGTCCGTCGTAGCCGCCGCTGTACCTGCTCCCTACCCCGGTTCCCGAACCTCGCCGGCTCGCGGCCCCGGCCGGCGACCCCCGTAACCTGCAAAAGTTAAAGTCAGTGGTGGCGGAACTAGCGGGATATGGTCACTGGTGGTGGATCGCCTCTCGAGAATCGGCTCCCCTTCTCCCTGATCGATGTCAGTTCAAACGAACCGAGCTGACCCGTTGGCGGAGAGCGAAGTGTTTCACATCCTCGGCAACGACAGGCGACGAGCGATCGTCCAGTTGCTCGCCGAGGACGGCGGACAGACCGACGTCTCCGACGTCGCGACCGAGATCGCCGCGACCGAATCCGACACGACTCCCGTCCCGAACAACCTCTACAAGAGCGTCTACGTCTCCCTCCAGCAGACCCATCTCCCCCAGCTCGAGGAAGACGACGTGATCGAGTACGACTCCGACGCGAAGACGATCCGGCCCGGCCGGCACTTCGACGAGGTCCTGCAGTACGTCGACGGCCACGCCGACGATCACTCTCGAGTCCTGCAGCTACACCTCGGCTGCTGTCTCCTCGGGCTCGCGATCATCGCGCTGGTCGGGCTCGGCCTCCCGGGGATCTCGGCTCTCGATCCGGTCCTCTCGAGCGTGCTGGTGTTGCTCGTCGTCGGCGCGAGCAGCCTCTATCAACTGCTCGCCTGAGGCCACACCAGCGCGGCTCTCCGTGTCCGGCCGGTCGGACCTGGCGCCTCGTCGCCGTCGGCACCTGAGACGAAATCGACGCTCCTGTCGCGTCCGCTCACCGGCGGGGACGATCGCCCTGACGGTCCGGTCGCTCGAGCCGTCGGTTCAAAATGAAAAAGCGCGCTGTCCGTTGGGGCAGTCTCCTTACGCGCCGACGAGTGCGGGTTCTTCGTCGGTATCGTTCTCGAGACCGTCGTCGGTCCCGTTGTCCGCAGTTTCGTTGGTGTCGGTGTCGTTCCCGAGGCCGTCCTCGCCGTCCTCGAGTTCGGTGTCGTCAGTCTCGGTGTCGTCGGTCGCCTCGGTCAGTTCGAGGGTCGCGACTTCACCGGTCTGGTCGGCAAGGATCATGTGGATGTAGTCGCCGGCCGCGAGGTCGCTCGTGTCGACCTCGAACTCGACGTCGTCGCTCTCGTCGCCCTCGAGCGTGACGTTCTGCTCGTCGACGAGGTCACCGTCGAGACGGAACTGCGCCGTCTCGGTGCGTTCCTCGTCGCTCGGGTTCTCGATCGTCGCCGTCACGGTGATCGTGTCACCGACTTCGGCGCTCGCGGGCGCATCGAGGTTACTGACCTCGAAGCCCGCCGCCGGTTCCGTCTCGTTGTCGACCGGTTCCTCTTCGGTTTCGTTGTCCTCGGTTTCGTTGTCAGCCGGTTCGTCCTCGATCGGCTCGAGGTCGTCTTCGGTTTCGTTGTCCTCAGTTTCGTTGTCGGCCGGTTCGTCCTCGATCGGCTCGAGGTCGTCTTCGGTTTCGTTGTTCTCGGTCGGCTCCTCTTCGACCGGCTCCTCATCCTCAGCCGGTTCGTCCTCGACGGGCTGTTCGTCCATGCCGCCGAGGTTGACGTTCACGGTGGCCTCTTCGATGGTCACCTGGATCTGGTCGCCCTGCTGGTCACCATCGTCCGCGACGGCCCCATCGTCACCGTCCGCAGCGTCGTCGGTGCCGGCTGCAGTGTCGTCAGTCTCGGTGTCGGGATCATCGCCGGCTCCGTCGCCCTGCGAGGGGGCGTCGGACGCGCTCTGGATCTCGATGTTCTCGACGTCGACGGTGATCGTCACCTGCTCGAGGGAGATGTCGCCGTCACCGAGCAGTCCGGCGACGTCGGCAGCAGTTCCGTCGTCCGTCGTGTCCGACTCGGTTTCGTCGTCAGTGTCGGTCTCGTTTTCGTCGACGGTCGCTCCGTCGTCAGCCTGCTCGTCTCCGGCGTCCATCTCGCCGTTCATCTCGAGGCCGTCACCGTTCTCGCCGACGATGACGGTGAGCTGTTCGATCACGACGTTGATCGTTAGCCCGTCGTCCATCGCCGGTTCGTCGACGACGTCCTCGTCTTCGTCAGCCGGTTCATCGACGACTGTTTCGTTGTCCTCTTCGACCGGTTCGTCGTCACCGACGGTTTCGTTGTCTTCTTCGACCGGTTCATCGTCGACGACGGTTTCATTATCTTCTTCGACCGGTTCGTCGTCACCGACGGTTTCGTTGTCTTCTTCGACCGGTTCATCGTCACCGACAGTTTCGTTATCCTCTTCGACCGGTTCATCGTCACCGACAGTTTCGTTATCCTCTTCGACCGGTTCGCTATCGCCGACGGTTTCGTTATCCTCTTCGACCGGTTCGTCGTCGACGACGGTTTCGTTGTCCTCTTCAGCCGGTTCCTCGGCAACGGGCTCCTCGTCGGCCGCGCCGACGGAGACCACTGCGTCGTCGGTCACCGGCTCGTCGTCGGCCGTGAGGTACGGCCCGTCGGCCGCGCCCTCACTCTCGACGAAATCGTACGTCTCGTTGTCGTTCGTATCCCGATGCGGCATCGCGATCAGGGTCTCGTCCTCCTCGAGCGGTTCGTCGAGGGTGACTTCGACCTGTTCGTGGGTCCCCGCCTCGAGATACGCGGAGGTACCGATGACGCTCTCGAAGACGTCACCGACCAGGAGGCTGCTGTCGTGGATCGTCACGAAGCCGCCGCTGGCGAGCGTGACGTTCTCGACCACGACCGTCTGCCCGTCGGTCTCTTGGTCTTCGAACGTCACGTACGCGGACTGCTGGCCGGCCGCGTCTTCCTCGAGGCCAGTGTCGTTGTCCGTCGTCGCCTGGTCCTCATCGACGACCGGTTCCGTGTCGTTTTCGTCGGCGCCTGCGTCGTCCGTCGTTGTTTCGTCGCTCTCCGTCTCGTTCGCCGAGTCGTATTCGCCGTCGCCTGTGGTGTCGCCCGAATCGACGGCCCCAGAGCCAGAAGCTGCTGTGACCATCGCCCCGCCGGAGCAAACCACCATCAGCGCGGTGAGTACGACCAGTACCTGTTTGCGTGCGTTCATAGTTGCCGTAATGGCATCCGTCTCGTCGTGGCTTCGGCGGATAAACCGGCAGAACCATTACGCTGAGAAATCGGAAACTACGGCCCAACAGTGGCGGATTCAGTCTCGCGTTCTAATTCCGAAACCAACGATTGCTGATAGGAACGGTAACCTTGCTAGTCATCGCCGGCCTGTTCGGGCGATTTCGACGCGGTCGGTTCGTGTCCGGGAAGACAAACGAGGTTCTCCCGGCCGAGACGCAGTTTCGTGATCTGGCCGTCCTCCTCGAGGTCGGCGAGCAGCCGGCTGACCTTCGCCTTCGACCAGTCGACGGAGTCGACGATGTTCGATTGCTTCATCCGACCGCCGTTGTCCCGGAGCAGTTGCCGAACTCGCTCCCGGTCGGTGACGAACTCCTCCCGATCGGGTTCCGTCTCGTGACCGGTCCCGGACCCGTCGTATCGGTTCCGAGCGACGAGTACGCCGCCAAGCAGTGCGAGCGCGACCATGCCGACGAGAGCCGCGAGGTGTGCGCTGCCCTCGAGTTGGAGCGGCGCGGCGACTCGCGAAACCTCGGGTCGGAACCCGAACCCGACCGTCGTCGCAACCGCCCCGCTGGTCGACGGTCCGAACGCGTCGACGACCGCGGACGCCCGTCGTCGGATCGTCATGACTCCGGAGGCGTTGTCTTTCGGTGGTTCATGTCCTGTACCCTCGTGACCGTCCCACAAATCGTTTTTTATAACCCATATGCTGTTAGTCGCCGCGGTGTCTCTCACGCCGACCGAACGGTCCGCGCGTTCGATCGATTCCGGACGGACGCGTCATCGTTGATCGACGCCTCTCGGCGGCGGAATCACGTCGATCCTGTCGGTGCCGGGTTTCGGTTGACACTCCCTAGTCATGATATGGCCAGTCGTTGCTCGACGGGAGGAATAAACCGGCCCGGACGTTTCGATCGGTTAGCCCGGATTCGCTCCCGATTCAGACGGTAATCAAATACTGTCGTGACTCTCCGCGGAACGAACACAGGTGGTCGCCGCTCGAGATTGCCGGCAATACGAGGCCGCATCGGTCAGTTCTGACGGTCGCGTTCTCCCGTGTGCGGTCCGTCGATGGAATCGCGAGAGACAGCTCCCGGACGCCGGGTTACTCTCCGGGCAGTTCGACCGCCGTCTCGGGATCCCCGCGAGTCGGGACGCCCGCATCGCGTTCGACCAGCGACCGGATCCCCGACTCGAGGCCCACTCGCGCCTCGAACCCGAGTTCGCGGGCGGTCTTCGCGGTGTCGGCACCGCTGTGTCTGATGTCGCCGGGACGGGGCTCGCGGTGGGCGATCGACGAGGACGACTCGGTGGCGTCCCGAACGGTCTCGGCGAGGTCCCGGATCGTCGTCCGCTCGCCCGTCCCGACGTTGTAGGCCTCGCCGACCGCGTCGGTCGTCGCCGCTCGCAGGTTCGCGCGAACGACGTCGCTGACGTGGACGAAATCGCGGCTCTGCTGGCCGTCGCCCTCGATCGTGATCGGCTCGTCGGCCCGGGCCTGCTCGAGGAACGTCGAGATGACGCCGCTGTAGGGGCCCCGCTGTCGGGGGCCGTAGACGTTGAAATATCGGAGAGCGACGGTCGGGAGATCGTACAGCTCCGCGTAGAGACGGGCGTACTCGTCGAGGGCCAGTTTCTGGACGCCGTACGGCGAGGTCGGGTTCGTCGATGCCGTCTCCGAGACCGGCAGTTCCTCGGGGTGGCCGTACACCGCGGCGCTCGAGGCGACGACGACTCGCGCGTCTTCCTGCCGGGCCTGCTCCAGGACGAGCAGCCCCGCCTCGAGGTTCGTCCGGTTGCTCTGTCGGGGCCGGTCGACGCTCTGTGTGACGCTGACGACGGCGGCGTGGTGGAAGATGACGTCGACGCCGCGGGCGGCTTCCTGCAGGGCGATCGGGTCCCCGACGTCGCCCTCGATCACCGTCACGTCGTCGGGCAGGTGGGCGGGGTCGCCGGTCGTGAAGTTATCGAGGACCCTGACCTCGTTGTGTGGGACCAGGGCGTCGACGAGGTGGCTGCCGATAAAGCCCGCCCCGCCGGTCACGAGTACCGTGCTGTCGCGGATCGCTGGGGAGTCCATCCCCTGAAGCGACCGGATCCTCGCTGTTTAGTATCGCGCTCGTACCCCCTCCGATCCCGCGACTGTGTGCGCGTAGGCAGTCCTTACGCTCTCGATCGTTCATCGCTTACGAGTTCGTGGCCCGTCCGCGATCAGGCTACGACCCGTTTGGGGAAGCTATATGCGCCGCCCTCGGCAACTGCCGGGCAATGACCGTCGATCTCGTCGTGTGCAACTGTACCGTCGTCACGCCCGCTTGGCGGACGCCCGACGCGGGCGTCGCCGTCGAGGACGGAGAGATCGTCGCCGTCGGGCGAAGCGACCGACTCCCCGACGCCGACCGCGTCCTCGACGCCGAGGGCAACGTCCTCGTGCCGGGCATCGTCGACGGCCACATCCACAACCGCGAGCCCGGCCTCGAGTACAAGGAAGACTGGGAATCGGCCACGCGAGCGGCCGCCGCCGGCGGCGTGACGACCGTCGTCGGGATGCCCAACACCGACCCGGTCATCGACCGGCCCGACCACCTCGAGCTGAAGTTCGAGCGCGGCGAGGCGTCGGCTCACGTCGACTTTCAGAGCTACGCCGTCGTCACGAGTGAAAACCTCGAGCTCATCCCCGACATCGACGAGGCCGGCGCGCTCGGGTTCAAGATCTTCCTCGGCTCGACGGTCGGCGACGTCCCGCCACCGAACGACGGCGAGATCCTCGAGGCGATGGCGAAGATCCGCGAGACCGGCAAGCGACTGGGCTTTCACGAGGAGAACGGCGAGATTATCGACCACTACACGGAGCAGTTCAAAGCCGACGGGCGAAACGAACCGATCGATCACTCCCACTCCCGGCCCGTGATCGCCGAGCGGGAAGCCGTCGAACGCATGATCACCTTCGCCGAGGAGACCGGCGCGAAGATCCACATGTTCCACGTCTCCTCCGGCTCGGCGGCCGAGGCCGTCGCCCGCGGCAAAGACCGCGGCGTCGACGTCACCGCGGAGACGACGCCCCACTACCTCTGGTTCACCGAGGACGTCATGCGCGAGAAGGGCAACCCCGCCCGCATTCAACCCCCGATCCGGAACGCCGAGGAACGCGCGAAACTCTGGGATGTCGGCATCGACGACGGCGCGATCGACTCCGTCGCCACCGACCACGCGCCCCACACGCCCGAGGAGAAGAAGGTCGACGATCCCTTCGGCGACACCTGGGAGGCGATCTCCGGCTTCGTCGGCCTCGAGACCGAAATCCCAGTCATGCTGACGTTCGTCGATCAGGGCCGACTCACGATGGCGGAGTGGGTCCGTCGCCACTCGACGCGACCGGCCCAGATCTGGGGCATGTACCCACAGAAGGGGTCGCTGCAGGTCGGCACCGACGCCGACTTCACGATCGTCGATCCCGACCTCGAGTGGACGCTCGAGGGCGCCGACGACCTCCACTCGAAAAACTGCGTCACGCCGTTTATCGGCGAGTCCTTCACCGGGAAAGCGGTCGCGACGGTCGTCCGCGGTGAGGTCGTCGCCGAGGACGGCGCGGTCGTCGGCGAGTCGGGGTATGGCACTCGCGTCGACGTCGATAACGAGTAGCTACCCTCACGAACCGTCGTTTTAGCCGTTTGTTTCCCCGTGAGACCACTCGAGCCGGGGAATAGACTCAGAAACCGATGGAAATCGCTGTTGCTACTCCCGTAGCGGTAGCGAACGACTGTTTTCGATCGGCGTAACTGTCCTGTATAATTCGCTTACTTCTCGAACTGAGGTTCCTTCTAGGGATTTTCCTGCCTGTGTATATATACCACCGGTGGCCGGGATGTCCGTGATGTCCCAGTTAAGGATGAGACGGCGGTTTGGCCGCCGATGGAGTTCCCACGGACTGGGGGAGAGAATCCATGACAGACAAACGGAATTCGATCTCGAGACGGAACGTATTGGCAGGACTCGGCACGATCGGTGTCGGTGGGGCACTCGTGGGTGCAGGCACGAGTGCGTTCTTCAGCGACGGAGAGACGCTAGACGGCAATGACCTCACGACTGGCGAACTCGAGCTAAAACTCGACTGGCAACAGCGATATTACGGCCCGACCGAAAAATGGGAGTTCGTCAACGCACACCCCGATCACGACAGGGACGGCGAGCAGTCGATCGAAATCAACGGTACGGAGTACAAGTACAGCGATCTCGGCCGGAACCTCGGCGACAGCGAGATCGATTACTGTCGAGAGTATCTCGATAACGAGTACTACTTCGGTGGCGATCAGGATTCGCTGATCGCCCTCGAGGACATCAAGCCCGGCGACTGTGGCGAAATCACGTTCAGCTACCACCTCTGTGATAACCCGGGCTGGCTCTGGCTCCGGACGACGGGCGTCACGTACGATTCGACTCTCGCGGAGAACATCGAGGCGACGCTGTGGTACGATCTCGATGCGGACAACGAACCCGACGAGGAGGATCCGGTCATCGTCGACGGTTCGCTCAAGGACGTTTTCGACGAACTGGACGACGGCATCTTGTTGGACGGCGCCCCGTCCGAGAGGACCGCAGGAAAGCATTCAGATGAGTGTGTCAAACTCGAAAAGCTAGACGATGACAACCTCAGCGAGTATACGGATCCCGAGACGCATGATCCCGAGAAACTCGAGGCCGGAACGACGATCGAGTTTTCGGACCCCGGCCCCAAGATCAAGTTGACGGACGTGCGGAGAAAGGATGACAAAACTGAAACGTACGGATTCAACTGGAAAGTGGTAGATGGTCCAGACATCTGCAAGATCGTCGTAGGCGGTGGGAGCAATCGTGGCGGTGGTTCAGATAACAATGAGGACAATGGAAGTAAGACGAAAACATACCCTTACGACGAGTGCGCGACAAAGGGGGACGACGTAATCGCTCCGAAGAACGACGGCGACCAGCGGGCCGCGATCAGTAACCTGACGTTCTACTACTGTCCCGACAAGGACGACGACCCAGTGTGCGTTCCCAACTCCACGACACAGTATCTCGGGTTCAAATGGTGTCTTCCGAAAGAGGTCGGCAACGTGGTACAGGACAAGTCCGTCGGGTTCGACCTGCAGTTCTACACCGAGCAGTGTCGCCACAACGACACCCCTGTGAGTCCGTGGGTCGACGAGTAGCTGAGTTGCCCATCTTTTTGTTCTGATCGACGGCATCTGGGCCGTCGCTTCTCGAGGACAGTTCCGTCCGAAAGCGGTGCGTCTCCCGTGATAGAGTCTCGGCTGGTCGCCGGTCGGGTCTGCTCCGTTTTCGATCCCGTGTTGATGGATCCACACGTCGAAGCGGACTCGAATCGCTGCTGTCGAGGTGTTTCTCACGAGAAGGCGCGCTACGGGAGTACGAATTTCACCGTCGGCGGCGGACGGTTCGCCGAAGCGACCGACGATCGTTTCGATCTCGGAGACGTTCTGTGGGTTAGGTTCGAGAGATCGTTCCTGTGAGAGACAGTCGAAAAGAGACCGCTCTGGGATCGAACGGCCGATCACGGACCGCGACGTCTCGGGAACCAACCGCCACCGTCCGTCTCCGCTTGAGCCGCGACGAGATCGTTCGGCCGAACCTACGGGGATTCGTTGATGGTGCCGGTCGTCGCGTTCCCGGTCCCCGAATCGTTCGTTCCGTTAATCGTGTTCGAATCGGGAGCGACGGCCCTTTCTCGGCTCGAGGAAATATTAATCTCCGTCGCGTTCGTTGCGGACGAAGTATCGATCTGGGCAGTCGAATTATTATCCGATTCGTTCTCGCCGTTCGGTTGGTCCCAGTCGGAAGCGGTACCGAAACGACTGCCGTCGAATGTCTCTTCCTCGGAGAGTAACGCCGCTGACGGTGCCAATGTTCCGCCGACGATCATCACTCCGAGAGCGAGCAATACGACCGTGAGTCGAGTCGCGGTATCATCCGCCATCAGTCCTCACCTGTTCGAATATCATTGTTCTGGGTTCCGAGGACTGGCTGGTTGGCCTCTCTACCGGACGCCTCAGACCGTCCGTCGGACTCGCTCCCCGACGTGGTTTCGCCATCTGTGGCTGTCGCGGCCTTCTTTGCACCCAGTAATTTACGGGCTATATGCTCACGATCCGAAACGTAGCCGAGCTCTCGGAGTAACTGCCATCCCCCCGATGCAACCAGCACGAGCCCCGGGAGGACGACGAGCGCGACGAGCCCGACACTCGAGCGAGCGAACACGAATAGATATCCGAGAGACGGAATGTGGCGGTGTTGGACGCCTTGCACGGCGTCTGCAGGGACGTATCCCTCGTCGGGAACGTCGTTCGCGTCGCCTTTCGTTTTGAAGTACCGGTCGCCGTCTTCCTCACGTATCTCGACGACACGATGGGTGACGTATCCGCGGTCGGTGGTGGTGTCTGCATGGAACGTGACGACATCGCCGGCCTCGATCCCCTCGGGGGGGACGGCTTTCGTGACGACGATATCGCCCGATTCGATCGTCGGTTCCATGCTGTTCGACGTGACGACGTAGGCGTCATCGCCGCCGACGAGTCCCGGGAACGCAACGATCGCGACGAGGACGAGCAGCGCCGCGAGCAGTACACTGCCGACAACGTACACGGCCGTCCTGCGGTTCAGTCCCATCGGTTCGCCCCCGGTGGCCGACGCGGTGCTTCGGTGTCGGTTTCCAGTCGCATCCGGCGATCGTACCGAACGTGAAACGCCGCTGAGACGGTGAACAAAAGCGTGACGAGCATCGCCCCGACCGTCGGTGGGACGAGCGAGAACGGCAGCGCGCCGAGCCACATACCGGTGGCGAAACCGGTACAGAGGATTCCCAACCCGACGTAGTACTTGCTCCAGGAGATGTCGTTGTGCGGCACGACGTCGAGATACACCTCGAGCGTCTCGCCGGCCGCGGTGAGTTCGACGGTGCCCCGATCGGCGTCGAAGGCGACGATGCCGCTCTCGTCCAGTTTCGGCAAGTGTGACTGGCGGAGGGCGGTATAGACGCGCATTCGCTGCTCGTGGGTGACGTCAGTCACGGCGACGCGGTTCTCCCAGGCCGCGAGCCGTGTGACTAGCTCCCGCAACGCGGTCGTTTCCTCTCGCCGTTTGAGGTAGTGAACGACGTATCGCCGTCGTCTGCAACTCAGCATCTCGAAGGCGACGTCCTGTGAGAGCGTCGGTGAGCGAGACTCCGTTCGAGTCATCACCCGCTGGAGCTTCGTCATCACCATGCTCCCCCGCGTTCGAACCTGACTGTCGGCCTCCGGAGAGCGATCCCCGGTTGGTCGTTTCCCCTCGTCGTCGGTCCGCCGTTCGGTCCCGTGTTCATGACCTTCCCCATCGAGTCGAGAAAACAGTCAAATATAGATAGTTATGGTTCAGATAGAACGTTTTAGCTGAAAGCTATACCCGTTCTGGCCCGTCTCATCGCCTCAATCGTTCGTCACAGACGATAGTGTTACTGACTACCACTAGTAGCTGAATCTGACACTATCCGAAATTAATTTCGTCCGTATGTTTCTTCCCAGAGCGTACAGAACGTATACTTGGTACACATATATTTCATTTAACTAACCGAAATAATATTCCTCGAGCGATCGTCGATATCGACGGTCCTGCTGGCGGTGGCCCGCCCCGTTCGGACGCATCACTGATCCCGGTCCGGAATCGGCCTGGGGACGCGCTGCAGTCGACAATCGTCGAATCCGAATTGACCGTTTCCCGTGACGATTCTCAGTGCCTGAAAGTAGCAGCCCGTTTATATTCCCGTTCCGGCCGTCCGCTGCCGACAGGGACCGCGTGATGACCGATTCAGACTCTCGGACGAACGCAGGCGACGAGACGGACGGAACGGACAAGACCGAACAACTCCGCTCGCTGTATCTCTCCGTGACCGACGGCGACGCCGAACCGGTCGTCGAGTCACAGCGGGACGATTCCGATCACCGGGAACTCGAGGGAGAGCGGGCCGACGAGGCCGTCGGGCCGGCCGAACTCCACGGGCTCGGCGACGCGATCGATGACCCCGAACCCGCGGACTGACGCAACGCGTACTGCTTCAACGCCGTTCCGTTTTGACCTCGGCTGGCTCATAGCGCCCTCTCTCTGACGAATTATCACCAACGTACATGGACATAACGTACTAGATTTGGCTAGAAAAATTTTAATTACAGATCCGTAGTACGGATCCCTGCGATGTCCGATCGCACTGATCATGTGGACGGTCGATCGAATCGCTCGCGACGAACAGTGCTAAAGGCCGTCGGCGGGACCGGACTCGCCGCGGCGACGCTTCCCGGATTCGGTGCCGCCGCGACCGGCGCCGGGTTCCTCTGCTCGCTCGACGTTCCGACGCTGTTCCGGAAAGACGACACGCCGCTCAGTCCGGAGCAAGCCGGCGTCGTCAACGGCCAGTGGAACGCGGACGCGATCTGCATGCACCGCAACGAGTCCCTGCGTAACTGCGGCTGGTTCGGCGGGAACTGCGACTCCTATACCGTCGACATTCCGTTCGTCATCAGCTGGGCGACGGACGCCGATCCGAGCGATGTCGGCGAGGTTTACGTCCGACTCGACGCCAACACTCCCGGAACGTCCTACGAAAACAATGGCTGGAGCTGGACGATCGAGAGCACCGAGACGACGGTCGAGAGTCAAAGCGCAACCGGCTCTCTCAGCGCCGAATATCACACCGAAACCGGTGTCTCGTCAAACCTGTTCCGACCCACCTACATCGAACTCGAGGTTGATTTCAGCGATTCGAACATCGCCGACGGCGTGGAGCGATACGAGGCTGAGTTCGCGACGCCCAACGAGGGACTGCTCGAGGCGGAGAACCTGATCGAGACGACCGACGACGTCTACGACAGCGGCGTCACGATCGCGAACCGCCTCGTCAGTATCAATCTCAACACCCTCCGCAAGGCCGTTCGGCTCTGGGCGTACTCGCCCACGGCGGGCGGCCTCGACATGATCGATCCGGACGACCTCCCCGAACAGACCGTCAAGGAGGGCATTTCGGCGTTCGAGGACCCGATCGAAGACCGGCAGGAAAGCACCGTCTGGGCCGGCGAAAGCGCGGTCCCGACGATGGCCGGGCCGACGATCGTCCGCAAATCGTAACCGTTCGAGCCGGGCGCTCGAGTTCGATCAGTCGTCGAGAGCCGCACCGACGGCGTCCTCGACCGAGGAAAAGCCGTCGCGCTCGAGCAGTTTCACCAGCCCGCGGTTGATCCGCTTCGCGGTCGAGGGCCCCCCGTAGACGAAGCCGGTGTACAGCTGGACGAGCGAGGCGCCGGCCCGGATCTTCTCGTAGGCGCTCTCCGGGGAGTCGACGCCGCCGACGCCGATTATCGGCAGTTCGCCGTCCGTGTACTCGGCGAGCGACCGGATCACGGCCGTCGAGCGGTCCGCGATCGGCTTGCCGCTGAGCCCGCCCCACTCCTCCCGCCGGGGCGACTCGAGGCCCTCGCGGCTCGTCGAGGTGTTGGTCGCGACGATCCCGTCGAGGTCGAACTCCCGGACGATGTCGACGAGATCGAAGATCGACTCCTCGGGTTCGTCGGGACCGATCTTCACCAGGATCGGCACGTCGCGATCGTTCTCGGACTCGAGCGTCTCGAAGATCGCCCGCAAGTGCTCGGGCGACCCTTCGTCGAACTCCTCGGGCGTGTTCGGACAGGAGACGTTGACCACGACGTAGTCGGCGAACGGCGAGAGCCGATCGAAGACGCGGCGGTAGTCCTCGATCGCCTCGCGCTCGCTCGAGGAGTTCATCTTGCCGACGTTGACCCCCAGCGGGACCGCGGGGGTACCGTCTGCCTCGAGTCGCGCTTTGACCCGTTCCATCCCCTGGCCGTTGAAGCCCATCCGGTTGATCATCCCCTCGTCTTCCCGCAGTCGGAAGAGCCGGGGTCGGTCGTTGCCCTCCTGCGGGTAGGGCGTGACCGTGCCGATCTCGACGAAGCCGAAGCCGAGCGCCGCGAGCGCGTGGGTCACTTCCGCGTTCTTGTCGAAGCCGGCGGCGACGCCGACCGGGTTCGGGAACGTGGTATCGAACAGATCGACCTCGAGGGCCGGATCGTCGTACCGATACGCATACGAGAGGGCCGCCCGCGTCGGTCGCGTGGACTGGGCCGCCCGGAGCGTCCGTTTGCCCAGGTCGTGGGCCGTCTCGGCCGGCAGTTTGAACGCGAGGGGGCGGACCCGCGAGTACAGCGTCATTGCCGGACCCTGGGGGCGGCCGACAGGTAAACGTCCCGAAGCCGCGCGCCCGGTCGCTCGAGGGGCCGTCCGCAATCAGAGCGACTCGAGGACTTCGCTTACGTCCGCGACGGATTGCAAATCGTCCAGCGCTGCCAGCGCGTCGTCGGTGTTGACAGTGCCCGGCGCGCGGTCGGCACACATCCGGAACTCCTCTTCTGGTGGAATTACGATTTTGGATTCCTGTGGCACCAAAAGCAGTCTTTGTCTTATAGATATTGCCATGGCTTCACCGCACTGTACTGTTGGTTCATTGGCATGTGGGATTAGTGGACCAGCTACCGTTGGGTGTGTTGTTACAGTGCTTTCGTTCTGCCTCCCAAACGTTGCAGTTGTTGCTGTATCTGGTAACTGTTCGTATGTCGCTAAAAATTGCTGATAATGTATAGGTTTGTTTCACAGTATTGGCCAAGAACTGCTATTCACCACCAAATCTCTTTGCATATGATGACCTTGCGGCAATAAAATAGATTATCCCACAAGGTACTGCAAACAAGAGGATAGTAAACCAGATTCCTTTATCAAATGCAATTGATGATAGTGACCGAGACGGTTCTGCTATTGCTATGAAAATAACGCTACCACTTATAAACATCATCAGAAAAAACACTGTCCCGAGAATAGGTCGTTTGCGCAGATATTCGTTTAGTCTATTAGTCATTTCCGTGCATAAACTTAGATTTCTAGAGTAATAGTCTTTATTCTATACGGCACTGTCTAGTTCTGTACCTCCGCAACTGGTACGTTTCTATCGAGAGCTTGATGCGGTCTCTGGTGATTGTAGTAATGCACGAACTGTTCAAGCCACTCTCGAACGCTCGCCCGACTGCCCACCCATGAATTATGGAAGCGGTCGATTCTCATTTTGAGGGTGTGAAACCACTTTTCAATGAGGTTTCGGTCGGTATAGTTGACCTGACCGCTCAGTCCGACTCGAGAGAGGGCAGTCCGATAGCCAAATTGATCGACGAGAAACTCAGCCTCTGAGAGATCGTGTTTCTCGCGGAGTTTCTGCAGAAACGCAGCCGCCGGATCAGTGCCATGTCGACTAAACAGCGCAACGTCAAGATCTACGACCTGCTCGTTTCTCAAACCGCGCTACGCTAACTATAGTAGCCACTGAAAGTCATTGCACACCTGATCGCACGACAGCGTCGTGATCAGTGTGTGAATCGTTTCAGTGGCTACTATAGACGGTGCCATGAATTCAAACCGATCTCCCTCAGGGGCCGTGTGATCGTTCCGTATACCGAACCGTGTCGGCGACGATCGCCGCCGAACACGAGTACGGATCGGACGCGGACGTGCTGGCGATTGAGGGTGAATCGGCGGCTTGCGAGGTGTATGAACGTCGTCGGGCGGACGAACTCGAGTATCAGGCCGGACTCGAGGCGTTCACCGGAGGTGCGTCGCCGTGACCGTCGGCCCGATCGTCACCGACGAATGCCAACTCTCGGGCGACCAGCGCCGACTCCCCAGCGAGGAGACGCGGATCATGAAGTCCGGCGACCGATTTCGCCCGCTCGAGGCGGCGTCCCACTCCCCGCCCGTGAGAACGCGACGTCAGGCCTCGAACCGATCGCGGACCCGGTCCCGGAGGACGGTCTTCTGAACTTTCTCCCCGTTCGGCCCCTCGGTCGTCGGGAATTCGTCGACGACCTCGACCGCCTCGGGCACCTTGTAGTCGGCGACGCGGGCGTCGAGAAACGCCTCGAGGTCGTCGGTCGGCACGTCGCCGTCGGCGGGGACGACGAACGCGACCGGCACCTCGCCGTGGCGGGGGTGGGGCGCGCCGACGACCTCGCAGGCGTCGACGGCGGGGTGGTCCTCGACGGCGGCCCCGATCTCGCGGGGCGCGACGAGAAACCCCCGGACCCGCAGGGCATCGTCGAGTCTCGAGCGGTAGTAGACGTAGCCGTCGGCGTCGATTTCGGCGAGGTCGCCGGTGTAGAACCACCCCTGCTCGTCGAAGGCCGCGGCGGTCGCCTCGGGTTTCCCGAGGTAGCCGTCGGCCAGGGGGTAGCCTCGGATCGCGAGTTCGCCCTCCTCGCCGGCCGGCAGTTCCTCACGCGTGTCGGGGTCGACGACCGTCGCCTCGATATCGGAGTGGATCGGCGGGCCGCCGACCCGCTTGCGCCGCTCGGCGGGGTCGGCCGGGTCGCCGACGAATATCTGGCTGTTGGCCTCCGAGAGGCCGTAGGGCTGGACGACCGGGAAGCCGAACGTCGACTCGATCCGTTCGAACAGCGCCTCGTCGAACCCCTTGCTGATGAACCCCACGACGCCTTTGTCGACGGTCTCGACCCGCGCGGCGTCGAACGCGTCGGCCTCGAGCATCCGTTCGAACATCACGCCCAGCCCGGTGAGAGAGGTGGCGTCGTACTCGTCGACCAGCCGGATCGTCTCGCCGGGATCGAAGTGGGTCCGTGCGACGAGCGTGCCGCCGGTCGCGAGGACGCTGAACAGCGTGTTGTAGCCCCAGATGCCACAGAACGGCAGCGTCGCGACGCCGACGTCGTCCCCGTCCACGCCGAGGTGATCCGCGACGTGTGCGGAGTGGTTCAACAGCGACCGACTCGACTGGAGACAGCCTTTCGGATCGCTCGTCGTCCCGCTCGTATAGAAGATCGTCGCCGGGGCCCCGGAATCGGACGCGGGCTCTACGTCGTCCCATCCCCGCGCTCGCCCCGTCGCCACCACGTCGTCGTAGTCACGCAGCGCCGAGTGTTCGGCCGCCGATTCGAGGCTGACGACCGCCTCGAGGGCCGGAAACGAGTCGGGGTCGAACGTCTCGGGCGGTCCCGCGGCGATCTCGGGGACCGCCGTTGCGAGCATCTCGTGGTAGTCCCGCCCGAGCAGAGCGTCCTCGGTGAGCAGTACCGACGCGCTCGAGTCGGCGAGCATGTACTCGAGTTCGTGGGTCCGATAGCGGGTGTTGACCGCGACGGTCGCCGCGCCGAGCATCGAGGTCGCCAGTTGGCAGGCGATCCACTCGGGGCGGTTCCCGAGCCAGACGGCGACGACGTCGCCGTCCGAGACGCCCAGCTCGGCGAGGCCGGCCGCGAGCGCGCGGCTCTCGGCGAGCAGGTCGTCGTAGGTCCACGTCTCGCCCTCGAAGACGACGGCCCGCTGTTCCGGCCGCTCGGCCGCGACCGTCGCGATCCCTTCGTAGATGGTTTCGTCTGGCCACGTGAGCATCGGTGATAGGTGTGGTATCACAAACCACGGATAAAACGGTTGTGTGCCCGGCCATCTTCGGTCCCCGACTCGGGCAGCTGCCGCAGTTTCGGTGTAACCGCAGAACGGTCGCGTCGTTCCGCGAAATCCGGATGGCGGACCGGCTCAGGCCTCGCCGACTCGTTCGGCGTCCGGCCCGAAGACCGACTCGAGCAACGCGGGGACGTCCTCGGGAGTCACGTCCGAGTACCAGCGGTTTCGCGGCTGGATCGTGATCGCGGTCCCGTCCTCGCTACAGAGGCCGAGACACGAGGTCTCGCTGACCGAGACGGCGGTCCAGAAGGCGTCGCGCTCGCGCAGCCACGCCTTGACCGCCGCGACGGTCTCGTCGGCACCGACCGCACCACAGCTCGCGTGTTCGCCCTCGCGGTCGTTCGTACAGACGAAGACGTGGGCGTCGAGCCGCTCGGTGTGTTGCTCGGTCCGGTCGTTCATGGGCTCGTCAGCAGGTCGTCGTGGCGCTCGGCTGCCGGCTGCGCGCCGGCCCGCGTCTGGAGCCAGCCGAAGCAGGCGGCCACCAGCGCCCAGAGCGCGGCCTGACTCAGGACGGTCAGCCCGCGGAACGCGGTCACCAGTTCGGCCGACAGCGTGCCGGCCTCGACGATCGTCGGTGCCGCGATCGTCGTGACGGCGACGAGCGCGATGATCGGAACTGCGGCCGCGCCGACCCCAAGGAGCCGGTTATCGGGCGACAGGCGACCGTAGCCGTAGATCGACGCTGCGGCGACGACGGCCCCGACGGCCATCATTCCCGCGTAGATCGCGCTGCGAAGCGTCGGGTCGAACGCCAGTTCGGCCCCCGGCGTCGTCGGCGGCAACACCAGCCACGGGGCGACCGAGACGGTCAGGAAGCCGGCCGCGGCCAGCACGTCGGCCTTGACCCGCCCGCGGCCGGGCAGCGCCGGCTCGAGGAAGTAGAAGGCAAGCGCGAATGCGCCGCCGAGTAGGATCCCCCAGAGAACGCCGCTGCCGATGCTGACGGCGGCTGTCGTCGCCTCGCTAACCGCGTGGGCGTGTTCGCCGGCGGCCTGGGCGTGTTCACCCGCCGCGTGGGCGTGTTCGCCGGCGTGGCCGTGGTCGCCGCCTTCGGCGCGGGTCTCCATGTAGCCGACGAGCGGGTTCGCGACCAGTGCCACGTAGGCCCCGTAGGCGATCCCTGCGATCGCCCCGGCGAGGACGCCCCGCTCGAGGTAGTCGGCGAGCATCAGTGACAGATGACGCCGGCCGCGTGCCGGAAGTTGTGCATCGCGTCGTGGGCCAGCGGCTCCTGCAGGAACAGCAGGGCGAACGCCGTTGCCGCGACGAACGCGAAGACGGCGAGCAGTTGTGCGGTCGTGAGATCGTCACGTGCGGTCCCGATACGATCGTGAACGGTGTCGGTCGTCGTCATGCAAGTCAATTTTCTCTACTGAAACTCCGATTGTAAAACTACCGATCGTCCGACGGCGGCACCGGATTTCACCGCTGTCAACCGCTCGGCGGGACGGAACCAAGATAGTCACGAATAATCCGAATGAATCCGCCGGATCGGGCGACTTCGGGGAATAACGAAATCGTTTTCCTACGGCTGACGCTTGACTCGACCAACGAGAGTCATGCATATCCAACGACGGTCACCCGGAGGGAACGGCCGTGGCGGTTGAACGCCTGCTCGTCCCGCTGTCGGACACGGTGACCGTCCGACAGACGGTCGGCTACGCCGTCCAGTCGGGCCTCGAGCGAGCCGATTCGCTCGAGTGTCATCTGGTCGTTGCCCTTCCTTACGACGACGCCGTCCCCGAGAGTGCGCGCCAGCGCGAGGACGCCGACGACCTGCTGTCGCGGGCGCGAAACTGGGTCGAGGAGGACGCCGGCGACGCCGACGTGACGATCGAGACGGCGACGCTGGGTGCCGACGAATACCTCTTCGGTCCCCGCGACTACGCGGAGATCTTCGACGACTACGCCGCGGCCCAGGGGATCGATCGCGTCGTCCTCGATCCGGAGTACCAGCCCGGCGTCACCGCTCGCATCCTCCAGCCCCTCGAGCGGGAACTCGACCGGATCGGCCTGGCCTACGACGAGGCACCTGTCGAGCGCTCGACTCGCCGCGGACGACTCACGGGGAGCGAGGATTTCGACCGGCTGTTCGCCACGTTCATGGTCTCCTACGGCTTCTATCTCGTGCTGGGCGATCCCACCTACTGGTTCGATCTGGTTACCGGCGCGGCGGTCGCGGGCATCGTCGCCGTCTCGCTCGCGCGGGTGACGTTTTCGGTGCCGCTGGACCGCGTCCAGTCGCCGATCCGGGTCGTCCGCTTTGCCCTCTACATCCCCTACCTGCTCTGGGAAATCGTCAAGGCGAACATCGCGGTTTCGGCCGTGATACTCCGGCCGTCGATGCCCATCGAGCCGACGCTGACGCAGGTCGACTCGCGAGTCAGAAGCGGGCTGCCCCTGACCGCGCTGGCCAACAGCATCACCCTCACCCCGGGCACGCTGACCGTCCGGGCCACCGACCAGCGGCTGCTGGTCCACACGCTGATCCCCGCCGCCCGCGAGGACCTCTTCGACGGCGGCCTCGAGAAGGCGATCCGGTTTGTCTTCTACGGCCGCGAGTCGGCCGCGATCCCCTCGCCGCGTGAACGCGACGACGCCGAAATCGTCGGGGGTGACGAGCTGTGACGCCGGCCTCGCTCGAGGACGTCTTCCTCGTCGCGGCCGGCCTGTTCGTCGTGTTGGCGATCGCGATGTTCTACCGGGCGGTCGTCGGGCCAACCACGCAGGACCGACTGCTGGCGGTCAACGTCCTCGGGACGAACACGGTCGTCATCCTCGCCCTGTTGGCGGCGGGGCTCGACCAGCGGTGGTTCCTCGACGTGGCGCTGATCTACGCCCTGCTGAACTTCCTGATGTCGGTCGCCATCTCGAAGTTCACCGTCGAACGGGGTGGTGTGCTGTGATCGAACCGACCCCGCTGCAGGTGACCCTCGAGACGGTCCGGTTCTGGGCGATCGTCGTCCTGCTGGGACTGGGCGTGTTCTTCACGCTCGTCTCGACGGTCGGCGTCCTCCGCCTGCCGGATATCTACGCGCGGGCCCACACCGCCTCCCAGACGGACACGCTCGGGGCGGGCTTTGCCCTGGCCGGCGTCGCTCTGGCCTTCGGCTGGCAGCACGCGGCGGTGTACACCGTCTTGCTGCTGTTTTTCGTGTTCATCACGAATCCGACGGCCGCCCACGCGATCGCGCGATCGGCGGCCGAGACCGGCGTCGAGCCGGTCCTCGCCGAGGAAGGCGAGACAGACGAGTCGGCCGCCGACACGGAGGGTGAGACGCGATGAGCCTCTTCGTCTACTCGCTCGTCGCCTTCGTCCTCGCGACGGCGGTGGCGACGGCGCTGTTTCGGGACGTGTTGTCCGCGATCATCGTCTTCGGGGCCTACAGCCTCGGGATGGCGATCCTCTATACGTTCCTGCTGGCCCCGGACGTGGCGATGACCGAGGCCGCGATCGGTGCCGGCGTCACGACGCTGTTGCTCCTGTTGACCATCGCGCGCACGACCCGGCCCACGACCGACCGGCTCCGAGAGCGGATCCACGTCCCGGCGGTCGTCGTCGTCGGCGCGTTCGTCCTCCTGCTGTGTACCGCGGTCCTGCCGGAGATGTACGCGGTCGGCAGCACGGAGACGCCCGTCTGGTCGAACCCTGACGTGACCCAACACTACATCACGGAGACGTACCACCAGACCGGTGTCGAGAACGCCGTCACCGCCGTCCTCGCCGCCTACCGCGGGTTCGACACCTTCGGCGAGGCGGTCGTCGTCTTCGCGGCCGGCGTCTCCACGCTGCTGGTGCTGAAACGCGAGGTGTTCGCCTGAATGGCAGACTACGACGATACCTACACCGAGAGTCAGGTGATCATGACCGCCGTCAAGATCATCGCACCGTTTACGCTGACCTACGGGCTGTTCATGACCTTCCACGGGGGCGACGCCCCCGGCGGCGGGTTCCAGGGCGGGACCATCGTCGGCGTCACGGTCCTCATGCTCGCTTTCGCCTTCGGGATCGAACCCACCCGCCAGTGGCTCCGCAACTCCTTCATCACCGGCATCGTCACCGGCGGCGTCGTCATCTTCGGTGCGATCGGCCTCGGGATGATCGCGCTGGGCGGGGAGTTCCTCGAGTTTTACAAGCTCAAGGCGGTCTTCGACATCAAGCCCAAATGGGGGCTCGAGGCCGTCGAGATCGGCGGCATCTCGCTGATCGTCTCGGGGGTCATCATCAGCCTCTTCTTCACGATGGCCGCGGGCTTTACGCCCGACCGGCGCAGCGGCACTGGCGGGGCCAGCGGCGTCGACATCGACGACGCCCCGGATGCGGCCAACGCGGAGGTGAGCGACGATGATTGAACTGCTGACGAGCCACTACCTCTATGTCCTGATGTTCGCGCTGCTCGGACTGGGGATCTACATGGTGATCGCCAGCGAGAACCTCGTGAAGAAGCTGATCGGGGTGAACCTGTTCCAGACGGCCATCTTCCTGTTTTTCGTCGCGATGGCCTACATCGACGTCGACGGTGCCTCGGCACCGATCGTCCCCCACGAGGGGACGCCGGGGGAGGTCATGGTCGCGAGCCCGCTGCCACAGGTCATCGTGCTGACCGCCATCGTCGTCGGCATCGCGCTGACCGCGGTCGGGCTGGCGCTGATCATCCGGATCTATTCGGAGTATGGCACCCTCCGCGAGGACACCCTTCGGGAGGTGCGTGCCGATGAGTAGTATCGACCTGCTGCCGCCGCTTTTGATCGCTGCCCCCATTCTGGCGGCAACGCTGCCGATCGCGCTCGGCCTGTGGTTCGATCGGACCGGCTGGTCCGTCGCCGCGGCCACGACCAGCGGCCTCTTCGTCGGAGCCGTCGCCCTCGCGAACGAAGTCTACACCGGTGAGAACGTGATTCACCGGCTCGGTGGCTACCCCCGCGAGTACGGAATCGAACTCGTCGCCGACGAGTTCTCGATGCTGATCGTCCTGCTCGTGACGGCGGTCGCGACCGGCGTCCTCGCGTACACGCGCCGGGGCGGCCCGCGCGGGAACACGTTCTACACCGCCTACCTGCTGCTGGTCGCCGGTCTACTCGGCATCTCGTTGACCGGCGACGTGTTCAACCTCTTCGTCTTCCTCGAGATCTCGAGCATCGCGACCTACGCTCTGGTCGCCAGCGGCGACGGCCCCGAGGCGGCGGTCGCGGCCCTGAAGTACCTGATCCTCGGGACTGTTGCCGCCTCGATGTACCTGATCGGCGTCGCGTTCGTCTTCATGGCGACCGGGACGCTCAACATGGTCGAACTCGCCGCCGCGATCCCCGAGGCCAACGCCACGCTGATTCGGGCCGGCATCGGGTTCATGATCGTCGGCTTCGCGGTCAAGGTCGCCCAGTGGCCGCTACACACGTGGCAGCCAAGTGCCTACCACCGGGCCCCCGACGGTGTGACGCCGCTGATCGCGGCGCTGGTCTCGACGGCCTCCGCGTACGCGTTCGGCCGCATCATCGTCACCGTCTTCGGCGTCGACTACCTCGCCGCCGTGCCGAACCTCGCCCCGATCGTCCTGACGATCGGCTGCGTGAGCGTCCTCGCCGGCACCGTTCTGGCGGTGATTCAGACCGACGTCAAGCGGATGCTCGCCTATTCGTCGGTGTCGCAGTTCGGGCTGGTGATCGCCGCCTACGGCGTCGTCGTCGCCGGCGAGTCCGAAACCGCGCTGGTCGGTGCCGTCGTCCATCTGGTCGGACACGGCCTCTTGAAGGCCGGCCTCTTCCTCGGAGCCGCCCTCGTCGCGACGAGCTACGGCGCGCGCACCGTCGACGAGTACGCCGGCCTCGCCAAACGCCGGCCGTTCGTCGCCGGCTCCATGGCCGTCCTCCTGTTCGCGCTGGTCGGCGTCCCGCCGGGCGTCGGCTTCGTCGGCAAGTGGTACATCGCCCTGGGTGCCGTCGAATCGCAGCTCTGGCCCGTCGCAGCCGTGATCTTCCTCAGTACCATGCTCACCCTCGCCTACGCCGCCCGCCTGCTCGAGAAGATGTACTTCACGCCGTCGGCACCCGCCGACGCGAGTCGCCCGGGGCCGGCCGCGACCGACGGCGGAACGGCCGACACCGACGCCGCGGCCGCGATCCGCGGCGCGGGGGCGGCTGATCCCGTCTCGATCGGCATGATCGCCGTCGTCGTGGTCGCCGCCGTCGCCGCCGTCGCGCTCGGCTTCGCCGGCGGCACGATCGCCGACCTGCTCGAGCCGTTCGTCACGGAGGTGTTCAACTGATGGTGGCCGACATCCGTCCGCTCGCGGCCGTCCTCGTCTCGGCGGTCGCGATCGTCCTGATCGTCGCGTCGCATCGCCGGCCGAACCTCCGCGAGGGGTGGTCCGTTTTGGCCGCCCTCGCGAAGTTCGGCATCGTCGTCAGCATGCTCCCCGCGGTCATGGACGGCACCGTCTTCCGGTGGAGCCTCGCCGACTCGACGGGAATCGAGTTCCTCGCGGGACTGGACTTCGCCCTGCGGGCCGACCCGCTGGGGATCTTCTTCGCCCTGCTCGCGAGCTTCCTGTGGATCTTTACCTCCTTTTACGCGGCGGGCTACATGCGCGGGCTCGACGAGCACTCCCAGACTCGCTTCTTCGCTTCCTTCGCCGCCAGCCTCTCGGCGGCGGTCGGGATCGCCTTCGCCGCGAACCTGGTGACGATCTTCGTCTTCTACGAACTCCTGTCGCTGGTGACCTACCCGCTGGTCGCCCACAACGAGGACAGCGAGGCCCGCATCGCCGGCCGGAAGTACCTCACCTACACGTTCTTCGGCGGCGGGGTCTTCCTGCTGGCCGGCACCGTCATGATCTACTGGCTGACGAGCCTCGTCGGCGAGCCGACGCTGGCCTTCGAGGCCGGCGGAATGGAGGCGCTGGCTGCGGCGGCACAGGCTGAGCCGGTCTACGCACAGGCCGCCTTCTTCCTGCTGATCGCCGGCTTCGGCGTCAAGGCCGCGCTAATGCCGCTTCACTCCTGGCTCGCGGATGCGATGGTCGCGCCCACGCCCGTCTCCGGGCTGCTCCACGCCGTCGCGGTCGTCAAATCCGGCGCGTTCGGCATCGCTCGAGTCATCCTCGAGGTCTACGGGCCGGGACTCATTTACGATCTCCCGCTCGATGTCCCGGGGATCGGCGAGGTCGGGCTCAACATCCCCGTCGCCATCGTCGCCGCGTTCACGCTGACCGCGGCCAGCATCATCGCGATGCGGAAAGACCACCTCAAGCGCCGGCTGGCCTACTCGACGACGGCCCAACTCTCGTATATCGTGTTGGGGCTCTCCTTGCTCCATCCCTACACCGTGGTCGGGGCCCTGTTCCACATCCCTGCCCACGCGTTCGCGAAGTTGACGCTGTTTTTCTGTGCCGGGGCGATCCACGTCGAGACCCACACGGACTACATCAGCGAGATGGCCGGCATCGGCAAACGGATGCCGTTGACGATGGCCGCGTTTACGATCGGCGCGGCCGGGATGGCCGGACTCCCGCCGATCGCCGGCTTCGTCAGCAAGTTCTACATGCTGATCGGCAGCGCCGACGTCGGCGGCAGCTACTGGCTGTTCGCCGGCGCATTGCTGCTCTCGGCGGTCCTCAACGTCGGCTACTTCTGGCCGGTCGTCTACACCGCCTTCTTCGAGAGCGAGGACGACCACGACGCCAAACCGCTGCTCGAGTTCCCGGCCGGCGGACTGGGACAGTCCTACGCCACCGAGGACGACGTCGCCGCCGACGGTGGCCGGCCGACCGACGGCGAGGCCGATCAGGCCGATGCGGCTGCCGGCGACGGGGACACGGCCGAGTCGGACCGCGTCGCCGCGGCCGACGACGGCGACTACGAGTACGCCGTCGACGAACACCCGAGCGACGCCGACGTCCCCGGTGGCGAGCAGGTCAGCGCCGTCGATCACCACGGCGACCACGATGACCACCTCACCGGCGGCCCGCCGGCCGACATCTGGCAACGTCGCTCGCCGTTTACCGAAAGCACGTGGCTCATGCTCGCGCCCATCGCCGTCATCGCGACGGGCGCGGTCGTCCTCGGGGTCGGCCCCGACTACGCGGTCTTCCTCGAGCTGGCGACGCGGATCGTCGAGGAGGTCTTCGGGATGCCCTTCGAGGAACTGGGGACCGTCCCCTTTGACGAACTCATGACGGAGGTAAACGAATGATGGAACTCGAACTCCTGTCGCTTGCGTACCCGCCGCTGTTGATCTTCGCGGCGGCGCTGCTCGTCCTCGTCCTGCCCCGGATCGCCGGCTTCGCCATCGGCGCGCTCAGCCTGGCGGCCGTCCTCGCGATCTCGCTGGTCGCGCCTGAGGGCCAGCACCTGGCCGGGACCTTCCTCGGGTTCGAGGTCGTCCCCTACTACGTCGACGACTTCTCCCGGATGATCGGGCTCGGGCTGGGCTTCCTCGGGGTCTGTAGCGTCGTCTACGCCTACTCGAGCGAGGCCAGTACAACGCTGGTCGCGTTCGCGCTCGTCTACGTGGCCTCGTCGGTCGGCGCGGCCTTCGCCGGCGACTGGCTCGTCTTGTTGTTCATGTGGGAGCTGATGGCCGTGACAAGCACCCTCGTGGTCTGGCACTACGGCGGCGACGCGGTCCGGGCCGGCTTCCGGTACGCCCTCTTCCACGGCACCGGCGGCGTCCTCGTGATGCTGGCGGTCGCCGCCCACTACGTGCAGGCGGGGACCTTCGTCTACGACGCCACGGGGATCGCCGACGGAATCCCGGCCCTGCTCGCGGTACTCGGAATGGGCGTCAACGTCGCCTTCATCGGCGTTCACACGTGGCTGCCCGACACCTACCCGCGGCCCCACATCGCCGCCTCGGTGTTCCTCTCGGTCTACACGACCAAGACGAGCGCGTTCGTCCTCTACCGGGCGTTTCCGGTCGACGCCCAGAGTGAGCTGGGGATCTACATCGCGTACATGGGCGGGCTGATGGCCGTCTACGGCGCGACATTCGCCCTACTGCAACACGATATGCGTGCGCTGCTGTCCTACCACATTCAGGCCCAACTCGGCTACATCGTCGCTGGGATCGGGATGGGTGCGTGGACGGTGACCAGCGAAATCGCCGTCGCCGGCGCGCTCTCTCACCTGTTCAACAACATCCTATTCAAGAGCCTGCTGTTCATGGCCGTCGGTGTCGTCATCTACCGCACCGGCGAGGAGGACCTGTACGAACTCGGTGGCCTCTGGCGCGAGATGCCCCTGACCGCCATCGCGTTCGGACTCGGTGCCCTCTCGATCACCGCGATTCCCGGGTTCAACGGCTACGTCAGTAAGGGGATGCTCTTTGACGCAGCCAATCCGGACCCCCACTACTACGGTGAACCGGAATTCCAGGCCCTGTACTGGCTGCTCTGGCTCGGCGCGATCGGGACCCTCCTGTCGTTCATCAAACTCGGCTACTACGTCTTCTTCCACGGCGAGAGCGATTTCGAGGTCGCCGACGCCAAGCCCGGCCAGACCGTCGCGATGCTCGGGTTGGGCGGTGCCTGTCTCCTCTTCGGCGTCTGGTGGGAGGGGTTGGCCGATCTCGCGCCGACGCTCCACGCTCACGGGGGACACTTCTCGTTCGCGTATCCCAGCGGCGAAGGCGAACTCCATCCCTACAGCACGAGCCACCTCGAGACGGCGGGGATCCTGACGGGCGTCGCCGCGGTCACCTTCGTCGTCGTCCGCAAACCGCTCTCGAAGCTCGATCTCGGGGATCCGGCGATGGTCGTCTACCCCGCGACCTACTACGTCAGTCGGTGGACGATGATCGCGGTGACCGAGACATACGCGGCCGTCGACCGGGCCGTCGTCGGCGCGGTCAAGCGCTGTTACTGGGCCGGGAACAACCCCGTCCTCGCGGTCGACGCGGCCGCGCGGCGACTCCCGCTGGTCGAGGTCGACGAGCGGCGACCGACCGACGGCGGCCGACCGTCGACGATCCACCTCCGGACGAGCATCGGGACGACCGTCCTCCTGCTGACGCTCGTCCTGACGGTGGTCCTCTGGCTGCTCGTCGTCTGAGTCCCGCCCTCTCGTTCTCCATCCGACCGTGTTACACGACCCGCTCGCGTAGACTCGAGACTCGCTGAGAACTGCCGACCTGCTGTTCGGTTCCGTTAGTCGGTGTCGGTCGATTCCTCGCCCTCGAGGAGTTCGGCGTCGACGACAAGCGGTTCCTCCGGCGGGACGGCGATCGACTGCTCTAACACCGAGGCCCGCAGCGTCGGCTTCGAGGCCGTCGCCTCCTGTCGGTAGTCGTCGTCGATTCGGTCCCCGCGGACCCCGCGTGGCGTCAGGTAGTCGCCGTCGACCTCGAGGCCGGCCGCCTCGCAGAGCCGGCGCAGGACCGATCGGGCCCCCTCGGTGGTGATCGCCGGGGGCGCGATCGCCCGCTCGCGGGCGAGTTCCCGGGCCGTCGCGGACTCGAGCAGCGACTCGATCTCGCCGTCGTCGTGGCCGCGCTCGGCGAGGACCGTCCGCACGCGGCGGGCGATCGACGGCGCGTGGCCGGTCGGGAACAGCGGCCAGTCGTTCGCCGGGGGATCCAACACGGTTCGATAGCGGCGCAACGGCGTCCGTGCGCGGGCGGGCAGGGGGACGTCCTCGAGGCGCTGGGACTTGCCCAGCACGCGGATCGTCCCCGTGTAGAAGTCGACGTCGTCCCACGTCGCGCCGGTGCGGCGGTCGTCGTCGGGCACTCGGAACAGCTCCGCGCCCCGGACCGTCGAGTGGGCGAGGACGGCCACCATCGCGTACTCGCGCAGGCGGGTGCGGCGCTCGCTCGTCGCCTGGGTGCCCGACTCGAGGGCCCGCTCGCGGACGTGGCGCTCGAGTTCGCGTCGCTGGTCGGCCGTCCACGAGTCGCTGGCGGGCCGGGCGTCGGCGGTCGGCAGCGCCGACTCGGCGCGGTCGGTCGCGGCGGGGTTGGTCTCGAGGATGCCGCCGCGAACGCACCACGAGAGGAAGGCCCGGACCACGGCGTAGTAGGTGCCGGCGGTCGAGGCGGTGTACTGGCCCCGCTCCGTCCGGCGACGAAGCTCCGCGGCGTAGGCGCGCATGTGATCGACCTCGAGGGCGGCGATCGATCGGATCCCGTGGTCGGCCTCGAGCCACTCGGCCCATCGCCGTAGGATCGATTCGGCGTTGGACGCGTAGGCACCCGCGCCGGAGCCGTCGGGATCGCCCACTGCCTTGCGCTGGAGATAGGTGTCGACCGCGTCGGTGATCGCGACGCCGGTCACGGCGCGATCACCCGTGCGGAGCCCACGTCGGCCGCCCCGGACCGTCGCCGGCCGGATCGATCACCGGTCGCTCGCCGACGGTAACTGCCGTCGCGGGCGGCGCAGGTCGCGAGGGAGACGCTCGGAGTCATCTATTCGTGTGGTACTGTTCCACGGCCCCTAAATCCCTGTTTCGATCTCACGGGGGCGGAAAAAACGGACGCCGCTGCCGACCGAACGGGACGGACGTCTCACAGCGCACAGGAGTTGCGGCAGGACGATCCGGCGATCGGCGTGTCCCACGGACGACACCGACAGTTGCGGGACAGCGATACGCTCGCGTTCTCGGGCCGGCCGACGGTCGCCGTGGAGTCGAAGCAGAATATTTACAAATGCACTTTCAGTAGTGAAAGTCAGGTTTCAGAATGGGTAGAAACGAACCATCGATACGGTGTGATAGCTGCGATGGCCGTGAGCTGCCGGTACCAGTGTCGGCCCGGCCATCCCGTAGCGGGATTCGGTTTCGACGGCGTTGCTCTCACAATGCCCCACGAAGCCGGGACACGACGGGTGAGTACTGATGGCCGGCTCACGTCGACGGTTGCTCGCCGGCATCGCCGGTAGCGGATTCGCGTGTCTCGCCGGATGTGCCACCGGCAACACGGACGACGAGACCGCATTCACCGTCGGATTGGCGTCTGATCCGACCGATACCAGCCGCTACGACAACTGGGGCGGCATGGCTCCGTACTGGACACGCGTCATCGAGCCGCTGGTCTGGGGCACCGACGATATGCAACCGAAACCGTGGCTCGCGACCGATTGGACCGCGACCGACGACACCACCTGGGTGTTCGAACTCCGCGAGGGCGTCCCCTTCCACAACGGCGAGGAACTGACTGCCGACGACGTCGTCCACACCTTCGAGGAGAACATCCTCACCGAGCGCGGTGACTTCGTCTACGGCTGGCTCCACCTCGAGCCGGGCAGCGTCACGAAACGCGACGAGTACACCGTCGCGTTCGAGACGACGGACCCGTTTCCCGGATTTCCCGGCACGATCGCCCACAACATGATCGACATCCAGCCGCCCGCAGCCGATCGGCAGGCGGGCGAGATTATCGGAACTGGACCGTTTACCCTCGAGGAAATCCGGCGCGGGCAGTACGTCCGGGTCGAACGATTCGCTGACTACTGGGGCGGGGAACCGAACCCCACGGAACTCACGTTCCGGGCGGCCGAAGACGAGACCACCCGGACCGACCTCCTCGAGAGCGGCGAGGTCGATCTGATCTATACGCCCGCGAAAAGCCGGCTCTCGTCGCTTCGCGATCGCGACGACGTGCGCATCGCGTCCCAGCAGTCGACGGGGGCGACCTCGGTATGGCTCAACGTTCATCGCGAGCCGACCGACGACGTTTCCCTGCGGCGCGCGCTCAACCACGCGGTCTCCCAGACGGAACTCGTCGAGACGGTACTCGAGGGAGTCGGCGAGCCCGCCCGCGGCCCGATTTCGACGGTCGTCGACTGGGTCGACGAGGACGAACTGCCGACCTACGAGCGCGATCGAGACGCCGCGCGCGATCTCGTCGACCGGTCGGCCTACGACGGGACGGAGCTGACCTGTCTCGTGGACGCCGACATGGACGACGGCAAGCTGATCGGACAGGTCCTCCAGTCGGCGTTCGACGAGATCGGCGTCGATATCGACCTCGCGGTCCTTGAGCGCGCGTCGATAAACGACCGGACGGAACGGGGCGAATTCCACCTCCAGGTCGGGAGTACGGGATCGAACAGCCCCGGCGCGGACTATCTCATGTGGGAGAACTTCCATACGATGGGTATCGAAAACAAGGATCTCTACGAGGCCGAGGGGACCGGATTGTACAACCTCGGCGGCGAGGTCGACGACCACATCGAGACCGGCTACCAGGCGCGCGATCCGGCCACGAAGCGCGACGCCTACCTCGAGGCACAGCGGACGATCATGGACGCGGCCGTCGTCGTCCCGCTGTTCTACCAGGCATACGTCGTCGCCGCCGATGCCGCAATCGAGGGCCTCGAGCTCCACCCGATCGATGCGTTCGCCGAGTGGAGCAACCTGACGCGAACCGCCGACACAAATGAGTAGGTACGATTACCTCGCGTCCCGGTTCGCGACGTCGCTCGCCGTTACGGTCGGTGTCTCGGTCGTCTCCTACGGGCTGCTCTTTCTCACTCCGGGCGATCCGGCCGAGATCATCCTCTCACAGCAGCTCGGTCGTCAGCCCTCCGCGGCCGAAATCGAGGCGTTCCGGGCGGAAAACGGACTGAACGATCCGATTCCGGTCCAGTACCTCGACTGGCTGCTCGACGTCTGCCGCGGCGATTTCGGTACGTCGTATTACAGCGATACGCCGGTTTCGACGCTGATCGCGGAGGCGCTGCCGGTGACACTCGAGTTGGCCCTCGCCGCGATGCTCGTCACGCTCGCGATTTCGATCCCCGCCGGCGTCGTCAGCGCCGTTTCCCGGGGCTCGCCGATCGATTATGCGAGCCAGCTGGGCGCGTTGCTCGGCGTTTCGATGCCGAACTTCTGGCTCGCGTACCTGCTGATTCTGGTGTTCCCGCTGACCCTCGGCGTCTTCCCGGTCGCCGGTGCCGGCAGCGTCGGCCACCTCGTGTTGCCGGCGATCACGCTCGGAACCGGCATGGCGGCCGTCGTCACGCGACTCGTCCGGAGTTCCATGCTCGAAGTCCTCGACGAAGCGTACGTCGACACCGCCCGATCGAAGGGACTGCGCGAGCGGATCGTCGTCTACAAACACGCGCTCCGAAACGCGCTCGTCCCGGTCGTGACGGTTCTCGGACTCCAGTTGGGGGCACTGCTAAACGGCGCAGTCGTCGTCGAGATTATCTTCCAGCGGCCGGGGCTTGGTACGTTGCTCGTCGATGCGGTGTTCGAACGCAACTACCCGGTCGTACAGGGCGTTACCCTCGTTACCGCGGTCGTCTTCGTCGCGACGAATCTAGTCGTCGATCTCACGTACCGGTATCTCGATCCCCGCGTCCGACTCGGGGGTGAGACGGCGTGATCGCCGGTCTCGATACCGTCGTGGCGGCTCTTCGACGACGGTACCGTGCGGTTCGGACGTCCCGGACGACCGCGGCGTTTTTCGCGAACCCGCTCAACGGCGTCGGACTCGTGATCGTCGCCGTCCTGTCGATCGCGGCCGTGTTCGGCCCCGTCATCGCACCTTACGATCCGACGAGCCAGGACCTCGTGAACCGGTTGCAGCCGCCGACGCCGGCCCATCCGATGGGAACCGATCAGCTCGGGCGGGATGTCTTCTCGCGACTGCTGTACGGTGCCCGGCTCTCGCTCGGCATCGCCGTCGCCGTCACCGCGATCAGGCTCGTCCTCGGGACTGCGATCGGCCTGCTCGCGGGCTACGTCGGCGGCTGGCTCGACGAACTCCTGATGCGACTCGTCGACGTCCAGCTCGCGTTCCCGGGGCTGGTACTCGCACTCGTCGTCGCCGGCATCCTCGGCCCCAGCCTCCGAAACGTCATGCTCGCGCTCGCGGTCGTCGGCTGGGCGTCCTACGCCCGTCTCGTTCGCAGCAGCGTCCTCTCGACGAAAGAACGCGAGTTCGTCCAGGCGGCCCGGCTGATGGGCGTCTCCCGGCGTCGCATCGCCGTCCGGCATCTCCTTCCGAACGTCGTCGGTCCGCTCGTCGTCCTCGCGACGATGAACCTCGGAACGGTGATACTGGGCACGGCCGGCCTTTCGTTTATCGGCCTCGGCGCACAGCCACCGACGCCCGAGTGGGGAACGATGCTTTCGGCCGGCCGCCACCACCTCCGGGAGGCGTGGTGGCTCGCGAACGCCCCGGGCGCGACGATCATGCTCACCGTCCTCGGGTTCAACCTGCTCGGGGACGGGCTCCGTGACGTCCTCGATCCGACCCACGATGAACCTCTCGAGAAATCGATATGATACTGCCATGACTGAGCAATCGACGGATTCCACGCTGCTTTCGATCGAAAACCTCCACACGCGGTTTCGGACCCGCGAGGGCCCCGTTCACGCGGTCGATGGCGTCTCGATGACCGTCGACGAAGGCGAGATCGTCGGTCTCGTCGGCGAGAGCGGGAGCGGGAAATCCGTGACCGCACGCTCGATCGTCGGCCTGCAGGACCCGGGCGAGATCGTCCGGGGATCGATCCGCCTCGACGACGTGGCAGTGACCGATGCGACCGACCGACAGCTCCGCCGGCTCCGGGGTGACACCGTCTCGATGGTGTTTCAGGACCCGACTGAGACGCTGAACCCCGTTTTCGACGTCGGCGAGCAGATCGCCGAATCGATCAAGGTCCACGACGAACCCGGCTCCCAGCGCCTGCTCGAGTACCTCCATCTCCCGCCGTTCGGTAGCCGGTCGGAGTGGCGCAAGTACCGCGACCGGGCGATCGACCTCATGGATCAGGTCGGGATCGCCAGCCCGGCCGACCGCGTTGACGCATATCCCCACGAACTCTCCGGCGGACAACGCCAGCGGGCCGGCGTCGCGATCGCGCTCGCGTCCGACCCGGAGCTGGTGATCGCCGACGAACCGACGACCGCACTCGACGCGACTACGCAGGCACAACTCCTCGAGCGATTCCGTCAGTACAACGCCGAGCGCGGGACGGCGATCCTGCTGATCACGCACGATCTGGGCGTCGTCGCCGAGATCTGCGACCGCGTCGTCGTGCTGTACGCCGGCGAGGTGATGGAAACCGGCCCGACCGAGCGCATCCTCGAGGACCCTCGCCACCCGTACACGAAGGCGCTACTCGAATGTCTCCCCCAGCGCGTCGACCGGGAGAGCCGACTCCCGACGATCGAGGGATCGGTTCCCGAACCGACCGCCGATCGGGCGGGCTGTCCGTTTGCCCCCCGATGTGAGTACGCGACTGCCGCCTGTCGGGACGGGGAGATCCCGAGCGTCGCTCTCCCCGACGGCCGCGGAAGCGTCACCTGTGTCGAGTCGAACGGGTTCGCGTCGGATTCCCCGCCCTCGGGAACGGGCGCTCCCGGTGCTGGGTCCGAAACGACCGCGGCCACCGAATCGGCTCCCGGCGACTCGGACCGACCGTCCCCGATCGTCGAACTCGAGGGTGTTTCCAAGCGCTATTCGCTCGCGAGCGGGCCGATCGAACGCTTCCTCGGCGCCGACGACACGCTCCGGGCCGTCGACCGCGTCGACCTCGAGATCCGGGCCGGAGAGACGCTCGCGCTCGTCGGCGAGAGCGGCTGTGGCAAGTCCACGCTGGCCTCGCTGATCACCGGCCTCGAGACGCCAACGTCCGGGACGGTCCGAATCGACGGGACGCCGGTCGGCGGCGTCGCCGACCGCGATGCCGATACCCTCACCGACGTCGGCGTCGTCTTTCAGGACCCGCGCTCGAGTCTCAACCCCCGACTGACGGTCGAGCGAACGATCGATGAACCGCTGCGGAGTGTCGGCTGGGACCGGCCTCGTCGCAAGGACCGCGTCCGGGAGTTGCTCGATCGCGTCGGCCTCTCTGAACACCAGGCGACGAGCTACCCGCACGAACTCTCCGGGGGACAGATCCAGCGCGTCGCGATCGCGCGCGCGATCGCACTCGATCCCTCGCTCGTCGTCCTCGACGAGCCGGTCTCCGCGCTCGACGCCGCCGTTCAGGCCCGCCTCCTCAACGTCCTCGCGGACCTCCAGGCCGACCTCGATCTCGCCTATCTGTTCATCTCTCACGACCTGACCGTCGTCGAACACGTCGCGGACCGCGTGGCTGTGATGTATCTCGGGGACCTGATGGAGGTCGGTCCCGCCGACAGGGTATTCGATCGGCCGACACACCCGTACACGAGGGCACTGCTCGAGGCGATTCCGTCGCTCGAACCCGACGGGTCGATGGGACCCTCGCTCGAGGACGCGCCGCCGAGCCCGACTGATCCACCGAGCGGGTGTGTCTTCCGGACCCGCTGTCCGATGGCCGAGCCGAAATGTGCGGCTACCGACCCCGAGCAGCGTCGGCTCGAGTCGGGTCGCTCGAAGTGTCACTTCGCCCGTGATCACTGACGACGCGTCCGATTCGTGACTCGCTGTTCTTTCCCGTCGACAGTCGTCGAGGCCCCGATTTCCACGTATTCGAACGGCCGAGTCTGACGGCCCGACATGCAGAATTAAGTATCACGTATCATTATTTTCTGGTATTCGGAAGTGAATGGCCCGCCCCATCACCGCACGGATCCGTCAAAGCCTCCGAATCGCACGAGTCGAGCGACGGCGTGCCCGGCGACGACTCGGTCGATCGCCGGCGTGGCGTACGGTCCTCGCCGTCACGTTCGTCTTGGTCTCCACGCTCCTCGGGGCCGGTGCGTACGAGGTCGGCCGATCGTTGCGTCGCGGAACCGCCGCTCTCCCCCTCGAGACGATCTACGTCGTCACGGTCTCGGGGTTTCTCACGTTGGTCTGGGTGTTCGCTCGACGAACGTCGACGGTACTGGAACGCATCGAACCCGCGTTGCTTCTCACGAGCGTTCCGCCCCGAACGGTCGCACTCGGCGTCGTCGCCACGGTCGTCGGCGGGATCGCCGTTCCGCTGTCTCTACCTGCCGTCTGCTTCGCGGTCGGACTCGCGTTCGGATACCAATCCCTGTCGGGGCCGGTCACCGTCTTGGTCGCCGTTTTCGGCGGCGTCGTCTTGGCGGCGCTGATCGGTGTCACGCTGAGCCTCGGCCGGGAACTCGTTGCCCTCCGGTCGCCCCGACTCCGCCGATACAGAACGCTCCTGTACGCGGCGGGATTCGCTGCCCTCGTACTCGCGTGGTTCCTACTGGCCAGCGATGCCGTCGGCTGGGACCGCCTCGTCTCGTGGCTTCCGGTCGTTCCGATCACCTGGATCGCTGATCTCGGCCTACTCGGACTGGCGGGGTCCGAGCCGGTCGGCCCTCGTCCCGTCGGCGCGGTCTGTCTGTTCGGCGTCGGCCTCCCGCTCTGTACAGTCGCGGCGATCGGGCTCGCGGACCGGGTCTGGCATACCGATCCGGTCGGCTCCGGAACGATCCACCGCTCCCGGTCCCTTCTCGGACCCGGACGCGCGAGGTGGCTGTTCGGCGGCCGGATTTCTCGGCCCGTCCTCACCGTCGCCCGAAAGCGATGGCTTCAGGAACGGCGCGTCCCCCGGGGCCTGTTGGCGGCGGGGTACGTGCTGCTGGTCCTTCCGATCGTCTACCTCCCGCTTCTCGCCGCCGGCGAGATACTGGCGGCGACACCGGTTCTCCTCGCGTTCGTCCTCGCCGTCGGGACGGGCCTCGCGTTTGGAATCGAACTCCTCAGCGTCGAGTATCCCGCGCTCCCGCTGACGCTTACCGCCGCCTCGAGTCGCCAGTTCGTCCGCGGGACCGTCCTCGCCGGAACCGCAGTCGGCGCGCCGGTGACGGTAGCGATAACCGCCGTTGTCGGATTGGGGAGTCCCCTCGGCCCCCTCGAAGCGATCCTGACCGCTCTCGCGAGCGTTCCCCTCTGTCTCTGTGGCGTCACCGTCGCCGCAGCGATCGGCGTGGACGCGTCCTATCGCGACTTTCGCCCGGTCCCGATTCCGTTCGTCGACACGACCGTCTACTCGGAGACCGGTCGACGGTCGTTTCTCAAGCTTGCCGTCGTGATGACACTCGTCGGGATCGTCTGCCTTCCGGCGCTTACGGGGTATCTCTCGCCTGTGAACGAGCCGCTGGCGACGGGACTCGGGATTTCGATACCGACCGTTCGTCTGCTGTCGCTCGTCGGAACGGTCGCACTCGCGATCGCGGTCTCGGCGGTTTCCTACCGGCGAGCGGTGAGTGCGTTCGAGGAGTATACGATTCCGTGAGTCTCGGTCTCGAGCCCCGCGACCGTCGACGGAACCGCACGATCGGTCGTTGTGCCGTCGCGTGAAAAATGGGTCGTGGGTATCGCTTCCGATTCCGGCGGATTCGCGTCCCGTTTCGGCGGGTACCAGAACTGTTCGATACCGCACTTCGTTGGACAGTCGGTCGCGGTATCACCGATACAGACCGCACAGGGGACACAGCTAACTCGAGTCGGATCGGCGATGCAACGATTCGATATCGTGCAATGGAGTTTATCGACATGTGGTCGACTGGACCGGCCCGAATCAGGTCGGGTGCTGGTGGCGGATCTTCTCGGCCGTCATCCCCGGCACCGGCGTCCCACAGTCCTTGCATTTCCACTCGGGCGTCGGCGTCCCGCGTTCCTTCCGCAGGTCCTGCTTGAACTCGAGGCGGGCACCACACGGACACCGGTAGGTCGTGTGAGTCATAGACGGGACAACCCCGCCGGGAGCGATAAACGATTCGCCGGCCGGGGCTCGGGCGCTCGAGTCGGCACCGACACCGCGACCCCCTCCCGAGAACAGCGCCGGGATCAAGACGCTGCCAGTCGTCGTTTCGGACCATGCCGGATGCACACAGGATCCCGATCGAAACGGCAACGGCGACGGCGACGGGGTCGCCCCCCGAGGTCGCCGCGGTTCACCACGAGGCCGACTCGGACGACTGGCTGGTCTTCTGTCACGGCCTTCGCAGCGACAAGTCCGGAAGCTACGAGGGTCGGTGTCGGCGGGCAGTCAGGGAGGGGTACAACGCCGTTCGGTTCGACTGCCGAGGCTGTGGCGAGTCCGACGGCGCGTTCGTCGATGCCACCCTCGAGGCCCGGCTGGCCGACCTCCGGGCCGTCATCGAGTACTTCGACCCGGACTCGTACGTCCTCTTTGGCTCGAGTTTCGGCGGGAAAATGGCCTTCCACGCCGCCGCGACGGACGACCGGGCGCGGGCGGTCGCGACGCGCGCGCCCGTGACGACTACCGATACGTTCGACGACTATCGGGACACCATCGATCGCGACGGGGCGGTGCAGTTCGAGACCGGCGAACGGATCGACCGCCGGTTTCTCGAGGCACTGGATCGCCACCCCTTCGACGATGTCGTCGCATCGCTTGCGGTCCCGGTCGCGATCTTCCACGGCGGGGCTGACGACGTCGTCGATCCCGCCGACAGCTTCGCGGCCGCTCGGCGACTCGAGACCGACGTCCTCCTCGAGCGGTTCGCGGGCGAGGGCCATCGCTTCTCGCGCGCGGCCGAGGACCGACTACGCGAGCGGCTGTTCGACTGGCTCGCGTGGGTCGATGGCGAACGGGGGTAGCGCAGACCCACTCCCCGAGAAATAAACCTAATTTCGATATATCGAATATCGCTCCTTGGAGTACGTGGGCGTGAGTTCGGATAACTGGTGACGGTATCGATATCACCCGTCTACATGCGTTTCTGGACGGCGTCAGACGGGCCATTCCGGCTGAGCGGTTCCAGAACGTGAGAGTCGACCGATTCTCTTCAGCGCGTCAGTCTCTTTTCGAGAGATCATCGGGGGAGTACTCCTGCGGTGGGGTGATACTCCGTGTCAGCTCGCGGAACAGGGACAAGTACAACAGATACAGGCCCGTGAGGAGTGCCGGGAGCGCTCCGCCGAACCCATAGATGAGGCTTAGTCCGGAGACTTTTAACGCTACCACCAGATATTCGGTCCGTTTCGGACCGAGAATAGACGCGACAGTCGCCCGATCTACCTCGTTATCTCCGGCGACGTCGCTTATATTTCTAGACTCGACTCCTGCAAAGATGATGGCGAACCAGGCCACGAACACCGCCACCGTCGAGACAGTGATCCGGTGAGCCGTGGTGAGGAATATCGGAAACGAAATCAGCACTGCCCAGACCACTGCGACGTATGCGGAGTCGATGAGAGGGTAGCGCTTCGAATAGTCATACGTATAGACGAATACCAACGGCAGTTGCGCGATGAGAAGCGCTAGTACCGTCTGAGACGTCGCTGGAAGATCGATCGCAAAATAGAGAGTGATGGCCTGATAGACGACGAGACTAGCGAGGCTCGTATAGCGCAATGGCTCGTCGAATCGTTCGACAAGTGCTGTCCTGTACGTGCTATTGATTCGGTCTTCTGGACTGATCTGCCGCCGGTCTTCGACGTAGATGAAGTAGATGCCCAGTGCGGGGAGAAGTAATCCAACACCGATCGCCGAAAGTGAGACATCGAGCGTTAGTGCGGTTATGATCACCAGCAAGCCAGCTCCGATGCAGAGCCAGATATTCAGTAGGAGAGTGGTATGAACGGTTCGCGTATCCATAGTATCGGTACGGAGAGATTACAGCAATTTAACTTTTCGGATGGCGGGTGGATAAAAAGATATCTAGGGGACGCGGTCGAAAAATACAACAAACGAATACCTATCTGTCCGAAGCGGTCTCGGCTGGCTCCGTCTCGGACTCGGCGGAAACGGGAAGGGTAATCAGAATCTGCGCTCCCCCATCGCCCTGGTTTCTGCACTCGAAAACGCCGTCTGCCTTTTCGGTCAGATACTTCACGATCCAGAGTCCGATCCCGCTGAGATGGCTCAGTTGGGTTTCCCCCTCCTGTCTCAGTACGTTGAGTTCGTTTTCCGGGATGCCGCTCCCGTTATCTTCGACGAACAACGCGACGGAGTCGTCCGCCATTTCGGTCCGAAGCGTCACAGTAATCTGCTCGTCCCGGCGGCGGTGTTCGACCGCGTTCTCGATCAACTCCTCCACCGCGAAGGCGAATTTCGAATGACACTGAACGTTGACATCGTCGATCGAAACGTCGATAGCTGTCTCCGGGGGAACGTCGGCTTTCCGTATGCCGTCTTCGATAACACTCGGAAGGTTGGCAACGACCGTCTCGTCTTCACCGATGATAGTGTCAATGAGTCGTATCTTGTGAGCTTTGTTCACGACATCTTCGGACGTGTTCACGATGTTGGTCAAATCGGTTTTATTTTCGTCCGGGAGATCCTTCTGAAGGCTTTCCGACTGACCGAGAATGATTTGCATCGAGGTACGGATATCGTGCCGAAAGAACCTGAGTAGAACGTCCTTGATCTGTTCGAGTTCTTTTTCTCGTTCTTTGAGCTCCGTGATCTCGCCGACGACGATGAGTTCACCGGCCAACCCGCGACCGTACGCAAACGGCTGTGTCCGGGTTGTGTAGTACTTGCGTTCCTCGAACTCCGTCCGGGAGAACAACTCCGTAATTTCGCCAGTATCAGCGTCGGTCGGCAGCACGTCTCCGATACGTTCCCGTGAGTTCAGGTCCACATCGAACGTTTCGGCAGCAGTATCGTTCCCGTCGATGATTTCCCGTTCGGAGTTAACAATGAAGACTGCTTCATTAATCGCATCGAACGCCTGGTCTCGAGCGACGGGCGTGAACTCCATAAACCCGTGTCGGTTCACGGAGTGGGCGAAGTAGATGCCCGCGAAACCGTACAACAGCGACGTTCCATCGTAGTACGGCGGAAGATAATCGACGATGGTTAGCGTCGTCGCGGCCAGAACGCCCATAAAAAAGAGCGTAAGCGTCGCCGCCCGTCGGCGGTGCTTCCCGCTCGAGTGGATAGATTCCGCGAAGAAAAGCGCAGTACTCGCGATCGTCATCAGATACCCGTACCCTTGGACGGCACTAACGAAGAGGATTCCCTGTGGGAACCCGACTTGGAGGACGCCGTTGTCACCAACGGTGTACTCGGCAGTGTAGACGAGATCGCCCGGATTACTCCAACTAAACGCAAAGAGGACGATCGCAGGCACGAAAAAAAGGACGGCAGTCTTGTTCGATAGCGGCTGCTTGTACGCGAACTCGTAGGCGAAGAGAAAGAACGCCCCACCAGTCGCGGTCACGACCGCCCAAAACACGTTCGCGATCGCGTACGTCAGTTCGACAGATGTGACTAGATTCATCGTGGCGTAGATGAACGCCCATGCGGCCGCGAGGATCATGAAGACGATAAACCATTGAATTGCCGGTTTCCGTCGCTTATCGTATACTGTATAGGCGCTGTACAGTGCAGGGAGAGCGCTCAAGTATAACAATAATATTGCAGTTGTGTAATTTAGCAGACTCATTAATCTGTTTTTACAAGCTGTTACGATCCGCACCGATAAAAATTTTCCCTAGGTTGCGCAAGAATCCTGAAATAATTACAGAAATATACTGACAAATACATAGATAATAGGTTTGGTAGGAAATATTACGTATCTGGCGTATTGTCGGGAGACCTATATGAATGCCAGACACGGGTGCTGACTGCCAGTTGGCATCCGATCCCCGTTTCGGCCTCGAGGGCGATTGCTCAGTCGTGTTGCCACCCCGTCCCGATCCGTTCGGCTCCCGTATGCCCCGGTCCCTGCGAGGGTTCGACGATGGAGTGTTTTCTCACCCAGAAAAACCGGACCGCTTTTGATAGCCATGGCGGAAGGAACTGCCATACCAGTGAGTGAGGAAACTGACCTGTCGACCCTGCTTTCGGTTCTCGACGACGAGTACGCACGGGACATCCTCACCCACACGAGCGTCGAACCCATGTCTGCTAGTACCCTGAGCGAACGGTGTGATGCCTCCCTCCCGACGATCTATCGACGACTCGATCGCCTCGAGGAGTGTCGCCTCGTTACCGAGGAGACCGAACTCGCACCCGATGGCAACCACTACAGCGTCTATAGTGCGAACCTCGACCAGCTCGAACTGTCCTTGGAGGACGGATCGTTCGAACTCGAGTTGACGTATCGCGAGGAAGACGTCGCCGACAAGTTCACCCGGATGTGGGAGGGGATGCGATGAGTCGGCACGCCGTCCGGATCGACGAGGCGACGCTGTTCGAACTGTTGACCGTCGCGAGTCTCTTCCTCGTCGCGTTGTTCGGCGCGGTTATCGCGTATCAGGCGTACCGGGGGTACCGGCGCAACGACGCGCAGTCGATGCTCTATCTGGCCATCGGGCTCTTGCTGTTGACGGTGTTTCCCTTCCTGCTCAACGTCTTCGTGACGACGCTGGTCGATCCCGATCAGGTCGTCATCGCACTGCTCGAGAACGTGAGTCGCTTGCTCGGGCTGGTCGCGATCACGTACTCGTTGTACGGTCGGCATTGAGTTGTCGGGCGGGCCGAAGCGGCAGGGACCAACGCTCAGGGGAACGGCCGACGCCGCACGTCTCCGCGCGAGGGGGGATCGCGGGGACGTGTGGGGCAGGCGTCGCGGCCGTGGGATGATCGGATGCGGGGAAGCGGGGGACCACGCAGGCGTGCGGGGATTGCCTATCACGTCCCCCGTTTCCCGCTATCGGCCCGTTCCTATTAGTGATCCGAGAGCGTTTTCCGAGTCGGAAAATCCGCTCGCCCGACGCGTTTCCGACGCTCGAGCCCATACGTTTGTGTCGACTGCCGCCCTGCTGTCGACCATGCAGTATCTCGTCGGGACCGACTCGGTCCACACCACCGCAGCGATCTGTGACTACCTCGAGGGGCGGGCAAGCGGCGACGACGCCGTCACCGTGGTCGCCGTCGCGCCGGCCGACGACCCGACGGCGCGCCGGGACTGCGAGGAGGCGTTGAACGTCGCCCCTGTTCGGCTCGCGACGGTGGGTGAGGTCGAGACCGAGGTCCGGACCGGGGACCCAGTCGCGGAACTCCGCGACGCGGCTACAGCCTCGGCGGCCGACGAACTCGTCGTCGGGGTTCACAGCGGCGATCCCGATGCGACGCGCGACCTCGGCTCGACCACGCGGGGATTGCTTGCGGATGCGGACCGGCCGGTCGTCGTCGTGCCGATCCCGGACCTCTAACGTTGTCCTCGTAGCCGACGACTCGAGTGCCGACCGGCTCGATACGGCCCGAAAAACGGAGAGAACACCCGGGGCTCAGAACGGGAACAGCGAGTCGGCCTCGAGGTCGCGCTCGATGAGTTCGATCTCGTGGCCGTCCTGGTCCTTGGTGAAGGCGTACATGTCGTCGCAGCTCTCGGGGTCGCGGTAGTCCGGGGCCTCCCGGGTCATGAGCTGGTCCCAGTCGTCCTGCAGGTCGTCGAGGCGGACACAGAGGTGGCCCCAGGCGTCGCCCATGTCGTACGTGCGGCCGTCGTAGTTGTAGGTGAGTTCGACGGACATCGCCTCGTCGGCGGCGTCTGCGGGCTCGACGAAGTAGTTCGCGAAAGTGTCGGCCTCCCAGCGGCCGACCTCGTCGTAGCCGAACTTCCGGGTCCAGAAGCCAAGCGCCTCGTCGGCGTCCTCGACGCGGATCATGGTGTGATCGAGCGACCACAGCGCGCCGGTCTCGCGCTGGACGATCTCGATCTCGTGGCCGTCGGGGTCTTTCACGAACGCGTAGCGCCCGCCGCAGGACTCGGGGTCCCGATAGTCCGCGACACCCTCGTCCATGAGCTGCTGGTAGTAATCCTCGAGTTCGCCCTCCGGCACGCGCACTGCGATGTGGCCCCAGGCGTCGCCCAGTTCGGGCTCCTCGCCCTCGTTGTGGGTGAGCTCGAGCATCGCGCCGTCCTCGTGCATCTCTTCGGGCCCGAGGTAGACGATGGTGAACCCGTCGCCCTCGTGGCGGTCCTTCTCCTCGTAGTCGAGGTGGGTCCCGTACCAGTCGAGCGATTCCTCGAGGTCGGCGACGCGAATCATCGTGTGATCGAGCGTTCCGTCCATACACGAATACAGGCCAGCAGACGGCAAAAACGTGGCGAAGGCGGTGGTCTACTCGGCCCCGTCCGGCGAATCCGCGTCGATCTCTCTTTCCGGCTCGGAGCCGGTGACGGCCGGCTCCGTCGCGACCGGCTCGAGGCCCTTCCGACCGGCGTCGAGTTCCGAGAGGCCGACGACGAGGCCGACGAGGGCGACGACGCCGAGCGGCAGGAAGACGATCGGCGGGACGCCGAGGTAGCCGTTGAGCAGGTAACAGCCGACGACCACGAGGAAGACGGTCAGCGCGTAGGGCAGTTGCGTGCGGACGTGATCGATCAGGTCCGCGCCGCTGAACGTCGCCGAGAGGACCGTGGTGTCGGAGATCGGCGACGCGTGATCGCCGAAGATCGCGCCGGAGAAGACGGCACCGACGGCGACCGGCACGAGTTCGAACCCGCTCCCGAACTCGTAGGCGACCCGGACCGCGATCGGGGTGACGAGTCCCATTGTCGCCCACGACGACCCCATCGTGAACGCGACGAACGCGGCGACGAAGAGGATGAGGACGGGCAACAACGCCTCCGAGAGGTACGGTTCGGCGGCGGTCGCCACGTATTCTCCCGTGCCGAGCGTCTCCGCAACGCTGCTGATCGTCCACGCGAGGACGAGGATCGTCACCGCCGTCAGCATGATCCCGAACCCGTCGATGACGGTCTCGACGCCCTCGCCGATGTCGAACAGGCCGTAGGCGAGACCGATCGCGATCGCGGTTACGACCATGGCGAAAGACCCCCAGATCAGCGCCGTCGCGAAGTTGCCTGCCCCGACGACGTCGATCAGTACCTGCGTGAGTCCCGCGTCGTCGACGGCGGCACCGAACGCCGTGGGTGCTCCCGCCTCGGCCTGACTCGACTGCCAGGACTGATACCCCGTCCAGAACGCGCCCGCGAGCGTGACCGCGATCAGGACGACGACGGGCGCGAAGAAGGTCCGCAGCATCGGCCGGTCGTCGATCGGCTCGCCGAGGTCCTCCTCGACCTTCTGGAGCGGCTGTGCCCCTTCGCGGTTGACCGCGCCCGTCGTCCGCGCGCGGTGTTCGGCGTCGAGCATCTCGCCGTAGTCCCGGCCCGTGTAGACGATGACCCCGACCATGACGATCGCCAGCAGCGCGTAGGTGTTGTACGGGATCGAGCGTGCAAATGTCGCGAACGCCGTCGGTGCCTCGCCCGCGACGCCCATCTCCTCGTAGGCGCTGCCGATCAGCGACAGCTGGAACGCGACCCAACTCGAGATGCCGAGCGTCGCGACGGGCGCGGCCGTCGAGTCGACGATGTAAGCGAGCTTCTCGCGGGAGATCCGCAACTGATCGGAGATCTCCCGCATGGTGCTGCCGACGATGGCGGTGTTGGCGTAGTCGTCGAAGAACAGGGCGATGCCGAGCCCCCACGTAGTCAGCCCGACTGTCTGCTGGGTCTCGAGGCGGTCGGTCGCCCAGTTGCGGACGGCGATCGCGCCCCCGAGCCGCCAGATGAGCGCGACGCCGGAGCCCAGAAGCAGCGTGAAGACGAGGATCTGGACGTGGAAGCCGTCGTCGACGATGATCGCGGCTACGATCCAGTCGAAGGTCTGTGCGATGCCGTGGCCGCCGGTATGGATGACCGCACCCGACCAGATGCCCAGAAATAGCGCCAGCATCGGCCGACGGGTCGCGATCGCAAGGGCGATCGCCAGTAGCGGCGGCACGAGCGAGAGCGCGCCGTAAGTTGCCATATCTACCTAGTCGTCCGGCCACCGGATATTCTTCACCGTTCCGGTTCGAACGCTATCCAACCAATTCCCGGACACGAACGAGCCCGATGAATCGGCGGTCGCGGAGTAGATCCCGTTTGTCGTTCGGGATATCTGCGGGTCGTTACCGCCGGAGAATCAGCTTCAGCACGTCCTCGTCCTCGAGGACGTGGTCCGTCCCGACCTGCTGTTGATCGTGGGCCGCGCTGGGGCCGGTGACGCGGGCGAAGCGGAACCGCTCTTCCATCTCGCCGCCGAGTTTCGCGACGGCCTCGCCGACGGTCGCGCCTGCTTCGACGACCAGCGGCTCCTCCCAGTCGATCCCGCGGCCGGGTTTGTCCATGTAGACCCGAATGAGCCCGAGGTTCTCCCAGAGGCGGTCCTTGAGCGCCTCGAGGCCCTTCTCCTCTTCGGCGCTGATGAAGGTTACTTCCGCGGGGTCGAGGCCGCGCTCGCGCAACTGCTCGTCGACGGTTTCCTTGTAGTCGGGGTCGATGAGGTCGACCTTGTTGACGCAGGTGATCGAGGGGATGTACTCGCGATTTTCCATCAGGCCGTCGACCAGCCGGTCGATGGTGACGTTCTCTTGGAGGTTGACGTCGGCGTTGACGTAGCCGTGCTCGCGGAGGACGTGCTTGATCGTTTCCTCGTCTAGGTCCTGGTCGGTACTCGAGGTGATCTTGATGCCGTCTTTGATTTTTGGGCGAACCGTGACTTTCGGTGGCTCCTGATCGACGCGGATGTTGATGTCGTACAGCTCTTCTTGGAGCCGATCGTACTGCTCGAGTTCGAACACCGACAGCATATAGATAATGAGGTCGGCGTTGCGCACGACTGCGAGTACCTGCTGGCCGCCGCCTTTCCCCGCCGCCGCGCCCTCGATCAGGCCGGGTACGTCGAGCAGTTGAATGTTCGCGCCGCGGTGGTTGAGCATCCCAGGGTTGACATCCAGCGTCGTGAACTCGTAGGAGCCGGTCTCGCTCTCGGCGTTGGTCAGCGAGTTCAGCAGCGAGGACTTGCCGACGCTGGGAAAGCCGACCAAGGCGACGGTCGCGTCGCCGTGTTTCTCGACGGAGTAGCCGCCGCCACCGCCGCTGCCGGACTGTTGGTTCTCGAGTTTCTCCTTTTTCTCGGCGAGCTTGGACTTCAACCGGCCGATGTGGGCCTCCGTGGACTTGTTGTAGGGCGTGTTGGCGATTTCCTCTTCGATCTCCTCGATCTCGTCCTCGAGCCCCATTTGCCCGTACACAACCGGCCGCGCGGAAAAACCCTTTCGAGAACGTCGCCCTCCGATCGCTGATCGACCGCGAGACCTGCTCGTCCCCGAATGAGACTCGACCGAGCGTCTTTCGCCGCGGGCGAGCATCCGAGTTGCACCTCGCTTCGATCGACGGCGGACCGTGACCGGAAACGGTCGGGATACTGTCCAGTTGGGGAAGGAATTTCTCCGTGCAGCGTCTCTAACGACTATGGTTCGCGTTCTGGTCCCAACCGACGGATCCCAGCAGGCGACCGCCGCGCTTACGGAGGCCTTCGAGTTGTTTCCGGACGCGGAGATTCACGTCGTACACGTCGTTCAGGTCACTCGGATTCCGTCGGACCCGGGGACGTCGCCCTACGAGTACGCTCGAGAGAGGGGCGAAACGATCCTTCAGGAGGCGAAGACGATCGCCGCCGAGTCCGATCGGACGATCGAGACGTCGATGGCCGAAGGCCACGTCGGGCGAACGATCCTCGGCTACATCGAGGACCGGGACATCGAGTACGTCGTGATGGGAAGTCGCGGCCGGTCGGGGGTCTCGCGAGTGCTCTTAGGAAGCGTCGCGGAGACCGTGACGCGTCGCTCTCCCGTTTCGGTCGTGATCGTCAGGTGACGTCGGGACGACCGTCGATCGCTCCGGGCGTCCTCGAGTATCCCCGTTTCGCGGACGAACACGGCGACCGACGACGCCGGCGACGGGCGTCGGGTGACGACGAACCCACACGAGGGTCGAGCGGATCGGGAGCGGAACCGAGATGGTCCGTCCACCGAGAGTCGTTTCCTCGAACCGGTTCGTATCGTTAACGTTCTGTTAGCTATTCGACCCGAGCGAACGTACGTCAGCGCATGCGACGGCGAGACTACGTCACGGCGGTGGGAAGCAGCGTGGGCGCGCTCGGGATGGGGATCGGCACCCAGTCGATCTCCCTCGAGCGAGGCTGTCCGGTCGACGACGCGACGAGCGTCAGGCCCGGTGCGGATGTCGTGTTCGAAGCGGTGGCGACGCCGGGCGTCGAGCCGGCGACGGCCGAGTGGACGGTCGACGGTCCGGGAGCGGCGGATCTCGCGGGAGCGGCCCCCTTCTGGAGTTACACGTATCGGACGGGGAACCCGGCGGCCCACGGCCGGTTCGAGGACCCCGGCGTCTACGAGGTGTCGGTGGCCGTCGACGAGGCGACCCTCTCCTGGCAGGTCACCGTCACCGACGACGCGCCCCCCGCACCGTCCGTCGAGGTGACCTGCGAGCCGGGACCGGACGCGACCGTCACGCCGAACGAGTCGATCGAGGTCACCGCGACGGCGACCGACGATCACGGGACCCTCTACCGGCTCGTCTGGCAGGAGGGGCGCAACGCCACGTCCCTCGAGCGGGTCGACCTGTCGGGATCGACGGCGACGGTCACCTACGCCACGACCGGGGGCGACGCGATCTGGTTCATCGGCGGCTACCCGATGATCGCGTGGGTCGTCTGTCGCGACGGCCGAACGCGGGCCGTCCGGACCGACGGCCCGTCGGTCGAGGCGCTGCGGGATGTCTCGATCACCGGGACGAACACGCCGGTTCGCGCGGGCGAGGACCTCGTCGTCGACGCCGCGGTCGCAGTCGAGGGGGACTCGACGTATCACGGGTTCGTCGAGGCGACCGTCGAGCTGCTCGTCGGTCACGATCCGACCCGCGTCGACAGCGACACCGTCGAGGTGTTCGCGGGCGAGTCCGAGCCGGTCTCCCTCGAGTTCACCACTGCGACGGTCCGCAACACCCAGACGTTCCCGGCCCGCGTCGAGACGCGCCACGCCGCCGCGGAGACCGACGTCACCGTCATCGGGACCGAGGACGCGGCCGAACACGGCCACCTCGCGGTGACCGGCCTCGAGACGAACGCACCGGTCACGGGTGGCGAGTTCCTCGAGGTGACGGCCACGCTCTCGAACACGGACGAGGGGCCGGCGGGTCGCGAGGTCGAACTCGTGGTGGGACACGATCCGACGACCGTCGACGCCCGGTCGGTCGCCGTCGGTGCGGGCGAGACGACGACGGTCACGATGGGCTATGACACTTACCCCGTCGCGAACGACGACGAGTTCCCCGTCCGCGTGCGGACGGGCGACGACAGCGCCTCGCGGTCCGTCCTCGTGTACGGCCGCGACGACGGCGGCGACGGCGGCGACGAGGCGCAGTTTGCCGTCTCGATCACCGGGACGAACGCGCCGGTGACGGGCGGCGAGTTCCTCGCGGTGACCGCGACCGTCGAAAACGTCGGCGGGGCCGCGGGGTCGGGCGACGTCGAACTCGTGGTCGGCCACTCGCCGGAGGTGGTCGATTCCAGAAACCTCGGGCTCACGCCCGCCTCGGTCGCGAGGGTCCGACTGGGGTACGACACATACCCGGTCGCGAACGACGATACGTTCCCGGTGTCGGTGCGATCGCCCCACACGAGCGACACGCGGACGGTGACGGTCCACGGGACGGACTGACGCTCGATCGCCTCGGTCGACGGCTCCGTGTGGCGTCGTCGCGCGTCGCTGACCGTCGAATCGCCGTCGCTGGGTGCGGCCCGCGTCGGTCGATAGTCATCGATACTACCACCCAGTTGAATTACCATTCACAACGAAATTCCGATACACCTAAACGACCGGCGGGAAATCCTCGAGTATGTCGAACGCGTCGCAGCTGCGTGACAGCACCCAGATCGTGCTTCCCGCGGAGACCCTCGAGTCCCTCGAGCCGCAGCTCGACGAGGCGTTCACCGTCACGATCACGTCGGCCGGCGAGGACCACCGTCGGATCATCGGCAGTCCCGTCGAGATCCGAGACGTCCACGAGTTTCTCACCCGCCGCGGCATCAGCGTCCGCTGATCTCCCTTACCGTTCCGGGTGAATCGGCGCGTCGAACCCGCCCCGGACCAGCGGCTTCGCGACGTGGCGGCGGGCACACGGCGGCACCTCGTACCAGCCGAGTTCCACGTCGCGCTCGAGGCGTCGAGTCGCCTTCTCGTCCCGGCTCGTCCCGCAGTCCCGGCAGCGATACCCCTGGTTCCGGCCGGCGCTTTTCATCCGGCGGTCGCAGTCGGGACAGGTCGGCGTCACCCGCTCGGTGCGGACGAGGTCGCGGACCGCCAGCTTCTCGAGTTTGAGCGTCCCGTCCGCCACTTCGCCACAGGCCGTGATACGGTCGCCGACCCGGAGCGCCCGCACCCGATCGCGGAACCGCTTCGTCGGTTCGAAGGCGGCACAGGTGAGTCGCTCGTCGGCCGTACGCGCCGAGTCGTCGCCGCTTTCGGGCGGCTCGAGGTCGACGAAGACGTGGCCGCCGCGGCGGGTCTCGGGCGCGCTGGCGACCCGGCCGGGGAGCCGGTAGGCCCGTCCGTTCCTCGCCTCGGGGATCGAGCCGTCCCGGAGGTGGACGTCGGTCCCCTGATTGGTCACGAACAGTTGGCTCGCGGCCGCCGGTTCGGCCGCGATACGGTCGGCGACCGCCCGGACCGCGTCCGGATCGTCCCCGCGGATCCCGTGCAGGATCGGGCCCGGCGTATGCGGGACGCAGACGGTCTCGTCCTCGCCGCGGTCGACGGTGTCCCAGACCGCGGGATAGCCCCGGTCGGCCGCCGCGAAGACGCTGTCGTGATCGACGTCGCGGGGCGTTCCCCACCGTTCCGGCTCGCGATAGGAGATGTATTCGTAGGTCCACTCCGAAAGGGCCGTCCACGCGCCGACGGCGGCCACTGCGCCGATGCGACCCCGGCCGTCGCCGGCGTGCCACGACCGATAGCCGCAGTCGTCGACGAGCGCCGCGGCGTCGCCGATCTCGAGGTGGTCGCGGATCGCCGCCCGCGAGAATCGGCTCACTTCCGCGGGGACGTCGCCGGGGTCGTGATCCGCGACGACCAGTCCGGGATTCGTGCGTTCGTCGGCGGTTTCGGACAGCGCCTCGAGGCGGTCGTGGGCGACGGCGAACGCCGCGTCGGGATCGCAGTCGGTGTGGATCGCCAGGGCGGCGTTACCCCGCGTCTTGTACTCGACGGCGGGGTTGAGTCGGACGAGGAGGAGTCGGGAAACCGCCGCTCCGTGGTCCCGTTGCAGTCGATCCGCGATCGTCGCGGCGACGTAGGTCGTACACATGCCGCGCTCGCGCGAGTCGGTATCGTCGATCCCGACGACGGTCATCGGCGGTCCTTGACCGAGCAGCGAGTAACCCCTTTCGGGACGGCGTCGTCGTCGGATGTTCGTCATCGTTCGCGGGCCGATCCACGTATATAAGTATACCCCTGATACAGCGACGAATCGCGACACGGGGCACGGACATATCGGGGAAAACGTCTTATAGGAGGAATCGCTTACAACCCCCTATGTCCCGCTCCGCAATGGTCGGCAACGTGACCGCGATGTTAGAGGACGCGGGATTCGTGGTAAGCGACCGGTGTGCGATCCGGCCGAAGAGCTTCGATATCGCCGCGCGCCGGGGCGAGGACCTGCTGTTGCTCAAAATCCTCGCGAACATCGACGCGTTCAACGAGGCGACCGGCCACGAGATGCGACGGCTGGGGACCTACCTCCAGGCGACGCCGCTGGTCATCGGCCTGCGGAGTCGCGACGAGGACCTGAAACCAGACGTTACCTACTTCCGACACGGCGTGCCCGTCCTCAGTCCCGACACGGCGTACAACCTCTTCATCGAGGAGGTCCCGCCGCTGATCTACGCCGCCCCGGGCGGCCTCTACGTCAACATCGACGGCGACCTGTTGGCCGACGAACGCGAGGACCGCGACTGGAGTCTCGGCCAACTCGCCAGCGAACTCGGCGTCTCCCGCCGAACCGTCTCGAAGTACGAGGACGGCATGAACGCCTCCGTCGAGGTCGCGATGGAACTCCAGACCCTCTTCGACGCGCCGCTGACCAGCCCCGTCGACGTCCTCGAGGGGGCCGACGACGTCCACGAGAGCGAGGCGACGCCGGACGACCCCGAGGCGGACCCGGACGACGAACAGGTCGTCGCCGTCTTCACCCGGGCCGGCTACAGCGTCCATCCGACGGTCCGTTCGCCGTTTACCGCGGTCAGCGAGGACGAAGACGACAGCGACGTCGTCCTGACCGGCCACTCCGAGTTCACCAAAGCCGCGGAGAAACGTGCCCGGATCATGAGTTCGATCGGTCACGTGACCCGCACCCGCTCGGTCTACGTCGTCGACCGCGCGAAACAGGACAACGTCGACGGCACCGCCTTGGTCGAACGCGACGAACTCGCCGACCTCCGGAACGCCGACGAACTCCGCGACGTCATCCGGGAACGCGCCGACTACGAGGAAGCGGCCTGATCGGCCGCCGTCTTGGAGCCACTTCCGAACACGGACACCCTGATGGCACTCGATACTCACGTCGATCTCGTCAGCGAACGCCGTGCCCGCTCCGTGGCGGTCCTCGCCGTCCTCGGACTCGTGTTCAACCTCGGCACGACCGTGACGACGGCCGGCGACGCGGTTCTGTTTCTCACAGTCTCCGTCGTCGTCGGCTACCCCCTCTTTACGGTGTTCAGTCTGCTCTCGAGTCGGTTCTGGCAGGAGAGATAAGCCATGTCGCCGGCGGTAACACGACTGCTACGCGCTCGATCCCATGAGAACAGTTGCTCGAGTCGGGGTCAGGCCGCGCCGCCGTAGGTCTCCTCGAGGTACTCGACGATGTCGTCGCTTTCGTTCATTCCGTCGATCCCGTTGGCCTCGTCGACGATGACCGGCACGCCCGTCTGGCCGCTGACTTTCTCGACCTCGGTGCGCTCGCCGTGGGAGCGGGGCACTTCGATGGTGTCGTACTCGAGGTCGAGTTCGTCGAGCTTCGAGCGGACCTTCGCGCAGTACGGGCAGCCGGGGAGTTCGTACATCGTGATGTCTGCCATGGTCGACTAGTGGCCCGGACGCCGTATCAGCCCACCGGTCGACCGAGTGGTTGCCGGAACCGCGGCGGGTGGGGAAACGGCGGTTCGCGGGCGAAACGCGGACCGTGAACGGAACGGCGGGACCGTCAGAACGAGAGCATCCCAGCGTCGACGGCGAAGTAGACGGCGAAGTAGGCGACGAAGGCGACCGCGAGCGCCCACTGCCCGGCCGAGACGTCGTCGGCCTCGCCCATCGCGCCCTTGACGAGCGGGTAGCTCATGATCCCGGCAGCGAGCCCGTTCGAGATCGACGCGGTCATCGGCATGACCGTGATCGTCAGCCCGCCCGAAATCGCCCACGCGGGGTGTTGCCAGTCGATGTCGGTGACGCCTTGGAGCATGATGATCCCGACGACGACCAGCGCCAGATAGGAAGCGTACTGCGGGATCGCGCTGATCAGCGGCACGAGCAGCAGCGACAGGAAAAACAGGACGCCGACCACGAGCGCGGTGAAGCCGGTCCGGCCGCCCTCCTCGACGCCGGTCGAGGACTCGATGAAGGTCGTCACCGTCGAGGTCCCGATCATCGCGCCGACCGTCGTCCCGATCGCGTCGGCCATCAGCGGCCGCTCGATCTGGGGAAGGTCGCCGTTCTCGTCGAGGAAGCCGCCGATCTGTGAGACGCCGATGAGCGTCCCGGCCGTATCGAAGAAGTCGACGAAGAAGAACGTGAACACGACCAGCACGAAGACGAGCGGATCGTCGGTGATCATGCCGAGCCCGTCGACGAAGCCGGCGACCAGCGGCGTGAAGTCGTACTGGACGTTCGCGATCAGGCTCAGCAGGCCCTCGTTGGAGAACTGCTCGTAACTTCCGGGCGGCGTCAGCGTCCCCGGCGAGACGACATCGAGAGCCGTCAGGAGCCAGCCGGCAATGGCGGTTGCGAGGATCCCGATGACGATCGAACCCCTGATACCGCGGGCGTGTAAGACAAGCATCAGCGCGAGCCCGGCGACCGACAGCGCCGCGACGGCGCTGGTCGCGACGTTACCCAGCGAAACGAGCGTGTCCGGGTTGTCGACGACGAGTTGCATCTCCTGGAGGCCGAGAAAGAGCAGGTAGACGCCGATCCCGGCCCCGACGGCGAACTTGACCGGTTCGGGGAACAGTTCGATGATATAGCGGCGCGCACCGACCGCAGTCAGGACGATGAAGACGATCCCTTCGACGAAGACGGCCGCGAGCGCGACCTGCCACGGGACGCCGAGCCCGAGGACGACCGTGTACGCGAAGAAGGCGTTCAGTCCCATCCCGGGCGCAAGGCCGAACGGCCGATTCGCCCAGAACGCCATCACCAGCATGGCGACCACCGACGAGAGGATCGTCGCGACGGTGATCATCTGCGTGACCTCGCCCGAACTGTAGCCCTCGAGCGAAATCGCCTCGCCGAGGATCATCGGGTTGACGACGATGATGTACGACATCGCCAGAAACGTCGTCAGTCCCGCGATCGATTCCGTCTCGAGGTCGGTCTCGTGGTCGCCGAATCGGAAGTACGCTGCGAGCGAGTCGAGTGCCCCCATATTGGATGCTCGAGCATAACAACAGGGGTTAGTTAAGCGTTCTTGTCCGGATCGACGCGAAATATGGCCATGTTCGTGCATATGGTCCCGGGCCCGCCGACCCCATGCCCGCCTCGAGCGCCACAGTGTCGCGCCGCCTCGAGCGGCGATGCCGGACGAACGTATTTCACCCCGGAGCGTGTACCTCGTTCACATGAGGTTTGTCATCGTGGGGTACGGCAGAGTCGGCTCCCGGACCGCGCGCATCCTCGCGGAGGAAGGTCACGACGTCGTCGTCGTCGACGACGACATGGACCGGATCGAGCGCGCCAGTGACGACGGTCTCGAGACGGAACACGGCGACGGTGCCGACGAGGACGTCCTCGTTATGGCCGGGATCGAGACCGCCGACGCGATCGGTGCGTTCACGCCCGATCTCAACGCCAACTTCGCGGCCTGTATGGTCGGGACCCACCACGGCTGTCGGACCGTCTTGCGGATCGATGAGGACTACCGCGAGGACATCTACGAGAAGTACGCCGCGGAGGTCGACGAGATCATCTACCCCGAGCGGCTGGGCGCTGCGGGCGCGAAGACGGCGCTTCTGGGCGGCGACTTCAACGTCGTCGCCGACCTCGCGGCGAACCTCCAGCTGACCGTCCTCGAGATCCGAGAGGGGTCGCCCGCGGTTGGCAAGCGGATGAGCGAACTCGACCTGCCCGAGGCCGCGCGGATCTACGCCCACGGGCGCGCCCGCGAACCGCTGACCATCCCGCTGCCCGGGACCGAACTCGAGGTCGGCGACGAAGTCGCGGTCATCACCGAGACCGATCGCGCGGCCGACGTCCGCTCGACGCTGTTGCCCGCAGGCGCTTGACCCGTCGGTCGCGGTCGGCTCAAAAGGGGGGAGAGGAACGGTAGTAGGCGCGCGGACGGACGGATGGGGGAGGGGTGGGGAGGCCGCCAGCGCGCCTGTTCGTTCCGACGGATTCGAACCCAATAAAACTGCGTCAGACGACCGACTGACGACGGTCAGGTCGCGTCCGAATCGTCGGCGGGTCGGAAGACGAGGACGTTCTGGTGGACCATCGACGGGACGAACGAGAACGGGTAGCCGTAGACGTGGAGGTCCTTCGTCGGATCGTACCAGATCAGCGTCGCCGCCAGCGTCAGCGGTGCGGCGGCCTCGATCGCCTGCGCGAGTTCGGCGGAGAGGAACTCGTAGGACTGGTCGCGGTACATGTCGCCGATGAAGACGACGACGTGGCCCTCCGGCGCGACCGCGTCCGCAAAGCGGTCGAACTTCGCGGCCATATCGTCGAGCCAGTCGGCTTTCGTCTCCCACTCGCCGTCGGCCGCCCCCGCTTTGTGGGACGCGGAGTCCGCGTCGCCGTCGCCGCTCTCGCCGTTCGCATCGTCGGCCGTCGGTCCGCCGAACGAACCCAGGCTGCTCTCGCGGGTCCGGCGTTCGTTGCGCGTCTGCTCGAGTTCGTCCATGTGCCAGTAGGGGACGTCGGTCAACAGGAGATCAACCGAGTCGTCGGGAACCCCCTCGATCAGCTCGGCGCAGTCGCCGTGGCGCATGTCCTGCTCGGCCAGCGGCGGGTCGCCGCGCTCGCGTCGCTCCTCGTTTTCCCGGACGAGGGCCGTCTCGTAGATCTCGACCCATCGGCGCGTGCGCTCGAAGCCGATGGCCTCCCGCAGGCCGGTCCCCTCGTGTTCACAGAGGCTCGCGCCCAGCAAGGTGCCGCCGACGCCGGCGAAGGGATCGAGGACGGTGTCGCCGGCCTTGCTGAACCGGCCGATCAACTCCGCGCAGAGTCGCGGGGGTTTCTGCCCGCCGTGTTCGCCCCGGAGATCGTGCTGGAGGTCCGGCGGGTACCCCTCGGGGATCACGGACTTGGTGGCGTACTTCCACTCCTTGCCGGTGAGGTCGTTGACCCGGTTGCGCTCGTCGTAGATCCCGCGGCCCTCGAGGTAGGTCTGGTGATCGGCCAGTTCGTCGGTGTCGATCACCTCGCCGTCCTCGACGGGCAGGGACTCCTCGCGTGCGCGCTCGGCGTCGAACCCGCCGTCGTCGTCCGTGAACAGCCGGCTCTGGCGGTGCCGGTCCCCGTCGTCTGCCATACCTCGAGTGATCGCGCGACCCGTTTAAATACTCCTTTCGCGACTCGCCCGCTCGAGCGCCGGGGGGCCGTCCCCGTCGTTTTTGGCGGCCCCGTCCGAAGGGGTCCGGTACGATGGTCCCCCTCGGAGACGCCGTCTCGCTGGCCGTCGGCGTCCTCGCGCTCTGGGTCGGCGCTCGCTTCCTCGTGACCGGTGCCGCGAGACTCGCGGGTGCGGCCGGGATCTCGGCGCTCGTCGTCGGGCTCACGGTGGTCGCCTTCGGCACGTCCGCGCCAGAGGTCGTCGTCTCGACGGGGGCCGCCCTCGAGGGTCAGGGCGATGTGGCGGTCGGCAACGTCGTCGGCTCGAACGTGTTCAACCTGGGCGTGATCCTTGGACTCGTCGCCGTCATCGCACCGTTTCGCGTTTCCGAGCCGCTGCTCCGGCGGGACGTGCTGGCGATGGCCGCCTCGACGGTCGTCGCGGTCGCCGTCCTCGCGAACGCCCTCGTCTCGCGGCTCGAGGGGGCCGTCCTCCTCGCGCTGCTCGCGTGCTATCTCGGCGCGCTCGTGATCGCGGTCAGGAGCGGGAACGAGGCAGGCGAGCCGACGGGCGACTCGAGCGACGGAACCGACGACGCGGCCTCGTCCGTCACGGGCGACGGCGACGGGCGAGCAGTCCGCCTCGGCCTCGAGGCCGGCCGCACCGTGGCGGGGCTCGCGATCGTGATCGTCGGCGGGCGCGTGCTGGTCGACGCCGCGGTCGGACTGGCCCTCTCGGCGGGGATCTCCGAATGGGTCGTCGGCGCGACGATCGTCGCAGCCGGCACGTCGCTGCCGGAGCTAGTGACCTCCGTCGTGGCCGCCCGCCGGGGCGACACCGGGATCGCCGCGGGCAACGTCGTCGGCTCGAGCGTCTTCAACGTCCTCGGGGTACTGGGACTGGCCGCCGCGGTCCGCCCGCTGGCCGTCGATCCGGCGGTCGTTCTCGCGCTCGGGTGGCTCGCCGCCCTGACCGCGTTCGCAACGGTCGTCCTCGCGACGGGCCGGCGGCTGACCCGCCTCGAGGGGGCCGCCCTCGTCGCGGCCGGCGCGGGCTACTGGATCGTCAGCGCTTTCTTTTGACGCCGCGCGGCGTCGCGGATCGACGCGCCTCGAGTCGGGTGACACGAGTGTTAGCGAGGGCATATGAGGGATCCGGCCCTGAATGTGAGTATGAACATGCTCGTCGACGGCGAGTGGCGAACCGACGCGTACGAGTCGACGGACGACGACGGCTCGTTCGAGCGCCAGACGACGCCGTTCCGCGACCGAGTCCGCGACGCCCCAGACGCCCGGTTCCAGCCGGAGGCGGGCCGGTATCACCTCTACGTTTCCTACGCCTGTCCGTGGGCCCACCGGACGCTCGTGACGCGGGCGCTGAAGGGCCTCGAGGACGCGATCTCGGTCTCGATCGTCGATCCCTTCCGGGACGAGGACGGCTGGCAGTTCTCGCCCGAGAAGGCGGGCTGTACGCGCGATCATGTCCGCGACGCCGACTACCTCCGGGAACTGTACGTCGCGGCGGATCCGGAGGCGACCTGTCGCGTGACGGTGCCGGTGCTGTGGGACAAAGAGGAAGAGACCATCGTCAACAACGAGTCCGAAGAGATCATGCGGATGCTCGACACCGAGTTCGACGACTACGCTCGGCGGGACGTCGATCTCTATCCCGAGGGCTATCGCGACGAGGTCGACCGGATCATCGACGACATCTACGAGCCGATCAACAACGGCGTCTACCGGGCCGGCTTCGCGACGAAGCAGGGCCCCTACGACGAGGCGGTCGACGACCTGTTCGCGGCGCTTTCCCACTGGGACGAGGTGCTAGAAGACCAGCGCTACCTCGCCGGCGACCGGCTGACCGAGGCCGATATCGCGATGTTCACGACGCTCGTCCGGTTCGACAACATCTATCATACGCACTTCATGTGTAACGTCCAGTACATCCGCGAGTACGACAACCTCTGGCCGTACCTGCGGGACCTCTATCAGACGCCGGGGGTCGCCGAGACGGTGAACATGGCTCACATCAAGGAACACTACTACACGACCCACCCGGACGTCAACCCCCACCGGATCGTCGCCCGCGGACCCGATTTGGACTTCGAGAAACCACACGACCGCGACGCCCTCCCCGGCGGTCCGCCGTCGGATCTGGTCGCGGCCGCCAGCGCCGACGACTAGATCGTCCTCGAGCGACAGTAGAACGGTCTCGCGTCAGGACTCCGCAGCCGCCTGTTCGGTTTCGTCCTCGGACTCGGCGTCGTCCGCCGCGTCGTCGCCCTCGGCGGCCTCTGCTTCGGCGGCCGCGGATTCCGCCTCGGCGGCGGCGGCCGCACGGTCATCGGGGGTACGGCCGGTGTCGCGCCGCCAGTCCTCGAAGCTGTGGCCGAACTCCTCCTCGGCGACGAACACCTTCCAGAGGATCCAGACCGGAATCAGGACCGGGATCAGCGGAAGCAAGACGATCACGAGTACCGCGGCCATGATATAGCCGAACAGGGACATCTGGGTGTTGGGCCCGTACCCCGTCGACTCGGACACCTTGACTGACATATGGGTCGGTACGAACGTATCGGTGTTCGGTCTTTCGATTCGGCGGGTCCTCGCCGGTCGTTCTACTCGCCGTCCAGCACTGCCTCGGCGTCGTCTTGCGGCCGGTACCGAAGCGCCTGCATGGTCTCGGACAGCGAGAGGAACCGCTCCGAATTGTCGGAGATGCCGTGTGCGATAAGCGGCGAGTCCTCGAGCGTTGCCGTCGCGGCCGCCTCGAGCAACCGTCGACAGTCGCCGGGACTGAGCCACATCGCGCGGGCGTAGCGCTCGCCGGCCCCGTCGCGCTCGCGACACTCCGCGCGGAGTTCGTCGCGGCTGAGCAGCCAGCCGATCCGCAGGTTCACCACCTCGAGCCCGTGGCGCGCCGCGTAGTACGACCCCATCGCCTCGCCGAAGACCTTCGTGACGCCGTAGTAGGTGTCGGGGTCGGTCGGATCGCCCGGCCGAACGATCTCCGGTTTGCCGACCGTCGACTCCGGCCGGATCCCCGAGACGGCGTTTTGCATGTTGACCGCGTGGTTCGAACTCGCGAAGACCACCCGCTCGAGGTCGTTTGCGGCCGCCGCCTCGAAGGCGTTGTAGACGCCGTCGACGTTGGGCTCGCGCACCTCGTCCCACGCGGCCCGCGGGGAGGGGTTGGCCGCGAGATGGAGCAGGACGTCCTGGCCCGCGAGCGCCTCGAGAAACGCCTCGCGATCGGTGATCTCGAGGGTTTCGGACTCGAGGTCGTCGGTCTCACTGTGGGTAAACAACGCGAGGTCGTGATCGCCGTCGGAGAACGCGGCGATTGCCTCCCGGCCGACGTTGCCCGCCGCGCCGGTGATGGCGATGGTCGTCATACGGAAGCGACGGTGACCGGCGCAAAATAGGTCGGGCCGGCGTCTTCTTGCTTAGCCGTGTGTGCCTGCGACCGGTGGTTCTATTTGATCTGCACCGACGCGACGATCCTGAAAGCCCCTCACGCTCTGGACTCCCAGGACTCGCTGTGCGCCTCGGTCGTTCGCTTCGCTCACTCCCTGCGGTGCTTGCGTCGCCCGGGTTCGTCCAGAGCGCGAGCCCCTTTCATTCCCGCCCGGGCGATAGACAAGTAGGGCGGCAGAAACGCGGCGGTCGTCGGGGTCGCGAATTACGGCTCGACGACGATATTGCCGACGCTCTCCCGGTCTTGCATCGCCGCGAACGCCGCGTCGGTGTCCGCGAGCGCGTCGGTCTCGTCGATTTCGGGGGCGAGTTCGCCGTCGGCGGTCAACTCGACGAGCCGCCGGAGGTCGTCCTGGGTCCACTCGTGGAGCCGACGATCTGCTTGTGACCCAGAAAGAGGCTCGCGATGTCGCGTCCAGCCCCGTGACGAACGGCAGGTCGTCGGCGTCGACCATCGCCGAATCCCCCTCGAGGATCCAGCGGTCGTGGCGGTTGATCGCGCAGGCGGCGACGTCGAGGGGCTTGGGACCGCCGACCCAGCCCTTTTTCGCCGTCGGCCGTAGGTGTACCCGTGACAGCGCCCACGACGTGGGAGGTCGAACTCCGCGTGCCCGACGACGCCGACCTCGAGGCCGCCGGCGAGTCACGGACTATCGATGTCCGCGCGGACGAGGCGATCCTCGCGGCGGCCCGCCGGGCGGGGCTGTGGCTCTCCGCGGACTGCCAGCAGGGGTGGTGTATCACCTGCGGCGCGCGACTGCTCGAGGGGGAACTCGACCACAGTAACGCGAAGCGGTACTACCCCGAAGACGAGGCCGAGAACTTCGTGTTGACCTGCGTCGCTCGGCCCCGCGCCGACTGCGTCATCGTGGTCGAACAGTACGACGAACTGCTCCGCCATCGGGCCGACCACGACAGGCCGCCGGGGCGGTCGAAACTCGGCTAGACCTCCCCGCTCGAGCCGACCGGCACCGGCGACTGCCCGCCGAACGTTTTCGATGCCCGCGACCGACGCTCGGGTATGACCGAGCCGCGGTTCACCGGCGTCCTGCTCTCCGACGGCGACTGCCCGTTCTGTTCGGCCGCCTCGACCGCCGTGCGCCAACTCGAGTCCGTCGGCGTCGTCGCGTGGTCGGAGCCGGCGGCACAGCGGTTCCTCGAGGCACAGTTCGGCGAGACGCCGTTCGCGCTCTTTTTCGCGGATTGCGAGGCCGAGACCGTCTGGGCGGGCCGTGCGGCCGCGACCGAACTCTGCGAGCGGGCGGGGATGCCGGTGCTGGTTCGGGACATCGTCGGCGAGACCTACGAGCGACTCGCGGACGCCGTGCGGGTCGTCTCGGGGACTGACCGCGAGATCGACCCCTATCACGACGCCTATCCGATGGCCGACGACGCCGCGGCCATGTTCGACGACCTCGCAGCAAGCGCGGGTCGGACGCACGCTCCGTCCGATTCGCGCTGATCAAATTCCCACCGTTCGCTCGCGTTCTCACTCAGACGTCGCCGTCGGCTCGGGCAAGGCCCGCCGTTCCCGGGGCGGCACGAGGTAGTTCGCCCGGTTCCCGACGGTGATGTACTGGAGGATACCGTTGTTCGTTCGCCGGCCGACCGACCCCTTGGTGAGGTCGCCGCCGGTCATCGCCTCGCGGGTCTTTACGAAGTCCGCGATCGAGCGCTGCAACGAGAGGAAGTGAAGGCTGGCCCGGTCGTCGTCGGTCGAGTCGAAGTCCCGCCGGAGGATGATCGGTTCGCCGTCTTCGCGGGCGCGAGCGGTCTTCTGTGCGTGGCCGACCGTCCCCTTCGTTCGGGCGGCCTCGTCGGCCGCGTCCGCGACCTCGGCCACCCGACTCGAGTCGCCGAGGTTGTGGCCGGCCCCCTCGACGACGCCCTCGTCGGCGTGGGTCGGCGAGAACATCTTGGCGACGCGTTGCTCGCGGCTGTCCTGATCGTACCACTGCTGGAGATGCAGGTGGAGCTTCGAGAGGTGGATCGTGGTTCCGCCGGCGAACGGTCCCTCGTCGATCGTCACGCGGTCCTCGCTGGCCTGCGTGCGTCGAAAGCCGGATTTGAATCCCATGAACATCGGCGCGTCCTCGGGGACCGGCTCGCCGTCGGGGATGCCGGCGACGCCCGACTGGTTCTCCGCCGGGAGCCCGCGGCCGATGAACCCCGTCCGGCGTTCGGCGATCTCGAAGACCCCCTCGAGCGTGCCCTCGACCGCGAGTCCGTTCAGCTCCTCGAGTTCGCCTTTCAACGCCTCCTCGGCGCTCAAGGTGACGTGGCCGTAGTCGCTGGCCAGATGCACCAGCGCATCGTACTCGTCGAGGGCGGGATCCTCCAGTTCGGTCAGCGGCTCGGGCTCGGGCAGTTCGACCCCCTCGAGGTCGGCCTCGAAGCGATCGAAGTACGCGGGGCCATAGCCCACGGTAAAGGCGAGCCCCTCGTTGCCCCGTTTGTAGGCCCGCTCGAGGGTCCGGAACGCGGCCTCGAGCTGGTCGCGCTCGTCGGCGACGTCGGCGGGGCCGTCGCCGACGTACTCGAGGGCCAGCAGGAGGTGGTGGCGGGGCGGCACGTCGTTGCCGTGGTCGTCCGTCGCGAGGAACTCGTTCCAGGCGTGCTGTCGGGTCGGGAGTTCGTCGGGCGAGCGGACGGCCTGCGGGACGTCCTCGGTCTCCTCGCGCTGGAGGCAGGCGGCGAGCGCGGCCGCACCGCCGACGGCGACGGCGCTCTTGACGAATCCGCGACGCGAGAGTCCCCGGTCCGACCTGTCCATACACGACTCTGGGGTGCTGACGACTAAGGATATTGTGGTCCGTCCGCTGAACCTTCGCCGGGATCGTCACCGACCCTCGGCAGTTGCAAGCAAAGCTTCATGCGCCGAGTTATGGGAGTGGACCGGTGGATGTCCGACGAGAAACCACACGCGGCAGGCGACGTCGACGCGGGAGACACGAGCGAGCGCGTCGGGATGGCCGTGCTTCGCGAACGCGGGCTCGAGCCCGAGGAACTGCGCGAGAAACTGATCGACGCGATCGGTGCCGAGTTCACGACCTACTACTACTACACCAACCTGCGGATGCATCTGGCCGGCCACGAGGACTACAAGGAGATCACCGAGGACGCCCGCCTCGAGGACCGGGCCCACTTCGAACTGGTCGCGCCGCGGGTGTACGAACTCGGCGGCGCGCTCCCCAACGACATTCGGGACTTCGCCGATCGGGCCTCCTGTCCCGACGCCGAGGTACCGACCCCGATGGCCGGCGACGGGAGCTTCGACACCGAGTCGCTCGACGCCGAGGGCATCCTCGAGGTGCTGCTCGAGGCAGAACGCTGTGCCATCCGGACGTGGTCGGAGGTCTGCGATATGACACACGGGAAAGACCCTCGGACCTACGACATGGCCTCGCGCATTCTCCAGGAGGAGATCGAACACGAGGCGTGGTTCGTCGAACTCCTCTCGATGGAACGGGACGGCGAGATCAACCCGGCGGGTCACTTCGTCCGGGGCGAGCCCGGCGACGCGCCGCTCTCGACGAACCGGCGGTTCAACGACAGCGCGTAGTCGAGACGCGCCGGCGACCGGCAGCGCCATCCGTCTCGGCGTGGTATATGGTCGCATGAATCAGATCGAGGCGTTCGTCGAGATCGACGCGCCGCCCGACGCCGTCTGGGACGCGCTCCTAGCGTTCGACACCTATCCGGAGTGGAATCCGGTCACGCGAACGATCGAGGGAATCGCCGTCGACGCGACGGGCGGCCCCGAACGGAGCGACGCGTTCGCGTACCGCCCCCGGCCCGTCGGACCGACGGTCGTCGCCGCTGACCCGCCGCGACGGCTCGCCTGGCACGATCGGCTCGTCGTGCCGTTCGCGTTCGATCGCTACCACGAGTTCCACCTCGAGCCGATCGGCGACGGTCGCCGCACCCGGCTACTCCAGCGGGAGACGGTCCGGGGAGCGCTCGCCGGCCTGGCGTTCGACGAGGCGCGCCTCGAGCGGGCCTTCGTCGCGATGAACGACGCGATCGCGACCCGGGCGGAGCGGCGGGTCGCCGCCTATCGCAGCCACTGAAACGAATCACGCGCTGCTCGCAACCCCGTCGTGCGATCAGGTGTGAATGACTTTCAGTGGCGACTATAGAGGAACGCCGACGGCGACGCGAGCGATTCGATCTCGTGTGTCGGCTCGACGGGGAGGTCGTCGTCGGCGCGGTGGCCCCGTCGGAAGCCCGTTTCGGTGCCGCGGCGAGGGTTCAAGTACGGACGGGCGGCGAGGCTCGCCGTGACCCGCCCGACACGATGTCGTTCGAGCCGCGATCGAACCGCCCCGAGTCCGCCAGCGAGGGACGCGCATGGGACATAGAGCGCTGGTCGCCTACCGGCGACCGGACCGGCTCTACGACCTGCGGTACAGTCACTGGGGTGGCGAGACCCTCGACTTCGCCGCGGCGATCACGCCGCGGACGCCGCTGGCCGACGGCGCGGTCGACGCCGCGTTGCTCGCGGACTCGATCAGCCGCGACCGGATCCTGACCGACCACCTCGATCCGCGCGTCCACGAGGCGCTGTACCTGGTCGATCCCGACGCCGGCTACGCGGTCGATCCCTATCGGGTCTGCTGGCTCGAGTGGGGCGACGGCCGCGACGGCGGCCGGGGCGCGATCGTCGCGACGGAACCGGCCGACGACCGCGCCGTCAGGGTCTGGTTTCGCGCGACCAAGACCGCGCTGGCCGACGCCGTCGAGATGGGCGTCCTCTCGCGGCGGGCCGCCCAGACCTACCTCGAGGCCCGCGTCTGCGAGGAGTTCGACGGCCGATGCTACACCTACCGCGACGCGCCGGCCGACGATCCCGCGGGCGGCTACGACCCGCCCCTCGACCGGTGGCTCGGGGGCGCGGACGGACTCGAGGGAGCCGACGGGAACGGCGGCGCTGACGGGGACGGAACCGGCGAGAGCGAGCGTGACGAGGGGAACGGGTGGGACGGCGAGGAGGGCGGTGATGGGGGCTGAGCCGGGATCGAACCGCCTTACTCGCCGGTCGTCCAGCGGGCGTCCGCGAGCGTCCGCTGGACGACGTCGTTTCCGACCGCTTCCGCGAGCGTCTCGAAGCCGGCCCGCTCGCCGCGGTCGTCCGCGTTGGCGACCAGCCGCGAGACGATGAACTCCGGCGTCGACCGGCCCACCGTGTCGAAGCGGGGCTGGTAGTCGACGAGCAACTCGAGGTCGGGATTCAACCCCTCCGCGAAGATGCCGTCGACGCGGGCCTCGGGCGGCAGCGGCTCCAGATCGTCCGCGAGGTGGGTGACGAAGACGCCCAGCGCCTCGCGGTCGACCGAGAGCGTGACCAGCCCGTGTAGCAGGTCCGCGGCGCTGCCGGGCTCGGTGATCGCCTCGAACTCGTCGACCAGCATCAGCGTGCGCCCGCCGGTCGAGAGCGGCGGGACGATCGACTTGAGCGTGGACTCGAGGACGCCGGCGTTGAAACTCGCGTGCCGGCGGTGAAAGACCAGCGAGTCGACGGGCGTCACCTCGGCCCGATCGGCCGGGACGGGCAGCCCCATCGCCGCCAGCAGGACGACCTGACACAGCGTCTCGAGCAGCGTCGTCTTTCCGCCGCTGTTGGCCCCGGTGAGGACCGCGACCCGCTGCCGGCCGGGGACCGAGTCGACGCCCTCGGGGACGCTCGCGACGCCGTGGTCACCGAGTCCGTAGGTCACCGGCTGGACCGACTCGTCGTCCCGGGCCGCGAGCGTGAGGTTGCGCGCGTTGACGACCGAGACCGCGGCGTCGTCGCCCTCGATGAAAACCGGGCGCGTACAGTCGTACTCGAGCGCGAAGCGGGCCAGCGACAGGTGCAAAGCGATGTCGTCGACCGCTTCGACGGCCCGGTCGACGGCCTCGCGGGCGTCGGCGAGGGTCTCCTCGAGGTCGCTCGCGACGGCCTGTTCGCGCTCGTCGACCGCTTCGGTCAGGTCGGTTCGAAGGGTCCGCAGCGTCCCCCCGACGAAGTCCGTCGCGTCGGCGGCGTCGGTCGCCATCGCGTCCCGAACGCGATCGATCGTCACGTCGGTCTCGGTCAACAGGTGGTCCTCGAAGGACTGGCGAAAGTCCTCGACGTCGCGAACCCCCTCCGAGCGCAACTCCTCGATCAGCTCGAGGGCGTTCGCGTCCATGTCCTCGATCGCTCCCAGCGCGTCCCGGAGCCGATCGAGTTCGTCGTCGGCCCCCTCCCGGACCCGGCTCCCGTCCAGCGCCGCCAGCGCGTCGGCGGCGTCGGCCAGCTGGTCGCGCTCGAGGTCGGCAATCGCGGCGAAGGGCCCGGCGTCGACGCCGGCCTCGCGCAGCGCCAGCGCGGCCTCGACGGCGGCGTACTCGCTGCCCTCGCGCTCGTCGTAGCGCTCGTAGGCCGAGAGGACCGCCTCGCGGTCGGCCTCGTCGAGGGCGGCCCACGCGTCGCGAGCCGCGATTACGTCGTCGAGACGGTCGTCCATCGCCTCGCGGGTTGCAAGCGGGGTCAGTACCCGGATTCGGTCCGCAGCCCGCTGCGTGACGGCGTGTTCGACCGCGAGATCCAGCAGTTCCTTGTAGGCCGACCGCGCGTCGCTGGTCGCCAAAATGTCCATGCCAGCGCCGCCGGTCGCCCGCCGGAGGATCCGCGTCGCCCGACCGCGGGCGAGCCCGGCGTCGGCGAGCGCCCGGACGTCGCCGTTCTCGATCGCCCGAACCGCCGCTTCCGTCCCCAGTTCGTCGACCAGTCGCTCGCGCGTCTTCGGGCCGACGCCCCAGTACTCCTCGAGTCGCATACGGTGGTGACTCGGGGCGACCGTCTTGAACACTGCGCCTCGCGGGCTCGAGCCCCGCCGCAGAACCGCGGTGAACGCGCCGACGGGGACAGCGCCGAACCCGCGTTACCGCGCCACGGCGTGTGCGAGCAGTTCGATCGGCGTCGGCGGCGACTCGCCGTCCAGCGAGCTGCCGGCGAGGGAGCTGTCGGCCGGGACCGGCTCGACCCGGCTGTCGCCGAGCTGGGTCCGACAGGAGGTGCCCGGCGCGGCGACGACGTCGGCACCGCTGTCTTCGATCTGGTCGACGAGGATGTCGCCGATCGACTGACTCAGCGAGTAGTGTTCGGCCTCGTAGCCGAACGTGCCGGCCATGCCACAACAGCCCGAGTCGAGCGGGTCGACGGCGTAGCCGGCCCGCCGGAGGACCCCCACCGCGTGGTGGTCTTTCTTCTCGGCCTTCTGGTGGCAGTGGCCGTGGTAGACGACCGATTCGTCGGGCGCCGTCCAGTCGACGTTCTCGTCGAGCCGGAAGGTGTCGAGGTACTCACAGAGGCCGTAGGAGTTGGCGGCGAACCGCTCGACGGCCGTCCCCGAGCGCAGGTCAAGCGCGTCGGACTGGAACATGACCGCGTCGGAGGGCTCGGCGACGACGACGTCCCACCCGTCGCGGATCCGGGGCTCGAGTTCGGCCACGTTCGCCTCGATCGCCTCGCGGGCGGTATCGATAAAGCCCTTCGACAGCGCCGGCCGGCCGCTGTCGGTCCGGTCGGCCACGTCGACGCGGACGCCTGCGGCCTCGAGGACGCGGACGGCCGCCTTGCCGACCTCGGGGTGGCTGTAGTTCGTGTAGGTGTCCGCGAAGAGGACCGCCTTGCGTTCGGCGTCGGCTTCCGAAACGCGCGAGCCGCCTCGCTTTGCTCGCGCCGCTGCCGCTCGCTTTTTCGAGGCGGCTGTGCCGCCTCGCCCCTCGAACCAGTCCTGTAACGTCTCGCGCTCGAACTCGGGTAGCGACCGCTCGCTCGCGATGCCGACCGTCTTCTCGGCGATCGTTCCCGAGCCGGGCAGCGACTGGGCGAGGTTCGAGACGGGGGCCAGCGCGCTGCCGACGGCCGCGAGCGTATCGAAGTTGGCGAACAGCTTGTCGCGGAGGCTCGCGCCCTCCTCCTGATGGCGCTCGTGCATGACCTCGGTCTTGAGTTTGGCCATGTCGACGCCGCTCGGACAGTCGCGCTTGCAGCCCTTACAGCCGATACAGAGGTCCAGCACCTCCTCGGCGAACTCGTCGCCGGTCGGGTCGTCGGGCAGATCGCCGCTCATCGCCTGCCGGAGGAGGTTCGCCCGGCCGCGGGTGGCCGTGATCTCCTCGTCGGCGGCCCGGTAGGTCGGACACATCACGCCGCCGGTCGTCTCCTGGCTCCCGCGACAGCCGCCACAGCCGTGACAGAGTTCGACCATCCCCTGCATCCCGTTCTCGTTGTCCCAGTGCAGCGACGGCTCGAGTCCGGCGTCGTACTCGTAGTCGTCGTCGTACCGGAGGTGTTCGCTCATGTCGTGGTTGCCACAGACGTTGCCGGGGTTGAGCAGCCAGTCGGGGTCGAACGCGGTCTTCAGGTCGCGGAAGGCCTGCCAGAGGTCGTCGCCGTAGAGCTTGTGGTTCCACTGGGTGCGCGCGCGACCGTCGCCGTGTTCGCCGGAGACGCTGCCGCCGAACTCGACGACCATGTCGGTGACCGCGTCGGCGATCGCGACCATCTCCTCGCGGTCGCGGTCGGCCTTCGTGTCGACCAGCGGCCGGACGTGGAGGACGCCCGGGCCGGCGTGGGCGTAAAAGGCCGCGTCGTCGTCCCGTCCCTTCTCGGTCAGCAGCGACTGGAACCGATCGACGAACTCGGGGAGGTGCTCCGGCGGGATCGCACAGTCCTCGATGAAGCTGATGTGTTTCTCGTCGGAGGTCCGCGAGAGCAGGATCGGCAGGCCGGCCTTGCGCAGCGTCCAGAAGGTCTCGCGCTCGCCCTCGTCGTGGGCCTCGAGGCCGTCGAACGCGATCGTCTCGTCGATCGCAGGCCGCTCGGCGGGCGGGGCCGCCTCGGTGTCGGGCTCCGGCACCCTGTCGGCGAGCAGGCCGGCCGTCTGTGCCCGCCCGTGGTCGTCGTCCTCGGCGTAGAACTCGACCAGCAGCGCCGCGTCGGCCGCGTCGGGGACCAGCGACGCCGCTTCCTCGAACTCCGTCGTGTCCCGGGCCAACCCCAGCAACACGTCGTCGATGAGTTCGACCGCCGCCGGCTCGTGTTCGAGGACGTGCTGGACGTCGGTGACGGCCTCGAGGACGCTCTCGTAGAACAGCAGGGAGACGGCCTTGGTCTCGGGCACCGGCTCGAGCGAGACGGTCGCCTCGGTGATGACCGCCAGCGTCCCCTCGCTGCCGGCCAGCAGGCGCGCGAGATTGACCGTCCCCGTCTCGGCCTCCTCGATGAGGACGTCGAGGTTGTAGCCCGAGACGTTGCGTTTCAGGTCCGGGAACCGCTCCCGGACTTCGTTGCTCTCCTCGTCGATGATCCGGACGACTTCGGCGTGGATCCGCTCGAGCGAGGAGCCCTCGGGATCGGCGGATTCGCGGAGGTCTTCGACGGCGATCTCGCCGAGCGTGGTGACCGTGCCGTCGGCAAGCACCGCCTCGCACTCCTCGACGTAGGCGTCGGTCTTGCCGTAGACCAGCGAGTGTGCGCCCGTCGAGTTGTTCCCGATCGCGCCCCCGATCGCGCTGCGGTCGCCGGCCGCGGGGTCGGGCGCGAACTTCAGGCCGTGGGGAGCGAGCGCGTCGTTGAGTTCGCCAAGGACCGTCCCCGCCTCGACGCGCGCCCGGTGGTCCGCGGGATCGATCGAGACCACGCCGTCCATGTGGCGGGTGAAATCGAGGACGACGGCTTCGTTGACGGCCTGTCCCGCGAGGCTCGTCCCGCCGCCGCGCGGGAGGACGGGAATCCCCCGGTCGGCGCAGTAGGCGACGGTCGCGGCGACGTCGGCGGTCGATTTCGGATAGACGACGCCGATCGGCGTTAGCTCGTACGCGCTCGCGTCGGTCGCGTACAGCTGTCGCGTGTAGGTGTCGAAGCGAACGTCCCCCGCGACGCGGTCGCGGATCTCGTCGACCAGCGCCGGTTGCGCGACGTCGTCGGAGACGAAATCGTAGTCGGCCCGCCGGTCACCGGTTTCGGCCCCGTCGTCGAACGTCGTGTTAGAGCTTGCAGTCATCCTCAGCTGAACACGTTGATTGGTCCATCACACGTTTCTCAACGATAAAGCGTTCGAACCACCGATCGGTTCGATCGGAAAGCTGTTGCGAGCCGGACACGACTGGGCCCGACGGTCGCGATACCGGCGGCGTCGATCCCGGTTGTTCACGTACTTGCGGGCGGCGTCCCCCGAATCGCCTCGATCGAGCAGCTGGCCGGAGACACTGTCACCGAGAAGGGGACCTCGGCCCCGGTAGCCGCTCCTGCCGTGACGGAACGTCGCTATCACACGGTCTCCCACGACATATCCACAAACGCGTATATAATTCTGGTCAGTGGGGAGTCGAAGCACCACAAACACGGGGATTTTTATCGGCTCGGTGCCCTACGAACTCCCATGACTGATGGGCGGGGCGAGACTCCCCGGCGAACAGGAATGACCGAAAAGTGCGGCGTCGTCGGCGTCTCACTCGACGGTCGGGACGCGGCACGACCGTTGTACTACGCGCTGTACGCGCTCCAGCACCGCGGTCAGGAGTCCGCTGGAATCGTCACCCACGACGGGTTCCAGCAACACAGCCACGTCGAAATGGGGCTCGTGGGGGACGCCTTCGGCGAGGACGATCTCGATTCGCTGGCCGGCGCTGCGGGGATCGGCCACGTCCGGTATCCGACGGCCGGCTCGGTCGACTCCTCGTGTGCCCAACCGTTCTCCGTCTCCTTCAAGAGCGGGTCGCTCGGCCTGAGCCACAACGGTAACCTCGTCAACGCCGACGAGATCCGCGACGAACTCGCCGCCGCGGGTCACGCCTTCACCAGCGACGGCGACACCGAGGTCATCGCCCACGACCTCGCGCGCAACCTCCTCGAGGAGGACCTCGTCCGCGCGGTCAAGCGCACGATGGGCCGGATCCACGGCTCGTACTCGCTGACGATCACCCACGACGATACCGTGCTGGGCGTGCGCGACCCGCAGGGCAATCGCCCGCTCTGTATCGGGGAACTCGAGGACGGCTACATCCTCGCCTCGGAGTCGGCGGCGATCGACACGTTGGATGGGGACCTCGTTCGCGACGTACGGCCCGGCGAACTGGTCGTCCTCCAGGAGGACGGCGAGGGCTTCGACTCTTACCAGCTCGTCGAGAACGAAAACACCGCCCACTGTTTCTTCGAACACGTCTACTTCGCCCGCCCCGACAGCGTCATCGACGACACGCTGGTCTACGAGGCCCGCCGGAACCTCGGCCGCAAGCTCTGGGAGGAAAGCGGCGTCGAGACCGACGTCGTGATGCCGGTCCCCGACTCGGGCCGGGCCTTCGCCTCCGGCTACGCGGACGCGGCGGGTGAGACGACCGCCGACGGCGAGCCGCGCGACGCCGACGACGACGGCGTCGAGTTCGCCGAGGGCCTGATGAAGAACCGCTACGTCGGCCGCACGTTCATCATGCCGACCCAGGACGAGCGCGAGCGCGCGGTGCGGCTCAAGCTCAATCCGATCAAGTCGACGATCGAGGGCAAGACCGTCACCGTCATCGACGACTCGATCGTCCGCGGCACCACGTCGACCCAGCTCGTCCAACTGCTCAAGGACTGCGGGGCCGAAGAAGTCCACGTCCGCATCGGCGCGCCCGAAATCGTCGCCCCCTGCTACATGGGGATCGACATGGCCACCCGCGAGGAACTCATCGCCTCGGACAAGTCCGTCGGCGAGATCCGCGACGAGATCGCCGCCGACAGCCTCGCCTACCTCTCGACCGACGCCGTCGCCGAGGTGCTCGGGAAAGAGCGCATCGACCTCTGTCTGGGCTGTGTGACCGGCGAGTACCCCTACGACATCGAGGGCGAGGAGACCGACCGCGACGTCAGCCGGCCCGATCTGGGCGGCCAGCAGCTCCCTGCGGACGACTAACGAAATTTTACTCTGCGAGCGCGGCTTCGCCGCGCTCTCGGTAAAATTTCGATCAAAAGCACTCCTCCCTCCCCTTCACTCACTTCGTTCGTTTCGGGTCAGTCGTCGGCCCGCTCGCGCCGCCGGCGCTCGCGGTCGTAAACGGTGGCTATCAACTTCCGTCACCCCTGGAACGCGTCCGCGAACTCCGTCGGGAGCGTGCCGATCTCGATCCCCCACGCGATCGGGAGCCAGCCCACCGCGACCAGCGTAATCAGTATGATTCCGATGACGTTGAGGCCGAACCCGATCTTTGCCATCTGGGGCAGCGTGATGTAGCCGCTACCGAACACGATCGCGTTCGGCGGCGTCGCGACCGGCAGCATGAACGCGAACGACGCGGCGGTCGCGCCCGCGATCATCAACCCGAACGGGTGAACGCCGATCCCGACCGCGACGCCCGCGAGGATCGGCATCAGCATCGCCGTCGTCGCCGTGTTCGAGGTGACTTCCGTCAGGAAGATCGTCATCACGACCACGGCGAACAGGATCGCGATCATGGGGACCCCCGCGAGCAACTCGAGCCGTTCCCCGATCCAGGCCGCGAGCCCGGTGTCGCCGAAGCCGCTGGCGATGGCGAGCCCGCCACCGAACAGGAGGATGATGCCCCAGGGGATGTCGACGGCGTTGGTCCAGTCGAGCAAGAAGGTCCGGTCGCCGTCGGCGGTCGTCGTCGGCAGCGTAAACAGCACCATCGCGCCGCCGATCGCGACGATGGTGTCGGCGTCCTCGGGCGGCGCGATTCCGAGGAGGGGATCGAGCAGGCTCGAGCCGATCCAGGCCGTCGCCATCCCGACGAAGACGACGGCGCCCCATCTCTCCTGTCGGTTCATGGGACCGAGCCGCTCGAGTTCGCGGTCGATCGTGTCCGCGCCGGCGGGCAGTTCCGCGAACTGCGGCGAGACGGCCCGCGTGACGTAGGTATAGACCGCCACCAGGCCGACCGCGGAGATGGGGACGCCGTAGAGCATCCACTCGGCGAAGGAGACCGACTGACCGAACAGCGCGTCGGCCTGTCCGGCGAAGAGGACGTTCGGCGGCGTCCCGATCAGCGTCGAGACGCCGCCGACGGAGGCCCCGTAGGCGATACACAGCATCAGCGCGATCCCGAACGAGAAGTTTCCCTCGCTCGTGTCGACCTCGAGGCCGGTCTCGTCGACCAGATCGGCGGTCTGGTAGATAACAGCCAGCGCGATCGGGACCATCATCATCACGGTCGCGCTGTTGGAGACCCACATCGAGAGGAAGGCGGTGGCGAGCATGAACCCCAGAATGAGCCGCGAGGGTTCGGTGCCGACGGCCTTGATCGTCCGGAGCGCGATCCGGCGGTGAAGCCCCCACCGCTGCATCGCCATCGCGAGGAAAAAGCCGCCCATGAAGAGAAAGATCAGCGGGTGGCCGTACGACGGCGTCGTGTCCGCGACCGGTAGCGCGCCGGTCAGCGGGAAGAGGACGATCGGGAGCAGCGACGTGGCGGGGATGGGAATCGCCTCGGACATCCACCAGACCGCGACCCACGCGGTGACGGCGGCGACCGCCTTCCCCGCGGCCGAGAGGCCGTCCGGCGTCGGCGAGAGGAAGATCAGGGCGAACAGGACCGGTCCGAGGACGAACCCCACCTGCTGTCGGCGGCCGTAGGTGCCGCCAACGTCGAACGGCGAGCCGTCGTCGCCGCTGTCAGAGCGGGGATCACCGCCGGAACCGCCGCCCGGATCGGACTCGCGTTTCCGATCGGACTCGGCGTCGTCGGTCCCGGACGGGTCGCGCCCGCCGTCGGCGAACACCCGCCGCGCGAGCCGCCGTTCCTCAGCTGTCAGGTCGTCCATGTCCGCGATCATGGCCGGCGCATCGAGCGTCAGATACGCCTTCGTTCGGGCGTTGACGCGCCACAGGGACCGCCACAGCCGCCCCGTCACCGATCGAGCGTCCCGCTCGCGTTCGGCTCCCATGGTCTCGAGACCTCCCACGGACAGGCGTATAAATAGTGGTCGCTTACAGGGCCGCCGGCGGGGACGCCTCCCGGCGACGAGCGACCGCCCCTCGTCCGCCGGAACGCCCAAGCCGGTGGCCGGCCGACTCGAGGTAATGCCGCTGTTACAGTTCGAGACGACGCTGTCGCTCTCGGACGAGGAAAAGACCGCCCTCGCCGAGCGAGTAACGGAGCTGTACACGACCGAGATGGCGACGACGGCGGGCCACGTCGCCGTTTCGATCCGCGAGCGCGGGGCGGCCGACCTCCACCTCGGGCGCGCCGTCGACGGCCCGCTGTGCTTTCTGGACGCCGAGATCCGTCGCGGCCGGCCGTTCGAGCGAAAGCGCGCGTTCGGGCTCGCTACCATGGCGTACGTCGGCGATACCCTCGGCGTTCCCGACGAGAACATGAAGATCGTCTTCACCGAACACCCCGGCGAGTCGATGATGGGCGTCGACCGCGTCGGCGGCGAGTGGGACGGCGAGCGCGAGGACACGGAGTAACTCCGTTCCGGGTCGACGAACCGGACTGCCGCTGAAACCACTATCCGTCTCGCGCCCGAAGTCGTCCGTATGTACCGCGTCCTGCTCCCGGTCGACGAAACCGAGTCTCGAGCGCGGGCGCAAGCGAACGCCGTTTGCGACCTGCCGAGCGCGGCGACGACCGTCTCGGTCGACGTCCTCCACGTCGACGAGGGCGAGTCGGGGCCCGACGCCGAGTGGGCGGCCGGCGGCTTCGCCGAGGAGTACGCCGCCGAGATGGAACGACTCGCCGGCGACGACGCGCTCCCGGCGTCGGTCGAGACGGCCGTCGACGCCCTCGAGGCGAGCGATGTCGACTGGACCGTCCGGACCGCGACCGGCGATCCGGCGGACCGGATCCTCGAGGCGGCCGCCGAGTACGACAGCGATCTGCTCGTCCTCGGTTTCGAGGGTCGATCGCCGGTCGGCAAGGCGCTGTTCGGGAGCGTCGCTCAGTCGGTCGTCCTCGGGAGCGACTGGCCAGTGACGGTCGTCCCCGTGGAGTGAGCTACCGCAGACAGGCCGCGACGACCTCGAGCATCCCCTCGCCCCGGACTTCGTCGGCGAACAGCGGGACGCGTCGCACGTCCGTGCCGCGGAACAGTTCCTGTGCCTCCGCGAGGGCGCTCTGCTGGACGTCCCAGCGCCGCTGACAGAACGCACAGTCGTCCAGATTCGGCTGGAGGAACTCGCCGCGGACGTCGTCGGTGACGTTCGACAGGGGTTCCATCACCCGGTTGACGACGACGGTCCCGACCGGGATCCCGAACTCCTCGAGCTGTGCCCGCAGGCGCTTGGACTCGACGACGCTCATCTCCTCGGGGACCATGACGATCCGGAAGTCCGTCCGCGCGGGATCGCGCAGGGCCGCTCGGAGGCGCTCGATGCGTTCGCGAAGCACCTCCAGGTCCTCGAGGTCGTCGCCGTCGTCGGGCGCGTCGCCGCCGAACATCCCCTTGACGCCCTCGAGCATCCCGCCGAGGCGCTGGCGGAGTTTCATGATGCGGCCCATCATCGTGTCCATGATCTCGGGGAGTTGCAGGAGCCGGAGGGTGTGGCCAGTCGGCGCGGTGTCGACGACGACCCGCTCGAAGCGCGGGTCGTCCATGTACTCGAGCAGCAGCTGCATGGCGGCGGCCTCGTCGGCACCGGGCATCGCGCCGCCGAAGAGGGCGTCCATCGGCGACTCGCCGCCGAGCATGTCGCCGAGACCGCCGAGCGGCCCGCCCTCGGCCCCCTCGCCGGGGAATGGCGAGCCGCCCGCCTCACCGTCCGCGAAGGGGTCCGTGTCGTCCGCGCCCTCGCCCGCGCTGAAGGGCGTGTCTCCCTCCTCGATCGCGGTCTCGGGATCGATCTCGGCCGCGTACAGCGGGATGTCGTCCCGAATTCGGCCGGGTTCGGCCGGAATCTCCGTCTCGAAGGTGTCGGACAGCGAGTGGGCCGGGTCGGTCGAGACGACTAGCGTCGACGTGCCGCCGCGGGCGCTGTCCAGCGCCGTCGCGGCCGCCATCGTCGTCTTCCCGACGCCGCCTTTCCCGCCGTAGAGGACGTAGTCGGGGCCGTCGATCGGCTCGTCGGACGGTTCGACGTCGACGGTCTCGCGCTCCTCGTCGCCGACGGAGTCCGTCGGCGTCACCTCGATGGTGTGGCCGCCGTCGTCGCTCTCGCTTCGCTCCTCCTCGTCGACCGGTTCGACGTCGATGCCGCTCATACGCCGCCGTTCCCGGTCCCCACAGGAGTATTCGTCGGTCTCGCGCGAACGGTCGCGCCGCCCTCGAGTCAGACGGTAGTCGCCCGACGTATCGGTATTTCGGCCGGACGATCGCCGCCGCCGATCGGTCGACACCTCAGTCGAAGTACGCCGCCAACCGCTCGGCGGCTTCCTCGACGCGCGGGGTCACGAGGGCAAAGCGCAGCCAGTCGGCCCGGGAGTCGCCGAAGGCCTCGCCGGGCATCCCCGCGACGCCGGCCTCGTCGATCAGCCGCTCGACGTTCGCGAGCGTGCCGGGGTAGCCGTCGAAGCGAGCCATTACGTAGAACGAGCCCCGCGGTGTCGTGTACTCGGCATCGGCCGCCTCGAGCGCGTCGGTGAAGGTGTCGACGCGCTCGCGGAGCAACTCGCGATTACGCTCGTAGTACTCGGGCCCCGTCTCGCGAAAGGCCTTCAGGGCCGCGTACTGGCCGGGCCGGGTCGTGGCGACGTTGACCAGCATGTGGCGACTCCTGGCGTCGTCGACCAGTTCCGGCGGGAAGATCGCGTAGCCCACCCGGAGACCGGTGACGGCCATCGATTTCGAGACGGCGTTCGTGACGATCCGGTGGGTCGATTCGATCTCGAGCGCGCTCGCGAACTCACCGGCGAGGTCGTAGTGGTCGTAGACCTCGTCGCTGACGAGGACGGCGTCGTGGTCCTCGGCGACGGCGACGAGTTCCCGCATCGTCTCGGCGGGATAGACCGCGCCGGTGGGGTTGTTCGGCGTGTTGACGACGATCGCGGCGGTATCGTCGCTCGCGGCCGCGCGGACGTCGGCGGGATCCAGTTGGCCCTCGTCGTCGGCCGCGACGTACCGCTGGGTTCCCCCGAGCATCGTCGTCTTGCCGGGGTAGTAGGGGTAGACGGGGTCGGTCAGCAGGATCTCGTCGCCAGCGTCGCGCTCGAGGGCCCGCGCCATCGCGAGGTAGTTGGCCTCGCCCGCGCCGTTGGTGACGACGACTTGGTCGGCGTCGACGCCGCGCCGGGCGGCGATCTCTTCGCGCAGTTCGGGCAGCCCCTCGCTGGCCGGATACTGGAACCGGTCGGGCTCGAAGTCGGCGTACTCGCGCAGTCCCTCGCGGAGCGCCTCCGGGGGCTCCCAGTCGGGGTTGCCGCTGACCATGTCGACCACGTCGCGGTCCGCCGCGTCCGCGTACTCCATCACGTGGAAGAAAAGCGGCGTCTCGTAGTCCATGCGGGTTCCTGGGGTGACGACCGTCGTTTGTCTTTCCGTTTCCGCCGGGCGACTCGAGGGGACGTGCCGGACCCTCGCTTTCACAACGGCCGGGCCCGTCGACTCGGACATGAACGACGACATCGACCGCGACCTGCCGATGGCCGTCGGCGACGCGCTGCGGGACCGCGAGGAGACGCTTGCCGTCGCCGAGTCCTGTACCGGCGGGCTGATCGGGGCCGCGATCACGGCCGTGCCGGGCGCGAGCGACTACTTCGATTCGGGGTTGACGACCTACGCCTACGGCGCAAAGCGCCGCCACCTCGGCGTCAGTCGCGAGGCGCTCGACGACCACGGCGCGGTCTCGGAACCCGTCGCCCGCGAGATGGCTCGGGGCGTTCGGGACGTGACCGACGCCACCTGGGGCGTCGCGACGACCGGCGTCGCCGGCCCCACTGGCGGGACCGAGGCGAACCCGGTCGGAACGGTCTACATCGGCGTCGCCCACGCCGCCCCGTGGGACAGCGGGGACTCCTACACCACCGTCTCCCGGTACGTCTTCGACGGCGATCGTGCCGACGTCCGCTCGAAGACCGTCGATCGAGCCCTCGAGGACCTGCTCGCCGAACTCGAGGCGAACTGAGCCGGCCGCGGATCGCCTCCGCCGCGGCCCCGAACCGACGGGCGATTGGTTCGCAAACCTGACAGTCTCGAGAGAAAGCTATTCCCGGGTCGACCCCCCAGAGTCGGGTGAATGAACAAGAAGGGACACGTGTTGAACGCCGTGCTGTTGAGCATCGGGCTGGGGTATCTGCTCGAGCCCTCGGGGAGTCTGGAGACGTTCAGGACCATCGTGATGATCGGCGTGCCGGTGACGCTGGGGGCGCTCTTTCCGGACGTCGACACCGCCTTCGGCAAACACCGGAAGACGCTGCACAACCTGCCGATCCTGCTTGGCTTTCTGGCCTTTCCGTACGTCTTCGGGAACCTCGAGTACGTCTGGGTCGGCGTCCTCACCCATTACGTCCTCGACGTGGCGGGGAGCAAGCGCGGGATCGCGCTGTTTTACCCGCTCTGGAAGAAGGAGTTCGGACTGCCGATCGGGGTCGCGGTCAGCAGCAAGCGCGCCGACCTCATGATGGTGGTCGTCACCGTCGCCGAACTCGCGTTGGTCGCGCTGGTTGTCTTCCGGGTGCCACAGTGGGGGTTCGAGCTGGGCCGACAGGGACTCGGGCTGTAGCGGTCTCGCTCCGTCCCGCCGTCACGGTCCGCCGCTGACGAAATGAAGCCCGACGATCCCGACGACGATCAGGCCGATGAACCCGATTCTGGCGAGCGTCGCCGGCTCGTCGAACAACACGATGCCGAGCGACGCGGTCCCGACGGCTCCGATGCCCGTCCAGACCGCATAGGCCGTCCCGACGGGAAGTTCTTCGACGGCCCGCGCGAGGAGAACCACGCTGACGAGCATCGCGAGCCCGGTCGCGAGCGTCGGCACCGGCCGCGAGAGGCCGTCGGAGTACGCGAGCCCGATCGCCCACGCGATCTCGAAACAGCCGGCGACGAACAGGAGGGACCACGACATGCCATCGAAGGTATCGAGCGGCCGTGAGTATAGCTTCCGTTCTCGGACGGCGCGTCGGACCGGGAGCGAACTACCGGTTCGGCGTCCACTCCTCGCAGGCGTCCATGTCGTCCATGGCCGTCTCGTGGCGGGCGCAGTAGGGGACCATCCCCTCCGAGGAACGGACGTACTCGAAGTGTTCGCAGTTCCCGCAGTAGCGGTCGGTCGGCTCCGTCGGACCGTCGGACTCGGATTCGACGATCTCGGCGTCGCCCCCCTCGAGCGGCGAGGAGATGTCCGACGCCGCCGAGCCGCCGTCGCTGGTCGCGGCACCCACGGTCCGTCCGGGAGTCGACGTGCCGGTCGACCGCGACGACGCGGCCGATCGTCCCGTCGTCCGGCCGTCGACCGTGCCCTCGTCGTAGGATAACGACGTACCGCCCGCATCGGCGTCCGCGTTGGTCTGCGTCTCGACATCGCCGTCGGGCGTTCCGCCGAGGAAGCCGATCCCGCCCAGGCCCCCCTCGTCGCTCTCTTCCTCGACCTCGAGGACGGTCTTGTTGTGCCGGGTGACGTTCATCTCGAGGTTGCCGCCGGGATCGTTGCGTCGTTTGAACGTGGCGACGGCGGCGAACAGACACCAGATCGCCGGGAGGAGCCCGAGCAGGTAGACCGCCGAGACCTCGAAGGTCAGCTCCTGCCCGTACCCCCGCCAGTGCTTGGGGTAGGCGTGCCAGAAGAGCGCGACGCCGAGCAGACAGAGGCTCGCGCTGATCGCTGCTGCGGCCTGTACGCGACGGCCGGCCGGCAATACGACGAAGACGCCGACGAGTGCCGTCGGGACGCTGAGCCCGGCCAACACCCCCGCGGCGCGGACGGTCGCGAACTTGGCCGCCATCCCGTTCGAGAGGGCGACCGCGTATCCGCCGACGAGGTCGGTCGTCGCCGCGAGGACGGCCACGACGGCCAAGATCGCACCGAGGACCACGAGCGTCGTCCCGGCGTACAGCCGGCGACTCGTCACCCCCGATGCGGTTCCGTCGTAGACATCCGTCAGGCTAGTCATACGGGCCCGTTCGATGCCCTATCACAAAACGATACGTCAGACACCTTTCGGATCGTAGAGGGATCGAGGACCGTAGACGGAGCGGCGGGCGGTGGACGGGGTGGGGACCCAGTCCGGGTACCAGAGGCCGGCCCGATCCACCGCGTTCGGGCAGTCTCTCGCATCACGGCCGCGCTACCCGCTCCCGCGATCCGCGGAAGCGAAAGCTTGAATCACCGCGCTCGCAAACGCACTTCCATGAGCGACGACGACGAGGACGCGGAGCCGGCCGTCGAACTCGGATCACACACGCCCGTCGAGGGCGCACCGCTGGCCCGCGTGAGTTCGCGTCTGACCTGGCCCAAGGAACAGAGCGAGGTCGAGCGCATGGAGGGCGAGACGGTCGTTCGAACGCCGGACGGTCCCCGCGAGCTATCGGCGATCCTCGAGTCGGTCGACGAGACGTACTTCCAGCGCAAACGGGAGTTCGAAGGTCACGTCCGGGACGTGATCGGGACCGGCCCGATTCCGACCGCCGACGAGTAACACCGTGGCGTCCGAGCCGGATCGACGCGCCGTGCGCTGGCTTCGCCAGCGGCTGGGTCTCTCTTGGGTACAGAAATCGTTACTGTTGGGGGCTCTCCTGACGGTGCTGTGGATGCGGTTCGTCCCCGACGGGCTAGACGATCGGCTCCTCGTGGACGGCGTCCTCCTGATCGGCGGCCCGCTCGCGCTGGGGCTGTCCCACGGGCGACGCGTCGGCTGGCGGGCCGACCGGGTCGCGGTTCGGAACGCGGTCCTGCTCGGGCTGTTCGTGTTGCCGTTCTATCTGGTCGGCTCGACGTTGCCGACGATCCGCGCGTACTACCCGATCTGGGAGACGTCGGCCGCGCCGGCCGCGTTCGTCCCCCACGCGATCAAGCTCTTCGTCCTCGCGCTGGCCGCCGAGACCTACTACCGAGGCCTGCTGTGTGTCGGCGTCCGGGAACTGGGCTTCGGCGCGGTGTTCATCAGTCCCGTCGTCTACATGCTTCACCACACCTCGAAGCCGCCGATCGAGTTCCTGCTGTCGGGGCCGACCGACGTGCTGTTCGGGGCCGTCGACTACACCTCCGACTCGATTCTCCCCTCCGTGGTCGCCCACGGCGGCGGGCTCGTCTTCCTGGACTGGCTCGTCCTCCACGACCCGCTGTTCGATCCGGCCCCGGTCCTGAACGTCCTCGAGGCGCTGCCGCTCCCGCTCTGAGCGGTCACGGCGGCAGGTCTCGCCGATCCCGGGGCGTCGCCACGTGAGGGGACTCCCGACGCCGGCGTCGTCGCTTCCCATCGATCCGACCCGCCGAGCGCGCGGTGGTCGCCGACACCGGGGTCGGCGTGTCCGCCGAGGTTTCGCCGCGGCTAACAGTACAGAACATCAACACTTATGGCCGCCAGCCGCGAGGTCTGCGTATGGACGCCCGGACGTCGTTTTTCGCCCTCCTCGTCTGTGTCCTCGCCGGCGTCGCCGCCCTGCTGGTCCGCCCGCTGCTCGAGTACGTCCTCGGTGCCTGCCTGCTCGCGGTCGTCCTCCGACCCGCGTTCGAACGACTGGCACCGCGACTCGGCGAGCGCCCCGCGGCGGTCGCACTGACCGGATTCGTCGTCGTCGCCGGCGTGGTTCCGTTCGCGCTCGTCTCGCTCGTCGTCGTTCGAACGACCGCCTCGACCCTCGAGACGGTCTCGCTCGAGGGGCTCACGGCGTACGGGAGCGATGTGGCGCGCACCGAACTCGGCATCGAGGAGGAGTCGATGGCAGCCGTCGAATCGGTACTGCAGACACGGGTTCAGGAGACGGTATCGACCGTCGTGGACGTCTCGTTCGAGCAGTCGGTCTGGCTCCTCTCGGCCGCCGTCGACGTGGCGATCGGAACGGTCGCGTTCGTGTTCCTGCTGTACTACCTGCTCGTCGACGGGGCCGCGTTGCTCGCCTGGCTGCGCCGGACCGTCCCGCTCGAGGCGGCCGTTCTCGACGAGCTGTTCGCGGAGGTCCACGCGGTCACGTGGGCAGTCCTCCGCAGTCACGTTCTCGTCGCGGTGTTGCAGGGGGCGCTCGGTGGTCTCGGGTTGGCCCTGCTCGGCGTGCCCTCTGCCACCGCCTTGGCGGTCGTGCTGGTGTTCGCGTCGTTCTTGCCGACGGTCGGCGTCTGGCTCGTCTGGGGGCCGGTCACGGTCGCTCACGCGGCTGCGGTCGGGCCGACGGGCGGGGTCGTCCTGCTCGGCTATGGACTCGTCGTGCTGGCTGTCGCCGACTACTACCTGCGGTCGATCCTCGTCGATCGCCGGTCCGGGCTCCATCCGGCGCTGGCCCTGCTCGGCGTCATCGGTGGGATCTCGTTGTTCGGGATCGTCGGGCTGTTCGTCGGCCCGGTGCTCCTCGGGGCGTTCGTCGCTGCGTTGCGGGTCGCGAACCGCCGTCTCGAGCCGGTCCCGACCGAGTCCGGAACCGAGATCGAACGGGAGTCCCCGATCACCGAGACGGAGCGCTAAACGGGCTTAGTCGGCGTACTGTGGCTGTTCACGCCGACTCGTCGTCGGCACGCCCAGCCCGGAAAACGCCATCGCGAACAGCACGAGCGGCGACAGCAGCCCGAACAGGTAGAAGGGCGCGTACTCGAGGGTCGGGACGCCGGTCGCGGAGGCCATGAAGACGCCGCCGGCGTGCCAAGGGAGCAAGGCACCGGTCGGTGTCCCGGCGGCCTCGACGGCCCGCGAGAGTTCGTCGCTGTCGAGGCCGAACTCCTCGTAGAGGTTGCGCAGCGTCAGCCCCGGCAGGACGATGCTCATGTACTGCTGGGCGGTCAGCACGTTGACGAGGATCGCCGACGCGCCGGTGCCGGCGATCAGGCTCCCGGAGCTGCGGACGCCCTGCGAGAGGCGATGGGCCAGCACCGCGAGGACGCCGGTTCGCTCGAGGAGGCCCCCAAGCGAGAGCGCGGCGACGACGACGGTGATCGTCCAGGCCGAGCCGGTGAGCCCGCCGGTCGCGAGGAGGTCGTTTACGAGGTCGGTGCCGGTCTCGGGCGCGGTTCCGCTCATGAAGACTTCCCAGGCGGCGACGAAGCCGGTGCCCTGTACTGCGATCGAGGTGATGACGCCGGCGAAGACGCCGGCGACGAGCGTCGGGAGCGCGGGGAAGCCATAGAGCGCGAGCCCGAAGGTGACCACCAGCGGGAGGAAGACGAGGATCGAGAGATCGTACGTGCCCGCGAGCGCGGTCTGGATCTCGGCGACGCGGTCGGTCGGGATCTCGCCGGCCGCCCGGAGTCCGAGAACGGCGAACCCGGCCACGGAGAGGCCGAAGGCGACGGCCGTGCCCGTTCGCATGCGACGGATGTGGTCGTACAGCGGCGTGTTCGTCACGCCGGCCGCGAGGTTGGTCGTATCGGAGAGGGGAGACTGCTTGTCGCCGGCGTAGGCACCCGAGATGACCGCGCCGACGGTCATCGGTGCGGGGACGCCCAGCCCCGCACCGATTCCCACGAACGCGACCCCGAGCGTCCCGACCGTGGTCCACGAGGAGCCGATCGAGAACGCCACGACGGCCGCCAGTATCGCCGCGACGGGCAGGAAGACCGACGGCGTGAGCAACTCGAGGCCGTAGTACATCATCGCCGGGATCGTTCCCGCCTCGACCCAGGTGGCGATCAGCGCGTAGATCGTAAAGATGATCAAAAGCGCCTGGATCCCCATCAGGAGGCCGTTAGCGACGCCGTCGGAGAGTTCGGGCCAGTCGTATCCGAGATAGATGCCGAACGCGCCGACGAAGACGATACTCCACAGCAGCGGGACGTGCGGATCGAGTCCGAGGACGGCCGATCCGACCCCGAGGAAGGCGACGACAGCGAGGACCGGAACGAGCGCGAGCGCGAACGACGGCCGCCGTTCGGGCGCGATGTCGTCGATCGTCGTCGGTGTGAAGTCGAACGTCATTGGTCGCGATATGCATTTAGAGCATAAAAACTGAACGATTCATTACCACAGAGCATGTTTCGCGGTAGCAACGGCCACATTCAGCCACAGCTGATAGTCAATCTCACAATCACTTTCGGGACGGGAGATCGCGAGTGGGATCGCGTGCGCTCGCTCGCACCGGTACGAGAAATCGACTGCGGCCGACTGCGGACCGTGAACCGCGCCGGCGGGCGGTCAGTTCCGGCTCGCGAAGGCGCTCAGGTTCGACTGGAGCCCGGCCGCGAGTTCGGATTTGCGGCGCAACCGGGCGAGCGACACCGGCAACTGCGTCGCGACCTCCGAGACCGCGTCGTGGAAGGTCTCGGCCTCGCCGTACTGGCCCTCGAAGGCGTTACGGACGCTCTCGCGGACCTGCCAGACGCCGACGGGGGCCCAGTAGTCGTCGCTCACCTCCCGCAAGACGAGACACTTCGCCTGGCGGCCGATCGACTCGAGGTACTCCAGCACGCCCAGTCGGGCCGCGTAGTAGGCACCGGCGGTCTCCTCGACGTAGCTCGAGCGGCCCTCGTACCCTTCCGAGGCGCTGGCCATCCAGAGGTCGTCCTCGGGGTTCGGGTTCCAGATGCTGCCCGGCGCTTTCATCTCGACGAGTTCGAACTCCCAGTTGCCCGGCGCGAGGACGATCCAGTAGCGGTTGCCGACGTACTCGTTGGCCCAGACCTGTACCTCGTCGATGCTGGGCGCGTTCCGGATGCGCCCGCGGAGGAACTTCCCGACGGTGTCGTCGACGGCCGTGATCGACCACCGGGTCGGGACGAGTCGGCGCTGTTTCGTCTGCCCGAGCGCGCCCGCCGAGAGGATCGAGTTGATCTCGTAGACGTCGAAGCCCCGGCGATAGAGGTAGGTCATCGCCCCCTCGGCCTGCCAGTCGTCGTCCTCTAAGGTCTTCTTGACCGCCCGCGGGACGTGGGGGTTCTCGGTGAGGTCCGCGTTGCGGGCGTTCGCCCGGGGACCCCGCGGCGTCGCCACGTCCGTCCCCGCGTCCAGTCCGAGATCGGGGGTGTCGTCCAGCCCGATCTCGAGATCGACCGGGCGGTCGGCGATGGCGACCTCCCGCTGGACGCCGACGAAGCCGTCCCACGTGTCGTGGACCGACGGCGTCAGGCGACTCGCGATCGACGGCGAGTCGACGTTGGCCCGCTTGTTGGAGTTCAGGAGGCCGGTCCGGCGCTGAAGGACGTCGTCGATCGCGTACCCCTGCCGGTACCAGTCGCCGTCGGTGACGTACTCCTCGGCATCGCTCTCGTTGCCGACCGGCGAGAGCAGTCCGACGGGGATGTCGGGGTAGTTCGACCGTCCGACGAAGATCGAGGGCGCGGTCGAGCCGACGAGCGTCTCGCCACTGAGGGCGTCGTCGAACTTCCGTTCGAACTCCGCCAAGTGGTCCGTGATCGCGTAGGATTTCTCCTTCGCGAGGCGGCGGCGCTCGGCCTCCTCGTCGGGCTCTAACTCCTCGATGTAGTCGTCGAGGCGCATTCAGTCCACGTAGGAACGGCACCGGTTTGAATGTTCGTCGTTCCCGCCGTCGATCGGCACCGCTCTCGGAGGCGAGTCCGGACAGAATGTCAGAGGCAGAGGTTCGGTCGGGCGTCGAGTAACCGAACCTCATCCCAACCATCACACGGGGACATAAAATAGCCGCCAGTGCGTTTTCAGAGTCGGAAAACGCCGCGGCTGTGGTCGGACGCCGTCTCGAGCCGCCCCCATGTGTCCTGCTACCGCTCGACAGTGGGAGGGATGCGGAAAGACAACCGTTAAAAACTGCGGGCGGGAAAGGATGGGTATGAGTACGACCGACGACCGAGAGACGCGTTCCTGCGTCTCCTGTGGGCTCAACATCGCGGGCACGAACGCCGCCGCGTTCAAATGCCCCGACTGCGGCGAGCAGATCTACCGCTGTGCCAAGTGTCGCAAGCAGAGCAACCTCTACGAGTGCCCCGACTGCGGGTTCATGGGTCCATAACAATGGGGAAAGTAGCCGCCAAAATCAAGGTCATGCCGGACAGCCCCGAAATCGACCTGGACGCGCTCCAGGAGCGCCTCGAGAGTGCCCTCCCCGAGGGCGCGAAGATCAACGGCGTCGAACGTGACGACGTCGCGTTCGGGCTCGTCGCGCTCTACCCCACCGTGATCGTCCCCGACGGTTCGGGCGGCACGGAGACCGTCGAGGAGAACTTCGGTGACGTCGACGGCGTCGAAAGCGTCGAAGTCGAAAACGTCGGCCGGATATAACCGGTCACTGCCGATTTTCGGCTGTTTTCGTCAGTCGTGAGCCACGGGGCCGTCGATTGCTTCGTCCGTGACGGGGACCGGCAACGCTCGAGCCGACGCCGGCGAAAACGGCGTGAAAACGGACGCCAGCGGAGCAGCGCTAGTGCCGGGTTCGACCGCTTACTGCTCTTGCTCGCGGTTCGCACCGAGATCGGCCTCCGAGACGATCTCCGCGCCGATCGGCGAGAGGTCGACGGTCACGTCCTCGGTAACGGCCTTGCTGATCTCGTCTAGGTTCCCCGCGAGGACGGTCAACACGTCGTCGGGGTTCGCATAGAGCAGCATGTTCCCGTCCTGGCCCTCCGCGACGAGTTGCGTGTCGTTCAACACGACCTGATCGTTCTGGATCGTCGCCGAGACGACCGGCAGCGCCGCGGGCTTGCCCGGTTCGTCGTCTTTGACCTTGCGGATGTGGACCGCCTCGAGGTCGATGACGTCCTTGTGTTTCTTGATCTGTTCGGCGCAGTTTACCATGTCGTTGAGCAGGGCCGTCCGCTTCTCGTTGCCGTGATCGCCGTCGAGACAATGCTGGCAGACGCGGAGTTCGAGTCGCATTGGGCGTCCCTACGCGAGCAACACCGATGAGAATTCCGCTTCGGTCCCTCGAGACCCCGCGCACCGACCGCGAGCCGCGTTCCGACGCGATCGCCCTACGCTCGCAGTTCCTCGTGGATCTCCCGAAGCCGTTCGGTGCCCCGTTCCACGTAGCCGCCGTGAAAACATACTACGTGGTCGATCTCGCGGTCGGCCAGCCGGCCGACCGAGTCGGTCGCTTGCTCCATATCCGGCGTGAAGTGGGGCTTCGGCCCGGCCAGCGGCTCGTCGCCGTCCGCGACGAGCGCGTCGCCGGCGATCAGCAGGTTCCCCTCGGGGAGAGACAGCGAGACGTGGCCGGGGGCGTGGCCCGGCGTCGCCACGACTTCCATCGGCCCGGCCAGCGTCGGAAACCGAACGCCGTCGGCCAGTTCGATGTCGACGTCGACCGGCGGGTACCGGTCGCCGTCGCCCTTGATCGGCTCCCGGTCGCCCGTCAGGTACGGCGCTTCCTCGCGGTGTGTCGCGACGACTGCATCGACGTGTTCGAGCAGGGCCGCGAGGCCACCGGCGTGATCGCCGTCGTGGTGCGTGACGAGGACCAGCCAGATGTCCTCGAGTTCGTACCCCAGCGACCGCAAGTGCGTCCGAATCCCCTCGCGGGCCCCCTCCGGGCCGGTGTCGATCAGGATCGGGCCGCGCTCGGTCTCGACGAGCGTCGGCGTGATGGTGATTTCCCGACCGCCGTACTCCACTGTCAGCGGCAGCACGTGGACACCCGCGTCGCGTTCCTCCGTCGTCATACGCGAGTCCTCGACGGCCACCACGAAAGGGCTGTTCGTCTCTCCCCGATCGACGCAGTAAATTCTAATTAGCAATAATTAGCAATAAAATATTTCAGGGCAGAGCGGTGAGTGTCGACAATGTCACGAGAGACGATGGCGTCCGCTCTCGAGGTCGAATCGGACCCGTTCTCGAACGCGCCACAGCGGACCCTTTCGGAGACGATTCGGCCGCTGGCCGACGCCTACGACGAGCGGATCGGCGACCGTGACCGGTCGACGTGGCTGTGGTTCGACGCGGTCGAACCGGCGTTCCGACTGTCCTGTGTCGACGACGGAGCCGGCCAGCGCGTCCACGACGCGAAGGTCCTCGCGACGATGTTCATCACGGTCATCGACGACGTCGCCGAACGCCACGGCGACCGCGCGACCCTCGAGGAACTCCGCCTCGTGCCGTTCGACGGCCAGGCGGCCGATCCGACGCGAGCGGGTGTCGACGGCGACTACGTCCGGTTCCAGCAGGACCTCTGGGACGCGCTCTGCGAGCAGTTTCGGGCGGGTCCGCGCGCCGAGGAGTTCGGGGCCCTGTTCCGGTTCGACGTTCGGCAGGCGCTGCAGTCGGTCGACTACTCGGCGCTGCTGGCCCGCCATCCCGGCCTCGCGAGCGAGCGCGAACTCCTGACCTACGACGTCTACAACATGATGCTCTTCCCGTTCGCCGACATCGATATCGCCAACGCGAGCGCGTTCGATCCGTGCGACCTCGCGACGCTCCGGACCGTCGTCGCTCACGGCCAGCGGATGGCCCGGATCGGCAACTGGCTCGCCACCTGGGAGCGAGAACTCGCCGAGGGGGATTACAGCTCCGGCGTCGCCGTCCGGGCCCTCGAGTCCGGGATCGTCTCGCCCGCGGAGCTTCGGGCGATCCGGGACGAGCCGACCGACGCGGCCGTCGCGCCCGCGATCGAGCGGATCCGCGAGTCCGGCATCGAGACCGCCTTCGTCGAACGGTGGGACCGCGAGTTCGAGACCGCGCTCGACGCCTGCGGCGACGCCGAGTCGTTCGACGCGCGCGCCTACCTCGAGGGGTTCGAGCCGATCTTTCGCTCGCAACTCGCGCGAGGGACCTAGGTCGAGGAATATAGTAGTCGCTGAAACGATTCACACTGATCGCAGCGCCGTCGTGCGATCAATGACTTTCAGCGGCTACTATCGGTCCATACGGGCCGCTGTGAGTCATTTCCGGAGCGACCGCAGGACGGCTCGCGGTCGCTCCGGGAAACAGTGACAGCGGACCGTCTCAGTCGAGCGCGGCGTCGATCGCGCCCTCGAGGTCGGCGATCTGGTCGTCGACGTGTTCGATTCCGACCGAGACGCGAATCAGGCTGTCCGAGAGGCCGGCCGCGAGCCGTTCCTCCCGCGGAATGGCGGCGTGGGTCATCGGCGCCGGCTGTTCGATCAGGCTCTCGACGCCGCCGAGGCTCTCCGCGAGCGTGAAGACCTCGGTGTTCGAGACGACGTCGCTCGCTTGCTCGAGGCTCGCATCGAGTTCGAAGCTCAGCATGCCCCCGAAGTCGTCCATCTGCTCGGCGGCGATCTCGTGGCCGGGATGGGACTCGAGGCCGGGGTAGTAGACCCGGTCGACGTCGGGGTGGTCGTCGAGCCACTCCGCAATCTGTCGCGCGTTCTCGCAGTGTCGGTCCATCCGGACGGGGAGGGTCTTGGTCCCCCGGAGGACGAGGAAGGATTCGAAGGGGCCGGGCGTCGCGCCGACGGAGTTCTGGTAGAAGCCCAGTCGCTCGTCGAGTGCCTCGTCGTTGGTCAGGAGGGCGCCGCCGACGACGTCGGAGTGGCCCCCGAGGTACTTCGTCAGGGAGTGGGAGACGATGTCCGCGCCCAGATCGAGCGGCCGCTGGAGATACGGCGTCGCGAACGTGTTGTCGATCGCACACAGGGCGTCGTGGTCGTGGGCGATTTCGGCCGCCCCCGCGATGTCGACGATCGACATGAGCGGATTCGTCGGCGTCTCGAGCCAGAGCAGTGCCGTCTCCTCGCGGAACGCGGCCTCGATCTCGTCGAGGTCGGTCATATCGACGAAGGAGAACTCGAGGTCGTAGTCCTCGTAGACCTGCGTGAAGATGCGGTGGGTCCCGCCGTAGACGTCGTTGCCGGTGACGACGTGGTCGCCGGCCTCGAGCAGGTTCAGGACGGTGTTGATCGCGGCCATCCCGCTGGCGAAGGCCCGGCCGTACTCGGCGTTCTCGAGGCTCGCGAGGTTTTCCTCGAGATCGGTGCGCGTGGGGTTCCCGGTGCGGGAGTACTCGTAGCCGCGGTGGTCCCCCGGGGCGTCCTGCTTATACGTGGAGTTCGCGTGAATCGGCGTCATCAGTGCGCCCGTGTCGGAATCGGGTTCCTGACCGGCGTGGATGGATCTGGTCTCGATCCGACGGTCGTGGTCGTCGTCCATACTCCTACGAGTGCCCCGCGGTCGGATCACTGTTGTGGACGCCGTTGCTCGCAGTCGGGTGCAGACGCGAGGGCGCTTGTCCGCTCACGACGACTCGAGGCGGTGATCGCCCCACAGAACCAACCGTCCAGGCTTACTGGTTTTGCTCCTGTTCGCGTCGGCCCACGAACGTCTGGTATTTGAGATCGTCGTCGCGCAACTCCTCGAGGATGCGCTCGACGAGGATTTCGTCGGGATCGTGCAGCCCCGAGACGCGTTCGGACAGCTCTTCGAAGCTCTCGAAGGGCTTGCGCTTTCGCTCGTCGAGGATGCCGTTGCGGAGCTTCTTCCCGATGCCCGGCAGCAGGTTCAGCTGGTGGAGCCGCAGCGTAATCGGCTGGGCGTCGTTGTAGAAGTCGACGAACCGCTCCTCGTTCTCCTCGACCAGGTCGGCCACGACGTACTCGAGTTCCGACTGCGCGCCCGAGGAGAGGGTCTCGTACTCGACGCGGTGGCACTCGGTGACGATGTCGCGCTCGGCGGCCGGTTCGACGACAACCTCGCTGCCGATCGTGAGCCGCTCGTTCTCGTCGAAGGCGACCTGATAGAGCTGGAAGTCCTCGATTCCGACGGCGTACCCTGCCGGTGACTTCTCGTATTGCGGTCGGCCGTCGTCAGACAGCCCGTGGGCGAGGTAATCCAACACGACCGCGCGCCGAACGTCCGTCTCGTCGCCATCGGCTTCGCTCATTAGGTTTCGGTACGTCCACGTCGTACTTAAAGAGTCGGCCCGCTCTCAGTCAGGATCGGAACGCGCGACGGCGTCGATGGCGTTCGCGTCGCCGGTCGTCGCGGCGACCCGTTCGGAACCGGCCGGCACGCTCGCGAGAGGTATCCTTATCGGGGCGGGCGTTCCACGTCGGCGTATGCGTGTCACCTTTCTCGGAACGGGCTCGGCGTTGCCTACCGGCGAACGGTTTCAGTCGGGCATCCTCGTTCAGGAGGACGGCCGGACCGTCCTGATCGACTGCGGTGCCGGGGCCCTCCAGCGACTCCAGCAGTCCGGCGTCGGCTACGAGGGTGTCTCGACCGTGCTGTTGACCCATCACCACCTCGATCACGTGTCCGACCTGCTCCCGCTGGTGAAGGCCCGCTGGCTCGCCGGCGAGGACCACCTCGAGGTCGTCGGGCCGCAGGGAACCAAGGCGTTGCTCGACGACCTGCTCGCGGTCCACGAGTACATGCAGGACAAGATCGACCTGCGGGTCCGGGAGGTCGTCCCCGGCGAGTTCTCGGTCGCCGGGTTCGACGTCTCGGCCTACGAGACGCGCCACTCGCTGCCGTGTCTGGCCTACCGGTTCGACGATCGGTTTACCTTCAGCGGCGACAGCGAGGCCTTCGCGGGACTGGCCAACTTCGCCGAGGGGTCGGCGATCCTCGCCCACGACTGTTCGTTCCCCGACGACGTCGACGTCTCGAACCACCCGACGCCGGACAGTCTCGGCCGCGCGCTGGCCGGCCGGGAGATCGGCCGGGTCTACCTGACTCATCTCTACCCCCACACCGAGGGCCATCACGAAGAAATGCTCGAGTCGATCGGGAGCCACTACGACGGCGACGTTCGGTTCGCCGAAGATCTCCAGACGATCTCGATCGAGTGACGACCGGCCGACGGTCGTGACGGCGTCGCGCGACTCCGTGCAACGCCTCGGACGGCTATCGACGATCGGTGTTTTCAGGACGACTGACGACTGGCGAGTCCGCTGACAAGAATCCCGAACACGTTTATACTATCGAGTTTGTAGGATCGTAACAACAGAATGGTCCAACGCGAATCCCAACGGCCGAGTCGAGAGGTGACCGCATGAGCCTTCCCGATCGGCTCGCGGACGCCCTCATGTCCCACACGCGAATCGTTCTCGTCGTCCTCCTGCTTGCGACGGCGCTCGTCGGTGCGGGCATGCCGATGGTCGACGACGACTCCTCGCTCTCCCAGTTCGAGGGCGAGTCCGACGAGGCGAAAGCCCTCGAGCGCATCGACGAGAACTTCACCAGTGAGCAACGGGAAAACGCGACGACCCTCCAACTGATCGTTCGGGGTGGTGAGGACGACAACGTTCTCACGAAGGCGTCGCTGATCGACTCCCTGGAGTTACAACAGGAACTCCGCGAGGACGAGTCGATCAACGAGACGCTGGTCGAGAACCAGTCGATGGTCGGCGTCGAGAACCTCATCGCGACGTCGGTGATCCGAAACGAACAGGCGGCCGAACTCAACGAGACGCAGTCGCGGCTCAGCGACGGGCTCAACACGACCGTCGGGATCCAGCGACAGTACGAGCAACTGAACGAGTCCTACGACGAGTCGGACCCCGAGTACCAGCGACAGGCGGCCGAACTCGAGGCCCAGCTCAACGCGACCGTCGAGAACGCGACGGTCGGCCTCACCGAGACCCAGACCGCGCGGTACGAGGCTGCGGTCCAGGACGTCCGTGAGATCGAGTCACAGCAGTACGAGATCCGCTCCCAGACGGAGACGCCCGAGGAAGACCCCGAGTACCAGCGACTCTCCGCGGAGCGCCAGGAAGCGTATCGGAACGGCACCGCCGGCGTCCTCGAGGCCGAGTACGCCGCCCTCCAGAGCAGCGAGCAACCGCCGCTCGCGGATCAGATCGAGGCCCTCGAGGGCCTCGACGACGAGGAGTACGAGCGGACCCTCGAATCGACGCTGTCGGGCGAGAGTGAGGACAGCTTGGCGATCGGATTCATGCCGTCGTCGTACGAACCCGGCTCGACGCAGGCCGAAACGCGAATGACGGCGATCACGCAGTCGACCGCGGGTGACAGTGCGGGCGGGATCGAAGGCGGCATGATCAGCGACGAAATCCTCGATAGCCAACTCGAGATCCGCGACATCGCGGAGTCACACGAGCAGGACTACCTCGTCTTCGGTGCCGGCATCATCACCGACGAGATCGACCGCTCGATGGGCGACAGCCTCGCCATCGTCGGCCCGCTCGCGCTGTTGTTCGTCGTCGTCGCCTTGCTCGTCGCCTACCGCGACCTGCTCGACATCGTCCTCGGGGTCGCCGGCATCGTCGCCGTCCTCGTCTGGACGTTCGGCTTCATGGGCTGGGCAGATATCGCGTTCAACCAGATGTTCGTCGCGGTCCCGGTGTTGCTGATCGGGCTCTCGATCGACTACGCGATCCACGTCTTCATGCGCCACCGTGAACAGCGGGAGACCGACGGCACCGAGGGGACCGTTCGCGGCTCGATGACGGTCGCGCTGGCCGGCGTCGGCGCCGCCCTCGTCTGGGTGACGGCCACGACTGTCATCGGGTTCCTCTCGAACCTCGTCAGTCCGATCGGCCCCATCCGCGAGTTCGGGGTCGTCAGCTCCGTCGGTATCGTCGCCGCGCTGATCGTCTTCGGCGCGTTGATCCCCGCCGCCAAGGTCGAGATCGACGAGTTCCTCGAGTCCCGCGGCTTCGACCGCCGCAAGCGGGCCTTCGGGACCGGCGGCGGCCGCTTCAGCGAGGTGCTGACGGTCGGCTCGACCGCCGCGCGTCGGTTCCCGATCGCCGTCCTGCTGGTCGTCGCGCTGATCACCGCCGGCGGCGCCTATGGGGCGACGCAGGTCGACACCAGCTTCCAGCAGGAGGACTTCCTCGCCGACAGCCCACCGGAGTGGACGAAGAACCTCCCCGGCGGGATGGCTCCCGGCGAGTACCACGCCAAGGACAACCTCGAGTACGTCAACGAACACTTCCAGCCCGAGAACAGTCAGGCACAGATTCTCGTCGAAGGTGACGTCGCCGACGACGAGTTCCTCAACGCGACCGCGCAGGCACAGGAGGAGGCCGCCGCGGAAGGCGGCGTCGCCTACACGCTCGCGACCGGCGACGCCGACATCCAGGGGCCGCTCTCGACGATGGAACAAGTTGCCGGCCAGAACGAGTCGTTCAACGAGTCGTTCACCGCGGCCGACACCGACGACGACGGCGTCCCCGACGAGAACGTCTCGGCGCTGTACGACCAGCTGTTCGAGATCGACGAAGACGCCGCGAGCCAGGTCATCCACCGGACCGACGGCGGCGAGTACGAGTCCGCGCGGCTGATCGTCGGCGTTCAGGGCGGTGCCTCAAGCGCGGAGACGACCGAAGAGATGCGGACCATCGCCGGCGACTTCGAGGACCGGGGCGACGGCGAGTGGAGCGCCATCGCGACCGGCGATCCGATCGTCAACTACATCGTCGAACAGGACCTGCTCGATACCGTCCTCGAGAGCCTGCTGATCACGCTCGTGGCGGTGTTCCTGTTCCTCACCGCCGCCTACTGGCTGGCCGGCAACAGCGCGTCGCTGGGGGCGGTCACCCTGCTCCCAGTTGCGTTCTCCGTGGCCTGGATCCTCGGCACGATGTATCTCATCGGGATGCCGTTTAACGTCCTCACGGGGATGATCACGAGTCTCACCGTCGGGCTCGGGGTCGCCTACAGCATCCACATCAGCGAACGCTACCGGCTCGAACTCGAGCGCCAGGGCAACGTCTGGTCGGCGCTGCGGACGACCGTCACCGGTACCGGCGGCGCGTTGCTCGGCAGCGCGGCGACGACCGTCGGCGGGTTCGGGACGCTGGCGTTCGCGATCCTCCCCGCCCTCCAGCAGTTCGGGATCATCACTGGGCTGACGATCACGTACGCGTTCCTCGCGAGCGTCGTCGTCCTCCCGTCGCTGCTCGTGTTGTGGACGCGGTACTTCGGCCCGGACGTCTCGTTCGACACGGCCGGCGCCACCGGCCCCGCACCGACCGCCAGCGACGGCGGCGAACCGACCGACGGCGACGGAGGGACCGACGAGTGAGCGACGAGAACGCGGCCGTCGACGCCTTCGAAACGCTGGGGCTGACCAGCTACGAGGCCAAGGTCTTCATCGCCTTGCACCGACTGGGCGCGGGGACCGCCCGCGACGTCGCCGACGTCACCGACGTTCCCCGCTCGCAGGTCTACAGCGTCGCCGAGAGCCTGGAGGAACAGGGCCTGCTCGAGGTCCAGCAGTCGAACCCGATCCGGTACCGGCCGGTCAGCGTCGACACCGCCCGGGAGACGCTCCGGGATCAGTTCGAACACGAACAGGACCGCGCCTTCGAGTACGTCGAAACGGTCAAGAACGAACCCTCGGGTGAGGAAACCCAGGAGGACATCTGGACGGTCCGCGGTCGCGACCGCGTCACCGACCGGACCGTCGAACTCATCTCGAAGGCCGACGACCGGATCATCTTCGGGACGCGCCTCCCGGAACTGGTGACCGACTCGATCGAACGGACCCTCTCCGAGCGGGCGGCGGCCGGCGTGTCGGTCGTCATCGTCAGCCGGACGCCGGCGATCCACGAGCGGTTCGCCGACCACGAGGGGATCGTCGTCGACACCCCACCGGGCCACCGGGCGGACGACCAACGCTCCGGACGCATCGCCGTCGCCGACGACGACAGCATCCTGTTGAGCGTCCTCGGCGGGGAGAGCGGCGAGACGGCGATCTGGAGTTCGGAGTCGGTGTTTGCCTCGGTGCTGATCCAACTCATCGAAGCCAGCGACGAGGTCAGGGGCGACTAAGCGCCCGTTGGCGAAGCCGACGAACTCACTCGAGGCGATACCGCAACAGGGCGGCGATCCCACCGAGGTTCGACAGCTGCTGGCCGGGTGGGAACTCGCTCGAGAAGACCGTCACCTCGCCGCCTTTCTGTTCGGTCGTCCGGATGACCTCGTCGACGCTGATCGACCACTCGCCGTCGGGGCCGCGTTCTTTCTGTAAGCGGTCGTCGAGGACGAGCAGGTGTTCGATCGCGCCGAACTCGGCGGCCTTCTCGACCTGTTCGGGGCCGTAGGCCGCCTTGGCACCGTCCGCGATGCGCCGCGTGAGTTCGTCGATGTACTCGGCCTCGTTCTCGATGCGGGTCTCCTCCTGGACGTCCGCGACCGCCCCCCGTTTGAGGACCTCGTGGACGCCCCGATCGCCGACCGCGGCCGTATCGACCATCGTGACCAGCTCGGCGACCTCGGGCTCGTTTTGCTCGAGGTGCTTGTAGGCGTCCTGTTTCGTGAAGCCGGGGCCGGCGAGGATGATCGCGTCGACGTCCTGGCGTTTGAGGACCTCGCCGAGTTCTTCGAACAGCTCCGAGCGGCCGCGGGCGTACTCGCCTTTCCCGGTCGTGCCGGTGATCGTCGCCCGCTCTTCCGTGCCGTACTGGGCGACCGTGTGGACGTGGGCCTGACCTTCCTCGACGGTCGCGATGGCCACGTCGGGGTTTTCGGTGGCCTCTTCGGCCTCCTCGAGGCGGGCCTCCTGATCGGGCTTGAACCGCTTCTCGATCGAGAGTTCGTCGCGCGGTTCGACGTTGAGGGTGTGATGGAAGTTCAGTTGGTCCTCGCGCGAGCAGGCGACGATCTCGCCGCCGACCCGCAGCCGGTTGGCGAACTTGTGGAACTCGACGTCCTCGACGGCGATGGCGACCCACATGTGTTCGCGCTCGCCGCCGGTGTCGCGCATCTGGTCGTCGTTGCGCTGGATCCGCCGGGTCGTATCGCCCGCGACGCGGTCGCCGGGCTCCAAGACGTACTGCAGGTGCCAGAGGTCGTCGACGCTCTCGGGGACGACCGTGACCCGCTCACGGCCGCCCTCGACCTGCTCCCGGTCTTTGATCTGCATGGCCGTTCGTTCGCGGGGTGGCGGTAAGTGGACTGCGATCGGTTCGTCCGGCGGGTCTCGTCTCGAGCGACCGCGACCCGCCACGACGCGGGGATCGCCGGTCGTATCAGCGCACGGCAATTTTCGTGTTTCCTGTCACCATTCAACATAGTAAGGGCGCGACGCTATCCGCGTTGCAGTCCTTGGTGAGGTATGAACATGGGACACATGGCTCGCTTGGAGGACTTCGGCACCCGCTCGCTCGTGACACACGCCATCATGGCGGTGACGTTTACGGGCGCGGTCGCGGCTGGACTGTTCGTCGACGGCCAGATCGGACTCGTCTCGTTCGTCGCGTTCCTGAACTTCACCGCCGGCGTCTGGGTCGCGCAGTCGACCCACTCGCTGGGGAACGCCCGCACCGACGACTCCTACGACGGCATCCTGTCGGTGCTGGCCGACACGACCGGTGAGAAGACCTACCGCGGTCTCGACACCGGTCGACTCGCCCGGCTCCTGACGCTGATCGCGGTCGTTACCGCCGTTTCGCTGCTCGTCTCCGGGGAAGTTCTCTCCGGTGCCGTGGCCTCGATCGGTGCCGTCGCCATCGGCGTCGTCGCGCTCGTGACCGCGATGGTCGGGTTCCTGATCGCGATGAGTTCGGCGTACGACGCCGCCGAACGCGAGCGGTTCCGTACCGTCGATCGCGACCCGTCCGAAACGGGAGACGCCAGCCGACCGGCGGCCGACCTCGAGGACGGCTCCGACATCCGGATCTCGGTCCGGGAATCACACGTCGACGAACCGGCCGCCGAACACCGCTGACGGCCGGCTCAGTCCCGGAGTTCCTCGAGTTTGCCCCTTGCTTGCTCGAGCCGGACGCGACGGTCGCAACGGGATTCGAACCGCCTTGCGAGCCGCGGTACGCTTTTTATTCCAGCGACCGCAGATAGCGGTCGGATGCAGAAGATCGATATCGACGACATGAATCCGGAATCGGGACCGCAGAATCGACAAAGCGTGTCGGAGCCGCTCGGCGCCACGGACTTCTCGATGAACTATTACGCGCTCGAGCCAGGCGAGGAGTTCGCCGGCAGCCTGCACGCTCATCTCGACCAAGAGGAATCGTTTTTCGTCCTCGAGGGTGTGGCCACGTTCGAGACGAAGCCGGAGCTAGCGGCGGACAGCGAAACCGTCACCGTCAGCGAGGGGGAGATGATCCGGTTCGACGCGGGGGAATACCAGCAGGGGCGAAACGAATCGGACGAGCCCCTCCGCGCGCTTGCCCTCGGCACTCCACAGGAGTCGACCGACATCCGGGTCGCAGTGCCGTGTCGGGACTGTGGCGAAAGCGAGTACATGGAGTTCACGATGGTCGACGGGGGACCGACGATGGAGTGCCCGAACTGTGGGACCGAACTCGAGGTCTAGTCGCGTCTGACGGCCCCACGGCTACATTCAGGGACCGCTCATAGGGGATCGAACCCACGTGACCGGCAGAATCAGTACCGACTTATCCCTCGCTTCGTGACCGTCTACACTGATGGCTACGCGTGACTCGTGGGTTTCGAATCTCGGCTTCGTTCTCGCTGCGGTCGGCAGCGCCGCCGGTCTCGGGAACATCTGGCGGTTCCCGTGGCTAACGGCCGAAAACGGCGGGAGCGCGTTTCTCGTGATGTACCTCCTTCTCGTTATCGGCGTCGGTGTGCCGGGGCTGCTGGCCGAATTCGTTCTGGGGCGACGCGGGAAACAGACGCCGACCGGGGCACTTCGCTCGATCGTTGGTTCCCCCGAGGGACCGGCGCTGGGATCGTTTAACGTGGTCACGACGATCGTGATGCTCTCTTTCTACTCAGTTGTCGGCGGCTGGATCCTCCGCTATACGCTGGTTTCGCCGGTCGGGGCGTACTTCGGCCAGCCCCAGCAGTACTTCGGGCAGATGGGGTACGGCCTGCAAGCAGCGGGGTTCCATCTGGCCTTTCTCGCTATCATCGCCGGGATCGTCTTCTTCGGTGTGAGCCGCGGCATCGAACGGATCTCGAAGGTCATGCTCCCGGCCGTCGTGGTACTCCTTCTCGGTCTCGCGGCGTGGACGACGACACGGCCGGATACCGCCGCCGGCTACGCGTTCTATCTCGGCTTCGACGGCGAGTATCTCGCCGCGAACTTCGCGAGCGTTCTCGGCCCGGCGGCCGGCCAAGCGCTGTTTACGCTCTCGCTCGGTGCCGGGGCGATGCTCACCTATGCGTCCTACCTCGAGGACGATGCGTCGCTTCCGCGTGCCACGCTCGTCATCGCGATTTCGAACACGTTCATCGGGGTGCTCGCCGGACTGATCGTGATCCCGCTGCTGTTCTCACAGGGCATCGATCCGGGGCAGGGTGGTCCGGGGGCGCTGTTCGTCGCGCTCGCGTCGGTGTTCGGATCGCTTCCGGGCGGGTCCGTCGTCGCGACGATCTTCTTCGCGACCGTCCTGCTGGCCGCCGTGACCAGCGGGATCAGCCTCCTCGAGACCCCCGTTGCAACGCTGGTCGATGAGTACGGCGTTCCGCGCCGGCGGGCGACACTGTCGGTCTCGCTCCTGATTGCCGTGACCGGGAGCGGGCTGGCACTCGCGAGTTCGCTCTTTCAGTTCGTCTCCGGACCGCTCGTCGATATCCTGCTCTCGATCGGGTTGTTCGCGTTTCTCGCGATCGCCGGCTGGGTCCGACGGACGGAGGCAGTCGAGGAGTTTCGCATCGGCGCCGGCCGCTTGGATGCGCTGGCCACGCCGTGGGTGCTGACCGTCAGCTGGGTGCTACCCGTCGTCGTTCTCTTTTCGCTGACGAGTACGCTCACGTCTCTCGTGGACATCACGCTGGGGCTGGACGGTCGCGCCGCCGTCGCTATCGCCGGGACACTCGTCTGTCGACTCGTCGTCGCAATCGTCACCAGCGACTGAAAAGGCCCACCGGAATCCAGTGTACGACCGCTCGGCGTTCGAGACGAGAATCGGTCTGCCGTACGGACAGCCCGTCTCGACCGCCGCGGTCGTTGCGGACGCGTCTTACGCGTGTTGCTCGATTAGGCCCTCGAGCGTCCCGCGGTCCTGAGCGCCGACCATGCGTTCGACCGGCTGGCCGTCGGCGTAGAGGACGAGCGTCGGCACGCCGCGGGCGCCCAGCTGCTGGGCGATCCGCTGGTGCGCGTCGACGTCGACCTTCGCGACCGCGGCGTCGGTCTCCGCGGCCAGCGCTTCGATCGTCGGCTCCAGCATCTGACAGGGGCCACACCAGTCGGCATAACAGTCCACGAGGACGACGTCGTACTCCTCGACGACCTCGTCGAGGTGGCCCTGACCCGTGATCGCGATCGGCTCGTCGGGCGTCTCGCCCGCTTTGTCGGCAGCTGCGTCGAGGCTCCCGCCGTTCTCGAGGCGTTCCCGCAACTCCTGTTTCTTCCGCTCGCGGATCCGTTGTCGTTCGTCGTCGATGGACTCGCTCATCGGCTACCAGTAGGGGCTCCACGATTATAATAATTTTGTACTCGAAGGACAATATTGGCTCGACGAAACGGCCGAACCCGCTCTTCGCGGACGGCGTGACCGCCCGATTGACGTTCGTGGCAATCGCACCGAGTCGAATGGGCAGTACACCTTCTGAGCGGCTTTTTCGGGGAAAAGATCCGTTTCTATCGCTCTCTGGAGATCGCAGGGGTCGGGCCGACGACCGAGAAACCGGACGAGGACGGTCGTCGTATATATATCTACTGCTGATTCCTGAACAGGTGTTCTTCTCAATAATGCCATTACTATACAATACTTCTCTCCGACTGTGGGCGAACGATGATCGACCCACGCGACGCGATCGAACGGGATGCGGGACGAGCGACGGCCCTCGGCGTCGTCTTCCTCGTCGCCGCGGCCACGACGGCGTCCGCCCAGCCCCACGGCGGTAGCGCCGGTGGATCGATGGGCTGCTGGGGAGCGGTCGGCGGCTGGCTGTTCCGCTGGCCGGTCCTGCTACTCGGGCTGCTCGCACTGCTGGTCGTCTGGGCCGGCAGTCGACGCCCGGGAGACCGCATCGATCGCGCCGAGCGACCCGACCGAGCGCTCGAGGACCGCCGCGAGCGCTACGCCCGCGGGGAGCTCTCGACGGACGAGTTCGAACGACGACGACGCAACCGACAATCGGAGACCAATGACTGACACAGACGATCCGGACGTGACGATCGACTCGAAGGACGCATCGTGTCCCGGCCCGCTGATGGACCTCATCGGGAAGGTGAAGACGCTCGACACCGGCACCGTGGTCGAACTCCAGACCACCGCGCGGAACTCCACGACGGACGTTCCGGAGTGGCTCGAGGAGGCCGGCCACGAGTTACTCGAGATCGAGGAGCGCGACGAGTACTGGAGCATCTACCTGGAGGTCAACTGAGATGCACCGAATCGCTATCGTCGGCGGCGGAACAGGGGGGACGGTCCTCGCGAATCGGCTCGCGAGCGAACTCCAGAGCGAGATCGAGGCCGGAGACGTCGAGGTTCGGCTGATCACGGCCGACCCGAACCACGTCTACAAGCCGACGTTCCTGTACGTGCCCTTCGGGAAGAAGACGGTCGACGACGCGAAACGGCCAATCGAGGAACTGGTCGACCGCCGCGTCACCCTGACGATCGACGAAGTCACCGACGTCAATACGGATCGAAACCGGCTCTCGCTGGCCGACAGGACGACGCGACTGCACTACGACCAGCTCGTGCTGGCGACCGGTGCGACCCTCGAGCCCGAGGCCGTCCCCGGACTCGCCGAGGGTGGCCACCACTTCTACGGCCCGGACGGCGCCGAGCGGCTCCGGGACGAACTCGCCGACTTCACCGAGGGACATCTCGTCCTGAGCGTCGTCGGCGTCCCGCACATGTGTCCGGCGGCGCCCGTCGAGTTCCCGCTGATGGTCGACGACTGGCTCCGCGAGCGGGGCCGGCGCGAGGACGTCGAGATCACCTACACGTACCCGATCAACCGCGCCCACGGCCTCGAGTCGGTCGCCGACTGGGCGACCGACCTGTTCGAGGAGCGCGACATCTCCCTCGAGACGTTCTTCAACGTCGACGAGGTCGACCCCGACGCGAACGTCATCGAGACGGTCGAAGGCGACGACCTCGAGTACGACCTGCTCGTGGCGATCCCGCCCCACCGGGGCAGCGACCTCGTGATCGACGCGGGGCTGGGCGATGACGGCTGGGTCGACGTGGACAGGCACACGCTCGAGGCGACTGCCGCCGAGGACGTCTACGCGATCGGCGACGTGGCGGACGTTCCGACGAGCAAGGCCGGCAGCGTCGCTCACTACGAGGCGGGCGTCGTCGCCGATCGGATCGCCAGTCGCGCCCGCGGGGAGACGCCGACGGCGACCTACGACGGGAAGACGGTCTGCTTCCTCGAGGCCGGCATGGACGAAGCCACGTTCATCGAGTTCACCTACGGCGAGGAACCGTACGTCCGCGAGCCGTCGACACCGATCCACTGGGCGAAGCTCGGCTACAACGAGTCCTACTGGCTCACCGCACGGGGGTTGCTCTAGATGTCCGAATCCGACACCGAAACCGAAGCCGCGACCGAGGCCGCCGCAGACGCGGCGACGCTCGAGGAACTCGTCGCCGACAACCCCGAGGAGGTCGCACGGTTCATCGAGCGCCTCGGGGTCGTCAACGAACTGCTCGATACGGCGGATCTCGCGACCGCCGCGATGGACGACCGGATGGTCGAGGAGTTGGCCGGGACGGCGACGACCCTCGGTGCGGCAGCCGACGGGCTGGCGACCGCCGACGCCGCGCGCCTCGGCGAAGCGACTGGCGAGAACGCCGACGACCTGGCCGACGCGATCGAGACGCTCGCCCGCCTCCAGCGGTCGGGGACGCTCGACGATCTGCTGGCGATGACGGACCTGCTCGCGCTCGCGTCGTCGGCGATGGACGACGACATGGTCACGGACCTCGCGGCGACCGGGACACGACTCGGTGCGGTGGCCGATACGGCAGCCGACGACGACGTGGCTCGAACGCTTGCGGACCTGCTCGAGGCCGTCGGCGAGGCCGGTTCGGAGCCGGCGGAGCCCGCCGGTCCGATCGACGTCGCGAAAGCGCTGCGCGATCCGGAGGTCAAGGCCGGACTGGGCTTTCTGCTCTCGCTCGCGAAGGCGATGGGACGGACGGCCTGACCCCTGCCGGTGCATGATTCGCTTCCGGTGTCCCCGATCGGTCCCCGTCTCTACCGAAGTCACCAAGTCCTCTCGGCACGAACAAGGAACTCCCCGACTGATGCGTCTCTCTTTCGCTACGCTGTTGGTCCTCATTGCCCTGATTCTCGTCGTCGTCGTCGAGGGACGCACCGTTCTCGCGTTCTTCGGTATCGGAGTGTCACCGCTCGAGGCAGCGATCGCCGGAGTGGTCGCCATCGGAGCGTTGCTTCTATGGGCGGTCCGGCCGCCCGGTGACCGGTCGTCGGAGTCGGACCGTTCGGGCGACGATGAGTGATCCGACCCATGGGAATCAGCATGGCCACAGTCTTGCGATTGCGCCGAGAAATCGGTACTACCCCGACTGACCACCGGGGCGCTCCCGATCAGCGTCAGGCCACCCGATCCGGGGGGACGAGCATGACGTTCCCGTTTGCCCGCGCGACGATGTCTTCGGAGACGCTGCCGAGCAACAGTCGGCGGAGTTTGCTTCGCCCGCGCGAACCCACGAGGGTCGTCGTCGGTTCGTACTCGGCTTCGGCGGCGAGGATCTCGTCGGCGGGATCGCCCCGTCGAATCTCGGTCCGCGTCTCGATCCCCCACTCCTCGAGTCGCGTCGCCAACGCCGCCAGTCGCGCGTCGGGGTCGTCGTCCGCCGGAAGCGCCGGGTCCTTCGGCGTCTCGACGTGGAGCAGCGTCGCCTCCCGTGTCGCGTGGCGGAGATACGAGAACGCCTCGAACGCTCGGTCGGCGTTCTCGGAGAAGTCCGTCGCGTACAGCAGCCGCCGGAACAGGTGTTCCCGGAGAACGTCCGGATCGTCGTCCTCACGCTCGATACGGTTGACCAGCAGCGGCACGACCGTCGTCCGCGCGAGATTGCGCGCGGTCGAGCCGATGACGCGGTTCTCGAGCGGGCTCTTCCCGCGCGAGCCGACGACCGTGAGGTCGGCGTGGACGGTCTCGGCGATCCCGTTGATACGTCGGTAGGGCGTTCCGCGCACGACGTGGGTCTCGACGTCGAAGCCGGCGTCCTCGATGACGCCGCGGTAGCGATCGAGCGCTCGCTCGCGTCGCCCTGCGAAGTCCATCCCGGGCATTCCCGCGTGGACGTTCGACGGGACCACGGTCACGAGGTGGATCGACGTGACGCCGATTCGGCCCAGACACTCGAGGCAGGTCTCGTTCTCGATCGTCGCCTCGCTGGCGGCCGAGAGATCGGTCGCACAGAGCGCTCTCATACCGGTCGTAGGATCCGGACGCATAATATTGTTTGTGGGTACCAATACCAAGGGCGGATCGGTCGTGACCGACTCGGTTCGCGCGGCGGCCCGCCTCGACGTGCATGCACAGCGGGGCCGTCCTCGCCCTGGTCGGCACGACGATGCGGAGCGGTCGAAGCTGTGCCGGCAAGCGACGCTGTCGACGTCGATTTCCCGTCCGAGACCGGCTCATCGAGATTGTACAATATCCACACAACCCTTATACCGACGCGGTCCCTACCGGGTAGTAGTACGATGGCAAATTCGATGGCGGAACAACTGCAACAGGACATGCAATGCGAGGGGCTACTGGAGTGTATCCACGGGCTCAAGCAACTCGACAAGGACTGTTTCCGCGCGATGGTCGAAAGCGAGGAAGCGCTGACCATCGACGAGGTCGCCGAGCGGGTCGACCGCGAGCGGTCGACCGCGTACCGATCGATCCAGCGGCTGCTCCAGAGCGGGTTCATCCAGAAAGAACAGATCAACTACGATCAGGGCGGCTACTACCACGTCTACTACCCGACGGATCCGTCCCAGATCGCGACCGATATGCAGCGGAAACTGAACGACTGGTACGCCAAGATGGGCCAGCTCATCCAGGAGTTCGAGGACAAGTACGAACACGCGGAGGCCGACACCGAGATCCCCGCCGAATAAACGCACTCGAGCGACGACGCTCGATGCGCCGCTCGAATCCCCGTCCCGGACACCAGTTCGACGGTTCTATTCTCGTTTTCAGTTGCGACAGCGCGACAGCCGCGGCTGACGCCGTGGGAGGACGCAGAACGCGGACGACGGATTTAGCGCGTCGCGTGGGTCTCGAGCGCGTCGACGAGCGTTTCGGCGGGCTGGAACCCGTCGGCGAACCGGGCGACTTCCTCGCCGTCACGCAGGACGACGAGCGTCGGGACGCTCCGGACGTCGAATTCCGCGGCGAGATCCGGAACGAGACCGGCGTTGACCGTCGCGACGGCCCCCGGTGCGCTGCGCGCGACCGCGCCGAGTACCGGCTCCATCGACGCGCAGATGCCACAGCCGGACGTGACGAACTCGAGCAAGACGAGGTCGTGTGTCGCGACCAGGTCGTCGTAATCGGCTCCGTCGTGCACCTGAACGGGTTTTTCGGCCGGACGGCCGTCGTCGGTCGGCTCCGAGGGCGTTGTTTCGGTCATCACTGTCGATAGGGGCCGAGAGTATTTCAGTGTTTTGTGATGAAAGCACAATACCATTCTCCGGCCGGAGCGCGAGCCGCAGTTGGAAACCGGCCACCGGGTACTACCACCGATCCGCGGACGTAGCAGTGAATTTTCCCGCTATCTATGACGCGTGGGCTTCCGAGAACCGCTCGTAAACGCCCCCGAGCGGGCTCGAGTCGATGCGTTACCGGACTACCGGTGACTCGAGCCGCGATGAATCTCGCCGTATCGCACAGTCGCATACGTCGGGGCCGACGATTGCCCGGAAACGACGGCACCGCGCCGTCCCGATCCGCCTTCGATCCAGCATGAGTGCCACCGAATCCACCGTCGATGTCGAACAGTTTCTCACCAACCTCCTCGCGTTCCGATACCGGGAAGTGACGATGGTCGGCGCGACGGCGGCCGTCCTCGTCGCCGCGATCGTTTTCTTCCCCGGGTTCGAGAACGTCGGGGACGGCGTCCAGTCCGAGCTCTCGGGCGGGTTGCTCGCCGGGATCGTCCTGATCGCGATCGTCGCCGGCGCCGTCAAGGGCATGACCGGATTCGGCTACTCGCTCATCATGACGCCGATCGTCGCGTCGGTGATCGATCCGACCGTCGCCGTCGTCGTCCTGGCGATCCCGCCGTGGATGCTCAACATGTTCCAGATCGCCGAGACCGGGACGGGTCGGGCGTTCGTTCGCGAGGAGTGGACGCTGCTGGCACTCGCGATCGCGGGGAGCGTCATCGGCGTCGCGGCGCTTGCGACGTTCAGCGTCGGCCCGGTCGTCGCGTTCGTCATCGGCCTCGTCCTCCTCGGCTACGTGGCCTTTCAGGTCGCCCGGAACTTCGTCACGGTCGAGGAAGCACACCACCCGTTCGCCCTCGGCGCCGCCGGGTTCTCTCAGGGCTTCCTGCTCGCGTTCGCGAACCTCGGGCCGCTCCTCCCGGCGTACTTCCACACCTTCGAACGCGACACCGAGCGATACATCGGCGGACTGTCGATGGTACTCGGGACGATCTTTACGGTCCGTCTCGTCCAGATGGCGCTTTTCACCGATCTCCTGACGACCTACCGGATCTGGCTCGGGTCGGTGATCGCGGTGGTCACCATCGTCGGGTTGTTGCTGGGCACGTACCTCCGGCGCCTCGAGTTCGACGAGCGGACGTTCAACTGGTTCGTCGTCGGGCTCCTGTTCGTCATCTCGCTCAACATCTTCCGGAACACCGTGCCGGCGCTGTTCGTTTAGGCTCACTTCGTCAGCGAGAGCAAAACGAGCCCCATCCCGCTCGAGACGATGACCGCCTGCACGAGGGCGGCAGACGCGATCGTCGTCCCGAAGACGTGATAGATCAGCCCCTCACAGATCGCCCCGGCACCGATGAAGACGAAGCCGCCGGAGACGTACAGCATCGGCGTCTGTCCGCTCCGCCGATAGCCGTGAAACGCCAGATACGCGACGACGAGACTCAAAACGAGTGTGATCAGTTTGGCGAGGAGAAAGGACGCGTCCATCACTCCTCACCCCGAATCCCGCGCCAGAGGTCAGTGAAGTTGTCGGCGAGTTCGTCGCGCGTCTCCATCGTCAGCGAGAGCTGTCCGTCAGTGATGTCGACGTGAAGTTCCTCGAGCGTGGTTTCGAACTCGCTTCGGTGAGAGCCGTCCGCGTCGACGGTTCTGCATTCCTCGATGAGGTCGTGTTCCTGCAGCGTCGACACGCGGCGATAGACCGTCGTCAGCGAGGCGTCACACTCCTCGCTGAGCGTCTTCGCGGTCTTCGGTCCGTCCCGGTCGGCGGCGAGGAGTATCTTCCGCGCGTACTCGTCCGCGAGGAGCCGGAAGATCGCCGCCGAGTCCGAGGAACCACCGGGTTGCACACGAGAGACCATCTCGTTCAGCGGCAAATAGGCCACGATTCGCTGACCCGGCAAATCACCGCAACCGTCTTGTATCGCCCCCTCGAGCGGCGTCGGGAGAGCCGTCGATCGCGACTCGTCGGGCGACGCAGGCCGAGTGTTTCGAGCCGTGACGCCGGGGCGGGCACCCCTTCTCGTCGAGCGACGGGCCGAGCGCCTCGTGACGGGTATTCCACGAGGACCGCGGACGGCTCGAACGCGGTTCCCGAAACCGATCAGCCGGCACAGGTCGGACACGTCCGGCTGTGGCGGACGTAGATCAGCCCGACCAGCAGGACCACCGAGAGGGCCCCGAAAACCGGTCGTAACGGATCGACGTACGTCATGATCGCGGAGGAACTGAACAACGCGAGCAACACGGCGTTACAGACCGGACAGCTGACTGCCAGAAACCCGCCGACGAGACCGCCAAGCGCAAGGCGATCTTCGCCGCTCGCGTCGTCGCCCTCGAGCCCGGGTTCGACTCGCTCGGTCGCTAGCCGCTGTGCGGTGTACACGCCGGCCAGCAGTGCGGTCAACGTCAGGAACAGGTAGTCGACGGGCGTCCGCGGGACCATCCGAACGTAAAGCGGGTTCGGGATCAGGCCGGTGACGAGTCCGAACAGCAGGAACACACCGATTCCGGCGGCTGCTCCGTACGCCATCGCCCGCCGGTCCGAGAGGATCGGTCGGAGGAGTCCGCTGCCCGTCATTTCGTTCCCTCCGTCGCGATCGCACACCGTTCGGGATGGCCCGCTCGGCCGAGGAAAAATAGCAACAACAGGAGCCCGCCGACGCGAAGCGCCGCGCCGTCGTACGGGAGTGCCGCGAGGCCCCCCGCGAACCCGAGAAAGCCGAGGAGACCGGCACCGCAGCTCGCACAGCCGGAGGCGAGGAGTCCGGGAACGATCCCGGAGAGGTCGGCGAGACTCGAGACGCCGACGAGTCGCAGCTGTGTGACGGCGTTGACGACGGCGATCCCCGACAGGAGTGCATAGAGGACGACGATCCCGAGTCCGGCCCAGCCGTCGGTGCGGTACACCGTCTCCGTGAGCGAGACGACGACGTACTCGAACCAGTGGAGGCCGTCGCCGAGCATCTGAAGGGAGAACTCGGGCATCGTACTCAGAATCAGGAGGACGTAGGTGGCGACCGTGATGAACACGAACCCGATCGTCCCCCACCACGTTTCGAACGGGTACGAGACCGCTGCGCGAAGGTTCGTCAGATACGTCCGGCCCGCGGCGCGCATAGTCATCCGATCGAACCGACGGGAGACGACCTGAAATCACCAACTCCGATTTGCTGACCCAGCAAATCGGCGATTCCGTTAGGAACACGGACCAGAAACGCTCGGCAACACCGATGTCACTCGAGCAGCCATCCCGTCGCGCCGTTCTCGCCGGTTCCGCCGTGACGCTCGGCGCCGGTGGCGCCTACTATCTCACGCGATCCGACGACTCCGCACAGCATCTCTCCCCGTCGTTTCACTCGAGCGACGAGACGTCCGCGTTCGGCGTCGATCTCGGCGGAAAGCCGATCATGGGCTCGCGAGAAGCACCACTCGAGATCTACTACTGGACCGACTTCCAGTGCCCGTTCTGCGAGCAGTTCGAACGGGAGACGCTCCCCGATCTCGTTCGGGAGTACGTCGAACCGGGCGACGTTCGCATCGTCTTCGTCTCGGTGCCCTATTTCGGTGCGGACTCGATGACCGCCGCGGTCGCCGGCAAGTGCGTCTGGGAGCGGGTCCGCGACGACGATCCCGGCGCGTACTGGGACTGGCACACGGCGGTGTTCGACGAACAGGGCGAGAAGAATTCGGGGTGGGCGTCGACGGACAACCTCCTCGAGTACACCCGTTCCGTCGACGCCGTCGACGCGGACGCCCTCGAGTCGTGTCTCGAGGACCGACGGCCGGAGTTCGAAGCCGCGGTCGAAGCCGATGCGGAACGGGCGACCGAGTTGGGGATCTCTGCTACGCCCTCGTTCGTCGTCTTCGATCCGGAGTCAGAGGCCGCGGGATCGCTCACCGGTGCCCAGCCGCCGGAACGGTTCGACGACGCGATCGAACGGGTCAGGGACGCGTAGCACCCAACCGCGTCGGATCCGGCGTCCGTCGGACGCGCTCGGTGGTCGTCCGTGCTGTCCGCTCCGTCGGCAAACGGCCGCGTCAGGCGCTGTTTCGACGTTCGTACCCCAAGCACTACCTCCCAGTAGGCCCGAGATCCAATCGACGCCGCTTGCGGTTCACGAGAACGGACGGACGACCGACAACAGGATCTGCTTCCACCAGCCATGATCGACCCAGTCCTCGGCAGTCGGCTGCAGTTCGCGCTCACCACGATCGTTCACATCATCTTCCCGGTGATGAGCATGGGGCTTGCCCCCTTCCTCGTCTACTTCACGTGGAAGGACATCCGCACCGGCGAGCCGATCTACGAGCAGTTACGTCGGTTCTGGACGCGGATCTTCGCCGTCAGCTTCGTCGTCGGCACCGTGACCGGTATCGTCCTCGAGTTCGAGTTCGGGACCAACTTCGCGGCGTTTTCGACGACCGCCGGCGAACTCTTCGGCGGCCCGCTCGCGCTCGAGGGAATGATGGCGTTCATGCTCGAGGCGACGTTTCTCGGCATTTTCGTCTTCGGGCGCGAGCGGGTCGGGAACGCGCTGTATATGGTGTCGGCGGTCGCGGTCGGACTGGGGACGTGGCTCTCGGCGGTCTGGATCCTGATCGCCAACTCCTGGATGCAGACGCCGCGGGGCTACGAGTTGACGACGGCGAACGGCCACACGATCGTCGAACTGGTCGATCCGGTCGCGGCCTACGCCAACCCCCGGTTCCCCTGGATGTTCGTCCACATGCAAAACGCCGCCGTCGAGTCCGTCGCGCTGTTTATGGCCGGGCTCGGCGCGTATTTCGTCTTCAGACACCACGTCTGGGAGTACCCCGTCGAGAACGTCGCGTTCTGGGAGACGACCTTGAAGTTCGGCCTCATCGCGTTGCTCGTGACCGCGCCGTTGCAGGTGCTACACGGCGACCTGTACGCGCGACACATCGTCGAGACCCAGCCCCAGAAGTTCGCCGCCATGGAAGCCGTCTGGGAGACCGACTCCTACGTCCCCGAGTACATCGTCGCGTTCCCGACCAGTCTCGACCAGCTGCTGGATCCGCGTGCCAAGGAAATCTTCGGCATCGGCATCCCCGGCGGCGCGTCGTGGCTCGCAAGCGGCGGCGATCCGCAGGCGACGATCAAGGGGCTCGAGGAGTTCGAGGGAAAGCAGCCGCCCGTGGCGATCGTCTTCTGGTCGTTCCGGATGATGGTCGGGCTCGGGTTCTGGTTCGTCCTGCTGGCCGTCTGGGGCGGCTACCGCTGGTGGAGCGGCGAACTCCTCGAGGACGATCTCCTCCACAAGGCCCTGATGCTCTCGACCCCGCTCGGTATTATCGCGGTCGAACTGGGCTGGATCGTCACGGAGGTCGGCCGCCAGCCGTGGGTCATCCAGGACGTTTTGCGGACGACCGACGGCGTCTCGCCGGGACTGACCGCCGGCGAGGCCACGGCGACGCTCGTGGGGTTCGCGGTCGTCTATCTCGGCCTCCTGGCGCTCTATACCTACGTCGTCGTCCGCATCGTTCGAGCCGGCCCGCCGGACGGGGACGACCTCGCGACGCGGGACACGCCGGAGCAGCCCGCGTCGGAGGTGAGCGTCGATGACTGATCCGGCCGCGCTCGCGACCGGGCCGCTGTTCGGTCTCCCGCTGGCCGACCTCTGGTTCGGACTGGTGTTTTTCATCCTCGCGATGTTCCTCTTTCTGGACGGCTTCGACTTCGGGGTCGGCGCGCTGTTCGCGACGCGCGAGGACGACGACGAACGCGAACGGTTGCTGGCGGCCATCGGGCCGTTCTGGGACGGCAACGAGGTGTGGCTCGTCGTCTTCGGCGGCGCGCTGTTCGCGGCCTTTCCGTCCGTCTACGCCAACCTCTTCAGCCGCCACTACCTGTTGATGTTCGCCATTCTGGGCGCGCTCATCGTCCGAGGACTCGCGCCCGAGATGTACGAACAGCGCCACGACGACGGCTGGCAGCGCTGGTGGGGCCGGGCGTTCATCGTCGGCAGCCTCACCGCCCCCTTCTTTCTGGGCATGTTCATCGCGAACTGGGTGACCGGCGCGACGTCGATCGTCTCCCTCCCGGCGCTTGTCGTCGGCCTCGCCGTCGTCGCGCTCACCGTCGTCGACGGCGTGGCCTTCCTCCGACTGAAGACGCGAGGGGACTTGCGCGACGATCTCCGGACGGACGGCCACCGCGCGCTCGGCGCGTACCTCGTCCTCGTCGTCGCGGCACTGGGCTCCGTGTACGCGGTCGAACCGGCGTTGCGGTCGGCCCTGCTCTCGGTACCGGTGCTGGCGCTCGTCCTCGCGACGCTCGCGTTCGCCGGCGCGTACGCGGCGGCGACGCGGGCGGACCGCTACTACGTAGCGTTCGGCGCGGCCGCGGGGCTGGTCTTCGCGCTGGTCGCCATCGTCGCCGGGCTGCTGTACCCGTCCATCGACCGGGCCGCCGGACTGACGGTCGAGACGGCCATCGTCTCGACGCTGCAGCTCAACCTCATGTCCATCGGCGCGGCCGTCCTGTTGCCGCTCGTGTTCGTCTACTTCGCGGTCCTCTACACCGCGTTCAGCGGGCCGATCGAAGCGGGTGAGTCGTACTGATGGCAGCCGACGGCGATGATGGTCGACCCGCGACTCGCGACGACGGCCGCACCGGCGACCGGGCAACGACCGGACGACCGCCCCGACTCGGCTCTCGAGTCCTGCTGACGTGGCTCGAGCTGACGGTCGTCGGGATCACCGGCGGTCTCCTCGGCGCGACGGTCGGCGGCCCGCCCGGGTTCGTCGTCTATCTGGCGACGACGCTCCTGTCGGTCGGGATCGTCTTCCACAACGTCAACGAACTGATCAAGGGCTGGCTTCGAGCGACGGGAGCCGATGGACCACCCGAGGCGACGGACTGAAACGAGTGCCACCCAGTCACGGCCCGCTCGAGTGAGCCGGCTGCTCACTCGAGCGTCGCGATCAGCAGGAAGGTTTCCGGACGGACGGCCGCGTGTTCGATCTCGAACCCGGCCTCGCGGAGCGCGTCCGCCGCCTCGTCGGCACTGTACCGTTCCTCGACCGGCGGACCGGCCTCGCCGGTGCCGGTCGCCGCCCAGTCGACGATCACGAGTCGCCCGTTCGGGGCGAGCGAGCGCCGGATCTCGGCGATCGCCTCGTCGCTCGCGAACTCGTGGTAGGTCATCGTCGAGAACGCGGCGTCGACGTCGCCGTCGTCGAACGGGAGGTCGCTCACGTCGCTGGTCACGAGATCGACGTTCGCCGGAACGCCTTTCTCGCGGTAGTACTCGTGCATCGCCTCCTGCAGGTCGACCGCGTAGACCGCCCCGGCGTGCGAAGCGACGTCGTCGGTGAAGAAGCCGGTCCCGCTCCCGAGGTCGGCGACGGTGTCGTCCGGCGACAGCGAGAGCGCCCACAGCAGTTCCTCGGCCGACACGAACCGATATCGCTGCTCGGCTTTCTCTAACTTGTCCGCTCGCTCGGCGTCGAACGTGTGGTGACCCATGGTTACAGGGCCTCGAAGGCGTCGTCGACGATTTCGCCCGTGTCCGCGATGATATCGGCCATTTCGTCGTCGTCCGGCGCCATCCCGACGAGCCGTGCGATCCGCATGATCGAGACGTGATAGACCAGCTGGCGGCCGGGTTCTTCCTCTCGGACGACGACGTTACACGGGAAGAGTCCGCCCATCTTCCCGTCGGTCGCCTCGAGCGCTCGGTCGGCTACCGCCGGGTTACACGCACCGAGGACGTAGTAGGGGTCGCGATCGGCGTCGACCTTCTCGTTGAGCAGCTCCGAGGGGGAGAACTCGACGGGAACCCCGAAGCCGGCGTCGGTGAACACCTCGCGGACGTGTTCGATGGCTTCCTCGTGGTCCATCTCGAGGGTCGTCTGTGTCGCACCGATGTCGTCCGGATCGATCTGGCTCGGGTCAATGGGTAGTTCCATTGTGTGGAGTATTGGGCGTTCAAAACAAAGACCTTTCGACGGGCCGCCTCCGCGGACGACAGCAGTCGGCGCGCGTTGACGCCTCTGGGACCTTTCGGAGACGGTACTGTCGCCTCGTCGAGCGGCAGCGAATCAACGGTTCGGCGCTTCGCACCGTCCCGAGCCGTCGCCGTCCGCGAGGTGGGAAAAACGCCGCAACACATTTACCCACACTCGATCGAACGTCGAGGTATGGATTCCGACTCGGCATCCCGGCGGTCGCTTCTGGGACTCGCGGGCGTTGCGAGCCTCTGTTGTCTCGGGACCGGTGGCCTCGTGGTCGGCGGCACCGCTGCCGTCGCCGGCGGGGCCGCGGCCGGGAACGCGAGCAGCGGTCTCGTGCAACTGGCGGTCACACTCGCCACGCTCGGCGTGATCGGGGCCGCCCTGCGGTTTCGGACCCGCTGTTCGGACTGTGACACCTGAATCGGCCCTGTAGAACCGAGACCGGACTCCTCGAGTCGCTTCCTCGCCTCCGGTAGGTGACGGTTCACTTCGTCACGATCGGTGGGCTGACCCAGGCGGTGTTCGGCGTCCTGCCGACGTTCGTGGCGGCGCGTTCGACCGGCCGACGATCGCCCGTCGGCCGAAGCCGGTGGCTGCAGTGGGTGTCGTTGAACGCCGGCTATCCGCTGTTGCTGGTGGGGATGGCGACGGGCTCGACGATCACCGCCGGGGCCGGTGCGATTCTCGTTCTCGGCGCGCTCCTGTCGTTGCTGGTGACGGTGGTTCGGCTGCGGTCGCCGTCGACCGCGGCCGCCGGCTCGGCGCGGTACTTCCGAACGGCGCCGTGGTTTCTAGTCGGGACCGGTGCGTTGCTCGCGTCGGTCGTCGGGACGTACCGACACAGCGATCGCCGGCGGGACAGCCGGGTCGCGCTCGTGCTGGGCGCGTATCCCTGGCTGCTGATTCCGGTCCCGATCGCCCCGTTCGTGTTGCTGTTCCCGACTGCCGTCCCGGCCGCCGCGATCGAACGCGCGGATGCTCCTCCTCTGGTCGACGGTCCTTCCGCTGGACAGCGGCGTCGCGTCGCTCCTCGCGCCCGGTGGCTATCTCCTACTCGCCGCCGCGTGAGCGGCGTTCGTGGTCGACCTCTGGACGGCGCTCGCGGGCGGGCGGTCCGTCCGGCGACGGCTCGAGGAGGCCCCGTCCGGATAGTCCGACATACTTGTATAATATTGGGAATTTTGGAAAATACTTTACGCGCGGCTCCCCTACTGTCGAATATGAACGAGACGTTCGTCGTCATCGGCGGTGACGCAGCGGGAATGAGCGCCGCGAGCAAGGCGAAACGCGAGGATCCCGAGCGAGCGGTGATCGTCTTCGAGAAAGGGGAGTGGGTCTCCTACGCCGCCTGCGGGATGCCCTACTACGTGAAAGGCGAGGTCGACGACCTCGACGATCTCGTTACCGTGACGCCCGAGGCGTTCAGGGAGGAACGGGACATCGACCTGCGAACCGGCGCGGAAGTCGTCGACATCGACCGCGAGGGGCAGACGGTAACGGTCGAGACCGGCGACGAGACGTACGAACAGTCCTACGACGACCTCCTCGTCGCGACCGGTGCGAGCGCGATCGAACCCCCCTTCGACGGCCTCGACCTCGAGGGCGTGTTCACGATCCACGACATGGACGAGGCCGACGCCATCGAGGACTACGTCACCGAGCGGGACCCGACGACCGCGGCGATCGTCGGCGGCGGCTACGTCGGGATCGAGATGGCCGAGGCGCTGTCGGCCCGCGGGGCCGACGTCCATCTCTACGAGATGTTGCCCCACGTCCTCCAGCCGTTCGGCGAGCCGGTCGCCGAGGTCGTCGAAGACCACCTCCGCGAGCAGGGGGTCGATCTCCACCTCGAGACCGCCGTGTCAGGCTTCGTCGGCGACGAGCGGGTCGAGGGGGTCGAACTCGAGGACGACACCGTCGACGCGGACATCGCGATCGTCGGCGTGGGCGTCGCCCCGAACGCCGACCTCGCCGAGGCGGCCGGCATCGAACGCGGGCCGACCGGCGCGGTCGCGACCGACGAGTACGGCCGGACGAACGACGAGAACGTCTACGCGGCGGGCGACTGCGCGGAGTCGACCCACGTCGTGACCGGAGAGCCGGACCACGTGCCGCTGGCGCTGACCGCCAACCGCGCGGGCCGGGCGATCGGCCAGACCGTGACCGGCGATCCCACGCCGGTCGGCGACATCGCGGGGACGGCCATCGTGAAGGCGTTCGAACTCGGAGCCGCCCGAACGGGAATCGTCGACGAAGAACGGGCCCGCGAGGCGGGCTTCGATCCCGCTTCGGTAACGATCTCGGCGTCGTCGCGCGCGCACTACTATCCCGACGGCGCGGAACTCACCGTCACCCTGCTGGCCGATCGGGAGAGCGGTCGGCTCCTCGGGGGAAGCGTCGTCGGTCGCGACGGCGCGAAGCGGATCGACACGGTCGCGACGGCGCTGACGGCCGACATGACCGTGACCGAACTGCAGAACGCGGACCTGGCCTACGCGCCGCCGTTTAGCCCCGTCTGGGACCCGATCCTGACGGCGGCGAAAGTCCTCTCGGGGAACCTCGAGTGACGGCGATGACCGACGAACTCGAGGCGTTCGTCGCCGACCGCCGCGAGGAACTGGTCGACCTCGCGCTCGATCTGCTGGCGATCGACACAACGAACCCGCCGGGCGATACGCGCGAGATCGTCTCGCTGCTCGAGGAGTCCCTGTCGCCGCTCCCGGTCGACGTCGAGCGGGTCGCGGTCGATCCCGCGAAGCCGAACCTCCTCGTGACGCTGCCGGGCGCGAGCGACCGCACGCTGCTGTACAACGGGCATCTCGATACGGTGCCGTTCGACCGCGACGCCTGGTCGCACGATCCCCTCGGGGAGCGCGTCGACGACCGACTCTACGGCCGCGGCGCGACCGATATGAAAGGAGCCGTCGCCGCGATGTTGTTCGTGATCCGCGCGTTCGCGGAGACGGGGATCGAACCGCCAGTCGACCTCGCGTTCGCGTTCGTCAGCGACGAGGAGGTCGGCGGCGATGCCGGCCTGCCGGCGCTGCTCGAGGCCGACCGCCTCGCGGCCGACGCCTGCGTCATCGGCGAACCGACCTGCGAGGAGGAACACCACTCCGTGACGGTCGCCGACCGGGGCAGCATCTGGCTGACGCTCGAGGCGACCGGCGAGGCCGCACACGGCTCGCGGCCGGTGCTGGGCGAGAACGCGATCGATCGCCTCTACGACGCGGTCGGCACGCTGCGACAGCGGTTCGGGCGGCGGCGACTCGAACTCGACCCCGCAATCGAGCCGATTCTCGAGGAGTCGGTCGCGTTCTACGAGCCGACGATGGGCGTCGAGACCGCCCGCGACCTGTTCGAGACGCCGACGCTCAACCTCGGCGTCCTCGAGGGCGGGGACGCGATCAACAGCGTCCCCCAGACGGCTCGCGCTGAGATCGATATCCGAGTGACCGCGGGCGTATGTACCGCCGATCTCTTCTCGGAGATTCGGGAGTGCGTCGCCGATTGCGAAGGAGTCACCGTCGCCGACGTTGCCTGGAGCGTCGGCACCGCCGAACCGATCGACAGCCCGCTCGTCGAGGCCGTCGTCTCGAGCGCCGAAGCGACGACCGGCGAGCGGGTGTATCGCCGGAGCGCGACCGGCGGCGGCGACGCGAAGAAGCTCCGCAACGCCGGCGTACCGACGGTGGAGTTCGCGCTCGGGACGGACACCGTCCACGCGGTCGACGAGTACACGACCGTCGACGCGCTCGTCGGGAACGCGACGGTGTACGCGCGCCTTCCCGACGCGTGGGCGGCCGCGGCCGACGGGGCGGACGGCGGCCATAGCGGCCACTGACGATCGTTGGTTGCGATCAGCGTGCAACCGTTTCAGTGACGACGGTGGCTCGCCGGAACTCGGAATTTGAGCAATGCTTAAGCGTTTTCTCTGTGTATTTGTGGGCATGAAGCACAATATAGGGGCGACGGACCGGAACGTCCGCGCGGTCGGCGGCGCGGTACTGGCCGCCGTCGGCATCGCGACGCTCGGCGGCGCGCTCGAGTTCGGGACGGCAGTGGGTGCCGTCGCGCTGTTGATCGGGGGTGTCCTGCTCGGAACGGCCCTGACTCGAACCTGTCTCCTGTACCGGGTTCTGGGCGTCGACACGTCGTCGTAACCCGACCCAGAGACGCGAGACGGTTCCGGAATACGGGACGACCCGACTGGGACCGGTGAGGTAGACTGTGGCCGACGCCGGGGGCGACGCTCCGTCGTCGACTAGCACGATCGGTCGCGCGAGACGGCCGCCGTGCTAGACGGCGAGGCGTTTTCCCTCGAGGAGCAACTCGAACTCCCGCCCGCTCACTACGGGCCGGTGTTCGAACGGACGACGGGCGAGTCGGAGACCGACGGTCGGTGACCGGTACCCGGTGGCGAGACGCGTCCGTCCGTGCGATCCAGTATTTCATAATGTACCCAAGATTATTACCGGCCGATTCCGTAGGGAGAGGTATGCAATCGAGTACGGCGATGACGCCGACCGAACTCAGGGCGGACATCCCCGCCCTGCAGGAGGGGACCTATCTCAACTTCGGCGCTCACGGGCCGAGTCCGAAATACGTCGTCGACGCCGCCGACGAGTTCGTCCGTGAACACGAGTACGAGTCGCCGATCGAGGACCACCCCTACGAGACCGCGTTTCGAGCGCTCGATCGCACTCGAGAGCGGGTCGCGTCGTTTGTCGGGGCCGACGCGGACGAGATCGCACTCACCGAGAGTACGACGGCCGGGATCAACGCCGTCGCCAACGCGATCGACTGGCAGCCCGGCGACATCGTCGTCCGGACGGACCTCGAACACCCCGCCGGAATCCTCCCGTGGCAACGCCTCAAGCGGGACGGCGTCGAGGTTCGCGTCGTCGAGACCGAGGCCGGTCGCGTCGACCTCGAGCGCTTCGCCACGGCCGTCGCTGACGCCAGCGTCGTCTGCTTCAGCGCGGTCACGTGGACCCACGGGACGCGGCTTCCCGTGGCGGAGATGGTCGATATCGCCCACGACGCCGGCGCGCTCGCGCTCGTCGACGCCGTCCAGGTCCCCGGCCAGTTGCCGATGGACGTCCGAGAGTGGGGCGCCGACGCGGTCGCTGCCGCCGGCCACAAGTGGCTGCTCGGGCTGTGGGGCGGCGGCTTCCTCTACGTTGCTCGCGACGTCGCCGAGCGTCTCGAACCGCGGACGGTCGGCTACCGAAGCGTCGAGACGCCGTCCGCCGACCCCTACGAGTACGCGGCCGGCGCGCGTCGGTTCGAAGTCGGATCGGCGAACCCGGCACCGCACGTCGCGCTCAGGGAAGCGATCGACGCGATCGACGGCGTCGAAATCGAAGACCGCGTCCGCCGCCTCGCCGGTCGACTGGCGGACGGCGTCCCTGCCGATCGCCTGCTCAGTCCGTCGACGCCGGAGTCGGGGCTCGTGACGATCGACGTCGACGACCCGGCGGCGACGGTCGAGCGGCTGGCCGCCGACGGGATCGTCCTGCGGGACCTCCCCTCGCCGAACGCGATTCGGGCGTCCGTCCACGCCGTCAACACCGAGAGCGAGGTCGATCGGCTGCTCGAGTCCCTGCGATCGGAGTGGTAACGGCGTCGGCCGGCTCAGTTGCTCGCCGTCGGGAGCGTAAACGAGACGGTCGTCCCGTCGCCGGGCTCGGAGTCGGCCCAGATATCGCCGCCGTGGCGCTCGACGACCCGTTCACACAGCGCCAGCCCGATCCCGGTCCCGGTGCCCTCCTGGCGACCGTGGGCCCGCTCGAAGACCTCGAAGATCCGGTCCTGATCGTCGGGATCGATCCCGATCCCCTCGTCGCTGACCGAGACGATCCAGTCGGTGCCGTCGGGCCGCGCGGAGACGTGAACCGTCGGCGACTCGTCGCCGCTGTACTCGATCGCGTTCTCGAGGAGGTTCCGGAGGACCTGTCGCAACTGGGCGGGATCGCCCTCGACGCGGGGCAGCGGCTCGGCGGTGACCGTCGCGTCGGTCGCCTCGATCCGCCTCCGCAAGTCCGCGCGGACGTCCGAGAAGACGGCGTCCAAATCGACCGGTTCCAGCGGATCCGCGTCCGTTTTCACGCGGGAGTACTGCAGCAATCCGTCGATCATCGATCGCATGCGGTCGGCCCCGTCGACGGCGAACGCGAGGAACTCCCGGCCCTCCTCGTCGAGGTCGTCCTCGTACCGCCGTTCGATCAACTGGAGGTACGACGAGACCATCCGCAGGGGTTCCTGCAGATCGTGGGAGGCCGCGTAGGCGAACTGCTCGAGCCGTTTGTTGGACTCCTCGAGATCGTCGATCAGGGCCTCGAGGTCGGCCTGATACTGGCGGCGCTCGATCGCTTCCGCGAGGACGTTGGCGACGCTCTGGACGAAGGAGACGTCTTCCTCGCTGAACTCGTCGCGGTCGGTGTCGTGGGTCCCCAGAATTCCCCAGGGCTCGTCGACCGGGCCGATGATGGTGCTGATCCCGCTTCGGACGCCGTGGTCCGTTAGCAACGCGGGCCCGCTGAATCGCGGGTCCGTCTCGATATCCTCGACGACGACCGGCGTGGTGGTCGCGAGCGTGTGTGCGGCCTGTGATCCCCCTTCGACCGCGGAGACCGTCGCGTTGCCGACGAGTCCGTCGTCCCAGCCGACGCCCTGTCGGAGGAGCAGTTCCTCGCCGGAGTCGGCGAGATCGAGCACCTTGCAGTAGTCGTTATCGAGGGCGACCGCCACGCGGCGACTCGCCTCGTCCATGAGGTCGTCGAGGTCGTCGGCCTCGAGCGCGAACTGACCGAGATCGGCGATGGCCCGTTGCTGTCGGGCTCGCTTCGCGAGTTCCCGTTCGCGCTGCTTGCGCCCGGTGACGTCCTGGGACATCGCCAGGATGGCGTCGGCGTCGCCGCCGTCGGACAGCGGATGCGTGCGGAACTCGAACGTTCGGCCCTGCACGTCCAGTTCGAACGTCCGCGGTTCGCCCTCGAGGGTCGCACGGTAGTTCGATTCGACGGTCTCCAGCGCGTCCCCCGAGTAGACCTCGTGGAGTCGCTCGCCCCGAAGATCGTCGGCGCTGAACTCGATCGTCTCGAACCCCTGTCCCGCGACGAGCGTGTGTCGGAGGTCGGCGTCGACCAGCGCGACCGCACCGTTCGGGAAGGTCTCCGTGATCGTGCGGTATCGCCGTTCGGACTCCTCGAGCCGATCGACGGTCTCCTCGAGCTCCGATCGGGTCCGCTGCAGCTCGTCGTTGCGCTGCTCGAGCGTGTACGCACGCGACTTGGCTCGCGCGTCGTGGACGCCCGCGCCGAAGCCGGCGACGGCGGCGAGCGAGGACAGGATGAGGAAATTCCCCGTCGGATCGGAGAGATCCCCGACGAGTTCGATAAAGAGGAGGATGCCCACGACCGCCCCGACGCCGCGGAGACTCCAGCTCGCGACGGTCCCGAAGAACCCGGGGCGGATGTCGGTCCGTGGCAACCGGGAACTCCCGTAGAGCAGGACGAGCCCAGCGCCGCCGACGAGGACGGCGACGATCACCCGTTCCTGAGCGGACACGTCCCCGGTGGGCTGTACGAGCGGCCACGTCGTTCCGAGCAGTGCGTACAGCACCCCGAGGCCGGTGATCACGTCTCTCCCGGACACGTCCGTCCCGAGACGGGTCGCAGGTGCCATCGCATACCGACAGTGGTCCCAGTCAATTAGCGTTGCCGGAAGGGGACCCGGTTCGTCGTCTCGACGCGGCGAGGGTGCCGTCGCTCGAGAGGCGATCGGAGCGATCCGCCGCAGAAAGGACTGTACCGCTACGGTACGGCGGGACTGGCGATGCCGCGATCAGTCGAGTTCGACGGTCCCGCGTTCGTCCACGACGACCTCGTGATCGCGGTAGGTGAACGCGACCTCGAGGTGGCGGTCGGCGTCGGTCGATCCGCGGGCGACCAGTTCGTTCAGCGCCTCGGGGTCGATCGCGGTCGCGAGCGGCGGCGTCATCGACGCGGGATCGACGTCGTCCGCCGTCGCGATCGTTTCGATCACGTCTTCGACTGGTGTGCGTTCGTTTGTCATCGATAGTGAAGCCACGTGAACGGCCGGTCTAGACGAGGAGTTGAATGTCCGACTCCGCCATGTGCTGGAGGGCGGTCGCAGCGCCGACGCCGACGGTGACGTCGTCGCGGAAGTCGTCCTCGTCGTAGTCCATCAGTTCGATGGTCATCTGACAGGCCTGCAGTTCGACGCCCTGCTCGAGCGAGAGGTCGATGAGTTCCTCGATGGTCGCGGTGCCGTTCTCGTCGATCTTCTTTTCCATCATCCACGTCGCCATCCGGTCCATGCCGGGCAGCGCGGCGATCGAGTTCGGCATCGGCATGTTCGGGTTGCCGACCGCCGACAGTTGCAGGTCCGCCGACTTCTCCTCGTGGAGGATGTCGAGCCCCCAGAACGTATGGAAGACGACGACGTCCCAGCCGAACGCGGCCGCCGTACTCGCGAGGATCAGGGGCGGATAGGCCATGTCGAAGCTGCCCTTGGTCGCGATGATCGTCATCTTCTTTTGATCGTCGCCGACCTCGGTCTCGAGCGCGGCGACTTTCTCCTCGAGTTCCGCGACCTGTGTCCGCAGCTCCTCCTCGGTCATCGGCTCGCCGTCCGTCGCCGAAGGTGTGTCCGTACTCATCTTACGCCGTCTTCTGCACGTAGTGTTTGTAGACGTCGCCGTCCTCGACCTGCTCGAGGAGTTCGACGCCGTCGGTTCCGGTCGCCCAGCCGTCGATGTCGCTCATACTGCCCGAGTCCGTCGCCACGACCTCGAGGACTTCGTCCTCGTCGAGTTCGTCGATGGCGGACTTGGTCTTGACGACCGGCATGGGACACGATGCACCTTTGACGTCGAGCGTCTCCGTGATGTCGAATTCGTCACTCATGGTTGGATACTCCGTATCTGTATTGGAGCTACTACACAATATTGGCTACGACGTTAAAAGGATATCGATTATTGTGGGATACGCAAACAACCGATGTTGCGTACAGGCGCAATACACACTCTAGACTGCCAGTGTGGCTCCCTGAGGCTATCCCACTCACACCTCGCCGATGCTATATTGTGCAAACGAGGAACTACTATGCAAATCCTTTTATGCGACCAGCCAATACTGAGGGATGTACGATAATGAACGCAGAAGACTTCCCGACCCCGGACGCAGAAGTCGAACCGATCACGCCTGACACGCTGAAGAGCCGGATTGACGCGGGCGAAGACGTCACGCTCCTCGATGCGCGCATGGAATCGGACTACGACGAGTGGCACATCGACGGCGAGACCGTCGAGTCGATCAACGTCCCGTACTTCGAGTTCCTCGAGGACGAGATCGACGACGACGTCCTTGCACGGATTCCCAAGGACCGCGAAGTGACCGTCCTCTGTGCCAAGGGCGGTGCCAGCGAGTACGTCGCAGGCACGCTCGAAGAGCGCGGCTACGACGTCAACCACCTCGAGGACGGGATGAACGGCTGGGCGCGCATCTACGAGCGCGTTGAGGTCACCGGCTACGACGGCTCGGGGACGCTCTACCAGTACCAGCGTCCCTCCTCGGGCTGTCTCGGGTACCTGCTCGTCGACGGCGGTGAGGCCGCCGTCGTCGATCCGCTGCGGGCGTTTACCGATCGCTACCTCGCAGACGCCGAGGAGCTGGGCGTCGACCTGCAGTACGCGCTCGATACGCACATCCACGCCGACCACATCTCTGGCGTCCGCAACCTCGACGACGACGGGGTCGAGGGCGTCATCCCCGCAGCGGCGGTCGACCGCGGGGTCACCTACGCCGACGAACTGACTCAGGCCGAGGACGGCGACGAGTTCCAGATCGGCGACGCCACCATCGAGACGATCGCGACGCCCGGCCACACGACCGGGATGACCTCGTACCTGCTCGATGCGAGCCTGCTCGCGACCGGCGACGGGCTGTTCATCGAGAGCGTCGCCCGCCCCGACCTCGAGGAGGGCGACGACGGCGCTCCCGACGCGGCCCGAACCCTCTACGAGTCGCTTCAGGAGCGGGTCCTCACCCTGCCCGACGAGACCCTGATCGGCGGCGCTCACTTCAGCGATTCCGCCGTCCCCGCCGACGACGGCACCTACACCGCGCCGATCGGCGACCTCGTCGAGGAGATGGACGCCCTGACGATGGACGAAGACGAGTTCGTCGACCTGATCCTCTCGGACATGCCGCCCCGACCGGCCAACTACGAGGCCATCATCGCGACGAACCTCGGGCAGCAAGCGGCCGACGACGAGGAGGCGTTCGCACTCGAGCTCGGCCCGAACAACTGCGCGGCGAGCCAGGAGTCGCTCGCCGGTGACTAACGCCACATGGTAGCTGATCCAGTCGCGCTCCAACTGACCGCCGAGCTGTTCCCCAACGGGATCAGCCGCTATGCCGTCGGCGGACTGCTCGTCGGTCTCGGCGCGGTCGTGATCTACGTCGGGACCGGCATCCCGGCCGGGGCGAGTACGTTCCTCGAGTCGACGCTGTCGTACGTCTCGGGGCAGTCCCGGTTCCAGCAGTACGTCCCGTCGCGTGATTGGCGGGTCGTGTTCACGCTCGGTATCATCCTGGGCGCGCTCGCGTTCGCGGCGACGGTCCAGTCGGGCGTGATTACGACCTCGCTCTACGAACCCGGGACGACCGGCGAACTGTACGAGGTCGGCGGCGTGACGCTCTGGTCGACCGACGTCCAGCCCTGGCGGCTGCTGCTCGGCGGCGTGTTCGTCGGGATCGGCACTCGGATCGGCAAGGGGTGTACGTCCGGTCACGGTGTCTGTGGCGTCGGCTCGGCGTCGAAGACCTCGATCGTCGGCGTGGCGACGTTCCTGACGGTCGCGATCGTGACCGCACAGGTCGTTTCGGCACTGGGGGTGTCGCCATGAGCCGCGATCGCCATCCCCTGTTCATGCCGCTGATCCTCGTCGGCGGCCTGATCTTCGGGTTCGGCCTCGGGTTCAGCCAGATGGCGCGCCCGGAAGTCGTGCTGAACTTCCTGCAGTTCGAGGACTTCGGACTGCTGTTCGTGATGTTCGGTGCGGCGATCGTCTCCGGGGTCGCGTTCGCCCTGATGCCCCGACTCCGCGATAGCGCGCCGCTGACCGGCGACCGGTACGAACGCCGGCTGAAGCCCTTCGACCGGAACGTCCTGATCGGCGGGGCGATCTTCGGCGTCGGCTGGGGCCTCTCGGGCATCTGTCCCGGTGCCGCCTACGCCAGCCTCGGCGTCGGCAACGTCTCCATCCTCTGGGCGCTGGCCGGCATGTTCGTCGGCGCGTACCTCCAGGGGGTCTGGCGAAGCAAGCGCGCCGCGGCCGACGCGGCCCCGGCGGGTGCCGACTAACGCCGTTCGCTGTTCGTGTTTCGAAAACTGAGCCGAAAGACGGTCGGACTCTAATGGATCCAGGAACGATACTGCTGTTCGCGGCCGCCGCCGTCGCGAGCCTGTTTATGGCGTGGGTGATCGGTGCCGGATCGAGCGGCGCGACGCCCTTTGCACCGGCCGTCGGCGCGAACGCGATTTCGACGATGAAGGCCGCGTTTCTCGTCGGCATCCTCGGGTTCGCGGGCGCGGTGACCCAGGGCGCGAGCGTCTCCGAAGCCGTCGGGAGCGGTCTCATCGAGGGGATCACGCTCCCGGTCGGCGGCATCATCGTCGTCCTGCTGATCGGGGCCGGCCTGATGGCGATCGGCATCTACACGGGCTATCCGATCGCGACCGCGTTCACCGTGACCGGGTCGGTCATCGGCGTCGGCCTCGCGCTCGGCGGCGATCCGGCCTGGGAGAAATACGTCGAAATCGGTGCCGTGTGGGTCCTCACGCCGTTCGTCGGCGGCGGCATCGCCTACGGCATCGCGAGCGTTCTCCCGCGATCGGACGTGCCCGAAGCCAAGAGCGTCCCGATACTCGCCGGTATCGTCGGCGTCGTCGTCGCGAACCTCGAGTTCGCGCTGCTCTCGCCGGTCGGCGGGACGCTCGCCGCCGCCGGCACCGCCGTCCTCCCGGTCGCCGGGACTGGCGCCACGATCGGGGTTTCGCTCGTCCTGGGCGCCGTCGCGCTGGCTGTCGTCCACTGGGATATCGATCGCGATCAGGCCGGCGGCCTGCGCCGGTTCCTGCTCTCGCTGGGTGCGCTCGTGGCGTTCTCCGCGGGGGCGAGCCAGGTCGGACTGGCCGTTGGACCGCTGTTCCCGCTGCTCGAGGCGGTGCCGTCGGTCTCGCCGCTGGCGGTGTTGCTCGGCGGCGGCGTCGGGATCCTCGTCGGCTCGTGGACCGGCGCACCGCGGATGATCAAATCGATCTCGCAGGAGTACGCGTCGCTGGGGCCGCGTCGGTCGATCGCGACGCTCGTTCCGTCGTTTCTTATCGCCCAGACCGCGGTGTTGCTCGGCGTCCCGGTCTCGTTCAACGAGATCATCGTCAGTGCGATCATCGGCAGCGGCGCGGCGGTCGCCGGCGGTTCGGGCGTCAGCCCGCGCAAACTGGGCTACACCGTTGCCGCCTGGATCGGCTCGCTCGTCCTCGCGTTCGGACTTGGCTACGGCTCGATGGCGCTCGTCGGACTCTGAGACGGTTCGCTGTCCCGATGTCTCACCGACAATGACGGACGGGAGACCGTATGAAGCCGGACTCGGACGTCCGTGCGTTGGTCCGGCAACTACCGGTGGTTCCAGCGGCAACGGACGCGCGATTGCCCGTCGGTTCGCTTCGGAAGGAGCCGACATCGGTATCGCGGATAGTCAGGCGTCGCCTCGCGAGGGTGGAGACCCAACGCACGAACTGATCGGGGCCGAAACGCAAGCGAAGGCGACGTTCGTCGAGTGTGACGTCACGAACACCGACGATCTCGAGGCGGCGGTCGAGGCGGCCGAGGAGTTCGGTGGCGTCACCGTGATGGTGACCAACGCGACGAGGACTACCGCGACGTCGACGAAGACGAGTTCGATCGGCTGATGGACACCACCGTCGAAGGTGTCTACTTCGGCGCGCAAGCGGCGGCAAAACGGATGGTCGAAGCCGGTGGCGGACGAACCATCACCCTCTCGTCGGTCGCCGGCCTCGAGGGCTCGGGCGAGTTCATAGAGATTGCAAGGCGGATACCCCGACCCTTGCGGTCGGGGAGGAAGCCGACACCCCATACCACAAACCACCGTAAGGCCATACGACCGAGATACCGCGGGCCGCTACTTGCCGTCGATCCACGGCTGTTGATCGACCATTTCCGGTCGGAACGCAGTGATCGACTCGCAACTGTCGTTTCCGAGTCGTCCGATTCGATTCCGGGACTCGTTCCGAACGAAACATTACACCCCATCGATCCGCAACGCGCCGCCGGTCCCTTTCGATGAGCGGACCAGAGGGGCTTTTTCACCGCCGGCCCAAGGACACCTGTGTACCGGCCGTCTCGAGAGATCGTCCTGGCTGCCGTCGTACTCGTTGCAACCGTCGGACTCGGCGGTCTCTTCGTCGGTGACGCCGATCCGGCACCTCCGGAACCGGTCCCGTTCGACGAAACCGTGTCCGTGGGGCTCACGCTCGAGAACGAACAGCGACTCGACGAGAACGTCACGCTCCCGCGAGCACAGGCGTTTTACTCGCAGTATCAGTACGTCGTGGGCTACTACGGCGTCGAGACGTTCGTCGACGCCCGGCAACAGGACGGACACGAACAGCGCTTTGGCTATCCGCTGGCGGTGTACGTCACCGACTACGGCGACGCGTCGGTTGAACTGAACGAGAAGGGGTATCCGGTCACCGATCGACAGCCCGCGTGGATCGACGCCACCGACGCGTGGTTCGTCGTCGGCAGCGAGGCGCGGACGCCGTCGGGCGAGACCGTCGTTTCGTTCGCCGACAGAGCGGACGCGGCGGCGTTCGCGACGGCCCACGGCGGCGACGTGTATTCGTGGGACGAGACCCTCGAGCAGTCGTTCGACACCGACGACGTGACCGGCGTCCGCGACCGCGTTTCCGAGCAGGACCGCCGTGCCGACGCGACCGTCGAATCGACGCAGGCCCGCACTGACCGGCCGGTCTCGACCGTCGTCGGAGCGGACGCCGACGCCGTTCGAGACCGCATCGACGCGGCCCCCGACAACGTCACGGTCGCCGACACCGTCCAGGCGGGCATCGACGCGGCCCCAGCAAACACCACGGTGCTGGTCACCGAGGGGACCTACGAGGAATCCCTCGAGATCGACCGGCCGATCACGCTCGCCGGGGACGGGACGCCGACGATCAGCGGCGACGGCAACGGCTCGGTCGTGACCGTCACCGAACCGCGGGTCGGGATCCGGGACCTCGAGATCACCGGCGTCGGGCCGCTGACCTCCGGTGCCGAGGACGTCCCCGGACCGGCGATCGACGACGACGCCTGGGACGAGAAGTTCCTGACGTACTACACCGGTGCGGACGCCGGCATCTCGGCCCACGTCGCCGCGGGGCTGTCGGTCGAAAACGTGACGATCGAGACCCCCTCGAACGGGATCATCCTCCGCGAGAGTCCCGATACTGTCGTTCGGAACGCGACCGTCCGCGGCAACGAACGGTGGCAGGACGGCTTCGCCGGAATCATGGCGTTCCGGTCGCCGGGCGTGATCGAGGAAACGACGATCGTCGACGGGCGGGACGCGATCTACGCGTACCGGTCCGAGGGGATCGTGATCCGGGATAACGTGATCGATGAGACGCTGTTGGGTATCCACCTGATGCATACCGACGGCACGCTACTCGCGGACAACCGCCTACAGGGCGTCATCGATACGGGGATCTACGTCATGACCGGGCCCGAACGGAACGCGATCGTCGGCAACGAGATCAGGGGCTCACAGGTCGGGGCCTACGTCGGCGGCGCGGACACGTACGTCGCCGAGAACATCCTCGAGGCCAACGACGTCGGGCTGGAACTGGCGGCGTCCGGCTCGATCTACGAGCGAAACGTCTTCGCGGGGAACCGGGTCGGCGTCAACGACCGGGTGGTACTGCCGACGAACCGGGTCGTCGAGAACGACTTCGTTGGCAACGACGCCCACGCCACCGCGGGCGCCGGGCCGTTGCGCGTCTGGACGCGAGACGGTCGTGGTAACTACTGGCAAGGTGCTACCAGTATCGCGGACGGCGATCCGCCGTCCCGGTCGTACGCACCGACCGACACCGTCGACGGGCGGCTGCACCGCACCGACGGCGCAGCGACGCTCGCCCGAGCGCCGGCGCTCGACGCGCTCTCGGGGTTCGAAGCGTCGGTGTCCGGGATGCGGACCGGTAGCATCACCGACACGGAACCCGCGTGCGAACCGAACAACCCGGACCTGCTCGAGCGGACCGAGTACGGCGACCGCGCCACGGCGTGTGACGGCTCACTCACGATCGAACCATGACGACAGACCCACCCCTACTCGAGGCATCGAACGTCGAGTTCGCGTACGGAGACGTGACCATCCTGCGAGACGTATCCGTCCCGGTCCGATCGGGCGCGGTGACGGCCCTGATCGGTCCGAACGGGACCGGAAAGACGACCCTGCTTCGCACGCTCGCCGGACTCCAGGAACCGACCGGCGGGTCCGTCGTGTATCACGGGCCGGCGGCCGCACGCGAGATCGGGTATCTCCCTCAACACCCCGAGTTTCGGCCCGGGTTCACCGTCCTCGAGACGCTCGCGTTCTACGCGTCGCTCGTCGGCGGTGGCCGCGACGAGGCGAAGGCCCAACTCGAACGCGTCGGGCTCGAAGACGCCGCGACGCGTCGGGTTGAGGCGCTTTCGGGAGGGATGACGCGGCTCGTCGGGATCGCGCAGGCGACGATCGGCGATCCGCCGCTGGTCGCCCTCGACGAACCCGCGTCCGGGCTCGATCCGGGGATGAGCAAGCACGTGTTCACGGTTGCCGACGAACTCGCCGCCGCCGGAACCGCGGTGGTGGTGAGTTCGCACGATCTCGAACTCGTCGAGCGGACGGCCGATCAGGTGGTCGTCCTCGACGACGGCACCGTCGTCGAACGCGGGGTCCCGGCAGCGCTGTGCGATCGGCTCGGCGTCGAGTCGCTCGAGGACGTCTACGAGGCGTCGATCACCGGCGACCTCAGTCGCGTTCGGGTTCAGGGTGAGACCGCGTGACCGGCACGCCACGCTCGGTCCGCGACGACGACGCGACGACGGCGACCGACGACGAGACCGCCCTTGAGGACTCGAGGTCGGCCGCCCGTGCGCCAAAGCCGACCCGCCGGATCGAACGCATCGTCGGCCGCGAACTCAGGACGGTCTCCCGGACCCGGACGTTCGTCCTCCTCGGCGCGGCGTTCGCCGCCGTCCTGCTCGGAATCGCGTGGGTCGGCGGCGGCGTCGGAGCCGGCTACGTCCCGACGATCGTCGACCTCCTGACCCCGCTCGAGTTGCTCGTCCCGATCGTGGCCGTCGCGTTCGGCTACCGGGCGATCCTCGGCGATCGCCGACGGGGCGAACTCGACGTCCTCGAGACGTATCCGATCGCGCCGCGCGAACACGTCCTCGGCGTCTTCGTCGGCAGGGCTGTTGGGCTCCTCGGGACGGTCGTCGTGTCGCTTCTCCTCGTCGGCGGCGCGGTCGTCGTCGGTCGCGAGGAACCGTTCAGCCGGTACGCGTCACACGCCGGCGCCGATTCCCCGCTCCTGTTCGCGCGGTTCGTCGTGCTAACGGCGCTGTTCGCGCTGTCGATCCTCGCCGTCGCGATCGCGATCTCGGCGCTCGTAAGCGGGACCCGAAGCGCCCTCGCGCTGTCGGTGGTCGCGCTGGTCGTCGTGCTGGTCGGGCTGGATCTCGCGCTCGTCTACGGCCTCGCAAGCGGCTATCTGGGCGAGTCGTCGCTCGTTTACGCGCTTGCGGTGAGCCCGCTCAGCGCGTACCGCGGACTCGTCTTCGAAACCGTCGTCATAACGGCTGCGGGAACCGGGCCACAGACGGCCTCGCCAGTGGCCAGTCTGATCGGACTCGCGGTGTGGACGATCGGCTCCCTTGCCGTCGCGACCGCGGCAATGAATCGGTAACTGTCGTTTCGGGTACGATCGCGGGATCGGTCGCTACATCATCGACATCACGAGGTCGCGACTCACGTCGCCGTGTTCGTAGAGATCGCCGCCGTGTTCCGACTGAAACGCGTCCGCGTCGTCGGAGTCGGAGAAGCCGATCATCGACGCCCCCATCGCGCCCTCGACCTCACTGTCGACGACCAGCGTGAGGTCGGTTATCGGCGCGAAGGCGTCCGCCTCGACGTGGCTGGTGATTTCGGGCGCGTCGCCACCGGTCTCGATCTCGTAGTCGACGCTCGAGTAATCGGTCGCGTAGGTCACGCTCGGCTCCTGATCGTCCTCGTGTTTGAACGTGAACGCGTACGTACAGAGGGAACTGCAGAACTGTGCCGGACGGTCTTCGCCGAGCAACGCCTCGGCGTCGTCGTAGAACGATTCCCCGACCGGTCCGGGGTAGTCGACGATCGCCATTGTGCAGTTGTCACAGTTCGTCCCGTCCTCGATCGTGACCGGGTCGGGACCGCTCGCCTCGTCACCGTCGAGGCACCCGGCCAGCGCGGCCAGTCCGGTGAGGGCCGACCCCGCAAGGATCGTTCGACGCGACACTCGTCGCCCGCTGTCACTTCCGTGGCACTCGTCCATATGTCCCCTTGCGTGGCGACCGATAAGGGGCATCTGGTCCAATCGACGAAACGGTGTGACGGTCGCCCCACGGTGCCGACCGCGCGCGAGCCGATTCGGGGGCGATCACCGGCGGATTCGCCCGCCCCGCCCCCGCCCTATATTCCGATAACGTATCCATATATCTCGGTTGGTTAGTCGTGTGATCCGTTGCAGTAATATTGTGTGTGTAGTCCAAAACCGTTAATACCCTCATCCGGCTAGGCTCTCACGAAGAGAAAGCCATGATGTATACACAACCGCACACGACTGCTGGTGAGAAACGATGATCGGCGGGAGCGTCGACGCGATGATCGAGGCCGGACTGGTCATCGGCATCGTCCTCCTCGAGGCGATCGTCTTGTACGTGGGCTACGGCGCAGCGGAACAGGTGCTCGCAGGACCCGTGGTCGACCGGATCAAGAACGTCTAACGATGGAACTACTAGGCATCAGTCTGGCACTGATCGTGATGTTCGTCGGGTTCGGCCTGCTCATCGGGATCCTGTTCGGATTCTTCGGGATGGGCGGGTCGTTCCTGGTCACGCCCGCGCTGCTGGTGATGGGCTACGACGCCAACGTCGCGGTCGGGTCCGGACTCGCGTTCGTCTTCGGGACCTCCGTCATCGCGACGCTCAAACACCGCGACCTCGGCCAGGTCGACTACAAACTCGGGATCTTGATGATCGCCGGCACCACCGCCGGCATCGAGGTCGGGAAAGTCGGCCTCGAGTACCTGCAGGAACTCGGTCTGGCCGGCTCGGTCGTCAGCGTCGCGTACGTCTTCCTGCTCGGTGGGATCGGCGTCTTCGTCACCTACGAAGCGATGAAAAGCGGCGGCGGTGACGGCCTCGAACACGACGTCGACGAGGACGCCGACCTCGAGGACGAGGAGATTCCCGAGATCGCACAGAAGATCCAGTCCTACAGCGTCCCGCCGATGATCTCCATTCGGGGCGGGTTCACGGTCTCGCTGTGGATGGTCTTGCTGGTGGCGTTCGCGACGGGGGTGCTGTCGGGCTTTCTGGGCGTCGGCGGCGGCTTCATCCGCATGCCGGCGCTGTTCTACCTGATCGGCGTCCCCGTCCCGGTCGCGGTCGGCACCGACCTGTTCGAGATCGTCTTCTCGGGCGGGATCGGGAGCTTCCTCTACGCCCAGTCCGGCGCCGTCGACCTGAGCATCGTCGCGCCGCTGCTGGCCGGGAGCGCACTCGGTGCGCGCGTCGGCGCTGCCGCGACGAACCTCGTCAACGAAGACGACATCAAGGTGTACTTCGGCGTCATGCTGTTGCTCGGCTCGATCGCGGTCGCCGTCCGCGAGATCGGTGGCGTTCTCGAGATGCCGGTCCTCGATACGGTGAGCCTGGCGATCATCCTCGGTGCGGCGCTGCTCGTCAGCGGGGCCGTCGTCTACAGCGCCATCACGATGCTCCGTTCGGAAGCGAGCGCATCGTCACCGGCCGCGGACTGAGTCGGGAACCCGGTCGGTTGACACGCAACGGTTCCGGAGCGGGATGCCGTGTGTGGGACTCGGCCGTCCGAAACTCCGGAACTCGAAACTCGGACCACGACGTCGTCACCGACGATCGGCCGGCGACGGGGTTCAGTAGTCGGGTCGCTGGGCCCGAATGACGTCCGCGAGCTGTTGTTCCTCGTCGGCGATGAGTTCCGTCAGATCGTCGGCCGTGATGATGCCGACGAGCTGGTCGTCGTCGCTGACGGGGAGGCGGCGCACGCCGTGTTCGGCCATCAGGTCCGTCGCCTCGTAGAACCCGCCGTTTCGCTCGATCGTACAGGGGTCTTCGGTCATGATGTCCGCTGCCGTCTGTTCGGTATCGGTCCCGTCGGCGAGGACGCGCACCGTCAGGTCGCGGTCGGTCACGATACCCACCGGCGCATCGTCGTCCGTGATGACAATGCTGCCGACGCCTTCTCGGTCCATCGTCGCCGCGAGTTCCTCGACGGACGCGTCGGGCGCGGCCGTTACGACATCGCTGCGGGCTAAGTCATCGATTGGCATGAGTACTCCGGATGGGGGAACTACACGTGACGTCTTAATCTCGGGGCCTAAGTGCGCTGACGGCGGAATGTATCGCATTCACGATCCTCTCGTTCCGCTACTCGAGCCCCGGCGATCGCGGTCGACCGACTCGAGTCGCCCCCGCCTCGAGGGGATCGCGAGAGGGCCGTTTCCGCCCGGGTTTCTTGTACGTTGCTGACGTGTCCCCGGTATGGGAACGCACGTACTCGTCCCGCTGGACGGTTCGTCCCAATCGTGGGCCGCGTTCGATCACGCGGTCTCGAATCACGACGGCGAGCGGATCACGGCGTTACACGTCGTCGATCCGATGGCTGGCGTCTACAGCGACTACGGGGGCGGCGGCTACTACGACGCGCAGATCCACGATCAAGCCGTCGAACGGGGTGACGAACTCGGTGAACAGGCACGCGACCGCGCCGCCGAGGCGGGGATTCTCGAGACGACCACCATCGAGACCGCGGTCGAAACGGGGCCACCCGCCCGAACGATCGTCGAGTACGCCGACGAGAACGACGTCGATCAGATCGTCATTGGCAGTCACGGTCGGGCCGGCGTCAGCCGTGTCCTGCTCGGGAGCGTGGCCGAAACCGTCACGCGGCGCTCCCCGGTCCCGGTGACGATCGTTCGGTGACGGAACGCGCCCACCTCCCGTGGGTCGTACGGGCCGGGGGTGGAATGCCACTCGCTACGCGTCGGTCCGCACTTCTTTCCGCCCCGTCATCGTGTCCGGATCGAGGCTGAAATAGCGAAACGTCATCTCTCTCGGCGGCCGCTCGAACACGTCGACGATCGGGATCCGGATCCCCCACATCCCCTGTATCTCCGTCGATTCGTACGGCGCGTCGGCCGTGTCCGAGAGCCGTCCCGTGGCGACGACGCTGCGCCAGCCGGTGTCGGTCTCGTCGTGTGTCACGAAGGAGACGGGGTTGTCCACGAGGTCCTCCTTTCTGCTGTCCTGTGGGATCGACAGCCGATAATAAAACCGCGTCACGTCCGCGCTGTATCCGTACGAGACGGGGATCGAAACCGGCGGTTCGTCGGGATCCGTGGCGAAGGAGATGACGCCGGTACCGCCGCGCCCGAGGAATTCGTTCATCTCGTCCTCACTCAGTTGCAGCCAGCGAGGGTCCTGCATATGTACCCCGACGACGCGCTGCCTAAAAGTCCCTTAGTAGCGGAATCCCGACTGTCACGGCAGCCGAAACCCCGACGCCGGTCGCGTCCGGTATCGGTCGGCGAGGATGCCTGTGCAGGGCTGGACCCTATCAGCGCGCTCGTCGTACGAGTCTTGTAAGGGAATTCCAATGGTGAACCAACTATCCCCCGAGCGGCTCGCGTCGATGATCGACTCGGGCGACTCGTTTTCCCTCATCGATACGCGCCCCGAGGACAGCTACGAGGGCTGGCGGATCCATGGCGCCGAGAACGTCCCGTTCGCTCCGGACGACGAGGTCACGGACGAGCGACTCGAGCGCATCGAGGCGGCGAGCAACGGCGACCCGATCGTCGCGATCTGCGGGAAGGGGCTCACGTCGACGCCGTTCGGTTTCGAACTCGAGCAACACGGCTACGACGACGTGGCCGTCGTGAAAGGCGGGATGGAAGACTGGAGCAAGGTGTACGAGGTCGCCCCCGTCGGGACGGAAAACGAGGATCTCGTCGTCCTGCAACTCCAGCGCCGGGCAACGGGCTGTCTCGGCTACGTCGTCGGCTCGAGGGCCGCCGAATCGGCGGTCGTCGTCGATCCGACCCGACAGACGGATCGGTTCAAGATCGTCGCCGAGGAGGCTGGACTCACGATCGAGCGCGTCCTCGACACCCACGTCCACGCCGACCACATCTCGGGTGGACCGAAACTGGCGGCCGAGTTGGACGTCCCGTACCATCTCGGGGAACGCGCGAGCGAGCGGGGCGTCGAGTACGACTACGAACCGTTTGCCGACGGCGAGACGATCGTCCTCGGCGACGTCGAACTCGAGGCGCTGCACACGCCGGGCCATACGACCGAGATGGTTAGCTACCTCGTCGACGGCGAGGCGCTGCTGACCGGCGACACGCTGTTCGTCGAGTCCGTCGGCCGAACGGAGCTCCAGTTCGGCGACGAGGACGCGGCCAACGGTGCCGAACTACTGTACGAATCGATCCACGACACCGTTCTCGAACTGCCGGACGAGACGCGAATCCGTCCGGGACACGTGTCGGTTACGGCGGACAACCGATACGAGGTCGGCTCGCCGGGCGAGCCGATCGGCGCTCGCCTGGGCGACCTCCGCGACGACCTCGAGTTGCTCGGACTGGACGAGGACGAGTTCGTAGCCCGGTTAGTCGAGAACACCCCCGAAAAACCGCCGAACTACGAGCGCGTGATCGAGATCAACACGGGGGCGGAACCGCCCGAAGACGAATCCGAGGCGACGGAACTCGAACTCGGTCCGAACAACTGCGCAGCCTGAGACGGTCTGCTGTAACGATTTATCGGTGCGACCGCGACACGGCCTGCGGTCGCACCGGAAATGACTTACAGCAGACCATATGACTCGCCGAGGAGCGTCGGACACGGGAGTACTTTTCAGCCGTCAAACCGGCGTGACGATTTTATACCGGGTGGTCGAAGCCATTCGTCATGGCCGATCGAGTTCTCGTTCCCTACGACGGGTCGCCGCAAGCGACGGACGCTCTCGAATTGACCTTCGACGAATTCCCGGACGCGACCGTTATCGCGCTGTATGTCATCGAGATACCCGACGGGCGCTGGGCGCAACTCCTCGGACCGGAACTGCAAGCACCCGTTTCCGAGAAAGCGACGGAACACGCAGCCGACGTTCTCGAGACGGCGACGGAACTCGCAGCCGAGTACGATCGCAGCCTCGAAACGAACATAGTCACGGGCGAACCGGACGACCGCATCGTCGCGCAGGCGGCGGACGAATCGGTCGATCTGATCGTCATCGGCAGCCACGGAAAGGAGGGGGTTTCCCGCGTCCTGCTCGGGAGCGTCGCGGAAACCGTCGTTCGACGATCACCGGTTCCCGTCCTCGTGGTCCGGTAGCGGCGACCGGAAAGCGAACGCGAGACGAGCGGAGATCGTGGTTGGGGTAGCAACGGCAAGCCACAGCGCCCGCGCCGGTTCGGGGAAGACTGTAGTCCGTCCGCGGGGAAAACGTTCCCATGGTTTCTCGTTGCCTCTCGCGATCGATCGCCGCCCTGCTCGGGCTCGCGCTGCTCGCCGGACTCGGCTACGCCCTCCGGTGGCGGTCGAACCCGTCGCCGTGTCCGTACGCCCAGCGCCACGCGATCGACCTGCCGCGTCCGGTCATCACTCGCTCGAGGCTACGCGACGTACTCGAGCCCCGACCCGGAGAACGTCTCCTCGAGGTCGGGCCGGGAACGGGCTACTACACCCGGACGGTCGCGCGGGCGGTCGCACCGTCGGGGACGGTACACGCCATAGACGTCCAATCGGAGATGGTCGAACACCTCAGGACGCGGACGCGAGCGGACGGCGATTCGAACGTCGAGCCGGTCCGCGGCGACGCGCGATCGCTTCCGTATCCGGACGACGCGTTCGACGCCGCGTATCTGGTCTTGGTCCTCGGTGAGATCCCCGACCAGGAGCGAGCGCTCGACGAACTCGAGCGGGTCCTCAAGCCCGGCGGCCGACTCGTCGTCGGCGAGTCGCTTCCCGACCCACACTTCGTCGGATTCGGACGGCTACGACGCCGCGTCGAGCGACGAGGATTAACGTTCGAAGACCGTGTCGGGACGCGAGCCGGGTATTTCGCCCGCTTCGATGCAGGTGTCTCGGAGCGGCCGCCTCGTTGAACGGCTGGTTGTTAGTGATATACACAAAACCACGCGAATCAGACCGGTCGGAGGAGGGACCCAATCACCCATCGGCACCTCCGAAAGAGCATCATATGTGCGTTTTAGGGCATATATGGCCACATCACACGCTTGGTTCGGACGGTGGCCCCGATGGTAGCAGACACTATATTGCGCACTATGTACAAAACCTTTAAGCGATGTCGGCCCATACGTACTGGTGATGGCAACTGAGTCACGCGACGACGTTTCGGAACGATCGCTCGACGAACCGGTCTACATCGACGGCGGAAGTCACCTCGAGGACGTCACGGCGGAACACGACGTCGTCCTCGTGGACTTCTACGCCGACTGGTGTGGCCCCTGTCAGATGCTCAATCCCGTCCTCGAGAAGCTGGCCGACACGACCGACGCCGTGATCGCCAAGGTCGACGTCGACGAACACCAGCAGCTCGCGGGGTCGTTCGGCGTTCGCGGCGTGCCGACGCTCGTCCTCTTCGCGGACGGTGAGCAGGTCGAACAGCAGTCCGGCGTGCTGCCGGAAAACCGACTCCGCGCCCTGATCGAGAGATACACCGAATGAACGAGGCAACCGACGCGACCGCGGACGTTCGAAACGTCGTGATCGTCGGCTCCGGCGTCGCCGGTCTCTCGGCGGCCGTCTACGCCGCGCGGGCCGACCTCGAGCCGCTGGTACTCGAGGGACCCGAACCGGGCGGCCAGCTGACGCTGACGACGGACGTCGAGAACTACCTCGGCTTCACCGAGGGCGTCGGCGGGATGGAACTGATACAGAACGGCAAGGACCAGGCCGAGCGCTTCGGTGCCGAATTCGAACACGGGACCGTCGAGGACGCGACGCTCGCGGACCGGCCGTTCGAACTCGAGCTCTCGAACGGCGACCGGCTGCGAACGCGTGCGCTGATCGTCGCGAGCGGCGCGAGCGCTCGCTGGGTCGGTGCCGAAAACGAGGACGAACTGATGGGTTATGGCCTCTCGACGTGTGCGACCTGCGACGGCGCGTTCCACCGCGGCGACGACGTCCTCGTGATCGGCGGCGGCGATTCGGCGATGGAAGAAGCGCTCTTCCTCGCGAAGTTCGCCGACAGCGTGACCGTCGTTCACCGCCGCGAGGAACTGCGCGCGTCCGAGATCATGGCCGACCGCGCCCGCGACAACGAGACCATCGCGTTCCGCTGGAACACGGAACTCGAGGCGCTGGAGGGCTCCCAAGACGAAGGCGTCACCGGGGCAACGCTCGTCTCGCACCCCGAGGGGTATCCCATCGAGCAAGCCGCGAACGGTGCCGACGTGACACGCGAGACGGTCGACGTCGGCGGCGTGTTCTATGCGATCGGCCACACGCCAAACACCGACTTCCTCGCGGGAACCGCGGTCGACCGCGACGAGAGCGGCTACCTCCACACGCGAACCGACGACGCCGGCCGCGCGACGACCGAGACCGCGGTCGAGGGTGTCTTCGCCGCCGGCGACGTCGCCGATCCGAACTATCAACAGGCGATCACCGCCGCCGGAACCGGCAGCATGGCGGCCCTCGACGCCGAATCGTACCTCGAGACGCTCGAGCGGACGGCGGCGCCCGCACTCGAAGTCTCTCAGTAGTTGGCCACGTCACTGGTAGCAGTTCCCTCGCACCGGTTGGCACGCGCCTTCGACCGTGAATTGTCCCGGTATTTCGACGCCGTCGAGGACGGGGTCCGGTCCGACACCGACTCGACGCGGTGACCCGCGGCCACCGTCGCTCGGATCGGTGCGACTACTCCTCTTTGATCCGGCTGCCGCCCGGCGGCATGAAGTGCTGGATCCGGTCCGGACTGGCGATCTTGCGGACGAACGACTCGTCCTCGAAGCGCTCGCGGAACCGCCGATAGAGCCGCTTTGCCGTGTCCGCCTGCGCGTACTGACCGGGCTCGAGTTCGATCGTCGTCTCCGTCCGGTCTTCGATGGCCGACGGCGGGCCGCCGATCACTCGCGTGTAGGGCTCACACTGGATCCCGACCGCCGCGCCGACCGCGGTATCGCGGTAGTAGGTTCGATCGCCGCGGATCGCGAACCCGCCCTTCTCCAAGTACTCGCCGCTCTCGGGGGTCTTCGAGACCTGGTCGGCGTCGACCGCGTAGACGTCGCCCGCGTAGCGGCCGTCCTTCCAGACCGAGGCGTACGAGACGGCGAACTGAGCGGCCTCCTCGATGCTCGACTCGGGGAGTTCGATGTCGCTCGAGGACGCTTCACTGGGGTCGGTCGCCTTCAGCACGGTGACTGGACCGCCGTGGGCCTGCGTGTGCAGCACTTTGTCGCCGGGCTCGAGGTACTTCTTGACGATCTCCTCGTTCTGGTCGGCGTTGCGGCCGCCGATCACGAGGTAGTCGTCGCTGGTGTGGAACCAGCGGAAGCGGTCGAACCAGGGCTCGTTCTCGCGGATGGGGATCGAGGGGTCGGCGAGCCAGTCCCGTTTCGGCCCCTCGTCGTCTTCGTCGCCGTCCTCGTCGTCGCTCGCGGCGTCTTGGGCTTCCCACTCGTCGCGGCGTCGTTTGGCGTCCGCTAAGTCCTCGCGGGTGTCCTCGATGGCCGCCAGTGCGCCCTCCTTTTTCTCCTCGACGCGTTTGGCTTCGGTGTAGAGCCGGTCGGCGTTCTGCTCGACGCCCCGGTCGGCGACCAGTTCGATCCGCTCGCCCTCGAGGTCGATAGTCACGGTGCCCTCGCTGCCGTCGACGCCGACGACCGCCTCGGCGGCCGCGATGCCGCGGTCGGCCCCCTCCTCGAACCGCTCTCTGATGTCGTCCCAGGCGCGGTCCCCCTCGCGGGCCTGCTGGACCGTCGAGAGAATCTCGTCGACCAGCCCGTACTCGGCGTAGAGCAACTCCGCCCGCTCGCGTAACTGCTCGGCCTCCTGCTCGAACCCCTCGATCGCCCCCTGCTGTTGCTCGATGATCCGCTCGTGTTTGGCGATCTCCGACTCGAAGTCCGGTCGCTGGTCGGTCGGATCCGCCTCTTCCTCCTCCTCGAGTTCGAGCCGGAAGAAGTAGTCGTCCAGCGCCGACAGGAACGAGTCGTAGCCCTCGGCGGGCAGGTCCGCGTGCTCCTCGAGCGGGAACGGCGTGACGTCGACGACGGGACCGTCGCTTGCGTCGGTTCCCTCGCTTTCGTCGTCCCCGTCGGCCTCGTCCCCGCCGTCGCCCTCGAAGTAGAGCCGCGGGTCGAAGTTGCCGTTCCGGATGTCGAGCGCGAGTCGTTCGATCGCCTCGTAAACCCGGTCGTAGACGTCCTCGTCGGCGTCGTCGATGTCCAGCCCCTTCTCCACGCCGGCGCGGGTACAGACCTCCTCGGCGTAGAGCCCGCCGAAGTTCAGCTGGGTCGCCAGCGTCCGCACCACGTCGGTATCGGAGTCGTCCATCTCGTGGTCGAAGGCCTCCCGCGAGACCGTCAGCGGGTTGGTCCGGGTGTCGGGGAACTCGTAGCGCGAGCCCGGCACGACCGTTCGCGACTTGAGCCGGACCGTCTCGAGGCAGTCGATCACCTCGTACTCGCCGTCGGTGACCGCGACGTTGCCCTGCCCGAACAGTTCGACGATGATCCGCGTGGTGCCGTCGTCGCGCTCGAAGACGAACTCGAGGATGCGGTCGAACTCGTACTGTTCGACGCCCGCGAAGTCGGCCCCCGAGAGCCGGTTGCGCAGCATCATCGCGAACTGGGGCGGCCGGCCAGGGGCGTCGGGCACCCGCTCGGGGGCGACCGTGTGGGCCCGCTTGACCTCGCCGACCTCGAGGATCAGTTCCAGTCGGCCCCGATCGAAGTCCCGCATCTTGAGGCGGACGAGATCGTCGCCGTAGAGGTAGGCCTTGTCGACCTTCGCCCCCTCGTAGGTGCCGAGTTCCCCGACGAGGGCCGCGAGGTCGACGCTTGTCAGCTCCCGCTTCGAATCCATACTACACACTGCCCGGCCCGGTCAAAAAGGGGTGTCGCTCCGGGACCGGGGCGATCGCGTCGACGAGCGTCCGCAAGGCGGGCGACCGACTGTCGGCCGCTGTCGGAACATCTAATCCTCGCGGGCACCCAGTAGGGTGCATGCACGAGGCCGTGGGTGGCGTCACCCGTGAGTCGAACGAGCGACTGCGAGGGGACACGGACCGAACGCGGACGGGCGCGAACGGGGGGCCGACCCGATGAGCGCGGGCGAGGAGCCGCCCTGGACCGACGTCTCGCGATTCCCGGACTTCCTCGATCACCTCGAGCAACAGGGCGGGGCGACGGTTCGCGGGATCGTCGACCGGATCGACGCCGACGTCGACATGGACGGCGTCGTCTACCACGATCGGGGCATCCGGTCGCCGGGCTACGACGCGACGTTCGTCCCCGAACCCGAGGGCGAGCGACTACGGCCCGCGTTCAGCGTCGAACTTCACACCGTCGGTCCCCGAAGCGTCTGGGCGGTCTTCGACGCGACGCTGTCGTGGGACTTCTATCTCCTTCAGGCCGACGGGATCGCGGCGCTGGCCTGGGTGAGCGACGAGGAGTACAACGCCGAGGAGTCCGGGATGTTCCTCTCGAAACACGACGCGCTGGCCGCCGGCCGGTTCTCCTTCGGGACCTTCATCTACGCCGACGAGGACTGGCAGGAACAACTGGACCTCATCGAGGGAACCGACACGCCCGCCTTCCTCCAGCGCGACGACGGCAGCACGCTCGTACCGACCGATCAGTCCGATTTCTACAGCGTCGTCAACTCGACGCCCGAGGAGTTCCGGACCACCGGCGGCGGCGCGCCGCCACACCTCGGACTGCTCGAACTCGAGGTCACGATCGACTGACGCCGGTCGCGCTGTGGTAGCCGATCGCAACCGTTTTCGAGCCGGCGTCGAAGGCCCTCCGTATGTCGTCGCTCGAGGAAGTCGTCATCGTCGCGACCATCGCCGGCTGTACCACCGGGATCGGAGCGTTACCGCTGTTGCTCACCGACCGGATCAGCCACCGCGTCTACGACGGGTCGCTCGGCCTCGCGGCCGGCATCATGGTCGGGGCCGCGGTCTTTGCCCTCGTGTTGCCCGGCCTCGAGATGGGCTCGCCGCTCGAGGTCACCGCCGGCCTCCTCGCGGGCGGCGGCTTCCTGCTCGTCGTCAACGCCGTCCTCCCGCACTTGCACCTCCTCTTTCGTGGGGAACGGGTCGAAGGGACGGGACCGACGTTCGACCCCGCCGGCGACCTGCCGTCGGCCGAGGCCGACGGCGATCTCGAGCCGCTCGGCGACGACGCCGACGATATCCGTCGAGCTGCCCTGGTCGGCGGTGCAGTCACCATCCACAACGTCCCGGAGGGGCTGGCGGTGGGGATCGCCTTCGCGAGCGGCGAGACGGCGCTCGGCCTCGCCATCGCGACGGCGATCGCCGTCCAGAACGTCCCCGACGGGTTCGCGATGGCGGTGCCGGCGGTCCGGGCCGGCGTCTCCGCCCCCCGGACGCTGCTGTACACCACGCTCTCAGGCGGCGTCCCCGAACCGATCGCCGCCGCCGTCGGCTTCTCGCTCGTCGCGGTCGTCTCCGGGCTCTTTCCCCTCGCGGCCGGCTTCGCTGCTGGCGCGATGATCGCCGTCGTCTTCCGGGAGTTGGTCCCCTCGAGCCACGGCCACGGCTACGCCGATACCGCGACGGCGACGTTCGTTCTGGGCTTCGCGGTCATGCTGCTCGTCGACACCGTCCTCGCGGTCTGAGGTCGCGACGCGTGGCTGGCTCGGTTCGGTGACGATCGGAACGGACCGGAAGAACGGGAATCGAGCGTGCCGGCGTCGCTCCAGGGGGAGTCGAGCGATGGGATGGGTGCCGGCGCGCTCGCGGGACAGTGCGGTGTGTCGCTGTCGGAGTGGGTGGGGGGATGACAACGATGCCGACGGGTGTCGGCACGCGATGGTACCAACCGAACCGTAATAAATTTTGTGTAGTTCGGGCAGTGTATTAACCCGTGGCGTGAATCGGACGTTCGGAGCGATCGTGAATTCCGGTTCACGGGGCCGGCGACGGCTCCGATCGGCCCTCGAGCGAGCCACGAGCCGCACACGACCGTCCTAGAGGCGTTTGCTCACGTACGGGCCGTCCTGATGGTAGCCGAGTTTGTTCCGGTAGTACTCCCGCGCGCCGATCCCCGAAATCACGCTCAGCTTGTCGTAGCCGGCGTCGGCCGCGAGGTCCTCGGCCCGTTCCATCAGTCGGCGGCCGTAGCCCTGGTGTTGATGCTGGTCCGTCTCGCTGTCGTCACCCATCGCGACTTCCGACCCGTAGACGTGGAGTTCCCGGACCAGCGCTGCGTTCTCGAGTTCCGGCCGAACCGGATCCGAGGGGAACCGCAGTCGACAGAAGCCGACCAGCAGGTCCTTCTCGAAGTCCTCGAACGAGATGAAGTGCTCGGTGCCGCCGCAGGCGTCGTAGCGCATCACGTCGAGCTCGACGGTTTCGGGCTCGTCGTCGTGCATCCCGGCCTCGCGACAGCGGATGCAGTCACACGTCCAGCCGTGCTCGTCCATGCGCTTGCGGGCGAGCTGGCGGAGGTTCGACTTCCAGACGCCGGCGTCGATGAAGTCCGCGGGGATGTCCCGCTGGACGCGCTGGAGCCGCGTGTACCGGGGAATCATGTCCTTGATCTCCGCGACCAGATCCGCGGCCTCGTCGTTCGACAGCGGCTCGTACTCGTCTTTGTGCCACCAGTCGTAGGTCGCCGTGCCGCGCACGACGAGCGTCGGATAGATCTTCAGGTAGTCGGGTTTCCACTGCTCCTCCTCGAAGAGCCGCCGGAAGTCCTCGAGACACATTTCCGTGCTCATTCCGGGCTGGCCGGGCATCATGTGGAAGCCGACCTTGAACGCCGAGTCCCGGAGCCGTCGGTTGGCGTCGATCGACGCCTGCGCGCCGTGGCCCCGATGCATCTCCCTGTTGATCCGCTCGAAGGTCGTCTGGACGCCGACCTCGACTTTCGTCCCGCCCAGCTCGAGCATCCGGTCGATCTGTTCCGGATCGCACCAGTCGGGCTTGGTCTCGAAGGTCGTTCCGATGTTGCGGACATCGGCCGTCTCGTTTTCCGCGATGACGTCCTCGAGGTACTGCCACTCGTACTCCTCGGGGTCCTCGGCGAAGCTGACGCCCTGGGCCGGCTCGGGCTCCTTGTCGACGTCGTAGTCGTTCATCGCCTCGAGAGCGCGCTTGACGAACCACTCCTGATAGTCGTGGCTGCGGGCGGTCATCGTCCCGCCCATCAGGATGAGTTCGACCTTATCGACGGGGTGGCCGATCTGGCGCAGCTGCTCGAGTCGCAGTGTGACCTGCCCATAGGGGTCGTAATCGTTCTGGACCCCGCGGGCGGCGGCGGGCTCCTCGCCCGTGTAGCTCTGGGAACTCGAGAACTCCGAGTCGGGGCCGCCGGGACAGTAGAGACACTTCCCGTGGGGACACCGCTCGGGCGAGGTCATGATCGCGACCGGCGAGACGCCGGAGGCCGTTCGGACCGGCTTGCGCTGTAACACCGCTTGCAGGTCCTCGCGGTGTTCGTCGGGCGCGTAGTCCACCAGCTCGGAGTTTTTCGGCACCTTGGGTGCCGAGTGTTCCGAGCAGGCCTCGAGCTTCGCTTTCTCGACCTCGTCGCGCTCGATCTCGCCGGCGAGGATCCGCTCGACGAGCGTCTCACAGACCCGCTCGAACGCTTCGGTTTCGGTCGGTTCTGGCGTCTCGGTACTCACTACGTACGAATGGTCGCCGTTCGCGAATAAGCGTGTCGGACTCTTCGATCCGGGCCCCTCCCGTCGCGACCGTCCGATCCGTGTGTCGCGTTTCCGTCCACCAGTCGGGCTTCCGAAAGGTAATCGCTTAAGGGATGTCTCACCCTATCCTCGCCGTACCGAATGTCTCCCGACCTGGCGGTCGTCGTCGCCGCGGTCGCGTTGCCGTTCGTCGCGGCAGCACTGACACCGCTTGTGTTCCGCGTTTTCGGAGAGCGAACCGGGTTCCTCGGGACCGCCGTCGCGCTGGCGTCGTTCGGACTGCTCGCCACGCAGTACGGCACCGAGGGCAGCGTCGCCCTCGAGTGGATCCCGTCGTTGAACGTCGCGCTCCGGTTCTACGTGGACGGCTGGGCGCTGCTGTTCGCGATGCTTGCCACCGGCATCGGCGCGCTCGTGTTCACCTACTCGCCGGCGTACATGCACGGCCAGGCCGGTCTCCCGCGATACTACGCCGCCCTGCTCGCGTTCATGGGGTCGATCGTCGGCGTCGCGCTGGCCGCCGATCTGATCGCGATCTTCCTCTTCTGGGAACTCACGAGCCTCGCGTCGTTCGTCCTGATCGGCTACTACACCGCCGACGACTCCTCGCAGTACGCCGCCCGGATGGCCATGTTCATCACCGTCGGCGGCGGCCTGTTCCTGCTCGTCGGCCTCCTCTTGCTCTCGATCGTCGCTGGCGACGTCCTCGGACCGGGGGCCGCGTTCGACCTCGCTACGATGCTCGAGAACCCCGATACCATGCGCAGCGCCTTGCGGGAGCGGGGGCTGTTCATCCCGGTGCTTGGCCTGCTCGCGATCGGCGCGGGCACCAAGTCCGCGCAGGTGCCGGTCCACTTCTGGCTGCCCAACGCGATGGCGGCCCCGACGCCGGTCTCCGCATTCCTCCACTCGGCGACGATGGTCAAGGTGGGCGTCTACTTCATCGGTCGCGTCCGGCCCATGCTCGTCGGCGAGGAGTGGCTCTTTCTCTTCGCGACGCTCGGGCTGACGACGATGACCGTCTGTGCGATCATGGCGGTCGCCGCGACCGATATCAAGGAACTGCTCGCCTACTCGACCGCGAGCCACCTCGGACTGATGGTCGCCGGCTTCGGCTTCACGTCCGTTTACGGCGCTGAAACCGGTGTGTTCCACCTCCTCAACCACGCACTGTTCAAGGCCGCACTCTTCCTCGTCGCCGGCATCGTCGCCCACGAGGCAGGGACCCGCGAAATCGAGGAGCTCGGTGGGCTCCGTCACGACCTCCCCGTCACGGCGGCGATCACGGGCGTCGTCGCGCTCAGCATGGCCGGCATCCCGCCCTTCAACGGCTTTTACTCCAAGGAACTGCTCTTCGAGGCCGCCGTCGAGGCGAGCCACCACCACGAGATCGGCGTGCTTGGCTGGCTCTATCCCGCCGTCGCCGTCTTCGGCAGTATCTTCACCGTCCTCTACTCGCTGCGCTTTCTCTCTCTGTTCGTCGGCGAGCGACCCGACGCGCTCGGCCACGTCCACCGCCCGCCGGTGAGCCTGCTCGCCCCGCCGGCCGTCCTCGCGCTGCTGGCTGCGGCCGTCAGCGTCGACCCGCAGCGAGCGGTCGACCTCATCGTTCAGTCGGGGCTCGAGGCGACGGCGGTCGACCCCCACGCGATGCACGTCGGCCTTCCGACCTCGTACTCGACGCCGGTCGGCATGAGCGCGGTCACGATCGGGGCCGGCGTCCTCGCGTATCCGGCCTACGGACGGATCCACGACGGCGTCCGGGCGGGGCTGGAAGCGGTCCCGCCGATCCGCGCGAACTGGTGGTACGACCGCGTCGTCGAGGGCCTCTCCGACGAGGGGCGGGCGTTCGCGGAGTGGGTCCACAACGGCCACCTCCGGACGTACGCCACGTGGACGCTGGCGGCGACCTGTGCGCTCGCGCTCACCGGGTTCGTGGCCGCCGGTGCCATCGTCCCGACGACGATGGGACTCGAGGTCACGGTCCCCATCGCGCTGGTATTGCTCGTGGCGGTGATCGGCGCGGTCGCAGTGGCACGCGCCGACACCCACATCGCCGGGATCCTCACGCTCTCGATCCTCGGCTTCATGATCGCCATCTTCTACATCCTCGCGAGCGCGCCCGACCTCGCGCTGACCCAACTGGTCGTCGAGACGCTCGTGCTGGTGATCTTCCTGCTGGTCGTCGAGGAGATCCCCGAACGCTACGAGATCGAGGTCGGGCGGGTCGCTCGCGACGCCGCCCTCTCGGTCGCCGTCGGCGCGACCGTCTTCGTGACGATTCTGGTCACGACCGATGCCCGGCCCGACGGCCCGACCGAGATCGCCCGCGCCTACGCCGAGCAGGCGGTTCCGGGCGGCGGCGGGACCAACATCGTCAACGTGACGCTGGTCGACTTCCGCGGCTTCGACACGCTCGGCGAACTCGCCGTGATCGCGCTCGCCTCGATCTCGATCCTGACGCTGATCGTCATGCGCGGTCGCGGCGACGCGAGTCCCGCCGGCGACGACGGATCCCGCGCCGACTCGACCGACGACGGACCGACCGCCGACGCCGGTACCGACGGCGGCCCCAGCGGAGGTGAGGACGCGTGACGACGGTCATCATGCGGACGACCGCGCGGGCGATCGTTCCGATCGTCCTCGTCGTCGCGATCTCGCTGTTCGTCGAGGGGCATAACCTGCCCGGCGGCGGGTTCATCGGCGGCGTCCTCACGGTGACGGCCTTCGGGATCGTCTACATGGCGTTCGGACTGGACTTCTTGGAGCGGGGCGTCCTCGGCCGCGAGGTCGACCCCGGCAAGGGGCCCTCGCGGGACCGCGTCGTGTTGGCGTATCGCCGCCTGTTCGCCTACGGCTTCGCGATCGCGGTCGTGAGCGGCCTCGCGCCGCTGGTCTTCGAGCGGCCGTTCCTGACCCAGACGTTCGTCATGCTCGAGGGAGTGCCGATCTACGATCACCTCGAGGTCGCGAGCGCGTTGGCCTTCGACTTCGGGGTCTACTGCGTCGTCGTCGGTGGCCTGCTGACGATCCTCTCGGTGGTGGGAGCCGAATGACGGCGATCGTCCTGGCGGCCGCGGTCGGCGCGCTGTTCGCGCTGGGAACGTTCCTGCTCCTGCGGCGGGACCTGATCCGGGTCGTCTGGGGGCTGGCGATCATCAGCCAGGCCGCGAACGTCTACCTGCTGGCGATGGGCGGGATCGCGCCGGCGACCGCCGACTCGGTGCCGGTGTTGGCCGGTCACGGGGATCACGTGCCGGAGACGGCCGATCCGCTGGTCCAGGCACTGGTGTTGACCGCGATCGTCATCGGCTTCGGCATGACCGCCTTCGCGCTCGTGTTGTCGTACCGGGTCTACGAGGAACACGACACGCTGGACGTGACGGAACTGGGTGATCGTGAATGACGCCAGTCGGAACGGAATCACAGCTCGTGATCGCGCCGATGCTAATCGTGCTTGTCGCGGCCGCCGCGACGCTGTTTCTCGGCCGCCACCCCCGGGCTCGAGCGGCCGTGAGCCTCGCGGCCGGCGTTGCCTACGGGCTCGCCGTGGCGGCGATCGACTGGTATATCGTCCTCGCGCCCGGAGCGCCAGGGATCGCGACCTATCAGGTCGGCGACTGGCCGGCCCCCTTCGGGATCACGCTGGTCGCGGACGGCCTCTCGGCGTTCATGCTGACGATGGTCGCCGTCCTCGGCATCGGGTCGCTGGTCTTCTCGACCAGACACCTCCCCGGCGGGGAGGGCCGCAGCTACTACTTCCCGCTCTTTCACTTCCTCTCGCTGGGCGTGACCGGAGCGTTCCTCACCGGCGACCTCTTCAACCTCTTCGTCTGGTTCGAGGTCATGCTGATGGCCAGCTACGTCTTCGTCGCCTACAGCGGGGGCCCACAGCACACCCGCGCCGCGTTCTGGTACGTCGCGCTGAACCTGCTTGCAAGCGCCGTCTTCCTGCTCGGCGTCGGTGGAATCTACGCGACGACCGGCACGCTCAACATGGCCGATCTCGCCCAGCGGCTCGCCGACCCCGCGGCCTACGGCCTCGAGCCCGTTCCGGTCGTCGGCCTGCTTGGCATGCTCCTGTCGGTGTTTGCGATCAAGGCCGGGCTGGTCCCCTTCCAGTTCTGGATCCCGACGGCCTACCGGGCCGCGCCGCCCCAGATCACCGCCCTGCTGGCCGGCGCGACCAAGAAGGTCGGCATCTACGCGATCATCCGGCTTTCCTTTACGGTCTTTGCCGGTGCCGAGGTCGCCGTCGACCTCCCGCTGCCGGTCGTCGACGCCGCGATCGCCGGCGACTCGCCGCTGCCGTTCGTCGGTGCGGCGCTGCTCGTCATGGGCGCCGGCAGTATCCTCGTCGGCGGGATCGGGGCCGTCGGCCGCGACTCCATGGAGGGCGTGTTCGCCTACTCGAGCATCGGACAGGTCGGGTTCATCGCCGTCCCGGTCGGGATCGCGGCGACGACGGTCGATCCGGCGCTTCGCGAGTTCGCGATTATCGCCGCGCTGGTGTTCGCGCTGAATCACACGCTGGCGAAGGGACTGCTCTTCCTCGCGGTCGGGACCGTGCGCTCGGCGACGGGGACGAGCCGCTTTGCCGATCTCGGCGGGCTGGCCGGCCGGTCGCCGCCGCTGGCGATCGCGGTCTTTATCGCCTCGCTTGCGCTCGTCGGCATCCCGCCGCTGTCGGGCTTTTTCGGCAAATTCCTCGTCTTCGACGTCGCGGCGCGTGCGCGGGCCGGCCCCGTCATCGTCCTCCTGCTCGTCGGGTCGCTGTTGACCATCGCGTACGCGACCCGCATGTGGAACCGGAGCTTCTGGGGCGCTCGGACCGACGCCGTCGACGCGGCGACGATCGACCCGGTTCAGGTCGGCGTCCTCGCGATTCTGGCGGCGACCATCGTCGTCGTCGGGATCGGCTTCGATCCCGTCTACGAGTTCGCGGAAACGGCCGCGGAGGCCGCCCTCGACACCGATGCTTACGTCGACGCCGTCGACCCGCAGAACGCGAGCGAACTCGGCGGCTCGAGCGGGGGTGACCACTAATGCGGGTTCGCACCTGGCCGGTCGTCGGCGTCGTCTTCGCCGTCTTGTGGGTGTTCGTCGTCGGGCAGCCGCTGACGCCAATCTCGCTGCTTCGGGGCTTCCTCTCGGGACTGATCGTCGGATTGCCGATCGCGTACGTGTTCCGCCGGCTCTACGGCCGGCGACTCGATCTCGGCCGCGGGGTTCGTGCGCTCCCCTACGCTGGGCTCTATCTGGGGGCGTTCACGCGGGAACTCCTGCGGGCGAACGTCGACGTCGCCTACCGGGTCCTCTCGCCGGGGATGCCGATCGAGCCCGAGGTGATCTTGGTGCCGCTGCGGGTCGAGTCCGACGTCGCGGTCACGGTCATCGCCAACAGCATCACGATCACGCCCGGGACCGTGACCCTAGACTACGACGACGAGACCAACGCCCTGTACGTCCACGGCGTCGACGGCCGGAACCCCGAGGCCATCGCCGAGCCGATCCGCACCTGGGAGGACTACGCCCTCGAGATATTCGCCGAGGACGCCTCGCCCGACGACGAGCCGCGCCCGATCGTCGTCTCCGGCGGGGAAAGAGACAGTACGGCGGACCGCCAACGAGGAGGTGTCGGCGATGACTGAGAGCGATCCCGCCGTCCTCGAGACGGCGATCCGAGCCGCGCTCGTCGTGGTCAGTGCCCTCTGTGTCGCCTGCGGCTACCGAGTGATCCGCGGGCCGACGAACCCGGACCGGGTGATCGCACTCGATGCCATCGCGACGAACGTCATCGCGATCGCGGTCCTCTTCGCGCTGCTGACCGGCCGGGGCCTCTTTATTACGGTGAGCCTCGTGCTGGCGATCATCGGCTTCATCGCGACCGTCGCCGTCGCCAAGTTCGTCACCGACGGGGAGGTGATCGAATGATCCACGCCGCCGTCGTCATCGCCCTGATCGCCGTCGGGGTCTTCTTCCTGACCGTCGGGACGATCGGATTGCTTCGCCTGCCCAACGTCTACAACCGGATGCACGCCACGAGCAAGCCCACGACGCTCGGTACCGCCGCGATCTTCCTGGCCGGCTTCGTCGAGTTCGGGCCCGGCTCGGAGGGACTGACCGCCCTCATCGGCATCGGCTTCCTGTTCCTGACGGTGCCGACGGGCACCCACATGATCGCCCGGGCCGCAGAACAGATCGGCGTCCCGTTCCTCGGGAGCGTCACCTGGCCCGATCCCGACGCCGTCGAACGCCCCGACCCCGACGAGGTCGAGCGACCGGACGAGGCCGAGCCGGGCGACGATTGACTCAGCGGTCGTACTCGAGGTCCTGATCGCGAACCGCGTCGTCACGCCGGTCGCGCTCCCGCGTCCACTCCTGGGCGTCCTCGAGCGTCTCCGTGTCCAGCAGCCGCTCGAGTTTGCGCTCGAACTGCTCGTCGCTCAGTTCCCCCGCGGCGTAGCGCTCGCGCAGCGTCTCGAGGGCGTCGCGCGAATCCGTCGCGGCGTCGGTCGACCGCTCGGATCGCTCGGCGTCCCCCGACGCGAGGTAGTCGTCGGCCCACTCCTCGCGGTCGGCCTCGTCGCCGAACAGGATCGCGACCAGCGGCACGACGGCGATATAGCCGACGAGCAACGCCGCGAGCCACCAGTCCTGTCCGGTGAACATCGCCCCCATCCAGATCGCTGTCACGAGCAACGAGACGATCCCCGTGGCGTTCTCGCGGAGTCGGGTCCACGGATCGTCGCCGGCCGGTTCGCGGCCGATTCCCTCGGGTCCGCTCATGCGTGTGCATTCGGCGTGGAGGGGAAATACGTTGGTGGTCCGAGAGATTACCGAGCGTCGCGCGGCGGCACCGATCGACGGTCCGACGGCACCGCAACCCGATCGTTCACGGTGTGTCGGCCCCTCTCACGAGTATGGCTATCGAGGCGTCGTTCACCATCGACCGGACCGAGTTCCCGTTGACCGCCGTCTTCGAGGCGTTCCCCGACGCTACCATCGAACTGGACCGAGTCGTCCCGACGGACGACGCCGTCGTTCCCTACTTCTGGATTTCCGCGGCCGGGATCGACGAGCTGACGGCCGATCTGAGCGAGGACAAGGGGATCGAGACGGTCAAAATAATCGACCGACTGGAGGCGCAACTGTTCGTCCGCATCGACTGGAACCTGGACTACGCGAGTGTCCTTACCGGACTCGTCGAGACCGACGTGACGCTCCTCTCGGGGTTCGGCGACAGCGAGAACTGGACGTTCGAAGTCAGAAGCGCCGACCAAGCGGCGGTCGCCGAGTTCCAGTCGTACTGCCATGCGAACGAGATCCCGGTTCGGCTCGCGCAACTACATGCGCTCTCGCCGCTCGAGTCGGACGGCGAATACGATCTCACCGAGGGCCAGCGGACCGCGCTGGTACTGGCCTACTCCCGGGGCTACTTCGACTCGCCGCGGAAGGCCACGCAGGCCGATCTCGCCGACGAACTCGATATCAGCCGGCAAGCGGTGTCCTCGCGGCTGCAACGCGGGCTGCGGCGACTCGTCGCGAGTTCGCTGATAACGGAGTGAGGTCGGCCGACTTAAATGCATGTTGCTCGAGCAAAACCCACCGTCATCCCCGTCGATACCGTTTTACAGGTAATGAATACGCCAGCAGGCTCGATCGATGCCCTCGAGATCGTCGACTCGATGCACGCCGTGGAGTTCGATCCCGACACGGGGCTGTTCCGGGCGACGTACGATCGGACCCGCGATCGGGCGAGTCTCGCCGTCGTCGCGGCGGTCGCGGTCGCGAGCAGCACCACTCCGGTCGATCTGGCGCCGCTCCACACCGCCGTCGAGACGGCCGCGCTCGATTCCCTCTTTCCGGGGTCGGTCGACGACGCGGAGTCGGCTCGGATTTCGTTTCCCTACGAGGGGTTCGAGGTGACGGTGTCCGGCGCTGGCGCGATCGAGATCGATTCACAGGGGGAGCAGCCGGCGGCGAACGCCCCGGACGGGACCACGGGTGTCTCGAGTGGGACCCGATAGCCGAACGGCAGAACGCGGTACGGACCTCGCGACCGCGTTGGGGGCCCAGCGGGACCGGGTGCTGGCCGCGCTCGCGGACGACGGCTCGCTCGAGGCCACGCCGATTCTCCGCCCCGACGAACGCCTCGACTGCGACGCCTACGTCACGCTCGTCTACGAGTTCCACCACGTCGTGCTCCCCGAACTGGCGGCCAACGGTCTCGTCCGCTTCGATCGAGAGGCGGACGCGGTGACGCGCGGGGGTCGGTTCGACGCGGCGGCCGCGCGAGCCGACTGCACGTGCGAGTCGTCGGACGGAACGCGTTAGTGGTCGCGGTCTCGGTTCGAGTTCCGACCCCCACCACAGCGCCGCCGCTCGAGGGGCGAGCGGACGACGGAAGAGAGCGGGTCTTACGCGAGCGTCTCGCCGAGGGCCTCGAGCGCGGCCTCACGAACCGCATCGCGTTCGCCGGGCAGGAACTCGACGTGGCCGTCCTGACCGCCGACGACGGAGACCCCGCCGTTCGGGACCGCCTCGGCGATCGCGTCGCCGAGTTCGCGGACGTCGACCGGTTCGGTCGCGCGGACGTGGAGTTCGTCGTCGCCGACGCCGAGCGTGACGACCGGCGGGTCGGCACGGTCGCGCTCGCTGCGGTGGAGCGCGTCCAGCAGCAAGATCGTGTTCGGGAAGTTGTACCGATGCGTGAAGGCGTCGGTGTCGAGCACGGAGACGGTGACCCCGTCGACGCCCCGCACGGAGAGGTTCTCGCGGGCCGTCTCGAGTTCGGTCTCGAGCTTGTCGCGGAACTGCTCGGAGACGTGGGCGGCGAGGTCGCCGTCGCGGGGCCGCTCGGCGTCCTCGTCGCCGAACAGCAGGTCGATGATGAGTTCGCGCTTGTCCTTGTAGGACTGGTAGTAGGCCTGCAGCGCGACGGCTTCGCGGCGCTCGGAGACGCCGGTCTCGTCGTAGCCGGCCTCGCGGGCGAGCTCGAGGTAGGCCTCGGGGGCGTCCTCCCAGTAGCTGACCGCGGGGAGGTGTTCGAGGTCGTCGCGGACGTCGTCGTTGACGTGGGCGGCGACGGTGGCCGCCAGTGCCGTCGAGGTCACGTCCGAGACGTCGACGCCGGCGAGCGAGGGCGCGACGGCGAGGTCGACGGCGTCGGTGACCTCCTCGTCGGCCCGGCTGTCGTCGATCACGAGCGAGTCGGCGTCATACAGCGAGAGCAGGTCGTAGCCGTCGGTGGACTCGACGGTCGAGCCGGCGTCGACCAGCACGACTAAGGGCAGCTGCTCGCCGTGGCGGTCGCGGGCCTCGAGCATCGAGGTGACGTCGCCCGTGGCGGCGTCCATGTCGTAGACGCGGCCGTCGAGCGGCCGGCGCTCGAAGTAGTGGTACTCGGCGTCGTCGCGGGTGTGTTTCTCCCGGATCAGCGGGAGAACGGCGCGTTCGATCGCCGCGCCGGCGACGTAGCCGTCGGCGGTCGCGCCGTGGCGAACGACGATCGGCCGGGCCTCCATGACGGCGCGTCGGATCGCGGTCGCCGCGTCGGCGACGGCGTTCTCGACGGCCGCGACGGCCTCGTGGTCGGCAAGCGGCGCGACGTCGGCGGGTCGGGCCTCGCGTTCGATCGCCGTCTCGAGGCGGTCGACGACGCGCTCGCGGTCGTCGCCCTCGAGCACGTCGAGGGATTCGGTTTCGACCTGCAGATCGCCGTGGTGGTGTTCGACCTCGCCCTCGAGGGCGACGACGTCGTCGATCTCGACGTTGGGGTAGGCGCGAACGCCGGCCTCCTCGAACGCCGCACACTCGACGCTGCCGGTCTCGTCCGTCAGTTCGAAGACGGTCGGACCGCTCGTCTGTCGGACGCCGGTGATCTCGCCCTCGAGGCGGACGACGCTCCCGACCTGGTTCTCGATGGCTTCGACGCTCGTTCGCTTGAGCGCGGGCTCGTCCTCGGTCTCGGGCGCGGCGTCGGCCGCGTCGTCGGTGGCCGGGGTCGAGGCGGCGGCGGACTCGGTCGCGACCGAACCGCTGCTCGCGACGGCGCCGGCGGCCTCGGCGGCCGCGGGCTGTTGGTCGTCGACGGAGTCGGATTCGGACTCGGTCTCCTCGGCGGCCGCCTGCAGTTCGCCGGCCTTCGCGGCGCGGTCGTCGGCGACCGCCTGCTCGGCCTCGTCGGCCCCGGTGTCGTCGGTCGACTGCGCCGACGACTCGGTCGACGAATCGTCGGTCTCGGCGTCCGCGTCGTCCTCGAGGTCCGCGGGCTGGAACTCGTCGTCTTCGGTCTCGATCAGCTTCCCGCGGAACTCGCGTTCGCGCTGGCGGATCGACCAGCCGAGGTCGACGTTGCCGTTGTCCCGAACGTCGAGGACCTGGACGAAGACGTCGTCGCCCGGTTCCCAGTCGAGACTCTCGAGTCGTTGGTCGAGTTCGCTTCTGTGCAACAGTCCGGTGACGTGATCTCCGATGTCGACGAAGACACCGAAGTCGGCGTACCCATCGACGGTACCCCGGTAGTACCGACCGGGGGTGAGCTGTGAGGCGGCAGTGCCGCGGAATTCGAACACGGCGTCCTCCTCGTGGCTCTCGCAGATCTCGCCGTCAACGGGTGTGCCGCAGATGATACAGTTACCCATCTACTCGGACCAAGCAGTTTCGCCCTAAAACGGTTGTCGGAATGCGTTCGCCAGCCGAACCCCGTCCGTGACCCCGATCTCAGTCGAAAACCGGCGACTCCTCCTCGAGGGCCTCGACGTCCTCGATGAGGTCGCGAACGTCCTCCGGGAACAGCGAGATCTGGATCTCGTTGTCGTCCTCGTCCTCGAAGACCAGCTTGACGCGCTTGTCGCCGAACTCCCGCGCTTCGGCCGACTCGACGTCGAACAGCTTGGCCGTCGCCGCCTTGTTGTTGGGACCGACGTTCTTGATCGCACCGTCGTTCAACTCCACCATGAACTCCTCGAGCGTGAGCGCGAGCATAGTCGCCGTACGGACCGGAGCTAAAAAACGCCACGGCATCGCCGATCGCTCGGCGATCGCAGTGAAACCAGCGGTCCCCGCAGCGACCGGGTGGGGCCGGCTGCGAGGACGATCGCCGCATGCGTGGTGTGTCAGTTCGCCTGCGGCTTGCTTGGGTAGCGAGAGCGGACGCATAAATGGTGGTGATCGTCCACACGGTGACGGCCGGCCGTCGACGGCGAGTCGGGTATCGACCGACCGCGACGTTGCCGACGCCGTCGTCCCGAGGACCCGCCTCGCCCACTTTTAAGTTGTAATCGCTCCAATCGGTCGGACGCTATGGAACTTACCTGGCACGGCCACTCGACGTGGCACGTCACCGTGGGGGAGACGGAGCTGCTGATCGATCCGTTCTTCGACAATCCGAAGACGGACCTCGAGCCGGAAGACGTCGACACGCCGGATTACGTGCTGTTGACACACGGCCACGCGGACCACATCGCCCACGCGGGCGAGTTCGCGGACGCGACGCTGGTCGCGACGCCGGAGATCGTCTCCTACTGCGAGGAGGAGTTCGGCTTCGATGACGCCGTCGGCGGCATGGGGATGAACCTCGGGGGCACCGTCGAGTGCGGCGACGCCTACGTCACCATGACCCGCGCCGACCACACGAACGGGATCATGACCGAAAACGACGAGAGCGGCGGCATGCCCGCCGGCTTCGTCATCTCGGACACGAAGCCCACCCAGGTCGACGACGAGGAGTCGACGACGATCTACAACGCCGGCGACACCAGCCTGATGAGCGAGATGAAAGACGTCATCGGCCCCTACCTCGAGCCCGACGCGGCGATCGTCCCGATCGGCGACCACTTCACGATGGGGCCCCAGCAGGCCGCCGTCGCCGTCGACTGGCTCGACGTCGACCACGCCTTCCCGCAGCACTACGATACGTTCCCGCCGATCGAACAGGATCCCGCGGACTTCGCCAGCGAGGTCCGCGGAACCGGGAGCGACGCCGAGGTCCACGCACTCGAGGCCGACGAGCCGTTCGAACTCGAGGGCTGAACGGACGGTCGCCGCCTCGAACGGGGGGAGTCGAACTCGACCGATGGCTGTTTTTTCGTTCGAACCGTCGCGCTGTGGGTCCGGTTCCGGCCGCGCCGTCAGTCGTCGCCGCTCGTCTGAGACGGGTCGCGGTCGCCGATCCGATAGCGCGTCTCGAGCGGGTAGCGGTCGTCCCAGACGAGCAGCAGGTGGAGGGCGACGGCGACGCCGAACAGGCCGAAGTTCCAGACGGGCGAATCGTAGTAGATGACGTCGACGACGATCGGCTCCGGGTACAGCGGCCAGAACGGCGAGAGCGGAGACGCGATGTCCGGCGCGGAGAGAACGTCCGCGAACAGGTGGCTGATACCGCCGGTAAGCAGTCCGCCCGTCGCAAACGCAAAGACCGCCTCGCTCCCGATGTCGGTGCTCCGGATCCAGCGGGTGGCGTTGAACCAGTCGGTGAGATAGCGGGCCGCGACCGCCCCGGCAAGGACGCTGCTCAGCGCCACGAACAGCAGGGTATGGGTCACGCCGTGATGGGTGATCGGCAGGACGCCCTGCAAGACGAGATCGGTGTCCGGGAGCATGGCCGTCACCAGCGTGAAGCCGGCGAACGAAAGCGCCGCTCGACGGCCCCAGACGAGCCACGCCGGCGCGGCGAACAACAGCGCCATCGCGAGGTGTCCGGTGACGTCGACCATCGGCTCACCTCGACCGACGGAGTCGCCACATCACCCGGAGACACAGCGACGCGGCCGTTCCGATACCCGTGATTCGAGCAGAGAGCGCGGCCGCGCCGAGGAGCACGAGCGCGCTCTTCGGCCGCCCCCGCCGGACCGCCATCGCACTGTCGACCAGCGTCGAGCGGATACTGCGCCCGTTGATCGACCGTCTGTCGAGCGTACCCATCGTTCGTCCGCGACGTTGGCCCGCAACCGACAAGGCGAACCGCGCTGCAAGCGCAGGCCCGCCGCCCCCGATCTCGGCGGCCGCGGAATCCCCACCAAACGTTTACGCCGTCGCTCGTGGACGACTCGAGTGCTATGGCGAAGCAGGTCACCACCGTTTCCGACGAGGGGTACAGCGCGACCAACGAGATCCGCGACTTCGAGACGACCGTCGACGCCAACGGCGAAGCGGCCCCCGACACGCTCGAGACGCTGCTTGCGGCCTACGGCTCCTGTTACGTCCCGGCGCTGCGGGTCGGCGGCCAGCAGCGCGGGGCCGACGACCTCGGTCGGATCGAGATCGACATCGACGGCGACCTCAACGACGACGACAAACTCGAGTCGATTAGCTTCGACATCCGGGTGGAAGCCGACGTCGACGACGACACCGGCGAGGAGATCCTCGAGCGGGCCTTCGAACTCTGCAAGGTCCACGACGCGCTGAAAGACGGGCTGCACGCGGAGGCGACCTTCGAAGGCGGCGCGGTCTGAGGTGAGTCTCCGCCCGAACCCTGCTCCGTGGCGCTCGGCGATCAACGGTTGGTAATCCGAGCAGTTCCGCGATCGGAGGGGTCCGAACCCCCATTGCCCTCGAGGCCGTCCGTCACGGACACGAATGGGGCGAACCATCACGGTCGTCGCGGTCGCGGGGCTGCTCGTCCTCGCCGGGTGCGGCGGGTTCGGCGGGGTGGACGACGCCGACGGGACTGCGGCGGCCGAACCCGACGGCGACCTCGAGATCCACCACATCGACGTCGGACAGGCCGATTCGACGCTCGTGGTCACGCCGTCGAACGAGACGATCCTGATCGACACCGGCGACTATCGCGACGACGGCGCGACGGTCATCGACTACCTCGAGGCCCACGACATCGACCGGATCGACCACTTGGTCTCGACCCACGGCCACGCCGACCACGTCGGCGGCCACCCCGCCGTCATCGAGTCCCTCGAGACGACGGGCGAGGGCGTCGGTGCAGTCTACGACTCCGGGGTTCCGCACACGACCGCAACCTACGACGCGTACCTCGACGCGATCGAGGCCTACAATGTGACGCTGTACGAGGTCGCGGCGGGCGATCACCTCCCGCTCGAGAGCGACGATCTCGAGGCGACCGTCTTGAACCCGCCCGAGAACGAGACGAGCGGCGACGTCGACGCCAACGGCGTCGTCCTCGCCCTCGAGTACGGCGAGTTCTCCTATCTGACGACTGGCGACGTCGCCGAGCCCACCGAACGCCGACTGGTCGAAACGCGCGGCGACGACCTCGCGGCCGACGCCTATCAGGCGGGGCATCACGGCTCCTCGACCTCCTCGACCGCTCCGTTCCTCGACGCGGTCGCGCCCGAGGTGGCCGTCGTCTCGAGCCCCCTCGACTCGCGGTACGGCCACCCTCACGACGAGGTGCTGGCGGCCTTCGCCGACCGCGGCGTCGAGACGTATTGGACCGGCGTCCACGGCACCGTCGTCCTCGCGACCGACGGGAACGAGATCGACGTCGCGACCGAACGCCAGGGGCCGACGGATCCCGAGGCGCTGCTCGAGCGGAAGGCGGACGCACAGTCGTCGCTCGCGGCCGCGCCGGACGGGCTCGACCGCCCACACGCCGACGAGGTCCGGCCCTCGTTTGATGACGCTCCCGTCCGTACGCTCCCTCGATGAGCGAAACCTACACCGCAGTCCTCGACCGGATCGTCGACGGGGAGCAGGCGGTGCTGTTGCTCGAGGACGGCCGGGACGACGACCGCGCGGCCGGGCACGGAGCCGACGAGGAGTCCGGCGGCGGAACGGAACCCGGCCGATCGACCGTCGTCGACGAACTCGTCGTCGGCGTCGACGCCCTGCCGGCCGCGGGCCGCCACGAGGGGGCCGTCTTCGCGGTTCGCGTCGGTGCGGACGGTACGCTGCTCGAGGCGAGCTACCGGGCGGACGCGGAAGGAGAGCGTCGGGAGTCCGCCCGGGAGCGGTTCGACCGGCTCTCCGAGCGGTTGCCCGACGAGTAGCGTCAGCGGACGGGGTGGGTGGGGGAGGGGACGAAACGGAAAGGGAGAGGTACCGAACCGCGGGTGGGTTCGGGGGGATGACAGGCGACACGCGGCCGTCAGTGCGACGATTGCGTGTCGCCGTTTCCATCTTGGGGAGAAACTACATTAGCCCTACTGCCAAAATGTATTGGGTTTCGAGACGAACGAATCCCGAGAGTCGGCAGCATCGGCTACCCTGCGCGGCGCTGCGCGCTCGGAGCCGCTCGGTCGAGCCGATTTCCCTCGCGTGGAGACCGCTCGACGACGGCGCGCGTGCGAGTCGGGATGGGCAGGTTCAAGAGCGTCCTCGAGACAGGAACGGCCATGTTACGATCGTTCGACGGGACCGAACCACAGGTCGCCGACTCCGCGTACGTCGACGACGCGGCGGTCGTCATCGGCGACGTCGTCATCGAGGAGGACGCGAGCGTCTGGCCGAACGTCACGATCCGGGGCGATCACGGCCGGATCGTCGTCGGCGAGGGGGCGAACGTCCAGGACAACGCCGTCCTCCACGAGGACGCCGAACTCGCGCCGTACTCGACGGTCGGCCACAGCGCCATCGTCCACGCCGCGACCGTCGCCGAGCGCGCGCTGGTCGGCATGAACGCGGTCGTCTTAGACGACGCCCACGTCGGCGAGGGATCGGTCGTCGCCGCCGGCAGCGTCGTCACCGAGGGCACCGAGATTCCCGAGTCGACGCTGGTCGCCGGCACCCCCGCGGAGCCGAAGACCGAGATCGAGGACGCCCACCTGCAGGCGACGGCCGACCGGTACGTCGAACTCTCGTCGGAACACGCGGCGACATCCGAACGGCTCGACTGACCGTCTCAGCGATCGCCGTCGCCGTCCGCGGTCGTGTCCGCACCGTAGCTGACCTCCCGCACGTCGTCGACGCCGGCCCGCCGGACCACGGCCCGGACCGGGTCGCGAGCGCCCGCGAGGTTATCCGAGTCACCGTCGAGTACCAGCAGCCGGGCCTCTCGCCCGGGCTCGACCAGTCCGTACGCCAGATCGGCGATCTCGGCCCCGTTGACCGTCGCCATCCGGAGGATCTCGGCGGCCGGCAGGTCCGACAGCTTCGCCAGGAACTCCATCTCCCGGAACATCGACGGCGAGTTCAGCATCACGTTGTCCGTCCCCAGTGCGAGCGTCGTCCGCTCGCTGAGTTCCGCGTAGGGCGACAGCCCCACGTCGGTGACGAGGTTCGACCGCGGGCAGACGACGACCGGAATCTCGCTGTCCGCGAGCCGCTCGAGGTGGCTCGGCTCGGGATGGACCATGTGGACCAGAAAGTCCGGCTCGAGGTCCAGCGCCGGGTCGATGTCGCTCGCATCGACCTCGCCGGCGTGGATGCCGAAGGGCTTGCCGGCCTCGCGGGTCGCCGTCCGTTCCCGGTCGAAGCTGTCGTCGTTGGCCCCGCTGGCTCCGAAGCCGTCGCCCGCGTGCATCGCATCGATCGAGCCCCGCGCGAACGACAGCGCGTCGATCGAGAGCCCCTCGACCGCCCGCTCGAGCGTCCGGACCCCCTCGACGCCGCCCTCGCGGAACTCCAGACAGGCCGCCGTGCCGCCCCGCTGCATGAACCCAAGCGAGCGTCGCATCGCGGCGGCGAGTTCGTCCTGCGAGGCCGCCCGCAGGAGCCGGTGTTTCAGCCCGTCCGGCGGCGCGACCAGTTCCTCGAGCGAGAGGCCGCCGCCGGCCTCCTTGGCGATCGAATCGCCGATGTGAGTGTGGGCGTTGACGAAGGCCGGCAGAATGATGTCGTCGCTCTCGACCGGTGTCTCCTCGATGGCCTCGATGCGGCCGTCGTCGTCGATCACGACCCGCCCCTCGACGGGCTCGAACTCGCGGCCGCGGAGGATCGTTCCCGTTCGTTCCATACCGGGCCGTTCGTGGGCCGTCTTTTCAATCGTTGCGACCGACGAAGGACAGTGGAGGATGCGACTCGAGTCGGTCGTTTATATTCTGTAGTAGATGGTAGTACGAGTTCTGTATCCAAATCAAACGTGAAACTGAACCGAACAGCGGTAACGACGGCTTCGAACTCATCGAAGGAGTCGGATTATTAGCATACCTACTACAGGACTTAGGAACAAAATCACGCCCCCTCCGATAAGTACCAGCTCCAGAGGGAGAATAAGGATAAGCAGCAGCACAAGGTTGCTAAGCAAAAGTGCGATAATCAGATTGAGGCGTAAGATGATCGGTTTATTATCCATCGCATGATTGTTTTAACCATCCCACTATATGTATTGTGTCTAATTGCTTGGCCTGTACTGAACGCGGACCGGTCGAACGCGGACTCTACTCGACGAACTGGTCCAGCGTCGCGTCCACGCCGTTCCGGACCTCGCTGACCAAGGCACCGTCGATGTCGAGCCCGAGGACGTCGACGGCGGCTCGACCCACTCGATCGCGCAGGTCGGCCGGCGAGTACACCCCGAGCCGCCACTGGGAGTACTGGGACGCCCGCAGGGCCGCGACCAGCGGCGACTGCTCGTCCAGTCGTCTGATCTCACCGTTGACCATCACCCGCGAGGTGGACTCGGTCATCGAGGGGCGACTCGGCACGTCGAGGATGACGCGGTCCGGATCGACGTCGGCCCGGTCGCTGATCTCGCGTTCGAACGCCCGGATCGTCCCGTGATCGGCCTCGATGATCCCGCCGGGCACGTCGTCCATCTCCGCCCACACCGCCCGCTTGAACAGGTCCCGCTGATCGAGGCGGCGGGAGAACTCGCTCGTCGCCGCACACGACCGCAACGCCACGAGCAGGTCCGGATCGTCCATCCGCTGGAGGACCTCGGCGTCGACGTCGATCTCGGGCGACTCGAGCAGCCGTTCGGCCGCTCGGCGCAGCATCGCCTTCCCGATGCGGGCGACGCTGTGGCTGTAGACGGTCGGGTTCATCAGCGCCCGGGCGACCAGCAGGCTCTCGGCGGTCTGGACGTTGCCTTCCGCGAGGACGAGTTCGCCGTCGGCGAATGTTAACTCGCGGACAAGTCGGCCGTGATCGATCGTCCCGTAGGGCACCCCCGTGTGGTGGGCGTCACGCACGAGGTAGTCCATCCGGTCGACGTCGAGTTCCCCGGAGACGAGCTGTCCGAACCGGCCTTCGCCGGCGACCAGGTCCGCGACGCGGGCCGGCTCGAGGTCGTGCGATCGGAGGACGTCACCGACCGGGCCGTCCGCGAGCAGCTCGTGGACGTCGTCGTGATACCGGCCGGTCCGGCGGTGGGTCAGCGACTCGAGGTTGTGGCTGAACGGGCCGTGGCCGACATCGTGGAGCATGGCGGCGGCGTGGACCCGCTGGGCCTCCCGGCCCGCGACGCCCAGTTGCTCGAGGGCCTCGCAGGCGAGGTGATAGACGCCGAGGCTGTGTTCGAAGCGGGTGTGGTTGGCCGAGGGGTAGACCAGCGAGACGGTGCCCAGTTGGCTGATGCGTCGCAGCCGCTGGAGCGCCGGCGTGTCCAGCAGGTCGCGGGCGACGCCGTCGACCCGAATGTGATCGTGGACGCTGTCCTTGATGGTCTTCATTGGCGCGAAAGTTCGGCCCGAACGTACAAAAACGGTCGTCCGGCCCCGACAGCCGTCCGGACGCCGCAAGCGGGGTTGCGAATACCGGTGTAACGACTACCCGCGTGGCCGTCGGCGTCTCGACGGACGATGACCGACCTGACGATTCCCTCGGACGCCGACACGGATCGCATCAAAGCCCTCGTGCAAGACCACCTCGAGATCGGTGACACCGTCGCGGTCCGGAGCGAGGAACGGACCGAGGACCACGGGACCGATGTCGTCGGCGACGTGACCGGGTTCGAACCGGGCTATCTCGAAATCGACGGCCAGCCGCTCGACGCGGGCAGTGTCCGCTACGACGAGATCAACACGGTCGGGACGATCGAGGAGTAGGGGACCGTCGAGTCCGTCCGATCGGGCCACGGGCGGCGACGGTCGGCGTCAGGTCGCCGTCTCGAGGTCGGCCTCGAGCCCCCGGCGCAGCGGGTCCGGAATCGGAACCGAGCCCTCCGCGTCGACCGTGACGGCCACTGTGGTGACCGTCGCGACGACCCCCTCCGCGTCCCGGAGTTCGTACTCGAGGGTGACACTCGTCTCGCCGACGGCGGCCACATCGACGGCGACGGTAACCGGCGTCAGCGACGCGAGCGCCCGCTCGTACTCGACCTCGAGACGGACGACCAGGTGGTCGAGGTCGTCGGGGCCGTAGCCGTGGCTCGCGAGATACCGGTCCCGCGCGAGGTCGGTGTAGGCAACGAACTTCGAGTTGTTGACGTGGCCGCTGCGCCCGAGGTCGTCGGTCCTGACGTCGATCGTCGTCTCGTAGGCCGCCATCGATCAGTGAGAGGTGGTGCCACGGCGAATACGTTGCGAACTCGGTCGGCCGCTCGAGTTACGCAGTTCGTCGGCGGACGATTCGAACTGCCGGTTTCGAAGCGCGCGAGCGACGTCTCGTGCCGAACCGACCACACGGTGTGCGGTGGCGCGCGCTGTGTCGCGGTGAGTGAGTAACGAACCGCGACACGACGCTGCGCGAGGGATGAGCGACCGACTGAACGGAGAGAGCGAATCGGCTGGGGAGGACGTGGTCAGTCCCCGTTGCCACGATAGCAGGGAAGTCCGTATCGACTGGGATGGTGGGACGAAGAGAGTCGTTCTGCTCTCGTGGCTGCACGGAGTCGCCACACCCTCCCCAACCGATTCGTTCACGCCTGGCGGCGTTCACTCATCCCTCGCACGGTGTCGTCGACTGCTCTCGTTCTCACTCGAGCAGTCGACAGCGTGCGCCACGGCACGTCGGCTGTGGCGGTCTGACCCCAAACACAACGTGCCTCTCTCGAGGCCGACCGCCTCCCGAATCGCTCGAAGAAATGACCACGGCCGAACTCACTCAAGCGCGATCCACTCCCCCCGCTCGTCGCTGCGTTCGATCGCGTCGAGGGCCCGCTGGGCCGCCAGCCCGTCCGCGAAACTCGGCGCGAACGACTCGCCGTTCGCGACCGCGCTCAGGAACTCGTAGTTCTCGTGGACGAACGTGTGTTCCCAGCCCAGTACGTGGCCCGGCGGCCACCAGTGGTCGACGTAGGGGTCGTCCTCGTCGGTCACGAGGATCGTCTCGTACCCCCGGTCGCCCGCCCGGAGGACCTCGAGTTCGTTCAGCCGCTCGAGCGAGAACCGCAGACTTCCCCTCGAGCCGTGGATCTCGATGGTGTGGTCGTTCTTGTGTCCCGTCGCGAAGCGCGACCCCTCGAGGGTGCCCATCGCGCCGTTCGCGAACTCGAGCTGGGCGGTGTAGGCGTCGTCGACGGTGACGGGACGGGTCTCCGGATCCCCACCCTCACCGCCGTCTCCGACCGGCCGTTCCTCGACGAACGTCTCCAGATGACCGCTGACCCGCTCGATCGGCCCCGCGAGGTCGTCCGACCCGACCAGAAAGCGCAGGAGGTCGACCGTGTGCGCGCCGAGGTCGCCCAGCGCCCCCGACCCCGCCATCTCCGCGTCGTTGCGCCACGACCACGGCGCGCCGGGGTCGACCAGCCAGTCCTGCAAGTAGCGCCCGCGGACGTGGTGGATCTCGCCGAGGTCGCCGTCCTCGAGCAGCTCCTTGGCGTACTGTATCGCAGGGACGAACCGGTAGTTGAACGCACAGCCGGCGGGCACGTCGCCGCCGGCCTCGCGGGCCGTTTCGGCCATCGCCTCTGCCTCCTCGAGCGTCGGTGCGAGCGGCTTCTCGCAGAACACGGGCGTCCCGGCCTCGAGCGCGGCGATCGACGGCTCGGCGTGGACGTGGTTCGGACCGAGGTTGTAGAAGGCGTCGACGTCGTCGACGACCGCGCGCCAGTCGGTCGCGGTCGAGTCGAAGCCGAGCCGTTCGGCCGCGCCTTCCAGCGCCGCCTCGTCGCGGCCGACCAAAACGCTGCGTTCGATCGCCGGTGCGTCGGGGAAGAACATCGGGAGCCGCGCCATCGCGTTCGCGTGTGCTTTCCCCATGAACCGATAGCCGAGCACGCCGACCTCGAGGGTCATGGACGGCCGTTCACCGGCCCGGTAGTTAGCGCTTTGCGGTGGCCTCGCCGGCCGACTCCCGCGACGAGTACCGAAACGGGACGTTCTCGCTCAGTCGTCGGCGGGCGTCGGCGCGCCGCGCTCGACATCGATGTCGCCCGCGTCGAGGTCCTCCTCGACGTTGCGGGCGGCCTGGACCATATTCGCCATCTTGCCGTAGGCGACGTCGCGCGGCAGCAGCTTCACGCCGCAGTCCGGCGAGACGACCAGCTGTTCCGGCGGGACGACCTCGAGCCCCTTCAAAATGTTTTCCTCGATCTGCTCGACCGATTCGACCTCGGCGACGTGGGCGTCGGTGACGCCGAGCGCCAGGTCCTTGGAGAACTCGGGGTCCTTGAAGACGTCTAACTGCTCGTAGTCGCCGTTTGCCAGTTCGAGGTCGAACTCGTCGACGGGGAACTCGAGGATTTCGGGGTAGATCCGGGAGTAGTCGCCGTAACAGACGTGAAGGCCGATCCGGACCTCCTCGGGGATGTCGGCGACGATGTGTTCCAGCGCCTCGCCGACGATGGCGTGGTCGTCCGGCGTCGTCGCGAGCGCGGGCTCGTCGATCTGGATGTAGCGCGCGCCGGCGTCGACGAGCTTCTCGATCTCCTCGTTGACGAGGTCGGCCAGCTCGAGGGTGAGTTCGTCGTCGTCCTCGTAGGCCTCGTTAAAGGACCAGTTCGCGAGCGTGTAGGGACCCGTGATCGGGACTTTGACCGGTCGGTCGGTGGCGTCGGCGGTGAACTCGTACTCGTCGACCAGCCAGGAGTCGTCGTACTCGACCTCCGAGACCACGGAGGGCTTGTCGAAGTAGTTGTGGCCCCAGACCTTGACGGGCCCGTTGAACTCGTAGCCCTCGATCCGGTCGGCGAAGAACTCGACCATCTCGTTGCGCCGCATCTCTCCGTCGACGACGACGTCCAAGCCGGCGCGCTCGTGTTCGGCCGTGATCAGGCGGGCCGCGTCGTCTTTCGCTTCCTGCCAGTTGTCCTCGTCGAAGTCGCTGTCCTCGTCCTCGAAGCGGTCCTTCGCGCGGTTGAGCCACTTGGGCTTGGGGTAGGAGCCGACGACGGTCGTCAGCAGGAAGTGGTCGTTCTCGTGGTCGGCCGGTCGGAACTGATCTTTGTTCTCGTTTGTCATGCTGCGGTCACCTCCGCGAGGTCCGCGGCCTCGGCAAGGACCTCGAGTTTCTCCACGTACTTGGCGTAGGGCAGGTAGAACGTCTCGGTGTTCGTCGTCAGGTAGACCGTCTCGAAGTCGGTGACCCCGAGCTGGCCCTCGACCCACTCGACCCGATCACGGATCGCTTCGGGGTCCTCGACGAGCGTGTTCTGGCCGTCCGCGAGCCCGAGCGCGACGTCGTCGGTCGCGCCGTACTCCTGGAGGTTGTAGACGTTGTCGTCCTGGTTCGCGACGAAGTCGAAGCCGACCGCGTCGATGTCGGCGTCGAGCAGGTGCGCGTAGACCTTCTCCTCGAGAGCCCCCCAGTAGGGCTGGACGACGACCTCGGCGTCGGTCGCGCTCGCGACCCGGTCGATCGCTTCGCTCGCTCGCTCGTCCAGTCCGTCCGCGGGCGCGGACTCGACCAGCGAGGGCTCGAGCAAGAACAGCGTCTCGACTGCGGGGAAGGCCTCGACCTCGCCCGCGAGGAAGTCGGCGATCGCGGCGAGGAAGTCGGCGTCGTCGCCGTACTGTTCGTCGGTCGCGAGATCGAACAGCGAGTACGGGCCAGGGAGGACGGCCTGCAGGTCCTCGCCGCCCGTCAGCTGGGTCGCCGCCTCGAGTTCCGCGGCGACGTCGCCGGTGGGCTCGAGGTCGTCGGTGACGACCGGCTCCCGGTAGAAGTTGTTGTTGTCGTAGTAGCGGACGATCCCGCGGGTCTCGACGGCGTCGGCGACGGCCAGCGGATGGGCGAGCATGTCGTCCCAGCGCAGCTGGCCCTCGACGATCCGATCGAGGCCGGCCTCGGTCTGGACGCCGATGACCTCCTCGCGGGCCTCCTCGTAGGCCGCGGTGATTTCCTCACCCTCGTCGCCGCTGATGAGGTCGTGTTTCTGGTGTCCCTTGAGATCCGAGAGATCGTCTTTCGCCCAGTCCGGGAGCGGATACAGCCCCGGCGTGGTCGAAACGTACTCAGTCATCGTAGGGTCGGCTAGGCTATGCCGACGCTTAATATTTTCTATCCGATCTAATGTGCTACAGTAATTCGAACAACATCCTGACAGGGGGGAAAGCGTGTTAAAAATATCATCAATATAAATTTTAATTCTAGCACCCCACACCATGAGTATATTCCCTATGATTACTATCTGATCTACTAGTAAAATCGCCAATTATATTACGGGTACAGTAGTGTTGAATAGGCTTAATTATCTGGCCCAATCATAACCAAAATCATATTTTCGCATTCTACTTTTCATCGTCAGTGTTATCTATCTTTTCTTGTCGATGTTCCCTTAGTGCTGATTTCACTGCCAAATACACAGCCATATATATAATGCTAAATAATATGACTATGGTTGTTACAAGATCTATTATCGAAAGACTGGATATCATATATGAGTTGTGTGTGTGTGTGATCACATGAAAATATTTTCGTTAGAAGATCTACCGTCTGGGTCCTATGTAGTGGATAAATCAATCACAGAACCAAATTTTTCAAATGACCTACCAGTACAACCACGAATAGGGACAACAAGATCACAATACATTACTTCGAGGTCAACATCTAAAGAAACATATTGGGAGTCTCCTGGTAGATCATCCCATTCTGCTACAGAACCAGTTGTATGTGTGCTAGCCTCATTGCTTGCATCACTACTCTGTGAAATAGCATAATCCCACGCAGCCTGATCGCTAGTTGAATTATCCGTCATCTCAGTATCAGGACCACTCATAGGTACTGAGAGGCCTGCCCCAGCATACGTCAGCGTGATAGAACCACTGCTTTCCCCCTCTCCTTCTTCTGCACTCCGGTCAGTTATTGTAGGGTTTGGTACTCCTGAGTCATTATTGTCCCAGCGATGTGCTAAGTCTAATTCATGCCCAAATCCCATATTGTTGTCACATTCCTTACTAGCACCAGGATAGGTAAGTGCTCTAGTCATAATCCCTCTATTATCATTATCCAAGTCAGTCTGAGTATAAGCTTCATAAACAGTCGTCATAGTTCCGTCTGGGCAACTACCAGAGTCGTGGGTGCTTCGTATTGTTCTCATCCAATCTTCATCATGCTCAACAAATGACTCCTGAGTTTGTGCTTGGGTTTGGATGGATGCTTGATCTTGAGTGATTTCCAAGTTTTCTATCGCCCTATTATGTTTTTCTTGAATTGTTTCTTTTTTATCTACTTCGCTAGATGCTGTCTGAATCCCAGAATCTGCTTTATGATTCGGTACTGTTCCGAAGTAGATTCTTGGTACGCCATCTTCGGCAATCGTATGAGAATATGATACGATACTTTCCCCCTTGCGTAGGTTGATTGTTGCTACATCTGTCTGTTTAGAAGACTGGTGCACAGCAGCCTTTAAGGAGTCCTCCTGCTCGTCCTTGATCTCGTTTGGATCTATCGGAGAATCAATCGTGCCTGTTAATAATGCGTCTTCCGAGCCTATACGCTCTTGAGCAGCCACATTACCAATCAGTGGTGTTGCAATAGTAGTTGCGCCAAGTGATTTTAAGACTGCTCTTCTGTTTACGATTCTCTCATTGCATCTTATCTATTACACATGGCGTTCATATAATTAACTGCTAGAATTATAGTATAAGTTGTTAACTTATTAATGGGGCTGCAATCTTATCGTGTCCGTACCAAACCGTCAATGTAACTCGAGTACCGTCAGCGTCTCGAAGGGGAACGACTCGTCGGCGACGGCGACGGCGCTGAAGCCCTCCTCGCCGGCCCGTTCGACGACCTCGTCGACGCCGGTGAGGCTGCTCACGAGCAGGTAGACGCTACCGTCAGGCGCGAGGACCCGGCCGACCGCCTCGAGGAAGGGGTCGATGACTGCCCGGCCGTCCTCGCCGCCGGAGAGGGCGTGTTCCATCCAGTCGTCCCACTCGTTGTCCGGATCGGTCGGGAGGTAGGGCGGGTTGAACGCGACCGCGTCGAAACTCCCGTCGCGGAACGGCGAGACCAGATCCGCACGCACCGTCTCGACGCCCTCACCCCGGGCCTGTCGGACGGCGTGGGGGTTCAGATCCGACGCGATCACGCGGGCGTCGGTCTCGGCGGCGATCCGCCCGGCGACGAAGCCCGAGCCGGTCCCGACCTCGAGGACGCGCTCGGCCCCCTCGAGTCGCTCACAGACCGCCTCGGCCAGCAGTTGCGAGTCCTCGGCCGGTTGGTACACGTCGGTTTCGACGTCGCGTTGCTCCTCGAGTCCCATCTATCGTTCCTCCGGTGTTTGCATACGGTGTTCCTCGCTCCGTTCACGGTCGGCGTCGTCGGCGATCCGGAACCCGCCGGTCTCGGCGCGGCCCGAGAGTTCCCGCTGTGGGAACGGGATCTTGATCTCTTCGTCCTCGAAGGCCCGCTTGATCGCGTCGATCGCGGCGGTCCGGGCCGTCCAGTAGCGTCTGGCGCTCGGCTTGTCGATCCAGAACCGCACCCCGAGGACGACCGCCGAGTCGCCGAAGGACTTCCCGACGACCTGCGGCGACGGCGCGGCCAGCACCTCGTCGACCTCCTCGATCGCCGACTCGGCGAGCGATGCGGCCCGGTCGACGTCGGTTCCGTAATCGACGCCGACCTCGACTTCGATCCGCAGGCGGCCCCGCTTCGAGCGGTTCGTCACCATGCTCGAGGCGATGACGTCGTTGGGGATCATGATGTATTCGCCGTCGAACGACCGGATGCGGGTGTTGACGATCGAGATATCGGTGACGATCCCCTCGTCACCCTCGACTTCGATCCAGTCGCCGATCTCGAACGGGCGGGCGAACATCAGGACGAACCCCGACAGCATCGTCCCGAGGGTCTGGCGGGCCGCCATGCCCAGCACGATCCCGAGGAAGCCGGCCCCGACGAGCAGGCTGCCCAGATCCTCGATCCAGATACCGAGGATGACGACCAGCGAGACGGTCCAGATGATCACCTGTGAGAGCCGATGGGTGATCTGGCGCTGGTGTTCGGTGACCGCGGCCGTCGAGTCCATCACCTCCTCGATGATCCGTCGGACGAATCGCGTGACGATGACGGTCAGTACGAGCAGAATGAACGAAAAGACCGCGCGCGGAACGGTGTTCCCCCCCGGATCGAGTCCCACGAAGAGCTGGCGGACCTCGTCGGTGCGGTCCCAGACGCCCAGGACGACGCCGGCGCTGACCGCACAGGCCCCGACCAGTACCGCCACCGAGACGACGTCCGCGTACAGCGGTCGCGTTCGCTCTGCGACGCGTGCGTGTAGCCGGCGGTAGGTGAGCAGGACGGCGAAGACGAGCCCGACCGCGACGAGGGACACCGCGAGCCGAAGCGGGACCGTCGGAAACATCTCCGAGAGCCAGTCGAGCCGCGTCAGTACTGACATGCGTTCGTCTCCCGGGTTCCTCGGCCGTGCAGCTTTGAGTATTCGTTGGTTACTCCGCCCCCGTTCGAACGGTCACCGCGCCCCCGCCCGAGTGGTCGGCTCGAGCCGCCTCGTCCGACGTTACGTCTCGCTCTCGCACCCGGCTACGTCTCCGGTTCGCCGACGTCTCGCGCGAGCGAAGCCAGCGCGGCGAACTCCGCCGGCGCCATCGCGTCGGGCCGCTTGCGGAGCAGGGCCTCGTCGGCCGCCTCGACGACCGCGTCCGGCTCGCCGAGCCCGGAGATGTGGGCCGTGTTCCGGACGGCGTTGCGGACCGTCTTCCGCCGCTGGGTGAACACGGCCTTGACGAACCGCAGGAAAAAGTCCTCGTCCGCGACCGTGTAGTCGGGCTCGCGAGGGACGGCCCGGACCACCGCGCTCCGGACGGCAGGCTGCGGGTCGAAGGCCTCCTTCGGGATCGATTCGACGAGTTCGACGTCGGCGTAGTGCTGGCTCGAGACCGAGAGGCGGCCGTACTCCGGGGTCCCGGGCTCGGCGACCATCCGCTCGGCGAACTCCTGCTGGAACATCAATACGAGCGGTCTCTTCTCCGGAAAGAGCCGAAACGCGATCTCGCTCGAGACGCCGTAGGGGAGGTTCGAGACCGACGCGGTAAAGTCGGGCAGCTCGACCTCGAGGGCGTCGCCCTCGATCACGGTCAGCTCGTCGGCCGCGATCTCGTCGGCGAACTCCTCGCGCAGGAAGGCGGCGAGCTCGCGGTCGCGCTCGACGACGGTCACCTCGTCACCGACCGCGAGCAGTCGGTCGGTCAGCGCGCCCGTCCCCCCGCCGATCTCGAGCAGGTGACTCGCGTCAGCACCGATCTCCTCGAGGTAGGTCGGTAGCCGGTCCAGCACCCGATCGTCGACGAGGAAGTGTTGATCGCGGTCCGGATCGCCCCGCACGCCCGCTCGGGCGATCAGTCCGTCTGGGTCTCTCATTGCCGGCGCTTCGGTCGGGCCGGGTGTAAACGCACCGTCTCGGACGCCCGTCGGCAGGCGGGACCAGCGGTCCCGCGTGACATGGCACGGACGATCGGTCCGCGAGCGGTTCCCGACGAAAACGGTGGGTGGAATACGTGTGTTTTATAACCGTCACCGGACAAAGCGGGCGTACGACTATGCCGAAATCTAATGGCCCCCGTCAGGGAACCCGGAAGAAGCTCGCGAACGATCCTCGAGACCGCGGTACGTCGCCGCCACAGCGTGCCATTCAGGAGTACGAGGAGGGTGAGAAAGTCCATCTGAAAATCGACCCAAGCGTCGCCGACGGTCGCTTCCACCCGCGATTCGACGGTCGCACCGGCGAAGTCGTCGGCAAACAGGGCAGCGTCTTCAAGGTCGCGATCAACGACGGCGGCAAGGACAAGACCCTGCTCGTCGCCGCGGCCCACATGCGCGCACAGAATCAGGAAAAGAGCCGGATCTAAGCAGGATGACGATCTTCAAAGAGATCGTCGACGAGGAGTTCCTGACGGTCTCGGAGACAAAGGAGCTGCTCGCCGACATCGAAGCCGAACGCGCGATGGACGAGGATCGCGAGCTGCGGTACGAACTCGCGCGAGCGATCGAACACGCCAATCGGTTCGCGGTCTTGGAGCCCGAAGAGGCCCAGGCGCTGGTCGACGACCTCCAGGAGCTGGAGAAGGTCGACGAGCCGACCGCATACAAGATCGCCAATCTCCTGCCGCACGACCGGGACGAACTCCGGTCGGTGTACGCGAAGCAGCGCTACTCGCTGTCGGGGGACGAACTCGACGAGATTCTCAACGTCGTCGCCCAGTACGCCTGATCGCGGGACCGATCGGCGTCATCTTTCCGGGACCGCTGGCGATCAGCGGACTCGAGGCAGGTCTTTTGCCCGTCGGTGAGCTGCGCCATCGGCGCTTCTCGAGTCGCGTGTGTATTCGAGCGGCAGTGCTACGTTTGTACCCATAGTGCGTCGCGACTCCAGTCAAACGGCACTGCTCACCCCCGGCTCGAGGACGCGAAGCTTCAAGCGGTTCGACGCCACACCGTCGGGTATCGATCCATGGCATCGCTTCCGACGGCCCGCAGCTACGGACGCTCGAGCGGTGACGTGCCCGCCGTCGCCGACGACGGTGGTCGCTCTCCCGAGCGGACGGTGAGCCGATGATCGACGGCCTCGAGGACGCGCTCTCGCCGACGGTCACGAAGACGACGCTCTATCGGATCGCCGGCTGGCTCCTGCGGCTCTACGTGGCCGGCTGTGTGCTCCTCGGGTCCTACAGCCTGCTGTGGGTCCTCGAGGTCGGCGGCGTCCTCCCCGACCGCTGGCTGTCGACGGCCTGGATCGGCATCGCCGGGCTGGGGTCGGTGTTCCTCGCGCTCGCGATTCCCCTGTTCTATCTCGCTCGGGGCGCGGACGGGTGACCGAACTCGATCGGCGGCTTTACCCCCGCGCCGTCCCGAGAGGACGACAACACCATGACGGTCGTCCTCGCCGGCGTCGGTGCCGACAGCACGAACCTCGGTGCCCTGGCCCCGCTGTACGACGACGGGCGGTTCGAATACGTCCCGATCCCCGAGAAGACCCGCGAGACGGCCGAAACCGAAACGCTGGGATCGTGGGACTTGCGGGCCGACGACGGCGTCGCTGCGGACCTGACGACCCGGATCACGCCACAGCCGGTCCACGACGGGAGCGAGACCGTCGCCGGCGACGCCCTCGAGTCGTGGCCGCTCCACCGCGACCCCAACTTCGCGGCGCTGACATACGGCGAACATCGGACCAGCGGCTACGTCTCGCGGCTGCGCGCGCTCGAGCCGGGCGACGTCGTCGGGTTCTACGCCGGCCTGCGCCGGCCCGGCGGCGACCGCGCGCACCGCTATCTGATCGGCTACGTCACCGTCGAGGACGTGGCGGTCGTCGGTCCGGAGACGCCGCCGGCCGAGCGGGAATCGATCCTCGCGGCCCACCCCGAGAACGCACATGCGAAACGCGCCCGGGACGGCGACCTCTACCTCGAGAAGCCGGTCGTGATCGTCGACGGTCGCGAGCCCGGCGGGCTCTTCGCGCGGGACCCGATCCGGCTCAGCGACTACTACGTCAAGCCGGGCAACGAGCGGGCACAGTACTACCTCCGCGACGAGATCGCCGCGGAGTGGAACGTAGCGGCCGGCGGCGAGAACATGATGTACAAACCGGCCTATCGCTGTGCCCTCTCGGGACCGGCCTTTCGGGATCTGGTCGGGGTTCCGGGCGCGCGGACGGCCGCGGAACGCGACCGCTGGACCCCAGATTGCTGTCGGCAGCCGTAGACGGCGGCCGGCGGGGGATCGGCTCCAGCGGTCAGGACGACCCCGTCTCGATCCGATCGAGAAACGGCTCGAGGTCGTCGAAGTTCGATCCGGTCGTGACCGTCGCGTCCGATCGATCGTACTCGACGACGTCGTGATCGTCGAGTTTCGGCAGGTAGTAGTGGATCAGTTCGATGGCGATCGCGCGATGGTCGGCGTCTCCGGCGGCGCTCGCCTCGAGGGAGGAATCCGACGCGGCGAGGCGACGCTCGAGTTCGTCGGGCGACGCCGGCGCTGCCGCGCGAAGCGACTCGAGGACGGCCCGCAACCGCTCGTCCGCGAGCAGCGTGTAGACGGTCTCGGTCTCGAGGGTGGTCTGTTGGGGGCAGGACATAGCGGTGAGTCAGTCCGGACGGGAACGGCGGTATCGCCTTACTAGTTTGGACGCCGTCGATCGCCACACGCCGGTCCGCGGTTCCGCATCGCTCGGTTTCATGTGCCGACGGCTCGAAACCGCTAGCCAGTGACGGATTCCGACGATACGACGCCACGACACGAGCGCGTCGAACGCCACGCGACGCCCGGGCCGCGCAACTCGCTGGCCCACTGGACGGCCGCCCGCAACCCGCTCCGGGTCGCGATCAACTACGTCGTCGTCTGGCTGGTCCGGATCTCGCCGAGTCTCAGGCTCAAGCGCTGGCTCCTGCGCCGGATCGGCGTCACAGTCGGCGAGGGGGTCTCGTGGGGACTCGAGGCCACGCCGGACGTCTTCTGGCCGGATCTCATCACCGTCGAGGCCGACGCGATCGTCGGCTACGACGCGACGATCCTCTGTCACGAGTTCCTCTTCGAGGAGTACCGGACCGGCGAGGTCGTCGTCGGCGAGCGGGCGATGATCGGCGCGGGCGCGATCGTGCTGCCCGGCGTCGAGATCGGCCCGGAGGCCCGCGTGGCGGCCAACTCGCTGGTGACCCGCGACGTGCCACCGGGGACGACGGTCGCGGGCGTCCCCGCGGAACCGATGGGCGAGGCGGCCGGTGACGGATCGAGAGACGAACGGTCGGACTGAGGCGTACTCGCTCGAGCGACTCGCAAAAACGGCGTCGAAACCGAACTCGTCGAACCCGATCTACAGCGACGACCAGGACTTGCGGGCCTCGTTCCAGGAGGTGATGTCGGCGATCCAGCGGGCGGCGATCATCTTCTTTAAGTTCTTGGCCGGGATGCCGCCGAAGGTGTCGACGGGCAGGGAGATCCCGAAGGCGGGCTTGACCTCGTGGGCGACGGCCTCGTCGCCGACGGAGATGACGGTCCCCTTGTCCTCGTGTTCCCAGGTCTTCAGCGGGCGGTTCGCGATCGCGCGGGCGATGTTCTCGCCGGCGACTTCGGCGGCCTGCCAGGCGGCCTGTGCCGTCGGCGGTGCGGGCTGGTCGCCCTGGTCGATGATCGCCGAGTCGCCGATGGCGAAGACCCGCTCGTCCGAGGTCTGGAAGTTCGCGCTCGCGTTGACGCGGTTGTGTTCCTTCTCGAGATCGGCGTCGTCCATCGCGTCCCGGCCCGTAATGCCGCCGGTCCAGACGAGGACGTCGTGATCGAGGGGCTCGCCCTCGTCGAACTCGATGTGGTCCGCGGTGGCCTCGGTGATCGGGTCGTCGGTGTGGATCTGGATGCCGGCGTCCTCGAGGAGGTCCCGCAGGGCCTGCTGGATCTCGGGGTCGTTGCCGGGGAAGATCTCCTCGAGCGCCTCGACGAGGTGGATCTCGATGGGCGCGCGGTGAGCGTCGCGGAACTCGGCGATCTCGCCGGCGGTCTGGATGCCCGAGAGACCGGCGCCGCCGATGACGACCTGTGCGGGCTCGCCGCGGGTCGCTTCCTGACTGGCGTCTTTGACCGCTTCGTGGATCTCCAGCGCGTCGTCTAAGCTCTTCAGGGTCAGGGAGTGTTCCTCGAGGCCGGGGATGCCGTAGTAGGCGGTCTGGCTGCCCAGTCCGACGAGGACGTAGTCGTACTCGACGTCCTCGGTGTCTTCCAGTTCGACGACCTGATCGTCGACGTCGAGGCCGACGACCTCGTCCTGGATGAACCGGGTGGCGGGGTCGGCGATCTCCTCGACGGGGAAGGTGATGTCCGAGCGGACGCTGGGATCGCGGATGACGCGGTGGGACTCGTGGAGAACGAGGTGATAGTCGACGTCGGCGATCCAGGTCAGTCGCGCGTTGCTCCCGAGTTCGGATTGGAGCTTCGTGATCGCACCGGTTCCGGCGTAGCCGGCTCCGAGCACGACGACGTTCTCAGTCATACCGCATACTGGGAAGCACTATGATACAAAGCTGTTGAAACCAGCATCCCCGTGAATACTGTTGACAAGCGCCGCTTTCCGCGGCCGGATATCGACGGCCGGGCAGTCAGAAGATGCGCTTGCCGAACGCGCTGGCGGTCAGTTCGGCCGCCAGCGTCGCCGTCTCGTTGCCCTCGTCCAGGATCGGGTTGACCTCGACGACGTCCATCGACCTGAGGACGTCGTCCGCGCGGTCGCGCTTCGAAAGGGTCTCGAGGGCGGCGTGGGCCTCCCGGTAGGTGACGCCGCCGCGGACGGGGGTGCCGACGCCGGGCGCGGTCTTGGGATCGAGCCAGTCGAGGTCGAGACTGACGTGGACGCCGTCGGTCCCGTCGGTCGCGACGGCGAGCGCGTCCTCGACGACGGACGAGACGCCCCGCTGGTCGATGTCGGACATGGTAAAGACGGTCAGTTCGCTCTCCCGGAGCAGTTCGCGTTCGCGATCGTCGATGCTCCGGAGGCCGACGTACGCGATCGAAGACGCCTGGAGCCGGGGGGCGGGAGCCCACTCCGTCTCGCCGAACGACCCGTGGCCAAGCGCCGCGGCCAGGGGCATCCCGTGGACGTTGCCGCTGGGCGAGGTCTCGGGCGTATTGATGTCGGCATGGGCGTCGAACCAGATCGCGCCGAGGTCGGTCTCGCGTGCCGACCCCGCGAGTGAGCCGATCGCCACCGAGTGATCCCCGCCGAGAACGAGGGGGAACTCCCCGTCCGCGATCGTCGCCGCGACGCGGTCGCTCACCCGCCGGCAGACGTCTTCGACCTCCCGGAGGAACTTCGCGTTCCCGTCGGTGGGCTGGGCGGCGTCCGGATCCCGTTCTTCGGCTCGCGGCATCGCCAGATCGCCGTCGTCGACGGGCTCGGCGTTCGCCTCGGCGAGTCGGTCTGCCAGATCCGCGTACCGGATCGCGGACGGTCCCATGTCGACCCCACGGCGGTTCGCCCCGTAGTCCATCGGTGCGCCGATGATCCTGACGGTTCGGTCCATATCCATGATAGGGGGTCGACCGGCTTGGTCGTGGCGATCCCGCTGCGTTCTCGAGGGCGACAGGTTTAGGGTTAGACCCGTCTAAATCCGGGACAGCATGATGCTGAGCGACGTGATGGAGGACTACCTCAAGGCGATCTACCAGCTCCAACGCGGGACCGACGAGCGGATCCGCACGTCCGAGATCGCCGCGGAGTTAGACGTCACGTCGCCGACGGTCACCAGCATGCTCGACAAGCTCGAGGAACGGGGGCTGGTCGACCGCGAGAAGTACCGCGGCGTCACGCTGACCGACGAGGGCGAGACGGTCGCCCTCGAGATCGTCCGCCATCACCGCTTGCTCGAGGCCTACCTCACCGAGCATCTCGACTACGACTGGTCGGAGGTCCACGCCGAGGCCGACCGACTCGAACACCACATCAGCGAGGATTTCGAGGCCCGCGTCGCCGACGCGCTGGGCGAGCCCACGGTCGATCCCCACGGCTCGCCGATCCCGGGCGCCGACCTCGAGCCGCCCGAGCGCCCCGCCGGCGAGGCGATTTCCGAGTTCGAGGAGGGAGCGGTCGTCACCGTCGCGGAAGTCGCCGACCGCGATCCCGAGGTTCTCTCCTATCTCGCCGACCGCGGCGTCGAACCCGGCGTCGAACTCGAGATCCTCGAGGTCGCCCCCTTCGGCATGGTGACGGCCCGCTCGAGCGAGAGCGAGGAGCCGGTCTCGCTGCCCGAAACGGTCGCACACCACGTCCGCGTCGTGACCCCGGCAGAGCCGGATCCACAGGGTTAGTTCGCAAGCGTTTGACTCCCGGTGAATCGTGCCAACGGACACCTAGTTTCCGTCGCGGAACGAAAAGAAACATCTTCACGTCCCCCGTGCAAACGTCACGTTCCCCCACGAATCCGACGGACTCACCCGCCGGGTTTAAGGAAACCAAATACGAATAAATACCTATGTCATCCATCGAACTCACACCCAGCCAGAAGAAAATCCTCCGCGCGCTCACGAACCTCCACAAAGAGTCCGAAGATGCCATCAAAGGCGAGGACATCGCGGAACAGGTCGACCGCAACCCCGGCACGATCCGTAACCAGATGCAGAGTCTCAAAGCCCTCCAGCTCGTCGAGGGTGTACCGGGGCCGAAAGGTGGCTACAAGCCCACTGCAGCCGCCTACGAGGCACTCGAGATCCAGCAGATGGACGAGCCCGCCGCGGTCCCGATGCAACACGAGGGCGAACCCGTCGACGACACCATCATCGAGGAGATCGACCTCTCGAGCGTTCACCACCCCGAACTCTGCCGGGCCGAGATCCACATTCAGGGGACGCTGGGCGACATTCACGAGAACGATTCGGTCACCGTCGGCCCGACGCCGCTCTCGAAGTTGCTGATCGAGGGCACCGTCGACGGCAAGGACGACACGAACAACATCCTGATCCTGCGGATCGACGATATGGTCGCGCCCGCCGAGGAACCGGCCCACTGATCGGCGCTCGACCGCCGTCTCTCCTTCCTTCTCTATAGTAGCCGCTGAAACGATTGACACACTGATCGCACGAGGTCGGCGCGATCGCTGTGGAACTCGGTGCAGTCGCGCCGATAGCGTTCGCGCTCTCCACCGCCGTGTTCGAAAACAGCCGCTTTCGCCCTGCTCGAGCAGCGCGAGCCGTGTTGCGGTCGGCTCAGTCCGTCGCGTCGACCGGCTCGTCGTCGGATTCGGCGGCGGCTGCCGGGATGTCGTCGACCGCAGCGACCGCGTCGCCGTCCTCGACTGCCATGACGATCACGCCCATCGTGTTCCGGCCGACGGTCGAAATCTCGTCGACGCGGGTCCGGACGATCTGCCCGCGTTCGCTCATCAACACGAGCTGATCGTCCTCGGAGACGGCTTTGACGGCCGTCACGGGGCCGTTTCGCTCGCCGGTCTTGATGTCGATCAGCCCCTTCCCGTACCGGGACTGCGTGCTGTACTCGGAGAGTGGCGTCCGCTTGCCGTAGCCGTTCTCGGTCACCGTCAGCAGCGCCTGCTCGTCGCCTTCGTCGGTCGCGACCAGCCCGGCCACGGCGTCGCCGTCCTGCAGTTTGATACCGTTGACGCCGCGGGCGTTCCGCCCCATCGCGCGGACTTCGTCCTCGTCGAAGCGGATCGTCATCCCGCCCTCGGTCGCGATGACCAGGTCCTGCGAGCCGTCGGTGACCTCGACGTCGACGAGTTCGTCGCCCGCCTCGAGATCGGCGGCGATGATTCCCGTCGAGCGGATGTTGTCGAACGCCTCGCCGGCGGTGCGTTTGACGTAACCGTTCCGGGTGGCCATCGTCACGTACTCGTCGTCCTCGAGGGCGTCGGTGTCGACGATGGCCGTGATGTCCTCGCCGGGGTCGAGATCGAGGATGTTGACCGCCGATTTCCCGCGGGCCGTCCGGCCCATCTCGGGGATCTCGTAGGTCTTGAGCCGGTAGACCTCGCCCTGATTGGTAAAGCAGAGCAGGTAATCGTGGGTGTTGGCCCGGAAGACCGTCGCGACGCGGTCGTCCTCCTTGACGTCCGCGCCGATGATCCCCTTGCCGCCCCGACCCTGCGGGTCGAACTGCTCGATCGGCATCCGCTTGACGTAGTCGTCCTCGGTCATGACGACGACGACTTCCTCCTCGGGGATGAGGTCCTCGTGGGTGACCGTCCCCTGATCCTCGATGATCGAGGTGCGGCGGTCGTCGGCGTACTCGGCTTTGATCTCGCGGAGTTCCTCTTTGATGACCGAGAGCAACTCGTCCTCGCTCTCGAGGATGGCGGTCAGCCGTTCGATCTCGGCCTGGACCGCCTCGTACTCCTCGTTGATCTCGGCGGCCTCCATCGAGGTGAGACTGCCCAGCTGCATCCGGACGATGTGATCGGCCTGGTCCGCGGAGAAGTCGTAGGCGTCCTGGAGGTTCTCCTTCGCGTCCGACCGCGTCTCGCTGTCCTGGATCAGCTCGACCACGTCCTCGGCGTTCTCGACGGCCGTCAGCCGGCCCTCGAGAATGTGGGCGCGGTCTTCGGCCTCCGCGAGGTCGTACTCGCTGCGCCGGCGGACGACCTCGCGGCGGTGGGCGACGTACTCCTCTAGGGTCTCCTTGAGCGAGAGGACTCGCGGCTGGCCGTCGACCAGCGCGAGGTTGATGACGCCGAAGGTCTTCTCGAGGTGGTTCTCGAGCAGTTTGTTCTTGACGACCTCGGCGTTTGCCCCGCGATTGAGTTCGATGACGATCCGGACGCCGTCGCGGTCGGACTCGTCGCGCAGGTCGGTGATGCCCTCGATCTCGCCCTCGTTGACGTCGTCGGCGATGCGCTCGACGAGGCGGGCCTTGTTTGACTGGAAGGGGAGTTCGGAGACGACGATCCGTTCGCGCCCGTTCTTCCACTCCTCGACCTCGAACTCCGCGCGGACGCGGAGGCGACCGCGGCCGGTCTTGTACGCCGAGTAGATGGCGTCGCGCCCGACGATGTTGGCACCGGTTGGGAAGTCGGGGCCCTTGACGTGTTCCATCAGGTCTTCGACCGTCGCGTCGGGGTCGTCGATCAGTTCGATCGTCGCGTCGATCACCTCGCCGAGATTGTGCGGCGGGATGTTCGTCGACATCCCGACCGCGATCCCGGAGGAACCGTTGACGAGCAGGTTCGGGAACGCCGCCGGCAGGACGTCGGGTTCCTGCAGGCGGTCGTCGTAGTTCGCGGAGAAGTCGACGGTGTCCTTCTCGATGTCTGCGAGCAACTCCTCGGAGATCGGTGACATCCGGGCCTCGGTGTAGCGCTGTGCGGCGGCCGGATCGCCGTCCATCGAGCCGAAGTTCCCCTGGCCGTCCACGAGGGGATATCGCATCGAGAAGTCCTGTGCCATCCGGACCAGCGTGTCGTAGATCGCGCTGTCACCGTGGGGGTGGTAGTCACCCATTGTCTCCCCGACGATCGAGGAGGACTTGCGATGGGACGAGCCCGAAGAGACACCCATCTCATGCATCGCATAGAGGATACGCCGGTGGACGGGTTTCAGGCCGTCCTCGACGCGGGGGAGCGCACGGCCCGCGATGACGGACATCGCGTAGTCGATGTAGCTCTGCTCCATTTCGTCCTCGATGCGGACGTTCTCTACCGCTCGCGCCTCGATGTCAGTCGGATCGGGTACGTCTGAACTCATGTAGTTACCTCACCACGGCTCTCAAATGTCGATCCACTCGGCTTCCGGCGCGTGTTCCTTGATGAACTGCTTGCGGGGTTCGACGGCGTCGCCCATCAGGACGGAGAACATCTTGTCCGCCGCGGCCGCGTCCTCGATCGTGATCTGTTTGAGGATGCGGTTGTCGGGGTCCATCGTCGTGTCCCAGAGCTGTTGGGGGTTCATCTCGCCTAAGCCCTTGAACCGCTGGACCTGCGAGGGGTTGCCGTCGCATTTCTCCGCGACGATCTCGTCGCGTTCGGCCTCGGTCATCGCGTCGTAGGTCTCGCCGCGATACCGGATGCGGTACAGCGGCGGCTGGGTGGCGTAGACGTAGCCGCCCTCGAGCAGCGGCCGCATGTGCCGGTAGAAGAACGTCAGCAGGAGCGTCCGGATGTGTGCCCCGTCGACGTCGGCGTCGGTCGCCATGATGATCTTCTTGTAGCGGACGTCCTCGACGTCGAACTCGTCACCGATCCCCGCGCCGATGGCAGTGATCATGTTCCGGATCTCGTCGTTCTCGAGGATGCGATCGAGCCGGTGTTTCTCGACGTTTAAGATCTTCCCTTTGATCGGGAGGATGGCCTGGAAGTCGGGGTTGCGGGCCTGTTTCGCGCTGCCGCCCGCGGAGTCGCCCTCCGCGATGAACAGTTCGGCCTCCTCGGGATCTTTGGTCTGGCAGTCGGCCAGTTTGCCGGGTAGCGACGTGGACTCGAGGGCGGACTTGCGCCGCGTGAGTTCTTCGGCTTTCTGGGCGGCCATGCGGGCCTTGGCGGCCTCGACGGCCTTGTTGACGATCGCCTCGGCGGTGTCGGGGTGTTCCTCGAAGTAGGTGCCAAGCCCCTCGTGCATGGCGCTCTCGACGATCCCTCGGACTTCGCTATTGCCGAGTTTGGTCTTCGTCTGGCCCTCGAACTGGGGATCGGGGTGTTTGATCGAGATGACCGCCGTCAGCCCCTCGCGGATGTCCTCGCCCGTGAGGTTGTTATCGAGGTCCGAGAGGAGGTCGTTCTCGTTGGCGTAGTCGTTGACACACCGCGTCAGTGCGGTCTTGAAGCCGGTGAGGTGGGTCCCGCCCTCGCGGGTGTTGATGTTGTTCGCGAAGGCGTGGATCGAACCCTGCAGTTCCTCGGTGGCCTGCATCGCGACCTCGATCTGGATGCTCTGATCCTCGTCCTCGAAGTAGATGACGTCCTCGTGCATCGCCGACCGCGTCTCGTTCAGGTAGTCGACGAACTCGCGGATGCCGCCGTCGTACTCGTAGGTCTCGGCGACCACGTCGCCGTCGTCGGTCTCCTCGCGCTCGTCCCGAAGCGTGATGCGAACGCCCGAGTTGAGGAAGGCCAGTTCGCGGAGCCGGTTCGACAGCGTCGAGAAGGATATCTCGCCCGTCTCGAAGATGCCCGTGTCGGGCCAGAACTGGATCCGGGTGCCCGTTTCCTCGTCGGGTTCCATGTCGCGGACCCGCTCCATGTCGCCGACGGGCTCACCGCCCTCGAAGGCGTGGCGAAAGACCCCGCCGTCGCGTTTGACTTCTGCCTCGAGGCGTTCGGAGAGGGCGTTGACGACGGAGACGCCGACGCCGTGGAGGCCGCCGGAGACCTGGTAGGACTTGTTGTCGAACTTCCCCCCGGCGTGGAGGACGGTCAGAATGACCTCGAGTGCAGGGCGGTCGTACTCCTCGTGTGTGTCGACGGGGATGCCGCGGCCGTCATCAGCGACGCTCACCGAGCCGTCCTCGTGGATGGAGACGGTGATGTCGTCGCAGTGGCCGGCCAGCGCCTCGTCGATCGAGTTGTCCACCACTTCGTAGACCAGATGGTGGAGGCCTCGAGAATCGGTAGAGCCGATGTACATCGCCGGTCGCTTTCGCACAGCTTCCAGGCCCTCTAAGACCTGAATCTGTCCGGCTCCGTACTCGCTTTCCTGGGACATGTAAAACCTGCTTTCGGATAGCGGTCCGGCCCTAATAAAAGTCACGTGTACGCGCGCGAGCGCGGATCCGGCGAGCCGCGGCGTCGAACTCGAAACAGCCGTCGAACCGGCTTAGATGACCGCGTCGAACTCCTCGTGGCCCTGAATGTCGACGCCCTCGTCGGTGACCTCCGCGAGGAAGACGCCGTTGCCGGAGCCGGTGTCGCGCTCGACGGCGCTTTTGATCGCGCGGGCCGCGACGGACTTCGCGTCCGCGAGCGAGAGGTCGTCCTCGTACTCCTGCTCGAGGAGGCCGTAGGCCAGTTGCATGCCCGAGCCGGTGACCGTGTAGTCGTCGGCCATGACGCCGCCGGCGGGGTCGATGCTGTAGACGTGGCTGCCCTCGTCGTCGACGCCGCCGAGGATGGGGTTGATCGCGCGGAACGGGCCGCCGCGGGCGAAGTTACCCGCCAGCGTCGCCAGCGCCTCGATCGGCATCGGCTCGTCGCGCCGGGATTCATAGAGGTTGACCTCGGAGCGCAGCGTCCGGATGAACGACTGCGCGCCACCGACGGAGCCGACCAGCGTCAGTGCGCCGGTCGGGTGGATCTGCTCGACCTTCTGGACGTTCTTGTTCGAGACGAATCGCCCGCCGAGGCTGGCGCGCATGTCCGTCGCGATGACGACGCCCTCGTCGGTCGTGATGCCGATGGTCGTCGTCCCGGTCTTGTTGACCGTCTCGTCGTCGCCGGTCTGGCTGCCGTTCGGCAGCGACCCCAGTTCGGGCTCGTACGGCGAGGGATCGCCGTTGCCCTGCGAGAGCGGGTTATTCATCCTGTTCCTCCGTGTCGATCTCCGCGACGATCGACTCGAGGCGCTCGTCGTCGACCGTACTGAACGACTCGTCTTCGGTCGTGATCGTCGCGACGTCGACCGCTTCGGCCGCGACGGACTCCTCTTCGGGCTCGTTGAGCGCGCTGATGGCGAGTTCGATACCGGCGTCGATATCGATGTCCTCGCGGTACTCCTCCTCGAGGTAGCCCTGAATGACGTCGCGGTCGCCGCCGACGGCGGCGGCCTGCCACTCGTAGTCGGTGCCCGAGGGGTCGGTCTCGAACAGCCGCGGCTGGCCGTCCTCGACGCCGCCGACCAGCAGGGCGACCCCGAACGGCCGTGCGCCGCCGGTCTGGGTGTACTCCTGGATGTGGTCGGTGATCGACCGAGTCAGCGTCTCGACGCCGATCTCCTGACCGTAGCGGAGCTGTTCGCCCTGTGCGCGTCGCCGCGCGAGGTCGATCAGCTGGCGCGCGTCGGCGACGTGGCCGGCGCTTGCGACGCCGACGTGGTCGTCCGCTTTGTGGATCTTCTCGACGCTCGAGCGCTCCATGAGCGGCGAGCTGATCTGGCGGTTCGCGGCGAGGACGACGCCGTCGGGCGTCCGAACGCCGACGCTCGCGGTGCCGCGTTTGACGGCTTCGCGAGCGTACTCGACTTGGTAGAGGCGTCCGTCCGGGGAGAAGATGGTGATACCCCGGTCGTAGGCCTGCTGTTGGGATTGTCCTTGCATTTGGTCTTCACCTGTGGTAAGGGATAGAAATATATAGGCCTTCTTCTGAAGGCAACTTCGTCTGTATCGGCCGCTTCGACCCGGACTCCCAAGAAAGTGGTGCCAGCAGGGACTCGAGGGATCGACCCGAGACGGGACCGATCGGCGGCGTCGGTCGACTCCCGGGAGACGACGTCTCGATCGGGTCGGCGGGCTGATCGGTCGGTGTCGGCGATCGTTGCCGCTCCGAGCCCGATGCCCTCGTGGTCGTCACGTTGGGCCGAGCCGTCACGAATCGGTGACTATCGGAGTACTCGAGCCGGCGTTGTGAGGGGTGGGCTGCTATCTCAAGCTTTCCGCTCAACCGGATCCCAATCGTTGCTTCGGGTACAGCATTCCGTGCGACAGTACACAGGTGCAATTCGTCCGGCCGCGAGTCGATGCGGCCGGACGGGCTCGAGCGGCCAACACGTCTGCCGGTTTTCGGAGCAGTCCCACACATGGAAGAACACAGTACCGCGGTCGACGTTCCTGTTGAAAAGGCCAAACAAACAATTCATCAGTACGGGCTCGGTCTCCTCTTTGCGGCGAATATCTTCGGAGCCGGGTCCGTCTACATTCTGACGCAAGCCGGCGTCAGTTTCGGATTCGGCCTGTTGTGGGTCCTGCCGCTGGCACTCGGCGTCGGGCTGACGATGCACGAGATGTCGGCCCGCCTCGCGGCGAAGGACGAACCGCTCATGGACTATATCAGGGACGTGATCGGCCCGACTGCGGCGAAACCGTTCGCGCTCGGAATCGCGTTCATCATGCAGTTCTGGAGCGTGGCGAACTACGCGCTCGCGGGAGCTGCACTGGTCTTTCTGACCCCGCTGTCGAACCTGTATGTGGGAATTATCCTCATGGCGGCGCTTGGCATCTCGCTCGTCGAACTCCGGGTGTACAGCCGCATCGAGGGCGTCATCGCGACGCTCGTTCTCGCGATCTTCGCCTCGTATCTGGTTATCGTCGCGAATCTCCAGCCCTCGCTTGGCGGCGTCGCGATGGGCTTTATCCCGACGATGTCCGGCGATCTGAACTATCTCACGATGATCATCGCGTTGCTGGGGACGACCGTCTACTACCCGAACTTCTTCATCCAGACGAGCATGCAACACGAGAAAGACTGGACGAACGTCTCCCGCTACCGGAAAGACCACACCGTCGGACTGGCGGCCGTCGTCGCACTCAGCGCAACGGTCGTCATCGCGGCGGCGATGGCCGTCCCCGACGGGACGCTCACCCTGACCGCCCCCGCGGAACCGCTGATCGACATGATCGGTCCGTGGGTACTCGGGGTGTTCGTCCTCGCGGTCGGTGCCGCCTCCTTTACGAGCGCGACTGGGACGCTGTTTGCCGCCGGCTTCATGGTTCCCCAGTCGTACGCACTCACGACCCAGTTCGGCGACATGCACTTCCGCCGGACCGTCCACTGCCTGATCGGCCTCTCGGTCGTCCTCGCGATCCCGATCCTCGCGTTCACCGAGTTCACGCCGGTCAGGCTGGCGTTGCTCATGCCCGCCGTCAACGGCGTCGTCGGCCTGCCGATCACGGCGCTTGCACTGTTCGCGGCGATCAAGCGCTACTACGAGCCGGACCGACTCGAGCAGGCGGTCTTCCTCGCGGCCGTGATCGCGATGTTCCTGACGTCGCTCGTGACCGCCGAATCACTCGTCCGCTCGATCGCCGGGCTGCTCTGACGGCGCTGGCCTCGAACCGGTCCGGCCTGCATACACGGGCAGCGCCCTCTTTGCGCCGAGGCGCGGAGCTCGAGGCTACGAGCGAGTACGACGGCACCACAACCCCCGAACTCCCTGGCGCGAGGACGGGACCAACGAACACGACACCCGCGGGGACGAGGGGGTGACCGGCGGTGACAAGACGCCGTTCGAACCCAACCCGGGTGAACGCGGCACGCACGTGCGACCCACGGCGACGTGAAAGCGGCATTGTCCGGCCCAACCCACTTACCGCCCGTTCCGGTACGATATGTCCATGCTTCCGTTCGTCGCGATCGCCCTCGCGGTGGTCGGCGTCGCGGTCGTTCTCGAGGTCGTGTCGTACCGTGCGCTCGAGCGGCTCCCCTCGGTCGCCACCGAGGAGTTCCCCGAGATCGACCGGGAGTTACTGGGGAAGTTCAGCAGTTTCGATCCCGAACTGGGCTGGTGTCCCCAGCCGAACCGGGAGAAACAGAAAGACACCGGCGACCACCTCCCCGGCGAGGAGGTCCGCAGCGTCGTGACCTACTCGACCGACGAGTACGCGAGCCGGGTCTGTCCCGCCAAGGAGCGGGATCCCGACGCCGACCTCACCGTCTCGACCTACGGCGACTCCTACTGTTTCTGCCGGGAGGTCGACGACGACGAGACCTTTCAGCACTACCTCGCCCAGGAACTCGACACCCACGTCGCCAACTACGGCGGCGGCAATTACGGCCTCGATCAGGCCCTGCTGCGGCTCAAACGGCAGTACCCCGAGGACCCGACCGACCACGTCTGCATGGTCGTCACCGCCTCCTCGATCGCCCGCATCCTCTCGGTCTGGAAACACTATCAAGAGTTCGGCAACATCCTCGCAGTCAAGCCCCGGTACGTCCTCGCGGACGGCGAGTTGGAGCGACTCGAGAGCCCCGTCGACGAGAAGGAGGAGTTGCTCGATCTCGAGTCGAAGGCCGACTTCCTCCGGGAGTACGACTTCCACTACGACCACTGGTTCGAGCCCCATTTCGCGACCCGTCCTTACACCGCTGACTTCCTCGCGAAGAACGAACACGTCCGCTACGCGGCCTACACTGCGGGGAAGGGCCTCGAGCGGCGACTCGGCCGATCGATCCCGGGGATCGACTTCGATCTGGCACAGACCCAGTCGGCGCTGCGACTGGAACGACCCCGCGTGCGGTATCACGAGCGGTTGTTCGACACCCACGAGGCCCTCTTCGACGCGCTCATCGCGGAGTTCGTCGACTACGCCGACGAACAGGGCTTCGAGCCCACGTTCGTGATGGTCCAGCAGCTCCGGTACGCCACCTACGAGGCCGAACACGGCCCGATCTACGGCGACCTGCTCGAGCGACTCGACAAACGCTACGAGGGCCTGACGACGATCGATATGGCCACCCACCTCTCGCCCGACGATGGCGACGTCGAGTCGCTGTACGTCGAGCGCGGGGAGGGCGGTCACTACAGCCCCGAGACCAACGCCGAGATCGCACAGGTGCTGGCCGAGACCGTCGACCGACGAGCGATTGTCGAATGAACCCGGTCTATCTCGCCGTCGGAATCGTCGTCCTCGCGGCCGGCATCGTCGACATCGTCTGGACGACGCTGTGGGTCGACGGCGGCTCCGGCCCCGTCTCCGGCCGGCTCACGACCGGCGTCTGGAAGGGGCTGCGCGCCGCGACGGGGGACCGCAACCGGGCGCTCAGCCTCGCCGGCCCGCTCATTCTGCTGCTCACGCTCGCGACGTGGATCGGTCTGATCTGGCTCGGCTGGACGATCATCTTCGCGAGCGAGCCCCTCGCGGTCGTCAACAGCCGGACCGGCGGTCCCGCCGACTGGTGGGGGCGGTTCTACTACGTCGCCTACACGATGTTCACGGACGGGAACGGCGACTACACCCCCGTCTACGGCGGGAACGTCTGGGAGGTCGCCAGCGCGTTCACGACGGCCACTGGCATGGCCTTCGTCACGCTCGGCGTCTCCTATGTCCTGACCGTCCTCGGTGCCGTCGCCGACAAACGCTCCTTCGCAAGCACCGTGACGGGGCTGGGCGAGCGCAGCGAGGCGTTCCTCCGAACCGGCTGGAACGGCGAGGACTTCCGCGGGCTCGAGCTGACCGTCGAGTCGCTCGCGGCTGACCTGAGTACCCTCGCCGAACAGCACAAGTCCTACCCGATCCTCCACTACTACCACAGCGAGCGGGCCGAGCGGGCCTCGGCCGTCGCCGTCCCGATCCTCGACGAGGCGCTCATGCTGTCCCGGTACGCGATGCCCGAGGGAGAGGGGCTCGACCCCGCGATCGTCGAGAACGGTCGCTCGAGCGCACAGAGTTACCTCGAGACGTTGGACGCGTCGTTCATCGACCCCGCGCCGTCGGTCCCGCGAGCGCCGGACCTCGACCGCCTGCGCGAGGACGACGTCCCGACCGTCTCCGACGAGGCGTTCGCCGAGGCGCTGGCCGACCTGACCGACCGGCGACGGCGGCTCCTCGGCGCGGTCGAGGCGGACGCGTGGGAGTGGCCGCCGACCGAGGAGTAGCGCGGGGGCGGTTTTCGGTAATTTTCGGCCCCCGTCGGTGCGGATTCCGACCGAATCGGGCGGAAACGGGGCCCGATATTCATTGGGTCAGGGGTCGTCCACCACCCATGGGAGAGTACGACTTTCTGGTCGTCGGATCCGGCTCCGGACTGGACGTGGCGAACGCGGCGGCGAATCAGGGCCAGTCGGTCGCGATCGTCGAGAAGGGGCGGCTCGGCGGGACCTGTCTGAACCGGGGCTGTATCCCCTCGAAGCAGTTGCTGTACCACGCCGACGTGCTGGAGACGATCGAGCGGGCCGACGAGTTCCACATCGACGCGACCGTCGAGGACGTCGACGTCGCCGAGATCGTCCGGGACGTCACCGACGACGTCCACGGTAGTTCCGACTCGATCGAGCGCGGCCTCGCCTCGTCGGACCGCCACGACCTGTACCAAGCGGAGGGGCGGTTCGTCGACGAGCGGACGCTCGAACTCGCCGGCGGCGATCACGACGGCGAGCGTCTCACCGCCGACACCGTCCTCGTGGCGGCCGGGACCCGGCCGTCGGTCCCGCCGATCGACGGGATCGGGTCCGTCGACTACCTCACCAGCCGGGAGGCGCTCCAACTCGAGTCGGTCCCGGACCACCTCGTCATCGTCGGCGGCGGCTACATCGCCGCGGAACTGGGCCACTTTTTCGGCACCTTCGGCAGCGACGTGTCGATCGTCGGCCGGCGGCCGCACCTGCTTCCCGACGCCGACGCGGCGGTCGCCGCCGAGTTCACCGACCGCTACGCCGACCGGTTCGACGTCTACACCGGATACGAGGCCACCGCGGCGATGCAGTCGGGGGAGTCGATCACGGTCGAGGCACGGCCGTTCGCCGAGTCCGACGGCGACGCGGACGCGGAGACGACTGGGCCGGGTGAGACGGTCTCGGTCACCGGCGACGAACTGCTCGTGGCCGCCGGTCGCGTCCCCAACACGGACACCCTGAACGTCGAAGCCGCCGGGATCGAGACCGACGCGGCCGGCTTCGTCGAGACCGACGAGTACCTGCGAACGACCGCCGACGGCGTCTGGGCGCTCGGCGACGTCGTCGGCGAGTACCTGTTGAAACACAACGCCAACCACGAGGCGCGGGCCGTCGCGCGGAACCTGTTCGGCGAGGGCCTCGAGCCGGTCGACTACTCGGCGATGCCCTTCGCCGTCTTCGGCTCGCCGGAGGTCGCCGGCGTCGGGCTGATCGAGGGGGAACTGCGGGAGGCCGGTCGGGAATACGCCACGCGCACCTATCGCTACGAGGAGACCGCCCGCGGGAAGGCGATGAAAGCCGAGGGGTTCGTCAAGCCGATCATCGACCTCGAGGGCGAGATTCTCGGCTGTCACATCGTCGGCCCCGAGGCCTCGGATTTGATCCAGGAGGTCGTCGTCGCGATGACGGCCGGCTCCGGGACGGTTCAGGACATCCGGCAGTCGGTCCACATCCACCCCGCGCTCTCGGAGGTCGTCCAGCGGGCCTTTTCGGGGCAGTTCACGCGGGGCGGGCACGACCACGGACACGACCACAGCCACGATCAGTGAGACGGACACCTATTGTTGTTCTGTCAGTAACTCCCCGCGCACCCGGGAGTTGCTACGCGAATACGCCGCTACTATAGTAGCCACTTACGGAGCGCGTACGCGGTATCGAGATCGCGAACGACCACAGTATTATTTCGCTTGCTTCCCTACGATGTCGGGATGGCAGACACGGAACGCGGACGAGAGAAGCAAGCGGACGACGAGAACCGACGCGACGACGACTCTTCGGACTCGCTTCCCGAGTGTCACCGCCGTGGCTGCACCGAGCGGGCGACGTTTGTCGCCCTCGAACGATATCAGGAGGAGACCGGACACGGTGCCGTCGAGGCAGAGGCCGTTCTCTGTCAAGAGCACGCCACTGAGGAGAGTCCCGCGAATCTCGATGGGAGTTACGCGGAGTACGTGTTTCGCGTCGAGCCGCTTCAGGAGACGACGGACGCGGACACGGCGTGATCGACCACCTGCCGTTCGATTCCGGCCGCGGTGACGCCGTCGGTCACCGAGCGGTTTGAGAACGGGCCACACCTATATTGGAATCCGGACCGTGGGGAACGTCGATGCCCGAAGAGCAACTGTTCAAACTCGAGGACCAGCGGACGAGAACCGAAATCGCGGCGGCGCTACGCGATGCGGCAGAACAGATCGAATCCGGCTCCGTCGAGTTGAAGAGCGAAACGGATTCGAGAGACGTCACCGTTCCGGAACACGCCCGGTTCGAAACCGAACTCGAACGACTCACTGATTCGGAAACGGGAGAACAACGGTACGAACTCGAGTACGAGATCAGGTGGACCGAGTGACGCTCCCCGGCGTTTCGAATCCGCCCGCTGTATTCAGCACGCCACTCCGAGCCGCTACCGAGGATTTCAACGAGGCAGCGACCGCCCGAGGCCGACTCCGGCGGGACGATACCGTTCCATCGCAGTCCGTCCCGGTGTCGTAACCCTTCGCCCCGGCTGACCCTCGCCACCGCCGACGGGTCTGTGTCAACGGCACACGACCGCCGTTCTCTTTTATAGGCCACTGGCCTACCATCCGCCATAATGACGAACGCAGCAATCGTAATTCTGGCAGGCACCGACTCCCACAGCGACCTCGGGCGACTCGTCAACGGCCTCGAGGCGGCCCGGGAGTTCGCCGAGAACCCCGACGACGACCTCGAGCTCGTCTTCGACGGGGCCGGCACGCAGTGGATCCCGGAACTGGAAGACGAGGACCACGACTCCCACGACCTCTACCGGTCGGTCAGCGACGAGGCGGCGGCCTGTGACTACTGTTCGGGCGCGTTCGGCGTCGAGGACGCCGTCAACGACGCCGGCATCGTCACGGTCGACGACAACGACGGTCACCCGAGCATCCGCTCGCTGGTCGACGACGACTACGAGATCATCACCTTCTGAGCCGGTCTACTGTCACTGGTTCCCGGCTGGAACCGCGACGAAACGCGCGGGGGATTCACTTTCACTCCGGTAGCACACACCTTTTAGCCTCCCCGTTAGTACAGGGAGACGATGACGTCGTTTCAGTCGACACTCGGTGACGAGCCGGGGATCGCCGAGGAGCTGGCCGAGAGCCAGCAGTCGATCTCCATCGCCGAGTTCTTCGAGAAGAACAAGCACATGCTCGGCTTCGACAGCGGCGCTCGAGGCCTCGTTACGGCCGTCAAGGAGGCCGTCGACAACGCCTTAGACGCCGCCGAGGAGTCGGGGATTCTCCCGGACATCTACGTCGAGATCGAGGAGGCCGGCGACTACTACCGCCTGATCGTCGAGGACAACGGGCCGGGACTGACCAAGGAATCGCTCCCGAAAGTCTTCGGGAAACTGCTCTATGGCTCTCGCTTTCACGCACGCGAACAATCGCGCGGCCAGCAGGGGATCGGGATCTCCGCGGCCGTCCTCTACTCGCAACTGACCAGCGGCAAGCCCGCGAAGATCACCAGCCGCACGCAGGGCTCCGAGGAGGCCGAATACTTCGAACTCATCATCGACACCGACAACAACGAGCCCGAGATCAGCGTCGAGGAGACGACCACGTGGGATCGCCCACACGGGACCCGCATCGAACTCGAGATGGAAGCGAACATGCGTGCCCGCCAGCAGCTCCACGACTACATCAAGCACACGGCGGTCGTCAATCCCCACGCCCGCCTCGAGCTGCGCGAACCGCAGGAACACTTCAAGTTCGAGCGCGCGACCGACCAGCTCCCCGCGGAGACCGAGGAGATCCGGCCCCACCCCCACGGGGTCGAACTCGGCACCGTGATGAAGATGCTCGCGGCGACGGACTCCCAGACCGTTTCGGGCTTCGTTCAGGAGGAGTTTACCCGCGTCGGGAAGAAGACCGCCGACTCGATCATCGACGAGTTCCGCGACCGCCACTACGGCCGGGAAATGCGCTGGCGGCCGCCCGCGGCTCACGAGAACGTGGATCTCGAGGCCGCCGTCGCCGACGCGACGGCGAACAAAGGCAAGGAGGCGACGGCCGCGTTCGCCGCGGCCATCGCCGACGGGGTCGACGACTACGACCGCATTGCCTACCACGAACTGCTCGAGACGGTCGAATCCGCGGCCGAGGCAGTCGCGGACGACCACGGAACGACGTTCGGCGACACCGTCCGGGAAAACGCCGTCGAAGCCGTCTGGCTCGAGCTGATCGACGCCGTCGAGACGGACGAGTCGGAGAGCGACGACGAGGGCGACTCGCGGCTGGTCGCCGACCTCTCCGACCTCGCGGACGAGGCGACGAGTACCCGCAAGGACGACGAGGTCATCCACGCCTTCGCCGATCGGCTCGCGGCCACCTTCGAGGACGAACTCGAGGGCGACGACGACGAGGGGAACGTTCGCCACCGGCTCACCCGCGATCGACTCCGCTCGCACGTCGACCGCGCGGCCGATCTCACCGAGGAGTACGACGACGTCTCCTTCGGCGAGACGGCCCGCGAGAACGTCACCGACGCGATCTGGGACGTGATGGCCACCGTGCCCGACGACCCGCCGCTCGTGCGGGAGCTGAACGGCGACCGCGACGCCACCAGCGACCTCGTCGACGCGATGCGGGCGACCGACATCATGGCACCGCCGACGCGGTGTCTCTCGCCGATCTCCGAGGAGCTCATCACTGCGGGGCTCGAGAAGGAGTTCGACGCGGACTTCTACGCCTCGGCGACCCGCGACGCGGGCGTCTCCGGCGGCGATCCGTTCATCGTCGAGGCCGGGATCGCCTACGGCGGCGACCTCCCCGCGGAGGGCACCGGCGAGGTCATGCGCTTTGCCAACCGGGTGCCGCTGGTCTACCAGCGCGGGGCCTGTGCCACGACGGACGTGGTCAAATCGATCGGCTGGCGCAACTACGGGCTCGACCAGCCCGGCGGCTCCGGCCTGCCCAACGGCCCGGTCGTGATCATGGTCCACGTCGCCTCGACGAACGTCCCATTCACCAGCGAGTCGAAAGACGCCGTCGCGAACGTCCCCGAGATCGAAGACGAGATCGAACTCGCCATTCGAGAGGCCGCCCGCGACCTCAAGAGCTACCTCAACAAACGGCGCTCGATGCAACAGCGCCGGAAGAAACAGAACGTCCTCGGGACGATCCTCCCGGAGATGGCCGAGAAAGTCGCCGAAGTCACCGGCCGCGACGAACCCGACATCGACGACGCGATCGCCCGCATCATGAACAACGTCCTCGTCGAACGGCAGGTCGAAGAAAACGGCGACGGCACGGCCGTCTCGGTCGTCGTCGAGAACAACTCGGGGACGAACGAATCGCTCGAGATCACCGACATCGTCTCGGCCGAACCCACCGCCCTCTCGGACGGCGCGACCGTCGTCGAGATGGACGGCGAGTGGTTCGTCAAGTGGGAACCCGAAGTCCCGAGTGACGACGAGGCGGCCCTCGAGTACGAGGTACCGGACGACGCGACCTTCGATCTGGACGTCAAAGGCGTCGAAAGCGAGAAACTGACCGTAAACCAATGAGCGCAGACGACACCCAGGAAGCCAGAGAGCAGTTGATCGATCTCGCGGCGCAATTCTACGACCAGTTCGAACTGGGCGAGATCCCCCACATGTCCGTGCCGACGCGGACGAAGAACAACATCGAGTACGACGAGGACAGCGACGTCTGGGTCTACGGCGATCGGGAGTCGACCCGGTCGGCCAACTCGGTCCAGGGCGCGCGGAAGCTCCTGAAGGCGGTCTACACGATCGAGTTCCTCGCCGAGCAACTCGAGGCGGACCGTTCCTCGACCCTGCGTGAACTCTACTACCTCTCGGAGAGCTGGGACAACGAAGAGGCGCAGTTCTCGAGTCAGGACGAGTCGAACAGCCTCGTCGAGGACCTCGAGATCGTCTCGGGGGTCACCCGCGAGGACTTCCACATGCGCCCCGAGGAGTCGGGCGCGACGATCATGGGGCCGTTGCACCTGCGCGAGCAGACCCGCCGCGGCGAACGCGAGATCCACTGTCAGGAAGACGTCGGCGAGGGCGGCTACCAGATTCCGAACAACCCGGACACGATCGAGTTTCTGGACTGCGACGCCGACTTCATCCTCGCGGTCGAGACCGGTGGCATGCGCGACCGACTCGTCGAGAACGGCTTCGACGAGGAGTTCAACGCCCTGATCGTCCATCTGAAGGGCCAACCCGCCCGCGCGACCCGCCGGATCACCAAACGGCTCCACGACGAACTCGACCTGCCTGTCACCGTGTTTACGGACGGCGACCCGTGGTCGTATCGCATCTACGGCTCGGTGGCCTACGGCTCGATCAAGTCCGCGCACCTCTCGGAGTATCTGGCGACGCCCGAGGCGGACTTCATCGGCATCCAGCCCGCCGACATCGTCGAGTACGATCTGCCCTCCGACCCGCTCTCCGATTCCGACATCAACGCCCTCGAGAGCGAACTCGAGGACCCGCGGTTCCAGACCGACTACTGGGAGGAACAGATCGAACTCCAGCTCGACCTCGGGAAGAAGTCCGAACAGCAGTCGCTGGCCTCCCGGGGGCTGGACTTCGTGACCGACACCTATCTCCCCGAGCGACTCGACGCGATGGGTGTCTTGTAAGCCCGCCACTCCGATCGAATCTCGGCACGCGCGGGCCGCCCTCCGGAAATCGTGACCGAAACGGACTGACGGCGTCCGTCAGCCGATGTAGCCGAGCCGAACCGCCGCGCCCATCGCGCCGAAGAGCAACACGAACGCGAGGCTGACGACGTAGTAGGCGTGCCAGACCCGCGACGGGCGGAACGGCTCGGGCAGGTTCTTCTCGACGACGTACCAGTTCGCGGGATAGAAGAAGATCTCCGTGACTGCGAGTATCGCGGCGACGTAGAGCAACAGCGTCACTGGCACCTCGCCGAGCGCGAGGACCATCGCGCTACTGACCGCGACGACGCCGACGACGACGAGTTTCCGCACCCGTTCGCTGTCGATGTCGTCGTTCTCGAGGGCCATCGGGAGGATGTCACCGGTGGCGCGGGCGGCGCCGTCGAGCAGCGTGATGACCGTCGAGTACAGCGCGGCGAACCCGCCCAGCAGCATGGCGTAGTACGACCATTCGCCGAAGGAGTCGCTCAGAATCGAGCCGATCGCGAACGCGAGGTTCGCGTCCGTCGGCGGCTCCGGATAGAGGACGTTCGACGCCAGAATCACCATCGCGACGATCAACAGGAAGCTGAAGGCGTAGCCGATGTTGAAGTCGCGCCGACCGGTCCGGATCCACGCCCGGATGTAGTCGTGGTGTTTCGGATCGTCGGGGTCGAGTCCCCGTTCCTCGAGTTCGCTTGCGCCCTCGCCTTTGGCCATGCTCCAGCTCCCGATCAGGATGCTCGTGCTGAAGCCGGTCGGGGCGAAGCCCGCGGCGGCGGCGAACAGGCCGACGAAGGCCGGCCCGGTCAGGTCCGGCACCGCGAACGCCGTCTGGGCGACGACGTCGCCGGACGGCGGGCCGACGATCACGCCCAGCAGGACGAGGACGCCCAGCGCGATGGTAAAGGCGATCAGGGCCGTCTCGAGCAGGCTGTATCGTGAGACGGCAACGAGCAGGCCCGCGCCGCCGACGAAGACGACGTAGGCCATCGCGGCGGTGAACCACTCGGGGGTCAGGGCGGCGACGAACGCCGCGGTGTTCATCCCGACGCTGGCCGTGATGAACGTGTACATCCCCGTGAACACGAGGATCGTCACCCACAGCGCCCAGTTTTTCGGGCCGGGCAGTTGGTCGTAGGCCTCGATCGGGTTCGCCCCGACGCCGTAGTTGTAGCGGACCCCGAGTTCCCAGGCCCCGTACTTGGCGGCGTAGATGAGCCCGAACATCCAGATCGCGACGAGGCCGAAGGTCCCGCCGAGGGTGGGTGCCAGTACGATGTGGCTGCCGCCGATGCTGATCAGCGCCCACAGCATCGACGGCCCGAAGTGTTCCCTGAAGAACCCGCGCCAGTCCCGCTCCGGATACTCGAGGTCCGCCTCGGGGACCTCCGTCGCTCCCTCACCGCCCATCGGGATCACCCGTCGTCGCGGCCGGACTCCCGCGCGCCGGGGGCATCGACCCGGGCTGTCTCGTCCGCGACACTGTGGTATTTGTCGGCATGAGTGTCGGAGAATTCCGGAGGGCGTACTTATATCGTGCGACTCCGACGTGTGCTACCGTTCGGATCGAGAGCCGGCCGCGGCTCGAGGCGCGCCCTGTGACTGCAGGTGCAACCGGTTCCCGTCTGTGCGGCCACTCACCGTCTAGAACGGAGCCATGGCGGACGACAAAGACGACGAACGGCCGCTGCACAGCGACCCCGACGAGGGCGCGATAGACGAGCCGACGACCTCGAGCGCACAGGAGGCCGACGAGACGGCGTGGATGTTAAAAGAGGGGATCACGGTCGGGCTGATCGCCATCGGGGCCATGCTCCTCCTCGGGCTCGGCCTCTTGCAGGGGTCCGGCCTCGTCGATTTCTTCGCGCCGATCGCCGACTCGGGGCTCGGGCAGTGGCTCGCGCTCGGCGTGCTGGCCCTGGCCGCGGTCGCGCTCTTCGCCTGGTCTCGAGTCGGCGTGTGAGAGCGGCCGCCGGCGCGCTTACTCGTCGAGGACGACCGGGACGCCGCGGGTCGCCACGTCGACGACGAACGCCTCGGCGTCGGCGGCGAGCGTCCCGTCCGCGTCGTAGTGGACCGGCAAGACCAGATCGGGACCGATCTCGCCCGCCAGCGACGCGGCCTCGTGGCGGTCCATCGTGACCGCGCCGCCGATCGGCGGGAGCAGGAGGTCGATCTCGAGCGACTCGTGGAGCGGGAGGGCGTCGGTGCCGCCGGGCCAGAACGCCGTGATCCCGTCGATCGTCACGCCGAAGCCACAGCCCCGTCCCTCGGGATGTGGAACGGTCCCGTCGGCGTCGGCACGTGACCCAGCGGGGTCGTTGTACGCCGGCGTCGTGAACAGATCCAGCGGGCCGAGAACGAACGACTCGTCCGCGCGGACGCGTTCGACGTCAAACGGGAGGTCTTCGGGGTGCTCGTCGATTCCCTCGATCCTGCTCGCGTCGATCGACTCGTGGACCACGACCAGCGCGTCGTCGCGAGCGACCCGCCGGATCGCGTCGGGATCGTAGTGGTGGGCGTGAGAAACGAGGATCAGGTCGCCGTCCCGCGGCTCGCGGCCCTCTAATACCCGCTCCGGACCGGGATCGGTGTAGACGACCGCGCCGGTCCGGCCCGCGAGGCGGACGGTCGCGTGACCGTGCCAGTCGACGGTCACCGCGTCGAATCGAACTGTCATGTCCGTATCCACGCGTGAGGGCTCCGAAAAGGCTTCTCTCGAGCGGTGCGTGAGCGGCCGCCGGTCGGTGGCCGGTCGACCGTCGGCTCCGGCGGCCGGTTCAGGGGATCCGGACCGAATGCTCGAGGGTGCCGACGCCGTCGACCGTGATTGTGACGGTGTCGCCGTCCGAGAGCGGGCCGACGCCCTCGGGCGTGCCCGTCGCGATCACGTCGCCGGGCTCTAGGGTGAGATACGTCGTGATCTCGGCGATCAGTTCCGGGATCGGGAAGATGAGTTGCTCGCGGGAGCCGTCCTGCTTCAGGTCGCCGTTGACGCGGGTTTGTACGGACGCGTCCGCCGGGACTTCGTCCGGGGTCGCCAGCACCGGCCCGATCGGGGCCGCGCCGTCGAAGGCCTTCCCGCGGACCCAGTTCTGTTCCTGCCGCTGGTCGTCGCGGTTCGAGAGGTCGTTGACGCAGGTAAAGCCCTCCACGACGTCCATCGCGTCGGCTTCGGAGACGTGGCGACACTGCTCGCCGATGACGACGCCGAGTTCGGCCTCGTGGTCGATCCGCTCCTTGCCCGCGGGCAGGGTGACGGTGTCGCCGTGGGCCGCCAGCGTGTTCGGCGGCTTCAGAAAGAGCAGGGGTCGATCCGGCACCTCGGAGTCGAGTTCCGCCGCGTGGTCGGCGTAGTTCCGCCCGATGCAGACGATCTTCGACGGCTCCGCCGGCGGCAATACATCGATTTCGTCGCTCTCGAGGTCGTAACGCTCCGTTCCGAACTGGACCGCGCCGTTCTCGTACTCGCCGCGGCGGACCGCACCGGCCGGGTCGCGAAAGCGGACGTATTTCATGCTCGGTGGAATGCACACCGGGGATCAAAAGCGTTGAGAAGCCGGTCAGTCCGAGGGGTGTTCGCGGATTCGGCAGCGACCGCCTGTGGGTGACACGGCTCGCTCGAGCGGGCTGCTGTTAGCGCCCTGATGAGTCAACGTGCGTGATATCGTGGCACTGCCGGCCCGGAACGGAACGTTTTTCATTAGGCCTCGGCAACAAGCAGTTGCGAGACGCGCTCCGCTGGCGAGGTGGACACAGTCCGTCGCGACTCGGTGCGCGAACGCAGTGAACGCTCCGTTGGTGTAGTCCGGCCAATCATTTCGGCCTTTCGAGCCGATGACCTGGGTTCAAATCCCAGACGGAGCACTTTTCGGCGAACAAATCCGTGAGCCGAAAATGCGGCCCTTGATTTGAATCAGACCAGTCGCGTGCAGCGTAGCGAGCACGTCTGGGCGTGGTTCAAATCCCAGACGGAGCACTCTTCTGAACGAACGAAGTGAGTGAAGAAGGAAGCGCACGCTCTGGGATTTGAAGTAGAGAAGTCGCAGCCTGCGAGCGAACGAAGTGAGCGAGCAGGAACGTCTTCGCGTAGTTCAAATCCCAGACGGAGCATTTTCCGCCGACCGAATTCTCGAGTTCCAACTGTGGGCCGGGGGTCGCGACCCGGAAATGTGGGCGAGAACGGTTTCACTCGAGCTTTCGGAAGCAGTTGTGGCAGTACGACGCGACCGGGTCGTTGTCCGCGGCACAGACGTCACACTGGTCGTCGCGAGTCGTCGACGGCCGGGACGCGGACGAGGGAGCGAAGAGGCGTTTCTGGGGGTCGGCGTACGCGTCGATGACATCGCCCCAGGTGACTGCCGGGTCGGGACAGCCCGCACGATCGCTCGCACGCGAAACCAGCGAACTGCGTTGCAGTCGGCCGAGTCCGCGCCAGAGTCCCAGAAAGCAAAGCGACGGGAGCAGACAGAGCGAGAGGACCGCTCCCAGGAGGACGAGGCTCATAGGGAACGGTTCGTCTCGCACACCGTAACCGCACTCGTGGAATGGTTCGCGAGTCATATACGCCGCCACGGATCGGGGCGGGTCGATCGGTTTCGCCGTCGAGTGACGTCCCGGACGGCCGACCAGGTTAATCGGCGTTCGCGGTAGTGTTTTGCAGTTCGCAGTCGACGTAGAACCCGTCCAGCAGATCGCTGCCGAGCAGGACATCGCCCGTGTACGGCTGGCGGTCGTCCACGTCGGCCAACACGACTCGAGGCCCCCGGTCGACGCTCCGGACATCGACGCTGATCGCGACGATGTCGCGACTCTCGGCGCTGCCGCCGGACCTGACGGTGACGTCGTCGATCGCGCCGGTACTACCGATTCGCTCGAGGAGGGTTTCGTCGACGGTCGTTCGGTCCGCCCCGGTGTCGGCCTTCGCGACGACGGTCTCGGTCGCGTCGGTGCCGCTGACCGCGACCGTCTCGAGACGGCCGACGACCGGTTTGGCTGGCGCTGTCATACCGACCCGTTAGGAGCGACGCCACTAGAGCGTTCCTGTCCGTCGCCGGGACGGGGAGCGCCGGGGAGTCGGTGGAACGGTCGCGTTTTCGCCCCGTGGGTGGACAGGGGAGAGTCGAAACCGGCGGTGTCGAAACAGTCACTCTCTCGCTCCAGAGAGAAGTTGCTATCCGTAAACTCCTAATATAAGCAGCCGTTTAGATCAATCAATGACGTACGAGAATCTGGATTCCGATCTGGTAAACGAACTGCTCAATGATGGCCGCTCGAGTCTCCGCAGCCTCGCGGAGGAACTCGACGTCTCCGTGACGACCGTTTCGAACCACCTCTCCGACCTCGAGGACGAGGGCGTTATCGAGGGGTACACGCCTAAAATCGATTACGACGCGGTCGGCTACGACGTGACTGCGGTTATGCAACTCAAGGCCGAGGGGAACGCCCTGCCCGAGATCACGGAGACGCTGAAGGACCACCGCCAGATGATCTCGGTCTACGAGGTCACGGGCGACTACGACGTGATCGCCATCGGGAAGTTCAAAGACACCGACGACATGAACGACCAGATCAAGCAGCTGATCACCGACCCCGACATCAACCAGTCGAGCACCAGTATCGTCCTCAACGCCGTCAGCGAGAACGAGCAGTTCGAGCTCGAGACGGACGGAGATAGCTAAGGCGCGACACTCTTTGGATGCTCGGGCCGCCGGCGGCTGCATTGATGGTCGTTCGCTACCGACTGACGCCGGACTCGAACGGCGTCACGCTGGCGCGGACGAGTTCGATCGACTCAGCCCGCCCGATCGTCGCATCCGTTCGAGGGGCGTCGACGGTTCGAGTCCGCGGGGCCGCCGGTCCCGCCGGCACCGATCTCTTGACGGGAGCCGTTGCTCATCCGCGGTCGCCGTGGTCGTACATTTCAGGCAGCGGTCGCCGTTGGCTTCGGCAAGTGCGTCGAGTGCTCGTTCACGGGAACTGCCATCTTCGACACTCGGCTCGAGGCGCGCCCGAGTTTCTTCGAGCGCAGTCGATTCGGGGCGGTTTCGAGGAGCCGATGGATGTCGTTATCCATTGGTTTCCTCACCCTGCCTGAACGCCCAGACAGCATACTCGTACCGGGAATCGGACTCGGCCTTCCATTCCGTGTAGGTCGCCCGATGGACCCGCTCGAGCAGTGCCGACAGCATGGTCTCGTAACAGTCCATGACCGGCGCTCTGGTCAGGGCGGCCTCTCGTCCGGAACTCTGGTCGATGATGTTTGCCAGACAGAGGAGCCCGTTCTCGCGGAGACGGTCGGAAACGGTGGCGATGTAGTCGAAGAACGCCGGGACGCTCCGTTTATCGCCGAGGTAGTAGATCAATTCGCTCCAAACGATCACGTCAAACTGTGAGTCGATTTCCGCGACGAACTCAAGCGCGTCGGCGGCGACGAACGTCACGCGAGGGTCGTCGATCCGTTCCCGGGCGCGTTCGATGGCGGTATCGCTGATGTCGACCGCGACAACCTCGGCGTCGAACGTGTCGGCGAGCATTTCGGTGTGCACTCCTTCTGCACAGCCGAGTTCCAGGATCCGTTCGGGGCCGGGATGGTGGTCCCGAATAACCCGGAGCTGGCGTTCGTATTTCGTCCGCTCGTAGCCGGACGTTTCGAACGACCACGGATCGCGCTCGTCGAACTGCTGCTCGAAGTAGGTCTCCCAGTCGTCGTGGACGCTCATGCGTAGGTCTGCTTGATGATGGTCCTGCGCAGTTGTCGGTCCGTATCCCAGCGCTGGTTCAGTAACGCGTACGTGAAGAGGAAGACGCTCCCGTAGACGAACAGGTCGATCGTGGACCGCGAGAGGTCGTCAGTCGACACCGCGCCGTCGACGTACGTCTCCGGTGAGAGGAGGATAACACCGTCTTCACCGTACATCGACTGGTGACCGATCTGCTCGATCGTGCTGTCGGTCTCGTCATCGTCGGTCTCGTCGAGGGCGATCGCGACAAGTCGGGGTGTCAGGCTCCCGCCGGCGTTCGTCTTGAACAGCAACTCGTTAATGATCGCATTCTCGCCGACGAAGAGGTGTTCCGCGCACGGATCGGTCGGCGTTCGCTCGTCGCGCGGCGGGAGAATCGTAAACAGATACGCACTCTCGTCGAAAAGCAGGTTGAGTGCCCCGTCTCGGACGCTACCGATGTGTTCGTGCGTCGGGTTCGTATATAAGAACTCGGTGAATTTCTGGGCCGCTTCGATCCCATACCGATGGCCGGTTCCGGCCGACGCGACGATCGGATCCAGCGCCGTCTCGTTGTACTCCTCGAGTACTGCAGCGGCGCGTTTGAACTGACTCGCGTCGCGTAACTCCCCGTCGTCGAACTGGTCTCGGACGAACGCGGTCAGCGCGTCCAATCGGGCTTCGATCTGCTCGAGGGACGGGTCCTCGTCGAACAACACCGTCTGAAGCGTCGTCACCTGTGCGATGAGGCTCTTCGTGGCGTACTGTGAGACGTGTTCGGTGACCGACGGTAGCGGCACGGAGAGATCGGACGTATCGGCGATCGACGACTCCGGGGCCGTCACGCCGACGACCGTCGCGCCCCGGTCTGCCGCGTACTCGGCGAGATCGAGACAGGCGTCGGTTTCGCCGCTCTGTGAGACAAGGACGACGACATCGTCCGACTCGATCGGTGCCGAGAGCAGCGGTTCCGCGGCGTTGACGATCGCCTGCCGACCATGGTTCTGCAAGCGGCCGATGAGCCAGTGACCGACTGAGCGCGACGACCCCTGTCCGGCGACGTAGACGACGCCCGCCGTCTCGAGCATTGCGTTCCGTACCTCCGATCGGAACGCGGGACGCGAGAGTTGGTCCCAGGTGTCCTCACGTATCGCGTCCGCGACGCCCCGTTCGTCGTCGGTCGCCCCGATCTCGTCGAGGTCGCGGCGGAGCCGCGATTTGAGCCCGGGAGTCGTGTCGTCGTCGGCTTCGATCGCGTTCTCGAGGATCCCACGGACGAACTCGGAGACGGTTTCACCGCGCTGGTCCGCTTTCTCCTCGATTCGGTTCTGGAGATCGCTTTCGACTCTGGTCTGTACGACTTTGGACATGCTCGGCCGTTTCTTCTCCTTTCCCTTGAACGTTCGTAATTAGTATTTACTATTTCTAAGATACTGATTACGCATTATACTCTATCTTTGTATACGCAGAAGAGGCTGTATACGCAATACATTTATTATCCCTCAGTTGTAATTGCAGACATACGGAACGTAAGCCCAGCTTACGACCGGGAGGAACGGTGCGAAAACGACTGACGACTCTGCGACCAATGAATACGAACGAATCCATCGCCGACCGAGCATCGAACGAAAAACCGCACAAACGGACCGTCGGACACGTCGCGTTCGGTGAGTGTGGTGTCAACGTCGCTGCCAGCGTGATCCGGCTGCTCGCCGACTCGGGTCAGCTGTGTGCGGAGAACCTCGACATCACGAGCAACACGCCCGCGCTCTCGACCGACCGTGATACCCGGTATCTGGTCAGCTTCGTCGATTCGGATCCCAATTCGATCGACGACGTGAACGACCAGTTGCCCCTCGAGGTCGACCAGGTAGCCGCCAACCGGACCATCGTCATCGACGCTGAGGGAGCCGGAAAGGCCCCGGCCGTGATGCTGGGGATGATCGACGATCCAGATGACTTCGTCGGCCTGCTCCGTGAGAACCTCTCGACGGAGTCCGGTGATCTTCCGGACGTCCTGTTCCTCAGCGCCGGGATCACCGGGGGCAACGGCGGTGCGGGGCTGATGATGATTCCGGAACTCCGGAAGCGCGGGCTCCTGTTCGATCGCGACGAAACCAAGGAGATCTACGCGCTTGCGGTCGGACCGCTGGGGCCGGTCGGGGATATCGATACGCTGGGGCTGCCCGGGGGTGCCGCCGACGAGGATTCCTGGCGGGCCGACCTACAGGCGGCGTATCTGGACGCCGACATCGACAGCTCGTACGACAACACCGCGTTCGGCCTCGAGCGGGCACAAAAGGCCCTGCAGGAGGGACACTACCAGGGGCTGTTCGTGCTGGCGAACTCCCACACCCTCGGGATGCAGGCGGTCAATCACAACCCGGTTCCGGTCCGGACGCTTCAGGACCGTATCGGCGAACACCGGCTGAACCCCGTGAACGACCCGTTCACCGATCTCTATCAGGAACTGGGCTACCCACACACCAGCGTCCCGGCGGCCTGCAACGAAATGATCCAGACCGCGATGCTTCCGCTGCTGGCCAGTCGGGCGAACCTGCCGGGCGTGCGGCTCCTGCAGGACATGACCAACGTCTTCGATGGGGCCGAGGTTCGGGCGGCCTTCGAGGGTGAAATCGTCTCCCCTGGCTACTTCGGGGTCGACGATGTCGCCGACCTCAACGGCTACTACGTCCACTCGGACATCCCCGAAGACGTCTCGGAGGGCGACCTCGACATCGTGTTGAGTTCGGTCGCCAAGGTCGCCTCCCTGCTGGTCGGTGCGCCACACCGGGAAGACGCGTTGAAGAAGTACCACTTCTTCCTCCATGCCCGGGACTTCGACCTGAACGGGGTCAACTGGCTCTCCCTCCCGGCGCGTCTGAGCGGGGAACTGCCCCGTCACATCGGGGAACGCGACATCCGGATCCACGCCGTCGAAGGTCTCGAGCGATTCCCGGTCGGTGATCAGGAGTTCGCCGTCTGGGCCTACCCCTGCCTCGAGGACGTCGCCTCGCCGTACCGCGCGCGAATCGAACAGGAACACGGCCGCCTCGAACGGCGAACGCTGGGTCGGGGTGGCCGCTGAACGCGAGATCGAAACGAGGACGATACTCAATGAACTTCAACAGCACCTTCACGACCGAATCGACAGTCTGGACCGGCCTCTTCGCTGCGTGGGCAGTGATCGCAGCAGCAACGAGTACCGCACTGGCCGTCGCGACGTGGATCGTCTATACGAGCGTCGTCCTGCCGGCGGCGCTTCCCATGTCAGTCGTCGTGGCCGTCACCGCAGGCTTGGCGATCCTCCTGACGATCAGTGCTATCGCTGCGGCCTTGCGATCGGGTGCCAATCCCGGAGGCGGGATCGACGACGCGAGCGATTCGGCCGAAGCCTCGAGCCGGACGCTCGAGGGCTCGAGTGACGTTCGCGCGGGCTCCCGGGAAACCGGGGCGTCGGCGGTGCCACAACGGCCGGGGACCCAGCACGAAACCGAGTCTGAACAGCCGAGCTCGGACAGTGGGCGCGGCAAGCGGATCGTCGGCGGAACGACGACCGACGATCCCGTCTCGCGGGACGAGGGGGACTGCGACCGGACCGGAACGGACCAGCCCAGGACGGTCGAGGGCGAACCCGATAGGGACCGCCACGCTGGCCAGACGAACCTGCGGGAGGGGAGCCTCTCGAGCGAGGAACGCAGACGGAAACGGACCACGATCAGCCCTGACGACGAATAGCACTGCCGGCGGGAGCCGAGCCGCCGGAACGGCGTTTTCCGAACGGAGAGACAGGACAATGAGTGACGACGGACCACGGAACAGAGTACGACCGGCGAGCGGACGCGGAGGGACACGATGACTGACTTCGAACGGCACCTACAACACGGAATCAGCGCTCACGCGCTGCTCGTTGCCGCCCTCGGGATACCCTACCTACTGGGTGCCCTGCGGGAGGAGACGCTGGTCGTCGCACTCGCCGTCGTCCCGATTACGCTCGTCGGATCGGTCGCTCCCGATATCGATCACCCGCATGCGCGCCCGTACCGGCTCGCGACTCGATACGTACCGCCGGCCACAGCGGCCGTCGCGACGTGTCTAACGCTCAAATTCGGTGGGGCAGCGATCACCGCCGTTGAATCGATCTCGGTAGGCGTCGATCCTCTGTTTGTCGCCGGAGCGAGTGTCGCGACGGTATTCTGGGTCGGTTGGTGGGCGACGAGTCGTCTCTTCCCCAGACTCCGTCCGTCCCATCGAACGGTGACACATCGGATTTCGGCCGGGATGACCGTCGCCGTTTGCCTGACGACTGTCGTCGTTTTGCTGTTAGAGGGCACCGGCTTGCCGTCGGGACTCGTTGTCCGGACCAGCGCGCTCTGTGGGGGAGCGTTCCTCGTCGGATTCCTAACGCATCTCGCCGGTGACGGGCTCTTGCGTGATCGGTGGCGAACCGTCTCCGACCGGTACGGTCTCGGCGAGTAACCGCGCCGCGTTCGCTCAGTTCGATTGGAAACGGAACCAGTCCGTTTCTGCACGCGGAGTACTCCCACCCCTGGTCGAAACAGGTGATTGCGGATCGGTGCCACGTTCTAATCAGTGGTTGTTGTTTACCACCATATACTGGGTTTCAATTCCGTAAATGCAGCTCGTAGTGATATCGGAATAAATGTGTTGCATACGATGAAACTATGAACGCTTCTAATGGGTGTTGTGCTGTCTGTTAACTGTAGTCATGGCATATGGGACCACACCTGAAGAGCGATACAGTTACGGGGAGGTAAGCGACGAAGATCGTCGCGAGTTCCTGAAGGCGCTTGGCGTCGTCGCCGCCGGCGGCGTCGCCGGTGCGACGCTCCGCGATCTCCGTGGGGAGGTCGCGAGCGGCGCTACGGGCGGGCTCGCCGAGATGGGGGAGGCGGTTCGGGCCGGACTGACCGGCACGCTGGACGGCGCGCTGTTGGCCGAGGAACTGGCGGGACTCGAGGGGAGTTTCGAACTGTTGCCCCAGCTGGCGTCGATGGGAGTACCCGAGCAGGGGGCGTCGGCCTATCAGGAGCTGACTGCGCCCGCGTGGACGATCAACGACCACCTCGCGGAAGTCGGATTCTTCGCGAGTGCCGAGGAGGCCCTGCCGGCCTTTACCCCCGATCACATCGAGGAGACGACCCGCCAGCTGCTCCACATCGAGGAGCTGCCGGCGACCCTCGCGGAGGTCGGGTTCGCCGAGGGCGAGCAGACGGCGCTGGTGACGAACATCGTCAATTCGCGCGAGCAGCTCTCGTGGTGGATGAAAACGCCGGAGTACCCGCCGGCTGAAGCCGTCGAGGACGGGGTCGTCCACGAGTTCGTCGCGCCGCTGCACCGGCGGGCCGCGGAGGGAGCCTTACTGTGGATCGATGGCCTCGATCACTTCCTCTGGCAGAACGAGGTGCTGGTGACCGACGAGATGATCGACCGCGGGCTCTGGGACGTCAAGTCGATGCTCGGCGGCTACTACCTGCTGGGATCGGCCGCCCGCGATCTCGCCGCGGGCGAGATCGCCGACGAACAGCTCTCGGCGCTGATCACGGGCAGCACCGCGATCGCGATCATCGGGCAGGAGTTCCTCCGCAACGACGTGATCCAGATTGACGATCACATGCGAGCACCCCGCGAGGTGAGTCACTGATGACGTTCGACACCGAACACATGGACCTGCCGTCGGACGCACCGTGGGACGAGAAACCGGGCGAGTCATACGTCGCACAGGGGGATATCGATACCATTCCCGAACGCGAGATTACCCAGGAAGATCTCAGCCGGACAGCGGACGACGAGACGAACTGGCTGCTGTTCGGCGGGGCCTACGAGAACCAACGCCACACCCCAGCGGAACACATCACGCCGGACAACGTCGACCAGCTCGAACTCGAGTGGCGCATCGACCTCGCGCCGCCGCAGGCGCTCGAGCCGAACCCGAGCCACGAGTTCCAGGGGTCGCCGCTGGTCGTCGACGGCGATCCGCCGATCATGTATACGACGGTCGGGGCCGACCAGCTCTACGCGCTCAACGCCCGCACCGGCGAGAAGCTGTGGGAACACTACTACGAGCCGGCCGTGGGCTACTCGGCGGACGCGCCGCCGGCCGAGCGTGGCCCGGCGGTCTACGGCGATACCGTCTACAAGAGTACGCTCGATCTGGGTGTGCTGGCGGTCGATCGCTACACCGGCGAGACCGAGTGGTACTACAACGGGGCGGCGGCCTATCGCGGCGAGGTCGCCGAGGACCTCATGCACGAGGAGCTACAGTGGGAACGCGAGCGAGGATCGACCTCCTCGTTCCCGCCGCTGATCTACGACGGCACCCTGCTGAAGGGCAGCTTCGGGGGCGAGTTCGGCGTCAGCGGCTTCTTCGACGCGATCGACCTCGAGGGGAACCCGCAGTGGCGGTTCAACATGACGCCCTCGGCGGAGTGGGTCGGCGAGTCGTGGCGTCACGGCGGCGGGACCGCCTGGGCCTCGGCGGCCATCGAGCCCGAGTCGGGAACGGTGGTCGTTCCGGCGTCCAACCCCGGGCCGTGGTACGGCACCGTTCGACCGGGCTACAACCCCTTTACCTGCGGGAAGGTCGGTATCGACATCGAGTCCGGCGAGTACCAGTGGCACTACCAGGACTCGCCCCACGACTGGTGGGACTACGACTCGCCGAGCCCGCCGATCGTCTTCGAGGAGGAAGCGGACGGCGAGGCGACGCAGTTCGCGGCCTGGCCCGGCAAGACCGGCTGGGTCTACACAGTCGATATGGCAACCGGACAGCTCCACCAGCGCAGCGAGGAGTACGTCCAGCACGTCAACACGTTCTCGCTACCGCCGTACGACGACATCGACAGCGCCGAGTGGATGATGCCCCATCTCACCGGCGGCACCAACCCCCAGCCGAGTTCCTTCGATCCCAACACCCGGACGATGGTCGTCAAGGGGGCCAACGAGCCGATGGCGCTGTCGTGGTACGAAGAGGAGTACGAGGCCGGCGAGCGGTACATGGGCATGGACATCGTCGGCGGAGAACCGCCCGAAGACATCGAGGAGCCCGACGAGCCGACCCTCGATGCCGAGGAGGTCGCCGAAGGCGAAGATCCACACCTCGAGGCGGAGGTCGACGAGGGAGAGGGCGACGACGCCGAAACCGCGGACGACGAAGCCACTGACGGCGACGGCGACGCGTCGGGCCGACCCGCCTACCCGCCGGAGTGGAACGGTGCGATCGGCGTCATCGCCGGGATCGACCCCTACACCGGCGACGTGAAGTGGCAGGAGTGGTACGACTGGTCCAACTACCACCCCCGCGGCGGATCCTTTACGACGCCGACCGGACTGGCCTTCGCGGGCACGCCCAACGGCGTGATGGCCGCCTACGATGTCGAGTCGGGCGATCGCCTCGCCGAGTTCGAAGTCGGCGACCACGGCGTCGACGGCGCGCCGATGTCTTGGGTCGACCCCCACGAGGAGAAACAGTACGTCGCGATGCCCGCCGGCGGCGGCCACCACACCGACGTCGAACTGGGGACCACGCTGGCCGTCTTCTCGCTCGAGATCTGAGCGGCCGGCTAACCTTTTTCGCGCGTGGACGGACTCGCGAGCGACCGCGTCGACGCCCGGCGTCGCGTCCGACGCGATCAGTGTTCGGATCGCTGTTGGGGGACGATCCGGTAGACAGCGCCGTCGTCTTCCTCGATGGACGGCGTCGCCGACGTCAGGACGTAGAGTTCGCCGGCGTCGTCGCGGCCGAAGCCGTAGACGAATCGGTTCATCGCCCCGTCGGACGCGACCGGCTCGCCGTCGTCCCCCTCACCGTCGCCGTCGTCCGCTTTGTCGCCACCGTCGTCGCCTCCGCCCGCGGTCTCGACCTCGAGTTCCTCGATCGGCCAGAGTCCGTTCTCGCTCCCGCCGTCGCCGCCGTCACCCTCGGCACCGCCGTCGTCGCCCTCGCCCGGCGGATCGATGAAGGGGTCGTCGCCCTCCTCCGTCTCGACCGCCGCGTTCTCCTCGAGCCACTCGGCCGGCGGGCGGGCGACGAATAGCCGGCCGGGGCTCTGGCCGTCCCGGCTCCAGTCGCCGAAGACGTAGGTGCCGGCGAGGGCGTCGACTGCCTCGCCCTCGTAGAGGTAGCCGCCGATCACGGAGACGCCGACCGGCTCGCCGTCGGCCTCGTGGGGGTACTCGAGGACGGGATCGAGCAGTGGCTCGCCGCCGCGGACCGACTCGGGGGTCTCCTGTGGACACTCCGCGGGCGGCTCCGTCGGCGACTCGGTGCTGAAACAGTGGGCCCCTTCCCTGACGTTCCAGCCGTAGTTGCCGCCGCGTTCGACGTGGTTGACCTCCTCGAACAGCGCCTGACCGACGTCGGCCGCGAGGATCGCCCCCTCGCCGGTGAGGGTCATCCCCCACGGGTTGCGCAGTCCCCACGCGTAGTATTCGTCGCGGTGGCCCGCCGCGTCGACCAGCGGGTTGTCGTCGGGGACGCCGTAGCCCGCGTCCTCGCCTTCGTCGGCGGCGTCGCCGCCTCCGTCTCGGGACGTCTCCGACGTCCCGCCGTCCACGTCGAGCCGAAGAATGCCGCCCAACAGGTTCGCTTCCGTATCCTGGCCGTTCCCGCCCTCGTTCTCGTCGTACCAGTCCTCGACGTGGCCCTCGTCCGAATCGTTGGCTCCGCCGCCGTCGCCGGTGGCGACGTAGAGGTAGTCCTCCGGGCCGAACGCGATCGGCCCCGCGTTGTGGTTGAACTGCGGCTCCGGAATCTCGAGGATCGTCCGTTCGGAGTCGGGATCGGCGCTCGCGTGGTCGTCGCCGTCGGTCCGGAACTCCGAGAGGACGAACGTGTGGTCGTACCCCTCGGGGGTACCCTCGCGGGGCGGCGCGCTGTAGCGGACGAAAAAGCGGCCGTTCTCCGCGAAGTCGGGATGGAAGGCCAGGCCGAGCAGCCCGCGCTCGTCGAACCCCTCGCGGAGGTCGACCAGCCGATCCGAGACGTCGAGGAACGGCTCGGACTCGAGGCCGTCCTCGCCGTGGACGGTGATCGTGCCGGTCTGGTCGACGACGAACCGGCGGTCGGCGTCCTCGTCGGCCGTCTCGAGCGTGATCGGGTTGGCGAATCCGTCCGCGACGGGCTCGAGGCCGACGGTCGGTCCCTCGCCGATCGGCGGACCGTCGTCCGTGTCCGCCTCGTCACCGCCGTCGTCGCTTCCCACGAGTTCGATCGCGCCGGTCATCGAGGAGCGATGCGGACCACAGAAGTACTCGACCATCTCCTCTTCGGCGGTGAACTCGACGGTTTGGGTCTCGCCCGAACTGGCCATGATCTCCGTCTCGACGAGCCGCTCGTCGTTCCCGTCGACGATGACGAAGTTGTGGCCCGCGCCGTCCAGGTTCTCCCACGTGAGGGTGTACTCCTGGCCCGTCTCGAGCCGGAGAGTCGGGTTCCGCTCGTCGGCGATCGCGTCGGGCGCTTGCCCGACCCAGCTACTGATTCGGCCGCCGAGTTCGAGTTCGCTCGGGAGCGCCTCCTGTGCCAGCGCCGTCGACGCGACGCCGGCCAGGGAAAGCACCGCCGATGATCGAAGGAGCCGCCGCCTCGAGAACGCGTGATCGTCGTTCCGTGTCATAGTAACCCAGTACGCCGGGTACCGATCCGCTCCCGCCCGCGTACTGGATAACGGGGTCTCGACAGCGCCCAATAAACCGGGCCGATCGTTCCCCGCTCAAGGTCGACTTGGGCAACTCGAGCGGTTCCAACACCGGCTTGCCGTCGCCTAACCGGTTGTTTCGATTCGCCCGAACACGATTGTGGGTTGTTACCATGTCTTGGTTGGCTGGGAATCGCGACCGTTCGGCCGTCCCGTGGCGGTTCACCGGTCACAGGAGGTTCGCGACCCAGTAGGCGGCGTAGAGCCCGCACACGACTATCGCGGCCGAGCTATAGTAGCCGCTGAAAGTCATTGCATACCTGATCGCACGACAGCGTTGCGATCAGTGTGTAAATCGTTTCAACGGCTACTATACACCGTTGTGATACTCAATTTCCGACCGCCGGGTCGGCGCGCGAGACGGGGCCGTCCCGGCCGCTGCGTCGCTCGATCAGAGAGTCTCCGGAATCGGGACGCCGCCGAAGACCAGCAGCGAGACGAGCCAGTAGGCCGCGTAGAGGCCGAGCAAGGCGAGCCCGTGTCGCCGCCGGAGCCGCCCGCTCGAGACGAAGAGGGCAGCGACGGCAGTGAGGACGACGACTGCGGGCAGGTGAAAGTAAAGGACCGCGCGCGGGATCGTCACGTCGGCGACGAACGTGATGACGCCGACGTTGGCCGTCACCGAGAAGACGACGCTGCCGATGACGTGGCCGATCCCGATCTCGGGGATGCCGCGCCGGACCGGCTCGATCGTCAGCAACAGGTTCTCGACGGTCAACACGAGGGTCAACACCGTCGCGCCGAAGACCGTCTCCTCGATCCCCCACGACTCGACGATCGCCTCGGAGCCGGCCTCGAGCAGCATCGCGCCGGCGATGACGCCGACCAGCGAGACGATCGCCAGCGCGAGCCAGAACAGCCCCTCGTAGCGTCGCTCGGCGACGTATCGATCCTCCGGGATCTCCTCCAAGACCGTTCGGCTGTCGACGTCCTCGATGGCGAGGTCGTCGAGCGGGACGCCGCCGTCGGCCTCGAGTCGCTCGGCGATCTCGGAGTCTCTGAACACCGGCACGTCGCGCTGGAGTTCTCGGACGACGATGTACCCGAACAGAACCGCGAAGACCGCGACGAGGACGAGCCCGTGGGCGAGCCCGAGCCGATCGACGGCGACGAACGGGACCAACACGAGCGGGGCGGCCGCGAACAGCAGCAGGTAGTCCCGGGGCACCTCGACGGGGAACGGCTTGTAGATCGCCGCGGCGGCCAGCGTGATGCCGGTGATCGCCAGGGCGGTCCCGAGCGCGGTGCCGAGTGCCACCTGCTCCAAGTCGCCGGCCCCGAACACCAGCGCGACGACCGTGTCGTCGAACTCGATGCCGGTGAAGACGATCGCCAACGCGAAGATCGAGACGCCAAGCCCCATCGCCGCCCGCGTCAGGTAGCTGATGAGTTTCTCGACGCTATAGGTCAGGGCAATCGCGCCGACGGCGAGGACGAGGTACGCGAACCACGTCCCCTGGGAGTCGACCGCGCCCTCGAGGAGTTCCTCGATCATACTCCCGATCCACGACACATGGTCACATATAGCTATCAGCCCGGGGAGGAACGGTCGTTGGATAGCTATACACGCGTCGGCGATTCGGGAGAGGGTCCGCGAGCGCTCGAGTCCGACGGGCGACCCCGACCGGCGGTGAGCAGTCGTCCGCCGTGGTGTCGGGTTCGTCGATCTCGGTGGCCTGCAGGACGAACGTCCGCTCGGGCGGCGGCGCGATCCGCAACTCCACCCGTCGGACGAGTTCGTCGTACTTCCTGTTGCCGCGTTTGTAGTGGGACACCAGTCCGGCCTCTTCAAGCGTCGAGAGGTGATGGACGGCGGTCGTGCCGTCCATGCCGGTCGCCTCCGCGAGTTCCGAGACGGACATCGGTTCCCGCGAGAGTTCCCCTGCAGATGGGGAGGCGAGTGCCGTTGCCGAGCGCCTCGAGAAGACCCATGCCACGAGCCTGGACGCGCCGGCTACTATAGATACCCGCTGCGAACGTATCGGATTCCCTGACTGCAGTTTTATCGGTGCCGGAGTGGGAGCAAGTCACATGAGCGACCGCGTCGACATCCCCGACGACCGGACCGGCGACCGGCGGACGATCACCGGCGGCTTCTTCGAACGGGAGGTGTACCTCTCCAGCGAGGAAACCGCGGCTTTCCTCCACGAACTGGCCGAGCAACTCGAGGCCGGCCCCTCGTTTACCATCTCCGCCTCGGAGTGGGAGATCCCCTTCGAGTACGACGACCCGGTCGAGGTCGAGATCGAGTTCGCCGACCCGGTCGAGGTCGAGATCGAGTTCGCCGACCAGCGCAACCGGGAACTCGAGATAGAACTCGAGTTCACGGCCCCGGCGGGCGGCGAGGACCTCTCCGTCCGGTAGCGGTCGGTTATCGCGGACTCACTCGCCCTCGAGCAGGCCGCCCTGTGCCAGTGCGTCCCGGAGGTTTCGCCACGCATCGGGCGAGTGCCAGCCCCAGCCGTGCCGCCGGACCCCCTCGCTCGTGGCGAACCGATCGGTCGCCCGCTCGAAGGTCCGGGCGAGGCGGTCGGCCGACTCGTCGGTGTCGCTCGCGGCCGTCCGAGCGATCGACTCGGGTGCGCGCACGGCTTTCCCCCAGCCCGCCAGCGTCGTCTCGAGGAACGCCGCGACGCGGTCCCGATCCCGCCGGAGCCGGTCCTCCGCCACGATCAGTGCCGGTCCGTACGCCGGGTAGGCCGCCGACACGGCGAGGGCGTCGACAGTTCGGCCCGCCGCCTCGAGCCGGACCGGATCGGGCGCCATGCCCGTCACGGCGTCGACCGCGCCCGACTGCAGCGCCGCCCCCTCCTCGCCGTCGACGACGACGAGCTCGACCGCGTCCCGGATGCCGGCCTGCTCGAGCAGCAGCCGTCCTAACAGGCCGGTTTCGGTCCCGGTCGGCATCCCGATCCGACGCCCACGGAGCTGTCCGACGGCCTCGAGGGGCTCGCCGAACGCGGACCGCGTGGTGTAGAGGACGACCGGTGACCGCTGGAACCAGACCGCGATCGGGACGACGGGCCGGTCACGCGAGCGCGCTCGAAGGACCGTCGCCGCCCCGGCGACGCCGACGTCACACTCCCCCGACGCGACGGCCCGCGCGGCCGCCCGCGAGCCGTCGGCGGACTCGAGCGCGATCGCTCCGTCGTCGCCGTCCCGCGCGGCCAACAGCGGGAGGTGGAGGCCGTTCGGTCGCCAGTTGAGCGCGACGGTGACCCGCCTCGCGTCCGCTCGCTCGGCCGATTCGGACGCCGGCCCGTCGGTATCGCCCCCGTTCCGTTCGTCGTCGGCGGAGTCGGCCCCCGCTGGTTCGAGGCCGGCGTAGCGCTCGCCCTGCTCGAGCAGGCGGTCCGCGTGGCGGGTGTCGACCCGTCGGATCGTTTCGGCTTCGGGGGCGACGGCGTGCCAGGCCTTCGGCGGTCGGCCGGGAGAGTTGGTCGCCGCCGTCGTCTCGGCGATCAGCCCCGCGGCCGCCAGTTCGGCCAGCGCGTCCGCGGTCGCGTGCTTGCTCAGCCCGGCCCCGATGTGGACGGCCGTCCGGGTCGCGGCGTCCGACAGGTCCGGGTCCGCCAGCCGACACAGGAGGTACGCCAGCACCCGTGCCTGCCGTTCGCCGGTCCCAAGCGACAGCCGGTCGACTACCGGCTCGTCCTCGTCGGTCAGGACGGGAAACGTCCGGACGTCCATCGGGCGGGTTTCCACGCCGACTGGCTTAAATCGGGTGTCGGTGCGGTGTCGTCACGCCCTCGAGAACCCGGCCGATCGGGTCACTCTATAGTAGCCGTTGAAACGATTTACACACTGATCGCACCGCTGTCGTACGATCAGGTGTGCAATGACTTTCAGCGACTACTATAGTTTGACCGGGCGTCCACCGCACCAGTGGTGGGTCGCTGATAGAGTAACGCCTGCAACGATTCACACACCGATCGCACGGCCATCGTGCGATCGGGTGTGCAGTGACTGTCAGTGGCGACTATACGTCGGCGCGTCGTCCGAGCGGGCGGATCGATGAGCGCCGAGACGGCAATCGAGCTCGGCGCTCGAGCGACCGGGCTCGGATCCGTCAGACGCCGCACTGACGCCCGAACCTGACGAAGAGAGCGTTCTGACGGCGCTCGGAACACGTCGGTATTCCAAAAGCTATTAATGTGGCGGTGTGGCCGTAGTCGGCAATGGACCAAACCCATCATATAGCGGCAGATACTGACGCGGTACACGAACGGATCGTCGCCGGTATCGCGGCGCTCGAGGGAGTCGATCCGACGGCGTTACCGCCGCTTTTCGACGCGGTCGACCCCGATGCGCTCGCGGCGCTTTTCGCGACTACCGAATCGGGCGGTCGCCGGGCCGGTCACGTCGGCTTCACGTACGCGGGCCACGAGATCCGCGTCGAGTTCGACGAACGCGGTGACCCCGTCGTGACGATCGACTGACCGCCGTCTCGATGCGTGTGACTGATCGGCTCGACGCCGCGCTGCCGGGTTCCGTTCTGACGCGCTTCGGTTCGAACGAAGACTAATGCGTCGTCGGCGGATAGCTCCCCGCAATGGCACGACTCGACCGGCTCACCGTGTATCCGGTGAAGGGCTTAGACGGTATCGAACTCGAGGCGGCCGCGGTCCGCGAGGGAGGGACCCTCGCCCACGACAGGGAGTTCGCCCTGTTCGACGCCGACGGCGAGGTCGTAAACGGCAAGCGGACCGACCGCGTCCACGACCTCGAGACCGACTACGAGCCGTCGACGGCGACGCTATCGGTGACGGCGCCGGACAGCAAGCGCCGTCGATTCGACCTCGAGGCGGATCGCGAGGCCGCCGCGGCCTGGTTCGGCGACTTCTTCGACGCGGATCTATCGCTCGAGCGCGACGACTCGTGTGGCTTCGTCGACCGCCGCGAGATGGGGCCGTCGGTGGTCAGCACGGCGACGCTCGAGACCGTCGCCTCGTGGTTCGACGGGATGACCGTCGACGGCGCACGGCGGCGGCTCAGGGCCAACGTCGAGATCGGCGGCGTCGACCCCTTCTGGGAGGACCGGTTCGTCGGCGAGGACGCCCCGGCGTTTGCGGTCGGCGACGTTCGATTCGAGGGGGTCACCCCCTGCGGCCGGTGTGTCGTCCCCCAGCGCGATCCCGACACCGGCGAGCCGACCACCGCGTTCCGAGAGCGGTTCGTCGAAAAGCGCGAGGAAACGTTTCCCGACTGGGCCGACTGGGACGCGTTCGATCACTACTACACGCTGATGATCATCACGCGCGTTCCCGAGCGCGACCGTGGCCGCACTCTCGCGGTCGGCGATCCGGTCGAGAGCGGTCGTCAGTGATCGATGCCGGGCCGCTGGAACGTCGTCTCGGCGTCCGATCGGTCACCGAGCCCTGCCTCGAGGGCCTCCTCGAGGTCCGTCGCGGCCAGCAGTTCGTTGCGGTCGGGTTCGCCGGGCCGATAGAAGTAGTAGGTGTCCGCACAGCCGGCGACCAACTCCGAGAGGGGCCGGTCCTGATCGTGGACGACCGAGACGAGGTCGCCGGTCACCGCGATCAGGACCGCGTCGTCGGGTTTGTAGAGGGCGTCCCGAAGTTCGCCCGCGGTACTGTCGGCCGGTAGCTCCAGGGTGACGCCGTCGACGGTCGCCCAGCGCGTCTCCATACCGATTCGTTCAGGACGGAGTCGGTATACGGTTGTGCGCGCAGAACCATGCCGGCGCCGGTTTCCGGGTCGGGGAGGTGGATCGATCCCTCGCACGGCCAGTGCGATAAAGTAGGGGCCGACGAGAGGGTCGGTGTGATGAGCGATCGGACGGACGCCGCGGTCGAGACACTCGAGTTCGTGACTCGGTCGCCGAGCCGGGTCCGAATCCTCGAGCGACTCGACGCCGAGGGGACGGTCTCGCGGGACGCGCTGTCGGCCGAGGTCGACGTCGTGCGGACGACGCTGAGCCGGAGTCTGTCCGGGCTGGTCGACCGGGGACTGATTCGCGAACGGGGGCACCGCTACGAGATCACGGCGGCCGGCTCGCTGGTCGCCGAGGGGCTGACCGCGGCGCTGGAACGGGCCGACGCGGCGGTCCGCCTGCGGCCGGTCCTCGAGCGACTCGACGAGGAGTGGCTCGGGGTCGACCCCACCAGACTGACCGACGCGACGGTGGTCGAGGCCACGACGGCGAACCCGTACGCGCCGGTCACCCGCCACGCGGCGACGCTGGCCAAGGCCGATCGCGTGCAGGCGGTGTTGCCGGCGACCGGCGTCGAGCCCCTCGAGGCCTCGCGGGAGGCGATCCGGAACGGCGCGGCGTTCGAGATGTTGCTCGCGGAACCGGTCGCGGAGAGCGTCCGGACGGACCCAACGCTCACCGACGCGTTCGAGTCGATCGTCGATCGGCCGTCCGTCTCCGTCTCCGTCGTCGAGCGGGACGTTCCCGTCTATCTGGGCGTCGTCGATCGGACCGTTCAGTTCGGCGTCCACGACGACACCGGCCTGCCGGTGGCGCTGCTCGAGTCGACGGACGACCGCGTCCGGGAGTGGGCGCTCGAGCGGTTCGACGCCTTCCGCCGGGAGGCGCGGCCGTTCGAACTGGAGCCGTAGCGACACGGGGGAGACGATAGCGGCGCGGGCCGTGCATGGCACGCACACGATGTGCGGAATACACTGATATCCGCGGCACCCGTCCGTTCGACCGCGGTAGGTGGATCGACGACCGCGCTGACGGCCCACGGATGGGGGAGTACACGCACGCGGGCCGCACCGATCGACTGGGACTCGCCGATCGGACTCACGCACTTTCGGTACTGACTCGACGGCCTCGAGCGGCGGCCGATGCGATCGATTCAGACGGTTACTGTCAGCCATTGCCGGTGGGACCGCGACCGCCCTGCGGTCCCGCCGGGAAACCGTTACAGCAACCCGTATCAGGAAACGCTTAGTCGCTTGCGAACGCTACCCCGATTGTGAGCGAGAATCGCGTCGTTCAGGGGCGAATGGTGACGGCAGCAAAACTCGCGGAACTGATCGAGGGCGAGTCGGTGATGGAGGTCGACTCGATCGAGGAGGCCGACGAGCCGTGTCCGGACTGTGGGGGCAACGCGTTGAAGGTGGTGTATATGCCCTCGGTCACCGAACTCGTTACCGGCTGGAAGTGCCAGGACTGCGACTGGAGCGAGACGGATCGGGACTAGACCCGCGGCCACACGGTCGACGGAGCGCTACAGTTCTCGACGTGTTTTCCGGATCCGATAGTGCCGGGTCGGCTCGAAAATCGGGGATCGAACGCGTTACTGGTCGGTGGTTGCGAGTCCCGAGACGGGGGACGCGCCCGCGACGATCGCCCCGGTCGAGAGGATCGCGGCCGAGAGGACGACGAAGTCCGCGCCCGGCGAGTAGCCGGCCAGTCCGGCGCCCGCCTGGACGATGAACACGGTGACGAAGAAACTGAGGACGGCGAAGAGGAGCATGACCAACGCCGTGATGATACTTGCGGCTAAGATGCCGAACGAATCGAGTACACCCATTTCTTTTCCTGCAAGTCACGACAGCCGAATAAACGTTGGGAAGCGGCTCGAGCCGAGACGGGCCGCCCCGACTCGAGCGCGGCCTCTCGGCCCGGCGATCGGTCACCAGACCAGCCACTCGAGGGCGAGGACGACGGCCGCGAGGAAGAGGTGTTCGCCGTCGACGACGAAGCCGTAGTAGAGCGGGCCCCGATCGGGTGTCGCGAAGGGAATGTAGGCACAGACGTAGGCGTTCATCGCGAGGACCGCGAGGAACTCGCCGGGGACGACGCCGCCGCCGACGCAGCCGACGACCGCCAGCGCGACGGCCGCGGTCGCCACCAGCGACAGTTGTCGCGTCCGGGCCGGTCCGAACAGGTTCGGCACCGTCGGGATCCCTTCGGCGCGGTCGCCCTCGATGTCTTTCACGTCGAAGATCACCGCGGCGATCGTGATCATGACGGTCACGTACGTGGCCAGAAACAGGATCTCGGAGTCGAACACCCGTCCGTAGTAGTAGCCGACGCCCAGCGGGATCGCGCCCCAGGCGAACCCGACGACGAGGTTCTTCACGAGGAAGACCTGCTTGACCCCGCCGACGGAGTACAACAGGACCACCGCGAGCGGCAGGAACAGATAGCGCGCACCCGAGAGCCCGAGCGCGACGGCGACCGCGACCGCGACGACGTAGAGGCCGACGCCGATCGGCAGCCAGTAGCGGCCGTACCGCTTCGTAAACGCCGCGCGCCGCGGGACGTTTTGCTCGTCTTCCGCGAGGTCGGTAAACCGGTTGACCGTGTAGACGAACATCGTCGCCGCGAAGACGATGAAGACCGGCAGCGCCTCGAGGGGCAGGTCGGCGAGCTGGGTCGTCGTGACGACGACGCTGACCGTCGCCAGCGAAATAAAGAGGTTACTGTGGACCAGGAATCGGGCCACGGCGGCGAGCGACGACGCCCAACTCGAGGGGCGACGGGTCGCGGTGGGGTTCGTCACAGCGGTGCCTCGTCCCGACCGTTAGGAGAGCCGAGGGTTGAATGCTGTGCCGGGCGCGTCGGGTCGCGGGACGGCACGGGCTCGGTACGGCGTCGCCATCCACTGGGGCGGCAACGATCGGCCCATCGACGCGGCGGCGTTTGCGTGTCGCAGGACTGTCGGTCGGCGGGGCGAAAATCGACCGGACGTGCCGCGGCTTCCGGAAGGAGTTCGAACGTGTGCCCCTGCACACGCTCGCTTCAGTTGAAAACCCACACAAAGAAGGGTACTGAAACGACGGTCGGTGAATCCGGCGGCAGTGTCGTTGATGCGCGTCGATGGATTCCCCGCGGCGAGTGGAAACTGGCAGGATTTAAGCAAGGCCGGAACGGCCGTTCGAATGGTATGAAATTACACGAGTACCAGGCGAAGCAGGTCTTCGCCGATGCCGGGGTACCGACGCCGGACTCGCAGCTCGCGTCCGACGTCGACGGCGTCGTCGCCGCGGCCGAGGAGATCGGCTATCCAGTCGCGGTCAAGGCGCAGGTACAGGTCGGCGGCCGCGGGAAGGCCGGGGGAATCAAACTCGTCGAGGACGAGGACGAGGCCCGGGAAGCGGCCGAATCCATCCTCGGGATGGACCTGAAGGGGTACCACGTGGATCGGGTCCTCGTCGAGGAAGCGGTCGACTTCGTGAACGAACTCTACGTCGGGATCACGATGGACCGCGGCGAGGGCAAGCCCGTCGCGATGGTCTCGACCAAGGGCGGGGTCAACATCGAGGAAGTCGCCGAGGAAGATCCCGAGGCGATCGCCCGCGAACACATCGACCCCTCCTTCGGGATGCATCCCTACCAGGCCCGCAAGGCCGTCTACGACGCCGGCGTCGACCAGTCGGTCGCGCGCGACGTCTCGAGCGTCCTGACGACGCTGTACGAACTCTGGGACGAGAAGGACGGCTCCGACGCCGAGATCAACCCGCTGATGGTCACCAGCGACGGGGAGGTCATCGCGGCCGACGCCGTGATGAACATCGACGAGGACGCCCTGTTCCGCCAGCCCGAACTCGCCGAGATGGAAGAGGAAGCGGCCGGCGGTGACGAACTCGAGCAGAAGGCCGACGAGTACGGCTTCGACTACGTCCGTCTCGACGGTAACGTCGGCATCATCGGCAACGGTGCTGGGCTCGTGATGACGACGCTGGACCTGGTCGATCACTACGGCGGCCAGCCCGCCAACTTCCTCGACGTCGGTGGCGGCGCGAAGGCCGCCCGCATCGCGAACGCGCTCGACATGGTCTTCTCCGACGACAACGTCGACTCCGTCGTCTTCAACATCTTCGGCGGAATCACCCGGGGCGACGAGGTCGCCCGCGGGATCAACGAGGCCTTAGAGCAGTTCGACGAGATCCCCAAGCCGGTCGTCGTCCGACTGGCCGGCACCAACTGGGAGGAAGGCATGGACATTCTGAACGAGGACCTCGTGACGGTCGAACAGACCCTCGAGGACGCGGTTCAGCGTGCCGTCGAATACGCTGACGAGGTGACCGAACAATGAGCGTACTAGTCGACGACGACACGCGCGTCGTGGTACAGGGTATCACCGGCGGGGAAGGCAAGTTCCACGCCGAACAGATGATGGAGTACGGGACCAACGTCGTGGCCGGTGCAGTCCCCGGCAAGGGCGGTCAGGAGGCCGCCGGCGTCCCGGTCTACGACACGGTCCACGAAGCGGTCGAGGAGGAGAACGCCGACACCTCGGTCATCTTCGTCCCGCCGGCCTTCGCCGGCGACGCCATCTTCGAATCGCTCGACGCCGACCTCGATCTGGCGGTCGCGATCACGGAGGGCATCCCGACCCAGGACATGGCGCGAGTCAACAAGCGCCTCTCCGAGACCGACACCCGTCTCATCGGGCCGAACTGTCCCGGTCTCATCACCCCCGGCGAGGCCAAACTCGGCATCCTCCCCGGTAACATCTTCTCCGAAGGCAACGTCGGTCTGGTCTCCCGCTCGGGCACCCTGACCTACCAGGTCGTCGATAGCCTGACCTCTCGTGGCATCGGACAGACCACCGCCATCGGCATCGGCGGCGACCCGATCATCGGGACCGACTTCGTCGACGCCCTCGAGCTGTTCGAGGACGACCCCGACACCGACGCGATCGTCATGTGCGGCGAGATCGGCGGCGAAGACGAGGAGGAAGCCGCCGCGTTCATCGACGACTACGTCGACACGCCGGTCGCCGGCTTCATTGCCGGCCGCACCGCGCCGCCGGGCAAGCGGATGGGTCACGCCGGCGCGATCGTCTCCGGCTCCGGGACCGGGACCGCCGAGAGCAAGATCTCGGCGCTCAACGACGCCGGCGTCCCCGTCGGCGACACCCCCGAGGAAGTCGCCGACCACATCGAAGGCTACCTCGAGTAACGCCGTCGGCCCGACCCGCGCCGGTCCGTGATCGGCGTGGCGGCCGCGCGCGCTCTCCGTTTTTCTCGTTCCGCGATCGTCCGACTCGAGCGGCGGCTGCAGTCGAATTCCTGCAATAGCTTCAGCCGTATGGGCCCCGCAGTCACGGCCATGCCGGTTCGGATCGAATGCGACGACTGCGGCCTCAAGGGGACGATTCCCGAGCGAGAAGTCGTGCGCGGTGGCGGCACGCGCTGTCCGTCGTGTGGCGGGCGGTCGTTCTCGGTTCGGCGGTCGGGACTCGAATGGCACCCCGATCAGTGACGTCGAGCCGACCCGGGATCGGCGTCAGCTCGTGGAAAAAGGGACGACCCGCCTGACCGCGCGGGCGAGGCGACGGCAGCGAGCGATCAGAACAACCCGCTCAGCACCGACCGGAGCCGGGAGAGCAGTCCGCTCGAGCCGTCGGCATCAGACGCGGCTCCGTCGTCCTCGGCCGAGGACTCGTCGTCCGTGGGGCCGTCGGCCCCATCCGCGGACGCGTCGCGGTCGTCGGTCCCGAGGGAGGGGACCGCGTCGGGCGCGTCGTCGGCGTCGGCACCGTTCTCGGCGTCGCGCTCGCTCGTGGCGGTGTCGGCGTCAGCGTCCTCGAGGGAATCCTCCGTCGCGGTGTCTGCCGGCGACACCTCGTCGGCGGCGTCCGAACTCGCGTCGTCGGTCTCGGGAGCTGATTCGCCCTCGGCCGACGGTTCGGATTCGACCGTCGTCGCGTCGTCGGATTCGTCCTCGAGGGGCGTGGTCGTCTCCGTGTCGGTCGACGTGTCGTCGACTTCGAGGGCCGCGTCTGCCCCGGCCTCGGGGTCGTCCGCCGTGTCGTCGACCGCTCCCGGTTCGGCCGTCCCGTCGCGTTCGGCCTCGGCGACCTCGTCGTCGACCGCGTCGCCGAAGACGTCGTCGAGGTCCGTCCCGTCGGCTTCCCAGGCCGATGTCGACCCCGCGTCCGACGCCGACTCGGAACCGCCGGCCGTCGTCGACTCTCCCGAGCCACCGGTATCGATCCAGTGGAACTCACCCTCGCCGTCGGTCGAGCGGCCGGTCAGCAGGAGGTCCGCGAGTTCGTCCTCGTCCGCCAGCAGGGCGTCGTCGACCGTCTCCGTCCCCGGATCGGGGTCGTCCGCGCTCGCGATGATGTCGTCCGGACTCTCGTCGGCGAGGATGTCGTCGGTCCCGCCCGCGTCGGCGTCGTCCCGGAGCTGATCGAAGACGTCCGCCGCCGTCCGGTCCTCGACGGCGTCGATCCCAGTCGCGTGTTTGTCGCCTGACTCGGCTGCCGCCTCGAGGTCCCCGAGGTGGTCGGCGGCGCTCGAGCCCGTCTCGAACGCGCCCTCGCCCGGAGTGATGTCCGTCGTACTATCGTGCATACGCTCGCTCTCTACCACTGGATTATCACAGGACTTTAATTTTTGGAATTTTTTCAGTCACGAAGAGCGGAATTACTGTCTGATTAGTCTACTGGCCGTCGGGGGTGTGTGACGGACACGGGATTTGACAAATGCCCAGTGATAAGGAGGCATGGCTACCGATCCGAAAAATACGGGTTTCCGAGGGGTCGGTTCGGATGCGACCGTCCCCTCGTCGACAGCGAATCGGCACAATGCCTATTACTCGAGCCGGTTGGTACCATGACTGTGCCGGCGACCGGTCGGTGCTGGCGACGGTCCCGAAACCGACGGTCGGACTCTCGACCGACGCCCACGCTCGCGTCGGCGAGGAAGCCTGGCGCGGCGGGGTCGACCTGCTGAAAGACGACGAAAACCTCACCGATCAGGCGTTCAATCCCTTCGAAGACCGGCTCGTGGAGAGCCTCGCGGCTCGCGACCGCTCGAGGACGACGTCGGCGAGCGCAAGGCCTCCCTCGTGAACGTGACCGCGGCGACGACGGCGATGCTATAGTAGCCGCTGACAGTCATTGCACACCTGATCGCACGACAGGAGCGCGGTTCGAAGTGAGCGACGTGAGGATCGCATGACAGCGTTGCGATCAGTGTGTGAATCGTTGCAACGGCTACTATAAAGCGGGTCGACCCCGTTGCCGAACACGGCGGCGGGTTCGTCATGGTCGACGTGATCACCTGCGTCGGATCGGCCGTCTCGCTCGAGTCAGGTCCGATCGACGAACTCGACGATGCGGTCGGCGATCTCCTCGCCGGCGTCCTCCTGCAGGAAGTGAGCCGCCTCGTCGATCCAGACGTCGGGCTGGTCGCTCGCGGTCGGGAGCAGCCGGCGTAGCGGATCGCGGTTGTCGGCGGTGATCGGGTCCTCGCTGGCGAACAGGACGAACGCGGGCTTTTCCCACTCCGCGAGTCGGTCCCGCGCGTCGGCGAACAAGTCGGCACCGGGGTCGTCTGGCGATTGCGGGACGAGGCCGGGGAACGTCCGCGCGCCGGCCATGTATCGCTCGTCGGGGAACGGCGCGCGGTAGGCGTCGATCACGTCCGCTGAGGGGTCCCGATAACAGCCGTTCGCGACCAGTTCGCCGATATCGAGGTCCTCGGCGGTGGCGACCATCTCGGCGAACGCGTGCCAGGTGTCGGTCATCTCTTGGCTCCCGTCGGGGAGGCCGGTGTTCATCGGCACGAGGCGAGCGAACCGCTCGGGCTGCTCGGCCGCAAGCGAGAGGCCGAGCAGGCCACCCCAGTCCTGACAGACCAGCGTGATATCCGTCAGGTCGAGTTCCTCGACGAACGTCCGGAGCGCGTCGTAGTGCAACTCGACGGTGTAGGCGTCGCGGTCCTCGTACCGATCCGAGCGGCCACAGCCGATCAGGTCGGGGACGACGACGCGGCCGCGATCGGCCAGCCTCGGCATCATCTTGCGGTAGAGAAACGACCAGGTCGGCTCGCCGTGCAGACAGAGGAACGTCTCTGCGGCGTCGCCATTGCCCTCGTTACCGCCCGTTTCCACGTAGGCCATGTCCAACTCGCCGACGTCGACGTACTGCGGTTCGTAGTCGAAGTCCGGCACGTCCTCGAAGTGCTCCTCCGAGATACTAATACCCATACTGTGTGACACCACATAACACTATACAAAAATTGGGAAATGGACGTGAACGACGTGGTCGATGTTGCGTTCGGACATCGTCATCGATCCAACGCGGGTCGTCTCGGTGGAGTGGAACCGATCGGCCGTCGGCCGACTCCAATAGTAGCCACCGGCAGTCACTGCACACCCGATCGGACGACGGCCATGCGATTGGCGTATAAATCGTTTCAGTTGTTGCGATAGCCCCGACGGCTCCCTCAACCACTGCCACATAACGACAAAACACTTACCAGTATCGGCTGCAGGAACGGTCATGCGCCGCCCGCGCCGCTCCCTCCTCGCTGCGATCGGTAGCATGGCACTCGCCGGCTGTCTCGCCGGCGACGACGAGTCGCCCGCGAACGACTCGCGTCCGGACGACGACCTCACGCCGCTTCCCGACGACGACCGAACGCTCCCGGCGCCGGGGACCGATCCCGACGGCTATCCCGAGTACGACGTCGAGCGACTCGTCGCGTTCGACGAGATCGACCCCGGAGAGACCGCGATCTACCTCGAGCCGTCGGCCGCGTCGATCACCGAGTCCGAGCGACTGACGTTCACGCTGTCTAACGAATCGGCCAGCGAGTTTACACACAACCCGTATCGGTGGTCCCTCCACAAGCGCGTCGACGGCCGCTGGTACCACGTCGCGCCACGGGGGATAAACGAGCCGGCACACAGCCTCGAACCGGGCGACAGCTTCGCCTGGGACCTCACCGTCGATAACGACGGGATCGAGGACGGGCGATCGACCGGCGGTCACGGCGTCGCCGAGCCCGATCCGATCGCCGGTCTCGGCGGCGGCGAGTACGCCTTCGGAACCGAAGGGGACGTCGACGACGGCCCCGCTGAGGGCTCGGTCGGGTTCTGCGCCCGATTCGACCTCGAGGCGGACTCCCTGTCGCTGACGACGACGGACGCGATCACGAGCATCGAGTGGGAGGACGACGTCCTCGTTGCGAGTTCGGATCGTGTGGCATCCGAGGGCGACGACACACGACTGGGCGCGTACGAACTCGTCCGAACGACCGACGACGTGGCGGGGACCGAACTGATCAGGGAAACGCTCCTGCGGAACGATCAGTTGCGGGATGCCATCGCGTTGGCCCGCGAGTACGACGCCGATCGGGTCCGACTCGAGGAGTACGACGCCTGGACGCCGATCTTCGGGATCGAGAACACCCGCTACTATCACTACGACGGCGAGACGTACGCCGTCTCGACGCGGGTTCTCGACGACTGAGCGGCCCACCGCTCGGTCGCATCGCTCCAACGGGCCCGTGCGTTGCAGCCGCAGTGAGAATCCACAATCATTATAGTCTCGTTAACCACTATTCGAACCGTGGTTTACGAGACTGGCAACGAGACGGTCGACGACGCACTCGAGCGGGTCATGGCCGGCGAGCGCCTCGATCGGACCGACGGGGTCGCGCTGATGGCCCAGCCGGTGGAGGCGCTCGCCGAGGCCGGTGCCGCCGTGCGGGATCACTTCGGTGACGGCACGGTCGACGCCTGCTCGATCGTCAACGCGAAGGCGGGCAACTGCGCGGAGGACTGTGGCTTCTGCGCGCAGTCGGTCCACTTCGACACCGGCATCGACACCTACGGCTTCCTCGGCCCCGAGAAGATCCTCGAGGCCGCCAAGCGGGCCGAACGCGACGGTGCCCAGCGGTTCGGGATCGTCGTCGCCGAGAAGGGCGTCTCGAAGGAGCACCGCCCCGAGGAGTGGGAAGAAGTCCTCGAGTCGATCCGGCTCGTCCGTGACGAGTGCGACCTCGAGGTCGACGCCTCGCTGGGCATTCTGACCGAGGAGGAGGCCGCGATCCTCGCCGAGGAGGGGATCAATCACTACAATCACAATATCGAGACCTCCCCGAACTACTTCCCGGAGATCGTCGATTCCCACAGTTTCGAGGACCGGGTCCAGACCCTCGAGGTCGCCAAGGAGGCCGGCATGGACCTCTGTGCGGGCGTGATCCTCGGGATGGGCGAGACGCCGACCGACCGGGTCGAGGCCGCGATCGCCTTACAGGACATCGGCATCTCCTCGCTGCCGGTCAACGTCCTCAACCCGGTCGCGGGGACGCCGCTGGCCGAGCAGGGGGTCGATATCACCACCGAGGAGATCGTCAAGACGGTCGCGGTGTACAAACTGCTGCATCCCGACTCGCGGGTCCGCCTGACCGGCGGCCGCGAGGTCAACCTCGAGCCCGACGAGCAGCACCTGCCGCTGGAAGCCGGCGCGGACGGCCTCCTCACCGGCGACTACCTCACGACGGAGGGCCAGTCGCCCGGCGACGATATCGAGATCATCGAGCGGGCGGGGCTGGAACCCAACCGGGACACCAACGAGTTCGACCCCGAGGAGGTCAAGGCTCGTCACGCCGGCACAGCGGACACCTCGAGCGAGACGGCGAGTACTGGCGCGGAACCGAGCGACGACTGACGACGCGACGAATTCACCACATCGACACTCATGAACGAAATCACGTTTGCGGTACTTGGAACCGGAGGCATCGGCCGACGAGCACTCGAAGTGAGCCAGCACAAGGACGCACTGACGCCCGTCGCGGCGTGTGACCGCCACGGCGTCGCCGTCGACTTCGACGGTCTCGACGTCGACGAGCTGCTGGCGGCGACGGAGGGCAACATCGACAACGAAGTAGCGACGGACGGTGGCTCGGCCACGGCGACGGCCGCGGGGGGCGTCAAACAACACGGTGAGGACAAAGGCGTCGTCGCCTCGAGTCAGGCCCACCCCAGCGAGGACTCCATTCAGGAGATCATCGACCACGGCGACCGGATCGACGCCGTGTTGCTCGCGCTGCCGAACTACGAACACGACTTCATTCCCCGAACTGCCGACCGTTTCGTCGAGGGCGGCTACGCCGGGGTCATGATCGATGTCCTCAAGCGCTCGCGCGTGATCGACATGCTCGACGACCGTAGCGAGGCGTTCGAGGAGAGCGCCATGACGTTCATCTGTGGCGCGGGCGCGACCCCCGGTCTCCTGACCGGCGCGGCCGCGCTGGCCGCCCAGTCGTTCGTCGAGGTCACCGACGTCGACATCCACTGGGGCGTCGGCCTCAAATCGGGCTACGAGGACAACCGCGGCACCGTCCGCGAGGACATCGCGCACCTCCCCGAGTACGACATCGAGACCGCCCGCGACCTCTCCGAGGCGGAGATCGAGGCGATCATCGACGACCACGACGGCGTCATCGAGTTCGAGGACATGGAACACGCTGACGACGTCCTCCTCGAGCGTGCGGGGGTCTGTGACGCCGAAGACGTCACCGTCGGCGGAATCCTCGACGTGCGCAACGACGAGAAGCCGACGACGACGACGGTCCGCGTGACCGGTCGCACCTTCGACGGCGAGACGGCGACCAACACCTTCCAGCTGGGCGACGAGACGAGCATGGAAGCAAACGTCAACGGGCCCGCGCTGGGCTATCTGAAGGCGGGCGTCCGACGCAACCGCGCCGGCGAGTACGGCGTCTTCGGTCCCGCAGATCTACTGCCCGGCTTCTGAACGCCGACACCCGTTCCGCGTTTCATGAGTGATGCGAGACGAGTCCCGAGACTGCCGCGTATCGACCGGCTCGAGCCGCCTGCGAGCCGAACCGGCCGACCGACCCGAACCGTGAGAGTCAAACCGTGGCGCTGAGTCCGTTTAGCCGAATGGCCGACCGCGGGTTCGACCTCGGGGGGCGACTCGACACCCTCGAGGAACACGATCTGAAACGTGCCCTCTCGCCCGTCGACCGGGTCGCCGAGCGCGGCTACTTCGCCGAGCCCTCGGGCGGCGATCTCCCGGTCCTCGACAGCGCGGAGGCGCTCGTCTTCGCCTCGAACAACTACCTGGGTCTGACCGACGACCAGCGGGTTCAGGACGCGTCCCGGCAGGCCGCCGCGAGCGTCGGCACCGGTGCCGGTGCGAGCCGGCTCGTCACGGGCGATACGCTGGTTCATCGCGATCTGGAGCGCCAGCTCGCCGAGACCAAAGGGACCGAGCGCGCGCTGGCCTTCTCCTCGGGCTACGCCGCCAACGTCGGGACGATCGCCGCCCTCGAGCCGGACGTGGTCTTCTCCGACGAACTCAACCACGCCAGCATCATCGACGGCTGCCGGCTCGCCGACGCCGAGACGGTCGTCTACGACCACTGCGACGCCACGAGCCTGCAAGCGGCCCTCGAGGAACGGGCCGAGCGTGCGGCCCGCGAGGGTCGGGAGCCGGCCGGCGAGTCGTGGCTGATCGTCACCGATTCGGTGTTCAGCATGGACGGCACCGTCGCGCCGCTGTCGGCGATCTGTGACGCCGCCGCGGAGTACGGCGCGTGGGTGATGGTCGACGAGGCCCACGCGACCGGCCTCTACGCCGACGGCGGCGGCGTCGTCCAGGCCGAGGGGCTCGAGGACCGCGTCCAGATCCAGCTGGGGACGCTCTCGAAGGCGCTGGCGAGTCAGGGCGGCTACGTCGCCGGCAGCTCGGAGCTGATCGAGTGTCTGTGCAACGACGCGCGCTCGTTTGTCTTCTCGACCGGTCTCGCGCCGCCGGCCGCCGCGGCGGCCAGCGAGGCGCTCCACGTCGCCCGCCACGGCGACGCGCGCGAACGGCTCTGGGAGAACGTCGCCCACCTCCGGGACGGCCTCGAGTCGATGGGGTTCGAGGTCTGGGGCGACTCGCAGATCCTCCCGGTAGTCGTCGGCGACCGGCGGGACGCGATCGCCCTCGCCGACGGGGTCCGAGAACGCGACGTCGTCGCGCCGGCGATCCGACCGCCGACGGTCCCCGAGGGGACCAGCCGGATCCGCGTCGTCCCGATGGCCACGCACGATCGGGACGACATCATCGCCTGTCTCGAGGCCTTTCAGGCCGCCGGCCGGGAGGTGGGGCTGCTATGAGCCGGCCGCTCGCCGTCGTCGGCACCGGCACTGGCGTCGGGAAGACGGTCGTCACGGCAGGACTCACCCGACTGCTCCGGGAAGCCGGCCACGAGGCGCGGGCGATCAAGCCCGCCCAGACCGGCCACCCGCCCGACGACGTCGACGAGTCACAGTCGTCGGCTCGACGAGCTTCGCTCGTCGGTGACGCCGGGTTCGTCGCCGCGGCCTGTGGCGACCCCGACGCCGCCACCTGTCCGCGCTTCCTCGAGCCGGCGCTGGCCCCGCGCGTCGCGGCCGACGTCGCCGGCGAGGACCTCGCCTACGAGTCGATCCGCGAGGCCTGCGAGCGCGCGATCGACGCGACGCCGGTCCCGATCGTCGAGGGGATCGGCGGCCTCCGGGTCCCGCTGGCCGGCGACCGCGAGGTCATCGACCTCGTCGCCGACCTCGACGCGGCGGCGATCGTCGTCACGCGTTCGGGACTGGGGACGCTCAACCACACCGCGCTCTCGATCGACGCCCTCGAGGACCGCGGGATCGACGTCCGCGGCGTCGTCGTCAACGAGTACGCAGGCGAGACGCTCGCCGAACGGACGAATCCCGACGAACTCGAGCGGATGACGGGCTACGCGGTCGAGACGGTGCCGCCGCTCGAGGACGGCGAAAACACGACGCCTCGCGACCTCGCGGCCGGCGTCGCCGACGCGCTGTCGCCGGCGTTTCGCGATCGACTGCCAGTCGGCGACGACTGAGGGTCTCAGACCGGCGGCGCCGGCGGTTCATCACCGACCGTCGTCCGATCCCCGTCGGCGGCGCGTTCGGATCCCGCGGCGTTCAGATCGATGAGCGTGGTGACGATCTCCGATTTCCGGTGTTCCACCTCGAGGTGGACCCGAAGCCCGTTGCGGTCGTCGTACTGCTCGGCACAGAGCGGGCAGCTGTTGAGGTCTGTCATGCGGCCGATCACCAAGAGACAGTCACACCGCTCAGCGACGTAATAGTGTCGGTTAGTCTATGAATTGACGCGTTCGCGGCGAATGCAACTCGTCGTCGGTGCCCGGACCGGCCGCGGGCGGTCACATGAAGTCGCTCAGTCCCGACTGATCGTCGTCGGGTTCGTCGACCGCCGCCGCGTCGTCGCCCCCCTCCGCGCCGGACCGTTCGCCGTCGTCTTCGGCTCCCGACGCCGCGAGCGTCTGCTGGCTCTCGTCGTCGTCGCCGTCGTCGGTACCCGATGCTTCAGCGGCGTCCCCGCTCGAGCGTTCGGCCTCGAAGAAGGCGTCGCCGGAGTGTTCGACGGCCAGTTCGGCCGTGCGTTCCGCGGCGTCTTCGACGATCGACTGGACCTTGTTGGTGTCTTTCCCGCTGCCGGTGATAAAGGAGACCTCCGACTCGTCGAGGTCGTAGGCGGCGGCCATTCGGACCGTCAGGTCGCGGTTCTTGCAGTGGTGGGTCATCGCCGAGAGGAACGGGAGGATCTCCCGACGGACGGTGGCAACGCTGGCTCCCTCGCGCTCGGCGATGCGTTCGGCGATCGCATCGCGGGTGTTCCGGGTTCCTTTGGTTCGGCCGAGCTTCGACCAGTAACTCGGCGGGCCGTAGCGAGTCCAGCCGCCTTTGTCGCCCCGCCGGGAGGCGGCGACGCCGGCGGTCATGTTGTCGGTCGCGTACCGCCAGTAGGAGTAGTCTTGAGTCGCCCTGACCCGCCCCAGCCAGCGGTCGGCGTTCGAGAGGAACTCGTAGGCGTCGGCCAGTTCCGCGCCCGCGTAGTCCTTCGGGACGTTGTCCTCGATCCAGTTGAGCAGGTCGTCCGGCGTCTCGTCGACGTCGTAGGACGCTCGCAGCGCGCCCTCGGCGTCTTTCTCCTTGATGAGTTCGTCGAGGAAGTCGAAGATCCCCTCGGTGGTGTCGCGCTCGCTCGTCACCACGTCGTCGACGGTCAACCGCTCGGCCTCCTCGGCGACCGCCTGCAGGTCGTTGACCGCCGAGCGCAGGTCGCCGCTGGTCGATTCCGCGATCTTCTCGAGGGCTTCCTCCTCGAACTCGACGCCCTCGCGCCGGCAGATGTCCCGCAGGACGGGGACGATCGAGCGCTTCGAGACGTCGCGGAACTCGATCGTCTCGCAGGCGTTGCGCAGCGACTGGCTCATGTCGTAGAACTCGTTGGCCACGAGGACGATCGGCTGATTGGCGTCCTTGACGACGCGGGTGACCTCCCGCGAACCGCCGTAGTCGGCGTTGCCGTGGAAGTTGTCCGCCTCATCGAGGATGACCAGCCGCCGGCCCGACTCGCCCGCGGTGAGCGTCCCGCTCTTGGCGGCCTCCCCTGCGATCTTCTCGATGACGTCGGCCCCACGGCTGTCGCTGGCGTTGAGTTCCATCACCGGCCAGCCCATGTCGCCGGCCAGCGCGTGGGCGGCGGAGGTCTTCCCCACCCCGGGACTGCCGTGGACGATCACCGACTCGCGGTGGTCGTCCCACGTCTCGGCCCACTCCTGCAACTGGTCGCGGGCCTTGTTGTTGCCGCGTACCTCCGACAGCGTCGTCGGGCGGTACTTCTCCGTCCAGTCGGTCATTGCCCCGTGGTTGGGGTGAGTCGCGTTTAGTGGTTGCGGAGCCTCACTCCTCGTGCTCGTCGACCGTCTTCAGGTCCAGACGGGACGTGACATCCTCGTACGGCTCGTCGCTCGAGACGATGGTCTGGCCGTTCGATTCGACGAGATGCAGTGCGTCGAACGGAGTGAACCCGTGTCTTCCACATACGTCGCCGCCGTAACGACCGTCTCCACATCACCACGTACCTCGACGAGGGTGGCAGCGTTCGAAACGACGCGTTCGATATAACACCGTTCCCCGAGATACGAGGATACCCATTCTGCATCCGCCGATCGGAATTTGCCTTCACATTCGTGAGCGAACGATATAACGGACGGGCAAAAACACGCTGGACGGAACTTGTTGAAGACATCCCGCGTCCGACTGCCCCTTCGTCAGCGAGCCTCGACGGATCCAGCGCTCACGATGTACTGCTTTGGCGCAGGGACAGTGGCCGATGGAGTTGCAGTGTGGTATCGGATATCCGATACGTGAACGAACGCACCGGGATTCCCCCTCGATTCAGGCATGAAGGGTATCGACGCGAGCGTCCCGCGCCACGCGCCAGCCGGCGACGATCGCGCCAAGCGTTCCGATACCGACTGCGATTACGAGTCCCCCGACGTAGACTTCCGGCGGCGTCCGTAACAGGTCCTCAAAGCCGACGACCCGTGCGGCGACGCGATCGAGGACGAACGCGAACGCCGGGGTCGCGAGGAGACCGAGGATCCCGCCGATCAGCCCGAGCACCAATCCCTGTCCACCGACTACCCCAGCGAGGAACCCGCGTGACAGGCCGATCGCTCGCAACGCGGCGAGTTCCTCCCGCTGCTGGACGGCCACGAGGACGAGCGTGTTCACCGTCAGCGCGACACCGGCTATCAGTGCCAACACGACGAGCGTCGCACCGCTGGCGAGTACCAACAGATACTCACTCAGCAGTGACTCGAACTGTTCCTCGCTCGTTCGGACGTCGTATTCGGGATAGGACTGCTGGATCGCTTCGCTGACGGCCGCCCGATCGGCACCCTCCGCCGTGGTGACCGTCACGTACGTCGCCCGATCGGTGCCAGTGGTCCCCGTGACCGTCTGTAGTTCGCTGAGGGGCATCGTCACCGTCGAAGTCCCAAGGAACTGCGAATACGTGTCGGATATCCCGACGACCTCGAACTCGCGCTCGGTGGCACTCGAGCGGCTCGACCCGACGTAGAGCGTGTCGCCGACGTCGATGTCGAACCGGTCGGCCGTCCGTGGATCGATGAGTAGCTCGTGACTCATCGGTCCGTCGTACGTCCCGTTCGCATAGTGACGATCGCCCGCCGAGAACCCATCGCCGCTCTCGAGCGAGAGATCGCCGTGGGTGTTCGGCACGCCGAGCCCGGTCACCAGTTCGAGATCGTCCGGTTCGGTCCCGACGTAGACGCCGTGGAACGCGAGCGGCGACGCCGTCTCGACGTCGTCGCGTCGCTCGAGGTCCGCGGCGAGTCGGTGCGAATCGGTGATCGGGTTTTCGATGCCGCCAGTCGCAGTCAACTCGACGCCGTCGGCCGTGATCCAGACGTCCTGACCGGCCCGATCGAATCGTTCCTCGCCGGTCTGGAGGACGCCGAGGCCAACGCTTGCCAGGAGCGTGACGGCCAGTACGGCCAGTGCGATCGAGAGACCGACGAACACTGTCCGGCTGCGTTCGTGACGCACTTGCCGAAGTGTGAGACGAGCGATCGCGTGCGTTTTGATGAGTAGCCGGCGCATGCTTATCGCCCCAGTTCAGTGACGACGTTCGTTCGCGCGACGAGGGAGAGCGGATACGGAAGCGCGAGGACGCCGGCGATCAGCGCGACGGCGACGGCATAGAGTCCGAACGCGGGACGGATCGTCGCGATCGGCTCCGGCGCAACGGTCGCCGTCGCGACGTAGTTCGTGACCGAGATGCCGATGGTTCCGAGGACGATGCCAACCAGCGCGCCGGCGAGTGTCAGACTCAACGTCGTGACCGCGACGATCGCGAGCCGGGACCGGGTCGAGAAGCCGATCGCCGCGAACACGGCAATCGTCTGCCGGTCCTTGTCGATCGTCAGCGCCGCCGAGGTCGCGACGAACAGCGAACAGATCACGACTGCGACGATCAACGCGACCAGACTCGTCGCGAGCGCGAAATCGTTGCTCCGGATCGACGCCAACTGGCCGTCGTCACCCGTCTGGACCGTCGCGTTCGGATACGCGTCCGCCGCCGCCGACTCGACCGCAGTCGTCGATGCGTCCGGTCCGGTTTTGACGAGTACTTGATCGGCCAGATCATCGTCGTCGGCCCCCGATATCGACTGGAGTTCGCTCAGATGAAGCATGACGATCGGAAGCGCACCGCTTACGCCGTTGGCCGCCGTGTCTTCGATAGCGGTCGCGGTGTACGCGAGCGAGCCACCGGTGTTCTCTCGACGGCGTGTCGCAGCCGCCGAACTTCCGACCTCGAGGGAATCGCCTTCCGAGGCGTTGATCGCGGCGGCTGCGTCGTCCGTCAGCACGACTTCGCCGGTCCGGGCACCGTCGTACGCTCCGTTCGCGAAATGGGGATCCCCCGGCTCGAGTGGGGCAGTCGAGACGCCCTCGATCGCGATCGGCTCGGCCGGCGGGACGACGCCCATCGCGAGGACGGTCTCCGTTTCGTCGCTCCCGTCGACCCGGATACGGACCGCTTCGACGAGAACCGGTGTCGCGTATGCAACGTCCTCGCGCTCATCGAGCGTTGCGGACGTCTCGTGCACGTTTCCGAGCCGCGCGGTCTCGACATCGATGACCGACGAGAGCGTCCCGCCGCCAGCTGGGACGATACGAACGTCGGCTTCGCTGTCGGCAGGCGAATCGGTCGCAATGCCGGCGGCGATTCCGGTCACGATCATCAGGAGGGCGATCGTAACGGCGATGAGAGCGACCGTCACGATCGTCTGTCTCGGTACGTGGCGAAGTCGTGCCACCAGCCGGTAGATTGCGATCCGGAAGAGTCCGACCCACCGACGAACCCGGCGGCCGCGAGATCGGCCTCGATTCCGTTCCGGGAGATCGTCACTCATTGCTCACTACCGAACTGCTCCGTCTGCCGCACCTCTCCATCGAGGAGTCGAAGCACACGATCCGTCACCGCCATCGCTCGCTCGTCGTGCGTCGCGACGAGTACCGTCCGTTCGTCCGCGACGTCGACGAGGAGTTCGAGGACTCGCGCTCCGGTTCCCGTGTCCAACTCGCCCGTGGGCTCGTCGGCCAGAACGACCGCGGGGTCGGCGACCAACGCCCGTGCTATCGCGACGCGCTGTTGCTCACCGCCGCTCAGTTCGCTCGGCAGGTGGTCCATTCGATCGTCGAGACCGACTTGTTCGAGTAACGCGGCCGCTCGCCGCTGTCGCTCGCGCCGTGCCACGCCACGTTCGATCAGTGGGAGGGCGACGTTGTCTCGAGCGGAGAGCGCCGGCAGCAGGTGAAACTGCTGAAAGACGAACCCGATATGATCGCGCCGCAATCGCGTCCGCTGCGCCCCGGAGAGCGCCGTGAGATCCGTCCCGAGGACGTCGACGGTTCCGTCGCTCGGCTCGAGGAGGCCCCCGATGACGTGGAGTGCCGTCGATTTGCCGCTCCCGCTTGGACCCACGAGACCGACGACGTCGCCCGTGGCCACCTCGAACGAGACGTCGCGGAGGGCCGTGACGGCCCGCGACGCCGTCGACCCGGTCCCGTATTCGTGGGTCACCCCCTCACAGCGGACGGCGACCGACGACGGAGCCGCCGTTCGGTCGGCACCGTCGCTGATCGGCCGCGCTCGAGCGCTCTCGTTCTCGTTCGGGGGTGAGTCGCGGGCCATTCGCTTGCCTGTTCGAAGAACGCCGACCGACGACTCATTGTTTCGAGCCGCCTACCGTGCTTTGTATACCATTACGAGCCGGTAGTAACGGCTTCACAGTTTTCGCACACGCGGCGGCCGATCGTCTGGCCCGCCGTCAGAAACCGTTACAGCCGAATGCCCGTGTTCCCTCTCGGAGGGACTCGAGCGGCCGGCAGTCGGCTCACCGTTTCGGCTCGCTCAACCCGCGGTTTCCGGTGACGCGCTCGAGCGCGCGCCGACCGTAGCCGAGACCGGGCGCGCCGTCGTGATACCAGGCGACGAGTGCGACGGCAACGAGCCCCAACTGGACCCACTCGTACCACCCCATCGAGTACCCCAGGAAGCCGGCGAGAATACTTCCAGGACTCTGGTACTGTGGTGGCTCGAGGACGGGCCAGAACAGAAACGTCGTCGCCGACAGGTCTCGAGCGAGGATCGCCGTCGGCGGGACGTCGGCAACCAGATGCGAGGCGTGCCCGATCGCGAACGCCACTCCGGTCTCGGGGCGACCGAGACGGCGGGACAGACCGTAAGCCGCCGGGAGAAGCAACGCCGCGACGAAGATCGAATGCGCAAGCGTCCGCCCGCCCGGGAGGAATCCGAACGTCCACGCGGACGGTTTGTCGATCAGGTCCGGAAACTGCGACCCGATCGCGAGGGCGATCACCGGACGCGCTCGCGGCGGCCGGCGGTCGCGTCGCCAGTGATAGCCCGTGTACAGCAGGTACGCGACGGCGAGGTGTCCCCAGGGCCACATCGGGTCGGGTTTGCAGCGGGGCCGGCAAAGACGTGTCGTTGTCGCCGGGCGTTTCGCTTTTCCGGTCGCCGTTGTCTAGACGGTATCAACACGCCGAAGCTGCGGACCGTCAGTCAACGTACTCGAGAGCGAGTTCCGAGACGGTGTGTTCAGTCGGCGTACGTTCTCGCGTTCGCCGAGAGTGCGCTACGTTTAGGTGGCCTGCGGTGGCTCGTTGACGTAGATGCCAACGCAGCGTCGGATGCAGTTCGTTCGCGGGAACGTCGCGTGGATGGTCGGGACGGTCCTCGTCCTCGCGCTACTGGGCGCGCTCTCCTACGAACTGGTGTTCGTCTGCTCGCTGATCGGGTTCCTCGTCGTCACGGAGCTGACGGCTCCGTTCAACGTCACGCCGACGTGGCGACGCCGGCTCCGGTGGCTCATCGCGGTCGGACTCGTCGGCTTCGCGATCATCGTCGTACGGCGGATCCTCGAGATCCTTCCGCCGGGGGTCGTTCCGCTGTGAGCCGGCACCACGTCCGCCCTCGAGCGCGGTCGATCGCTCACCGTCCGGGGGTGTCTCGATGAGCTGGCACGGTGGCGTCCTCGGCGACGAGGACGGCGTCGAGTGGCCCCGCGTTCTCCTGCTCGCACTCGCTGTCACCGTCGTCGTCGCGCTCGGCACCGCCGCCGCGACATCGTCGACTGCGTTTGGCCCCTATAATCCGTCCTGGGACGGCTCGTCCGATTTCCGCCAGGACGTCGAGACCGACTCGACCGTCGAGCGTCATCTCGTCCGCGACACCGCACAGTACGACCGCGTGCCGGCCAACGACACGGTCGCGTTCGTGATCGCGCCGGACGAGCGCTACGACGGGGCCGACGCCGAGCGTGTCCGTGAGTTCGTCGCCGACGGTGGGACGCTCGTCGTCCTCGAGAACTTCGGCGACTCGGGGAACGCGCTGTTGTCCACGGTCGGTGCCGAGGCGCGAGCCGACGGCCAACTCTTGCGGGACGAACGCAACCACTTCCGCGGGCCGACGATGCCGGTCGCGACGAACGTCACGGATCATCGGTCAACGACCGGCGTCGATCAGTTGACGCTCAACTACGCGACGGCAGTCGAGCCCGGAAACGCGACTGTACTCGTCGGAACCAGTGAGTTCGCCTATCTCGGGCCCGAAGATGACGCTCTGGACGAACAGGACGAACTCCGCTCGTATCCGGTCGCAACGGTCGAGAACGTGAGCGAGGGTCGGGTCGTCGTCGTCGGTGATCCGAGTATCAGTATCAACGCGATGTACGACGAACCCGACAACACCGCGTTCGTGCGTGGCTTGTACGCCGACGCCGATCACGTGATCATCGACCGGTCCCACGACGCCGCGGTCCCGCCGCTGACTGCCACGTTGCTGACGATCCGAAACTCGCCGCTGTTACAGTTGCTCGTCGGGGCTCTCGGTATCGGGCTCGTGGGGCTCCTCTCCCGGTCCCGGACTCGGTCCCTGCCCGTGGCCGTCCACTCCCGGTTGCCGATGCAATCGCAGCGTTCGGCTGACCGTGACAGCACGTCCGGGGTTCCCGGTCTGTCCGACACCGAGCGGGCCGAATACCTCCGTCGGCGCTATCCCGAGTGGGACGAGGAACGGGTCCAGCACGTGATAACAGCCCTTAACCATCCACGTTCGGAAGGTAACACAGACGAATGAGCGGCACCACCGATCCGGCCGACGGGACCAGCGGCGATCCCGAGGCCGTCTACGAGACGTTGCAGGCCGAAATCGGCCGCGTCCTCATCGGGAACAACGACGGCGTCGAGTACCTGACGATCGCCCTCCTGACCCGCGGCCACATCCTGCTCGAGGGCGTGCCCGGAATCGCCAAGACGACGCTTGCGAACCTCTTCGCGCGGACGTCCGGGCTCGATTTCAACCGGATCCAGATGACGCCGGACACCCTCCCTGCCGACATCACGGGGACGCACATCTATCGACAGGGGGCGGAGTCGTTCGAACTCCAGCGCGGCCCCGTCTTCGCCAATCTCGTCGTCGCCGACGAGATCAATCGCGCGACGCCGAAGACCCAGAGCGCGCTGCTCGAGGCGATGCAAGAGCGGCGCGTGACGATCGAGGGGGAGACGCTCGCGCTGCCGGATCCGTTCATGGTCGTCGCGACCCAGAATCCGATCGAATCGGAAGGCGTCTTTCAGCTTCCGGAAGCGCAACGCGATCGCTTCCAGTTCAAACTGACGCTCGACCTTCCGAGTCGGTCGGACGAGCGCGAACTCCTCGATCGGTTCGACGAGAACCCGGATCTCGGCCCGGAGGAGGTCGACCAAGTCGTCGATCCCGAACAGTTCGGTGCTGCCCGCGAAACCGTTCAGACGGTCCACGTCGCGCCGGCCGTCAAGGAGTACGCACTCGATCTGGTCGCCGCGACTCGAGACCACGCCGATGTCGCGCACGGTGCCTCACCGCGTGCGACACTCGCGTTTCTCAACGGTGCCAAGGCACGGGCCGCGATTCACGGGCGTGACTACGCGATCCCCGACGACGTGAAATCGATGGCCGAGCCGGTGTTACGCCACCGACTCGTGTTGAACACTGATGCGGACTTGAGCGATGTCGATCCCGCGGCGGTCGTCGCGGACATCGTCGACGCGATCGAGCCCCCGAGCGCCGATACGGGTCAGGCGTTCGACTCGGCTGCAGCGAGCGACGGTGGCAACGTCGAGTGAAGCCCTCTACTCGCGACTGTCCGCACGCACGTCGGTCTCGCTGTCAGTCGTCTCCGCCAGTTGCCGTTCATCGGTACCGACCTCCCACCGGCAGGTGACCAGCCAGTCCGATCGATCGTCGCCGGCCGCGACTTCGAGTCGGATCGGGCGCTCGAGGCCGGTCCCGAAACCGACTGCGAGAAACGAGGCGATGGGGTGGTCGAACCGATCGACTGCACCGAACGCGCTGTCGACGATTGCGACGGTGACGCGTCCGCTTGCGGCGTCGACGTCCGATTCGGCACTGTCCGCGAGTTCGAACTGCTCGACGAGCCCGTCCGTCAACTGCGTCGCGAGCGGTTCGGGCGCAGTCGCGAGTTCGCCGGAGAGTGCCCGCTCGAACGACTCGAACAGCGCCGCCCCGGTCGGCTCGAGGACGAGGCCGCGATGATCGGGGTCGGTCACGATCGGCCCGCTGTGTTCGGCGACGTCGGGCAACTCGTCGGGCGTTCGTTGGGGGACGTACAGACGCATCCCTTCGGCGCTGCCGGTCGGGAGGTAGAGGCGGTCGTCAGTCAGGCCGAGTTCCTCGGCGATCGCTGCCTCGTTCGTCGCCATCGCGGCGTAGATCCGTTCGCCGACGCCTGCGGCGACGAACGTCTCGGGGGTCACGTAGTGGGTGAGGACACCGCCGAATAGACCCACCGCAGCGAGCGCGAAGAGGACCTCACGGGCGTCGGGGAAGAGGAGACCGGCAAGGCCTGCGAGAACCCCGACCAGCGCTAGTCCCGCCGCAGTACGACGGTACTGTGAGTGGCGGGCGCGAGCGTACTCGGATCGCAGTCGCTCGTTTTCGGCTTCGAGGAGTTCCGCTCGCGCCGCGAGTTCGAGTCGGTCCCCGTCGTCTTCAGCGGCTCGATCAGCGTCCATCTCGGTCCGGTCGGCATCACTCATAGCTCAGTTATCCTCGGTCTGTCGCTGGGTGTCCGTCCCGACGGGGTCGGGGATCGATTCGTCGGTCGTCGACCGGCCTCGTCCGTCGTCGTCGGGAACGAGCCCGAGGCGAACGACCTCGAGTCGGTGCAGGGCGTACGCGGCGATCGCGAGGCAACCGAGTACCGTCAGCGCCGCGAGAGCGGTCGACTGCGCGTCGACGACGAGCCACGCGATGCCCGCGATCACGAGCGTACTCGTGAGCGCGACCCCCGCGAGGGCGATCGGGCTCGTCGTCCGGCGGAGTGGGGCGAGCAACACGGCGACGAACGCGGCTTCGACGACGACGACCGAGATCGGATCGATCCCGATCGGGGCGATCGCGGCGAGTGCGACGTGGCCGAGCGCGAACGCGTACGGTGCCCCGAACAGGGAGCCGACGAGCGCGGTCGCTGTCCCCGCGAGGATCCCGATCGGGCCCGCGACGATGCCGAACCCGACGACGATCGCTCCGAGCGCTGCGCCGCTCACCCAGTCGCGGCCGACTGCCGCCGGGAGCGTGTCGATTCGAACGCTCATGCGCGCCCCCCGGTCGATCGCCCCGCGTCGAGAATCGCTGCCAGTCGATCCGCCGGCCCAACCTCGAGCGCCGTCACGGTATCGAACGTCGCGAGTTCGCGTCGAAACTCCTCGAACGAGACGTATCTGTCGTAGGCGCGTTCGATGTCCGCCAGTCCGCCGGGTTCGTACAGGACCGTCGGCGCGAGCAAGACCATCACGTTGCCTCGCCGCCGTGCGAACGATACCGTCTCGCGGAGTTCCGCCGGCCGCGAGTCGTCCGTGCAGATGACGGTCCAGAGTTGCCCCTGTGCGTTCGTCACGCCCGTTCGGACGGCGTCGTACAACGGGTCCTCGCTCGCTCGCTCGCGGTACACCTGCCGATCGGCATAGAACGGGCGAAGCGTCCGCGAAAACGCGTCGTCCCCCTTCTCGAGATCGCCGAACGACTGCTGGGCGTCCGCGGGGGAAGCCGCGTTCGGCTTCCGCCCACGAATCCGTGACGGCGACCCGTCCGCAGGGCGGGGCGGTGACGAGGGCCCGTCGCGACCGGAGACGGCTGTCGCTGTCGGCTCACTCGTCGCTGTCGGCTCGAGGTCGAGCAGTTGGCGACGAATCGTCCCGTGGGTAACCGCTGGCGACGCCAGTCCGGTTCGGCTCGTGATCCCCTCGTCACCGACCGTCACCAGTCCGAGCGGGTCGTTGAGACGGCGCGCGGTCCCCGCGATCGACAGCGCGACCTCCCGGAGCGAATCGAGTTTCGCCTCGGTCCGTGCGCCGGCACCGAGCGCCGCGCGGTGGTCGACGACGAGGAGGGTCCGCCGGTCGGTCTCGGCCTCGTACTCGCGGACGTACGGCGTGCCATACCGTGCGGTCGCTTTCCAGGCGATTTGCTTTCCGGTATCGCCCGGCACGTACTCGCGCAGTTCGGCCAGTTCGATCCCCGACCCCGACCGCTCGGTCCCGTGAGTGCCGTACGAGGCAGCGATACGATCGCCGCCCTCGCCGACGTGCAGCGTTCTGGGGGTGGGCGGTTCGACCGTCACCGTCGGTGTCAACCCCGTCGTGATCGTCTCACGGAACAGCCCGTCCGTCGCCGTGACGGCGGCGGCATCGAACCCGTGGCGACCGGCGACGGGCCAGGTGACCGTCCGCGTCCGGTCCGTTCGTTCGGTACCGGGCTCGAGGGTCACCGAGATCGGCTCGGTCGTCCTCGCCCCGACCGGGAGTCCGGCGGTGATCTCGAGGGTTAACGCCGTCTCGGTCTCGCGCGTCGCGGTGAGCGTAACCGGGATCTCACTTTCGGTGTGGACGGTCGTCTGTGCGGGCGATTGCACGACCGACAGCGTGTCGGTCGTTTGCTCGAGGTCGCGAAGGAAGCGATACTGCTGGGTCAGCAGCCACGCACCGACGAGGACTGTGCCGCCGAGGACGACCGGGCGTGCGAACACCACCGCGAGGACGGCGAGCACGACGGCCAGTGCGGCGACCGTCCAGCCCCGGCGCGTGGGATGCATATCTCGACAGATTTCGCTGAGCGAGTTGAAAGTACTGATTCCGCCAGCCGAGACTCCACGCAGTTCGCCCTCTCGAGAGAGAATACCTTATTGGGATGCGTTGCGAACTGATCGGCCGTGAACACTGTCGGCAGTCGCGCTCTCGTGCTGGCTCTTTCCATCACCGTTCTGGTGATTATCGGCGGAGTCGTTCCAATGGGCGCGGCCACTGCCGTTTCGGACGGTGAGACACAGCAGCGCGTTGCGGCCCAGCAAAACGATTCGGCCGAGAAACGAAACGAGACGCCATCGCATCAAAACCCCGATGCGTATTCCGAGGACGGCGACCTCGAGGGCGTCGAAGGCTGGCTGTCGAATCGCCTGTCGTCCCAACTCGGTGAGAGCGCGATCCAGTTGAGCGAGGGCGAGTACGAACTCGCGAGCGAGTACGTCGGTGACGAGTACCGCGACCGGCTCGAGCAGTACGTCGACGTCGCCGGCCAGACCGACGGGAAGAGCAACGAAGAGACGTTCGAGGAGACCGGCGAGCAACAGGCGCAATTGACCGAAGCCGTCCAGGAGTATCGCGCCACCAAAGCGGCGTACGACGCGGCTCGCCAGGACGGTAACGAGGAGCGCGCCCGCGAACTCGCCCGCGAACTCGAGTCGCTGGCCGACGAGATCGAGTCGCTCGGCGGCTCCGTTCGCGAGGGGTATGCCGACATCGAGACGGAGACGGGGACCGACCTCTCCGAACCGGACGCCGCGATCGAAACCGTCACCGACGAGATCGAGTCCGAACAGACCGTCGTTCGTGACCTAGAGTTCGAGGAGACGGTCCTCTCCCTTACGACCGAGCGCGAGGAGATCTCGTTCCGCGACCCGTTGGTCGCAACTGGGGAGCTGCGGACGCTCGACGGGAGTCCGATCGCGAACGAGGAGCTCAGACTCGACATCGGCAATCACACCGAACGGGTCACGACTGACGCCGACGGCGGGTTCACCCTCGAGTACCGCCCGACCGACGAATCGCTCTCGACCGACGAACTCGACGTCGAGTACGTTCCCGACACCCAGTCGATCTATCTGGGCAACGAAACGACAGTCGACGTCTCGATCGAGCAGGTCGAACCGACGCTCGTACTGGAGGAGACGCCGAGCGAAGTGGCGTACGGCGAACGACACGCCGTTACGGGAGAACTGACCGTCGACGGTCGGTCGGTCGACGGCGTCCCGGTTTCGGTCTCCCTCGGCGGCCAACGGCTCGAGACGGCACCGGTCAGAAACGGGGTGTTCGGTTCGTCGAGCCCGATTCCGGCGGCCGTCGAAGACGGGGACCGAGAACTAGCCGTTCGGCTCCCGTTCGAGGAGCGCGCACTCGCCGGAACGGTTACGACGACGACCGTGACGGTTCGCGAGACGGGGAGTACGGTCTCGATCGACGACACCTCGGTCAGCGGGCAGGATGTCACGGTCAACGGGTCGCTCGCCACCGCCGACGGGGACGGTGTTCGAGGGGAGTCCATTCAGATCCGGGTTGACGGGTCGACCGTCGATACCGTCACGACCGAGGCCGGCGGCGCGTTCGGGACGACGGCGTCCGTTCCGCGTTCGAGCGGCGGCGACGTGACAGTCGCCGCGGTTTACACAGGTGATGGGTCGAACCTCGAGGCGGCGAGGACCGAAACCACCGTGGCGATCGATGGCTCGACATCACGGATTCCGACGCCGGCCCTGCTTGCACTCGGCTTCGCCGCGGTCATTGCGGCCGGGGTCGGTCTCTGGTGGATCCGTCGCTCGGACGAGGGCGCGTCGCCTGGCAGTCCGGCGGGCGATCAGGGGGCCGTCACCGGAGAGCGGGCACCCGCCGATCGATCGACCGGGTCCGCAGCGAATCCGGTCGAACCCCTGCTCGAGCGGGCGGCCGAGCAACTCGCGGCCGGTCGACCGGACGACGCTGCACGAACGAGCTACGCCGCCGTTCGCCGTGCGCTGGCGTCCCGGATCGACGGGCAGGAGTCGCTGACCCACTGGGAGTTCTATCACACGTACCGTAGTGCCGATGCGGCGGAGACGGACCTGCTTCGCGCCATCACTCAGGGATACGAACGTGCCGTCTTCGACTCCGACACCGTTCCGGAGGCGGAGTCGGCGGCTATCCTCGAGAAGGCGCGCCGATTGTGCGGTCTCGGCGAGTCGTCGGACGGGTCCATCCCTGCCGATGACTAGACGGTCAGCTACTAGGAAAAGACTTACATGCTTGATTAAGTTTATTGTATCAGTGCAAAAAGGTATATGACAACGGATGGGGGAGAACAACCCCCGTGAAACCGGAGGGGGAGTATGAGTGATACACGAACATCGAACACCCCAAAAGGGAACGAACGAACCCGGCATCACCCGCGAGCGGTCGTCCACAAGCGAATCCTCTCGGTCGCGGAATCGCGTCCGGGGGCATCGATGGAAGAAATCGCCGATGACGTTACCGGTGCAACGACATCGCTGGTCGAACAGGTGCTTTCCGAGTACGGCGATCCCGCAGAGGATGACCCAGCCTCGGGAACCGATACGACAGCGGCGGCAGACACTGATTCCGGTTCGACGACAGACGCGAACGAGACGTCCGATGACGAAGCTATGAGCGGCGATTCGACCGAGTTCGATGGCCCGATCGAGGTCACCGAAAAACAGCGGGAGACCCTGCGGGAAATCCGCGAGCGACCGGCCGCGACACAGGCCGAACTCGCCGAGCGCCTCGGCGTCACCAGCGCGACCATCAGCCAGCGAGTCAACGGCATCGACGGATTCGACTGGAGCGACAGGCAGGCGTTCGTCGAGCGGTTTTTCGAGAAGGCCGAGACCGACGCGGACGACTCCACACCCGGCGACCCGTCAGCCGACCACGATCCAGAAGGCGTCGCTGACGGACATCGATCGGAACCGGACTCGGTCGACCCGACACTCGGTGACGGCGGGAACACCGATGTAGACGCGGCGTTCGAGACTACGGAGTCGTCCACGGGAAACGCCCGCTCGTCCGAGCAACGAGACGACGACGCGTCGGACGGCATCGACCCCGAGGACCGGGACGCGACTCTCCCGACTCAGGCGAGCGCGGGCGGCCGATCGGACACGGACCTCGCGGCGTGTCTCGGCACGCTCACGGCCCGCATCGAGTCGCTCGAGCAACGGATGGGCACGTCCCGGTCGGTCGATCCGGACCTCGCACGGAAGGTCCTCCATGCGTGTTTCGAGTCCGAGCAGATTTCGGCCGATGAGGAAGTACAGGTGGTAGCGCGCATCCTCGAGGCGGACACGCGGACGCATGCGTCGCTCGAGTCGAGCGACGGCTAGCCGCGGACCGAGACGGTCATCGGCGGGGTGTTTTCGGACCGTTTTTACCGCCGTCCCCGATACTAGCGGGTGAATGGTCGCTTCCCGGTCGGTGTGGCTTCTCGTTCCGCGGCCGATCAGGCAGTTGCCGGCCGATCTCGCCGCGGTCGCGGCGTTCGTCGTCGCGACGAACGTGGCCGTGTTCGCCCCGATCGTTCGGGAGACGCCGCTGCGCGTGGCGCTTGGCCTCGTCTTCGTTCTCTTCGCCCCGGGATACGCGTTCATCGCAGCGCTGTTTCCCGAGGCCGGCGAGACACCCGAGGGAACGGCACCCGAGACGGACGGAGACGAGACGGCGGACTCGGACGGCTGGTCCGACTCACTCGCCTCTCGGGACGGGATCGACGGCATCGAGCGCGTCGCGCTCTCGTTCGGTCTCAGTATCGCGATCGTCCCCCTCATCGGGCTCGTCCTGAATTTCACCCCCTGGGGGATTCGCCTCGTTCCGATCGCGGTGGCGGTCAGCGGCTTTACGCTCGCGTCGACGGCCGTGGCTGCCACCCGCCGCTGGGAGCTGCCGGCCGAGGACCGCTTTCGGGTCCCTTACCGCGAGTGGTACGCCGCCGGCCGCGCGGAGTTGCTCGAGCCCGATACGCGCGCCGACGCTGCGCTAAACGTCTTGCTCGTGCTGTCGGTCTGTCTGGCCGTCGGGAGCGTGGGGTACGCGGTGCTGGTCCCACCGTCCGGCGAGCAGTTCTCGGCGATCTATCTGCTGACCGAGGATGACGACGGCGAACTGGTCGCCGACGACTACCCCGAGGAGTTCACACAGGGGGAGAGCCAGGAATTGATCGTCGGGATCGACAACCACGAACACGAGACGACGGACTATACGGTGGTGGTCCTCGAGCAAGACGTCGAGGTGATCGGCAACGAGACGGGCGACGGGAACGCGACGGTCAACGACACCGTCGTCCGCGAGCAGCGCGAACTCGATCGGTTCAGTACCACGATCGCACACAACGAGAGCTGGCACCACGAGTACGACCTCGAGCCGACCATGGTCGGCGAGGACCAACGCATCGTCTGGCTGCTCTTCCCCGGCGGTGACGTGCCGGCCGAGCCGTCGATGACCGACACCGAGTACTCCGTCCACCTCTGGGTCGACGTCGCTGCGTCCTCGAACTCGAGCGCTCCGAGTGGTGGCTAACTCGCTCCGGACTGCAGTTTGGCGTTTCTCGTTCGCTCCGTGACTTTCTCTCGGCGAATCCGATTCAAAATAGATGCGATCGATGTCATCTCCGCCCTAGCAATGGCGGGCCGTTCACCTATCGGCGCTCCTGCAACGATTCACACACCGATCGCAACGCTGTCCCGCGATCGGGTACGCATTGCCTTCCAGAGCTACTATAATACCGAACGCTTATTCAGGGGTTTCCAGTATAGCGTATCACCAACAGATATGGGGGCCGACAGAAATACCTGACATGAACGTGACTACCCTATCGGTTTCCGACTGGAAGAGACGACTACTATGAGTACATCAAAAGAGAGCGAACAGCAGCACTCGTCGGCACAGCAGCGACTGGACGACGACTCCGAGCCGGACCCGGGCCGCTACGAGCGTGGGGGCGACCACGAGGCCGACGAGTTCCTCCTCGGCCCCGACAGTGAGCAGACGCCGGCCCTGAGCATCGTTATGCCGACGCTCAACGAAGAGGCGGGCATCGCCGAGTGTATCGGGCGCGCGAAAACGGCGATCAACGACCTCGGCATGACCGCCGAGATCATTCTCAGCGACAGTTCGACCGACCGGACGCCCGAAATCGGGCGGGACCTGGGCGCGATCGTCTACGAACCCGACCAACCCGGCTACGGCTACGCCTACCGGTACGCGTTCGATCGCGCTCGCGGCGAGTACATCGTCATGGGCGACGCCGACACGACCTACGACTTCGAACAGATCCCGCGCCTGCTGGCTCACCTTCAGGAGCACGACGCCGACATGGTGATGGGGAGCCGACTCGAGGGCGAGATCAAGCCCGGCGCGATGCCGTCGCTTCATCAATACGTCGGGAATCCGCTGCTGACCAAGTTCCTGAACGCCTTCTACGGCGCGGGCGTGAGCGACGCCCACAGCGGCTTCCGGATCTTCACGCGGGAGGCCTACGAGACGATGGACCTCGAGACGACCGGAATGGAGTTCGCGTCGGAGATGATCATGGAAGCCGGCGCGAAGAACCTCGACATCGCGGAGACGCCGATCGTCTACCACGAACGCGAGGGCGAAGAGACCCTCGACAGTTTCAGCGACGGCTGGCGGCACGTCCGGTTCATGCTGGTAAACGCCCCCGGCTACCTGTTCTCGGTCCCGGGACTCCTGCTCGGTCTCGCCGGGCTGGCCGTGATGGGAATCGCCTACACCGGCGTATCGATTGGCGGCGTGACTCTCGGGATCCATTCGATGATCGCCGGCAGCCTGCTGACGATCGTCGGCTATCAGATCGGCAGTCTCGGCGTCTTCGCGACCGTCGCGAGCGACCCCATCCAGAAACCGACCGATCCGATCACCGAGCGCGTGACGACGTCGCTGTCCCTCGAACACGGCGCGACGGCCGGACTCGTGCTGTTCGGCCTCGGTGGGCTCTACGCGGCCGCACTGGTCTACCAGTGGGTCACGAACGGGTTCGCGTCCCTCGAGTTCACGATGGGGTCGCTCGTCGCGTTCACGGCGATCGTCATCGGCCTCCAGACCGTGTTCTCGTCCTTTTTCCTGAGCGCGATCGATCGGTAACGATCGGTCGCGCCCGTTCTCTTCGAACGACCGCTAGTAGCTAGCGGCACGCTCTAGTCTCGCTAGAACGATCCGGCCGGCCGCGACTAGTCGGGCTCGCAGACCCGCTCGAGGCCCGTCTCGAGCGCGATGTCCGGCTCCCACCCCATTGTTTCATGCATCTTGCTCGCGTCGGCACAGGTCTCGTGGACGTAGACGTCTTCTGGAACAGGAGTTGCGACGTATTCGGGCTCGCTGTCGGTGCCGAGTTCGTCGTTGAGCATGTCGACGAGATCGGTGAAGCGAACGCGTGGCCGGTCCCGAGGTTGGAGACGCCGCTGAGTTCGTGATCGGCCGCGAGTTCGAGGCCGCGGACGAATGTCGGAGACGTGGGTGACGTCCCGCGTTTGGTGCCGTCGCCGTAGAGGATTGGCGTATTACCGCTGGCGAGGTCGGTAGCGAACTGCGCGATCACGTTGGCGTACTCGCCTTCGTGTTCTTCCGTGCGGTTATCGAATCGGCAGCGGCTGTCGTTCGCTCAGAAACGAAACCGGCCGGTATTACCAGAATTGCGCGCCGGGCGTCTCACACGAATCGCAGATAACGGCCGTGTTCCCCTTGTACTCCCCTCGAACGAGTTCCCCGTCGTCGCAGAACGTACAGTTCGTTCCCTCGAGTGCGTCGACCGGCGAATTCTCGGCGGCTTCATGTTCCTGCTGTTGCATATCACGTACACCGTTCTCTCACATCATAATAAACCCTCTGCCACCGAGGACGAAACCACCAGCCGGAGGGCAGCTCACCTGCTCTGTTACTAGGATTCTGGTGGCGGATTCGCCCGTCTATAGTAGCTCTTGAAACGATTTACACACCGATCACAACGCTGTCCTGCGGTCGGGTGTGCAGTGACTTTCAAGAGCTACTATAGTAGTCCGGTCCCCGCGAAGACGCGGGGCCCTTCGGCAGTTCGTTTCGCGGTGACTCGTCTCAGCTACCACGTCAGTCCGTCGTACGTGATCCCGTCCCGGCGCTCGACGATGCGGCGGCCGTCCACGACGACGGGGGACGCCATCTCGTCGAACGCCTCGTTGAGCGCCGCGAACTCGTCCCAGTCCGTTACGACCACTGCGCCGTCGCTGTCAGTGAGTGCGTCCCTCGCGGTTGCAGTGTATTCGATCTCGGGGAACCGCTCTCGCATCGGTTCGACCGCGACCGGATCGTACGCGACGATCTCGGCACCGCGCTCCTGCAGTCGCTCGATGACCGGGATGGCACGGGAGTTCCTGATATCGTCGGTCTGTGGTTTGAACGCGAGCCCGAGAACCGCGATGCGGGACCCCTCGAGGTCGACGTGGTCCGCGAGGAGATCGACCAACCGTTCGGGCTGGCGGTCGTTCACCTCGACGGCGGCCTCATAGACGCTGGATCCGAACATCTGGCGCGACATCAGAACCACGGGGTACCCATCGGGTAGTCCATTTTGTATGAAGGATGTTCGACGCTGCTTTGTTCGGTTTTCGCCAGGTTCCGCTCTAACGGCTGAGGGATTAGATCGGGAAGGTGCTTCGTGAGCAGGGTCTTCGGTAGACCAAGTACTGTCTTAGAGGTCGTCAAAATATCGTTCAACGTACGGATGGAGGTCGTTGAACGGCGGATGGAAGACGTCAATCCCACTGTGTTGGTCGTCGCCAGAGAAATCGGGCTCATCGTGTTCGAGATGGCAGCGATACGCAGTCGCCACGTAGTGTTTCGAGTCAACACCCTCAATCTCAGAGGTATCATAGAAGTGCTCGTAGGTACCAAGACACTCGTCAATGACGACCGATTCTCCGAGTTCTTCCTTGGCGACGCGGTAGACAGCCTCAGTCCGGGCTTCATTCTTCAGTACCGTTCCACCGGGCACGAACCATTCCCCTTTGGCGGGCTCGTTTTCGCGTTTGCCCAAGAGAATACCGCCATCATGTTCGACGACGAGGTCAACGGAGACGAGTGGTATGTTCTCTACGATTGCCTGCCACTCAGACGGCGAGATCGGTTTCTCTTCGCCAGGCATCGTCAGTCCAAGTAGTACTCGACTGTTCGTTCGAGGCCCTCTTCAAACGCGTATTCCGGTTCCCAGCCGAGGGATTCGATTTTCTCGGTTTCGAGTGCGTAGCGCTGATCGTGGCCGGCGCGGTCCTCGACGAACTCGATCAGGTCGTCATCTGCCCCGACAGCATCCAGAATCGCTTCGGTGACTTCGAGGTTCGTCTTCTCCGCGTGGCTTCCGATGTTATAGATCTCTCCCATTTCCCCTTCCCGGAGGACCACGTCGAGTGCTCGGCAGTTATCCTGTACGTAGATCCACTCGCGAACGTTCGATCCGTCGCCGTAGACGGGCAGGTCTTGGCCGTCGGCCGCGTTCTGAATGAATTTCGGGATGAGTTTCTCAGGGTGCTGACGGGGACCGAAGTTGTTGCACGTCCGCGTAATGAGGACAGGAAGGTCGTGAGTCGTCTGGAAGCTCTGTGCGAGGAGGTCTGCACCTGCCTTCGTCGCCGAATATGGGTTCCGGGGGTTAAGTGGATCGTCCTCGGAGAACTTCCCGTCGAGAATCTGGCCGTACACCTCATCGGTCGAGATCTGGAGGAAGCGCTCGATATCTGCTTCGTTGGCGGCGTCAAGGAGGGTCTGGGTGCCCTGGACGTTCGTCGTGACGAAGGGTTTCGCACCTTCGATTGACCGGTCCACGTGAGATTCCGCCGCGAAGTTGACGATTGCATCGACGTCGGAGACGAGGTCTGTGACGAGATCGCGGTCGCGGATGTCACCTTCGACGAACTCGTGTCGTGGGTCGTCGAGAACGCCATCGAGGTTATCTTTCGAACCCGCATACGTCAATGCGTCCAGTGTGATCACTTCGTCGTCCTCGTGTTCGTCAAGGACGTAATGGGTGAAGTTAGATCCGATGAATCCAGCACCGCCAGTGACGAGAATTCGCATGTTATGACCGTATTCGCAGTACCTATTTACATTACTGTCGGAACACTACAGTATGCAACTTCTCGTCGTCGGTGCGAACGGTCTCCTCGGTAGTAACGTCGTACGTGCAGGTCAGCAACGCGGGTGGAACGTCTCTGGGACCTATCACTCAACGCGACCGGCGTTCGACATTCCACTCACGCAGTTCGATCTCCGAGAATATGATTCGTTTGATAACGTCCTTACCGAACACAACCCAGACGTAGTCGTCAACTGTGCCGCAATGACGGATGTCGATGGCTGTGAAACGAATCCGGAACAAGCGAATATAATCAACGGCGACGCCCCTGGTGGGCTGGCCACTCACTGTGACGCGAATGATGTTGAATTCGTTCACATTTCGACTGACTATGTCTTCGATGGGACCGAACGTGATCCGTACAGTGTGTCAGCAGACACGAACCCGGTACAGGTGTACGGCAAGTCGAAGCTAGCAGGCGAACAGACGGTCACCGAAGAAACCACGGACGCGCTCGTGGCTCGCCTCTCGTTCGTCTGGGGGATCCACCGAAGTAGTGTGGATCTCACGGGGTTTCCGGCATGGGTTCGCGGCCGGCTCCTCTCAGGCGAAGATGCTCCGTTGTTCACGGATCAGTGGGTGACACCAACACGTGCTGGCCAGGCCGCCGAAACACTGCTGGATCTGATCGAGCAGGAAGCCACAGGTCTTTTCCATATTGCGTGTTCGTCGTGTATCACCCCTTACGAATTCGGGGAAGTGATTGCTGATCACGTCGGCAGCAGCGAAAAATTGCTCAGTGAAGGATCGATGGACGACGTCGAACGAGACGCGACACGACCGACGTACAGCTGCCTTGACGTTGAAAAGGTGGAATCAGAGCTTGATCGCCCCCAGCCAACGTTGCGCGAGGACGTCGAAACTGTCTGGGATGCGTTGCCTTAGATCTGGTAGCGGTCCCGGTTTTCGAGGAAATGTTCGCGTGCGTCCTCGGGGAGATGCTCGAAGCGAAGAACTTCCTGACACCCGAGTCCCGGACACTTCATCACGCGGTTCTTTTCGAGTTCGTTCGCTGCAACGACGGTACCACAGGCCGGACAGGTGTGAGTAATGATGCGCATCGTTAGAGTTTGAGTTGGGAGTTCTCACCGACGACGAGTCGCCGGCCCTCCGGAAGGAGGTCGTCCGCGCTCTCGACGTTGGCGTTGCGCCCGAGTAAGCTATCGACGATACGGCCGTTGGCAGTTATTTCAGAGTCGCCGATGACGACGCTATTCTCGATGTGGATATCCTCCAGTGTGGAGTTTGCGCCAATCGATGTATACGGACCAACGTACGTTCCGCTCTTAATAGTCGTGTTCTCTGCGATGGAGACGGGGCCCCTTACAACAGCACCGTCTTCGATGACCGAGGAGTCCGCAAGTCCGATACGTCCGTCGGTCTCCGCACCGTCTTCAACAACGCCTGCTGTATTCAGTTTGGTATCTTCGAGGACGAGCCGGTTTGCCTCCAGAATGTCCTCGGGTTTCCCGGTGTCCTTCCACCAGCCCGTGACGACGTGAGAGTCGATTTCGTAGTCGTCTTCGAGAAGATCCTGGATAGCATCCGTGATTTCGAGCTCACCACGCCACGACGGTTCGAGATCGTTGATGGCGTCGAAGACCGCGGGTGAGAAGACGTACATCCCGATGAGTGCGAGGTTCGTCGGCGGTTCGTCAGGTTTTTCGATGAGCTCCGTGACGTTGCCCTCGTTATCGACATCTGCGATGCCGAAGGCCTGTGGATCGTCTACTTCCTGGAGGGCGATTCCTGCGCCGTAGTCGCCCGCCTCGAAGCTTTTGACGAGTTCGATAACACCCGATTTGAGGATGTTGTCCCCGAGGTACATCACGAAATCATCGTCACCGACGAAGTCTTTTGCACAGCCGGCTGCGTGTGCGAGTCCAAGTGGGTTCCCCTGGACGATGTACGTAATATCCACGCCATATTCGGATCCGTCACCGAGGAGTTCCTGTATCTCGTCGCGGCCCTTGTTTCCGAGGATGACACCGATTTCGGTGATACCGGCTTCCTTGAGATCCTCAATTGCGTATTCGAGGACGGGTTTGTTTGCGACTGGGACGAGTTGTTTCGGTCCCGTGTGAGTAATTGGACGTAGGCGCGAACCTGTTCCCCCCGAAAGGAGTACTCCCTTCATTATGCGTGCGGTTCCTCTTCCCAGTCTAAAGGTATTTCGTCTGTGTCATATGGAATACGTTCCTCGTCCGGATCGTCGTAGTCGTAGAGCTGCGTCGGATAGTTGATGAGGAGCGACGGCTTGTCGCCGATGGCTTTGAAGCCATGCCAGCAGTCGCCTGGGATGCGGATCATCTGCTGGTTGTGTTCGCCGATGATGAACGTGTTGAGTTCGCCTTGGGTGGGGGAGTCCTCTCGGTCGTCGTAGACGCCGACTTTGATGCGGCCCTCGGGGCAGACGAAGTGGTCAATTTGGCCCTCTAGGTGGCGGTGCCAGGCACGGATGATGCCTGGATAGGTCATCGAGTAGTAGGACATCTCCGGGGAGATATCGTACTCGTCCCAGTCCTCGCGGTAGACTTCAACGAGATGGCCGCGCTCGTCGGGGTTTACTTGCAGGTCGCGGACTTTGAGGTCGTGGATCACATCCAAGGGTTTCTTTGTACACCTGTATATATCCTACCTATATGGGTTATGAACGGACTAGCGTGGTTCTCTTCTTATCTCGTGTTTCTACTGCGGCACTTGGGTTTCTGGGAACAATATACTATGCGAGAACGCTTGGACCTGCAATTATTGGTGTTTTCTTTCTTGTACAGTCACTAGTTGGCGTTTTATCTGTGCCCGCAGATCTCGGCGTACAGGGTGCAGCAGAGAAGCGAATTAGTGAGGGGGGAGATAATAGCGAGCTTTTCACTTCTGCATTGTTGATTATGGCGGTCTCTTTCGGGGTGATTTCTGTATTAGTCTTATTAATGTCAAAGACAATTACAGAGTATCTGGGGTCTCCTCTCATCTGGGAGCTTTTGTTATTATTGTTCGCCACGGTGCTTTCGCAACTTGTTCTTTCTCTTTTACGCGGAGAATTGAAGATAGAGATATCAGCTATATTAGAGGGAGTTCGTGCTATTGTCACAATCGTAATGTCTGTGGCCCTAATATTGTATGGACTTGAGGTTAAAGCGCTAATATTTGGGGGAGTAGTTGGAAGTGCTAGTATACTACCCCTAGCGTGGATTTGGATAGATTCGAATCTTTCTACTCCTTCTCTGAAACATCTTGAATCCATTTATTCATTTTCAAAGTATAATATGTTGGTGCGGAGTAGTGGACTAGTGTATGGTTGGATTGATGTTTTGGTAATTGGTTTCTTTCTCTCAGAGATGTACGTTGGGGTGTACGAGATCGCATGGAGAGTGTCTGCTGTCAGTATTCTAGCTAGCGGTGCCATTGCCCAGGTAGTTTTTCCTAACTTCAGTAGATTATTTGCGGAGGGGGATAAGAAGACAGTTGAGGATACAGTCCCATCTGCCATCACCTACTCTTTGTTAATTCCAATTGCCATATTCTTTGGTTCTCTTCCTCTCTCAACGGATCTGCTTTCCTTAGTCTATGGGCCTGCTTTTGGGATGGGTGGAGTTGTCTTAATTCTCTTAATGGCAGAACGCACTGTCCACTCTTTCCATAACATCATATTCAATATATTGATGGCGGGGGACAAGCCAGCGACCGCCTTCAAAATCTCCGCAATCTCAATTATAGCAAATGTATCTTTAAATATTATTTTGATTCCCCTAATTGGAATCGTTGGGGCGGCAATTGCGATGCTCAGTTCATACATCTTGAATGCTAGTCTCTACTACTTGAGTGTCCCTCGGCTGCTGGATCTGGAGATACGCGTACCCGTTAAGAATATTTTTTGGATGGTGGCTTCAGGTGCTCTAATGGCCGTTATCGTATGGTTGCTGAAATCCACAATCGCTGTCCAATCATTAGTCTCGCTTGGAGTGCTAATTGGGGTTGGTGGAGTGGTTTATTTCGTGCTATTGATTACGAATCCAGACTTCCGAAGTATGATGAAGGAGATCTTTTCTTCAATCATCAATTAGTTGTTCAGCGATCTCTGCATTCTTCCCAGATAATTTCTTGATTTTACTGATTCCTTCGTCTAGTTTCTGTCTATAAGACTCATCTGTGTGAATCATTTCGGTCATCTGGATTAAATCATTTCCAGTCACTTCATCGATATCCACTACGAACTGGTCCAGTCCTAATCTCTCCATAAGGTCCGTGGATTTAGGAAGATATGCAATACTTACAGTTGGCGTCTTCATCGCCATCGAAAAGATTGTTGAGTGCATCCGTGTGCCAACAAATAAATCAACAGCACCAGTCATAGTTTTCAGTTCTCGGGGGTGAATATCCGGATTGAGGATGGTAGTGTCAGGTGTTGATTCACACCTAGTGAGTATCCGCTCTGCCTCCCGTTTATCCTCTGGGGTGTGATTGAAGAAATAGATGTCTGCACTTTGTGTGCGATGTAGGTAGTCAATATAATTCGCCATCTCTTTTCGATATCTCTTCCGCAAGAACTCGGGATCTGAGGCCCCCGGATACTCCCATTTTCGGACAGTAATCCCTACAGGGAAATCTGAAGATTCTATCTCAGATAGTCCATTTGAGCATTTCTCAGATGGCCGTGGTGTGAGTAAAAATGCAGCATCAGCAGTCACCTCAATTGGAGTTTCTGTGACGAAAATATTGCTTAGATATTCTTGTGAGATCTTATCTCGTATAGTGATGTGGTCGGTTCCATTCAGGACTGAAGCAGCGATTCGCCCATAGTATTCGGAACTAAATGGACCGATGGACTGGGCATAAACCATTACCGGAGTGTCTATACTATTTGCTACTGATAGAGTGTATAAGTGCCTCAAGAACGCTGGCCCATATGTATCATGTAAATACCCGCCTCCACAACTGATTATCAAATCTGAATCGCTCATTCGCTTAATTAACTCTTGTTCCTTCGACCGTAATAACCAGCTATTTCTAACAGAGTTTCCTGTAATTCGATTCATTAGGGTATAAGGGATTTTTCTACCTGCTTCAAGTATGGTAAGTGGTGAAAACCGTATTATCGGTAATGTCACTGGGTAACGCCAAAGTGGAGGGAAGACATCCGCATCATACACTTGTTGGTCAAGCTCTGGACTCCACGATTCAAGAGTAAAGGAAACTTCCTCGAAGTTCTCTTCTAAAGTGTCAATCATACTAAGAACGATTGCAGAGTCGCCCTTATTTGAATACCCAAAATAATTGATTAGGGTGATCTCAATAGGGTTATTAGAACCAGTCATTTATAGACACTTAGTTGTATGATACCGATGTTGGGGCTCTTAAGGAATTCGATACAAGTATCCATAAGCCTCCAGATTTGATTGGTGAAGTCAAAATGAAAGTGAACTTCGTCTTGCCTGGTATTGGTATTGGTGGTGGTGTACGTGTTGTATTCGAATACGCAAACAGGCTTTCAGATCGAGGACACGAGGTAACCATCTTATACCCTCTGGTTCCTTCCCGAATGGAAGAGAAGTGGTTTGCTCTACGACCAAAAGTCAGTCAAACCGTAGGAACTGTTTCTCGTCTTATATCGGATAGCGTTGACTGGTTTGATCTTGATGTACCAGTACGGCAGATTCCGACACTTGCGCCAAACTTCATCAGTCACTTTGAGGACTCTATCCCTGATGCCGATATAACAATTGCGACAGCTTGGGAAACTGCGTACACCGTCGCTGCCCTTGATGATTCGAAGGGAGAGAAGGCGTATTTCGTTCAACATTACGAGATATGGGATACGTGGAATAGTGATGAGGCGTGGGAGCAAGTCTCGACACTTGCCGATAAACCAGCACGATATCCGATTGAGATGCACGAAGTAACGCCATCAAGTTCGAAAGCAAGACGGCAAAAGAAATTGGTCGATCACTCCTACGAGTTACCCTTATCGAAGATAACGATCTCATCATGGTTGGGGGAGCTATTAGAAGTGAAGTTTGATCAACACGTCGCCGGGGTAATCACTAATAGTGTTAACCACTCTATTTTCTATCCCGAACAGACCGATGATAGTGAGAGAATCTCCATTCTCCTTCCGTCACGCGATGCTCCGTGGAAAGGACAGAGAGAAGCAAAAGAACTCGTGAGAGAAATCGGGGCGTCGTATGATGTGGAGATCCATATGTACGGCTCCGAGCTGGAGGGAGACGCATACTCAGATCACGTTATTCAACATCCTCACATCTCAGACGATAAATTACGACAACTCTACTCTAACGCGGATATCTTTGTGCTTCCAAGTTGGGTTGAAGGATGTCAACTCCCACCTCTAGAGGCGATGGCCTGCAAATGTGCCGTCGTTGCCACTAATGTTGGTGGAGTGCCTGATTACGCTGAAGACGGAGAAACTGCCTCAATTGTCCCACCCCGGGATAGTGCTGCATTGATTGATGCTGTTCGTGAACTCATTGAAAACGAAAATAAACGACATCACTTGCAGAGTCAAGGGTACAACCATGTGACAGAATATACGTGGGATGATGCTACGAGAGAGTTTGAACAGACACTATTGGACATATCCGGAGATGGTGAATAAAATCCACTGGCCTACGTATCGTGTTCTGTTGAATTTATAAATACATTCGCTTCGTTAGAGGAGTATACCTTTGAATATGTAGACTCATACATAGAAAAGGTTGATTGGCTTACTTTCGATTGAATTACTCCCGGAGGTGATTTAGAAGAAACGGCAGAATTTCTAATAAATACATACGATGAGCCTGATGGTTGCTTGATCCAAGAGGCTCCCTTCCACGAAAGTGGTGTCATATAAGATAAGTGAGTGCCATCAATTCTGATGAAAATATACTGGCTGTACTGATCTGCGTAAATCATAGAGTTCTGCCCTTTATTTTCGAATAACCACTTTGCAGCAGAATAATCACTGTGAGAATATACTATCGAGTTGGGATCTTCATGGAGGTTAACAGCGCTACTTGCAGGACGTGGAGAAGCCTCGTAAGCAATCCCTGAGGTGAATAAGAATAGAATAACAACAAAGGCTATCGGTACTACTTTTCCGACCTGAATAGTATTTCTTGGGGCTTGGTCAAGGAGGGTACGGTACCCGAATAAAGCAACTGGTGCTAATACAAGCAGGCTAATATCTAACGCGCGGTCTATACCTAAATGACCCGACATAAACATCGAAACGCAAACGAGACCCCAAAATCCGATTGAGAGCAGATCAAATCTTAGGGAGAAGACTGACTGCCGCTGGAAGAGGTTGTAGAGAATAAAGAGGATCCCAATTCCGATTAATAATAGAAGAATAATAAACAGGAGTAGATTCAACTGTTTCATTAAGTAGGTAGACGATGATGCAACTGACGCTCCAGTCCTGGATTGGGAACCTGATACTAGAACACTCTGGATGGAACTCAGGATCGCTGTTACTACACCAGCAACTTTGCCTCCACCTGCACCATATAGATACCAACCTACCGTAGATACGCTAAATATAGAAATGAATGAAAATCCGATATCCCGATGGAATAGTAGGTGTGCTAATATATATGACCCAAATAGATTCCCGATAAGTATGAAGGAAACACCATAGTGTGAAAGTATAACTCCAGAGGCAAGAAGCAAGACTAAGATGTTATTCTGAGTAGAGTCCTCATTGCTACACCAAATTATTAATAAAGTAACGAGAAATAGTTGGGAGATATGTTGCTTCCCAGGGACGACGCGGAAGAAGGTAAGATAGACTATAAATATCCCCGCTGCAGCAAATGAGTCAGTACGGTCTAAGCGCATTCTGCCTAGAATATAGATTCCAACAGGCGTGAGCGCGAACAAGCCTGAATAGACTATTTTAAGAACGTAATCAATTGGGATGTTCGAAATAGATTGTAAGAGAATCGGAACAACCGTAATGCTTGGAAGGGATCGGTGTCCCCCCCTCCAAGGCTCCCAACTCCCTGTACGCATCATCTCCTCTATAACATGCGTAGATAGTTGGATATCCGCCCCGATCACATATGGTGAAACAAGTACACGGGAAAATAAGATACCTAATGCAATCCCGTATATATAAAAGATACTTTCGAGATCAGATCCTGTTCGATAGTAGAAGACCACGAAATAGGCACAGAGGATAACGATGATAAGATAATTTTGCCAAACGGATCCAGTGTAGGTTTGAATCGAAGCTCCAAGTGCTCCGAGCAGTATTGGTACGAGAGCATAAAGTGAATAAGATGGGATTTTAGGGATTTGTGGAGGTTCATCTTTGATGACTGCTACACTAACTCCTACGCCTAATGGGAGTCCCAAAGCGACTAGGATTAGACCCGTATGGAGGGGGCTATTAGACAAACCGGTGATCTCGGCGATAGGGAATATAAATGATGTAAGAGTAGCAAGGAGTAAGCTAATTACAGGGATGAGGATGATTTTTAGTGCAGGATCATAATCCGTATGTGCTAAACACAGAAAACCAGGCGCGACTAAAACTATTATAAGTGTACTAATCGAAAATAGCCAAGACGACGTGATATACCCTCCCAATAGGATAAAGTACGACACTACCAGGCCAGAAATAAGCTTCGTGCGCCAAGACGTAGACGATAATAGCATATGGAGAATATGATCTTTTTTGTTAGAGTGGCTCCCACTATCGTTCATTAGAAGTCTCTAATGAACTCACGCACTTATAACACCCTCCTATACTGTCGGACGGAAGCAATCGATGAGGCACCCAATGAAGGCCGGTTAGCTCATGTAATCCTGACTGGCTCGATGATCATGATTCTACACTCGACACTGGTCTCAAAGAATTTAGACCGGATTCAGAGCAACAGTTGGAATATACAATTAACGCTCTTGCGAAGTAGATTGTTGGTCAGGGAGAGCTGGCGCTGAGAAAGCGTAGCGGGCAGGGTGACGCGTCCGCGTCACCCGAATGCAATGTTCCCGTTTGAGTTGTTGAACTCGGAGGCGAGCGCCGCGAACCTGCTGGAGCAGGTTCGCTGGCGCGAAGGCCTCCAGTGCCCGCGCTGCCGGTCTGAGTTAGTGATCAAGCACGGCAGCTACCGAGTTTATCAGCGGTATCTCTGTAAGGATTGCGACCGCACGTTCAACGTCGAGACCGGCACGATCTTCGCGCACGCGAAGATCGGCCTCGACAAGCTCTTGTTCGCGTACTACACGCTGCTCCGGTTCAACACCAGTATTCGCCAATTAGACGCTGAACTCGACGTTTCTTACCTGTCACTGCGGCGGCGCGTCGAGCAGTTCGCCAGAACGCTCGACGCGCTAGCCATCGACCTCGCCGGTCCCGTCGAGATCGACGAACTCTACGTGTCTGCGGGGCTCAGAGGCCGCGAGCGCGACCAAGAGTCGCGCTCGCGTGGCCTTTCGTCGCGTGGACGCGGAAGCTACGAGGATGACCAGCCGCCAGTGTTCACACTCGTTGATCGCGGCAGCGATCAGCGATACGTCGTCCCAGCAAAATCCGCTGACGAATCGACCGTGCGACTCCTCCTCGGTGACCACGAGGAGGAGTCGCTAACCGTCTACACCGACGGATTTCGAACGTACGACCCACTCCAAGATGACGAGAATTACCAGCGAGAAGCGGTCATTCACGGTGAGGGCGAATACGTCGATGGAGACGCCCACGTGAATACCTGCGAGAGCCACGCGTCGCTGGTGCGACGGTGGCTCTCGCCGCACCGAGACGTCTCAAAAGATAAGCTCACACCATATCTCAGAGCCTTCCAGCTCCGCCACCGAATCTTCCGCAAACCTGGTCGAGAAGCTCTCAAAGAAATCGTTCGAACCGTCCTCTGACTCACCAACAACGTGCTTCCCAAGAGCGTACAATTAAATCTATTAGCACGCTAGTGTTAGATGTGGGGTTTTTACGGACTTCGGGACCTCTTGACTGCCTTCCGAAAGAGCGACATAGTGGGTCTTAAATCAGCAGATGACGAAAAGCTAAAACAGTAATGAAAGTACTTCAGGCGACATGTAGCAATAGAAGTTTTCCTCCAGATGCAGGCGGATATCAACGTACACATGGTTTGGTGATGTCCTTTCCTGCGCTAGGGAGTCAAGTAGACCGATACTGTTGTGCAGGCCCCATTGCTAGTTATTATCGAGATAGGGAAATCCATTCAACAGAAATTCATCCACAAGATGGGATAACCGAGTATCGGGATTATCGAGTGGTCTACGATCTACCAAAGGCTGGGAGTTTTCTAGGATTAGGAGGTGTTCTCTGGGGCGCCCTCTTACCTTGGATCTCTTCTGCTAAATTGAAGAACAGTGCCAATCAAGCGGACATCGTCTTAGGCGACGATCCATATATGGCTAAATTTCTCGCCGAGGCTGTCGATACACCTGTGATTTATACTAGTCACAACGTGGAGTATGAACGATACAGAACATCAACAGATGCTATTTATTCATCCTATACTGGGAGTAAAATGAAGGAGATTGAAGAAGAAGCAGTAAAAAAATCTACTGCAGTTGTTTGTACCACTGAAGATGATAAAGAAGAGTATGAGCCACTAAACGACGATCTATTTGTTATACCGAACGGGATCGATAAATACAAGATAACAAGCAAAACAGACACCCATAGTCGAGAAGAATTTGGTATACCAAAGGACGTAACACTATCTGTGTTTCTTGGATCAGATTATGCACCGAATGTTGAGGCAGCGGAATGGCTCTGCGAAAATTGGTCAGAACTCGATGAAAGCTACCATTTGCTAATTATTGGAAATGTTGGTTCAAGGGTGCAACCATCAGATCCACGGATCCACACCATTGGATTTGTAGAGGACCTTATGTCGGCGCTTTCATTGGGAGATATGGCTATTAATCCGGTTATTTCTGGCGGTGGATCAAACGTTAAAATAATGGATTATTTTGCAGCGGATTTACCTGTTGTTTCCACTGAATTTGGAGTGCAGGGGTTTGATGTTAGCCATAAGTCTGAAGCACTAGTCGGTGATCGGGGAAAGATTCTAGATTATATTACAGAAATTTCTGAGAATGAGAATCTCCGCCGGAAGCTGTCAGAAAATGTGATATCAAAGAGAGAGGAATATACTTGGCAATCTCTCTCAGAAGAACTCCATACCAAACTTCGGAGATATCTCTAAGAGATCCCGTCATCTGTCCTCTAAAATCTACGGGTATGGACCTTTACCAGTCAACCCATTCATACCATCGTATACTCCACGGAATAAGGCATAGATCGAACCCAAATTTAGACGGATGATACGGGCAAAAGTTCGACCGGCCAACCAGTATAATAGTAGTAGATGAAAGCTGGCATCGAGATCCCCTATGTGTTTTTTGTGGAATAATATTTTATTTCTAGTTTGGTAGTAAGACATAGTTTCCCCGTATTCTCCACTAGTACTAGCAGTGCCTTGATGACGAACCTCCGTATCTAGATATGTAGCTAGTTCCCACCCCCTCTGTTTTGCTCGTGTGCAAAAATCAACATCCTCGTAGTATAAAAAGTAGTCTTCATCGAAATATCCAATCTCCTCAAATATTTCGGGTCGAATGAGAGAAAAGCACATTGGAATATATTCATTATAGATTAAGCCTCTGTCTTGATCAACAGTCTTGTGGTAGGTAGTTGCACTGCTCCAATTGATCGCTCCCTGTTCGAACCATATTTTGGACCCGGAACCATCTTTAATTATGGGGGAGACTATCCCAACGTCATCATTATTTTCTGCGCAAACAACGAGTGAGTTGATAGTATCACTATGTACTGTAAATGAATCATTATTAACTACGCAGATGTATTTTGGAGAGTAATCTAGAGCGGTCTCTATTCCACGATTCATTCCACCAGCAAATCCGAGATTAGCTGTATTACGCACAAGATCTATATTGTCAATTTGTTGCAGATGGGATAGGGAGTCATCAGAGGACCCATTATCAATGACAATAATATTTAAATCACCATATTCTTGTTCTTTGAGAGAACGTATACACTGAATAGTATCTTCCCAATTATTCCAATTCAAAACGAGGGCAACAACTGATGGGTCATCCATTGACGCTAATGATGATTGGCTATTCAAATAAAGTCTCCGTCAACGTACTCACCATCGTCGTGAGCGTATTCGCGGTCAAAATCGTTTCTCTGGATTCTTTAAATGGTGTAAACTTTAGCAGGAAGGAGAACGCGGTTGAGCAGTCTGATGTGGTGTCCAGAAGATGCTCAACCGTGTGGTTGAGCAAGAGATGTTTTCACGTGAGGATACGCTGACGGAACAGCGTGTTGAAGCGGCGTTTCTGTACCATGCCAGTCTTTCGTATCGTCGCGTGAAGAGGGTAGTCAGGCAGACGTATGAGGCTGTGCCCCAGTGGTATCATCGACTGGCGCAACCTATTTGAGCCGGAGCCTGACTGCCACTCGCCGATAGCAATCGGCGAGACCAAGCTCAAAGTTGAGGGGACCGAGGTCTACGTCTGGGCAGCAGTCGATGTGGGGATGTTCGAAGTCGTTCATATCGAGGTCTCACTCGGCTGATTTGACCTCGACGCCCTGCTATTCGTCAAACAAGTACTGAAGCGATGTCGTGGCGATCCTGTCGTTCTGGTAGATAGCGGTCCTTGGTACAACTGAGCGCTTCTGATGTGGAGTTTTTGGACAGTGATCGAACGCGCACGCCAGCCTGATCTAGTAGTTAAGAGAAGTTCTGAAGATAGGCTAACCGGAAGTCAGATCTTGAACACCTATAGATATTGATTCCTAGTACTCGCGGTTTCAATTCTTTCCTTGATCATTAAGCCAAGCTGGCGTGCGCTGCCCATGCTGGAGCAGCGTCATTGGCGGAATGTCGAGACCTCTGTGAGTGGTTCGGCGTCAATCGACACCGAGCTACGATCCAGCACCGGTACCAAGCGTACGCCGCTCACTACGACCAAGATTTCACCGCTGAGCCAGATCACGTTGCGGTCGATGAGAAATAAGTCCAACTCGAACATAAAGAGAAAGTGTGGCTCTACGCGGCGATTAATGTCGATTCGAAAGTCGTGCTCCACGCACGACTTTCAGAACAGAGAGGCCGAGATCCTGCCGAATGGTTTCTGAATGGACTGAAACAGAAACCCCGCGTCTCTGGCGCGGAGTTTCTCGTCAATGGCATAGACTATCTAACCGACCTTGCACGCACTAATATTACTGGTCATTTGATTACATCAATCACAATATCGCTGAGAAGATTTTCCAGACGTATACAATGCGTATCAAGCGGTTTTACGAAACATAGAATGGTAGTCAGGCCAGCGCCGAGCGCTGGCTAACTGCCTACACTGCCTACTGCAACCACCGTCGCAGTCACCAAGCGCTTGAGAATCAAACACCAGTCGAAACACTCAGCCAACGAGGTTCAAACTAGCAGTGCCTGTAGAATTGTTCTGTCTTCTGTGCTACTTGAGTCCACGACAATTCTTCAGCCACTTCACGCGAATTATTCCCCATTGTTTGGCGGAGAACAGGATCCGATAACAGGGCACATATTGAATCTTTCATACCCTCGATATCTCCTGGTTCAACCGTATAGCCTGCTCCCGTCTTCAGAACTAGCTTGTTAAATTCTCCAACGTTAGTAGAGATTACTGGTTTACCATGAGAGAATGCAATCGTCATAGTGCCGCTATGGCCTCGCTGTTCCTTATGAGGAATCACAACAATATCTGCCTCATCAAATAATTCTGGAACCTTTTTGTTTGGGATAAACTCATTAATCACTTCAAATAGAGATCTATTGTCTTCGATGGTATTCATAGTCCGCCTCGGGATATTTCCCGATCCCGCAATTATGGTTTTTATATTGTCTATTTCATTTGACGCTTTTACTGTAGCCCTGACTAATTGATCTGGTCCTTTGCTTCCAGTTATATTCCCGAAAAACAGGAGTGTATTGTCTGATGTTGTATCCGAGGATCCAGCTCTTGGATCGGAATCCGGAGCAAAGATTGTGAATGCTCCATGCGGGATTTTCTCAACAGAGCAATCCGGGTACTTTTCCAGTAGATCCCGTGTATTAGATTCTGTATGGGCAATATAGCCATCCGCTTGAACACCAGTGAATATATTCCGTAAAACACTATCGAAGTTCATAGCGGCAATTATCTTAGGATCTTCCCGAATTGGTAAGTCACGGCCAGGAATTTTGAGGAGGTTATTGTTCTCTGTATTATGTCTCGTCTCTATTATTGGAGCATTAGTATCGATAGTGGGTATGAAAGGCCAGAGGTATGAATGAGGTTTGTGGGTGAAATGAACGACATCTGGATCCAGTTGATCTAGCTCGGAAAGTTTTCGAAGACTAGTACATGCCTTGTACAGCTCAGATGGTGACACCTTCAGTTCAGCGATATTAGCAAAAGAAACGTTCGGATTAGTGAACCAATTTTTGAGATTTATATCACTATTGAAAAACTCATCCCCCGTTGTCTCCTGCGGCTTTATTACAGTGACCGTATTTCCTCGTTCTTGTAAAGAATTAGCTAGCTCAGCAGTATAGTGAGGTATACCCCCTTCGCCAGTCGTGAGTACCAGGACGATATTCATATACAAGGATTGTTTCTTGTTTGTAAAATCCTTTTCCACGTGATGGCGAACACCTAAATAGGATTACCTTGTTATTCGAAGAGAGGTCTAGCTAGCTATTTGTCATCATACTACTTGTATCCAAGTGCAGTCAGCATCTCCTCCGTTTCATCACATATTTTGTTACGGTTAGTAGGTTTCAACTCGGGAGAATGTGTTTGCTTATCATAGCCTTCCGTGACTACCCATGGAACCTGTTTCAACTCTTTTAGAGGAACGTATGCTGGATGACCATATATACCAAGTCGTCCAAAGGAATTACCATGGTCAGAGGTTATCGCTATTCGATCAGCAGATACGTTCTCAATGAGTAGTGAAACGTCATCAAGTACCCATTCCAAATTATCGCGGTACGCAGCCCATACTTCCTCTTCCTCAAGTAATCCGTATTCCAATCTACGGAATATTCCCTGAGCGTTAATCGCATCGTCAGGACTATCCATCGACCGAAACGGCTGATGAGGTTGCATATAGTGGAGAATAAGCTGATCTACATCCGATTTCCTCCATCTGCGTATTCCATAATCGGTAACCGCGCGGGGGGGGGCAAGCGTAGACTTCAGACTTATGGTCCCGCCACGGTTCATCAACAAATGCCCAGTCATCCTCAGATAAGTATTCCTCAGCAAAGGGATTTGCCGAGATATAACCCGTTGATAGCATCTCCCTGGCATAATCGCTATTTGAGAAGTTTCTAGGCATCCACTCGTGGGTTGCCGACGCTACGGAAAAAGTTGAATCGGGTTTGTCGGGAAGGTAGTTATAATCTGACGAGACCTCTGTGAACAAGTCATAGCGGCAGGCGTCTAATACCACTAAAATATCCCACTCTTTTTCAAATATCGGAGTCCCATAATTCCAAATATACTTGTTGAAGAGCGAAATTGGGGCTCGGATTGTAAATTCCTTGAACGCCGTCATATAGGCTTGGGGGCCGTATTGGTCCGCTTGCCGCCTGAGATTCCCTACCCATTCTGATATCATATACAATGAGGTGTTCGGGTTAGTGATAAAGGTCTTTCCGGACTCACTGTGATCAGAGAAGATCAGCAAATAGTCCCAAAGGATAGCAACTTCGGCAGTATTATCCCTCCGATATAGCTAAAACTATTATCCGCCCCAGAGACAGAAGTTCTATATTCCATCCAGAGGGAGAATCTACTACACCAATGCCTAGATACGAAACGTCGATTATAATACCGACGTTTAACGACGAGAATACTCTTGAAGCATGTTTGGGTTCAATCGAGTCTTTGGACTACACAGGCTCGTATAACGTAATCATCGTTGACGGACATTCAAACGACAATACAACTGCTATCGCCGAAGAATATGATTGTGATATAATATATGAGGATAAAGGAACGATCAGTTATGCGCGAGAACTTGGCGTACAAGCAGCCGAAAGCGAATTTATTGCGTTCACTGATGCCGATTGTGTCGTTCCTGAAGACTGGCTATCGACCTTGATCAAACACTTCGATAACGATGGGGAGGTAGCAGCTGTTGGTGGTCCGAATAAAACCCCAGAGGACGATACTGCGTTTGCGAAGTCAGTTGGTGACGTGCTCTCTCTCTTGAGCGGTGTAGGTGCTAGGTACGGGTTTGAAGGTGAAGAGACTCGGGAGATATATCATAATCCAACTTGTAATGTCGTTTATCGACGGGAAGTTATTGAGGAGGTCGGTGGTTTCAACCATGATTTGATAACTGTTGACGATGAGGAGATGGACTACAGAATCCGTGAAAATGGATACAAGATACTGTATACACCTAATGCAGCAGTTCAGCACTATCGACGGCCCAGTTGGAAGTCATTTCTAAAGATGGGATATCGATATGGGATTGGGCGAGCACAGGCGACGAAACTTCATCCAGAGATGAGCGAGTGGTTTCATTTTGCTCCTTCATCAATAATATTTCTTTTAACTGCTTTTCTTATGGCCAGCTTTAAATCCCGATCCTGGCTTAAGGTACTGGCAGGGACATTGATTTTTGGAACAGTTGGAATTCTGTGTATGAGTATCTACCTGACTATGAAACGTAATCGATGGACTCAGCTCCCCGTGTACGCTGCACTGATTTCTATATGGTTCTGGTCGTGGGGGATCGGCTTCATTAGAGGTCTTTATGCAGACTAAGAAGCCGATCCTTCGCTCTAAACTCAGTAATCTAATTACAGAAGCAATATCAGAAGATACGTGTCATAACTACGCAAGATGAAGATACTACACCTCTATGACGAGCACTGTCAAGTTGGGCCGGGAAAAGGGTCTGTCTCGAAGTTTGTATATAATCTCGCAAGGCAATCTGCTGAAGCTGGTCACAGCGTAACAGTTCTAGAACGGCAGTGGGAAGGACTATCCCCCTACGAAGAAAGAGAGGGCGTGGAATTCGTCAGATTTGATCTGTCGATTGGGAGCGCTGTCCAAGACGAGGAGATACCATATAACGAAATCAGGAGTCCAGTCGGCTTACCAAAGTTCGTTCTAGATCGGACTGAATTTGCGCTTCGCCTACGATCTTATCTCCAGACAGAACACTTTGATGTCTTGCACGTCCATCTTCCGTTTACTGCGAATATTCTAGTCCACCTACTTCCTCGGCTGAGAAAGAAAATGGTCTACACTGCACATATCGGAGAGGAAGAAATGCGGTTCAACTTTGACGATGGTTCCGACTCGCCTCTATTCCTAAAAATAATATCGCCGGATATCCATCTCATGGAGCGAGTCTCTCACAGCGTAGTTTTGAATCCTGATTTAGCAGAGAAACTCCGCAAGCGAGGAATTGAAGATATCAGTATTATTCCGAATGGGGTCAACACAAGCCGGTTTAATGCTGATCCACACCCAAGTGAAGAGACCCCTATGACTGTGTTCTTTGCTGGAACTATCACTCATAGAAAAGGGGTAGATGTACTCCTTAATGCCGCCAAGATCGTCAATAAGGCTATTGACGAGAAAGTAGTGTTTCGGGTTGCAGGTGATACAGCGGTAGAGGAGGAATTCGTCGAAGAGTGTCGAAAGACAATCCACGAGGAGAATCTTGAGGGAGTGTTTGTTTTTGAAGGGTTTGTGCCTGAGGAAAAACTGCGGAAACTCTATGAGAATGCCGATATTTTTGTTTTACCATCCCGAGAGGAGGGATTCGGTATGGCACTAACTGAAGCACTGGCGACATCCACACCAGCAGTTGCATCCAATGTTGGCGGTATTCCGCTCCAAGTTGAGGATGGATACAACGGATATCTATTTGATAAGGAAGACTACAGATCATTAGCTGATAAGATATTGAAGCTGATAAACAATCAAGAAGAGCGGTTACAGATGGCGAAGAATGCTCGAAAAGTCGCTGAAGAGAAGTTCCAGTGGGAGTCCGTCGCTGAGGAATACATTAGTCTCTATCAGGAGGAAGTCGCATACGAATAGATGACTCGGCAGATGATCGATGGTCCCAGGGAAGGCGTCGTACATCAGGTGCAGTCGCTCTGACGCTCTGCTCAGGCCGACGTACCACGTCCAGGCTTCGTTCGGCGCGTCTCCTCCGACCGATCCATCTCACGGACGATTTTCCCTGTGACTCCATCGAAGCAGCAGATGTCCGTGGCCTCGACTCTCTTGCTCGCGTGGATGGTGAGGACGCGAACGTGATGCGCGTCTTCGACGACGTCGTCGTACCGCGAGAGTGCTTGATGGAGTGCTTAGATCGTGATCGGTCAGATCGCTCTTCATGAGCCATTTCATGCTCGCAGCACCAGTGGTATACTGCTGCTAGAACTCCGGCATTGCTATCTCGAGCGTCACGGCAAACCGTCTCACGGAGATAGGCCGGTCTCGAGACGAAATCGAGATCGTCCCTAACGGGATCGATGTCGAGCAAATCGAAACGACCCGGCCTGCCCAAGACGGGTTCGATATCCTCTATGCAGGACGACTTATCGAACACAAGAACGTCGATCTGCTTCTCGAGGCGTTCGATCAAGTCGCCGAAACCGATCCCGACATCACGCTGGGTATCATCGGCGATGGACCGGAACGGGACGCCCTCGAGCGACAGGCCCAAACCCTGAACCACGCTGACCGAGTAATGATGCTTGGCTTCCTCGAGGAGTACGACGATGTTCTCGCACACATGCGCGCGGCGGATATCTTTGCTTCACCGTCTACCCGGGAAGGCTTCGGAATCACGTTCGCCGAGGCGATGGCTGCGGATTGTACCGTTATCGCAGCGGAGCATCCCGAGTCCGCCGCGTCCGAAGTGATCGACGACGCCGGGTTCCTCGCCTCACCGATGGTCGACGACGTAGCCGACGTTCTCGAGCGTGCACTTGCCAGCGAACGACCGAATACGGAACCGACGACTCGAGCCCAACGATACGACTGGGACGCCGTTGCAGAGCAGGCAGAGCAGTGCTACCGGCGAGCGATTGACGGAAACTGGTAGGTACTGAGTCTTCCGTCATCGATCAACGATCAGTTTCGTTCAGTTCAGCGGAATCGTCGTTTTCGTTCAGCGAATACTCCTCGCTCTCCCCGCCAAGTGGCGTGTATCGTTCTTTCGCATACTCGCGACCGTACGGATGGTCCAAGAGTCCCCAATAGAGGAGCGCCCGGTGGAGTCGTAATCCCAGACGCTTCCGGAGACTCATACGGCTACTTCGACGACTATCCCAATACGAATGATGCTACCTACGCGTTCGATAACTATACTCGACGAACAAAAATTCAAAGTTGGTCATAGGTAACTGCGTTATCGTTGAACGGATAGACTAGTTCTGGCGCTACTACTGTACTCTGTGTCGCTATCGATAGCTTGCTGACCAGACCACCGTCGGGTGGGACTGAAAGGGGCGACGCGCTCGAGGTGCGAGACGACGCAAGCACTGGAACGAACGGAGTGAGTGAAGCGCGCAGCGAGTCGCAGCCCTCGAGCGCGTCGGGGCTTTTTGGTTGTTATCAGTGCCCGATAGCAAGCTAAAGTCGTTGTTAGTCGTCTTGCTCGAGATCACTTGCCTCGAGTTCGCCCTCAAGATACGCAATCCCTCGATCAGTCACCCTGTAGTAACCGCGTTTCTCGTCGGTCTTTTCGAGCAATCCTCCGTCGGCGAGTACGTTCATGCGCCGGGAGATGGTATTTTGACTCCGGTCTAACACACCGAGTTCCACAACAAGATTATACCAGATGGCAGTCGGTGGTAGCGCGATCCGGTGGCCCGTGTCGGTCTCGAGTTCTTGGAGGTATTCTAAAACGGCATCGTCGGCCTCGTTCATCCATGAGACACGGGCCCGCATACCCCCGAAAATCATCTGATCGGTGATTAACTGCATCGGATCAGAAGCTGTCTAAGACATATGGTCCAGTAACGAGCCATATACACTAGATAATTAAGTGGCTCGAGTTCCAGTATCTTTCTACGGAAGCTATACGCGGATTTGACTCTCTCGAGAGTCGAAAACAGCGGATCGGTGGTGGAAGCACCGAGTCCGCGAGAAGCTCCCGTAACTCCCCTACGGAAGCCATGACAAACGACGATTCGCGGGGCCTTGAAAGCCCCGACCGACACGCATCGCCGGACACCAACCGAAACCCCGACGCGGTCCGCGACCGCCTCGAGGCGATCACCGACCTCGCTGAAACCCTCCTCGAGGAGGTCCACCGAACTGACGACACACTGGACGACGAGACGCGCCGCGAGGCGACGCGTCGCCTGCGCGAGATCGATGCGGAGGCGCGACGCGTCGGCCTCGAGCTGTGTGAGCGGCCGCTGTCGGTGACCGAGGACCCTACGACGCTCGCGGGCTGTGACTCGCTGACGACGACCTATTCCGGCCCGGATCCGGGGGCGATCGATCCCGTCGGCTCGAAGCACGCAGATGACGACCGTCTCACGGGACCCACCGACGACTGTAATCACGGTGATCGCGATGGCGAGTGACGCGACCCGCGACGATCTCGCACGCGAACTCGCGGCGCTTCGCGAACAGGTCACGACCCTCACCGACCGAGTCGCCGAACTCGAGTCCGAATGCGACGCCAAAGACGAGCGCATCGCGGCCCTCGAGTCCGAGTGCGCCCGCAAGGACGAGCGCATCGAGCACCTCGAGTCCCAATTAGACGAGTGCGAGTCCCGGACGACGGAGACCGGACGTGCCGCCGAGGCGGCGCTCCGGAAGGCCGACGCCAACAAGGACCGCGTCCGCGAACTCCAGGCGCGCGAACTCGAGAAGGGGGCCCACCTCCGGACCGAGACCGTCGACCCCCACGAGGTCGCGGTCGCCGGCGACCGCCTCGAGAAACTCGCGAAGGACGACGGCGAGACCTACTACCGCGTCCCCGACGCGAGCGATCCGCTCGACCGGGGTGACGACGTGGCGCTCGCCCACGGGGACCTGCTCCCGGTTCAGCAACTGGCCCGCATGGACGCGGACATGCGCCGGTCGACGGCCAACTCCCTCCCTACCAGACTCGCGGCGAAACTCTGGCAAGCCAGGACCGATCCCGCCGTCGGCGACGATCCCTGGACCGACGGCTGCAAGTCCGTCGACGAGTACGTCACTGCCTCCGATCTCAAACACTGGATCCGCCGCCAGGAAGCGGGCATCAGCGAGACCTACGCGAAGAAACTCGTCTCCCGCACGATCGACGCCGCGCTCGACCTCTCCAAACACCGGCTGGCGGTCCGCAAACGCACCCAGCGCACGAACGGCCTCGAGTACACCGAGCGCCGACTCGTCCTCCCGGCCGACGCGGCAATCCCCGGCGAGACGACGACCTCGACGGTCACCCGGCCGGCTGCCTCGAGCGGGACGCCACCGGACTCAAGCGGTACCGCATCGGACTCGAGCGGGACGCCACCGGACTCGAACGAACCCACGCTGGACTCGAGTCCCACGCTGGACTCGAGTCCCCCGCGGGACTCGAGGGAGAGCCCGCGGGTGACCGCCGACGAGAGCGGCCCCGGAGACAGCTGACGTCTTCGGCCGACCGTGGACGGGTCGGTCGGCCGTCCCTCGAGAGAGTCCACATCTCGCACGCGATACCGCACTCTCCCGCGACGAGCCGGTGATCGGTGGGGTCGGTAGCTGTGGGTCTCCTCGCTCGAGCAGTCGTCGGCAGTCACCACTGCGACGGGCTCGACGTGGTGGCCGGAGACGACAGTCGTCCACGGAGCGGGGGCTGCCGAGCCGGTCCCAGCAGGGCCAGTCGATGCGATCGGCCGCTGTCACGCAACTGCGGTCAGCAGCGGCCCCCCGCTGTCGGTCGGCCGGTTCGACGGGTCGGCAGCTCGAGACTGATCTCCGCGTCTCGGACCCGTCCGAAGCCGTCTACTCGACGGATTCGCCGCACTGCAAGCAGATATCGTCCTGCCACGGAACTGTGATGCGGATGTCGCGCGCCGTCTCACAGTTCGGACAGTGAGCTGTCCTCGTGGTCGGATCGTCACTCATATCTTCCCCTCCCCATAGTTGCCCGATTATGTCACTCTATCTTCACTATCACAAAACGTTATTTAAACGTTTGTGTTGGGGTATTCGGTTGGTGTCGGGGACGCGTCCGGCGTCCTGACTGTGGGGTGGACGATGCCGCGGCCGAGAACGACGTGCTGACCATCGGCAACCGAGCCGGACACGTTCTCCGACCCGCTGTCAGACGGGGGCTGGACTGCCACCGCTCGAAACGCAGGTCAGCGTCCACCGCGACGACGAACCCGCGGCTCTCGTATTTCCGTGGGAGCGACCCCCAGTGGAAGAACCCGACGGCGTTAGCCGTGAGAGGACGTCAGTCTCCCGTAGAGCCCACCGAGTAAGAGGACGCTCACGAGGACTGGGATGGCGTTTACCGGCACCGAGTCGGTTCCGCCGTCGGTCGCCGGATCGTTGCCGTCGTCCGTCGGTTCGATCACGGACTCGTTGCGCTCGGACTCCGACGTGTTTGATCCATCATTGTCGGACGAGTTCGTTTCGTTTCCGTCGAGAGAACCGGTTTCGTTCCCGTCCCCATGAGGATCAGTTTCGTTCCCCTCGAGAGGGTCGGTTTCGTTTCCGTCGAGACTTTCGTTCCCGTCGACGTTACTATCACCAGTATCGGTCTCGTCGCTGTCACTGCCATCGTCGGTCCCGCTATCGCTGTCGTCGTCATCGCTACCGCCGTCGTCGCGTGTCACTCGGAGCGTGCCGCCGTCGCTGACGCCGAGTGCCTCCGGTTCGCCCTCGTATTGTTCGGTGCCCTGGGCGGCGGCGTACACGGCGTACGTCTCCTCGACCGCGAACTCGGCGGTGGAAATGGTTGCACGATACGTCTCGCCGTCGACGTGCGTCGCGGACTCGCGGATGACCGTGTCGTCGTTCCAGGCGACGACTTCGACGCCCGCGGGCGAGCTCTCGGTGCCGTCAGCGGTCGCCGTACTCGTGACGTCGACGGTCACGTTCTCGGTGCCCGTCTCGACCGACGTGGGATGTGTCGTCGAGACGTCGTAACCGCTGATGACGACCGGGAGGTAATCCACGTAGTCGCCGTCGATATACAGCGTCAGTGCGTACGTTCCCGGATCGACGGGGGCCGTGTCCATGGTCAGCTGCTGTGGCCCGACTCCGCTCTCCGAGAGTTCTACATATTTATCGCTGTTATAGAGGTAGACGTTGTAGTTCGTATTCGCCCCCGTCGAGACATCGACCGAGATCGAGCCGCCCTTATCCACGCTCGCGAGTTCGGAGACGGTATACTCCGACCCCTCGATCGTCACGGTCCGTGTCGGCGTATCGATCGTATCCGAGACCGTGAGTTCGGAGTCCTCGGCATCGGTATCGGCGGCCGCCGATACCGTGCCGATGGAGCCGACGAGAACGACGAGGATAACCGCGAGTACCGCTACTTGAGACAATCGGGAGTGCGTATGAGACAGTGCCATAGGTTCGGTTGGGCCGTGTGGCGATCGAATGCCCGCTGGCCGTCGTGGCGAATTCACGATACAGCGATGTGAACGTATCGGTTTCTGGAACACTATAGTTGCTCTTGAAAGTCACTGCACACTCGATCGCAGGACAGCGTCGTGATCGGCGTGTAAATCGTTTCAGGAGCTACTATAGGCACTCGCTGAACGCCGGCCCGTTCCCAGTCTCGTGATTCGTCCGTCGGAAAGCGCTCGTCGTCGACTCGAGAACGGAGATGGGCCCGTGTAGTGGCCCGGTATCGGCACCGGTTAGAAAACGATACACGGCCTCGTTTTGGATTCCGTTCGTCACGCCGGACTGAACCGTTCGTATCTCGAGAATACGTCTGTGACGATAGAAAGAAATAACTAAATAGATACCAGTCATGATACCATGTCTAAATCAACTGTCGTTGTCGGGATGATACTGATCCTGATAGCGACGCCGATCGCCGGTGCGGTGGGCGCGACATCGTCACCAGCAGCGATGACGACGCAACCAACAGGGGATCGGATATACGACACGAACATCGATAACATCTCTCTCTGGGGAGGATCGGTCATTCCGTATCGTGCCGATCTCGAGGCGGCCGAGACGACGGTCCCGCTCCACGACGTTCGGATCAAGAGTCCCGACGGCGAAATCCCGGCCAACCGGAACCGAGTTGGCGTCTTCACGAACGGGACTGCAGTGCCACTCGAACTCGACAGTAGTGACTCCGCTAGCACAAGCAAACATTACGCCGGAGAGGAAGTCCGAGTGATCGTCGCCGAACCGGACGTCGACTCGAGCGTCGAGATGACCGATCTCTTCGCACTGCTCGATGCGAACGACCTGTCCGAACTCAACGACAACATGACGTTCACAAGCATCGAGGAAACGAAAGTCACCAGCGAGGGTGCCCTCGAGGATCCCGTCACCTACGACGCCGATAGCCCCGGACAGTACGTCACGATGGTGACCACGATCGAGGACGGCGGTAACGGCCTCGATGTCGACAACGGGGACCTCGTCGATGCCGGCGAATCGACGATCATCGGACTCGACGCGTTCCAGGTCCAAGAGGGGCCGTCGACGGTGACCCCCTCGGATGCTGATCTCGGAGAGAACGTGACGTTCGAGACGACCACGGGCATCGAGCCCGGTAGCGGCGAGGTCGGGCAGGGGATCTTCCTCTACGATGCAGCGGCGTTCAACGATACGTCGACGATATTGAACGTCACGGCCGATCCGAGTACGAACCTCTCGGCCGACAATATCACGCTCGAGCCGGGTGTGAGTGGCTTCAACGGCGACTTCCGAGTCGACAACGAGACGTTCGAGAACACCACGCTTGCGGCGCTCAACTCGTCGCTCGTGAACGAGAGTACGACTGGCGGGATCACGCTGAACGCGTCTGCCACCGCGGTGGCGACGAATAGTTCGAACGCGACGATCGACGTCGGCACCCTCGAAGCGTGGAGCGACGGGACGTACCGGTATGTCCACGTTGCGGCGGATTCGTCCGGCGACCAACTCCACACGGCAACGGGGACAGTCACGTTGAAAGCCTCCAGTAGCGGCGGGGGCGGCGGCGGTTACCTCCCGCCGGGCGGTGGCGGTGGCGGTGACGGTGGCGACGAACCTGACAACCCCAAGCCGACGGCAGTGATGGTCATCCATCCCGAGTCAGCGACGGTCGGCGAGAAAATCACGTTCTCGGCCGCGAAGTCGACCGACGAGGAACGGGAGATCATCGCCTACGAGTGGAAGATCGACGGCGACAGCTACACCGGCGAGACCGTCACGACCTCGTTCGCGGAGCCGGGCACCTACGATGTCGAACTCACCGTCAGGAACGACTTCAGTGAAACCGATACCGTGACGGATACGGTGACCGTCACCGAGAAAGACCCCGGCAAAGGTGACGGCGACGGTGGCGATGGAGACGGTGGCGACGGCGGCGATGGAGACGGCGGCGACGGAGATGGTGACGATGGCGATGACGGCGGGAGCGGACCGATTCCCGGCTTCGGAGTGACCGTCACGCTCGTTGCCCTCCTCGCGTTCGCGATGCTGGCGCTTCGCCGCCAGCAGTGACGAATCGGCTGTGAATCTGAACTCGTAGTTTTCGCGGTTCCGGATCCCGTCTCGCAACGCTCGATCTATCCCCACCTGCCGGCAGCGGGATGTCGACCGGCGGAGCGGAACCTCACCGCGCGTCACATGAAGTGGTGGCACGCGTACTAGTATTGTCCATTACAGTTGCCGAACAAGAACTCCTATAACTATTAGATATAATGAATTATCAGTGCCCATTAACGTTATGTGCTGGGAGAGTAGTTGACGACATGTACCGGGAGTAGGTGATGGGGGCAATCGGAACCTGCTGTCGGATATCATAATACACAATCATGACAGAGATAGGGGAGCGAACCTATGTCGCACTCCTGTCAGTTGCTGTGGTCGTCGCTGTTTTTGGGGGGACCATAGCAGTTGCGGGGAGTGCGGCCGCGACAGCGGATGGCGTCGACGTTTCAGAGGCGTACGTGGAGTCGAACGGAACAGTAACAGTATCGACTACAATCGATGAAACCACTGCCGGAAACGCGACGTTCCGGATTGCTGACACAGATACCAATACTGCAAACGTCACGATCGAGGACGACGGGAGCCGCGATCTCGAGAACAACACTGCAGGCAACATCACTGCCGAAATTACCCTGTCTGATCTCGACGGGATGACCTTCGACGCCGGTGATATCGTTACCGTTGCTGTCGATGAGGGACCGGAGTTCGTCGAATCGGAGGGGACCGATTCCGTCGAAATTGACGGCGCCCCGGCGATCAGTAACCCAACGCCGTCGGATGGGTCAGTCACGAACGATGCAACTCAGTCCTACACGGTAGCACTCACCGACGAGGCGTCCGGTGTGGACGCCGACTCGATCGCGGTCAGCGTCGAGAACAACGGTTCAACCGTGGTAGACGATGCCGGGATCGGTGATGACACTGTCACCTACGATAGCGGGAGTGGGACCCTCACTCTCGAGCCCGCTGGATACGCCTACGAAGACGGCAGCGTTTCCGTCACGGTCGATGTGGCGGATAACGCCGGTCACGCGGCCACACAGTACGAGTCGTCGTTCGTCGTCGATACGGTCTCGCCAACACCGACGCTCGACCTCCGCAACGAAGCGGGTGTGACCGTGTCCTCGGGGAGCACCCTCGACATCGCCTACGACTATCTCGAGACCAATACACAGAACGTGACCGTCACGCTCGAGGGGGAAACGTACAACGCGACCGGGCAGGCGTACACCTACGAGATCGACGATGGGGGATACATCAGCAACGCCTCGAAATCCGTGACCCTCGATCTCGACGCCCAGAGAACGACGCCGGGGGACCTCGCCGACGGTGCGTACTCGGTGACGATCGAAGCGACGGACACGGCGGGGAACACCAACAGCACGTCGACTGACGGCGCCCCCGTCGTCGTCGACGACAACGACCCGGAACTGACTGCCGTGGGACTGAACACGACCGAGGACGTCGCGCCGGGTGACACGGTCGACGTCACGTACGACTACGCCGACGCCACCAACGCGACGGACCTTCGTCTCGAACTGTCCGACCCTGATTCGGACGAAACGTACGTGGTCAGCGAGGCAGTCGAGCAGCGGAGCGGGACCGACCTCGTTCAGACGTTCGACCTGAGCGACGCAGCGATCGACGACAACACCGACTACGAAGTCACGCTCGTGGCAGCGGACAGCGTTGACTGGACGAGCAATTCCGCGGACTCCGTGACGACCGTCGACGTCAACGCTGCGGCACCGTCGATCAGCAGTGTCGAAGCGAACGCTGGCCAGGACGCGGTCACGGTCACCTTTTCCGAAGGCATCGGTGACCGACTCAATCGCACTGACGTCGCGTATCAGGACGTCAGTGGCGACGGCGCGTCTGCGATCGACGGCGTGACACACACCGAAGGTGAGACGACCGCGATACTCACACTGGACAGCGAGGTCGCTGCCAGTGATCTCGGTACCGACGTGATTACTGTGCGTTCCGGGGAGGTTCCGGACACCGCGACCGGCGAGGAACGCTACGTCGACAGTAGCGAGACGGTCGCGCTCCAGGACACCACCGATCCGAGGATCACTACTGCCGATGTCGCTACACCGACGATCAACCGGAACAACGATGAAACCTACAGTGTCGAGGTCGATCTTACCGAGGAGATCGTCGATGTCGAGGTGACTGTTACTGGCACCAATGGCGCTGACGTGTCCGGAAGCGTAAATACCGTCGCCGGATCCACGTCGATTTCACCTCTCAACGTGTCTACCCTCGAGGACAGTGATAGCACCACCGTTACTGTCAGCGTGACGGACAAGGGTGGAAACACTGAGACTACAACGGTGCAGGAACTCGAGAAAGACACCGTCTCCCCGTCGATCGACTCCGTGCAGGCAAACGCCGGGACGGATACCTTCTCGGTGATGTTCGACGAAGAAATGTCGAACGTAGGTTCTGACGACTTCGTCCTCACCGGTGTCGACGCAACGGTCGTCGATGTCAATCAAGACGGAAGCGAAGACGACACGTATCGGGTTATGCTCAACTCGTCGCTTTCGTTCGACGAGATCAACACCAGTAGCGCAGCGGTCGCGACTGAAGCGACCGACACAGTTGGTAACCCCGCTAAAAAAATGGCTCAGTTGAACGACAACGAGAACCCGTCCGTCGAGGGTCTCGATGCGTCGGCAAACGACGCGGCCGTTACCGTTCAGTTCTCCGAAGGCGTCGTGAACGCCTCCGGAGAGGCGCTGACTGCCGCTGACTTCGTCTATACCGACAATAGTGGAGACAATGCGAGCGCGATCGAGAGCGTCGACCACACTGCAACGTCGACGACAGCGGTCGTGACGCTCGACGCTCCGGTCGCTGGAACCGATCTCGAGACTGACGAACTCGGCATCGCTTCGGACGCCGTCTACGACGCGAACAAGAGTGCGGCGCCGGCCGTGAACCACACGCTCGAGGACTCGATGGCACCGGACGTCGAGCTGAGTACTGCGGTTGATGGTGAGACGATTACCTACACCCTCACGTCCAACGAGGCACTCGACGCGATCGAAGTCGATCTCGAGACCGAAAACGACCTCGCCATCGAGCACGACTCCTTCTCGCTGAGGGAGCCGGTCGATGAGGAATTGACTGCCGAGGACTTCGACCGACAGGCCACCGAGACGGGCTACGTCTATACGGCCACCTACACGGCACCAAGAGACGGGCGGTATGACACCTCCCTCAGAACCGCGACGGATATCGCTGGCAACGATGCGAAACGGGATTTCACCTATGCAGACGTCGATACGGAAGATCCGGCGCCCATCGATGCGGTGATCAACCCACGAAGCAACGACGAGGCCGCGATCCTCTTCGACGAACCGGTCGACGTTCGTGAGGTCGGGCGAGAGGATGTCTCCGTCGACGGCGGTGTTGATCACCTCAGCAACAGGCACGGTGATCACGGAATTATGATGGTCGATCTCCACGAGCCCCTCCAGACGGGCGACAAACCGAACGTTACTATCCGGGGCGACTCCTTCCGCGAAATCACGAACGACTCGAGCCGGGGACAGACGGAGCCCGTGACGGTCCATACGACCAAACTCCAACTGAACGAAGGCACGAACTTCGTGTCCGTGCCGGCGATTTCCGGCGGACAGGCCCTCGATGAACTCGACACCAGTAACGTCGATGTCATCTGGTCCTACACTGGTGACAGCTGGGAGAAATACGATCCCGACGACCCAGAAAGCGACTTCGACACGCTCGAAGGCGGCCAGGGGTACATCGTCGAGATGGAGACCGCCGACACGCTCGATATCAACGTCTACAACCGGCCTGCAAGCAGCACTGGTGACATCGATGGGGCGGTGCTGAATCAACAGCAACTCGAGGAGGGCTGGAACCTGGTTGGACATTACCGGACCGAACGTCAGCCCGCGTTCCACGCACTGCGCTCGATCGAGGACGAGTTCCACATGGCGTACGGCCAGTCCACAGGCTACACGTACGAACTCGTCCGTCCCGACGACCCCCTCAATGCGAGTGAAGCGTATTGGGTATTCGTAAAGGATGACACGGTCTATACGCACGCGCCGTCCGAGCCGATCCGTCCACCGGATCCGATCGGGCCGCGACCACCGTATCCGATCGAGCCGCGACTGTAGTTCCAACTGATGGGTACCAGCATGTCATCTCGGCCGACGCGACTACTCGTGGTCGCCGCAGTTGTGGTACTGGTCTCGAGCGGACTCACCGTCGGGTATGCAGGTGCACAAGACGGTGGCCCACCAGCGCCGCCACACAGCGTCTATGGTGATGTCGTCGACAGTACTGGCGATCCCGTCGAGAACGCACTCGTCGAGGTCACTGACGGGAGCGGCACGGTCCTCGCCAACGATACTACCGACGAAACTGGCGCTTACAGCATCAACGTCGACGAACCTGACGAGGGCGACGAGTTCACAGTCACCGTTGCCGGTGTCGCAAGCGCCGACGAAACGGCGCTTACGTGGACGGCCGGCGAATCGGAACGCGTCGATCTCTCGGTCGAACGTGCCGCCGGTGGAGGCGGTCTCGGCGGACTGGAATCTCAATCGGACGATGACGGCGGACTCGACAACCCCGAGCCGACGGCAGTGATCGCCGTCGATCCCGGTTCAGCGACGGTCGGCGAGGAAATCACGGTCTCGGCCGCGGAGTCGACCGACGAGGAACGGGAGATCATCGCCTACGAGTGGGAGATCGACGGCGACAGCTACACCGGCGAGACCGTCACGACCTCGTTCGCCGAGCCGGGCACCTACGATGTCGAACTCACTGTCAGAAACGACTTCAGTGAAACCGATACCGCGACGGAGACGGTAACCGTTGCGGAAAGCACCCCCGGCAGCAGTGATGGCGGTCCCACCACCGGAACTGACGGCAGTGATGGGAACGAAACCGACGGCGGGGATAGTAGTTCCGTCCCCGGCTTCGGGGCGAACACCGCACTCCTCTCGGTTCTCGCGTTCGCGATGCTGGCGCTTCGCCGCCAGCGGTAACGAATCGCTTTTCAAGCTATAGTAGCCGTTGCAACGATTCACACACTGATCGCAACGCTGTCATGCGATCAGGTGTGCAATGACGTTCAGCGGCTACTATAATATCGAGGCGGATTCCCCGGGCCACCGCGCCCGGGGTTGACCCGCAAATCGAGCCGAACGCAACCCGACTGCACCGTCGCTCGGTTTTCCCGACCCCATTCAGACCAAATGGTTCATTATCCGGAGATACCTCGAGGGGAATATGGCTGGTTCCGTTGCCTCGTTCGACGAGGCCTCTTCTTCAGTCGTCGTGTCGGCGACTGACGTGTCGAAGAGGTATACAAGAGGCACAGAGCCCGGCGTTCTCGGCCGATTACTCGGGCGCCAATCGCCGCCGACAGTCCGCGCCGTCGATTCAGCGTCGCTCGAGGTCAGGACCGAGGAGATCGTCGGCCTCGCGGGACCGAGCGGGAGCGGCAAATCGACGTTGCTCCATCTCCTCGCCGGACTGGAACGTCCCACGGACGGCACGGTCACGTTCCGCGGGACCGATCTCGCATCGCTGTCTCGTCGCGAGCGAACCCGACACCGGCTCGAACACATCGGCATCGTCTTCCAGCAGTTTCACCTGCTCGACTCCCTCTCGGCACGCGCAAACGTCGCGCTGCCGTTAGTCGAAACCGGCGTCGGGAAGCGAGAGCGCCGACGGCGCGCGACCGACCTGCTCGAGCGGGTCGGACTCGGGGATCGACTCACACACCGGCCGCGAGAACTCAGCGGCGGGGAACAACAACGCGTTGCGATCGCTCGTGCCCTGGTCACGGATCCGGCGCTCGTGATCGCCGACGAGCCGACCGGTGAACTGGATACGGAATCCGGGCGGGCGATCCTCCAGGAATTCGAACGCGTTGCAGAGAACCGGGCCGTCGTTCTCGCATCGCACGATCGCGAGACCCTCGATCTCTGCGATCGACTGCTGCGGCTCCGCGATGGGGCAGTCGTCGACCAGCCGTCGCGGGGGGGACCGCGGGAATGACGATTCGGGAGACCCTCACGCGGTGGGCCGGATTCGTCGCCCTGGGCGTTCGACGGACGGTCTCGCGGGCGACACACACGGCACGACAACGGATCCGGTTTAGCGGTCTCGGTGTCGCTGTCGCGATTGCCCTGTTGGTCATGGTCACCGGACTCAGCGTTGGGCTTGCAACCAGTACGACCGTGTACGACGACGACATCGATTACTGGGTCGTGCCCGACTCGGAGAGTCCGGAATCACCGTTGGTCGCGACCGACTCCCCACAGTTCAGTTCCGTTCACGAGACGAACGATCGCATCACCGCTATCGACGGCGTCGAGTCTTCGACCCCCGTTTTGGCACAGGTTCTTCGGGTCGGCACGACCGAATCGGACGAATACGTCCTCGTCATCGGTATCATCAATTCTCCGGCTCTCGAGGACGTGTCCGGGCTGAATACGGACTCGCTCACACCACGCGACCCGTACTACGACGACGGCGAGTACAACGGCACGTGGACCGGTGAGGTCGTCCTCTCGGAAGGAACGGCAGAACTGCTTGCCGTTACGACGAACGACTCCGTGACGGTCGCCGGGAATCGCTCGTTTACGGTTACCGCCGTCGAGTCTCACTCCGCCGACGTCGGGAACGTCCCGACGGCACTCGTCCAACTGAGCGAACTACAGCGCGTGACCGGCGCGACGACGTACGACCAGGCGGACCAGTTCGTCGTGAGTACGAGTTCACCGGCGGTTCGAGACGGCCTCGAGGGGATCTATCCACAGTCGTCCGTTCAGTCGCGCGGGGAGATGACCGCAAGTAGTACGCGCAACTCGGATATGGCGCTGGCGCTTGCGGCGACCGCGCTGACCGTCGCACTCGTGATCGGGACGCTGTTCGTCGTCACGACGTCCGGGCTCGAGCTCGTCGCGGATCGGCAACAGCTAGCGGTCCTCTCCGCCATGGGAATCTCCGTCACCAGTCAGATTCGACTCGTCGGAACGCAAACGCTCGTCCTGACGGGTCTCGGCGGGGTCGTTGGTGCCGTCTGTGGCATCGGCGGGATTTGGCTCATCAACGCAGCAGCGGTTCGAACGGTAACGACCGAGCCGATAGCGGTCGTTTCCCCGTGGTTCGTTCCGTACGGCACTGGCGTCGGGCTGCTCGTCGGACTGCTTTCGCTCCCGTTTCTCGTAGTGGTGACGCGCCGCGTGGCTGGGGGGAAACTGCGATGAGTGATCGGTACCGTCGGTCGATGACGAGACAGGGCACGCGGCTCCGGGCCGCCGGGCGGCTTACGATCGCGCAGTTCCGCGATCAGAAAGTCCGGCTCAGCTTGGCAGTTGTCGGTGTTACGCTTGCTGTGTTGGCGATCACGTTGCTCGCTGGCGCCGGCGTCGGCGTCCTCGAGACGGGTGAACAGCAATTTCAGACGGCCGACCGCGACCTCTGGGTGACGTCGGGTGACACCCGCCTCACGACCGCGGGTGGCGGGGGATTCGAAAACACGCTGTATGACTCGCGGAATCTCTCCGCGGAGATGGAATCACACGATGGCGTCGCTCTCGCGGCCCCACTAGCGTTCGAAACGGTGTATGTCAGCACCGACGGGAGCGACGACTTCCGGACGTTTGTCGGGACGGGTATCCCGGGCGGCGGATCGTCGATTCAGGTGACCGATGGGGACGCCCTCGAGGGCGACCCGTACTACGCGAACGGGACCTACGGCGGCGAGATGACCCGCGAGGTGCTGCTCGATGCGGAGACCGCTCGGAGCTTGGACGTTTCTGTCGGAGACACGGTCCACATTGGCGGGTCGTTGGCCGCCGCTCGCGAAAACGAATTTACCGTCGTCGGTATTTCACCGACGTTCGAACGGATGCTCGGGACGCCCACAGTGACCATGCCGCTGAGTGAACTCCATCAGGTCACCGGGAACACGCGGACGGAGCCGGCAACGTTCCTCGCGATCACGGTCGAAGACGACGCCCGTATCGAGACGGTCAAACGGGAGCTAACGGAGGAGTATCCGGAGTACGAAATCCGGTCGAATCAGGAGCAATTAGAGGCGGTGTTACAAGAGCAAGTCGTCCTCCTTGCGGCAGGAGGAACGCTCGTCGCGGTCGCAATCGGTGCAGGAGTGGCGCTGACGTTTTCGCTTCTCTCTCTCGTGATCTACCAACAGCGGCCGACGTTTGCCGCACTCACTGTGCAGGGGGTTTCGCCACCACTGCTGCTCATGACGGTCATCGGGCAGGGACTGTGTATCGGTCTTCTTGGCGGTGGCCTCGGGATCGTCTTGACGCCGCCTGCAGTCGTCGCTCTCAATCGGCTCGCTACGGCAGTTGTTGGCTTTGACGGCCTTATCCAAACCGCGCCGTGGATTTACGCTCTCGCACTGGCAATTGCGATGGGCATTGGCTCGGTTGCCGCCGTGGTAGCCGGTTGGCGTGTGAGCCAAACACCGCCCTTGGAGGTCCTTTCGTAGGGGGAAGGCGGATTCCGCGTCGCGGCCATCAGTTTCTCCCGCTCCGGTAGCAGGGCTGTATTGGCTGTCTCGCGAGTGGCCTCGAGACGGGTACTCGAGGGGGCCGTCGGGAGCCCAGTTCGCAGTGGCCGCTCGCATGGGGTGGTCCGGAATCGAGGACGTCGGCTCGCTGACAGCGGCTGCGACCGTGACCCCCGCCGACAGGTGAACGAGGGAATCTCGGTCGCCGTATCGCTCTCGGACCGCTTTCGGGAGCGTGGGACGGCCGCCGTCGTCCGCCGTCACCTCGGGCAGACGTCTCCGGACGGAGTGCCCGACCGGGAGTCCCACCGATAGTAGCCGCTGAACGTCATTGTACACCAGATCGCACGATAGCGTTGCGATCAGTGTGTCAATCGTTTCAACGGCTACTATCATCGGGGTCGATGGCCTCGAGCCACTCGCTTGCCCGCGGATGCTCGTGGGTCGGCGCGCCCATCCGGTAATCCGCCCGTCGGGTCGTCAGCGACGTGATGACGGTCCCGTCGCTCCCGTAGTCCGAGACCGTGACGACGACGCGGTCCGATTCGACGGCGACGCCCGGTTCGTCGCCGATCTCGAAGACGACCGTCCCCGAAAACGGCGCGTCGACGTCGTCGCCGAACGCGACGCCGTCCTCGAGGATCGTGTCGCCGAAGCGGCCGTCGTCGTAGAACCCGGTGTTCGCGTAGGCGACGTCGCCGTCTTCGAACGTCCCGGTCACCGCCGCTCGAGACCGGGAGTGAAACGTGATCGTTCGTCCGTCCCGTTCGATCGTCGCTGGCTCGTCCGCCCGACCGTCGTCCGTGTCGTAGTCCATATCGAGACACCACGTCCCACCGGAACCGGCGGCAGTGGACGTCCGGCGGGTCGTACGGGGGAAACGACGCGGTCCGACATAAGAGTGTATGAAAACTGTTATGTCCGAACACAGTCATCGGATCGGACTCGAGCGACCGGACCGGAACCTCGCGACTCCGCGCGGTCGATCAGTCCGCCGACTCTTCGACCGCTTCGACGATCACCCGCGAGATCCGCGTCCCTTCGGTTTCTTCGACGGTGACCTCGTAGCCGTCGGTCGCGACCGAGTCGCCGACCTCGGGCGCGCGGCCGAGGCGGCTCAGGACCAGGCCGCCGACGGTGTCGACCGCCTCGCCCTCGAGAGCAGTGTCCAGCGTCTCGTTGACCGTCTCGAGCGTGACGCCGCCGTCGATGGCGTAACGGCCGTCGGGGAGTTCGTCGATCGACGCCTCCGCGTCGGGGGCGTCGAACTCGTCGCGGATGTCGCCGATGACTTCCTCGATGACGTCTTCGATCGTCAGGATCCCCTCGAAGGCACCCCACTCGTCGATGACGACGGCCAACTGGGCGTCCTGCCGGCGAAACTCCGCGAGGATGCCGTCGATCCGGCGCGTTTCGGGGACGATGATCGCGTCCCGCACGAGGTCGCGTGCGGTCGGCTCGTCCGCTGGGGCGTCCTCCCCGTCGGCGGCTTCGATGGCCTGGAGGACGTCTTTGGCGTGGACGAATCCGACGACCGGGTCGTCGGCGTCGTCGTCGACGACGGGGTAGCGGGTGTAGTTCCCGCCGGCGGCGACCCCGCGGAGTTCCGAGAGGGGCATGTCGGCGCGGACGGTGACGACATCCGGCCGGGGGATCATCACCTCGCGGGCGACCGTGTCGCCGAGATCGAACACCGCCTCGATCATCTCGACCTCGTCGGTGTCGACGACGCCCTGTTCGCCCGACTTGGCGACGATCCGCAGGATCTCCTCCTCGCTGTGGCTTTCATCGCGCTCCGAGGCCGGCGCGACGCCGAGCAGGCGTGTGAAGAAGTTCGCCGTCCCGTTGAACACGATGATTCCCGGGATGAAGATGTAGTAGAAGAACTTCATCGGCGCGGCGACCAGCAGGGCGATGCGTTCGGCGTCGGCGATGGCCAGCGTCTTCGGCGCGAGTTCCCCGAAGACGACGTGCAGGAAGGTGATGACGCTGAACCCGATCGCGATCGAGACGAGATGCAACGTTCCGGCCGGCAGGACCGGCCCCAGCACGGGCTCGAGCAGCGAGGCGATCGCGGGTTCGCCGACCCATCCGAGCCCCAGCGAGGCGATCGTGATGCCAAGCTGGGTCGTCGCGAGGTAGTCGTCGAGGTTCTCCTCGGCCTCCTGCAGGAGTTTCGCCGACCGCCGTCCCTCATCGACGAGGGCCTCGATCTGGGTCGGTCGGATCCGGACGTAGGCGAACTCTGCGGCGACGAAGAAGCCGTTCAGGAAGACCAGAAAGAGAGCGAAGAGGAGCCGCCCGACCGAGAAGGCGAGGTCTACCATCGGTTCCACCCGGGCGATCCCGAGCGGCCCAGTGCCGTCGTCGTCGAACTGCCGCTGAATACCACCATACGGACACTTGGAACAGGGCTGTCAAAACCGTGGCGCTACGGGCGAGACGGGCCCGCTGCTCGAGGCCGCTCGGCCGCCGCCGGGCCGGATCGACCGTCGGTCGCGTCCCGGAGCGGCTAACTGCCCGGAGTCCCAACGCCGCCCATGAACGTCGCGATCGTCACCGTCGGCGACGAGATCCTCGCGGGGTCGACGACCAACACCAACGCGTCGTGGCTGGCAGAGCGGATCACCGAACGGGGCAGCAGCGTCGAGCGGGTCCTGACGATCCCCGACGACCGCGACCTGATCGCAGACACCGTCGCCCGCTGGAGCGACGCGTTCGACGCCGTGATCGTCACCGGCGGTATCGGCGGCACGCCCGACGACGTGACCGTCGAGGCCGTCGCCGACGGTCTGGACCGGGCGTTCGTCGTCCACGGCGAGATCCGCGAGCGGCTGGTCGAGAAGGCCGCCGCGTTCCGCGACGAGAACCCCGACCTGGTCGAGGAGTACGACCTGCAACTCGATATCGACGCGGCGGCCTCGATCCCCGAGGGCGCGACGCCGATCGTCATCGACGAGGGGTGGGCCCCCGGCTGTATCGTCGAGAACGTCTACGTCTTCGCGGGCATCCCCGACGAGATGCGGGCCATGTTCGAGGCCGTCGCCGACGAGTTCCAGGGCGACGCCGTCGCCCGGACGATCTACACGCCGGCCCCGGAAGGGTCGCTCCACGAGGCCCTCGAGGGCGTGACCGAGCGGTTCGACGTGGCGGTCGGCAGCTATCCGCGAAGCGAGCATCGACCGGGACGGATCCGCGTCTCGAGTACCGATCTCGAGACGGTTGACGCGGCCATCGAGTGGCTGCGCGAGCGCGTCGAGACGACGGAGCCGCCGACCAAAACGGACGCGGCAGAGTGACGAATCGGTGCTGACAGTAAATACGTCCGCGAAAGAGACTCCGAGAAATAGTTAGTACTTTTTCAGACCGAACGGAAAACAGCCACGATGCGACTGACGACACCGGCTGGACTCGTAACCCGTGCGGTCCTCGCAGCAGCCATTAGTGGGCTGGTACTCGCTGGCAGCCTCGCTATTGTGGCGGTAATTGCAGTCGCCGGTGGAATGATTCTTTCCGCGTATGGATCCGATCTCCTGGCGTTCGTTCAAATCACTCCCCCTCGGATACTCTGGCCGATCGTCTGGTCGCTCTGTGCGCTCGGCGCAACAAGCTTGTTCGTTCGAGCGATTGTGCGCATTATTCAGACCGAACGTGCCGCCTTTCTCGAGCGAACGACGCCGCTTTCGGAGACCACGATGGCCGAGATGTCGTATATCGACTCTTCAGTCGAGCGCCTCTCGAGGCAGGTAGGGATTGCGACACCGACGGTCCGGATTGCCTCGACGGCCACTCCGCTTGCATATACGACGTCTCGGCCGGATTCACCCATTGTCAGCGCTAGCCGCGACGAGGCTCCGATTATCGTACTCTCGACGGGGCTTATCGAAACGCTGTCACAGCCTGAGCTATCGGCAGTGCTCGCACATGAGATCGGTCATATTGCCAACGATGATCTTCGACTAATCACGGTGCTTCTGGTACCGCTTATCGCCGCCGAGACGCTCACGGAAGACGAGGGTAGCACGTCGAACGTCTTCGAACTTTGTGGACATCTCCTCTCGTTCATCGCCGTGATCGGTGTCGGCGTCTTTTCGCGTGGTCGAGAGTTGGCCGCCGACCGCGCCGCTGCTATGATGAGTGGAGAGCCCGCTGCACTCGCCAGTGCACTCGAGAAACTCGACGAGTCGACGACTCCGAAACCGACCACGGATCTCCGAGACCACGCTCGATCGATGAATGCGGTCAACGTGCTTCCGACCCTCGAACCCGTGGCCACTGGGACGGGACTCCTGTCGACCCATCCGTCCCTCGAGACACGTCTCGAACAGCTTCGTTCGCTCACACGCGACTGACCGGATCGAACAAGCCAGACGGGTCGTCGCAGGTCGCTGCTCGATCCCACCGAGCGATAGCGATGGCCACGAGCGGCATTGATCGTGCTACCGAACGCACTGTCCTATAATTCTAGAAATATTGTCGTTTTGGCGGTTCGGCGACGGTGTGATCGCGGCGCTCCATCGGCGGCGATCCGTCTCACGGTGACCGTCGATCCTCGAGGATCCGCACGCCCACCGCGGTGAGCCCCGCGATAGTGAGGACGAACCGCTCGCCGGTCGCCGCGATGGGGAAGATCCGTTCGACCCCCGTCGCGGGCTCGTCCCGGGTCGGGTCGACGCCGGTCCGGTAGTGGGTGTTTTCGGTCGTGCCCCGCGCCGTCTCCTCGGCGACGCCGCTGCCCTCGAGTTCGACGAACGTCTGGACGAGGCCGCGTTGATCCGTGACGAGCAGTTCGCCCGAGAGGTCGTAGAATCGGTCGTGGACCGGCCAGAAGAGGTTGACGCCGTTGAAGAATGCGTCGAACAGGACGTGCGCGAACAGCAACGCGGCCAGCGTCGCCCACGCGAGGCGGTGGCCGTACGCGCCCCACCGCTTCCGGACGAGCGACTCCTCGCGTCGCCGGTCCCACAGCAGGGCGGCGGCGGGAAGAAGGACGATCCAGAGGTTGTGCAACGCCGCCCGGTGGGTCCCTGGGACGACGATGCCGATCAGCGTATCGAGATCGAGCAGGGCCGTCGCACCCATCACGAGCAGGATCGCCCGCGTGTCGAACTCGTCGCCAAGCAGGGCGATCCCGATCAGTCCCGCGAACGCGACGTGGACGACCGTCGATGGCACATCTCGGCGACTCGAACCGCGGGGGCTTGATTGTTTGGTCGGCGTCGCGGACTCGCCCCTCCACGGCGAATGCGTCCCCTACCCCGTTCGGCGGTGGCGAACGTACTGCCCGAGAAAGACGAGCGCGAGGACGGCGCTTCCGACCTCGAGCGGCTCCGGGTGAAAGGTCAAGACGGCGCTCGCGAGCAACAGGGAGCCGGCGACGACGGCGTACCCGACGGCCGGATCACCGCCGTCGCTGGGCTCGACCGGCTCGGTCTTGACGACGAGTTCGCCGCGCTCGAGTTGGCCGAAGACGGCATCGAACCGCGCCGGGGCCCGCGCCAGAACGGGGGCCGACTCGCGGAGGTCGGTCCGGACGTCCGCAAGCAGCGCGTCGACCTCGCTCTCGATGAACCCGTGGTCGACGAGGAACGAGCGGGTGACCGCGATGAAGTCGAACTCGGGATCGAGGCTCCGGCAGACACCCTCGCCGACCGTCCCGACTCGGACGAGCAACATGACGTTCGGCGGGATCCGGAACGGGAACTCCTGGAGCGTCGAGAACAGTTCGGTGATGATCTGTCGCCAGGTGATCTCCGACCGCCCCTCGAGGTTGTCGATCACTAGCTCGAGGACCTGCCTGACCGCGGCCCGGTCGACCGACTGATCTAACACCTCGAGTGCGATCAGCGTGTTCAACAGGCCGTCGACGTCGCGCCGGACGAGGTGCCGGTAGAGGCTCGTGATGTCTTCCTGTTCCGCCTCGGTGAGTCGCCGGCTCATGCCGTAGTCGTAGACGACGAGTCGTCCCTCCGCCGTCACCGCGAGGTTGCCGGGATGTGGATCGGCGTGGAACACGCCGTCGACCAGCCCCATCTTCAGATACGTGCGGGCCAGCAGCGTGGCCATCTCGGTCCGGTCGCGTCCGGCCGCTGCGAGCGCGTCCTCGTCGGTGATCTTCGTCCCCTCGATGTACTCCATCGCGACGACCCGTTCGGAACAGAGGTCGTCGTAGGTCGCCGGAATGCGGACCCGGTCGTCGTCGGCGAAATTGTCCGCGATCGTCCGCATGATCTCGGCCTCGCGTTCGAAATCCAGTTCCTCGAGGACGATCGCTTCGAAGTCGTCGGCGACGTTCTCGATCGAGTAGCGCTGGTCCTCGTCGGCGACGGCCCGCAACAGTGGGACGAGCCCCCTGACGACGCGCAGATCCCGCTCGATCATCGGCTCGAGGCCGGGCCGGCGGACCTTCAGCGCGATCCGGTCGCCCTCGTAGTCGACGGTGTAGACGAACGCTAGCGACCCCCCGGCGACCGGCTCGAGCGTCTCGAGATCGAGGTCGTCGCCGAGTTCCGCCTCGACGACGGTCAGCGGATCGCCGCCGGCATCTTCGGGGATCTCGTCTTGCAGCGACGCGAACGCCTCGACGTAGATCGGCGGCACGAGATCGGGGCGAGTCGACAGCACCTGGCCGATCTTGATAAACGCCGGCCCGAGGTCGACCATCGTCTCAGTCAGCCGACGGGCACGCTCCCGATGGGTGGCCTCGGCGACCCGTCTGGGCGGCCCGAAGACGAGAAAGCGCCGTCGGTCCCGGAGAAAGGCGATCGCGATCGGGAGGAACCGTACGAGGACCTGCAGGTATCGGAGATAGTACCCCCTCATTCGCTCGTCGGCGGGGCGTCAATCGGTCGACAGCTCATACCCCGTCTTCGAACACCGGCCACAAATACGTCCGTGGTCGCTCCCGGTATCGTGCGGTCGGTCGATCGACCCCGGTCTCGAGGCGACGAACGGCCGGCCGCGGTCGTCTCCGGTAGCTACTTGGACCGACCGGGCGACCGTCGGGTATGAGCGGACGCGGACCCAAACGGGAACTCGCGGAGAAGATCGCCGGCGAGATCACGCTGAGCGACGACCCCGGCGCGACCCTGCGCAAGTGGCGCACCGATTTCGACGTCTCCCAGACCGATCTGGCGACCGAACTCGAGGTCTCCTCGTCGGTCATCTCCGACTACGAGAGCGGCCGCCGGGAGAGCCCCGGCATCGGCGTCGTCGGCCGACTCGTCGAGGGACTGCTCGCGATCGACGAGCGCCGCGGCGGCGAGCGCATCCGCCAGTACGGCCGGGTCCTCTCGGCGGGCTTCGAGAGCGACGTCGTCTACGACCTCCGGGAGTACGCCACCTCGATCCCCCTCGACCGGCTCCACGACGACCTCGAGGCGACCGAGGTCGCCTCGAGCGGTACCGACCGGGTCAGCGGTCACACCGTCATCGACAGCATCGAGGCGATCACGCGGCTCTCGAGCGAGGAGTTCTTTCGGCTCTACGGCCAGAGCACGAACCGCGTTCTCGTCTTTACGAACGTCACGCAGGGCGAGGGCGTCGGGATCGCCCTGCGGGTGGTCAACCCGACGCCGAACGCCGTCATCCTCCACGGCCTCGCGGAGGACGACCTCTGGGATCATGCGGAGGAACTCGCCCGCATCGACGGCTACTCGCTGGCCGTGACGAACGCGGACCTGGACGACGTCCTCGACAGCCTGGTATCGATCGAATAGCGGCGCTCGGTCCGCCTCGTGTCGTTTCGTGGGCGCTCCCGCCCTCGATCGCGTCCCTCCGCATCACCCCACTTTTCATTTGTTGAGTTCTGTCGTGTATTTCCGAACTTCCAGGATTTTCCAATCGGTGGCGGTTCGAATCCGTCCGATATACGTTCCCCTTCCGTGACGTTTATGCTGTCTCCGCCCGTCTCTCTCCTAAGCGGGTATCCGGTTTCTGGATACCGATGCACGCGTCTCTCGATGCCCGTTGCCCGGGTGAGTATCCCGACACGATGGGGTCGGGTTCGATGCCGGGCCCGTTCGAGGGGCCGAACGCCACATCACCGCAACTCAGTACCCAATGACGAAAGACCTCGAGCGAGACCTCGGACTGGCCTCGGTAATGGCCATCAGTATCGGCGCGATGATCGGCAGCGGAATCTTCATCCTGCCGGCGTTAGCGATCGAAATCGCCGGGCCGGGCGTCGTGATCGCATACTTGCTCGCGGGACTGCTCGTCGTCCCCGCGGCCCTGAGCAAGTCCGAGATGGCGACGGCGATGCCCGAGGCCGGCGGGACCTACATCTACATCGAGCGGGGCATGGGGCCCCTGCTCGGCACCGTCGCCGGCGTCGGCACGTGGTTCTCGCTGGCGTTCAAGGGCGCGCTGGCGCTGGTCGGCGGCGTCCCTTATCTCGTTCTCCTGCTCGATCTGCCGGTCAAACCCGTCGCAGTGACGCTGGCGGTCGTGCTCATCGCGGTCAACGTCTTCGGCGCGAAACAGACCGGTCAACTCCAGGTCGCGATCGTCGTCGTCATGCTCGCCGCGCTGGCCTGGTTCGTCGGCGGCGGCGCGACGACGGTCGATCCCGGGCAGTTCGACGGCTCCCTCGACGACGGGTTCGGCGGCCTGCTGGCCGCGACCGGGCTCGTCTTCGTCTCCTACGCCGGCGTCACCAAGGTCGCCAGCGTCGCCGAGGAGATCGAGGATCCCGGGCGGAACATCCCGCTTGGCATCCTCGGCTCGCTGACGTTCACGACGATCCTCTACGTCCTCATCGTCGCGGTGATGGTCGGCGTCTCCCCGCTCGAGGAACTGGCGGACTCGGCGACGCCGATGGCGGTCGCCGCCGAGGAGGCGCTGGCGTCCCCGGGCGTCATCGCCGTCGTCCTCGCGGCCATCCTCGCGCTGGTCAGCACCGCGAACGCGGGCATCCTCTCGTCGTCGCGGTACCCCTTCGCGATGAGCCGCGACGACCTCGCGCCGCCCCGGTTCGCGACGGTCAGCGATCGGTTCGGAACGCCCATCACCGCGATCACGCTGACCGGCGGCGTCATGCTCGCCCTGATCGCGTTCGTCCCCATCCTCGAGATCGCAAAGCTCGCGAGCGCGTTCCAGATCCTCGTGTTCGTCCTGATCAACGTCGCCGTGATCGCCTTTCGCTACGCCGATCCCGAGGAGTACGAGCCGTCGTTCGAGTCGCCGCTGTATCCGGGCATCCAGCTGTTCGGCGTCGCGAGCGGGCTCGTCCTCCTCACGCAGATGGGGACCGTCGCCCTCGTGGGTGCGGCCGTCATCACCGCGGGGAGCATCGCCTGGTACGCGTTCTACGCGCGGCCCCGGATCGACCGCGCCGGGATCGCCGTCAACACGGTCCGGCGGAGTACCGGCCGCTCGGCCGTCGACCGGACCGAGGACGTCCTCGAGTCGGGATCGGACGACGTCTTCGTGGCCCTCACCGAGGGGACCGGGCAGGCACGCGAGCGGCAACTGATCCGCATCGCCGCCGACGTCGCCCGCGAGCGCGGCGGCGGCGTCACGGTCGTCCAGTTCGACGAGGTGCCGGATCAGGTGTCGCTGGACTACGCCTCGGAGACGCAGTCGCCGGCCGACCTCCAGTTCGAGGAACAGACCGACCAGCTCTCGGCGGAGTTCGACGTGCCGATCACCTACGGCGAGATCGTCAGCCACGACACGAAACACGCGATCGTCAACTTCGCGATCCACGAGGACGCCGACGTCCTCCTCATGGAGCGCCAGCCCGGCGGGCTCCGCCCGCAACTGCTCGGCAGTCCAGTCGAGTGGATCCTCGAACACGCGCCGTGTGACGTCGTCCTCGTCGAGGACCGCGACTTCGACGCCGTTTCGGAGGTGACGGTCCTGACCGACCGGAGCCCGTTCGATCCCTCGAAGGTCAGGATCGCCGACGCGCTCGCGGGCGAGTTCGACGCGACGGTGCGACTCGTCTACGCCGTCGAGTCGTCGGCCTCGGCCGATCTCAAGCGGACGGTCGAGGAGTATCAGGCGGAGCTGAGCGACCTCTGTTCCGCGCCGGTGACGACCGAACTCGTCGAGACCGACGGCTCCGTCTCGGCACTGATCGGCGTCGCGCGGGACGCCGAGTTCCTCGTCGTCGGCCGGTCTGGCGGCCGGCTCCGGCCGATCGTCGGCAACGACCTCGCGGACCGGCTCATCGACGCGACCGACTCGCCCGCCCTCGGCGTCCACGCACACGAGTCGCGCCGGCCCGGGCTGGTCGGCCGGATCGTCGAGCGATTCGTCTTCTGAGAAGTACCGTTTTTTGTGGTGTTACCCGGCTCAGGCGATCTGCTCTTCGTACTCGTCGGCGGTGAGAAGCGCCTCGAGGTCGTCGGGATCGGCCGGCTCGATCTCGAGCATCCAGCCCTCGCCGAAGGGATCCTCGTTGACGAGTTCGGGCGCGTCGAAGAGGTCGTCGTTGATCGCGACGACCTCGCCGCCGACGGGCGCGTAGAGGTCGGAGACGGCCTTGATCGATTCGACCACGCCGAACTCCGCCTCTTGGGCGAGGTCGTCGCCCTCGTCGGGGAGTTCGACGAAGACCACGTCGCCGAGTTCGTCCTGTGCGAACTCGGAGATACCGACCCGAACGGTGTCGTCGTCCGTCTCGAGTGCCCACTCGTGTGATTCCAGGTACCGTCTGTCGTCGGGAACGTCGAAGCTCATACTGTATCGATGAAGGGTGTGGTTTCAACTCTTGCTTTCTTCGATTGGCCGCGGACGACCACCTGCAGCGTCGTCCCCGGCTCGGCGTACTCGACTGGAACGTAGCCCAGTCCGATCGGCTGCTCCAGGGTCGGGCTCATCGTGCCGCTGGTGACGGTGCCGACGACCCGCCCCTCGGAGTTCGTGATGTCGTAGCCGTGCCGGGGGACGCCGCGGTCGATCAACCGGAAGCCGACCAGTCGCTCCTCGACGCCGCGGGCCTCGATCTCGGCCAGCGCGTCCCGGCCGACGAACTCGGTGTCGAGCGCGACGGTGAAGTCGATCCCGGCCTCGTAGGGCGTTCGGGGATCGTCGTCGGGATCGAAGTCCTGCCCCGACAGCAACAGGCCGGCCTCGATGCGGAGCGTGTCGCGAGCGCCTAGCCCGCAGGGCTGGCAGTCGAACGCGGTCCAGATCTCCTCGGCGGCCGCCCAGGGGACGATCAGTTCGACGCCATCCTCGCCGGTGTAGCCCGTCCGGGCCGTCCAGCAGTCGACGCCCTCGATCGTCGCGTACCGGGCCTCGAAGCGCTCGAGGTCGGCGACCGACTCCTCCGTCACGCCGTCGACTAACTCGATCGCCTCGGGTCCCTGGACCGCGAACATCGCGTACTCGTCGGTCCGGTTGTCGACGGTCGCCTCGAGGTCCCACTCGTTGCGGTAGTCGATCCACCGCTGGTGGGTGGCCTCGTCGGTGCCGGCGTTGGGGACGAACAGGTACGTCGGCTGCTCGGTCTCGTCCGGCAGCCGGTAGACGACGGTGTCGTCGATGATGACTCCGTCCTCGTCGGTGATCGTCGCGTACTGGGAGTCGCCGACCGCGAGCCGCGAGACGTCGTTCGACGTCAGCCGTTGCATCAGCTCGGTCGCGTCCGGGCCGGTGACGTGCAACTGGCCCATATGCGAGACGTCGAAGATCCCGGCGCCGTCTCGGACGGCCGCGTGTTCGGTCCGAATCGAGTCGAACTCGACCGGCATGTCCCAGCCGCCAAACTCCGTGAACTTCGCCCCGCGCTCGTCGTGTAACCCACGTAACGGCGGCGTCTGAAGCGGCATGTTCGAATCGTCATCCGCGGGGTAGTAATGTCTTTTCGTCGGCCGAACGCGCCGGCGATCGCCCGCGGCCCGAAGAGACGGCCATGTAGCCCGCTCAGCATCGGAACCGACCTCGATCATCAGGGTAACCACAGAAGGTTACAACGACACGAGCTATCGTCTCCGGTTGCCGAAAACATATGTTCGAAAATAACGTATCCGGGGTACAGTATGAGTGCGCCGACACTCGAGCCACAGGCCGATTGGAACCAGTTGTATATCGACGGCGAGTGGCGCGACGCTACCGGCGGCGAGACGATCCCCGTCGAGAACCCGGCGAAACAGGAAGTGTTTACGGAGGTCCCGGCGGGGACCGAAGCCGACGTCGACGCCGCCTACGAGGCGGCCGAGGCGGCCCAGTCCGACTGGGCGGCGACCTCGCGAGCGGAGCGCAACGAGATCGTGCAGAACCTGCTGGAGGAACTCAACGCGCGCTTCGAGGAGATCGCCGGTCTGCTCGCGACCGAGGCCGGCACGCCGGGGTATCGCGCCATGGGCGAGTTCGCCACCGCGACCGGCGACGTTGAGATGGCACTGGACCTCGAACCGCCCGAGGAGGAGGTCCGCCCCTCGCCCTCGATCGACGACAAGGACAATCATATCGTCTACGAGCCGGTCGGTGTCGTCGGCGTCATCTCGCCGTGGAACTTCCCGCTGCATCTCTCCCTGCGGGCGGTCGCACCCGCCATCGCGCTGGGTAACACCGTCGTCCTGAAGCCGGCGACGGACACGCCGATCACCGGCGGGTTGCTCATCGCCAAACTCTGCGAGGCCGCGGGCGTCCCCGACGGCGTCGTCAACGTCGTCACCGGCCGCGGCTCGGAGATCGGCGACCGGATCGCCAACCACCCGACGCCGCGAGTCGTCTCCTTTACCGGCTCGACGTCCGTCGGTAAAGGCGTCGCCGAGCAGGCTGGCAAGAACCTCGCGCTGCCGGCCCTCGAACTCGGCGGGAACGCCCCCTTCATCGTCACCGACGACGTCGACATAGAGCGGGCCGCCCGCGCCGGCGCGTTCGGCTCCTTTTTCCACCAGGGGCAGGTCTGTATCTCGATCAACCGCCACCTGGTCCACGAGTCGGTCTACGACGAGTACGTCGACCTGCTGGTCGACCACGCCGAGTCGCTCGTCATCGGCGACCCCTCCGAGAACGAGGACATCACCTTCGGCCCGGTGCAAAACGAGACCCAGCGCGACGACCTCGTGGAATTTATCGAGGGCTCGCTCGAGGATGGCGCGACCCTCGAGACCGGTGGCGAGGCCGACGGCCTCTTCGTCGAGCCGACCGTCCTCTCGGACTGCACCAACGACATGCCGACGGCCTGTAACGAACACTTCGGCCCGGTCGCGCCCGTGATCCCGTTCTCGGACGACGAGGAAGCGATCGAACTGGCGAACGATACCGAGTACGGCCTCTCGGCGTCGGTCTTCTGCGAGGACGAAGAGCGCGCCCGCGACCTCGCCGACCGCGTCGAAGCGGGCATGGTCCACATCAACGACCAACCGATCAACGAGGACCACAACGCGCCCTTCGGCGGCGTCAAGCAGTCCGGGCTGGGTCGCTACCACGGCGAGTGGATCACGCAGGAACTCACCGAGCCCAAGTGGATCTCCGTGCAAGGCGAGGAACGGGACTACTTCGTCTTCGAGTAGCTACTCGCTCGAGGTCGACCCGCCGTTCGAATTCGCGACGGTCTTCGCAGCGACCCGTCCGTCGTCGGTCTGCTCGAGTCCGATGTGTGAGATGAAGTCTCGAGTCCATCGACCGATCGTCGCTATCGCCCGCGCTCTTCGACCTCCAGCGTGTACTCCCCGCTGCCGCTGTTGGCGTGGACCTGCAGCCCGAACGACTCGTCGCCCTCGAGGTCGAGGGTAAGCGAGGGGCTCGTTCCGGATCCCGCGTCCGCTTCGTCGTGGCTCCACCGGGTCGGCGAACTGCCGTCGGTGGTCACGTAGAGGTCGAAATCGCCCCTCGAGGGGCCCTCGAGGGAAATCGTGATCGAGCAGGGGTCGTCGGTGCGAAGCGAGTAGCCGTACCGCTTGCTCTCGCCCCACCAGCCGCTGCCGTCGAGGGAGCCGCTCGCGCTCGCGGTAACCGTCTCGTCGCCGCAGTCGCCGGTGTCGGACTCGGTTTCGGTCTCACTGCTGCCGTCGCGGTCGTCCCCGAAGGGGTCCGTTTCGACGGCGGCGGCCGCGTCGACCCGACCGTACCCCTGCTGGTCGTCCGCGAGGCCGAGATCGACGGCCGTCTCGCGGAGATGATCGCGGAGTTGTGATCGCGAGAGGTCGGGATGGGCCGACAGCGCGAGGCCGGCGACGCCGGCCACCACCGGGGCCGCCATCGACGTGCCGGACATCCGGCCGTAGTCGCCGCCGGTCGTACTCGAGACGATGCGGCTGCCCGGGGCGGCGAGTTCGATCTCGGGGCCGGTGTTGGAGAAGGCGGCGATCGAATCGTCGTCGTCGACGGCGGCGACGGCGACGACGCTGTCCTCGGCGGCCGGCGAGTAGACGCGGTCGCTGCCGTCGTTACCGGCGGCACCGACCAGCAGGACGCCCCGATCGGCCGCGTACTCACAGGCCGCGGTCAGGGTCTCGTAGGAGCCGTCGACGCCCAGCGAGAGATTGACGACGTCCGCGTCGGCGTCGGCGGCCCACTGGATCGCGTCGGCGATGTCCGACAGCGAGCCGACGCCGTCCGCGTCGAGGGCCCGGACCGATAAGAGCGAACAGTCGCTGATCCCCGCGTGGCCGGTGCCGTCGTCGGTCCCGCCGGCGGCAATCCCGCCGACGTGCGTGCCATGGTCCCCGCCGCTGCTGGGATAGGGATCGCCGTCGCCGTCGACGAAGTCCTTGCCAATCCGATCGTCCATGGTGCCCTCGAGCGCCGGGTGGTCGTACTGGATCCCCTGATCGACGACGGCGATGACGACGTCCTCGCTCCCGCGGGTCGTCTCCCACGCGCGTTCACAGCCGATCAGCTCTGGAGCGTACTGGTAGCCGTAGTAGGGGTCGTTGGGCTCGAGCAGCGACTGGATCGTCGCGTTGGGTTCGGCGTACTCGACCGCCGGCGAGGCGGTAACCGCGTCGATGAACTCGTCCCGGGCGTGGTCGGGCGCCGCCGACGGGAACTCGACGACGGCGTAGCGGATCGTCTCGTTGGCGTGGACGACCTCGGCGTTGCCGGGGATGGCGTTGCGAGCCTCCGCGACGATGTCGTCGGCACTCGCCGAGATGCCGAGGACGATCTCGTCCGTCCGCGGTCCGGGGTCGCGACCCGGCGTCGCACTCGTGACAGTACTCGAGCCGAATAGGCCAGCGAGACCGATTGCGCCGGTGCCGGTCAGGACCGACCGACGATCGTAGGTCGGGTCTGCGGTGTCGTCCGGGGGACCGTTTGATCTCATGGGACGACAGTCATCACTGCCTGAAATTAGTAAACTCTTATCGAACTTCGTTTGGTTTATTCTAGAATGAATCGGCACAAAAATGACAGAATAAAATATTGCTGTCCAATAGTGCGTGAATATGTGAAGTCGGCCGGTTAGAGTGGCTGGTCGGCCCCCGAGAAACGCCGTGGGTGTTTCGACGTGAGCCGACTGATCGGAGACCGGATACCGTCGACGACTGCGAACGACGGTTCCGAGATGAACGGTACTACTTGCCCAGTTCTTCGATGTTCACCGTGTAGGAACCGCTGCCGCTGTATCGGCTGACGAGGATACCGAACTCCTCGTCGCCGCTGAGATCCACGTCGATCGATTCGGTCGAATCGCCGCTGGCCGACCGTTCATCGTAGTCCTGCTGCGTCGGCGTTCGTCCATCGAGGGTCAGGTAGAGATCGAAGTCCGCGGTCTCCGGCCCCTCGAGGGAGACGGTGGCGCTGCAGGGGTTCGCCGTCTTGAGCGTGTAGGTGTAGCTATCGCTCGGATTGCCCCACCAGCCGCCGCTGAGTTGACCGTCCGCGCTGGCCGTGTTCACTTCGTCGCCGCAGTCGCCGGGTTCGGGATCCGGATCCGGATCCGGGTCTGGATCGGGAGTCGTACCGGGCTCGGTGGTGACGGCGTTCCCGGCGTCGACGCGACCGCTTCCTTGTTCGGTGGCGTCCAGCCCGATGTCGACGGCCGTCTCCTTGAGGTGCGTCCGCAGTTCCCCGTTCGAGAGGCTCGGCCAGGCTGACAGCGTCAGGCCGGCGACGCCGACGACGACCGGCGACGCCATCGAGGTACCGCTGAAGGTATCGTAGTCGTCGAAGGGAATCGTCGAGAGGACGTCGCCACCGGGTGCGGCCAGTTCGATTTTCGGACCGACGTTCGAGAAGTCCGACAACGTTTCGCCCTCGTCGAGCGAGGAGACGGCCAGAACGGTGTCGTAGGCGGCCGGATACGAGACGGGGCTCCCGGAATCGTTGCCGGCAGCCGCAACGAGCAACGAGCCCTGCGACTGTGCGTACTCACAGGCCTGTCGCATCAGGTCCGTCTCACCGCCGCCGCCGAGGGACATGTTGATGATGTCGGCACCCTGATCGGCCGACCACTGGACCGCGTCGGCGATGTCCGAGAGCGATCCGCCACCACCGGATCCGAGCGCGCGGGCCGAGAGGAGCGAACAGTTCGAAATGCCGGCGTGACCGGTCCCGTTGTCGGTGCCGCCGGCGGCGATGCCGCCGACGTGCGTGCCGTGGTTCTCGCTTGCCTCTCCCGGATACGGATCGCCGTCGGCGTCGACGAAGTCCTCCCCGTTGTTCGAGACACTGTCGTCCATGTTCTCCGCGAGATTCGGGTGATCGTACTGGATTCCCTGATCGACGATCGAAATCGTCACGTCCGGATCGCCGAGGGTCTCCTCCCAGGCCTCCTCACAGTTGACCTGCTGTGGCGCGTACTGGCTTCCGAAGTCCGGATCGTTCGGAGTGTACAGCGGCGATGCACCACCTTGTGCGCCCGCCGTCTCGCCGTCGGTTTCCGACTCGAGCGGCTCGGCCTCGAGCGCCTCGTACGTGACGTTGTCCTCCGTGTACTGGACCTCGTTAGCGTCCATGAGGGTTCGCTGGACGTTTTCCTTGGCCTGTATGGAGGCTCCATCGGGCAGTTCTACCGACGCGTAGCCGAGCGTTTCGTTCGTGTGTACGACGTTCGCGTCGGTCGGGAGTTTCGATCGGACTGCCGCCTCGATGTCCGAAACGTCGGAATCGACACCGACGATTAGTTCGTCCTCTTTCGGTCCCGGCTCGCGTCCCGGCGTTGCGGACGTCACGCCGCCGAGACCGAGGATCGCACCGAACGCACCGGCTGCTTCGAGGATCGATCGTCGATTCATGTGTGAGCGGTTATCATCGGGCATGATGCATGTGAAATGATTTCGTTCATGTATTAAAGAATTCCCAAATCTATTGGGAGTTAATACAAAATATATACCAACAGTATACTATGTAGAATGGCCGCTATTACTGTTAGCAACCACGATTGTGTGGTCTTCGATCCGCGGTTATCGTAGATGATAAACCCAACAAAAATTTATTCCCTGTCCAGTGGTCGTGTATTTTCCCACCACTCACCGATCTCGAACCGGTCTCGATTTGCCGATCGATCGGATCGGCGAGAACAGCGGCGACGGTTGCGTTTCGCCACACCTATCTCCGGGCACGGGAAAGAGCGGGCAACTGACTATGTTCGACCGCGTTCGTACCCGTCTCGCGCCCGATACCGAAACCGAGCCGACGGTCGGGCTGTTCGTCGACGGGCCGAACGTCTTCCGCGACGAGTTCGACGTCGATCTGGACGACCTCCGGGACGCCGCCGGCGAACTCGGCCGCGTCGGCGTCATCCGTCTCTACCTCGACGAACACGCGACACCCGGCCTCATTCAGGCCGCGGAGGCCCGCGGGTTCGAAGTGATCGTCACCAGCGGCGACGTCGACGTCAAACTCGCGGTCGACGCGACCGCGCTGGCCGGCGACGCCACGATCGATCGGCTCGCGATCGCCTCGCGCGATACCGACTTCAAACCCGTCCTCGAGCACGCGGGCACCCGCGGCGTGAAAACGTACGCGATCGCGCCGGGGTCGTACGGCCGCTCGGACGCGTTGCGAAACGCGGCCGACGAGGCCGTCACGCTCGAGTCGGACGGTTAACCGCTATAAGAGCTTTCGCCGACGACCTCGACGAGGTCGCCCTCGCCCGTCGCCGTGGTCTCGTCGAAGCTGGTCACGCGGACCCGGACCTGCTTCTCGACGGTCTCGGGTCCGGCCCCCTCGACGAGCAGTTCAGTGTCGCCGATGTAGGCCCGTCCCGCCGAGCCGTTGGTCTCGGAGATGAAGACGTCTATTTCGCTCCCTACCTCGAGGGAGGGTCGGTTCGCCCGGAACGTCCAGCCCGTGAGGTATTTGTCGAAGATGCTCATACGCGTGCCACCTCCTCGCTCTCGCGGTCGATCAGGTATTCGCGGCCGAAGCCGGTCAGCGCCGCGACGATGAACACCGCCACCAGCAGCCAGCCCTGGAAGACGTAGGGAACGACGTCGATCGGCGTGACGACCATCGACTGCTCGAACCAGTCGTAATCGCCGGGCAGTTGTTGCATCGCCGAGTAGCCGGCCAGCACCCCGCCCGACCACGGGAAGATGTAGCCCATGGCCGCGGTCTGGCCGTCTAAGATGTTCGCCCGGCGGTAGCCGTTCAGGTTGAACCGCTCGCCGATCTTCGAGATGTAGGGGCCGATCGCGACCTCGGCCGCGGTGTTGATCGTGATGATCGCGTTGATCAGCGCCGCGGTCCCGACCATCGTCAACTCGGCGTTGCGGACGTTCGTCGCGAGGTTCTCGATCGACCACTCGAGCAACACGTCGAAGGCCCCGCCGCGGATCATGATCTGGGCCGCGCCGATGATCAGCAAGACGAGGATCGAGAGTTCGAGGAAGCCGGCGACGCCGTTCATCAGGCTGCCGCCGACGCCGACAGCGTCGGGGTCCTCGACGATCGTCAGGATCGGCAGGGACTCGAGCGGACCGGCCAGCGGCGCATCCTGTGGGGCGTTAAACATGACGATGTCGCCGGGGCCCGCGAGGCCGAAGACGAGGTTGAAGGCGACGGCGACGACGATCCCCCACGAGATCGCCTCGACGATATGTCGGCCGGCGATAGCCGTCCCGATCACGGCGGCCATCGAGATGACGTGAACCAGCCCGATCGCGTCGCTCTCCTCGAGGAAGATCTCCTGGGCCTGTGCGCCGACCTCGATGCCGTCCATCGCGCCGCCGGCGACGACGTAGCCGAGGAAGGCGAGGACGGCAGCGATGATGACGTATTTGAACCGGGAGGCGACGACGCCCCCGATATCGGCGTCCTGGGTGACAGCGCTAACGATCGTGGTGTCACTGACGGGCGCTAAGTTGTCACCGAAGATCGCCCCCGAGAGGATCGCACCGAACAGGAGGACGGGGTTCGCACCGAGCAACACGCCGGCCGGGAAAAAGAGGCCGACGAACGCGATGCTTGCACCGTAGCCGGTCCCGATCCCCGTCGTGAAGACGGCCGCGAGGACGAACGTGATCGCGGGGAACAGCGCCGCGCCGACGCCGGCAGTGTCGGCCAACCAGACGAGTCCGCCGACGAAGCCACCGTCCTGCAGGAGCTGGGCGAACATGCCGGCCCAGATCCACGCGACGATCGCCGTCACCGCGACGGGCTGGGTCATCCCCTCGAAGATCGTGTTGGCGTAGTGCTTCCAGTCGCCTCGGGCGAAGAACATCCCGACGATGAGCCCGACCAGGATGCCCACGATGAGTCCGCCGGTATCGCCGATCCGCCAGAGAGCAGTCTGGACGATGGCCCAGACGATGAAGAAGGCGATCGGGAACGCGCTCATCCCGCGGCCACCGTAGAACTCGACTGTCGGGCCGCCACTGTCGGGCTGTGTGAACTGGTCGGTCGGTTCGTCGCCAGCGTCACTCATATGTGATCACTCATATTGCCACGCGATCGTAGTATTGACATCGGTCATAATAACTATTTCTGACAGTATTGGATTCGTGGTTCTCGTCGGTCGCTATCGATCCTTCTGGCAGTACGCGCGAGGTCTATCATTTAGCTATCGGTTCCCGCCGACGGCGTCGGGGATGGAGCTGGCCGGCAAACTCCCGGTTATAGGCCCGCTGGGGCCGATGACGGTCGATGTAGGTTGCTAATGATCGTCCACGTTCGGACGGCACGAACCCGGTGACTTTTCGGGCGCGGCCCGCCCAGCCACGCGTATGATCGACGATCGGCCGGTGCTGGACGACCACCTCCACCTCGACCCGGACAACCATCGGGGCATCGACGCCGTCCGCGACTTCGCCCGCGTCGGCGGCACCCACCTGCTCGTGGTGAACAAACCCTCCTGGCACCTCGGCGTCGAGGCCGAGACCGGCGACGACTTCCGGCCGGTCTTCGAGCGCACGATCGACATCGTCGACGAGGCCTCGAGCGAACTCGAGGGACGGGCCTGGCCCGTCCTCGGGGTCCATCCCGGCCTGATTTCCCGGCTGGTCGACGACCGGGACTTCTCGCCCGACGAAGCGCGGGATCTCATGCAGGCGGGGATCGACGTGGCGGCGGAGTACGTCGCGGCGGGCGACGCGCTGGCACTGAAGTCCGGCCGCCCCCACTACGAGGTCGACGACGACGTCTGGGCGGCCTCGAACGCCGTGATGCGCCGGGCGTTCGACCACGGGGCCGACCTCGAGTGTGCGGTCCAGCTCCACGCCGAGGCCAGCGAGGACATGACCGCAGTGACCGACTGGGCCGCCGAGGCCGGGATGGAGCCCCATCGGGTCGTCAAACACTACGCGGGCGGCCGCCTCGAGGGGCCGACGCCGAGCGTGATGTGCGACAAGGACCGACTCGAGACCGCCGCCGAGCGGGGCGAGCCGTTCCTGATGGAGACCGACTACATCGACGACCCCGACCGGCCGGGCGCAGTGCTGGGTCCCAAGACAGTCCCGCGGCGGGTCCGGTGGCTGCTCGAGAACGGCTACGACGAGGCAGTCGAGATCGCGCACGTCGAGACGCCGAAGGCCGTCTACGGGATCGATACCGAAGCGACGCTCGAGTGAGAACGGGCAATTCCTTCTTACCGTCGAACGACCGCTCTATCCGACGAGATGAAACGGCACCTGCCATCTCATGAGCGGCTGTAAAAGCGTTTTAGCCGATCATCAAGCCGGTCCAAACATTCACTTTCGACGGCTAGTGTAGAGAAAGGCATTTCAAGCGGCCGGTGTAGGTGTCTGTATGAGCAATCCCCCGACCGAGTTCTACTCGGAGGAACGCTGGCAGAACTGGATCGGTCGCATCAAAGACGAAGACATCGATCCGGAGGACGAAGACTCGGCCCGACTCCTGCTCAACCTGCAGGACGACACGGCGATCGCGATCGCGAAGATCGTCGCCGCCTACGACGACGGCGAACTCGAGGGGGAAGAGGCCCTCGCGGAGATCGAGGACGTCCGCGAGATCGTCCTCGGCGAGGTCGACATCGAGGACGAGGAGAAGCTGATCCTCGTCGACGGCGTCCAGACGAGTCTGGTCTGTGTCTTCTTCGCGGCTGAGGAGTACGTCGCCAACGGGCCGGCCGAAGACGGCAGCGTCGGGGACTATCTGGGCGCGGCGGCCGACGCCGAGGCCGAGGAGGACCTCGACGCGGCGCTTGGCTACGCTGCCCAGGCCGGGACGCTCATCATCGACGGCGAGGAACTCGACATGGAGGTCGCACAAGACCTCGAGTACGGCCTCGTCACGGAGTGGATCAACGGCCTCGACAGCCTCCAGAGCGCGATGAGCGATCCGGAAGTCGTCGAGGAAGACGAGTAGGACGGGGTTTCGTTTTCGCCGCACCGGGCCACCAGACGTTTAAGCGCCGGAGACTATCCATCGCTATGAGACGCCGGCACGGCGAGCGCGCGGTGACGGTGCAGATCGGCGCCGTCCTCTTGCTCGCGATCGTTTTCACTGCGCTCGCGCTGTATCAGGTCAACGCCGTGCCGGCGGAGAACCAGGCGGTCGAAATAGACCATAACCGGCAGGTCACGAACGAACTGCAGGACGTACGAAACGCGATCGGGACCGCCGGGTTCGGCGGGAGTTCCCGATCGGCCTCGGTGACGCTCGGGACCAGTTATCCGACGCGAACCTTTCTGACGAATCCACCCGATCCGACCGGGCGACTCGAGACGACCGATCCGGGCCCGGTTACGATCACCGATAGCGGCGGAACCGAATACGCGTACGAAACTCGCTTTCTCGCGTACGAACCCGACTACAACGAGTACCGCGACGCCCCGCGAACCGTCATCGAACACTCGTTGTTGTACAACCAGTTCGACGAGGCGAACGTCTCGGTCGGCTCCCAGCAACTCGTCGGCAACGAACGCATCTCGCTCGTATTGCTCGATGGGAACGTCTCCGAAACGTCCGGACGCGCGACATCAGTCTCCGTAGAGTCCCTCGACGAGCCGCGAACGAAAGAACTCGAGGCCGGCTCCGTGCTGACGCTTCCCACCGAGCGGAAAGCGATCTGGGAGAGCGAACTCGAGAACACGGAAGGGGTTACTATTCAAGAAACGACGGCTGACGACGAAGTGAAGATCGAACTTGAGCGGGCGTATACGCTCGAGATCGCTCGCGTCGGCGTCGGCGAGGGCGCAGGGAGCAGCGATGACTTCGACATTGGAAACGAAAAACAGACCTCGACGGGGCCATCAAACAGCTCCCGACTCGATCTCACGTGGAGAGAAGCAACGGTCGCTGGGAACAGACAGTCCATCTCCGGCTCCGAGGCAACAGTAACCGGTGGACCATCCGAGACGGTATCGCTAACTGCCGGTGTCGAGGGATACGAGTCCCTTCAAGGCGGCCAAGTGGATTTTGCAATTTCGGATCCGAACAACGTCATAGACGAGACGACGTTCGGTCCGACCACAACGTCGTTTGAGGATGGAAATGCAACAGTGTCCATGACGATCGATTCCGAAGCGTCGAGCGAAGAGGAAGCGAAAGTTTTCGCATCGAGCGGGGACGGTACAGCAGTCGGAACGATCTCCGTTACCGTCCCAGACATAAACTTCGACGCCACGAATACTGTGTCGACCGGCAATGGTAACAGCGGAATCGAGTTCGAACTCGAAAACACCGGCGACGAACCGGTGACTTTGACTGGAATAGCCATCGATAGCGTCGAACCTGCGAACCCGACTCGCGTCAACGATAATACCGGTGGGCGAGAGATTCTTTTCACCTCGGATGGTGAAGTGGTTGGTGAGGTCGATACTGGTAATTTCAATACTACCGGTATTCGGGTCGACGGGAGTACCAACACGCTTGACCGGACGAGCCCGTTTGAGCCCGGTCAAACCGTAACTGGTCGAATCGGCCCGTTCAGACCGGACAACTTCTATGCAATCACCGACATGAGTGGCCAGACGGTGAACATGACGATCGAGTACGAGACAGCGTCGGGAACGACTGGACAACAACAGATAACGCTCGAGATAGATGCCCCCTCGATCGATTCGGTAGAGATTACTGCAAGCGGAACCGGTAACGATCGGTACGATATCACTGCCGCCGTTTCCGATCCAAACGGCGACCTCTCTCGAGTCGAATTCGAGATGCTAGACACGACGGCGACCGTTGTCGATAGTTCAGTTGACGATCGTATTGGCGACGGGACTGCCGAGGCAAGCCTCAAAGCAACCGGAAAAGACATTGATAGCGAGTATACGATTCGCCAGACAGTATTTGACACTGCAGGTAACAGCAAAACAGTAACGAGAACTGTCTCTTCCGGCCAGTAAGTGTGAAAGGCGTGACGGTGGGTTGTACCCGAGTACAGCGATGTGTTCGTCGATCGTCGAAACGTCGAACGACAATATCTTGTACCGTCACCTACATTGAGAAGGTATGACTGCAGTCGGCATCGACGCCGTCGAGATCTGGACGGGTAATCTCAAACTCGACCTTCCGGGCACGTTCGCCCCTGAAAAGGGCGAAGACCCGGAAAAGTACACGAAAGGACTCGGACTGAACGCCAGTTCCTTCCCCGACAGTTACGAGGACATCGTCACGATGGGTGCCAACGCCGCTCATCGGCTGATGGAGCGGAAAGGCCTCGAGCCCGACGATATCGGTCGTATCGACGTCGCGACCGAGAGCGCCTTCGACAACTCGAAGCCGGTTTCGACGTACGTCGCTGGCTGCCTCGAGCAGGTCTACGAGGGCGACTTCCACCACGCGAACAAGGGCGAGCGCAAGTTCGCCTGTATCGCGGGCACCCAGAGCTTAGACGACGCCTATAACTGGATCCGCGCGGGTCGTAATCGCGGCCGCTCGGCGCTGGTCATCGCGACCGACACGGCGCTGTACGCCCGCGGCGACGACGGCGAGGCGACACAGGGTGCCGGTGCCGTCGCGATGCTCATCAGCGAGGATCCGAACCTCGTCGAACTCTCCGCCGAGCAGGGCTACGGCTCGGCCGACGAGACCGACTTCTTAAAGCCCAACCAGCAGTTCCCGAGTGTCGACGGCAAACGCTCCGTGCAGGTCTATCTCGCGCGGATGCGCGAGGCCCTCGAGGACTTCGAGAGCGTCGCCGGCGAGGTCCACGAGGAGGACTTCGCGTACGCGCCGTTCCACACCCCCTTCCCGGGCATGGTCCGGAAGGCCGCCCTGCTCGCGTTCCGCCACGTCACGCGGAACACGGCGGTCGAGGACGAACTCGCCGAAGAGATCGGCCGCCAACCCCGGCCCGAGGCGTTCGACTCCGACGACGAGTATCGGGAGGCGCTCCGGGAGTATATGGACGCCCTGAAAGACACCGACCGCTACGCGACGTGGTACGACGCCACGATCGATCCGACGCTGACGATCTCCCGCGAGGTCGGGAACTGGTACACCGGCTCCGTCCACGTCGCCCGCGCGAGCGCGCTCAAACACGCGCTCGAGAACGACCGCGAGATGGTCGGCGAGAAGCTGCTCATCGGGTCCTACGGCAGCGGTGCGCAGGCAGAGATCCACTCCGAGACGGTCCGGGACGGCTGGGTCGAGGAGATAGAGGCCCTCAATATCGACGAACAACTGTCCGACCGATACGAGATGTCGTGGGACGACTACGAGGAGATCCACGACGCCCACAACCACGAGATGGACGTCGACGTCGAGGAGTTCACCACCCCCGACGAGGAGTTCGTTTTCGACGGCTGGGGCCGAATGGGCGAGCGGAAGTACCGGTACGTCGAGTAGCGACGGCGGATTTGACGCCTCGAACGTCGTATCAGCAGACTAATCTGACGGGCTGTTACATTCCCGTATATGCCCGACAGTCCCGACCCCCCGGACTGGCTCGTCAAGCGGCCGGGATTGACCGCGCTTGCACTGGCGAGTTCCCTGCTCGCACTGGTCGTTCTCCTGCCGTATCTCCAGTACGTCCTCTTCGGCGTCGTCCTCGCGTACATCCTGTTTCCGGTCCAGCGACGCCTCGAGACCTACGTCAGGCCGACGATCGCGGCGCTTGCGGTCGTGGCGGCGACCCTGCTCGTCGTGTTGTTGCCCCTGATCTACGTCGTCTCCCTCGCGATCGGCCAGTCGCTCCGGCTCGTCCGGTCGATCAGGCAAGGTGAGATCGACGTCGAGACGGTCGAATCCGTCCTCGAGAGCAACGGGTACGCCGTCGATGTCGTCGAACTGTACGAGTCGAACCAGGGCAGGATCGCGACGGCCGTTCAGGAGGTCACGAACGGGGCGATCGCACTCTTGGGCAGTCTGCCGAGTATGTTCATCGGCCTGACCGTCACGCTGTTCGTCCTCTTTGCCCTGTTGCGCGACGGAGAGCGGCTCGTCTCGTGGCTCCGGTGGGTGTTGCCGATCGAGGACGACGTCCTCGACGAACTCGAGGCCGGGCTGGACCGGCTGATGTGGGCCTCGGTCGTCGGAAACGTCGCCGTCGCGGCCATTCAGTCGGTGATGCTCGGCGTCGGGCTGTTGATCGCCGGCGTTCCGGCCGTCATCTTCCTGACCGTCGCGACGTTCATCCTGACGTTGCTTCCGTTGGTCGGGGCCTTCGGGATCTGGATCCCGGCGACCCTCTATCTGGTCGCGATGGGGCGACTGAGCGCCGGCGTCGCGATGTTCGTCTACGGGTTGGTCGTCACATTCTCGGATTCGTACCTCCGGCCCGCGCTGATCGGCCGGTCCAGTGCCTTCAACTCCGCGATCGTCGTCGTCGGCATCTTCGGCGGCCTCATCGTCTTCGGTGCCGTGGGCCTTTTCATCGGACCCGTCGTCCTCGGCGGGGCGAAACTCACCCTCGACTGCTTCGCGCGCGCCCGAACGGACGACCCCATCGACGGGGCCGCACCCGACGCCGGCGGGCTAGTCACCGACTCCGAGGGGGAAGCCGACTCGAGCGGCGCGGACGGCGATTCCTGATCGATCGGCGGGCGACTCGGTCGTCCGTCTGGCGACCGCGGCCCCAGCCCCAGCCCGCGGCCGCGGCTCTCGGCCGGTCACGCCGAAACGGGTGCGTTCATTATCCCCTGTCCGCTAGAGGCCAGTATCGTGTCTCGGATCGAACGCCGCCGTCGATGCGGGTGGCAACCGATCGGGTCGGTCGACCGGGACCACGGCTAGCTATGCACGGATCACACGCCACGGGGAGCCCGTACGCTCCCCACACGGAGGAGGACCGCACGGCGATGCTCGAGGCGGTCGGCGCGGACTCCGTCGAGGACCTCTTCGACGTGCCGGCCGAGGTCGCGTTCGACGGCCGCTTCGACATCGACGCGCGATCGGAACGAGAAACGCGGCGGCTGGTACGCTCGCTGCTGGGCCGCAACGAGGAGCTGACCGAACTGCTCGGGCGGGGCCACTACGGCTACTACGTGCCGTCGCTGGTCGATCACCTCGCGGACCGCTCGGAGTTTCTGACCTCTTATACGCAGTACCAGCCCGAGGTGTCCCAGGGGTTCCTGCAGGCCCTGTTCGAGTACCAGTCGCTGCTGGTCGAGCTGACCGGGCTCCCGGTCGCGAACTGCTCGATGTACGACGCCGCGACGGCGCTGGGCGAGGCCGCGACGCTGTCCGATCGCGTCCGCGATACCACGGGCCATCGAGTTCTCGTCCCCGAACTGCTTCGCGAGGAGCGCCGCAGTACGCTCGAGAACTACGTCGCCGGCACCGACCTCGCGGTCGAGACCTACCCCGTCGCGGACGGGACCGTCGACCTCGCCGGCCTCGAGGCCGCCGCCGACGAGGAGGTCGTCATGATCTACGCCGAGAACCCCACCGTCCGGGGAACGATCGAGGAACGACTCGAGGCCATCGGTGATCTCGCGGCCGCCAACGACGCCCTCTTCGTCCTCGGCTCGGACCCGATCGCGCTTTCCCTGCTCGAGCGGCCCGTCGACGTCGGCGCGGACGTCGTCGTCGGCGACGCCAGCGTCCTGGGGCTCCCGACGAGCTACGGGATGGGGCTGGGCCTGTTCGCGACGCGAGAGGAGTACCTTCGGCAGGTTCCCGGCCGGCTGGTCGGGGCCAGCGAGGACGCGACCGACCGCCGGGCGTACACGCTGACGCTCCAGACCCGCGAACAGCACATCCGTCGGGAGCGAGCCACGAGCAACATCTGTACGAATCAGGCCTGGGTCGCGCTCCGGACCGCGATGCACGCCGCCGTTCTCGGCCCGGGCGGCATGGTCGACCTCGCGGAACGCGACGTCCGGCGCGCCCGTGACCTCGCGGCCCGACTCGACGAGATCGTCGGCGTGAAAGCGCCGGTCCACGACCGCCACCACCTCCGGGAGTTCGTCGCCCGCGTCGACCAGCCCGCCAGCGCCGTTGCCGACGACCTCGAGAAACGGGGTTTCGCGGTCCACGTCGTCGGCGATCACGAAATCCAGGTCTGCGTCGCCGGCGTCCCCGACGAGCGGCTGGATCGCTTCGTCGACGCGCTCGAGGAGGTGATCCGATGAGCGACGAGCGACCGGACGACGCACGGGTCCGGTACGATCAGGCCCGCTACGTCGAGAACGGCCAGTACGAACCGCTGCTCTCGGAAAAAGACCTGACGCGGGTCGAGATCGGCGGCGGTGATGGCGACAGCGACACCGAGGACGGCTCGCCGCTGCCCGACGACCTCACGCGCGACTCGCTCGAGCTCCCAGCGCTCTCCGAGCCCGAACTGGCGCGCCACTACACGCGGCTCTCCCAGATGATCTACGGGATCGACAGCGGGCCCTACCCGCTGGGGTCGTGTACGATGAAGTACAACCCCAAGTTCACCGAGGACGTAGCCGCGCTGCCGTCGGCGGCGGTTCATCCCGACCGCTCCGAGGACTCGGTGCAGGGCAATCTGGAACTGCTCTATCGCCTGCAGGACTACCTCGGCCGGATCGGCGGCATGGACGCGGTGACGCTCCAGCCCCCCGCCGGGGCCGCCGGCGAGTTCGTCGGCATTCGCGTCGCGGCGGCCTACCACGAACACAACGGCGAGGGCCACCGCGACGAGGTCATCGTCCCCGAGAGCGCCCACGGCACCAACTTCGCGACCGCCGCCCTGGGTGGCTACGACGTCGTCTCGCTGCCCAGCGACGACGAGGGGCGGGTCGACCTCGAGGCGCTCGAGGCGGCCCTCTCGGAAAACACGGCGGCGCTCATGCTGACCAACCCGAACACGCTCGGGCTGTTCGAGCGCGATATCACCGAGATCGCCGAGCTGGTCCACGACGCGGGCGGGCTGCTCTACTACGACGGGGCGAACCTGAACGCCCTGCTCGGCCGTGCGCGGCCGGGCGACATGGGCTTTGACGTGATGCACTACAACGTCCACAAGACGTTTGCGACGCCCCACGGCGGCGGCGGGCCGGGTGCCGGGCCGGTCGGCGTCGTCGACGATCTCGCGCCGTTCCTCCCCGCGCCCCGCGTCCGGCAGCGCGACGCCGAGTCGACGGGCGACGAGTCCCGATACGAACTGTTCGAGCCCGATCACACCATCGGGAAGGTCCACGGCTTCCATGGCAACTGGCTGGTGCTGCTCAAGGCCTTCGCCTACATCGCGCGACTCGGCGACGAAGGGCTGGCCGACGCCAGCGCCTCCGCAGTGCTGAATGCGAACTACCTCGCGGAGCGGATCGAGTACGACGTGCCCTACGGCCCGTTCCACCACGAGTTCGTCGCCAGCGCCGGCGAACAGGACGCCGCCGACGTGGCCAAACGGATGCTCGACTACGGCGTCCACCCGCCGACGACCAAGTGGCCCGAGATCGTCCCCGAGGCCCTGATGACCGAGCCGACCGAGGTCGAGAGCAAGGCCACGTTAGATCGGCTCGCCGCCGCGTTCAACGCCGTCGCCGGCGAGGACGACGCGACGCTCGCGGACGCGCCCGAACGGACGACAGCCCGCCGGATCGACCAGACCAGCGCCGCGCGGACCCCGCGGCTGTCGTGGCACCACCTCGAGGACGACGAGTAGCGCTCGGCCCGTTTCGCGGGACTGTCGACGATCCGGATCGTTCACGACGGCGCTGTCGAGTGCGGTGAACCGTTCCAGCCCCACGCGCGGGCTGCTGTGGAAATACAGTCAGTTGGAGACGCGCTCGAGCGGTATCGAGAGCAGAAAGCGACGGCGGTGTAGGCGGTACTACGCCGTACTCGAGTCGACGGCGGTGCCGTTGTCGCCGATCCGGACGAAGCCGTAGTCACAGTCCGGGCAGTGCCACTTGACCTTCTCGCCGAGATGCAGCGTCGTGCTGGCGGCGCGGTAGAAGGTCTTTTCCTCCCCGCAGTTGGGGCACTCGTGGTCGAGTTCCATAGCCATGCGCGCCGATAGCGGGTCGAGCGAGTTGAAGCTACTGGTTCCGCCGACGGGCTGCCGGCGCGGCCGACGCGGAAATTAAGTAGTCGCCGTCCGTCGGTCCAGCCATGTCGATCTACACCGGCCGCGGCGACGATGGGGAGACGGACCTCCGCGATATGAGCCGCGTCTCGAAAGCGAGCGCCCGCATCGAGGCCTACGGGACCGTCGACGAACTCAACGCCGTGCTCGGGACGATCCGCCCGACCGACTACGACGACGTCAACGACCACCTGTCGGCGATCCAGAACCACCTCCACATCGTGCAGGCCGACTTCGCCAACCCCGACCCCGACGACGACGACCCCGCGATCCGGCCCGACCACGTCGAGACCGTCGAGGACTGGATCGACGCCTACGACGAGGAACTCGAGCCGCTGACTTCCTTCGTCCTGCCGACCGGCAGCGAGGACGGGGCGGCGCTCCATCACGCCCGCACGGTCTGTCGACGCGCCGAGCGCCGCGCGGTCGCACTCGCCGGCGAGGAGCAGATCAACGAGGACGCGGTCCAGTATCTCAACCGGCTCTCGGACGGCCTGTTCACGATCGCGCGCGTCGTCAACGCCCGCGACGGGGAGCCCGAAGAATCGCCGGAGTACTGACTCGAATCGGTGTTTTCCGTCGCTCGAGGACACGACGAGAGCCGCCGCCACACGCAGTACTCGAGAGACGACGCGGGTGCGATCCGTATTACCCGCGGGGTCCGGATTACGGGCCGGCGGCCGATGCCGGGACCTCGAGGGCGACGGGGTCGTGACCGGTTTCCCGGTGATGATCGGTGCCGAGTCGGGTCGCTTCGGCACGACCCGTTGCCGACCGCTCGTAGGCACAGCTGTCACAGGTCACGAGGAACTGCTTCGTCTCGGCGGCCCCCGCGGTCGTTTCGTTCGTTGCCATACGAGACCGGTCGGCGACGAACCGCTTGAACCGTTCGCCGAACTACGTTGGTAGTCCGGGTCGGACCCCATCGCTCGAGCCGGTGAGTCGGCCGAGATCCCGCCGTTCGTACTGCCGTCCTGTGGCCGCGAGACGGCGTCTCGTGGAGAAACCTGCTCAGAGACCGACGTTCAGCGCGTAGCCCCACGGCTGGCTCGCCAGCACCAGCACGAGCAGCGACGCGGCGAACAGTTCGACGTTCTTGGTAAAGTGGTTCAGCTCGTCCTGTTTCCGGTCCTCGGGAACCGCCCAGAAGTCGTGCATGAGCGGCGTTACGACGAGGAAAAAGACGGCAAGCGCTCCCGCCGCGAGGAGGGGGTAGACGCCGAGGACGAGGCCGAGCCCGGCGAGAACGAGGAGGGCACCCGAGGCGACGACGCCGACCTTCGGTGCCGGGACGCCCTTGGCCTCGGCGTAGCCCGCCATCGCGTCCGGCGCGAGGAAGTGATTGATCCCCTGGTAGAGTATCAGCCCGCCAAACAGCAGTCGGCCGGCGAGCAACACGACGGCGGCGAGGCCGCTCTCGAAGGCCATCAGCGGCTCACCCCCGGGGCCGCGCCGGCCGGTCCGATCGGTCGTGAGTCGGTTCGATCCGCGTTCCGCGTTCGTCGTTGCATGACGATACTCGGTTCGTTTCCGAACCCGTTATATTCTCGCTAACGGGAGTGTTACCGGGTGAAACGCCGGTTATCGCCGGAACGATGATGTTAGATATGGCCTGGGAACGGGGTCGATTCGGCCGGCGCTGACCGACGGGCGATCGCGCGGGTCAGTCGTCGGCGTCCGCCGCGGGCTCAAGGCCGACGACCGACTGGTCCAACACGTCGGCGTAGCCCGACGCCGTGAGCTTCAGCGTCGGAACCCCGGGGAAGGTCAGCGTCTGGGCGGTCAACAGCGGCCGGTCGATCTCGACGCCGGCCTCGCGGAGGGCGTCCTCGAGTGCCTCGAACTCCGCGGCGAACTGCTCGGGCGGGAGTTCGGCGGCGGCCCCGGCGACCGGCATGGCGAGGTCGGCGACCACCTCGCCGTCGCGGGCAATCGCGAACCCGCCGCCCAGCGAGGCGACGCGGTCGGCGGCGACGACGGCGTCCTCGGTGTCCGCGGCGACGGTCACCAGCCCGGTCGCCTCCCAGACGGCCGAGGTCGCGAGGGCTCCCGACTCGAGGCCAAAGCCCGTGAGGAAGCCCGTGAAGCCCCGCTCGTCGGTCGCCGGGTCACGATCGAGGGCCGTCGCAGTGAGGATGTCGTTTTCCGGGTCGGGACCGAGCCGCCGGCTCGAGTCGTCCGGGCCGTCGACGACGGCGGCGTCGGCGGTCGTCTCGGTCGTCACGAGCCCGCGGTCGACCGCCATCGCGCGGACGGGGCCGTCGGGCGCGGCCGCGAGCGGCGCGGTGAACCGCTCGGCGGAGACGTCGACCGAGACGGTGTCGTAGACGTAGTCGGGGTAGGGGTCGGTCCTGGCGTCGACGAGGGGCTCGCCGTCGGCGACGACGACCTCGCCCTCGGAGAGGACCGTCTCGACGACCATCGACTCGAGATCGTCGACGACGAGGAGGTCGGCGACGGCACCTGGTTCGACGACGCCCCGGTCCGTGAGTCCGAAGTGGGCGGCGGTGTTTCGGCTCGCGGCGTCGATCGCGTCTGCGGGCTCGATCCCGGCGTCGAGCAGCCGGCGGACGAGCTCGGCCATGCCAACGCCCTCGAGCAGGTCGCCGGGCCAGACGCCGTCGGTCGACAGCGAGACGCTCCGCGGGTCGAGGTCGGGGTAGGCCTCGATCAGCGCCGCGAGGTCGTCCCGGATCGAGCCGGAGCGGCCGACGACGTGGATCCCGTTGGCGGCGCGCTCGCGGATCCCGTCGGCCGAAATCGCCTCGTGGTCGTTGTCGACGACGGTCGCGAACGCCCGCAGCGACGCGCCCCGACAGCCCGCGCCGTGGCCGACGATCGGGAGATCGCGGGCGCGGGCGCGCTCGTAGAGGTCCTCGACCGGCGCGTCGCGGCCGACGACGTGGAGCCAGTCGATCTCGCCGACGCCGACGACCCGCTCGTGATCGAGCAGTTCCGAGAGCGCCTCGAGTTCGGCCGGCGTTCCCGTCGCGGGTTCGAAGGTGTCGACGAAGTCCTGTGGCGGGAGGGAGACGTACGTCGAGACGGGCGAGTCGGCGGTCCGCTCGAGGAAGGTTTCGACGCCGCGGCTGCCAAAGAGCAGCCCCAGGCCGGAGCTCTCGGTGACGACCGACGTGGTCCCAGCGGCGAGCAGATGGGGCACTTCGCGGTCGAACAGCAACTGGATGTCGGCGTGGGTGTGGGCGTCGATCAGCCCCGGGAGAACGACGCGGTCGGCCGCCGAGACGACCGTCGTTTCCGGGCCCGTGACCGACGCGGCGTCCGCGAGCAGGGCGGCGATCCTGTCGCCGACGATCGCGACATCGCGGTCGAGAAATTCGCGGCGGTTCGAACAGTACACCTGCCCGCCCTCGACGACTACGTCGGCGGTCGCCCCCTCGCGCTCGAGCGCGACCGACTGGAACTCGTTCATAGCCGGCGATTCTCGCGGAGTGACGTATGTCAATCGATCGCGTGACGCTCGCAATCGCCCGCGGGAGCGGCGTCGAAATTCGTCCTCTGCGATAGGACTATATACGCAGCTAACCTTTCTACGGGGGAGAACCGATGAACAACCACTTCCACGACAGCCGGTATTACCTCGCTCGCGCCGCCGAACACGCCCGTCTGGGCATCGGCGAGACCCTCGGTCCCCGCGTCGATCGCGTCCGATCACGACTCGGGCTCGCAGTCGAAGACGAGCCCGAACCGAGTCGGCTCGAGGCGGTTCGGGACGGGGCGATCGGCCTCGAGCGGCGTGCGGCCCATCGGGTTCGTGGGGTCGCTGGTGACGTGCGTGGGCGCGTTGGTGGGGGTCGCTCGAGCGACGCCGACGACCGCTGAAAGGAAGTCTTAAGTCAAACGCACGGGAAAGGCCTCGTGCGGGTTGGTGATCTAGTCCGGTTATGATACCTCCTTCACACGGAGGAAGCCGGCGGTTCAAATCCGCCCCAACCCACTACTTTTGCGCCGAACAACTCGTGAGGCGCAAAGTCGTGACGTTTGGCGGATTTGAATCAGGGAGTGGAGCGAAGCGGAACGACCGTGGTTCAAATCCGCCCCAACCCATTTCTGACGACACACCGACGAGGAGCGTAGCGACGAGTCCGTGTCGTCAGAAATCGTTACGGGCGATTTGAGCCCAGAGGACGAGCGAAGCGAGTCCTCGCGGTTCAAATCCGCCCCACCCTACTCGTTGTCTTGCTCCTCGAAAACCCGTGGACAGCGTAGGGGGAGGTGACGCAAGCATCCTCTTACCGGGGAAAACGCGGACACACGGAGAAGAACCTTCGACCGCATCGTTACGGCATTTAGTCGCGGGAGTTCGGGCAGTATGGTTGACGGAGACAGCACTGAAGCCGATAGTCGGGGTTAGCCGTCCGCACAGTGGTCGAGGTCACGACAGAGCCAGTCAGCGATCTCCGTCGCGAGTCTGCGGTGGGCCTCCGGAGTCGAAATCCGTGCCGGCTGGCCGCCGCGTTGGCCGCTGTACCACCCTGCCTGTGAGTGATTCATGCCTTCGATACGGCTGACGGTGTGGTCCGGCGGGAGGTTCTCGCGACTGGCCGCGAACCGGTCACGGTCGAGTACCGCGTCTCGAGTGCCGAGAACGGCTATCGTCTGCGTCTCCTCGATCGGTCGATCGCAGTACGAGCCGACGAGGACGATTCCGTCGACTGTGTCGCCGTTATTTCCGGCATACCGACACGCCATCGCGCCGCCGAGCGAGTGGCCGCCGACGACCCATCGAGAGACTTGCGATTCGCCGTCGACGACCGCGTCGGCTCGACCCTGAGAGAAGACCGCGAGATTCGTTCGCATCTTCGGGACCACGACTGTGGCGTCCGCGCGCTCGGCGATCCGAGCCGCTGTCGGAAGATACGCGTCGGGCGCAACCCGTCCGCCCGGATAGAACACGAGTCCCAGCCGGTCGGCGTCGGAGTCGGCGTCCGAGACGACGTACCCACCGTAGGCCTCCGTCACGCTGACGTTCGCGTCCGCGCGAACGGACTGGCGAACGTCTTCGGGCGCGTGGTGGGCGAAGACGCCGAAGTACGCGTAGAATCCCACTCCGGCCAGAATGACGAGGACTGCGACAACCGCGAGGGCGTAGATCGCGACGCGTCGTCGTGACCGCTCCGCGATCCACTCGCGGACGTCGTTCCGGGACGGCCCATTCATACCGTAGGCCCACGCCGGGCCACAGTATCAGTCTATCGTCGCCCCCGGTCGCGGAGGTGGGGCACCGGAATCCGCGTGCCGATGCCGCGTTACGGACTGTTGAACGCCAGAATCGATCGAACTCTTGGCGGAGTCGGCACCGGCGTGGTCGATACTATCGAACGCATCACTGATACTATAGTAACAACTGAAATGATTTACACACCGATCGCACAGCCATCGTGCGATCGGGTATGCAATGACTTTCAGTGGCTACTATAGTCCGTGATCGACGGCTGGCCTACGTGTCGTCGTCGTTCGCTATCGCCGCTGGCGACTGCCGACACCCACAGGGCCAGGCATAGCATTCACTGGGCCCGAGACAGTGGGTGATCAGCACGTCGCGGCCACAGCGTGAACACGTCCCGAGCGTACCGTCGTCACTCATCGCCCGCCACCCCGCGTGCCGCCGTTCTCGGACGGCGATCTCGGGCGGTGCTGGCCGCGTCGCTCGAGCCTGCGTGACCCAATCACAATCGAATACCGACGCGCTGCGTATCGTGCGAGACTTTTATGCCTCGTGAGTAAGTACGGAATCATGCTTGCAAACCGCCATGGTTTGGAAGCGCGTCTCGGGTGTGCCCGCACCCGGGACTTTCGCGTAGTCCCTGGGAGAGCGCTTCCGTTCTCTGGTACCGTGCTAAGAAACTTATACTTACTGGAAATTCTGTGAATAGATGGGGACGATGGCGGTTGAGACCGGCTCCGGGCTCGAGGCCCTCGCGAACGACGACAGACCAACACGGTCGAAGCGACCGATTCGGAGACGAATCGAGCGGGACCACGGCCATTGCTGATCGCTCGAGCGGGCACGCGATCACGAGGTCACCGAACGTGTTCGCCGCCACACGTTGGCGTCTTCGGCACCAACGTATGACGGGGATCAATACATGCGTCTCTCGAAGGGTGCGCTCCTCGTCGTCGTGGCCGTCCTCGTCCCGATCGTCGTCGAGCTACGAACGGCCCTCTCGTGGTTCGGGATTACGGTGTCCGTCCTCGAGACGGTCGCAGTCGGGCTGGCAGCCGTCGTCGCCCTCCTGGCCTGGGCGGTGTGGCCACAGGAAGACGAGACGGTGATGGACACACACCGGTCCGACTAACGGCGTTCCCGCAGGTACGGATTCGGTGGCCCGGGCGGCCGTCCGGACCCGGCCCGTCCCGTGAATCACGACTCCCGAATGCCGTCCTCGCGTCACGTCTCTCGACGGGCGAACGCGAGTTCCGACGGCTCGTACGTGTATCGGTTGATGCCGTGTTCCTCGCAGTGAGCGGCCAGTTTCCCGGGCCAGACGTCCTCGTCGTCGAAGGCGTTCAGGAAGGCGACGGTGACGTCGGTGCCGTCGGCGGCGCGCTCGACGACGACGGCCGCGTCCGGATCGTCGTGGCTGGGCTTGATCACGCGATCGCCGGGGACGTAGGGGTTCGCCGCGAACGTGAGGTTCTCGTGGTTGTAGGTCCAGCGTTTGATGTCCTGATCGTCGCAGTAGGACGCGAGGATTGCGGGGTGGTACTCGCGCCAGTCGGCCGGCCCCTCGTCGAGGACGTTCGGGAACGTCACCCGGACCGCCTCACCGTTTAGCTCCTGCCCGAACGCGCCCGTGTTCTTCTCGGGCGGCAACACCTCGACGACGACGCCCACCGACGGGTCGTCGTCCCCGGCTTTCACCACGCGATCGCCCGGCTCGAACGGATTCTCCGGCTTCTGGTTCATGTGGGCGGTGTTCGGCCCGAGATCGAGCAGTTCGTTCATCGGCCGGGCCGCGAGGTGATCGAGCTTTGCCGGCGCGTCGCCCGAGTACTCGGCCTCGGTCTCGACTTTCGACTCGAGCGTCTCGAGCCGTTCCCAGCCCAGCAGGATGAGGCTGTCCTCGTTGTCCCGGTGCCAGACCATGACGACGATGTCGTCGTCGGGGTCGCGTTCGACGAGCGATTCGGGAAGGAAAGCCGAGACGTCCCGCGAGGACTTCACGTCGACCTCGTAGCCGAAGACCTCGAAATCGTGCCCCGCGAAACTCTCCGGGTTGCACCGGCGGATCGCTTCCTCGTTGTTCCACTCCCACATCTCGACGGGGAGATACTCCCGACAGAACTGCTCGAACGCGAGTTCCCCGAGGTTGCCGATCCGCTTCCCGTCTAGCTCGTCGGCTCCCTGAATGACCGCCTGATGGTGTGCGCGTTCGTGATCGATGTCGTCCGGCGTGTACCGATACATCGATCGGATATCTGATTCGGTCGACATGAAGCTTCGCGTTTCCGGCGGGCGATTTCTCACTCTCCTGTCCGTCGAACAAGACAGCCGTAGGCAGTGGAACGCCAGCCGCTGACGCCGACCGCGATCGAGTATCGACCGATCTGGGCCGTCGAGCGCGGTCGACCGGAGATCGTAGCGATGAAATTTAAACCACCTCGAGTGGTATCAACTCGCATGGTGTACCGGCTGCAGTGTGACAGCTGTGCCCTCGAGCGGGAACACGCGGACTGGGCGGACGCGAACAGAGCGGCCAGGGATCACGAGGCGGCGTACGGCGACCACTGGGTGCGGATCGTCGATCTGCAAGAGGCTTGAGCGACGCGCTCACTCGGAGCCGTCGGCCCCGTCGAGCGCCGCTGCCAGGATCGCGGTGTGGACCGTTCGACTGTCGGTCTCCTGAATCGTGGCCGCCGCCTGGAACCGCTCGCGGGCGCGGGCCACCGTCTCCGGTTCGGCGGCGAGTTGCGCGAGTTCGAACGCTTCGGGGTCGACGGCTCGAGCGGCCGCGAAGTCCGCCGCGTCGTACAGGTCGGCGAAGTCCGCGACGAGGTCGGCGACCAGCTGGGCGGTCGCGTCCGCGCCCGGATCGCCGACCGGCACCGAGGACACGGTCGGCTCGAAGTAGTCCGCGTAGTCGACGACGCCGGCCTCCGCGTAGAGAACCGCCTCGAGTGCGTCGAAGACCGCCGGCGAGACGTAGACGCCGAACAGTTTGTATCGATCGTCGCTGGTCATCGCGTGGGTCGACTCGATCCGACGCGCTCGAGCCGGATAAATCCGGTCGCCGGTCGGCCGCGACCCGCGTCGCTGCGGTGATCCGAACGGTCGTCCGTGACGGACGAGGCCGGTATAAAGCGTTTTAGCGTCGACTCCCGAACCGCGAGGCGTGGTTTCTCGAGTGCCGAATCCGTTCCGGTGGCTCCTGCTCTCGATCGGGTTCCTGCTCGCGCGGGCCGGCGTCGTCGACCGGGAGCGCGTCGTGCGGACGACGGACCTCGCGTGGCCGCGGATCGTCACGGGGATCGCCCGGATGTCGAAGTCGGCGGCGGACGTGGCGATGGTCGGCATCGCGCTGGGGCCGGCGGCGATCGCCGGCGTCGGCTTCGCCACGCCATTCTGGGCGCTCGCGTTCGGGATCGGTGGCGGGGTCGCCGGCGCGACGATCGGACTGGTCTCCCAGCGGTTCAGCGCGGGCGCGTCCGAGGACCTCTCGCTAGCGGTGACGACCAGCGCGCTCGTCGTCGTCGCGATCACCGTCCCGCTCGCGGCGCTGTTCTGGCTCGTTCCCGCGGAGCTGATCGGACTCGTCGGTGACGACGCCGCGTCGGTTTCCTACGGTGCGGACTACCTCCGTGTCGTCGCCCTCGGCGTCCCCGTCGCCGCCCTGAACCTGATCGGCAGCCGCACCCTCGTCGGAGCCGACGACGCGTGGACGCCGATGGCGCTGCGAGCCGGCGGTGCCGCCGTCAACGTCGCGGTCAACGCCGTCCTGCTGTTCGTCCTCGAGCTGGGCGTCGTCGGGGCGGCGATCGGGACGGTACTCGCGAACGTCCTCGTGCTGGCGGCGTTCGTCGGGGGGTTCGCGTTCGGCCGGCTCCCGGTGATCGGCGAGTTCCCGGTCAGGATCGACGTCTCGCGGCCGTACACGACCCTCGAGGACGTTCGAAACGTGATCGAGATCGGGACGCCGCTCGTCTTCACCAACGTCGCCCGCCGGGGCGCACAGTTTCCCATGCTCGCGATCGTCGCTCTGTTCGGCCCGAACGTCGTGGCGGCCTACGTCGTCGCGCGCCGGGTGCGAGACCTGATGGACACGCCCGGCTGGGGGTTCTCGCTGGCCTCGAGCAGCCTGGTCGGGCAGGAACTGGGCACCGGCGACGAGGGCGACGCCGACACCTACGGCTGGGAGGTGCTGTGGTTCGGAACCGCCGTCTACTGCTGTAGCGCGGCGCTGGTCCTCGTCTTCGCCGAGCGGGTCGGTCGGCTCTTCGTCGACGACCCCGCGATCGTCCCGCTGGTGACGACGTTCATCGTCGTCGCCTGCGTGAGCGTCGTCTTCCGCGGCATCAGCGGCGGCGCGACCGGCCCGCTGCGCGCCAGCGGCGACACCCGCTGGCCGTTCTACGGGCAGGTCCTCGGGCTGTACGCGTTCGCGCTCCCCGTCGCCGCCCTCGGTGCCGTCGCCGTCCCCCTCCCGGGCCTCGAGGCCGTGACGCCGCTGGGAATCGGTGCGCTGTACGCCGCGTTGATCCTCGAGACGCTCGTCCCGGCGGTCGTCACCTACTACCGATTCGCCGCCGGCCACTGGAAGGCCATCAGCCGCGGCTACCGACCCGACTCCTCGCCCGGCGATTGACCGATATACCAGATCCGATACTATCATTCGTATCTGGTGTGTCAGTGTCCGTGGTGACGGGAGGGGAACCGCTCGAGACTGGGAGTATCGTTCGCTCGAAGTGCGAGAACGCCACCGAGCGGCGTTCTACGGACAGGACTGTCGGTCCCGTGGCCGCGATGAACGGGAGACCGTCACCGTGTGCCCGGACTCGAACCGGATGGGCGATACAGCCGGCCGATAGCGCTGGCTCGCCGATTCTATCGATCCGGACCGTTCACGGCCGATGATCGGGTCGACGACCAGATCGGGACCCGCTCGGTGTGATTTCGTACCTGTATGGAGAACGGACGCCGAAATACTACGATAGCAGACACGAAGACAAAACGGTCGATCGACGCCGTTTGTCCAGCGGTGACGGCACGGAAAACGGCGGCGATCGTCGGGCGCTAGATCTCCTCGACGTAGGTGTACGACGCCGACAGCGCCTCGGCGTCCTCCCGGAGCAGGGCGACGACGAGGCAGTCGACGTACTCCTCGAAATAGGCCACGAGGTCGGCGATCCGGCTCGAGTCGATCGCCTCGAGCGAGTCCAGCAGCATGAACGGGACGACCTCGTAGACGTCGTGGACCAGATAGCCGGCCAGTGCGAAGACCAGTCCGGTGACCTCGCGTTCGCTCTCCGAGAGGTGGTCGACGGTGTCCTCGTAGGTCCGGCCGTCCTCGGTCGTCCGGACGATGTGGAGGTCGAAGGCCGTCCGCGAGACCTTCCGCCGGCCCTCCCGGACCGTCCGCTCGCGGCGCTCGATCCAGATCCGGTCGATGTTGCGGTACTCGAGGATCGAGAGGATCGAGTCCATGTGGTCGTTGAAGGCGTCGACGGCGTTCTCTTCGATCCGGTCGACCCGGGTTCGGAGGTCCGTCAGTTCGTCCTCGACTGCCTCGCGACGCTCCTCGAGGTCGCTTCGCTCCTCGATCTTTCCTTCGATCTCCGCGATCCGCGCGTCGACCTCGTCGCGTTCGGCCTCGAGATCCTCGAGTTCGAGTTCGAGCCGGTTCAGATCGCGGTGGGCGTCGATGACCTCGCCGTACTCGGCGTTCTCGAACGTCTCGGCGTCGGACTCGAGGTCGGCGACGCGCGCTCGCTGCTCCTCGAGATCGGCCTCGAGGGCCTCGATCCGGCCCGCGCGGCGCTCGAGTTCGTCCTCGACGGCCTCGAGTCGGGTCTCGATCTCGCCGCGCTTTCGGCGTTGCTTCCGCAGCTCCTTCCGGCGGTCGGCGAGGTCGTCGATCCGCTCCTGTAAGTCGCTTCGCTCGTCGAGTTTCCGCTGGCGGAGCGAGCGCAGTCGGTCGAGCGTCGCCTCGATCCGGTCGCGATCGACCCGGGAGCCACACGTCCAACAGACGACGTCGTCCGAGTCCGCCAGCAGCTGGTCGGTCACGTCGCCGTCGTCGTCGGTGGCCGCTCCATCGTCGACCTCGAGATCGACGTCGAAGCCGTCCTCTGCGAGTCGCTCCTCGTTGAACCGGATCACGCTCTGGAGTTCGCTGACGGTCGTATCGAGCGACCGCTTCCGGTCCCGAAGCTCCTGGACGCGGCCCTCGAGGCGGTCCGGCGATTCGGGATCGTCGTCGAACGCCTCGAGTTCGGCCGCGAGGTCGTCGCGTTCGGCCTCGAGTTCGGCGCGGCTCTCGCGTTCGGTCTCGAGGTCGTACTCGATCGACTCGAGTTCCGTCCGGGCCTCCTGGAGGTCCGCGAAGGCCGACTCGATCGCGTCCTTTCGTTCGTGGCTCGCCTCGACGTCGAGGTCGAATTCCTCGAGGTCGGCCTCGAGGTCGGCGATCCGGTCTTCGGTCGCCTCGATCTCGTCTGCGAGCGCGGTGCGGTCGGCCTCGAGGTCGGGCAGTTCGCTGTCGAGTTGGGCGAGTTCCTCGAGCCGGCCGTCGAGGTCGCGCTTTTCGGCCTCGAGCCGGCTGATCTCCGCCTCGATCTCGTCGGTGTCGATCGGCCGCATGATGAGCTCGCGGAGGTCGTCGCCGCTTCTGACCGCGCGCCGTGCCTCGTTGGACTCGAGCAGGAAGGCGAAGAGATCCGCGAGTTCCGGCTCGTCGAGATAGGGGTCGCCGTCGAAGACGACCTCGCCGTTGCGCCGCGTCAGCGAGCGCGTGTATCGCTCGTCGTCGAAAGTCAGTTCGACGCGACCGGCGTCCGCGTCGCCTTTCAGCGACGAGCGCCGACTGCCGAGTGCTGCCATGATCGTCTGCAGGAACGACGTGCGGTTCGTCGCGTTTCGCCCTGTCAGGACGTTCACGCCGGGCGCGAGCGTGACCTCGGTGCTATCGATACCGCCGATGTTCTCCGCCGCGACGGTGATCGACGAGGTGACTGACTCGTGAGATGACACGAGCCCCCTTTCTCCCCCCTGAAGTAAATGCTATGTGGTTACGGCCGGTTTCGCATCGGAATCACGCGGCGTCGGCTGGGTCACAGTCACAGCCGCCGCGATCGAGCAACTCAGCGATCCCGTAGTCGGCGCCGCAGTTCCCGCAGATCGTCCGGACGTCGACGAACACCTCGTACTCCCGGTCGGTGATCTCGTCGGCGTTGCCCAGTTCCTCGAGCGTCGACTCCGTGATGACTTGCGTGCGCCCGGCGAGCCGTTGGACGGTCTCTTTCTTCCGCTCGATGCGATCCTCGGTGTCTTCTTCGGGGAGGGAGGCGTCGCGAACGTTCGTGAGATAGGAGTAAATCGTCTGATGGGTGACGAAGTCCGACTGGACCGCGTCGATGTCGACGCCCGCACGCTCGAGTTCGCGCCGTCGTCGAACCGCGTCGGATCGCGACGCGTCGTCGTCGGTCAGCGTTCGATAGAGCGACTCGACGTCCGTGTCGAGGGCCGAGCCCCCCGCCTCGCGCACGGCGGCGCGGAGGACGGCCTTGTTGAACTCGGTCGCGAGGTCCCGGAGGCTCGTTCGGTCCGCGTCGTCGCCGATCCACTTGGCCTCCAGGCGCTCCCCCCACTCCTCGAGGCCGTACTGGTCCATCACTCGCTCGACTTTCGTTCGCCGCCCACCACGCGAGTCGTCTGCCATACCGGATGGCACCGCGGCCTATCGTACAAATGTTGTGATCGTCAACCGGTTCGGTCGGGCGGCGGTCACCGGACGAACCGCGCCGCTGACCGGCAGGAACGGCCGGAGCCATCCCCATCCGTTCACGACACCTAACGAGCGGCTGTCACCTCGAGGAGAGCGACGTCGTCGGAGCGGAATTCGACGGGCGGAGATCGGTTCGGCAGTAGTGAGCCGAACCGAGACCGATCGAACTGTCGGATAACAGTACCGCAGTTTGTTGTTTATCGGTCGATTCCGGTAGGGGCTCGACGAGCGGGCCGACGAGGGACGGCCAGATCCGATCGCGGCGCTTCCGATTACACGACTATGGCTGTAAGGTTATCCTCGCGTTCGACGACCGGTCGTGGCGGTGTGTCGATTGTGGCCATGTCTCCAGTCGCGCTGCCGACTGATCGAATCTCGAGGCGACGAGTGCCACAGCCGTACACTTTTGTCGGTCCGGCAAAGACACCCGATCACAACAATGGACGAAGACGCGCTCGAGTATCACCGGACCGACCCGCCGGGCAAGATCGAGATTTCGACGACGAAGCCGACGCACACCCAACGGGACCTCTCGCTGGCGTACTCGCCTGGCGTCGCCGCGCCCTGCCGGGAGATCGACGCGGACGCGGGCGAGGCCTACCAGTACACGACCAAAGGCAACCTCGTCGGCGTCGTCTCGAACGGGTCGGCGGTCCTCGGACTGGGCGATATCGGCGCGCAGGCCTCTAAGCCCGTTATGGAAGGGAAAGGCGTGCTGTTCAAGCGCTTTGCCGATATCGACGTCTTCGATATCGAACTCGAGCTGGACGAGACGGACGGGTTCGTCGAGGCGGTCGCGGCCATGGAGCCGACCTTCGGCGGGATCAATCTCGAGGACATCGCCGCGCCGGAGTGTTTCGAGATCGAGGAGCGACTCCGCGAGCGACTCTCGATCCCGGTCTTTCACGACGACCAGCACGGCACCGCCATCATCACCGGCGCGGCGCTGCTCAACGCCGTCGAGATCTCGGGCAAGGACCTCGCCGACCTCGAGGTCGTCTTCGCCGGCGCGGGCGCGGCCGCGGTCGCGACGGCGCGCTTTTACGTCTCGCTGGGCGTCCGCCGGGAGAACATCACCATGGTCGATATCGACGGCATCCTGACGACCGAACGGGCCGAGGCCGGCGATCTCAACGAGTACAATCGCCAGTTCGCAAGCGACGTACCGGAGGGCGGCGTCGCCGAGGCGATGGCGGGAGCGGACGCCTTCGTCGGACTCTCGACCGGCGGCATCGTCTCCCAGGAGATGGTCCGCTCGATGGCCGACGATCCGATCGTCTTCGCGATGGCCAACCCCGATCCCGAGATCGGCTACGAGGAGGCCAAGGCGGCCCGCGACGACACCGTCATCATGGCCACCGGTCGGTCGGACTACCCGAACCAGGTCAACAACGTCCTCGGGTTTCCGTTCCTGTTCCGCGGCGCGCTCGACGTGCGCGCGACCGAGATCAACGAGGCGATGAAGGTGGCGGCGGCCCACGCCCTGGCCGAACTGGCCAAACAGGACGTGCCCGACTCGGTGGTCAAGGCCTACGGCGACCAGCCGCTGCAGTTCGGCCCGGACTACATCATCCCGAAACCGCTCGATACGCGGGTGCTGTTCGAGGTCGCGCCCGCAGTCGCGCGAGCCGCGATCGAGTCAGGTGCGGCCCGGGTCGAGTTCGACGTCGACGCGTACGTCGAACGCCTCGAGGCCCGACTGGGCAAGTCCCGCGAGATGATGCGCGTCGTGTTGAACAAGGCCAAGTCCGACCCCAAGCGGATCGCGCTGGCGGAGGGGACCGACGAGACGATCGTCCGCGCGGCGGCCCAGATGGCCGACCGGGGCGTCGCGGAGCCAGTCCTGATCGGCGACGCGGCCGAAATCGAGCGGACGGTCGCGGACCTCGCCCTCGAGTTCGACCCCGACGTGGTCGATCCCGAGCGCGGCGATTACGGCGAGTACGTCGACCACCTCTACGAGCGCCGCCGGCGCAACGGCGTGACCCGCCGCGAAGCCGAGACGATGATCCGCGACGACACGAACTACTTCGGCAGCGTCATGGTCGACCGCGGCGACGCCGACGCGATGCTCACCGGCCTGACGAACCACTACCCCTCGGCGCTGCGGCCGCCGCTGCAGGTGATCGGCACGGCCGAGGACGCCGACTACGCGGCCGGCGTCTACATGCTGACGTTCAAGAATCGCGTGGTCTTCGTCGCCGACGCGACGGTCAATCAGGCCCCCGATGCCGACGTCCTCGAGGAGGTCACCCGCCACACCGCCGAGCTGGCCCGCCGGTTCGACGTCGACCCTCGGGCCGCCCTGCTATCCTATTCTGACTTCGGGAGCGTCGACAACGAGGGGACGCGAAAGCCCCGCGAGGCGGCCCAGCGGCTCCGCGACGATCCCGCCGTCGAGTTCCCCGTCGACGGCGAGATGCAGGCCGACACCGCCGTCGTCGAGGAGATGCTGACCGGCACCTACGAGTTCACCGACCTCGAGAAGCCGGCGAACGTGCTGGTCTTTCCGAACCTCGAGGCGGGCAACATCGGCTACAAGCTCCTCCAGCGACTCGGCGGAGCCGAGGCGATCGGGCCGATGCTGGTCGGCATGGACGAACCGGTTCACGTCCTCCAGCGCGGCGACGAGGTCGCGGACATCGTGAACCTCGCGGCCGTCGCGACGGTCGACGCGCAGGGCGACGAGTCCTGATCAGCTCTCCCGGCCGTCCCGTTGGCCGGCACGCGTCGTCCGGTTCGATCGACCCGTCTCGAGCCGTCGACTCGTGCAGCACCCCGAAACCCGCCTGTTCGCAAGCCCGGACCGGACGGCACACGCTCGAGACAGCGTGAGCCGCCCGATTCTGATTACAGGCATAAGCGTGTAAGAGCCGTACCGATTCGGCTTTCCGAGAAATAGTTGGCAGCCAACACATATGAATTCCTCTGTCGTAGAGAATACGATGTGAGTTGATTCACAGCTGCGAAACGAGTTCAATCCCGTGTGGGCAGTGTCGAGTACGCGGATTTCGGGAAGAGTACCGATACCCGGCACTATACGGTGCGTCGATACAGTGTTCCCTCGCCTCTACCCACCAGTCCCACTCGGTCCCTATCCAGCAACCGGTCGACTGAAGATCGCTCTCGGACCGCATTGGCTACTATTTCGGCAGTCCCGCGATACTGAACGCGCTAATCGTTGCTCGAGCGGCTACTCGCCCAACCTCGCACACCTTCCAATATATTTGTTGATAGTTTAGTAATTCCCTCGGATATAGTTAACTTTCGAGGGCTCGAGACGCCAGCTGTCGGGGCCGGCGGGCGAGCCCGACCTAGGTAGGTTGAAGACCGCGTGTTCGAAACGGGAGGGCGTATGGACGAATCGGGTGATCGGCGGCGACGATGAGCGAGGCGGCGACAGAGTCCGAGTACGCGGCCGGCGAGATCCGGACGATCGCGCTCGCGGTCATCGCCGGCATCTTCTTCGGCGGGGTGGCGACCGGGGTCGCGTTCCCGACGCTGCCCTTGCTCGACGAGAAACTCGTCATCTCCGCGATCATGCTGAGTTTCATCCTGTCGGCCAACCGCATCGCCCGGCTGTTGATGAACACGCCCGCCGGGACGATTATCGACCGCTACGGCGCGCGAAAGCCGATGATCTTCGGGCTCTTTACCCAGGCGCTTGCGCCCTTCGGCTACATCCTCGGCCTGAACGCGCCGGCGACGGTCCTCGGCTCGGTTCCGGGGCTCGGCGAGGTGTCGCTGCCCGGTCTCGTCTTCGTCCTCTCGCGACTGTTCTGGGGGGTCGGCAGCGCGTTCGTCTTCATCGGTGCCTTCGCCACCATCACCTACGTGACGAGCGCGGACAACCGTGGCCGCTGGATCGGCTACATGCGCGGCGGCCAGTCGCTCGGCTTCCCGACCGGCCTCATCGTCGGCGGGGTCCTGACCGACGTCGCCAGCATGCAGACCGCCTTTCTCGCGGCGGGCGTCCTCGCGCTGATCGCCGGCACGATCGCGACGCTCGTCCTCCCCGACGTCCACAGCGGCGCCGACGCCCGATCGGCCGGCCTGCGCGAACTGCCGTCGCTGCTTGCCGGTCGCCCCACCGTCCTCCTGATCGGCTTCGGGAACTTCACCGTCCAGTTCCTCTGGGGTGGGATCGTCCTCTCGACGCTGGCCCGGTACGCGAACGTCTACGACCTCGAGATCGCACTGCTTGGCGCGGCGGGGGTAAGCGGCGTGGTCATGGCCGTCGGCGTTCTCACTTCGGGGGCGACGACGCTCGGCACGAGCTGGATCTCCGATCGGATGAGCGATCGGACCCTGTTGACGGTGCCGGCGTTCCTGTCGATGGCCGCGGGCTTTCTGCTCATCGGCTCCGTCCCGACGATCGAGGCGTTGCTGGTCGCGATCGCGCTCGTCGGCGGCGGGATGGGCGTCGCCGCGCCCGCGCTGATGGCCATTCTCGGGGATCTCACGCCCGGCGACGAACTCGGCCGGATGGGCGGCGTCTACAACGTGATGGGCGACATCGGGCTCAGTCTCGGGCCGCTCGTGGCGATTCCGGCCGTCGACAGCTGGTTCGGGTATCAGTGGACGTACGTCCTCTGTGCGGCCCTCGTCACGAGCTGTCTGCTGGTCGTCTCCGCGCCGCTGCTTCGCAACCCCGACGTTTCGACCGTCGCGGCCGTCGAGGCGGACTGACCCGGCGTCGTGTCGTCGCTGCGTTCAGCCCGGCAGTCCGGGTCGCCTCGAGAACGCTTTCATCCGACCAGCAATTGATATCGGTTCAATAGACAGCACGTTCTATACCAGCGTTCGGGTTCGGATCGGACCGCAAGTTCCTCGTAGTTCGTAATCGAACATCGCGTCACGAATGGTCCTGGCGTGGTTTCGATGGCGGACTATCGCTCTCCCCTGCGTTTGCCGAGCCGGGTGGACGGTTGCTGAGCAGGCGAATATATACTATTCTCGAGTAGTATTGCGAGTTGGGGTATCGGCGGTCGACGACTCCGTCGAGGGCGCTCGAGTCGACACCGCACTCTGACGGCCGATGGTCATCGACGACCGAGACGATGCAGTGTACCACGACACATATTTATCGAGCCAAACACATCGGAAGACGGTTGTCACCGTCCGGCCGTCGCCCCCGTTCGCGGTCGAAGCGAGCGCGGCCGTTCCCCGGATCTGCTCGCCGAAAAACGACAGAAAACTCGATACGGGTTTGTGACATATCGGTCACGTACCGCACACACTTTTGTACTCGCTGACCGAACAGTCAGGATATGCGAGCAGCCGTACTCGAAGAACATGGGGAACCGCTCGCGGTCAAAGACGTCGACTATCCTGAGCCCGCGCCGGACCAAGTCATCGTCGAGACCGAGGCGTGTGGGGTCTGTCGTAGCGACTGGCACGCCTGGCAGGGCGACTGGAACTGGGTCGGGGCCGGCGTCCCAGAGGGCCAGATCCTCGGTCACGAGCCCGCCGGTGTCGTCTCCGAGGTCGGCTCCGAGGTCGAGACCCTCGAGGAGGGCGACCGCGTCGCGGTTCCGTTCCACCTCGGGGACGGCACCTGTCCGCACTGTCGGGAGGGGCGGGCCAACAACTGCGAAACCGTGCTTCCGCTGGGGCTGTCGGAGTACTCCCAGGGTGCGTTCGCGGAGGCGTTCGCCGTCCGGGAAGCCGACTTCAACTGCGTCGAACTCCCCGACGACGTCGAGTACGACGAGATGGCCGGCCTGGGCTGTCGGTTCATGACGGCCTACCACGCGCTGGCCGACCGTGCCGACCTCCGGCCCGGCGACTGGGTCGCCGTCCACGGCTGTGGCGGCGTCGGCCTCTCGGCGATCCACATCGCGAACGCGCTGGGGGCCCACCCGATCGCGATCGACCTCGTCGACGACAAACTCGAGCGCGCCGAGGAACTCGGTGCCCGCGAGACGGTCAACGTGACCGACGTCGACAGTTCGGCCCAGGCGGTCCAGGAGATCACCGACGGCGGTGCCGACGTCTCCATCGACGCGCTGGGCGTCGCCGAGACCTGCAAGAACTCGGTCAACAGCCTCGGCACGCGAGGCAGCCACGTGCAGGTCGGGCTGACGACCGGCGAGGAGGAGGGCCAGATCGAACTCCCCGTCGACGTCATGACGATGCAGGAGATCGACTTCCACGGCTCCTTCGGGATGCCGCTGGTCCGCTACGAGGAACTGTTCAAGCTGATCGCACAGGGCACCCTCGAGCCGAGCAAGATCATCGGCGAGCGACTCTCGCTCGACGAGCTGCCGGAGACGCTGGCCTCGATGGACGACTACGAGACGGTCGGCATCCCGGTCGTCACGGAGTTCTAAGCGGCGATTTGGCCGCCGCTGGCAGCTCGAGCGGCGGAAACCCCGGGCGGGGCGGGAACCGCCCTGGGCGTGAGAGACATGAGCGTACTCGAAGCGGGGCGAGTCCACATCCGAGCGATCCGGGCACGAACGCACGCAATCGGCTGATGAGCGCGTCGCCGTTGGCCGAACGCGTACCCGGCGGGGCCTTTCCTCCCCGCAGGCCGGACAATGCAGGCGGTGGCCATTGTTATGCAGTCACTTGGGCGGCGGTAGCCCCCTCGGAGCGAACGCAGGCGGCGTCTAACGCCGGCGTAGCTGGCTACTACGGACTGATGGTTCTCCGCACGGTCGGTCCCGGGCTTGCTTGCGACGGTTCCAAAGGGATGGCACTGGACGCCGTGGTGGGCCCCATGAGCGACGCCATCGACGCCGGACCGGTCCGGATCGGCATCGTCGGACTGGGCTACATCGGCAGGACCGTCGGCGGACAGTTCCACCGCCACGCGGACGCGACCGTCGGCGCGATCTGTGACCTCGAGCCGTCGGTCCGCGAAACGGTCGGCGACCGGTTCGGGGTGTCCTCGGACCGCCGGTTCGCCGAGTACGAGACCATGCTCGCCGAGGCGGCCCTCGATGCGGTCCTCGTGGGGACGCCACACACCCTTCACTACGGACAGGTCGTCGCCGCCCTCGAGCGGGGCTGTCACGTCTACTGCGACAAGCCGCTCACGACCGACCTCGAGCGGGCCCGGGACCTCGCCGACCGCGTCGAGGGGAGCGACCGGACCGTGATGGTCGGCTACCAGCGACACCTCCAGACGGCGTTTCGACGGGCTCGCGAGCGGTTTCTCGAAAGCGACCGCGAGCCCGAGTGGGTGACCGCCTCGATCACGCAGGACTGGATCGACGACGCCCGCGGCACCTGGCGGCTCGAGCCGGAACTGTCGGGCGGCGGCTTCCTCTACGACACCGGGAGTCACGTCCTCGACGGCGTCTGCTGGACGGCCGGGCTCGAGCCCGCCTCGGTCGCCGCCAGCATGGATTTCCATGACGACACACAGCGGGTCGACCGCCGCGCCCACCTCGACGTCGCGTTCGAGAACGGCGCGACCGGGACGTTCTCGTTCCACGGCGACGCGCCGTCGGTCCGGGAACACGTCCATCTGTGGGACGACGCGGGCGCCGTCTACCTCGAGGGGACCCAGTGGGGCCCCCGAGAGGTCCGCGAGATCGACGCCGACGCCGGCGAGTATACTCCCTACGTCGACCCCCGAGGCGAGCGGTCCCGGGCCGACGCCTTCCTCGAGAGCGTCCGCGAGGGGACCGAGCCGCCGGCGACGGTCCGGGACGCCCTTCGGGTGACGGCGCTGACCGAAGCGGCCTACGAGGCGGCGCGGACCGGGGAGCGGGTCCCCGTCGACGACTAATATGGTTTGCCGTACCGACGTATCGGTGCGGCCGCGACACAGCCTACCGTCGCACCGGAAATGACGTACAGCAGACCGTATGTGGTCCCGGGTCGTGGCCACGCCTCGAGTCCGGTTCGACGCCGGCCGGGGGCCGCCGAATCGGTGCCCGGTAATCACGATGTTTCGTCGGGAAAGGCGAGTTTTCGTCCGCCGAACGGCCACGGAATCATCGGTCCGCGTTCCCGTTGCCGTCCGGCGGTTACGCGGTGGTTACTCGGCCGGACGGGGGCGAGCGTACCGCCGGCGTCGCCGCGATAGCCCTCGAGCGGCCGCGGCCCGGGTAAGAGGGCGATAGCTACCCGTCGCTTTCGGTTACAAGCCGGATAACTACAACCGGTCGTGGCTACCGAACGGGTATGATCACCTGCACTAACTGCGAGACCGCCCAGTTCCTGCAGATCACCCAGAGCCGCGTCTACTTCGAGGACGGCGAGATGATCAACGAGATCTCCGAGACCTACGAGTGTACGCTCTGTGGCGCGACCGGGAAGTACGTCTACGACGAGGACAGCGACGAGGAGACCGTCACCGGCGAGGTCGAACACACGACCGAGCGCCCGAAGTACGCCTGACCGATCGCCCCCGTTCGGGGGCGTCCGACCGCGACCCGATCGCCGATCGAGAGTGCAGTCCACGCTTCGATCCGCCCTCAGTCTCTTTGCTCCGACTCCTGCGCGTCGTCGACGCCGACGCGTGACCTGCCGATTCCGAGTTCGTCGAGTCCCTCGAGTGCCGCGTCCGAACCGTCGGTCTCGAGCCCCGTCCCCGCGCCGTCGCCGGCCGCGTTCGCGGGCGGGCCGTCAGAGTCGGTGCGGCGGCCGGCGGCCGCCATCCGCCGGTGGGCATCCCAGTCCTCGAAGAGTCCGTACTCGTTCATCGTCTCCATGCCGGCGATCGCCGCGGTGAGTTTGATACCCACCAGCGGGATCTCCGCGATCGAGACGATCACGTCCGCGCGGAGAATCGCCCCGTCCCGGAGCAGGACGTCGAGGACGTCGACGAGGCTCTCGTCGTCCTTTCGCGGTCTCATGGGTTCGGATTCGCGCGTTCGCCGTCGGTTCCGTCGCCGTCGCTCCCCAACTCGGGCGCGAACGTGTACGGCGGCCACGGCCCCGTGAACCTGACTTCGAGGCCGTCGGTCGCGGCCACGTCGTCGAGGATCGCGCCGATCGCGCCCTCGTCGTCCTCGTGGGCCAACAGGGTGAGCCGGGCGAGCGTCTCGCCGTCGTCTGCATCGCCGCTCGCCCCCGCGGGCGATCCCGACCCGCTCCCGGCCACGTCGTCCGACAGTTGCGCGCTTGGCGACCGCTCGAGGGCGTGGACCTCTCTGGCTTCCGCGGCCAGTCGCTCTTGCAGATCGGCGGTCACCGACTCCCGGCGGGCCGCCCGGAGTTCGGTCAGCCGCTGGTCGAACTGCTTCTCGAGCAGGAAGGCGGTTCCCTCCTCGGCGCCGGCGATCCGCTCGTCGAGGTCGCGCAGCCGGTCGTCGCGTTCGATCAGCGCCGCGTCGTCGACGGGATCGATCTCGACGACTTCGACGCGGTACTCCCAGTGGCCGGCGAGGCCGTCGAGGGCTTGCTCTAAGACCCCCCGCTCCTCGCGGAGCCACTCGCGCAGGCCGTCGTCGTCGCCCCGGAGGATCGTATCGAACTGGAAGGGGATCGGCGTGCCGAAGGCCTGGCCCGCCTCGTCGACGACCGTCTGGTGGCGGACGAGCCAGCGCCTGATCTGGGCGAGATCGCCCGAGTCGTAGACTCCGTCGCAGGCGTGGACGACCGCGCCGATGCCGTCCGCGACGACGACCGACACTGGCTCGCCGTCGACGCCGGTCGTCTCGAGCGCGGCGTCTCCGTCGGCCCGAACGAGACAGTAGAGGTACCGCCCCTCGTCGATCGAGGGAACGTCGGCGGGCTCCGCTGTCCCCGCCCCGTCGATCGTCTCGAGTCGGTCGGCAGGGTCGTCGAGGTCGCGTTCGCTCACTCGGACTCACCCCCGAAGACGGAGTGACCGGGTTTCGTCGTCGCCGTCGGCTCGCCGCGGAGCTGTTCGATCGCGTCGTTGACCAGCCCGTCCAGATCGCTTCGAAGGTCGTCGACGCCGTCCTCGATCCCCTCGTCGTTCTTGAGCCGCTCGATCTCGGCCTCGATCTTGGCGAGTTGGCCGCCCAGCCGCTCGATCTCCTCGTCAGTGAGGGTCCCCGACTCCATGCGCCGGACCGCCTCGCGCTCGAGGGCGTCGATCAGGATCTCGACGACGGCGATGACAAGCGTCATCAGCCCGTCGCGGGCATCCTCGCCGTCGCCGACGTCGATCGCCGTCACGGGTCGTCACCCCCCGATTCGGGTTCGCCCTCCGTCTCGGGCGCGGCCGCATCGCCCTCGGTGCCCTCGTCGCTCGAGTCGGTGTCGCCGCTCGAATCGGCATCGCTCGAGTCGTCCGCGTCGTCGCTTACCAGGTCGAACCCGCCGCTGGTCGGCCGCTCGGGGTCGGGTCTGGCACCGAGTCGTTCGCTGACCAGTTCCTCGTCGCCGACGGCCAGTTCACTCTCGGTCGGTTCGCCGCTCTCGTCGCCGCTCGAGGTCCCTTCACCGTCCGCCTCGGTGTCGTCCTCGGCCGTGACGTTGACGCCGCGGGTCGGATCGATCACCGGGTTCGGGCGGTCCATCTCCGCGACCTCGGGATCGTCGACCGCTTCGGCGACCCGGCGCATGTCGGTTCCCTCGGGGAACTCGAGGCCGTACTTCGCCGCGGTCTCGAAGGAGGCGATTGCGGCCCGGACCTGTACGCCGAGTAGCTGGGTGTCGCCGATCGAGACGGCGATGTCGGCGTTGATGACGATCCCCTTGTCGAGCAGCATCTCGACGACCTCGGCCAGGTCGGCCTTCTGGCGGCTGGGCTGGAAGTCATCGGGCACCGCGATCACCTCCGAAACGGGTCACCGCGGCGCAGTCGGTCGTCGCACGCACCTCGCTGTCGATCGGTCGTCGGAGTGGTGGATCGGTCATCGTTGGGTCTCCTGTCGGCTCATCGCTGGCTCTCCTGTCGTTCGTTTCGCCGCTGGCGCTCCCGCCATTCGTTCTGTCGCTGCCGTTCGCGCTCGAGTTCGAACCGGCGGCCGTAGATCCGCTTGCGGGTGGGCGCCGTCGAGAGCTTCACGTCCTGTGGCACCGTCGCGTAGCGGGCCCCGCTGCCGAGATCGCGCCGGTCGACGGGCATCGTCGAGGACGCCGTCGGGTTCCGCGAGTTCGTTCCCCTGTCCTGCCGGCGCATCTTCTCGCGGTTGCACTCGTACAGTCGCTCGAACTTCTCGTGGGTCTCGAGCAGGGCGGCCCGAAAGGCGTCGATGCCCCGCATCGCCTGCTGTTGGATGGCGACCTGGTAGGCCTCCGGGTCCTCGGCGACGTCGATGTCGCCGAGCGCCTGTTTGGCCGCGGCGCCGGCGTCCATGCCGCTGTCGAGGACGCCGTCCCCGTCGTCGAGCAGGCCCTCGTCGTCTCCGCCGGTCGCGACGTCCGAGACCGCGTCCTCGAGCAGCCCCGCGTCGTCGCCGTCCTCGAGGTCCCCGACGGCGTCGTCGAGTTCGCGCTTGTTCTCCCAGAGGGCGGTCAGGTCCGCGGCGTTCCAGGCGTTCAGGAGGTCGATCGCGTCCACCAGCGCCGTGAAATCGACGAGGTCGGTCGCGCCCGTCTCCTCGTCGGTCAGCGCGTCGGGGATCTCCCCCAGTTCGATCGCCGCGAGGAGTTCGTCGCCATCAACTGTCTCCGGCAGTTCGCTGAGATCCATCGCCTCGAGCAGTTCGGCGGTCTCCTCCGCGACCCGGACGAGGGTATCGAGGTCGCCCACGACCGTCTCGAGGGTGTCGTCGTCGAGGTCGTCGATCGCCTTGCTGTCCGCGAGAGTCTCCTCGAGTCGGCCGATGCTCTCGGTCGCGTCCTCGAGCAGCGTTTCGAGGGCGTTCTCGGACCCGGCGTCGGCGTCACTCATGTGTCGCCCCCGCCGTCCGTCCCGTCGTCCGCGGCCGTCTCGTCGCCTGCAGTCTCGGTTCCGTCGCTAGCAGCGTCGTCCGTTCGTTCCCGGACGTGAACCGTCAGTACGCCGTTTTTCAGCTCTGCCTCGGCGGTCCGCTCCGCCCACGGCACCTCGATCCGGTCGAGTTCGGTCCCGTCGACGGCGACGACGAGCGTCGAGTCGTCGAACCCGACGGTGACGTCCGCCGGGTCGGCCCCGGCGACGTCCGCCGTGACGAACAGTTCGTCCTCGCGTTCCCGGGTGGCGACGTGGTGGTCGCTCGAGGGGCCCGAGGACCGAACGCGACGGTTTCGCGATCGGTTGCGGGCGGCCGTCTCCTCGCCCGGCCACCCGCCGAACGAACGCCGTTCCGACGACGTGTCGCCGGCGAGATCGTCGCCGGATCGGATCGAGATATCGTAATCGAAGACCGCCCGGTCGCTCCGGCGACGGCCCGCAGTCGACGTCGCGTCGCCCTCGAGGGCGTCCAGCGCGGACAGCAGACTCGAGAGCCAGGAGTCGTTCTCGTAGTCGCGGTCGTCGGCCGATTCGTCCCGGTCGCGGTCGTCGGGGGTGCTGTCGGTCATTATCGTTTCACCTCTACGCGGCCGCTCGAGAGCCGCTCGTGTACGTCGCGGGCGACCTCGAGGTCCGCCTCGAGTCGCTCCTTGCGACGCCGGTACTCGTCCTCGTCGCGCTCGCCGAGTTCGTACAGCAGCTGGTTCTCCTTGCGTTCGGCCTCGAGGGCCTCGACGTCGTACAGCTCGTCGAGCGCGATCGAGTGGAGGGCGTTGACGATGCCGACGAACGGCCGGAACAGGAGGTCGTCGAGGATGAACATGGTTACTGGGCTCCGATCTTCACGTCGACGAAGCTGTAGGGTGCGAACGGCCCGGTGTACCGGACCATGAGCTCGTCGTGATCGTCCTCGAAGCGGGCGATCTCGTCGTCGAACGCCGCCCGGTCGTCCTCGGCGACGAGATACGAGCGGTTACAGACGAGCCGGTCGCTGAACAGGTCGTTCTCGACGACCTGTGCGGCGATGGAATCGAGGCGCTCGCCGACCTCGGCCGCGATCGCCTCGCGGTCGACCTCGGCCCCGTCCTCGCTGACGAGTTTGAGCCCGAGTTCGACCATGCCCTCGATGTCGCTCATCGCGCGCCGGAACGCGGGTCGCGCACCGCGCAGGACGTTCTTCAGCGCCCGGTCGCTCTCGAAGGCCATGCCGAACTGCATCGGGACGACGGTCGTGCCGCCGTCGTAGTCCATGATCTCGCGGAGGACCTCGTCGTGGCGCTGTGCGTCCGCGTCGGTCTCCTCGGGGTCGGTGGTGTCGATGTCCGACACGACGGCTCCGAGCCGGCGATGCGAGACGGTGTAGACCCGCTCGGCACCGGCGACGGCCTCGCTCTCGAACTCGACGGTGTCGGCTTCGACGACGCCGTAGACGTATCGATTACTCATCGTTTCAGTGGGGGCGATAGCGGTACTCGTCCGAACGTGCGGAGTACGCGAGTATCGTCGTCGGGGCTACACCACCGTCCCGGGTTACCGTGGTGCTTGCAGTCGCAGCCCCCGGCCCTCCTGCCGACGAGCCCGCTCGCGTCGCGTCGACGGGCGACTCGCCTCCGCCGGCTTGCAGTCGCAGTCCAAGCCGTGTTACGAACGCCCGCTGAAGAGCGGGTGTATGGCACAACCACAACGAAGACCCGACTCCTCGAGCCTCGCGGAGGTACTGGACCGCGTTCTCGACAAGGGCGTCGTCATCGACGTCTGGGCGCGGATTTCGGTCGTCGGGATCGAGCTCCTGACCATCGAGGCTCGCGTCGTGGTCGCCTCGGTCGACACCTTCCTGCACTACGCGGAGGAGATCGCAAAAATTGAGCAGGCCACGGCGGAGGGCGACCTCGACGACCTCGAGGAACTCGAGGTCGAGCCCCGCCCAGAGTCGTCGCCGCAGTCCGCGGAGTAACCCCTCCATGGCCGACGACACGTCGCGCAAGCGAACGGTCCGCGGCTCGAAGATCCGGACCAGTCGCGAGCAGAAGGACGGCCGCAGAGCGAAGAAAGAGCTCGCGCGAACGGCATCGAACGTCGGCGAACGCAACGGCGACAGCCCCCTCTCCGACCCGGAGGACGTCGTCCCCGAGCCGTTCGTCGAGACCGACGCGGTCCGATCGCTGCGCGACCGGATCAACGGCTGGCTCGAGGCGGACCAGCCGGTCCACCTGATCGGACCGACGGGCTGTGGCAAGACGGCGCTCGCCCTGTCGGCCGCCGCCGAGCGCGGCCGCCCGGTCGTCTGGCTCAACGGTGACGAGTCGGTCGACACCGCCGCGCTCGTCGGCTCCCACGCCGGCGGCGAACGCTACGAGGAACACGACCGGTACGTCAGCGGCGTCGACAAGAAGACCCAGATCGTCCGCGAACGCTGGGTCGACAACCCCCTCTCCGTGGCCGTCCGGGAGGGCGCGACGCTGGTCTACAACGAGTTCTCCCGGAGCGATCCCGCCGCCCACAACGTCTTGCTCTCGGTGTTCGAGGAGGGCGTCCTCGAGCGGCCGGGCAAGCGCGGCGCGGACCGGACGATCGACGTCCACCCCGAGTTCCGGGCGATCTTCACCTCGAACGACGTGGAGTACGCCGGCGTCCACCAACAGCAGGACGCCCTGCTCGACCGGTTCATCGGCGTCCACGTCGACTACTACGACGACGAGACCGAACGCGAGATCGTCGGCGCACACGTCGACCTCTCGGCGGACGATATCGCGGCCATCGTCGCGACGACGCGGGCGCTCCGGGACGAACTCGAGATCGTCGTCGGCACCCGGGCGGCGATCACCGCCGCGCGGGGGCTGACCGTCTTCGACGGCCACGACGGGGACGGCGAGTTCGACGACGAGACGCTGACCCACGTCTTCACGGATGTCCTCGCGCCGAAGGTCGCCGGCGGGAACGGCGGCGACATCGAGGAACTACGATCGAAAATCACCGAGACGGTCTGAGCCGCAGGGCGGCGATCGAACGAACACCGACGACAGACCATGGCCGAAGCCGACACGCAATCACGAGCGCAGTGCAAGGCCCGCACCGAGGACGGCGAGCGCTGCTCGCGGCCGGCCGGCGAGGACGGCTTCTGCTACCAGCACGACGAGAGTGATCCAACAGTGAGCGACAGTCAAGCGAGTCAGGAGGAGGAACAGGGCGAGAGCGAGGAAATCGAGGAGCCCCGCTCCCGCGGGACGACCCACATGACCGCCGACGAGATGACCGACCCCGACGAGGTCGAGGCGGAGGTCGACGTCGAGCAGGAGGAGATCGCGGGCATCCTCGCGGTTCGCGAGACGGTCCAGTCGACCGCCGGCCAACTCATCGGCCACGAGTTCGACGGCGTCAGCGAGATCACCCCGACCGACGACGGCTGGCGCGCCGTCGTCGAAGTCGTCGAACGCAGAGCCGTCCCCGACACCCAGGACATCATCGGCCGCTACGAGATCGAACTCGACCCCGGCGCGACCGTCCACGGCTACCGCCGGGTCGACCGCTACCGGCGCGGCGACACCGCCCAGTTCGAGTGATCCTCGAGCGCGGGCCGCGCTCGGGGCCGCTCGAGTGACAACGTCGGCCACCGTGTCGCTCACTGCCGTCGTCTTCCTTTCGTCCGCGCTCAGTCCGGGCGCCCGCCGTCGGCGGCGAGCGCCCGGGGATCGTCGGGGTGCGGTGACGCACGCGGTCGGTAGTCACAGCACCGGCCGGGGTAGTAGCGCCGGGCGAGGACCGCCGCGGCGTTGAAGTCCGCGGCCACGGTGTCGACGTGGCAGTTCGGATTCGCGCATCGAACGGTCGTGTTCCGTTCTCGAGTGCCGAGGACGCCGCAGGCGTGACACTCCTGCGTGGAGTACGCTTCGGGCACCGCCGTCACCGGGAGTCGGTACTCGGCGGCGACGGCCCGCAGCCGCAGGTGTGCCGCGGGGAGGAGCCACGCGGAGCCCCGATGTGCGTCGGGGTCGGTGAGCCACGCCCAGAGGTCGGGCTGGTAGTGGCTGTCTTCGGTGACCAACACCGGGTCGTCGTAGGCGGTCGCGTACTCACAGATCGTCTGCGCGGCGGCGTCGAGTTCCGCGACGATGGCGTCGCGGCGCTGCTGGACGTAGGCGGCGATCGTCGCCCGATCGTACGGACTGGCGAGCAAGGCAGCGACCTCGAGTCGGAGGTCGTCGAGAAGCCCACAGAGGTCGTCGCCACAGACCGCGTGCGCGCCCCGCCAGTCCGGGAGGTCGGCCGGGCAGGCCGTGTAGAGGTTGTATTCGCCGACGTCGACGCCGATCGCTGTCTCATCCATCAGAATCACCTCTCCGTGGGAGACCGGTTTCGATCGTCGTTCGTTCCGGTGATCGATCAGGGAAGTTATACCCTGTAGTGTCGTGCGGTTGCATGCTTCCGTCCCATGATTACGGAGGCCAGCGGGCCGGTGGCCTAACACCGGGCCCGCGTTCTCACGAACTACCGACCGCGTAGCGGCGGGTCCGTTCGCCATCCGTTACTCTCACGAACAACGACACACAATTTAAATCTATGCAATAGAATATGCATAAATGAATTAGGACTTGTAACGGCGAATTTCATCGGTGCGATTAAAGAACGATCATCAGAACACGGGGGTATGCGCCCCCGGGTACCGTGGATGAACGAAGTCGACGATGCTATCCTCGAGTTTCTACAGGATCTAGACGTCGACGGCCAACCGGTGGCACTGAAGCCCGGCGCGGTCCACTACAATTTGGTCACCGAATTCGGGATGTTAGACAAGAGCCTGAGTACGTTTTCGCGCCGAATGGCTACGTTATCGGATGCGGGTCTCCTCGAGAAAACAGAGTCCGGGAAAGGCTCTCCATACAGAATCACCGACAAAGGGCGTCAGTATCTCGACGGCGATCTCGAGGCGGACGACCTCGAGTTGGACGACAGCTAACTGAACGCGACTGCTTGGGGCCAGTCCGCCGGATCAGTGAATTACACCGTCAGATTCAGTCACCCGGACAAGCTATTACTCACAGTCGATATCGAACCAGTGTTTCACTGCGCATCGGTTTCGGCATTGACGCAGCCGTGAACACGACACGCTATTCTACGGCCGTTCGGATTATCCGAACAATATTTGCTTATAAATTCGCTCACCAGACCCAATGGTATGATAAATTCCAGACGGCAGTCTAGTAAAAATACACACGATGATCGGCAACTCGTGTGCATATTAGGGAATCAGATTCTGTCGACGTTTGACCGCAGGCAGTTGAATCAGAGGAACACTTCACCACTTTCTCTTCACGGAGTGATCAGCCAAACACCCTGATAACTACACATGCATACTGAATGGACTATCATTAGGAATTCAATTATCTGTTTGCAGTTTCCATTAACCAACAACTTGGATTTCTTCCTGACCCCTTATATCATAATCTATCTCAGCATGTGTGGCTATTTCGCCTTCTTCGGTTCTGGAGGCAGGCCACGGAACAGTAGTTCTCTCTGAAGAATCTATTACCACAATTATACGTGCTGGGACGCCTTCAATTGCTATTCCTTCCTTCCCCACCCCACCCTCTAATTGGTGGGTCTCGTTGTGTATTATGTCTGATGATGTGTTTTCTAACCGAATATTGAACGAAAGTTCCTCTCCTGAATTATTATATAGATCATATGAGTAATTATTTGATGAAAGCGTACTACAACCAGCCGTAAGACCTCCAACCATTGACCCAACTGTAGCAAGTAGTAACCGACGGTTCATGTATTATTTTCTGCGATATGACATTATATAGCTGGTGGGTTTGGGTCTCTGTATCGAAGAATAACTGGTTCACCTGTACTTACCGCTCGGCCATAGCCTAATCACACCCTCCTAAGCAGACTCGACAACACTCCTTATCAAGGACCCATCCTCTCCTACTGGTGGAGCAGCACCGTTGTACCGTCTTGAATCGGACAACCTGACTTTTCGCTAGCGCGGCGCGCGCTCTGCGCGCCGCGCAATTGCCCTGCCCCCTTAGGGGCACAGATAGAGAAGCCCGTCGAACTCCAAAAGAACTGTCTCTCGAGGCACTACCCCCTCTCGACCACTCCCCGCCAACCACAACACCGAAGCGCCCGCCGACCCTCGAGCCACGCGTGCAATCGATCGGCGGCCACACGGTCCGCGGCGTCGCGGTCGGTCCGGAAACGCGGTGTGCCCACTACGACACCGACCGCGACGTGGTCGCGTTCAGGTTCGCCTGCTGCGAGGACTTCGTCCCCTGTTTTCGCTGTCATGAGGCGGTGACGGACCACGAGGCCGTCCCGTGGCCACGCGCCCGGTTCGACGAGCCGTCGGTTCTCTGTGGGGCCTGCGGCACCGCGCTCACCGTGCCCGAGTACCTCGAGACCGACTACCGCTGTCCGGCCTGTGACGCGGCCTTTAACCCCGGCTGTGCGAACCACGCCGACCTGTACTTCGAGACGGACTCGTAAGCGTTCCCCGACCCGTCCTCGAGCCGGCGGCGGGACGGCCGATCCAGCAAGGTATTTCAGCGTCGGGCGGCCGATTCCGGGTATGGATCCGGCGCTTGGCCCGCCCGCAGCGATGGCCGAGAAACGCGACGAGCTGACGCCGATGATGCGGCAGTACCACGACCTCTGTGCGCGCTATGACGACGCGATCGTGCTCTTTCAGGTGGGGGACTTCTACGAGACCTTCTGTGGCGCGGCCGAACGCAGCGCACGATTGCTCGAGGTCGCGCTGACCAGCCGCGAGGACTCCACCGGCGAGTACCCGATGGCCGGCATCCCGATCGACAACGCCGAGTCGTACATCGAGGAGTTGCTCGAGGCCGGCTACCGGGTCGCGGTGGCCGATCAGGTCGAGGAACCCGGCGAGTCGTCGGGCGTCGTCGAGCGGGCGGTGACGCGCGTGATCACGCCGGGGACGCTCACCGAGGACGAACTGCTTGCTGGCGACGACAACAACTTCGTGGCCGCGGTCGCCCGCGGCGAGGGCGATAGCGACGAGATCGCGCTGGCCCTGCTCGACGTCTCGACGGGCGATTTCCTCGCGACCAGCTCGAGTTCGCGGGAGGCGATCGCCGACGAGGTGAGCCGATTCGACCCCGCCGAGGCCGTCGTCGGGCCGGACGCGCCCGCCGACCTCCTCCCCGAGAACTGCATGGTCACGCCCTACGACGAGACCGCCTTTGACCGCGACCGAGCGGGAGCGAAGCTCTCGGCGTACTTCCGAAACCCCGATGCCCTGCTCGCGAGCGACGCCGAGATTCGAGCCTGCGGCGCGCTCCTCTCCTACGCGGAGTACGTCCGCGGCGGGGCACACGAGGGCGAACGCGGCGAGACCGCCGACGAGGCGGAGACCGAGGACGACGCACCCGACGGCGAGGACCACCACCTCGAGTATCTCACCCACCTCACGCGGTACGACCCTCGCGAATACCTCCTGCTCGACGCCGTGGCCCTGCGGAGCCTCGAGCTGTTCGAACCCCGAACGGTTCACGGCCGCGACGACGCGACGCTGGTCGGCGTCTTGGACGAGACCGCGAGCGCGCTGGGCGGCCGGAAACTCCGGGACTGGCTCCGGCGACCGCTGCTCGAGCCCGAGCGGATCGAGGCCAGATTGGACGCCGTCGAGGAACTGACGGGCGCAGTACAGACTCGGGAACGACTCCACGAGTTACTGCGGGACGTCTACGACCTCGAGCGGTTGATCGGGCGGATCTCCCGCGAGCGGGCGAACGCACGGGACCTGCGGTCGCTGCGGGATACGCTGGCCGTCGTCCCCGAGGTGCGCGAGGAACTCGCCGACGCCGACTGCGATCGGCTCGAGCGGCTCCACGACGACCTCGATCCCCTGGTCGACGTCCGGGAACTGATCGACGACGCGATCGTCGCCGACCCGCCGATCGAGATCACCGAGGGCGGGGTCATCGCCGAGGGCTACGACGCGGACTTAGACGACCTCCGGGGGACCGCCCGCGACGGCAAGCAGTGGATCGACGACCTGGAGGAACGCGAGCGCGAGCGGACCGGAATCGACTCGCTGAAGGTCGGCTACAACTCGGTGCATGGCTACTACATCGAGGTGACGAACCCCAACCTCGAGTCGGTGCCCGAGAACTACCAGCGCCGCCAGACGCTGAAGAACTCCGAGCGGTTCGTCACGCCGGCACTCAAAGAGCGAGAGGACGAGATCGTCGGCGCGGAGGAGCGGGCCGACGAACGCGAGTACGAACTCTTCTGCGAGGTGCGCCGCGAGGTCGCCGCCGAGGTCGAGCGCGTCCAGGGGCTGGCCGAGGCCCTCGCCGCGCTAGACGCGCTGGTCTCGCTCGCGACGGCCGCGGCGCAGTACGACTACTGCCGGCCCGAAATCGTAGAGCGCGGGGGCGGCGCGGATGGCGACGGTCGCGTCCTCGAGATCGAGGGCGGCCGCCACCCCGTCGTCGAGCGGACTCAGGAGTCGTTCGTCCCGAACGACGCCGACTTCACCGACGACCGCCGACTGGCGGTGATCACGGGGCCCAACATGTCTGGGAAGTCGACGTACATGCGACAGATCGCCCAGATCATCCTGCTGGCACAGGTCGGCAGCTTCGTGCCCGCCAGCGCCGCCCGGCTCACGCCGGTCGATCGAATCTTTACTCGCGTCGGGGCCAGCGACGACATCGCGGGCGGGCGCTCGACGTTCATGGTCGAGATGGACGAACTCGCGACGATCCTGCGGGAGGCCGACGAGAACGCGCTGGTCCTGTTGGACGAGGTCGGTCGGGGCACCTCGACGGCCGACGGGATGGCCATCGCACAGGCGATCACCGAACACCTCCACGACCGGGTCGGCGCGACGACGCTTTTCGCGACCCATCACCACCCGCTGACCGCACTCGCCGACGACCTCGCGGCCGCGTTCACGCTGCACTTCGAGGTCGAGCAGGTCGACGGCGAGGTCGTCTTCCACCACGAGATCGCGCCCGGCGCGGCGACGGGCTCGTACGGCGTCGAGGTCGCCACCGCGGCCGGCGTCCCCGATTCGGTCGTCGACCGCGCGCGGGACCTGGTCGCGGACGCGGCCGCCGAGAGCAGCGAGACGAGCGGCGAGGTGCCGACCGCCGACACCGACGCGAGCAGTGCTCCGACGCCCGACGGGGACGCGGCCGACCCGTCGACGGCCACTGCGGACGGCGGCGACGTGGCGACGGACGTCGCCGCGGAACTGCGTGCGCTCGATCTGGCCCACCTGACCCCCGTCGAGGCGCTGACGGAACTCGATCGGCTGAAACGGCTGCTCGAGGAGTGACTGCCCGCACGGGAGAGATACCGGACGGTGCGTGTGCCCCGCGTCCGGCAGCGGGACATACGTCTTGCAGCCTCCGGCACAACGCCCAACCCGCTCCCCCACCGATTGCTGGCATGACATATCGAACGACGATCGGCTGGTCGCTCATCACCTCGGGGATCGTCACGCTGTTGCTGGCGTATCTCCCGGGAAAATCGTGGTGGTGGGGCGTTGGCCTTCTGATCCTGGGAATCGTGATCTTCACCGTTCGCCGATAGCCGGCCGTCGAAATCGGGCCGCGAACGCGCGACCGGCGCGGACGCCCTCGAGTCGGCGATCGCGGGCACCGTCATCGACCGGACGACGCTGACGGGGACGTATCCGGCCTGACGCGCGCGGAAGACGCGGTCCTGAAAAGCGGCGTCACTCGGCCGGCGGCTCGAGCGAGACGAACTCGAGGCCGTGTTCGGTCAACAGTCGGCCGGCGCGGTCGGTCACCGAGGGGGCGACCAGGATGCCGCGGACCGCCGCGTCGGCGTGGAGGTCGCGCTCTAAGGCGTCGACGTACCGTCGGAGTTGGCTCACCGCGTCCGGGCCGACCCGACGGCGCTTCAGTTCGACGACGACCGCACGGCCAGCCTCGTCCTCGCCGTAGATGTCGACGGCCCCCGCCGGCGTGTCGCGTTCGGTCGCCAGCGGCGTGAAGCCGGCCTCGAGCAGGGCTGGCTCCTCGAGGATGCGCTGGCGGAGGTCCTCCTCGGTCCCGGTCAGTGCGAGATCGTTCTCGTCGGTCCCGGAGAAGGCCGAGACCTGCAGGACCTCGCTGAACCGGACGGCGAGCCGTTCGTCCGGCGTCGATCGCAGGCTCTCGACGACGAGGTCGCCGTCCGCACAGCTGACGGCGTGGTCACAGCCCGGCGGCTGCCAGTTGACCGGCTGTTGGCCCTCGTCGGTGTGGACCAGCGCCGCCCCGTCGGGTTTGAGCATGAGGTGGCGATCCCCGGCCTCGAGGTAGCTCGTCGCGCGACCGTCGTAGTCGACGGTACAGCGGCCGTAGACGGTCACGATCGCCTCGCGATCGATCCCGCGGGCGACGGCGTCGCGGGCGACCGGCAGCGTCGGCTCCTGCACCGTTTCCGTCCGTCCGCGGGGCGCTGTGTCGGTCACTGGCTCGGGGTAGCGCCGCGACGACCAAAAGGGGCGCGCCCTCGGTCGAACGGGCCGGCCGACGCAGAAGGTATATCAGCGTCGCTCCCCGCCCACGACACGATGTCGAACCTACCGACCCGCCGCGGGTTCCTCGCACTGTCCGGAACCGGCGCTGCCGCCGGGCTGGCCGGCTGCTCCGGCCTCGAGGCGTTGACACAGGACGACTCGGGAAGCGCCGACGGTCCCCTGACGGTGACGGTCGCCCCCGATCAGGAGCAACTGCAGAGCCTCCAGCAGGAGCTTCGCCAGTCGATCGACGACGGCAATATCAGCGAAGCGGAGGCCGGCAAACGCTATCAGGAGAAACAGCGCGAGCTGACCGCGGCGGCCGCGGCCCCGCTCGAGGATCTGGCCGACTCGAACGGCGACGTCTCGATCGAGGAGTCTTCGTCCGCGTACGGCTTCTTCCTCGTCGACGCGCCCGCCGAGACCATCGTCGCCGCCCTGCAAAGCGGCGATATCAGTGCGATCTACCCCGGCGACAGCTACGAGCAATTCGCCATGCAACAGGCCCAGCTCGAGCAACAGCAGGGCGCGATCGACGAGCAGGGCGGCGATGGCACGGGCAACGAGTCCGGGACCGAAAACGAGAGCGGCTCGACGAACGAGTCCGAGACGGACGGCTAGCGGACGCCGAACGGGCTCTCCCGCTCGGTCCAGTTCCAGCCGGGCAGTCGCTCCTGAAAGCCGGCGGCCAGCGCCGCCTCGCAGTCGTCGACGCCCGCGTTTTCGCTCGCGTCGCCGTGGACGTGGAGGTCGGCGTAGTGGAAGGTCGCCTCGCCCAGCGTCCGAAGGGGTTGGCGGCCGGCGATCGTCGCGGCCAGCTCCCGGCCGAGCAGTTCGTCGACGACGAACCCGGGGTAATCGCCCGCGACGTCTAACTCGCGCAGGATCGCGACCATCGCGGCGACGTTGACGGCCAGATCGCCGTCGGCGAAGACGGTATCGACTTCCTCGCGGTACGCCCCGACCGTGACCGCGTCGACCTCGGTGTCGAAGATCTCGCCGAGGTCGTCGCGGACGGCGTTGATGACCGGGACGACCGTCTCGGCCCGGTCACGGACCCAGTCTCGCTCCTCGACGACCCGTGTCGGTGTGACGTGCATGGATCGACAACTACCGTCCCCATCGCCCTGGGTTTTGCGAAGGCTTTTATACTACGCAAAGAATAGCCTCGAGTAAGCGGGTTCTCCCTGGAATTTCCCGCACGAACCAGGATAACCGATCCGGGAGCGTGTTCGTCAGGCGTGGTGTCGAAACGATGATTCGGGAGACGAAACAGCACGCGAATCGTCGTCCGCCGCGGGCGCTCGGTTCCGACACCCCGATCCCGATCACCCCCACCCATCTGACGTCACACTCGGTTCTGGACGGCGAGTTCACGCAATCCACATTCGGCGACCTATGAGTACTGTAGAGCAGCAACTCGACGATCTCAAAGCACAGATCACGAGCGAGTTACCGAGCGATATCTCGGTCTCCTCGGTGAAATACGAAGGCCCCGAACTGGTGGTCTACACTCGCGACCCGAAGAAGTTCGCCCAGCAGGGCGACCTCATTCGGCAACTGGCGAGCAAGCTCCGCAAGCGAATCACCGTTCGTCCCGATCCGAGCGTCCTCTCGCGGCCAGAACAGGCCCGCGAGGAGATCATGAACGTGATCCCCGACGACGCCGGAGTCACGGATCTCGACTTCCACGCCGACACCGGCGAGGTCGTCATCGAGGCCGAAAAGCCCGGCATGGTCATCGGCCGTCACGGCTCGACGCTCCGGGAAATCACGAAAAACGTCGGCTGGACGCCCGAAGTCGTCCGCACGCCGCCGATCGAGTCCTCGACGGTCTCGAACGTTCGGAGCTTCCTCAAGCAGGAACGCGACGAGCGGCGGGACATCTTGGAGAAGGTCGGCCGCCAGATCCACCGCGAGGAGATGTCCGACGACGAGTACGTCCGCATCTCCACGCTCGGCTGCTGTCGCGAGGTCGGACGCGCGTCGTTCATCCTCTCGACCCCCGAAACCCGGATCCTCATCGACTGTGGGGACAAGCCCGGTGCGGAAGGCGAGGTCCCCTACCTCCACGCCCCGGAGGCGCTCGGCGCGGGCCCACAGACCATCGACGCGGTCGTCCTGACCCACGCCCACCTCGACCACTCCGCACTCATTCCCCTCCTGTTCAAGTACGGCTACGACGGCCCGATCTACTGCACCGAGCCCACGCGGGACCTGATGGGACTGCTGACGCTCGACTACTTGGACGTCGCGGCCAAGGAAGGCCGCAGCCCGCCCTACGAGAGCGAACAGGTCCGCGAAGCGATCAAACACTGCATCCCGCTCGAGTACGGCGATGTCACCGACATCGCGCCCGACGTCAAACTCACCTTCCACAACGCGGGCCACATCCTCGGCTCGGCCGTCTCGCACTTCCACATCGGTGACGGCCTCTACAACGTCGCTTTCTCCGGCGACATCCACTACGAGGACACCCGGCTGTTCAACGGCGCGGTCAACGACTTCCCGCGCGTCGAAACGCTGGTTCTGGAGTCGACCTACGGCGGTCGCAACGACTACCAGACCGACCAGGAAGACTCCGAGCGCGACCTCAAGGAGGTCATCAACGAGACCTACGAGAAAGACGGCAAGGTCGTCATCCCCGCCTTCGCCGTGGGTCGATCACAGGAGATCATGCTCGTCTTGGAGGAGGCGATGCGCAGCGGCGACATCCCCGAGATGCCGGTCCACTTGGACGGGATGATCTGGGAGGCGACCGCGATCCACACGACCTACCCCGAATATCTCCGGGACGACCTGCGCGACCGGATCTTCCACGAGGACGAGAACCCGTTCCTCGCGGAGCAGTTCAACCACATCGACGGCGGCGAGGAGGAGCGACAGGACGTCGCCGACGGCGAGCCCTGTATCATCCTCTCGACCTCAGGGATGGTCACCGGCGGCCCGATCATGTCCTGGCTCTCCCACATCGGTCCCGATCCGGACTCGACGCTGGTCTTCGTCGGCTACCAGGCCCAGGGGACGCTTGGTCGTCGCATCCAGAACGGCTGGGACGAGATCCCCACCAGCGAGGTCGGTGCCATGGGCAACGGCGGCGGCCGCGGCACCCTCTCGCTGAACATGGACGTCGAGACCGTCGACGGCTTCTCCGGCCACGCCGACCGCGCCGGCCTCGAGAACTTCGTCAAGACGATGAACCCCCGTCCCGAGAAGGTGTTGTGTGTCCACGGTGACGAACGCTCCACGCAGGACCTCTCGTCGGCACTCTATCACGAGTACGACATGCGAACCTTCGCGCCGAAGAACCTGGAGACCTTCCGCTTCCTCTGACCGTCTCCGACGAATCGCGTCGCAGTTTGTGAGTCCACGACCGTCTTTCCGTTTTCCGTGACGCGACCGTCGCCGGTCAGTCTCGGAGCGCCGCTGGCCGCTCCTGTCGAGCCCCGGCTTTCGGGAGTTCGACGACGAACGCCGCGCCGCCTTCCTCGGCAGTTTCGACCCATACGTCGCCGCCGTAGCCCTCGACGAGGGTATCGACCAGGTAGAGGCCGATCCCGGTGCCCTCGCTCTCGAGGCCTTTCTGCCCGCGCCCGAAGATTTCGTCCCGTTGGCCCTCGGGCACACCGGGGCCGTTGTCGGCGACGCGGATCGAGACGAGACCGTCTCGATCCGCGATCGAAACCACCACGCGCGGGGTGTCCGCGTCGTTGTGTAGCACGGCGTTGTTGAGGAGGTTCGTGAACACGGAGGACAGCATCTCGTTGGCCCGAACCGTCACGTTAGTCGGCGGCTCACCGTCGACGCGGAACGTCGCGTCGGGGTAGCTGGTCCGCGCTTTCTCGAGTTGGTTGCGGACGACAGGCAGTAGGTGAACGGGTTTGAGGTCCAGGTCGCCGTCGGTCGTCAGCGTTTCCACGAGGTCGCCGATGACCTGCGTGAGGTCGACGACGTGATCGCTGCTCTCGAGCATCAACTCGAGGTGTTCCTTGCCGTCGGGGTCGACGTGGTCCGCGAGGAGTTCGCCGCGACCGATGACGACGTTCATCTCGTTGCGAATGTCGTGGCGAACGATCCGATTGAGGACGGTCAGTTCCCGTTCCCGGTTTTTCAGTTCCGTGATGTCCCGGAGGACGATCAACTGGCCGGTCTGTCTCCCCCGGGAGTCCGTGAGCGGCGACAGCTGGACGGCGAAGTGGCGGTTCTCCCCGTCGACTTCGAACGTGCATTCCGTCGGAGCGTCGGCGGTGTCGTCGAGGTCGGGAAACCGGGACGACGGGAACACCGTCGCGAGCGAGTCACCGATCGAGATTTCGGTGCCGGCGAGTCGTTTGGCCGAGGGGTTCGCGTCGACGATCCGATTCGCCGCGTTGACGACGAGGACGGCGTCTTGCATGTTGTCGATCACTTTCGTCCGCGCGACGGGGACGATATCGAGGAGTTGTAATCGGTCCACTGCGACGTAGAAGCCGACGACTTTCACCGTACTCGTCAGGGCGAGCGTATCGACGGGGACGACTCCGAGCCACCAGACGAACAGCCCGACCGTGACGAACAGTATCGTCGCAACAAGAACTCCCACCTGTTTTTCGAACCCCGGAAGCGAGCGGAGCAACCGGATCAGGAGGTAGACTGCGAGCCCGAGATACGCCAACATCGTCACGGCGTAGATCCAGTACAGCGGTTCGAACGTGGGCACGAGGAATCCGGTCGTCGGATCGATCGACGCGGTGTAGACCCACTCGTGACGGTCGTTCGTCCACGCCGCAAACTGGATCAGGACCGGGACGACGGCGAGTGCCGCCCCGTTTCGATACGTTATGTACTCCTCGTTGTTAGTGTACTCGACCGCCATGAGCAGATAGCCGATCCCCATGAACGAGCCCGCGACGAACCGCCAGTTCCACCAGAAGAGCTTCGTCGCCTCCGCCGTCGCGAACAGCTGAAGCGACACCGTCACCGAGAGGATGATCACGCCGGCGATATCCAGCAGGAATCCGTTCGCGCCCCGCCGGTCGCGGTATTGCCAGATCGTACTCAACAGCACGGTACAGACGGCTGCCGCGGCGATGTACGGGAGCGCTATCGGCGTGAATTCGTACGTCATATTCGGGTCGAGTCCCCGTGGTGATCAGTTTCGCCCCCTCGAGGAGTCGACGGCAGTCGCGCGGTTCCGTCGACCGGTCGGCAGCGCTGGCCGTCCGTACACGGACATCCTCGCGGTGTCCCGGCCGAAATAGGAGACGTAGAACACGGCGTGTTTCGTTTGACACCGAGTATCAACCTTCGAATCTCATTAACGTTGTGGCAGTGATGGAGCGACGCCGGGCACTCGTGACGGATCGGTTCCGACCGGCGGCCACACCGCCGGCGTCCAGTCGGAATCTCCCCGCTGGCAGCCACTGCCAGCCGGCGACTACCGCGGCCGCGATTCGGATCGGACACGCCGCCCGTGGCCGCGATCGCCGTCAGTGCCACGCTCGCGAGCGGCGTCGGTCGTCCGTTCCGGATTCCATCCACCCTCGTGGACGAGCGTCTCCACGTCGAGTCGCTCGCGCCAGCCTTCCTGCTGGAGGACGGGTTCGTCGGGGAACCCGTCCTCGGGATAGCCCAGACAGAGATACGCGATCGGCTTGACGTGTGCGGGAATATCGAGTACCTCCCGGACCTCGTGGGGATAGAGGACGCTCACCCAGCCGACGCCGATCCCCTCCGCACGGGCGGCCAACCAAAGGTTTTGCACGGCGAGACAGGTCGAGTACACGTCGGTCCGTCGCATCGAGCTCCGTCCCAACACGTGGGGTGCGCCCCGCGTCGGATCACAGGTCACGCAGACGTTGACCGGCGACTCACGGATCCCCTCGAGTTTCAGGTCGGCGAACTCGCTTCGCCGCGGTTCCGCGTAGCCCTCGCGGGCGGCCGCGATGGCGCGGTCGGCGATCTCGGCGATCTCGGCTTTCGTCTCCGTCTCGCGGACGACGACGAGGTCCCACGGCTGGGAAAAGCCGACGCTCGGGGCGTGATGGGCGGCCTCGAGGAGTCGCTCGAGGGCGTCGTCGGGGATCGGCTCCTCGCGGAACCGCCGGATGTCCCGCCGCGAGAAAATCGCCTTGTACACTGCGTCCCGTTCCGCGTCGCTGAATGCAACCATTGTTTCACGAATGCAATTTCGATTGTATAAAGGCGCTGACTGCCCGTCACGCTATCGACTCGAGCGAGACGGCTCGGGACCGTGCCATGGCCGGGTCCGTCACTCCGCTTCGGGGACCTCGGCCGGGTCGACGACTTCGCCCGTTTCGGGGAAGACGCCGACCTGATCGCAGCGGTCCGCCACGGGACAGGCGTCGGGATCCTCGAGGCAGGCCGGCGTGCGCGCCCGGCAGTACTCGCGGCCGAACTGGATCGTCGCGGTGTGTCCGAAGCCACACTTGGCTGCGGGCACGTCGCGCTCGAGAACCTCGCGGACGGCCTCGTGGTCGGCGTCCGGCGGCGCGATCCCCATGCGTCGATAGATCCGGTGGACGTGGGTATCGACGGGGAAGACGCCGCCGCGACCGCCGGCGAAAAGCAGGACGCAGTCGGCGGTCTTCGGACCGACGCCCCGGACCTCGAGCAGCGTTTCGCGGACTTCGGCGGACGCTTCGTTCGTGACGAACGCGTCGAAGGCTGCAGCGGAGCCAAACTCCTCGAGGACCCACTCGGCGGTGTCGATGATCGTCTCGGACTTCTGGTTGTACAGGCCCGCACCGCTGATGGTCTCCGCGAGCGTCGACTGCTCGGCGGCCGCGAGCGACTCGGCGAGGTCGGTGTCGTCGGAGTCGTATCTGTCGATCAACGCGTCGTGGGCCGGCTGACTGGCCTCGTCGCTCGTGTTCTGGCTCAGAATCGTCCGGACGAGACAGGTGAAGGCGTCCCGGCCGCCGTACTCCTTCTGCCAGAACAGTTCGCCCAGTCGGTCGACGACTTCTTCGGCGCGGGTCTCGGCCGTCGCCGGATCGAACTCGGCGGCCCGTCCGCCGCCGGCCGGCCCGCCGCTGATGTTGACCGCTGGCTCCGAATCGTCGCTCATACCGTCCCGTTGGGACTTCGGCCCCAAAACCGCGACGGACGGTTGCCGAGAGGGCGATCGGACCCGGACCGCCGGCTACTCGACGGTGATCGTCACCGTCACCTCGGCACCGTCGGCAAGCGCCGCCACGAGGTCGCGGTCGAACCCCTCGGCCGCGAACGCGGCGTCGATGAGGATCGTTCGATCGTCGACGTAGTCGCTCGTGCGCCCGACCGCGCTGCGCTCGTTCGTGAACTCGAGGGCGGGATCGCCCCGCCCGGTCACGGACTCCGTGTGGCCGTCGGCCTCGAGCGTGACGGTAATCGTCGCGTTGGAGTCCTGACAGGCCGCGACGAACTCGGGAGCGAAGTCGGCCGGCGCGCGGTCGGCCTCGATCGCGAGGATGCAGTCGCCGGCGGGCGTGAGGTAGTCGTCGGTCGTCACCTCGAACGTGCTAGCGTGGTCGGCGGTGACGTTCTCGTGGCCGCGAGCGTGAATGACCTCTTCCATGGGCGGCGGTTCGTCGCCGCCGGCAAAACGGGATCGAATCGGGACGGGGAAGCGGCGGTCTCACTCGCCGGCCGTCGACCGATAGCCGTCGCGGAACTGTCGAATGACTGCCCCAACGGCGTTGCCCAGCACGACGAAAAGCAAGATTGCGACGACGCCACCGCTCAGTTCAGCGTTCGGTGAGCCCGTCGCGATCCCGACGATCACTGCGATCGCCCCGCCGGCGACGGCCAACGCGGCCAGCCCGAGTTGGAGATCGGACCCGGTCCGGCGGGCTAACAGCGACTGCGGGAGGCCGACGCCGACGATCAAGTAAATCGCGACCCCGATCGGCGTGATCCCGAGCAGGGCCGGGCTCTCGGTGATCGCGCTCGCGACGGCGGCACACAGCAGCGCCAAGGCGAAGCAGCCCCCGACGAGGAGAGCGTCCCTCATACGTTCTGATTATTCAGCGACGAAAATAGCTCTTTCGTCGGTCGTCGGTGCGACGAACCGTGGTCAGACGAGACTCGCGCCGTCGAACTCGCCGCGGCTGTACTCGAGGTCCAGCAGGTCGAGGATCGTCGGCGTGATATCGAAGAGGTCGGCGTCCTCGATCGTCGCGTCCGGCGAGTCGATATACAGCGACGTGTTGTCGAAGCTGTGCATCCCGTTTCGCGGGCCGGTGTCGAAGACCTCGCCCTCGCCTTTGAAGCCGGACTTGAGGTCGAAGCCCTTGTTCGGGATCGCGACCAGGTCCGGCGCGATGTCGGCGTGGTCGCCCCGGAAGGCCGCCTCCTTCTCGACGACGCGGTCGACCACCTTGTTCCCGTCGGGGCCCTCGAGCGCCTCGAGGTCGGCCTTGAGCTGATCGCGGACCGCGTCGTACTCGTCTTCGGGGACGGCACCGCGGGGCTCCCGTCCCTCGAGGTTGATGTAGAACCGGCCCGGGATGAACGAGTAGGCCTTCGTGTCGTCGGCGATATCGCCCAGTTCCTCGGGCTCGTCCGTCTCGAAGGAGAGCCAGCCCTCCTCCCGGAGCCACTCGTTGAAGTGGACCTCGTAGTCGAGGCTGGTGAAGCCGTGGTCGGAGGCGACGATCATCGTGACGTCCTCGGGCAGCGACTCCCGCAGACGGCCGATGTAGTCGTCGACCTTCTCGTAGAACTCGATGAACTCCTCTTTGTACTCGCCGTCGCGCTCGTAGTCTTTGAACAGGAAGTGGTTGACCCGGTCGGTCGTCATGAAGACGCCGAAGAACAGGTCCCAGTCGTCCTCCTCGATGTAGTGCTGGAAGGCCTCGTACTGGGCGTCGACGGTCGCGTGAGCGTCCTCGATGAACGCGGATTTATCGTCCTTGTGGCCGAGTTTCGGATTGACGTCGATCCGGTAGTCGAGCGTCTCGAGGTAGTCGCGGACGTCGTCGGGGTAGGCGGCCTTGTCGAGGCCGGGCGAGAGAAAGCCCGAGACCATCCGCTGGACGTCTCGCTGGGGCGGGAACGTAACGGGGACGTTCATCACGGTGGCCTTGCGGCCGCTTTCCTGCACGCGGTCCCAGACGCGGTCGGCCTGCACGTCACGCCCCATCGGGACGTAAGTGTCGTAGGTACCGATCTCGCGGTCCTGAAAGCCGTAGACGCCGGTTTCGCCCGGGTTCATCCCGGTCGTCAGCGACGGCCAGCAGGCGCTTGACTCCGGCGGGACGATACTGGAGATCTCGCCGGCGGTTCCGTCCTCGGCGATCGCAGCGAAGTTGGGAAACAGTTCCTCGTTCTCCGAGAGGAGACTATACGGCACGCCGTCGATCCCGATAAACGCGACCCGGGGATCACCGTCGCCCCGTAATCGGTCGAACAGACCCATGGACGGACGTAGTTCGACCGCATACAAGAAGGTTCGTTTCGAGACACTGTTTTCCGAACGGCTGGGGCGCGAGTCGGCGGTGCCCGTCGGGCGAGGTCACGGCGGGGTGGCATACGAGGTGTGCCAATTGGGGACGGACCGCTACTCGTCGATCGCGCTCGAGTCGTCGGGATCGAAGTTGGCCGGAACGACCGTGAGGTGTGCCATACCGGCGGCGGACTCGTCTGTGCCGTCGGCCGACGACGTTCTCGGGGCGGAGTCGGATGCTGCCATACAGGAACGACTACGTCGGGAACGGGGATAAAATTACCCATGCTCATAACGAATCAGCCGGTCGGCCGCGGATAACTCTCGGGTATCCGTTCGCGGCAGCGAGAGAAAACGGTGACGCCGCGAGTGCGGCGGGTCCCGTTTAGAAGTTCTCGTCGTAGAGGTCCTGGGCGTGTTCGATCGCGTCGTAGGCGGCCTGCTTGTCCTCCCAGCCCTGCGTCTCGACTTCCTTGCCCTCCTCGAGGTTCTTGTAGGTCGCGAAGAACTCGTCGATCTCGTCGAGTTGCTGTTGGGGGATGTCGTCGAGATCCTCGATGTGATCGTAGCGGGGGTCCTCCGAGGGGACGGCGATGACCTTGTCGTCCTGTTCGCCGTCGTCGTCCATCTTCATCAGCGCGACCGGTCGGGCCTCGATGACACAGCCGGGGAACGTCTGGTCCTCGACGAGGACGAGGACGTCGAAGGGGTCCTCGTCGTCGTAGTACGACTGCGGGATGAAGCCGTAGTCGCTCGGGTAGTGGACGTTGCTGTGGAGGACGCGATCGAGGACGACGCCGGGGACGTCCTTGTCGTACTCGTACTTGTTTCGCTCGCCTTTGAGACACTCCACGACGGCGTAGATCTCTTCTGGCGGATTCGGTCCGGTCTCGAGGTCTTCCCAGAGGTTGACCATGTACCGGAGGATCGACGGTCGATCAAAAAGTACTTTCGTAATCGAGTGTCACTAGTCGGTTGACGGTTGCCAGCTATGGGACAGACGACGAACGGGCCCGTTCCACCGGCGTCCGGCCGCGTCGCGGCCGGTATGGCCCATCCAATCCGCTGACACGCGGAAAGGTTGACAAGTCTTAAATAGTCTGGTGACATTTACATAGCCATGTCAGAGGCACAATCAATCACCGACGAGCAGAGTGTTGCACGCGAGCTTACCGCCTTCCAGAACAACATCCTCGTGATCCTCGCCAAGGAACCGATGTACGGCCTGGCGATCAAACGCGAACTCGAGGACTACTACGGGACAGAGGTCAACCACGGTCGACTCTACCCCAACCTCGACGAACTGGTCGATCTGGGGCTGGTCGAAAAGAGCGAGCTCGACAAGCGAACCAACCAGTACTCGCTGACCGACGACGGCTACGACGCCGTCCTCGACGGCATCCAGTGGACGCTCTCGAAGGTCGTCACGGGCGACGACCGCGCCGACGAGATCCGAGAGATCGTCGACGAGAGCTACTGAGAGTCGACTATCGGGGCCGATTCACCGGCGGCCTCAAAGACGAGTTCGATCGACTCCGCGATCACTTCCCGTTGTTTTTCGGACGGCCAGGCGTTCCTGACGAGGTACTCCGCTCGAAACTCCGCGAGTTCGTCGGCGGTCAGTGACGCGATCGGTTTCGCGTAGTGGTTGCCCGCGAAGTCCGCAAGCAGCGCCGCGTTGTCCCCGTGAACGTCACCGTGGGCCTCCCTGACCGCGGCGACGAGCTCCCGGTTTCGATCGTCGACGGCCGCCCAGTCGTCGGGGTCTTCGGTCCCCTCGAGCGGAATCTCGACGGCGCGATCGATGTCCTCGATATGGTCGGTCCTGATGACGCCGGCGTCCTCGTCGTGCCACTCCGCGGGGTGGCAGACGAGGACGTCGTCGCCGTCGTCGTCGCGAATCCGCGACGTGAAGTCGTGGTTCTCGAGCAACTCCTCGCGACGCCGCTCGTACGCCGCGATCTCGTTGTCGTCGACTGCGGTCCGCTCGAGGCGTGTCAACCGCTCGACTTCGTCGACGACGCCGCGCGGGAGGTCCCCGCTGCGATCGGTCACTCTCTCACCTCCGTCCCTCGCGCTCGGCACCGTGTCCCCGAACCGGCGGGGACCGGGCCCGCCTGCTGTTGCCGAAACTGCATGGTCGGCAGCTATCCGACCGTCGCACATTAGCGTTCCCATCCGCCCGGAAACACCGGCGTCCGATCAGCGGTCCGTCCCGTCGAAACACTCGCGCAGTAATCGACGTTGTCGGCGAAGATCGGACTCGCTCATCGAGTCGAGTCGCCGCCGGCACCGGTCGTATCCGGACCGATCGACGCTGATCCGGATGGGATCGCCGTCGAACGAAGGGACCCGTCCGTCGACGTGGCACGTGATCCGCGGTGGGTCCAGTCGCTTGAGGGCCGCTCGTTCGCGTTCGTAGATCGGCCAGTATCGGTCGTCGCTTATCAGATCGGTAAAAAACGGTGCCGCGAGCCGCTCCATCTCGACGGAGAACCGAACGCCGTCCCGGAGCGGGTCGCGGGAGAGCAGAGCGTCGATGACCGAGACGTACCGGCGCGTCGCCCTGTACACGAACCGGTTTTCGATCCGCTCGAGCGACCCGTCTCGGAGGATCTCCTCGCGGAATCGGCCGTCCTCGTGGAGTCGCCGAACGGTTCGATAGGTCTCCTCGAAGCCGGTGACGATCGCGTCGAGATACTCGCCGGGTCGCTGCGCCGATCCCTCGAGGTGGGGTGTGTTGTCCGCACGGTGGATCGTCGGGCGCTCGTGACTGATCGACATGACGTCGGTGTTGGCCGCTTCGATCCGTGGGTTGGTCACGGCCGAGAGGCGGACGGGATCGGCGTCGGTTCCGATCCCGGACATTCCCTCCATCCCGAGTTTCGAGACGGCCGCGGGATCGACATCCGCGTCTATGTCCGACGGTTCGACGTCGAACGGCAGGAGGAGACTCAGGTGGATCGACTCGGTGACCAACGGTGCGAGTTCCGGGAGCCGTTCCGACGCCGCCGTCGCCGCGAACGGATGTGCGATCGTTTCGCAGTCGACGAGGACGGGATACTCGCCGTGAGCGATCAGGTTCTCGTAGTGACAGTCCGTAAACTCGAGCAGGTACGTCAGACAGACGAGCGCGCCCGCCCGCTCGTAGTAGCGCGCGACCGCTTGCTCGTCGGAACAGGGTCGGTGTTCGATCCACTCCATCCACCCGTAGCCGTCGCACGCGAGATACGTCGGCGTCGCAAACGACGAGACCGACAGGTGGGGGTCGAGGCGATCGAGGATCCCGTAGAACAGCGTTCCCGGTTCGACGCCGCGGGGCTTGTAGACGATCTCGGTCCCCTCCTCGAACGTCACGCGGACGACCGCCCGGCCGTCGCCGTGGGTGTGCCAGCGCGTCGAGTCCGGTGACCGCGCCGAGCGAGCCCCCGTCGCCGAACCGCTCCTCGAGCCGGGACCGATCGGCCAGCAGCCGGTCGTTCAGTTCCGTCGTCGATTCGAACCACTGGTCGAGACGGGTCACCAGCAGGCGGCCGAACACCGGGTACTCCAGACACAGGTCCACGAACCCGCCCTCGAGGAGCCCGTCGACGAATCGGTCGTAGTACTCGGTCGGCCGCCCGTCGGTCGAGTCGGGGTCCGCCGTCGCCAACTCCTCCTCGTGTGTCGCGACGAACGTCTTGAACTCGACGTACAGAATCCGTACGGCGAGCCGGGTGAGTCGCCTGTGTAACCACTCGGCGAGACAGGCGACGGCCTCGCCGGTGAACGGGCCGTCGGCCACCCGCTCGCGAAGTCGGTCCCGTGCGTCCGCGACGATCACCGAGATCAGATCGGTGAACGGACGATCGTCGTACCGGTCGACGGCGCGGTGGCGTCGTTCGGGAGTGGTGTCCCGGAGGGACTCCGCGAGCCGCTCGAGTCGGTCGACCCACGGCGGGAGCGGTTCGTCGGCGGGCCAGCGGTTCGAACCGATGCGACAACCGCCACGACCGCCAACTAACCCTTCTTTTCTCTGAAGTGGATCGTATTTAATTCATCATCTATCGACCTGCGATAGGTTATAGTGTGTGGAGTAGGGAGCGTAAACGAAGGCCACAACATGTCGCAAGAAACAGTGACAGAGGAGACGTTGGACAGTCCGACGACGGGTTCGGCGTCGGTCTGGGCGGACCAGGTTCGGGCGTTCGCGGGACGGAACCTGCGCGAGATCGCCCACAGCTGGACGTTGCTATCCATCGCGCTCGGATTCGGGCCGTTCCTGTATCTGGTGTATCTGATGGCCTGGGATTCGGTCCCGGCCCCGATGCGAGCGAGCCTGGCCGTCGGACTCGGAACCTTCGGGTCCATGCTCGTCTGTCTGTACGTGTTCGGAAATCAGTTAGTCGTCGACATCGAAGCCAGTCGATACGAACTGTACCGCGCGATGCCGGTCCGTCCGTCGGCCGATCTCGTCGGCCGAATGATCGCCGGCCTGACCATCTCGTGTGTCGCCTTTCTGTCCACGCTTCTCGCGGGCGGACTCACCGGCGCATCGTTCGGGATTCGCGGACCCGAATCGGTTCCGATCGTGGTCGCTGCGTTCGCGCTCTCGTGTCTGCTCTGGATGGTCGTCGCCGTCCCGATCGTGATCGCCGCCAACAACGAGCGCTACGCCGAGTTCCTGACGACGATGGTCGCGGTCGTCGCCGTCTTCGTTACCGGAAACAACGGTGTCGTCCCGGAGATGTCGATGGTAGACGGCGAACTGTTGAACGTCGTTCCGAACGCGCTTTCGGCCCGCCTGCTCGGCTACCACCTCGTCGGGGGCGGCGAGTACGCGCGGGCGGGACTCGTGCCACCGCCGATGCCGTCCGGCCTCGAGTCGGTCGCCCTGCTGGGACTGTACGGGGTCGGCGCGCTCGCGCTCGGGATCGCGTTCGTTCGGACGAGCCTGTACGATAACGGAGGTGACGTATGAGCGATCCCGTCCTCCGCGCCGACGGCGTCTACTACTCCTTCGGCGACGAGACCGTCCTCCGCGGCGTCGATCTCGAGGTTCAGCGGGGCGAGACGGTCGTTTTGCTCGGTGCGAACGGCGCGGGAAAATCCGTGTTGCTGTCCTGTCTCGCGGGGGGCCGACGGCCGTCGAACGGGACCGTCGAACTCCGCGGAACGCCGGTCTCGGAGCGGTCCAGTTCGGCGAGTCTCCTCGTGCAGGACTCGCTTTGCCTCGAGCGTCTCACCGGCCGGGAGAACGTGGCGTTTTACGACCGACTCGACCATCGATTCACCGACCGGTGGGCGACATACACCGACCGGTTCGGTCTCGAGAGCGACCTCGATAAACCGGTCGAAAGCTACTCCGGCGGTATGAAACGGAAACTCGAGTTGACGATCGCGTTGAGCGTCGACGCGCCGGTGTACTTGCTCGACGAACCGACGGCCGCACTCGATCTCACGACGATCAAAGACGTCCACGCGCTGCTGGACGACCACCGGGACGCCGCGTCGACGTTCGTCATTGCGACCCATCTGCCGACGGACATCGACGTCGCCGACAGAGCGGCGGTACTCGACGACGGCCGCATCGTGGCGAGCGGAACTCCCGAGTCGCTGTTGGCGTCGGTTCCTCCCGTTCTCGAGTCCGATACCGACGACGCCGACGTCCTGCGCGACCACGTCCTCGACGGACGGATCTTCCAGCACGACGAGGTCGCTCGAGGGTTCTCGCCCGCCGACCGTGATGACGCGCCGGACGATGCGGGGATCCGCTCTGCGGAGCCGACGTACACGGATATGTTCAACTACTACACCCGGTTCTCGGGAGCGTGAGTCGCGATCGATCGGTCGCCGAACCGATTCCGGTACAACCTTTTTTAGCCGGGGCTTCGAACGGTATCTATGTCACTGACGGAACGCGTGCGTGAGTACGGCGCCGCCGTCTTTGCAGGAACCATCGTCGTCGGCGTCTGTACGGTCGTTTTCGGAGCCGTGTTCGGGGCAACGGCCATCGCACTCGGCGCCGCCACGTTCGGGGTCGCCGCTGCACTCGTCGGTGCGGTGGTCGGTGCGGTTCGCGGCCCCCACGAGACTGAGACCGGACCGGCGACGACGGCCCGCGAGTCGACCGCCGACCGCGGTCGGACCGGGACCGTCACTGCCGACTCGTCCGACGACGAGACCCCCCTAGAGACGCTCCGGGAGCGCTATGCCCGCGGTGAACTCTCCGACGACGCCTTCGAGCGAAAGCTCGCAACGTTGCTCGAGACGGACGTTCCGGAGGACGCACGCCGTCACACACGGTGCGTCGGCGAGGAGGCGACCGAACGCGAAATCGAATCGTCGCGCTCGTAGCCGCGCTGCCGCCGTCGTCGCCTCGCGCGGAGCCGTCCGCCGCTACTCTGCCCAGTCGTTTTGCGCTTCGGCAGATATTGATCGTTACCTTCTTCGAAAAATAAACCAGACAGAAGAATTATTATAGATACATCATGGCACCGAAACGCGATGCGTCTACCACGGTCCGAAGCGAGGAGGTCGCGTCGATGTACAACGAGCTGACCGGTACGTACAGACGGATGTGGGACACGTACGATCACCAGAGCATTCATTCCGGGTACTTCGACGACGACCACGACGACATCGGCGCGGCCGCAAAAAACATGACGCGGATCGTGGCCGACGCGGCGGACATCGACGCCGAGACGCGCGTGCTGGACATCGGCTGCGGGGCCGGCGGCGATCCGGTCTGACTCGCCGAGAACCGCGGTGCGACCGTCGTCGGCGTCAACATCAGCGAGCCACATCTCGACATCGCCCGCGAACACGCCTGGTCGAACGACGTCGAGGAGTCGGTCACGTTCCGGTACGACGACTTCCACGAACTGTCGACGATCGATGACGACTCCGTCGACGTCGTCTGGGGGCTCGAGGCGCTCTGTCACTCCCGAGACGACGGGAAAGTCCTCGAGGAAGTCCGACGGGTACTGGCCGACGGCGGCCGAATCGTCGCCGCCGACTGGTTCGTTCGGCCGGGGGCGTTGTCGGCCTCACAGCGGCGTCGGCTCCGGAAGACGGACGCCGCGCTCAAACAGCAGACGAGTGTCCTCGAGGAGTTCGAGACGCTGCTGTCCGACCTCGGCTTTCGAAACGTCGACGTCGAGGACATCACCGACGGTGTCAAACCCTCCGCGAAGTACCGGTACCGGCTCAGTTTCGTCGCGTATCCCATGAACAAACTCCTGTCGGTGCTGGGGAAGGCGACCGACTCCCACGTCGCCGTCGCCCGGTCGTCGTACCACATGTACAAACTGTTGCGAAACCAAGTTACCGGATTCTACATCGTCACCGCGGATGTTTAGCGATGAACACCGACCGCGCTCCGACGCACGTCGCGCCCCGTTCGTCTCGGAGTCGAACCCACCCCACGAGACGAGGGACGATGACTACTGAACCGCCGACGGCCGTCGACGCCGACGAGGGGGATCGACCGCGCGGGTCTCGGGACGCCGAGTCGGCGACAGAGGCGAGCCCGGCGCTGGTCGTCGACGGACTGACCAAGCGCTTCGGGAGCGGTGACGACGCGGTAACGGCGGTCGACGACGTCTCGTTCGCGATCGATTCTGGCTCGGTCGTCGGGTTACTCGGCCCCAACGGGGCCGGAAAGACGACCGCGATCAAGTCGATTCTCGGGCTGGTCGTTCCGGACAGCGGCTCCGTCTCGATCGACGGCATCGATGCCCGCGAATCACCCCACGCGGCCCACGGCCGCGTCGACGCGATGCTCGAGGGCGCGCGGAACGATTACTGGCGATTGACCGTCAGGGAGAACCTCCGGTACTTCGCGAGTATCAGCGGGGCCGATCCGTCAGCCGCGAGCGACCGCCACGAGGAACTGCTCGAGCAACTCGACCTGGCGGCGCAGGGCGACGAGGTCGTTCGCAACCTCTCCCGGGGGATGAAACAGAAGGTCTCGCTCGCCAGCGTGCTGGCCAGTGACGCCAGCGTCGTCTTCCTCGACGAGCCGACGCTCGGGCTCGACATCGAGAGTTCGCTCACGCTGCGCTCGGAGCTGCGTCGCATCGTCGCCGAACGGGAGCTGACGGTGATCGTCTCGAGTCACGATATGAGCGTCATCGAGGACGTCTGCGATCGCGTCATCGTCATGCAGGACGGGCGCGTCGTCGCCGACGAGACGGTCTCGGAACTCCTCGACTCCTTCGAGACACAGGAGTACCGCATCGTCGCTCGCGGGCTCGAGGGGACGGCCGTCGCGGCGATTCGCGAGGCGTTCCCGGACGCGGACGTGACCGAAACGGGCGATCGAGTGCGGGTGACGCTTCCGGCGACCAGTTCGGAATTTTACCGGTTGGTCGCGAGACTCGAGGCGGAAAACGCCCGAATCGACTCCGTCGACTCCGGGACGCCGGACATGGAAGCGGCGTTTCTCGAGTTGACCGGCGGAGGGGATCGGTGATGGGCCGATCCAACGCCGTCGGTGGCGGATACGGACACCTGATTCGAGCGATCGTCGAACGGGAGCTACTCGTGTTCGTTCGCTATCCGATCAACGCGCTCGGAGGCGTCGTGACGTTTCTCGCGCTGTTCCTGGTGGTCTTTCTCGGCGGTCGGGAGTTCGGCGGACAGGCGTTCGCCGACTCGCTCGAGGGGATCATCATCGGCTACTTCCTGTGGATGCTCGCGACGGTCGCGCTCATCGATATCGGACAGGAGATCGGCCGAGAGGCCCAGTGGGGGACCCTCGAGCGACACTTCATCACGCCGTTCGGGTTCGGCGTGGTGTTGCTGGCGAAATCCGTCGTCAAGACGGTTCGGGTCGCTCTTCTGGCGGGGATCACGCTCCTCGTTATCCTGTTGGTGACCGGCGAACGGTTGCGGATAGACGTCCTGACGGTCGTCCCGCTGGTCGTGTTGTCGCTCGCGTCCGTGTTCGGCATCGGCTTCGCGCTCGGCGGGCTGTCGGTCCTGTACAAGCGGATCGGGGACTGGATCCCGCTCGTCCAGTTCGCGTTCGTGGGGCTCGTCGCCGCTCCCGCGGCGGGGATCGACTGGTTGCACGCCCTCCCGCTCGTTCACGGCAGCGACCTCCTCCAGCGGGCGATGGCCGACGGCGTCCGACTCTGGCAGTTCGAGGCCCGGTCGCTCGCGGCCCTCGTCGCGACCGGTGTCGGGTACCTCGTCGCCGGCTACGCGGTGTTTCAGTCGTGCCAACGACGGGCGCGGCGCCACGGCGTTCTCGGCGACTACTGAACCCGCCGTCGGACGCCCGTCTCGGACGGACCGTCTCAGGCGTGATCCAGCGCCTCGTTGACTAGCCCGTCCGCGCGGTCGTTGACCTCGCGGGGGACGTACTCGAGGGTCCACTCGTCGAACGCCCGGAGCAGTTCGTGGACGGTAACGCGGTTCTCGCGGAGGTCGGGGTCGTTGGTATCGTACTCGCCGCGGACCTGCTTGACGATGAGTTCGGAGTCGCCGCGGACGTGGACCTCGTCGTAGCCGTAGTCCCGGGCGGCTTCCAGTCCCGCGATCAGCGCCTCGTACTCGGCCTGGTTGTTGGTCGCCGTGCCGATGGTCTCGCCGTCCTCGGCGACGATGCCGTCGCCGGTGACGATCACCCAGCCGATCGCGGCCGGGCCGGGGTTGCCCCGCGAGCCGCCGTCGAAGTAGACGTGGGCACGGCCCCCGCCCTCGCGGAGCAGTGCCTCGATTTCGCGGGGCTCTGCCCCCTGAATCACGACCTTGTCGTCGTATGCGACGGCGGTCGCCGACCCGGTACTCGCCCGCCAGCGCTCGTGGTCGGTGTTGCCCGATTCGACGGTCACGCCCGCCTCCTCGAGCCGTTCGCGGGCCGTCTCGACGTCGCACTCGATGACCGGCATTCGTCTCCGAGGTGGGGCAGAGCCGGATAAAGAGTTTCCGGTTCCGAATCGTAAACTTCGACTCTCGACGCCCGTATTGACTGTTTTCGGGCGTTTCGGATAGTCGGACGAAACGAGCTACCAAATATTTATATACCATCGTGATACTACTATAAAAGTGCGATGACACGGTCCACCCGCCAGCGGGAGCGAACGCGCGAGACGGACGAGACCGAGGAACAAGAGGGGGTACGTGCCTGCCCCGAATGTGAATCGGATAATCTCGTTAAGGACTCCGACCGGGGTGAGCTCATCTGTGAAGACTGTGGGCTCGTCGTGGAGGAAGAACAGATCGATCCTGGCCCGGAGTGGGCGTTCAACCACCAGGAACGACAGGAGAAGTCCCGCGTCGGCGCGCCGACGACCCAGACGATGCACGACAAGGGACTGACGACGACCATCGACTGGAAGGACAAGGACGCCTACGGCCGCTCTATTTCTTCGAAGAAACGCAGTCAGATGCACCGCCTGCGCAAGTGGCAGGAACGCATCCGCACCAAAGACGCCGGCGAGCGGAATCTGCAGTTCGCGCTCAGCGAAATCGACCGGATGGCCTCGGCACTCGGCGTCCCGCGGTCGGTTCGGGAGGTCGCGTCGGTGATCTATCGGCGCGCGCTCAAGGAAGACCTCATCCGCGGGCGCTCGATCGAGGGCGTCGCGACCTCGGCGCTGTACGCCGCCTGTCGAAAGGAAGGCATCCCGCGTTCCCTCGAGGAAATCTCGGAAGTCTCCCGCGTCGAACGCAAAGAGATCGGTCGCACGTATCGATACATCTCGCAGGAACTCGGCCTCGAGATGCGTCCCGTCGACCCGAAGAAGTACGTCCCGCGGTTCTGTTCCGAACTCGAACTCTCCGAGGAAGTCCAGACCAAGGCCAACGAGATCATCGAGAAGACGGCCGAGGAAGGACTCCTCTCGGGCAAGTCGCCGACAGGGTACGCCGCCGCCGCGATCTACGCCGCCTCGCTGCTGTGTAACGAGAAGAAGACCCAGCGAGAGGTCGCCGACGTCGCACAGGTGACCGAAGTGACGATCCGCAACCGGTATCAGGAACAGATCGAAGCGATGGGCATTCACGGCTAGGAGTTCTCCGTCTCCGACTCGCCTTTTTTGCGCCACCGGATCGACAGCGATCGGTCAGCCGGCACGGCGTCGCGACGCTCGAGAGCGGGCGGACACGGGCCCGCCGGACCGAGCCGTCGCTCGAGTCCGTGCCAGGCGGTGAAAACGAACGCGTCGGTGAGCGCGGCGGCCGTCGGTGCTTAGTCGTCCTTGCCGACGCTGATGACCTGCAACAGCGAGTAGACGGGAACGCCCGCGAGTTCCTCGAGGCCCTGTTTGTCCGCGAGGACGATACAGGCCAGCGGTGTGCCGCCCTCGGCGCGGATCGCCTCGATGGTCTCGCGCATGGTGGTCCCGCTGGTGATGGTGTCGTCGACGACGTAACAGTCCCGATCGCGGATCCCGGCGAAGTTCCGGGAGAAGGTCCCGCCGAGGTCGTCGATGTCGCCTTCCTCCCACTGGTGTTTCGCGGGGGTGTAGGTCCCGAGGTCGGTCTCGAGTTCGCGGGCGACCAGCGTCGCGATGGGGCCGCCGGCCTTCTCGATGCCGATCGTGAGATCGACGTCCTCGCCGTGTTTGGCGAGCATATCGGCCATCGCTTCCGCGATGGCGCTCATGCGCTTGCTGTCCCGGCCGATCGCCGACCAGTCGACGTGGATATCCTGTGGCCCGCCCGTCCCGTTGTCGGGCTGGGCCGTCTGCTGGTCGGCCGGCTGGGGCGTCGTCCCGCTGCGCTCGACGAGCCAGCTCGCGGTCTCCCGCGAGACGTTCAGCTCGTCGGCGATCTCGCCCTTCGAGAGGCCACGCGCCGCGAGTTCGGCCGCGCTCTCGATCAGGTCGTCGACGTTTTTCATATGCCCGTGAATTCGACCGCCGTTTTTATAGTCGTATCGTCATCCGGACCCTCGTCCGGACCGCCGTCGGTCGCCGCGACGGGGGCCGTCACCGACGGGAACGCTCGCTCGATCTCGTCGAGCCCGTAGATCCCGGTCACGATCGACTCGAGGAGCCAGTCGGGCAAGGCGGCGAGGGTGTCGACGGCGGCCTCGAAGTGGCCGCGGTTGGAGTTGACGCTGCCGACGAGGGCCTTGTTCGAGAGGACCAGGTCGCGGTGGAGTCGACCGCCGTCGATCTCGAACGACCGGTCGGCGGGGACGCCGAGCAGGGCGGCGACGCCGTTGGGTGCCAGCGCGTCGATCGACTCGAAGGCGTGTTCGGCGTGGCCGGTCGCCTCGTAGACGACGTCCATCGGCTCGTGGGCGGCCGCGACCTCGTCGACCGGCGTCTCGCGGGAGTCGACGTAGGTCGCGCCGAGTCGTTCGACGATCTCGATCGTCGGGTGCAGGCGGTCCTTCCGGCCGAGACAGTAGACCCGCTCGTAACCGAGGGTCTCGGTGAACATCGCGGCGGTCAACAGTCCCAGCGATCCGGTCCCCAACACGAGCGCCGACTCGGGTCGCCAGTCGAACGCCGAGCGGGTTGCACGGGCGTGTTCGATCGCCTTCTCGGTGATGCTGATCGGCTCGACGAGGAATCCCCACGGCGCGAGTTCGCGGGGGATCGGGACGAGATCGTCCGCCGGGCTCGTGACGTACTCGGCCATGAACCCGTGGGCCCCGACGATGCCGCGTTCGACGTACTCGCCCTCGGGGGCCATGTCCGGGTCGCCGCGTTCGAAGTAGTCGTTGGTCTCGACGCCCGCGGGCGGCCGGCGGACCGTCGGGACCACGTACTGGCCCGCCTCGAGTCCGGTGTCGTTCGGGTCCTCGACGACGCCGACGGCTTCGTGGCCGAGAACGAGCCGATCGTCGCCGGCCGGGACGCCGCCGTGGGTCCCCTCGATGACCTCGTAATCGGTGCCGTCGACGCCCACGCGATGGATTCGGACGAGGGCCTCGCCGGGTGCCGGTTCGGGAACGGGCCGGGAAACGACCTCGGGGACGCCCGCTCCGGGCTGGACTGCGATGGCTTTCATGTGTGCCCGATAGGGGCCGTGAGGATAAATATTTATTCCCGACCGAGTAAACTACGATACTATCGGATGATCGAACACTCACGCTCACACGAACGGGCCCGAACCGCGCCTCACACCGACCGATACCGGAAACGGTTATCCGCCTGCCCATGCCTGTAACCCACATGGAACGGTACGATCTCGTCTACCGACTCTACGACGAGTACGACACGAAGACCCTCCGCGAGTATCAGGAGTTCGTCGACGTCTTCCCCGCCGTCGACTCCCGAGTCGCGCTGGAACACTGGCAGGGAGCAACCGAGGAACTCGAGGCCCGAAAAGACGAGATCCGGTCGGACTTCGCGGCCGGGGAGACCTTCGCCGAGATCGCCGCGCGGGCGACCCGCGATCAGGCCTTCACCGCGTTGGACCTCGAGACGAAGTACGGCCGGGCGGTCAACGTCCTCGTGTTGGACGTCGACGAGACGCTGCGGTCGGCCGGCGGGACGGACAACGAGATCCCGCGGGAGACGCTGCACCTCCTGACCGAGTTTCACGACGCCGGCGTTCCGATCGTCATCTGTACCGGCCAGACCTTAGAGAACGTCAAGGGCTTCGCGATTCAGGGGCTGGGCAGCGAGATCGTCCATTCGGGGTCCCTCTCGATCGTCTACGAGGCCGGGACCGGCGTGTTCACGCCGGGCCACGGCGCGGCAACGAAACAGTTGCTCTACGAGGACTTAGACGAGACCATCCGCTCGGTCTTCGACGACGTGCGTTCGCGGGTGCTTCCGGAAGCCCCCGAGGAACTCCGCCGGGGCTGTCACCTGCAGGGCAACGAGTTCAACGTCACGATGAAGCCCAACTACGAGACCGGCTCGGCGGACGCCCGCGAGACCATCGACGAGGCGCTGGTCTATCTCGTCGACCTGCTCGCCGACGCCGTCGGGCGGACCCTCGAGGCGCCGGCGACCGGTGCGGGCGCCGATTCGGCCGACGAAAACGGCGACCTGACCCTCGCCGGCCAGACGATCGCCGCCTGGACCCGCGCGTTCTACGCGGCCCAGGACCCCGAGATCAGGAGCGTCCTCGAGAGCGAGGGGGCCTATCCCGACCTCGACGCCGACGCCGTTCCCGACTCCCTCGCGGCGGTCCTAGAGCGCATCGACGTCGCCTACTACGAGGCCGACGCGGCCGAGATCGGCAGCCTCGAGTTGAACAAGGTGATCGGCGTCGAGCGCGCGCTGGACGTGCTGGGCGTCGACGACCCGTTCGCACTCGTGATGGGCGACTCCAAGAGCGACCTGCGGGTGATGGAGTGGGTCGACGATACCGACGCCGGCATCGCGGCCGCCCCCGAACACGCCTCCCGGGACACCCTGGAACACGTCCTCGAGACGGACGAACTCGTCTTCGACCGAGGGAAAAGCGTCGACGTCCTCCGGACGGTGTACGCGCTCAATCGACTGGCCCGGCTGGGCTGAGCGAACAGTCGCTACCGCCGTTTCGTCATGTGATTTTGACCGTCGCAGACGGTGACGTGCCGACTTAAATGGCCGGAATCGGAAGGCCCGCTCATCAACCGTCCTCGAGTCCTCCGTTCTATCAGCACGATCCGGTCGAGCGTGGGTATGAGCGGCTGCCGCGTTCGTTTCGGACGCCGCGTCCCACGCCGCAAGCGGATCGGCTGGATACGTATGAGACGACTCGAGTCCGACCGCTCCCGTGACGGCGACGCCGGTCGCCGAACGGACTCGACCGTGCGTTCCGAGGTGACTGTCCAATGACGACGATCGCAGAACTCTCACTTTCGACGGACGAGTTCGCACTCGCAGAGACATTTCAGGAACTACCGGCCCTCGAGGTCCGCGTCGAGAGCGTCGTCGCGGAGGGGCCGACCCGGACCGTGCCGCTGGTCTGGTTCTCCAACGTCGACCGCACGGCCCTCGAGTCGGCCCTCGAGACCGACTCGACGGTCGACGACTACCGCCAACTCCTCGAGAACACCGCGGACGGCGACCTGTTCTACCGCGTCACGTACTCGGAGGCGGTCGGGTCGGTCTGTTGTTGTGTCTACGACCACGGCGGGACGGTCCTCGACGCCCGCGTCGCGGACGGGCAGTGGACCCTCCGATTGCTCTTTCCACACCGCGAGGAACTATCAGACGCCGTCTCCGGGATCGAGGCCCAGGGGGTCCGGATCGACGTCAGGCGCATGGTCGAGGCCGGCACGGACGAGGACCTCGAGACGACGGCGGCCCTGACCGACCCCCAGCAGGAGGCCATCGCCGAGGCCTACCGGCAGGGCTACTACGACGTTCCCCGCGAGATCTCGCTCGAGGAACTAGCGAACGAACTCGACATCTCCCATCAGGCGCTGTCCGAACGGCTCCGCCGGGCGAACCGCGTCCTCGCGGGCGAGCAGCTGGACGAACCCGCCGGCGAGATGGCGACGCCGGAGTGAATCGCGTCGCGCCCGCTCGAGGCGCGGGCGACCGGTCGGCCGGGGAATCGGAACCACACCGCCGCTGGCCACCACCGAGCGCAGCGGACGGCGCGTCTTTTTTGCCCGTGCCGGGCGGACGGTCGTCCATGGCTCAGCACGACCCCGGGACCGACGATCCGCTGTCGCTTCGCGGCGTCGTCCCGCCGACGGTCACCGCGTTCCGAGACGACGAGTCCGTCGACTACGAGCGGACGGCCGCACACGCCCGGTTCGTCGTCGACCGCGGCGCCCACGGCGTCTTTCCGCTCGGGACCAACGGCGAGTTCCCCCTCCTGTCGGGGGCCGAACGCGACCGCGTCGTCGAGGCGGTCGTCGACGAGGTCGGCGACGAGGTGCCGGTCATCGCCGGCGTCGGCGCGCCGAGTACCTACCGGACCGTCGCCCGCGCCGAACACGCCGAGTCGGTCGGTGCCGACGGGATCGTCGTCGTCACGCCCTACTACTACCCGCTCGACGGCGACGGGGCGCTCGAACACTACCGCCGGGTCGCCGAGGCGGTCGACCTGCCGGTCTACGTCTACCACATCCCGAGCAAGACCGGCAACGAACTCTCGCTCGAGACGCTGTCGGAACTCGCCGAGATCGACACCCTCGTCGGCTGCAAGGACTCGAGCAAGGACGTCCCGTGGCTCGCACAGGCGACCGACGCCCACCCGGACCTGACCTTCCTCGCGGGGTCGGACTCGCTGGTCTTTACCGGCCTCGCCGTCGGCTGTTCGGGCGCGGTCAGCGCCGTCGCCAACGTCTTCCCGGAACTGGTCGTCGACTGCTACGAGGCCTACGACGCCGGCGATCGGGGCCGGGCCCGCGAACTCCAGAGTCGGATCTTCGAGGTGCGTGACGCCCTCAAGACCGGCGATGCCTACATGTCCGGCGTCAAAACGGCGCTTCGAATGCGGGACTTCGACGCGGGACCGCTCCGGAGCCCGCTCCGGCTCGCGGACGAGGAGTCCGCCGCCGAGATGCGCGACCGGCTTCGCGACCTCGAGCTCGCGGGGCTCTAAGGCTCCGCGTCGGCGAACAGGAACTCGCGACCGTTCACGGCGTCGGCGCGACCCCCGGTCATGCCGAACGGATACCCGCGTTTGGTCTCTCCCGCCTCGAACCCCTCGAGATGTCCCATCTCGGTGTGTACGAGGACGTCGTCCTCGTATAGCTTGAGGATCACGTACACCGTCTCGATCGGTTCGGATCGCTTGTTTTTGAAGTCGACGCTGAACTCGACTCCGGTCTCGTCGACGTAACGATCGACGTTCGCGACCGTCATCCCGCCGACGTCGAGATTGACCGGCTCCTCGGGCGCCTCGTCCCGAACCGAGAGATCGAAGTCCTCGACCGAACCGGGATCCGTGCCGTCGTAGTAGACCCGCGCTTTCCAGGTCTCTCCGGCGGCGATCGTCGCGATGTCGGTCGAATCGGTTCGCAGCTCGCTCCCGTTTCCGTCGTACCAGGTACAGTCGACGACCGCGGTCCCCGACGGGCCGTCACCGGTGTTCTCGACGTAGGTATCGACGTACGCGTCCTCGATCTCCCAGCCGATGTCCTCTCGGTCTTTGGTCAACCGTCCGCCGGTCTGCTCGAGCGCGGCCCCGCCGGTCAGGAGTTTCGTTTCGTCCCAATCGGCGTCGCTCCCGTCGTCGCTGCCGTTTCCGTTCCCCGAGTCGCCCCCGCTCGCGTCGGTGTCATCGGAACTACAGCCGGCGATCGTCGCCGAGAGTGCTACTCCCCCACCGAGTAACAGATCTCTCCGTTGCACAGCCGGTCTCGGCACTCGAACATATTTAATCTTGATATAGTTCGGATTTCCGTTGGGTCCGACCGTCACGGAACCGTTTGTCACGGCCGTCGAATGGCCGCCATGGAACTCACCGCGGAACGGGAAGCGGTCCGCGAGACCCTGCCGGCCGACCACGGCTCGGGACCGGGGTGACCGGCCGGCGAGCGCCGACCGCACCGAAGCTCCTATTCTCCTCTCGCCCGTACGACCCTCCGTGAGCGAGTACGACGCCATCGTCTACGATCTGGACGGGACCCTCGTCGACCTCGCGGTCGACTGGGACGCCGTCGCCGTCGACGTCCGCGCGGTGTACGACGGCGCGAACGTCGATCCCCCGAGCGAGGGGCTGTGGGCCATGCTCGAGGGCGCGGCTGAGGTGGGACTCCACGCGGAGGTCGAGGCGGCCATCGCGGCCCACGAACACGAGGGTGCGCGGACCTCCGAGCGGCTCGCGCACGCCGACGAGCTGCTCGAGCGGTCGCTGCCCGCGGGGGTCTGTTCGCTGAACTGCGAGCGGGCCTGCCGGATCGCGCTCGAGGAACACGCCCTCTCGGCGGCGGTCGAGGCGGTCGTCGGTCGGGACACGGTCGGGACGTGGAAGCCGGACCCGGAGCCGTTGCTCGCGACGGCGCGCCGGCTCGAGGTCGAGCCGGGGCGAGCGCTGTTCGTCGGCGATTCCGAGCGCGATCTCCGGACCGCAGAACGAGCGGGGATGGACTTCGAGTACGTCGGCGAGGGACCGTCGGGCGTCTGAGCCCGACCGGCGGCGGCCGAATCTTCCGATTACGTCTGCTTTCGTTTGGCGTAGGCAAAGACCACGAGCGACGTAACCAGCCACACGGGGGCCCCGACGCGGATCGCGAACTCGGCCCGGTCGGCCCACGACGGCAGGGTCACGGTCGTCGAGAGGGCGACGACGAGCGGTGCGCCGACGAGGATGGTGGCGACGAACGTCGTCTGCATCACCCAGCCGTAGTCGACCCCGTCGGGCGAGGTCGTTTCGACGCGTTCTGGCACGCGTGGGTATGGCGACCGATCCCTCTTAAGCGCGCCGGGTCCGGCCGAGCGCGGCCGGAGAACAACGAGGTTTAATCGTGGGAGGTCAAGCTATGGGTATGCCTACCGTACGGGATGTCAGATCGAAAGCGGGCGAGGAACCGATCACGATGTTGACGGCGTACGACGCGCCGACGGCCTCGATCGTCGACGAGGCCGGCGTCGACATCATCCTCGTCGGAGACAGCCTCGGAAACACGACGCTCGGCCACGAGACGACCCTGCCAGTGACCGTTGACGATATGGCCCGGCACACGGGCGCTGTCGCGCGGGCGACCGAGGACGCGTTGATCGTCGCCGACATGCCCTTCCTCTCGATCGGCGTCGACGAGGCCGCAAGCGTCGAGAACGCCGGCCGAATGCTCAAGGAGGAAGACGCCCACGCGGTCAAACTCGAGTGCGGTCCCCACACCGTCGATCTCACGGAAAAGCTGGTCCGGCTCGGGATTCCGGTGATGGCCCACCTCGGGCTCACGCCCCAGCACGTCAACCAGTACGGCGGCTATCCCCGGCAGGGAACCGACCAGGAGGCCGCCGAACGCATCCTCGAGTTGGCCGAGGCCCACGAGGAGGCGGGCGCGTTCGCGCTGGTGCTGGAACACGTCCCCTCGAACCTGGCGGCGGAAGTCACCGACGCCATCGACGTCCCGACGATCGGGATCGGGGCCGGACCGGACTGCGACGGTCAGGTCCTCGTGGTCGACGACGCCGTCGGGTTGAGCGAGTGGACGCCCTCCTTCTCGAAGCAGTTCGGCGACGTTCGCGGCGAGATGGAATCGGCGATCGACGACTACGTCGCGGCCGTCGAATCGGGCGCGTTCCCCGCCGCGGAACACGGCCACGAAGAGAGCGACCTCGAGGACCTCTACTGACCGGGTTCCGTTCCCTACTCGCGCGGCCGGGCCGGGGGTGGCTCGCGAGCCCTCGAGCCGGCCCGATCGAAAATATATAAGGGTAATAATACCGCATATAAGTATAACTTCGGTTTAGGGCCAGTGTTTATATGCAAGAACGGAAAAGACGCGGATAGAACGCTGAGGACCCGTCTCATGTCCGAATCATCGAAACGCGCCGTCGGCGAACGCGAGTCGGCAACCGACCACGGATCGGGACTGCAACACGTCACCGTCGAACACGACGATATCGCAGTGTGTACGATGTTCCCGCAGGAGATCGACGAGGGAGCGATATCGACGGCGTGGCTCACCGCGACGACCGACTCCTTCGTCGCGCTCGAGGATCGGCGATAGCTTCCGCCTGCGGGCCGGTCGGCTTGACGTCTCTTGAGCCGGTCGACGGCCGTCGCGCTCCGCTCAGCCCTCGAGATCCGTGAGAAACGCCTCGACGACCCCGTTGAACGCGTCCGGTCGCTCGATCATCGCCAGATGTGCCGCGTCCTCGATCTCGGCGAGTCGGCCCCCCTCGATCTCGTCGGCGAGGTACTCGTGGAACCCCGGCGGCGTCAACTGGTCGTGTTCCCCGTAGACCGCGAGCGTCGGGACGGCGATCTCGTCGAGGCGGTCGCGGACGTCGAACTCGTGGCAGGTCAGGAAGTCCCGCCGGGTGACCGCCTGTCCAGTGTCGGCCATCAAGTCCATCGATCGCTCCCGGACGTCGGCGTCGGAGTCGTGAAAGAGCCGATCCGGGCCGTGTAGGAACTCGATCGCCCGCTCGAAGTCCGATTTCAGCCACGTCAACAGGTCGTCGAGAACGCCCAGCCGCGCGCCAGTCCCGGTCAGAACGGCGGCCTCGGGGTCGGCGTCGCGCTCGAGGAGCAGTTGGAGGACAACCGCGCCGCCGAGGGAGTTCCCGACGAGGACCTCGGCCCCGGTCGCCTCGACGACGGCGAGGACGTCGTCGGTGTAGGCCGACAACGTGCTGTAGCCGGCGCTGGCGTCGATGTCCTCGGAGTCGCCGTGGCCGCTGAGATCCACCGTCACGATGGGATACTGGTCCGCGAGCTGATGCTGCCCGGTCCAGACCGTCCGCGATCCCCCGCTGCCGTGGACGAAACAGATCGGCGGTCCGTCGGCCCCCCGGTCGATAACCTCGTACGCCGTTTCCCGGCCGTGATGTGTTACCGCTTGCATACGCTGGAACATGAGGGGGACGGATATAAAGACTCGAGACGGTTCTCACCGGCGAACGCCGGGGATGGGACGTTGGCTGTTCCGAGCCGACGATAGCACGTCGGACCGACGACTCCGTCGCCGATCGGACCGATGTGAACTACGAACAACGTACTCTGTACTGACCCCCTCGCCTTCTTGCGATCAATCGGCGAAAGGTTTATATAGAAGCACCGCTTACCTTGGGTTAGTTACAGCATGACTCTCGACCAATTCACCCGCGAAGAAGGGCAGGTAGCCCGTCGGTACGAGTACGACGACGCCACGGTCATGGCCGTCGACTTCGGCACCGGAGTCGAGGACGTCTCGGTCGACGTCGTCGACGACACCGTCATCGTCGTCCTTGCGGACGACCAGTACGAGGTCGAACTCCCGGCGACCGCCGAAGACGCGCACACGTTTATGAAAAACGGCGTGCTCACTATCGAACTAGAGGAGGAACGATGAAGCTTACTGTCAAACCACTGAAACAGAAAGACGCCGGCCGCGGACTCGCCGCGATCGACCGGGTATCGATGAACGAACTCGACCTCGAGAACGGCGACTACATCGTCATCTCGGGCAAGGGCGACGGACAGGCCGTCGCTCGCGTCTGGCCCGGTTATCCCGAGGACGAAGGACGCGGCATCGTCCGGATCGACGGCCGCCTGCGCCAGGAGGCCGACGTCGGGATCGACGACACCGTCACCATCGAACCCGCCGACGTCAAACCCGCGAAATCGGTCACCGTCGCGCTCCCGCAGAACCTCCGCATCCGCGGGGACATCGGCCCGCTCGTCCGCGACAAACTCAGCGGGCAGGCCGTCACCGAGGGCCAGACGGTGCCGTTCTCGCTGTCGTTCGGCCCGATGGCGAGTTCCGGCCAGTCGGTCCCGTTGAAGATCGCCAGCACCTCGCCGTCGGGCACGGTCGTCATCACGGACTCGACCAGCATCGAGATCTCCGAGACGCCGGCCGAACAGGTCAGCTCGAGCGGCGGCGCGTCCGCCGAGGGCGTCCCGAACGTCACCTACGAGGACATCGGCGGTCTGGACGACGAACTCGACCAGGTCCGCGAGATGATCGAGCTGCCGATGCGCCACCCCGAGCTGTTCCAGCAGCTGGGCATCGAACCGCCGAAGGGCGTCCTGCTGCACGGCCCGCCGGGCACCGGGAAGACCCTGATGGCCAAGGCCGTCGCCAACGAGATCGACGCCCACTTCGAGACGATCTCCGGCCCGGAGATCATGTCGAAGTACTACGGCGAGAGCGAGGAGAAACTCCGCGAGGTCTTCGAGGAGGCCGAGGAGAACGCACCCGCGATCGTCTTCATCGACGAACTCGACTCGATCGCGGCAAAGCGCGAGGACGCCGGCGGTGACGTCGAACGCCGCGTCGTCGCCCAGTTGCTCTCGCTGATGGACGGCTTAGAGGAGCGCGGTCGCGTCACCGTCATCGCCGCGACCAACCGCGTCGACGACATCGACCCCGCGCTCCGCCGCGGCGGTCGCTTCGACCGCGAGATCGAGATCGGCGTCCCCGACAAGGACGGCCGCAAGGAGATCCTGCAGGTCCACACCCGCGGGATGCCCCTCCAGGAAGGAATCGACCTCGACCGGTACGCCGAGAACACCCACGGCTTCGTCGGGGCCGACTTAGAGAGCCTGACCCGCGAGGGCGCGATGAATGCCCTGCGGCGCATCCGTCCCGACCTCGACTTAGAGGAAGACGAGATCGACGCCGAGGTCCTGGAGACGCTCGAGGTCACCGAGGGCGACTTCAAGGAGGCCCTCAAGGGCATCCAACCCTCCGCGATGCGGGAGGTCTTCGTCGAGGTCCCCGACGTCACGTGGAACGACGTCGGCGGCTTAGAGGACACCAAAGAGCGGCTCCGCGAGAACGTCCAGTGGCCGCTTGACTACCCCGAGGTGTTCGACGAGTTGGACATGCAGGCCGCCAAGGGCGTCCTGATGTACGGCCCGCCGGGCACGGGGAAGACCCTGCTCGCCAAGGCCGTCGCCAACGAGGCCCAGTCGAACTTCATCTCGATCAAGGGCCCCGAGCTACTGAACAAGTACGTCGGCGAGTCCGAGAAGGGGGTCCGCGAGGTCTTCGAGAAGGCGCGGTCGAACGCACCGACCGTGATCTTCTTCGACGAGATCGACTCGATCGCGGGCCAGCGCGGCCGCCAGCAGGGTGACTCCGGCGTCGGCGAACGCGTCGTCTCCCAGCTGCTGACCGAGCTCGACGGGCTCGAGGAACTGGAAGACGTCGTCGTGATCGCGACGACCAACCGGCCCGACCTGATCGACTCGGCACTGCTCCGTCCCGGACGGCTGGACCGTCACGTCCACGTGCCCGTCCCCGACGAGGGCGGCCGCCGGAAGATCTTCGAGGTCCACACCCGCGACAAGCCGCTGGCCGACGCGGTCGACCTCGACTGGCTCGCCAGTGAGACCGAGGGCTACGTCGGGGCCGACATCGAAGCGGTCACCCGCGAGGCCTCGATGGCCGCCAGCCGCGAGTTCATCAACTCGGTCGACCCCGAGGAGATGGGCGACACGATCGGGAACGTCCGCATCAGCAAGGACCACTTCGAACACGCCCTCGAGGAGGTCAACCCGAGCGTGACCCCCGAGACCCGCGAGCAGTACGAGGAGATCGAAGAGCAGTTCGACACCGCCGAACCGGCCCAGGAAGAGGAACAGCTCGGCCGCACCTTCCAGTAAGCGACTGCGGCCCCGCCGCTCGGCCCGTTCGATTTTTGAGCGCGACTCGAGCGACGAGCGGCGGCGCCGCCCTCATACGGTTTCCTGTCAGTCAGTGCCGGCGCACCCGCGACCCGGGCGGCGGTTCCGCCGGGACATCGAGACAGCAATCCGTCTCAGTCGTCGCCGGCGCTCGCGTCCGCCGCACCCGCGGCGGCCTCGTTCGTGACCGGTCTCGGACTGAACAGCAATTTCACCGCGATCCCCGCACCGAGCAGCGCGATCGCCGCGAGGGTGACGAACAGCGCTGCCGTCGTGGCGTGGTCGAGCAGGTAGCCCCCCAGCGCGATGCTGAGCGAGCCCAGCCCGAACATGCCGAGGTAGGTGTAGCCGTAGGAAAGGCCCCGCGCGTCCGGGGGCGTGTAGACGGCGACGGCCTCCTGGTAGAACGGCTCGATCGCGAACAGCGCGAACCCGAGGACGCCACAGTACAGCAGGATCGGGAGCAGTCCCAGCCCCGAGACCGGCACGAACGCGACCGCGAGGACCGCGAGCCCGACGAAGACCACCGCCAGCCCGCGGGCGACGGGCACGCGGCTCGTCAGTTTTCCGGCGACGTACTGGCCGGCCATCCCCGCGACCAGCAGGGCGACGTAGAAGTAGTCGCCCAGCGAGAGTTCCTCGAGGGCTGCCGGCGGCTCGATTCCCGCAAGCGCCGGGAGGCCATTGAGTAGTTCCGGGAGGTAGGTGAGGACGCCCCGGTAGTAGAGACCGACGACCGTGACGACCGCGAAGACGAGCAGGAACGAGCCGGCAAACAGCGATCTGGAGGTGTCGGCGAACTCAGCCGCGGAGAGCGAGCCGACCGACTCGCCGTCGTTCGCGACCGCCGCAGTCGGATCGAACCGGGCCCGAAGCCCGTAGAGGGTCGCGACCGCGCCGGGGACTGACAACGCGACGGCGACGAGCCGCCAGTCGAGCGCGAGCAGTAGGGTCGCGGTCGCGAAGGGGCCCAGCGCGATGCCGAGGTTGCCGGCGATGCCGTGCCAGGCAAAGACCGTCCCGCGGTCCTCGACGCCGGTGCTGATCAGCGCCAGCCCCGCGGGGTGGTAGACACTCGCGGTGACACCCCAGCAGATCAGCGCGGCGGCGATGCCGTAGATCGAGGTCGCGAGCGAGAGTCCCACGAAGGAGACGCTCATCCCGACGAGGCAGGCTAGAACGAGCCGTTTCGGCCCGTACCGATCGGCGAGCAGGCCGGCGGGCAACGCGCCGAGCCCGAACAGCGCGTAGCCGGCCGCGACCGCGATCCCGGCGACCGCGATGGAGATCTCGAACGCCTCGAGCCAGACGACCAGGAAGATCGGGATCGCCAGTTCGAACCAGTGGACGGTCGCGTGAGCGAGCATGGCGAAGGCCGCGATCGAGCGGTCGTTGTCGTTCAGCGTCATGTGGTCGATGGGTCGATACCGGTCGGTTCGCGGCCGGCTACTTCAGAACTCGGATACGAGCAGCGAGCGGTTCCGTCGATGACACGAGCGCGGAGCGATCCGCTGACCCGACGGCCCGGTTACGGGGCGGCTTCCGGCGAGGCGTCCGCGAGGTCAGCGAGGATTTCCTCGGCGTGGCCCTCGGGCGTCACGTCCTCGTAGACCGCCTCGATACGGCCGTCGGGGCCGACGAGGTAGGTGTTGCGGAAGACGCCGTCGAAGGTGTTCCCGAACATCTGTTTCTCGCCGTAGGAGTCGTATAGCGTCGCGACTTCGCCGAACTCGTCCGAGAGGAGGTCGAACCCGAAGTCGTACTCGTCGACGAACGACTCGAGGTCGTCGACGGGGTCGTCACTGACGCCGACGACCGCGACGTCGCGCTCCGCGAAGCGCGCGAGCGCCTCGTCGAACCCGCGGGCCTCGAGCGTACAGCCCTCGGTGTTGGCGCGGGGATAGAAGTAGACGACGAGCCGTTGGCCGTCGAAATCTGAGCGAGCAACGGTCTCGCCGTACTGGTTTGGCAATTCGAACTCCGGTGCGTCGTCGCCGACGTCGAGCATGGGTTCGAGTTAGCGGGGGTTACTGTAGGTGTTACGGTTTCACACGATCAGTGCCGTGCCGGGCGATCGGGACGTGACGGTCGGCAAGGGATGGAAAGTCAAGCGAGCGGAAAACGGCCGGGTAGGGCCGGTCACTCGAGGCGTTCGGCCGCGCCGCGCTCGACGAACGGGGCGGCGTTCTGTTCCGGGAGTTCGATCACGTCGTCGCTGCTCAGGGTGTACTCGCGCCCGTCGACGCCGTAGATCGACCCGATGTCGTCGGTGATCCGGACGGTCGTTCGGGCTACGTCGTCGTCGCTCGCTCGCTCGTCGTCGGGGGTGGAATCGGCGGTCGCCCCGTCCGCGCCGTCGCGCGAGCGCGACGGGTCGGGTTCGGGAGCGGCTCCCGAATCGGGCTCGACGGACGGCTCTGGGGGAGTCGCCGTGTCCGGAGAACCGCCCGCGTCAGCAGGGTCGTCGACCGGCGGTCCGTCGCCGCCCATGACGTCTGCGGGGGAGACGCCGCTCGAGTCGCTATCCTCTGGTGCGGCTACCGGCCCAGCGGGCGGTTCCTCGGGCGGTGCCGGCGGGGCGTCGGGATCGGGAGCCGGCTCGCTCGAGGGCGAGCCGGGGCGTTCCGGATCGGTGTCGCGGGACTCGGGAGCAGGAGCGTCGTTCGACGGGGCGGCGTCGCCGCCACCGGTCGGCTCCTCGACGCCCTCGAGGACGTCGAGGACGCGGCTCTTGTTCGATCCGATGCGGTCGACGAGGTCGTCGAACAGGTCCGCCTCCTCGGCGGTCAGTCCCTCGTCGTCGGCGGGCATTCCGGCGGCGGCGAGGCTGGCTTGCTTGACGAGCTTCCCCATTCGGCGCTCGTAGATCGCTTCGACCACGTCCTTCGCAGTCTCGATCTCGTCGGTCAGGCGGCCGACCTCGGGCGAGGAGAAGGGGTCATCGGACGCCTCGGCGACTCGGTCGCGTTCGGCCTCCAGGTCGGCGATGTACTCGCCGACCTCCTGGTAGAACGAGGGGCGCAGGTTCTGGAGGCTGTCCTTCTGGCGCTCCTTGCTCTGGACCGAGCGCAGTTCGTCTAAGTTCATTCTTTTTCCTTCTCGGCGCGGCCGCGTGCCATCAGGAACACGGCGACGTACTCGGGTAGTGACTGGTCACCCTCGGCGACCGTAAAGCTATCTCCTCCGAGTTCGACTTCGCCGCCGTCGGTGACGTCGACGGTGATCTCGTGGCTCTCGAAGGTCTCGGGAACGGCGTCGACGAGGGGATCGAAGTCGGCGATTTCGTCGCGCTCGAGGCGGACGGTCTTCAGGCCGCTGCCGCCGTGGAGGCTGCCCGGCAGCCGAATGAGTCGGTTCGTGTCGGTCGTCACGGGCTCGTCGATCGGTGCGTTGTCGCGCTCGACGGCCTCGTCCGCGAACCGCTCGGCCAACTGCGCGATGGCAGTGTGGACGGTCACGTTGCCCGCCTCGAGCCCCTCGCGGTTGTTGCGAGCCGCGTTCAGCGTCGCCTTCGCCTTCCCCTCGCCGATGCCGTCGAACTCCTGTAAGCGCTCCAGTGCCGCCTCTTCCTCGAGTTCGAGCAGGTCGTCGACGAAGGCCATGAAGTGGTCGTGGATCCGCGCGCCCCAGCCGCCCTCGATCCGGAGGGTCCGTCGTTCAGTCGGGGTCTTTCGCCCCAGTCCCGCCACCGTCTCGGTCTCGATCAGTTCGTCGAACTCGAGGCCGATCCCCCGGACGTAGTCGACGATCTCGCGGCGGTGTTCCCGCTCTAGGTGCAAGACGTTCTCGTCGCGGACGTGAACGTGATACCCCCGACCGCCGGAGAAGACGATCTCGAGGTCCTCGAAGGCGAAGTCGGTCTCGAGGAAATCGAGCAGCCGCAGCAGGGCGTCCTTACATTTGGCGAGCATCTCGGCGTAGCTGTCCTCGCCGAGCGTCACGTTCGGCAGGTGGTCGGCGTCGAGGTCAAAGACGAGATCGGCGGACTGCCAGTCTTTCTCGTGCATCGAACTCGCGCCAGGGTCACGGAAACGGCCTGCGGAAAAGTAGACGTGGCGCGGGCGCTTTCGGACCAGAAACTCCGAGAGGTCCCCCAGCTCGAGCAGCGAACGGTGGCGAACCATCGTCGTGTCGGGGCCCTCCGTCCACGGGATGAAGCCCCACTCGCGCTCGTTGGCCGCGGGCGGCGGCGTGATCTCCGTCCGTCGGTAGTGATCGCGAAATCGCCCGCGAAGATAGGCCCTCGTTCGCTCTTCCATACGATTGGCCTACTCGGGGTGGGGCCGGTATAATTGTATTGGACTGGCCGCGCGACGCGTCGGGCGGGGCGGCTCGAGCGGCGGGCGGCCGTCCGCGGCGCAGGCCCCAAGCGCCGCTCGGTCGTCGGGCCGGGTTGCGGGACCGTCGAGAACGGACCGTCGGCTGAGGTCGGTCGTCGACGAGCCACAGAACAGGTCGTTACCGCCGAATCAGGTCCGAGATCTTGTCCGTGATCCCGACGTCCGAACCCAGCTTCAGATAGTAGGCGTCGCCGCCGTCCTCGTAGTAATCGTCGATCCGGCGCTTGATCTCGAAGCCCAGATGTTCGTAGAACTGGAGGGCGTTCTCGTTGCTCGTCCGGGCGTGACACGTGATGGTCTCGTGGTCGTCGGCCACGCGGGCGACGAGTCGCTTCCCGATCCCCTCGCTGCGATAGCGGGGCGCGACCGCGAGAAAGAGAATGTAGCCGTCACGTCGCACGGCCGCGAACCCGATCAACTCGCCGTCTCGAACGTAGCAGTGGACCTTCGACCGTCGGTACGCGTCGGTAAAGAAGTCGTAGCGCTGTTTGAGTACGCCCTCCTCGCGACGGATCTCCTCTTTGAGTTCCCAGGCGTCGTCGACGAAGTCGTCGCTCCCCGGCGCGACGACGCGACTATCGATGTTGACGCTCACTATCACAGTCTACCAGCCTGTCCACTATAATTCCACCGGCAGTTCGCTCTCGGGAACGTCCGATAACGGGGTGTGTTGCCCCCTCGACACGCCGTTGGTGGGATCGCTCCCGCCGCCGAACCGACGGTCATACCACCCCCGTCCGCGAAGGGCCGCCACATGGGGTTCGAACTGCGCGATCACACGGCCGACGTCGCGGTCGCGGCGACCGGCGACTCCCTCGAGGCGGTCTTCGAAGCGACGGCTGACGGCCTCGCGGCCGCCTCCTGCGACGAAATCCCGCCCGAGACCGGCGAACGGTTCTCCCTGACCGTGACCGCCGAGCGACGCGAGGCGCTGTTGTTCGACTATCTCGGCGAACTGATCTACCTGCGGGACGTCCGCGCCGAGCTGCCCGTCGACAACCGGGTCGCGAGCATCGATGCGCCTGCGGATGAGAGCGATGCCGACGCCGAAGCGACCGCGTGGTCTCTCGAGGCCAGCGCCCGCGGCGTCCCCCTGGCCGCGGTCGACGCCCGCGAGGTGAAGGCCGTGACATACTCGGAGATGCGCCTCGAGTCCGTCGCGGACGGCTGGGAGGCCTACGTCGTCTTCGACGTCTAATCCGTCGTTCCGGTTCCGTCCGCGAACCGTCGCGATCGGTCACTGAGACGGACTCTCGAGGGCGCTGGCAAGACGAACATCTTTCATCGCCGCGGGATGACGTTCGGGTATGACCACCTACGACGCGAACGGCATCACGTTAGAGCGGGTGCGCGAGTACGTCTGGGAGATTCCCCAGGAGGGGGATATGCGCGTCCCCGCTCGAGTGCTGGCCAGCGAGGCCCTGCTCGAGCAGATCGAGGACGACAAGACCTTAGAACAGATCAAAAACACGACTCACCTGCCGGGGATCACCGACCACGCGATCTGTATGCCCGACGGCCATCAGGGCTATGGCTTCCCCGTCGGTGGGGTGGGTGCCCTCGACGCCGAAAACGGCTGTATCTCCCCGGGAGCGGTCGGCTACGACATCAATTGCGGCGTCCGGATGATGCGGACGAACCTGACCTACGACGAGGTGCAGGGGCACGAAGAGGAACTCGTCGACTCCCTCTTTGCGAACGTCCCGTCGGGGCTCGGCGGCGGCGGCATCGTCGAGGCCGGCGTCGACACCGTCGACGAAATCCTGGCCCGCGGCGTCGACTGGGCGCTCGAGAACGGCCACGCCGTCGAGGACGATTTGCTGCACTGCGAGGACGAAGGCATGCGCGAGGGCGCGGACCCCGACAAGGTGAGCCAGAAGGCCAAGGACCGCGGGAAGAACCAGATCGGCTCGCTGGGCTCGGGGAATCACTTCCTCGAGGTACAGCGGGTCACCGACGTCTTCGACGGTGAGGTGGGCGAGGCCTACGGCCTCTCCGAGGACCAGATCGTCGTTCTCATCCACTGCGGGTCGCGCGGGCTGGGGCACCAGACCTGTAACGACTACCTGCGGAAGATCGAGCAGCAACACGAGGGACTGCTGAACCAGTTGCCGGACGCGGAACTGGCGGCCGCGCCCGCCGGCTCGCAACTGGCCGAGGACTACTACGCGGCGATGAACGCCGCGATCAACTTCGCGTGGGTCAACCGCCAGCTGATCATGCACCGCACGCGGCAGGTCTTCGAGCGCGTGTTCGATCGCTCCTGGGAGGAGATGGACATGCACCTGCTGTACGACGTGGCTCACAACATCGCGAAGAAAGAGACCCACACGGTCGGCGAGGACGGCGAGGAACGCGAACTCTACGTCCACCGCAAGGGCGCGACGCGGGCGTTCCCCGCAGGCCACCCCGAGGTCCCGAAAGCGTACCGCGACGTCGGTCAACCGGTGATCATCCCCGGCAGCATGGGCGCGGGCAGCTACGTCCTCCGCGGGGGCGAGAATTCCATGGACCTGACCTTCGGCTCGACCGCCCACGGTGCGGGTCGGCTGATGAGCCGCACGCAGGCGAAAAACGAGTTCTGGGGCGGCGACGTCCAGCAGGACCTCGAGGAGCAGAACCAGATCTACGTCAAGGCCCAGTCTGGCGCGACCGTCGCGGAGGAAGCGCCGGGTGTCTACAAGGACGTCGACGAGGTCGTCCGCGTCTCGGACGCGCTCGGGATCGGCGACAAGGTCGCGCGGACGTTCCCCGTGTGTAACATCAAGGGCTGATCGGGAACGGTCCGCTGCTTTTATCCACTCGTTCCGTTCGGCCCAGCGGAAGAATAATGGGTTTTTGCCACGTAAACGCCGGTATGCGGGTCAGTACGGACAACGGCTGTATCCGTCTTCCCGAATCGATCCGAGAGAAATTCGGGGACGAGTTCGAACTGATCGATCGCGGGGATCGCCTCGTACTCGTTCCGGTCCCGGACGAGCCGCTCGAGGCCCTTGGCGACGAAGCGCGACGGAGCGAGAAAACGGCTGACGAACTCAAAGAGAGCGCGTTGGACGCGACCCTCGAGGAAGCGGGACGAACCGAACTCGAAGAAACGGACTGACCGTCGCCGCTTGCGTCCCGTTTACTTCAGTCGGTACGGATTGTCCTCGTCTTCGTCGTCGCCCTCGCTCTCGTAGGGTTTCCGCGCCGTAATCGTTACCGTCGCCTCGGGGTCGTCCTCGTCGGCCCACGGGCTGTCGTAGGCGGAGATCTCGAGATCGGTCACGTCCCAGCCCTCGTCCTCGATGAGTTCGACCAGCCGTCGCTGGTCCGCGAGCATGTCCTCGTCCATAGCCGGCGGTTCGAGCGCGAGCGAGGTAGACCTTCCGCCGGTCGGCGTCGCCCATCCTCGTAGCGGGCTGACAGGGTTTGTGAACCGAAATTAGTTACGTCGAGTCGAAATCCCCGGCGCGTTTAAGCGGATCCGGCTGCAACTCGGTAGCATGCTCACCGACGAGTTCGGGCGGGAGGTAACCGGGATCCGCGTCTCCCTCACCGACCGGTGTAATTTCGACTGCGTCTACTGTCACAACGAAGGGCTGGGGGACACCCGCGGGCCGATGGACCCGCAGGACGACGAGATGTCGACCGACGACGTCGTCCGCTTTCTCGAGGTCGCCGCCGAGTTCGACGTCGACGCGGTCAAGTTCACCGGCGGGGAACCGATGCTCCGACAGGATCTCGAGGAGATCATCGAGCGAACACCGGAGGGGATGGAGGTCTCGCTGACGACCAACGGGACCTTCCTGCCGGGCCGGGCCGAGGCCCTCGTCGACGCCGGGTTAGAGCGGGTCAACGTCTCGCAGGACGCCCTCGATCCCGAGGACTTCGCCGCGGTGACGAAAAGCGGCGCGTACGAGACGGTCCTCGAGGGGGTCGACGCGGCGCTCGAGGCGGGGCTGGACCCGGTCAAACTCAACATGGTCGTCTTCGAACACACCGCGGGCTACGTCCCGGAGATGGTCGACCACGTCGCGGAAAACGACGGCCTCCAGTTACAGCTGATCGAGTACATGCCGGAGCTGACGGGCAAGCCCGAGTGGAACATCGACATCGAGCGGGTCCACGACTGGCTGGCCGGGCAGGCCGACGAGATCGAACACCGGGAGATGCACGACCGCAGGCGCTACTGGGTCAGCGACGGCTCGAGCAGTGCGGACGATGCCGGCTCGAACGCCGCGGGCCGGGGGATGGTCGAGATCGTCGACCCCGTCGAGAACCCCACCTTCTGTGCGAACTGCCACCGCGTTCGGGTGACCCACGAGGGCTACCTGAAGGGCTGTTTGAATCGCAACGACGATCTCAAGCCGATGGGCGAGATGACCAAGCCCGAGATCCGGGACGCCTTCCGCGAGGTCGTCGCCAATCGAGTGCCCTACTACGGGGAGTACATGGTCCGAAACGACGACGGCGAGTGGGAGATCAACGAGGAGTACATCGAGGAGTACGCCGGCGCGTAACGACCGTTCTCGAGGCGGGAAACGAGCCGCACGGGCACCAGCTACTTACTGAACGATCCGTTGAGAGAGGACTCGAGGAAGGCGTTCTGCTATCGTGACAACGGGGAGTCGCCACGTCCTCCCCGGTTAATTCGTTCGTTCCCGGTGGGACCGGCCAGTTCCGTGCGAGCGACTCGCATACGAACCGGCTGCCTTTCGTTGCCCTTAAGTAGCAGACAGGGGTAGGTCCGGGTGCGATACGTGTAGGGGAGCGATCCCCGAGTCCGAGAGGGCGACGATAGACCGACGGTGTTGTGGTAGCCAAGCGGCCCAAGGCGCATGGTTGCTAACCATGTGGCGTCAAGCCTCCGGGGTTCGAATCCCCGCCACAACGTCGGAACTCAGCTGGCGTTTTCCCGCCAGTCGATTTGCAACGCACGCAGACTAGACACACATACACGACAACATGAGCGCGGAAGAACCTCAAGAGCAAGAAGACGACGAAGATCTCCGCTACTTCGTCCGCATCGGGCAAACGGACCTCGATGGGACGAAGTCCGTCGAGCGCTCGCTCACGGAGATGAACGGGATCGGTCACCGGACCGCCCGGCTCATCGCCGAGGAAGCGGGCGTCGACCGAACGGACACGTTCGGTCGGCTCGACGAAGACGTGATCGACGAGGTCGTCGAACTCGTAGAGAACTACGCCGAGGAAGTCCCCAACTGGCTCAACAACCGTCAGGACGACTTCTACTCCGGCGAAACGACCCACGAGATCGGCAACGACCTCGACCTGACCCGTCAGCACGACATCAACCGGATGAAGATGATCGACTCCTACAAGGGCACGCGCCACAAGCGCGGCCAGAAGGTCCGCGGACAGCGGACCAAGTCCACCGGTCGAACGGAGGGCACCATCGGGGTCAACGTCGAGGAGATCCGCGAGGAACAGGCCGAAGAGGCCGCCGAAGAAGAGGATGAGGGCGAATAATGCCACTCGGCACTGACACCAAACAATACGAGACGCCGAACCACCCCTACCAGGGTGAACGCATCGCCAGCGAACACTCGCTGATCGACCGCTACGGCCTCAAGAACAAGGAAGAACTCTGGCGCGCCCAGTCCGAGCTTCGCTCCTACCGGCGCGAGGCCCGGGAACTGCTCGGGCAGGCCCAGGGCGACGAGGTCGTCCAACGGCGCTCCGAGGAGTTCCTCGGTCGACTCAAGCGCGTCGGCATCTTAGACGAGGCCGACGAGCTCGGCGACATCCTGTCGCTCGAGATCGAGGACATCCTCGAGCGCCGTCTCCAGACGGTCGTCTACCGCAAGGGGCTGGCGAACACGACCCAGCAGGCACGCCAGTACATCACCCACGGCCACATCGTGGTCGACGGGCAGCGCCACCGCGTCCCCTCCTACGTCGTCGACGTCGACGAGGAGGACCTGGTGGCCTTCGAGGAGAACAGCCCGCTCGCGGACGAACTCCACCCCGAACGCGCGGAGGGTAACCAATGAGCCAGGACGACGACAAATGGGGGATCGCCCACGTACACGCATCGTTCAACAACACCGTCATGACCGTGACCGACCTCACGGGCGCGGAGACGATCGCCAAGTCCTCCGGTGGGACGGCGGTCAAGCAGAACCGCGACGAGGCGTCGCCGTACGCGGCCATGCAGATGGCCGAGTCCGTCGCCGAGGAGGTCAAGGCCGCGGGCATCACGGGCCTGCACGTTCGGGTCCGTGGTCCCGGTGGCAACCTCCAGAAGTCCCCCGGTCCCGGCGCGCAGGCGACGATCCGCGCGCTGGCCCGCTCGGGCATCGAGATCGGGCGCATCGAGGACGTCACGCCGATCCCGCACGACGGATCGCGCGCTCCGAAAGGCAAGGGCGGCTACTAGATCATGACTGCTGAGTACGACGTCGAGTTCGTCGAACGCGAGGATCGTGAAGCACGATTCCTCGTTCGCGGCGTGACGCCCGGGTTCGCAAACGGCATTCGCCGAGCGATGGTCGCCGACGTGCCGACGATGGCGATCGATACCGTCCGGTTCGTCGAGAACTCGTCGGTCATGTTCGACGAGCAACTCGCCCTGCGGATGGGGCTCGTCCCGCTGACGACGCCGCCGGTCGGCGAGTTCGCCGAGGACGACACCGTCACGCTCTCGATCGACGTCGAAGGGCCGGACACCGCCTACTCCGGCGACCTCGTCTCCGAGGACGACCTCGTCCAACCCGCCGACGAGAACGTCCCGATCATCGATCTCAAGGACGGCCAGCGCCTCGAGGCCGAGGCCGACGCCATCATCGACCGCGGGAAAGACCACGCCAAACACCAGGGCGGGGTCGCGGTCGGCTACCGACACCTCCAGCGCGTGGAGGTCGAGGGCGACCTACCGGAGTTCGAGGACGAAGAGCGCCGGATCATTCGCGGCGTCATCGAAGACGACGGCGAACTCGTTCCCACGAGCGAGTTCGATCACGATCTCTCGAACCGATACCCGGGCAAGGAAGTCCGCGTCGAGGACGTGCCCGAAGCGTTCGTCTTCCACGTGGAGACGGACGGCTCCTTCAGCATCGAAGAGCTCGTGACTCGAGCGGCTGATACGCTCGAGACACGCGCGACCGAACTCGAAGACGCAGTACAGCTATAGATATGAACCGACGCCCCCGACCCGAACTGGTCGAGCCGCTCGCCGGTGCCATCAGCCACGAGGCCGGCGATCGCTCGCCTACTGGAATCGAAAGGGGTTTGAAGGGGCGGCGGATACACAGAAGTGCGAGCAGGGATAGCCAAGTCAGGCCAACGGCGCAGCGTTCAGGGCGCTGTCTCGTAGGAGTCCGCAGGTTCAAATCCTGCTCCCTGCATTTTTCCGACTCGACCGAACGGAAGAGTCGTGAAAATGGAACGGCAGATTTGAGCCACGGGAGTCGCAGCGGCCGAGCGGTCGCGAGGCCGATCGTCTCCCGGCGGTTCAAATCCTGCTCCCTGCATCCACTTCTTCACCGCCGACCGACACCGATCAGCGACGATCGGCGCGTCGTCGGCCGGCAGCGAACCGATTCCACCATCGGCGAGACGCTTCCTCGCCTCGCCGAGACGACCGTATTTGGAGGATACAATGAGTAGCAAAACCAATCCGAGGCTCAACGATCTCATCGCCGAGCTGAAGTCGACGTCCCGAGAGCGGGACGCCGACGTCTGGCGAGACGTCGCGGATCGACTCGAAAAGCCCCGGCGCACCCACGCTGAGGTAAACCTGGGCCGCATCGAGCGATACGCACGCGAAGAAGAGACTGTCGTCGTTCCCGGCAAAGTGCTGGGATCGGGCGCACTACAAAAGAACGTCACCGTCGCTGCGGTCGATTTCTCCTCGTCCGCCGAGACGAAAATCGACCAGGTCGGTGAATCCGTACCGCTCGAGCAAGCGCTCGAAGCAAACCCCGAAGGCTCCGATGTCCGGGTGATTCGATGAGTCTCGCAGAGTTCGACGCTGACACTGTCGTCGATGCCCGTGACTGCATCCTCGGTCGCGTCGCCAGCGAGGTCGCCCAGCACGCGCTGGACGGCGAACGCGTCGCGATCGTCAACGCCGAGGACGCCGTCATCACCGGCGACAAAGAAGACATCTTCGAGACGTACCGCACGCGACTCCAGATGGGCTCGGACAGCGGGCCCTACTACCCCCGCCGGCCGGACACGATCTTCAAGCGGTCCGTTCGCGGAATGTTGCCGTACAAGAAGCCCCGCGGTCGCGAAGCGCTCGACAGCGTCCGGGTCTACGTCGGCAACCCCTACGAACACGACGACGACCACGAGTCGGAAGTCCTCGAGGGAACGTCGCTGGATCGCCTGTCGAACATCCGCTTCGTCCACCTGCACGAAGTGTCCGAACAGTTAGGTGCTAACGTCACATGGTAACCAACACGAGTGGCAAGAAAAAGACGGCCGTCGCCCGCGCCACGGTGCGCGACGGCGAGGGGCGCGTTCGAATCAATTCCCAGCCGGTCGAGCTGGTCGAACCGGAGACGTCCCGGCTCAAGATGCTCGAACCGTTCCGCATCGTCGGTGAGGACCTCCGCGACGAGATGGACATCGACGTCCGCGTCGAGGGCGGTGGCATTAGCGGCCAGGCAGACGCCGTCCGCACTGCCATCGCACGCGGGATCGTCCAGCACACCAACGACGCCGAACTCCGTGACGCGTTCATGGAGTTCGACCGCTCGCTGCTGGTCAACGACGTTCGCCAGTCCGAACCGAAAAAGTGGGGCGGCCCGGGCGCTCGGGCGCGCTACCAGAAGTCCTACCGCTGAGGTGATCCAATCATGATGGTACCGGTCCGGTGTTTCACCTGTGGTAACGTCGTCGGCGAACACTGGGAGGAGTTCGACGAGCGGGCCAACGAGGGCGACGAGGACCCCGAAAAGGTTCTCGACGAACTCGGCGTCGACCGCTACTGCTGTCGGCGCATGCTCGTCAGTCACGAGGATCTCGTCGACGTCGTCTCCCCGTACCAGTAACCCATGCAACAACAACACAACCGCTACGAGAAGGCACGCATCCTCGGCGCGCGAGCGCTGCAGGTCTCCTACGGCGCGCCGGTGTTGATCGAGACGGAGCAGACCCAACCGATCCTCATCGCCGCCGAGGAGTACGACGCCGGCGTGTTGCCCTTTACCGTCAAGCGGGGGTACGACCGGAAATGACGCTGATCACCGACGTTCGGCTGCGTCGCGTTCTCGACTCGCGGGGGAACCCGACGGTCGAGGCCGACGTCCTGACCGAAAGCGGCGGCTTCGGCCGCGCCGCGGCACCCAGCGGTGCCAGTACCGGCGAGTACGAGGCCGTCGAACGGCCGCCCGGCGAAGCGATCGCCGCGGCGCGGGAACACGCCGTTCCCCGGCTGGTCGGCGAGGTCTACGCGGGCAACCAACGCGACGTCGACGCCGCCTTGCGCGCCGCCGACGGGACCGACGACTTCTCGGAGATCGGCGCCAATAGCGCGGTCGCGATCTCGATGGCCGCAGCCAAGGCCGGTGCCGACGTCCTCGGTGCCCCGCTGTTCCAGCATCTGGGCGGCACGTTCCGCGGCGACAACTTCCCGATTCCGCTCGGGAACGTTGTCGGCGGCGGCGAACATGCCGCCGACGCGACCGACATTCAGGAGTTCCTTGCGGCCCCCGTCGGCGCGCCGAGCGTCGCTGACGCCGTCTTCGCCAACGCGGCCGTCCACGGAACCGTCGCCGACCTGCTCGAGGAACGCGACATCGCCTGCGGCAAGGGCGACGAGGGCGCGTGGGCACCGTCGATCGACGACAGCGAGGCGTTCGAGATCGTCGCCGAGGCGGTCTCCCGGGTCCAAGACGAGGTCGGCTTCAACGTCGGCTTCGGGCTCGACGTCGCCGGCGCGGAGCTGTACGACGCCGATTCGGGTACCTACGAGTACAGCGACCGGAGCCGCGACACCGAGGAACAGATCGCCTACATCGCGGACCTGGTCGAGGAGTACGACCTCGTCTACGTCGAGGATCCGCTCGACGAGGACGACTACGACGCCTTCGCCGACCTCACCGACGAGGTCGGCGACCAGACGCTGATCTGTGGCGACGACCTGTTCGTCACCAACACCGATCGGCTCGTCGAGGGGATCGATCGCGGCGCGGCAAACAGCATCCTGATCAAGCCGAACCAGATCGGGACGCTGTCCGACGCCGTCGACGCGATCGAACTCGCGAGACGGAACGGCTACGACTCGGTCGTCTCCCACCGGTCGGGTGAGACCGAAGACGCGACGATCGCACACCTCGCCGTCGCGACCGACGCCCCCTACATCAAGACGGGCGCGGTCGGCGGCGAGCGAACCGCGAAGCTCAACGAGCTCATTCGAATCGCAGACGACGCGACATGACAGAAAACGACGCAACCCAAGAAGGGCTCGACGCCGCCGAGGAGGACATCGACGAGGAGCCAGCCGAAGGGGCTGGCCCCGCCGCCGAGGAGGATGTCGAGCCAGTAGACGAACAGCCCGCCGACGCCGAGGGAACGCCCGCGGCCGACGCCGACAACGCCGACGACGACGCCGAGGAAGACACCGGACCGACCCTCGACGACGACGTCATGTCCGACGAGGAGGCGGACCTGCTGATCCCCGTCGAGGACTACCTCGGCGCGGGGGTCCACATCGGGACCCAGCAAAAGACCGAGGACATGGACCGGTTCATCCACCGCGTCCGGACCGACGGTCTCTACGTGCTGGACGTCTCGAAGACCGACGGCCGCATCCGCACGGCCGCGGACTTCCTCGCGAACTACGACCCCGAACAGATTCTGGTCACCTCGAGCCGCCAGTACGGTCGCTTCCCGGCGGAGAAGTTCGCCGAGGCCGTGGGCGCTCGCGCCCGCACCGGCCGCTTCATCCCGGGCACGCTGACCAACCCCAAGTACGACGGCTACATCGAGCCGGACGTGCTGGTCGTCACCGACCCGATCGGCGACGCTCAGGCCGTCAAGGAGGCCATCACGGTCGGTATCCCGGTCATCGCGATGTGTGACTCGAACAACCAGGTCAGCAACGTCGACCTGGTCGTCCCGACGAACAACAAGGGTCGCAAGGCCCTCTCGGTCGTCTACTGGCTGCTCGCCAACGAGGTTCTCGATCGACGCGGTGCCGAGCCGTCCTACTCGCTCGAGGACTTCGAAAGCGGCGTCTGATTCGGTCGGTTTCGACACTGTTCGTTTTCCCACCGCTCGTCTCGATCAGCGGCCGCGCCGTGGCGATGGTCGCGCGCCGGCCGCCGACTGGGGCAGGCGATGTATAAATAGTGGCGTGGAAACTTGCCACAAGGTTTAGTGGTCAGGTCGTCGTGCCCGCGACCATGTCCGAACCAGTGTCCGGCGAGGCGGTAGACGCCGTCGACCGATGGGATCGCATCTTCGAGATACTCGCCGCGGAGCCGCGACGGCAGATCATCGACGCGCTGTTGGACGCCCCCGCCGGCGAGCCGGTCCCGTTACCGGAGGGCGCGACGAACCCGAGCGTCGACACGGACCTCGAGCGGGTACGGCTCCGGTTGCGACACCATCACCTCCCGCTGCTCGAGCGCGAGCGGATCGTCGAGTGGGAAGGGGAGCCGCTGCGCGCCTACCGCGGCTGTAATTTCGAGGACGCCGGGCTCGTCCTACAGAGCCTGTACGCGAACCCGGCGGCGTTACCGGACCGGCTGGTTCTGGGCTGTCGAACGCTCGAGCGCGAGCGGCGGGGCGGGGATCGGGGGAGCGAACTCAGCGGCTATAGTAGCTCTTGAAACGATTTCCACACCGATCACAACACGGTCCCGCGATCGGGTGTGCAGTGACTTTCAAGAGCTACTATAGGTGGAACCGTCGGCCACCGACGTGGACCGGGCCGCGAGCAACTCCCCGACCAGTTCGGCGGCCTCGACGGCCGTCGACCCGAAGACGTAGGTCACTGGTTCGATCCCGAACGCGCCCCGGTGGTAGGCGACGGCGGGGACGGCACCGCGGTCCGCGAACCGGTCGCCGAGATGCTCGCCGCGGTCTTCGTAGTCGGCATCGAACTCGAGGGGGTCGATCCCCCGCTCTCGGGCCGCAGCGAGTAGGGCATCGTCGGTAGCGACGTTGACGGCGGCCCGGACGTCCGGGTCGGCGTCGTTGGCGGCGAGGACGGCCGTCGCGACGTGTTTCGACGCGCCGAACTCGGGGTTGGCGGGGATCTCGATCCGGCCGCCCATGGCGTAGATCCGGCCGGGGACGGCGGCGACGTCGGTCTCGTCGGCGGGAACGGGAAGCGACATCCCGACGTTGGTACCGACGTTGGGGACGGCGGCGGCCATCCCGGGGACTGACGCGAGCGTCCGCGCGGCCGTCCGGACGTTCGCGAGGACGTCTCGCTCGGCGCGGACGTCGGGATCGAGGCCACGAACACAGAGGTCACAGCCGAGTCCCCGTAACGCGGGCATCTCCTCTTCGTGGAGTTTACAGATCGGCCCGCGGTCCTCGAGGCTGCGGACGAGCGAGAGTAGTTCGGACAGGGCGTCGTAGCCGTCCATCTCGCCGTCGGCGAGGCCGTCCGCGATCCGGTCGACGGTCGCGACCGTCGACCGGATCGTCGCGAAAGCGGTCGTCGCCGCCGCCCTCGCCGGCGACGTACGTGCTGACTGCGGCCTGCGTGACGCCGAGTTCGGCGGCGATCTCCCGCTGAGTCAGCCCGCGATCCGCGAGTCGGGCGGCCAGCATCGCCCGGACCGTCGGCAGGAACCGGTCGACGACGAGTTCGCTCGGCAAGACCAGCGACATACGAGCGACGAGCGGGCGCAGCGTCATAACAGTAGTTGATACGTCGCGTTCCGTCGTCGGCGTTCGGTCGTGCCGAGGGAGACGACACAGACAGCTATTACTCCCCCTCGGACGAACGGCCGGCCATGACACTCTCGAGCGCTCCCGGCAAGGTGTATCTCTTCGGGGAGCACGCGGTGGTGTACGGCGAGCCCGCCGTCCCGTGTGCGATCGAGCAGCGGGCCCGCGTCGAAGTCCGGCGACGGGACGACGGGCGGCTCCGGGTCAACGCGGAGGACCTGAGCCTGAACGGCTTCACCGTCGAGTACGGGGCGACGGCCGACGCCCGCCCCGACGTCGACGTCCCCGAATCGCTGGTGACGGCGGCGACCCAGTACGTCGACGGCGCGATCGAGCAGGTCCGGGAGGTCACCGGTGCCGAGGAGGCTGGCTTCGACGTGACCATCGAGAGCGACATCCCGCTCGGGGCGGGGCTGGGATCCTCGGCGGCGGTCGTCGTCGCCGCCATCGACGCAGCCACCCGGGAACTCGGCGTCACCTTAGATCGCGGCGAACTCGCCGAGCGGGCCTATCGAACGGAGTCACAGGTCCAGGACGGCCAGGCCTCCCGCGCCGACACGTTCTGCTCGGCGACCGGCGGCGCGGTCCGTGTCGAGGGCGACGACTGCCGCTCGCTCGAGGCACCGGAACTCCCGATCGTGATCGGGTTCGACGGCGGCGCGGGCGAGACCGGCCAACTGGTCGCCGGCGTCCGGGATCTGCGCGAGGAGTACGACTTCGCGGCCCATACCGTCGAAGCCATCGGCGACGTGGTTCGCAACGGCGAGGACGCCCTCGCCGACGGCGACGTCGAGGAGATCGGCCGACTGATGGACTTCAACCACGGCCTGCTCTCCGCGCTGGGGGTCTCCTCGCGTTCGCTGGACACGATGGTCTGGGCGGCCCGCGACGCGGGCGCGCACGGGGCGAAGCTGACCGGTGCCGGCGGCGGCGGCTGTATCGTCGCGCTCGATCCCACCGAGGAGACCGAGACCGCCCTCTCGTTCACGCCGGGCTGTGAGGACGCCTTCCGGGCCGAACTGGCCGAAACCGGGGTGAAGCGACTCGAATGATCGTCCTGAAACTCGGCGGCAGCGTCATCACCGCAAAGGACCGGCCGGAGACGCTCGACGGCGAGGCCCTCGAGCGGGCGGCGGACGCGATCGCGGCGCTCGAGGACCGCGAGGACCTCGTCGTCGTCCACGGCGGCGGCAGTTTCGGCCACCACAACGCCAGCGAACACGGCGTCACCACGACGGCGGGGACCCGCGACGCGAGCGCGGCGCTCGACGTTCACGGCGCGATGAAGACGCTCAATCAGTTCGTTCTCGGACGGCTGCTCGAGCGAGACGTCGAGGCGGTGCCGGTCCATCCCTTCTCGGCGGGCCACCGCGACGGCGAGGGGGAACTCGCCCTGCCGACCGGGCAGGTCGAGACGATGCTCGCCGAGGGGTTCGTTCCCGTCCTCCACGGCGATATGATCGCTCACGCCGGCGCGGGCGCGACCGTCGTCAGCGGCGACGAACTCGTCGCGGCGCTGGCCCGTTCCCTCGAGGCCGATCGGGTCGGGCTCTGCTCGACGGTGCCCGGCGTACTGGACGACGAGGACGCTGTCATCGACCGAATCGACGACTTCGACGCCGTCGCCGACGTCCTGGGAGCCAGCGAGGCGACCGATGTGACCGGCGGGATGGCCGGCAAGGTGCGGACGTTGCTCAATCTCGAGGCCGAGGCGTCGATCTTCGGGCTCGAGGGCTTGGCGTCGTTCCTCGAGGGCGAGAACCCGGGGACGACGATCGACTGAGGAGGGTTGCTATTACTGGGTCCCGGCGCATCCGTGGTGCAGATCGTGGCCGTGTCGGGACTGACGGGAGTCGGACGAACACGAGAGCAGGGAGCGGGATCGACCGTACGGAGGCGGGCCGGTCCGTTCAGCGGGTCCAGAACCCGCCGGTAAAGAGGACCAGTACCGGGATGATCTCGAGGCGGCCGATCCACATCAGGAAGATCAGCAGGAGTTTCGACGGGATCGGAAAGTCCAGGTAGCTGCCGAACGGTCCGAGGTGGCCGAAGCCGGGGCCGATGTTCCCGATCGTCGCGAGGCTCGCGCTGAAGGCCTCGAGCGGCGAGAAGTTCGCGATCGCGTTGGCCCGACTGACGTCCAGCGCGATCAGCAAGGTTGCGCCGGCGAAGATGACGAGGTACATGAAGGTAAAGCCGAGGACGCCCCGGATGGCGTCTTCATCGACGACGTTGCCGCCGAGCCGGATCGGACGGACGACTTCGGGATGAGACGCGGTAACCAGCTCTCGCCGAAGAACTTTGAAGACGATTAGCCACCGGACGACCTTGACGCCGCCGCCCGTCGAGCCGGCACAGCCGCCCACGAGCATCGCGAACAGGAGGACGATCTTCCCCGTCGAACTCCAGTCGACGAAGTCGCTGGTCGCGTACCCTGTCGAGGTCAACAGCGAGGAGATCTGGAAGGCGCTCTGGCGCAGCGAGTTCTCGAACACGCCCTCGGTCAGGCCGCCGAGTTCCGCCAGGGCCGGCGCGGTACCGGCATAGAGCATCCCGGCCAGGAGGACGGTGAGTCCGGCGATCGCGGTGATGTAGGCGCGGAACTCGGAGTTGCGGACGAAGCGGTGGCCCTCCCCGCTGAAGACGTGCCAGAACAGCGCGAAGTTGGTCCCGGCGATGATCATGAACGGAACGGCGGTCCACTGTACGGCCGCCGAGAAGGCCGCGACGCTGTCGGCCTCCGGCGAGAACCCGCCGGTCGGGAGCGTCGTGAACCCGTGGGCGATGGCGTTGTACAGCCCCATGTTCGGTGCCATCCCCGCGAGATGCAGGCCGTAGAGAATAGCGATGTAGACGACGGTGAAGGCGAAGTAGACCAGCCAGAGGATGCGGGCGGTCTCCGCGATCCGCGGCGTGAGCTTCTGTAGCTCGGGACCCGGGGCTTCGGATTCGACGAGCTGGGCACCGCTGACGGCGACTTCCGGCAAGATTGCGACCATCAACACGATGATCCCCATCCCGCCGAGCCACTGGGTGAGCTGTCGCCACAGCATGATCGCGTGGGAGTGGCGCTCGAGGGAGATCTCGCTCAGGACGGTCGCTCCGGTCGTCGTGAACCCGGACATCGACTCGAAGAGGGCGTTGACGGGATGAGCGAGGGTCGACTCGGTTCCCCAGCCCGCGATCACGTACGGTACTGCCCCCACGACCGCGACGGCGAGCCACGAGATCGCGACGAACAGCATCGCCTCGCGGATATCGAGGTCCGGTTCGGGGCTGAGCCGCTCGAGGCCCTCGCCGACGGCGATCGTCACCCCGATCGTCGCGACGAACGGGACGACGGGATCGCCGTAGATGAGCGCCACGACGAGCGGGATTACTAACGGTACGGAGAGGTACTTGAGAACGGTCCCGACGAGCGCGACGCTGGCGCGCCAGTCAGTTCGGAGCCGCATGGAACACCCCGCTCGCGGAGTCGCGTCTGGACACGGTATCTATGGCATTTCGATTCGGTTTCATTAATCCATCGTAAGACTGTCTCCGCCCGGTGGACGGGGTCCTCGCCGGCGGAAACGCACCTCGAAAAGGTGGGTTTTCGAACGGAGGAGATCGGTTTGTGGATAGGGCGATATATCGACTGCGCGTAGATAGCAGTATGTGCGTTCGAGTTCCAAGCGTTCGCTATCCCTACTCGTTTTACGACGTGTTCAGCGTCGTGGCCGCCGCGGTGGCGATCATGGCCCTCGTCCTCGCGGTCCGATACGACTCCGTCGTCCGGCTCGAGCTGGCCGTCTTCATGACGGTCGTCTTCCTGTGGGCCGGCCGGGCGATCGAACGGTTCCTGACGGAAGCCGAAGACCGACCGAGACAACAGCGGCGACGGAACCGGCCGTGGAAGTGACTTCGTCGCGGTAGTTCTATTGACTATCGCCCCGTTCGACGGGTCCGAGCGGGACTGGGTTCGTCGCCGACCGATCGGCGGCGCTAGATCAGCTCGAGAACGTCGTCGAGGATCGTCGCGTCGACGAAGACGATGACGTGGTCGCCGGGCTGGATCACGGTCGACCCGCGGGGCGTGATGTGGTCGCCGGACCGCGAGATCGCTCCGATGACGACGCCGTCGGGGAGATCGTCGGTCGCGTCGACGATCTCGCGCCCGGCGAGGGCGCTCTCCGGGCCGACCTCGATCTCGATGACCTCGGCGCGGTCGTGCTCGAGCATCGCGATCTTCTCGGTGTTGTCGGTCCGGGTAAACCGGATGATCTCCTCGGCGGTCTCCTCGCGGGGATTGATCGCGACGTCGATGCCGACGGTCTCGAAGAGGTCGGCGTACTCGGGGTTCTCGATGATCGCGACGGTGCGGTCGACGCCGAGTCGGTCGGCCAACAGCGAGACGAGCAGGTTCTTTTCGTCGCTGTCTAAGGCGGCGACGACGACGTCGGCCTCGCCGACGTGTTCCCGAGCGAGGAACTCGGAGTTGGTCGCGTCGCTTTCCATGACCATCGTGTTCGGCAGCGATTCGGCGATCTCGCGGGCCCGTTCGTGGTCCCGTTCGATCAGCCGCGGCCGGAACCCGTGGTCCTCAAACTCGCGGGCCGCCTGGTAGCCGACCTCGCTGCCACCGACGATGACGACCTCCTCGGCGTCGTCCGGTTTGGTCGCGACCTCGTCGGCGAACTCGTTGATCGATTCGGGGCTACCGATGACGACGACCCGATCACCCGCCCGAATGTGTGTGTCGCCGCGGGTCACGATCATCTCGTCGTCGCGGAAGATCGCCGCGAACGTCAGCGAGTCGTAACAGTCGGCCTCGCTGACGGTCAGGTCAACAATCGGGCTGTCCGTCGGAATGTCGAACTCGGCCATCCGGACCAGCCCGCCCGCGAAGGTATCGACGTCGTGTGCACTCGGCAACCCGGAGATCCGGAAGATCGCCCGCGCGGTCAGCAGGTCGGTACAGACCATGAAATCGACGCCGAAGGCACCCTGCGATCCCTGCCAGGTCTCGAGCAGGGTTCGGCGGCGCACCCGAGCGATGGTGAAGACGTCGCCGGCCGCTTTCGCCGCGCCACAGACGACCGCGTTCGTCTCGTCGTTGTCCGTACAGGCGATGACCAGCCCCGCCTGCTCGAGGCCCGCCTCGCGAAGGATATCGAGGTCGGTCCCGTCGCCGCGGATCGTCAGCACGTCCAGCGAGTAGGTGAGTTCGTCGACGACGTCCGCGTCACGGTCGATGACGACCACGTCGTGGCCGTCCTCGAGGTTCGCGGCGATCGAGCGCCCGACCTCGCCGGCACCGACGATGATTACGTACACGACGATCCCTCCGAAAGCATGTATTGACCACCGGTTTCGGCCGGATAGAGAAATGGATTACGGTGTCTCGAAGGTCGCGACGATCTCCGCGTTCCGCCCGGATCGCCCCCGCGAGACGGCCAACCCACTGTGTTTTTAATGCCCGGGCGTGTAGGGACGAGCAACGAAACCCGCGGGCAAGTGCGTTCGGGGGCTCACGATGTCGTGAGCCGGACGGGGACGGTCGTCCCCGCGAGCGCATAGCGGGATGGCCGACGCGCTGCAAGACGCCGGGGCCGTACGACTAGGCGTCCGCGGACAGTTTCGATGAGAGTCCATCACGCGGCTTTCAGTGCTACGAACCATGGAAATCGAAATCGCAACCATTGGCGGCTACGAAGAAGTCGGACGGCAGATGACCGCCGTCCGCGCCGGCGACGACGTCGTCATCTTCGATATGGGTCTGAACCTCTCGCAGGTCCTGATCCACGACAACGTCGAAACCGAGCAGATGCACAGTCTCGATCTGATCGACATGGGCGCTATCCCGGACGATCGGGTCATGAGCGACCTCGAGGGCGACGTCAAGGCAATCGTGCCGACCCACGGTCACTTAGACCACATCGGCGCGATCAGCAAGCTCGCCCACCGATACGACGCACCGGTCGTCGCGACGCCGTTTACGATCGAGCTGGTCAAACAGCAGATCGAGAGCGAACAGAAGTTCGGCGTCGAGAACGACCTCGTCAAGATGGAGGCCGGCGAGACGATGTCGATCGGCGACCGCAACGAACTCGAGTTCGTCAACGTCACCCACTCGATCATCGACGCGATCAACCCGGTCCTTCACACCCCCGAAGGGTCGATCGTCTATGGGCTGGACAAGCGGATGGATCACACGCCGGTCATCGGCGACCCGATCGACATGGAGCGGTTCCGCGAAATCGGCCGCGAGGGCAACGGCGTGCTGTGTTACATCGAGGACTGTACCAACGCGAACAAGAAGGGACGAACGCCCTCGGAAAGCGTCGCTCGCGAACACCTCCGGGACGTCCTCTACAGCATGGAGGATTACGACGGCGGTATCGTCGCGACGACGTTCTCGAGCCATATCGCCCGCGTCAAGTCGCTGGTCGAGTTCGCCGACGACATCGGCCGGCAGCCGGTCCTGCTCGGTCGGTCGATGGAGAAGTATTCGGGCACCGCGGAGCGACTCGACTTCATCGACTTCCCCTCCGATCTGGGGATGTTCGGCCACCGCAAGTCCGTCGATCGGACGTTCAAACGCATCATGAACGAGGGCAAGGAGAACTACCTGCCCGTCGTCACCGGCCACCAGGGCGAGCCCCGCGCGATGCTCACCCGGATGGCCCGCGGCGAGACACCCTACGAACTGGACGATGGCGACAAGGTCGTCTTCTCGGCCCGCGTGATCCCGGAGCCGACCAACGAGGGCCAGCGCTACCAGGCCGAGAAGCTGTTGGGCATGCAGGGCGCACGCGTCTACGACGACATCCACGTCTCGGGCCACCTCAATCAGGAAGGCCACTACGAGATGCTCGATGCCTTGCAGCCCCAGCACGTCATTCCGGCTCACCAGGACATGAGCGGCTTCTCCAGCTACGTCAATCTCTGTGAGAACGAGGGCTACAAGATGGGCCGAGACCTTCACGTGACGCGCAACGGGAACCTCATCCAGCTGGTCGAGTGATATGACGAGCCCAGAGGCACGCGAAGAGGCGGTGCTCGAGGCGGTCCGGAAGCGCCGCGAGCAGGTCAACGACGCGATCCCCGAGGAGCTCCCGATCCAGCGACCCGAACGGCTCTACGAGGCCTCCCGCTACCTGCTCGATGCGGGCGGCAAGCGGCTCCGGCCGACGGTGTTGCTGACGACCGCGGAGGCGCTGACCGACGTCGATCCGCTGTCGGCGGACTACCGCTCGTTCGACCCGGTCGACGGGAGCGGGCCGGTCGATATGATGGCCGCCGCGGTCAGCGTCGAGGTCATTCAGTCGTTTACTCTGATCCACGACGACATCATGGACGACGACGACCTCCGTCGCGGGGTACCGGCCGTCCACAAGGAGTACGACCTCGAGACGGCGATCCTCGCCGGCGACACGCTCTACTCGAAGGCCTTCGAGATCATGCTCGATACGGGCGCGGAGTCGGATCGGATCGTCGACGCCCTCGACGTGCTGGCGACGACCTGTACGGACATCTGCGAGGGCCAGTCGCTGGACGTCACCTTCGAGGAGCGGACCGACGTCTCCCCCGACGAGTACCTCGAGATGGTCGAGCAGAAGACGGCCGTGCTGTACGCCGCGTCGGCGTGTCTCCCCGCGATCCTGCTCGGGGCCGACGACGAGACCATCGAGGAACTCTACGGCTACGGGCTCGACATCGGCCGCGCGTTCCAGATCCGGGACGACGTCCTCGATCTGACCGTCCCGAGCGAACAGTTGGGCAAACAGCGCGGCAGCGACCTCGTCGAGAACAAACAGACCCTGATCACCGTCCACGCCCGCGAGCAGGGTGTCGACGTCGAGAACCTGGTCGATACCGACGACGTCGAGGCGGTCACGGAGGCCGAGATCGACGACGCCGTCGCCGAACTCGAGGCGTCGGGGTCGATCGCCTACGCCGACGAGACCGCGACCGACCTCGTCGAACGGGGCAAGCGCCGACTCGAGGTGCTGCCGGACAACGAGGCCCGCGACCTGCTCTGTGAGCTGGCGGATTACCTGATCGAACGCGGCTACTGACGGGCGATCGCGACCGCTGGCCGTCTCGAGTCGGTCATCGCGACCGTCGGATCGAACGCGATCGTGCCCGTGAACGAATCGCCCCCGGAAGGGGACGCCGGTGAGTTCGACGCGTTGGTCGACCGGAACGGCGTTCCGGTCGAGTCGCTCCGAGAAGAGAGGGGGAGTTCTCCGAGGACTGAGACGGTCGGCTGTGACGGTGTCCCGGCGAGACCGCGGAACGGTGGCGGCTGCGCCGAAACTGACGGACAGCAGCCAGTATGACTCGTCGCCGGTGCGTGCGTCGGTGCGGCCCGAATCGCGAGGGTTTTGGCCCGGGCGGAAGTACCGCCGGGTAATGGACGACGATTTACGCGAGCGCATCGAGCGCGAGGTCGAGAAGCACGCCTTATTGAACGCCGTCAAACACGAGAGCGACGCCGACGTCGGTGCCATCATGGGGCCGCTGATGGGCGACAACCCCGACTTTCGCGAACACGGCGACGAGATTCCGGGGATCGCCGGCGGCGTCGTCGGCCGGGTCAACGACCTCGACTACGACGAGAAACGCGAGCGACTCGAGGAACTCGCGCCCGAGGAACTCGCCGAGATCGAGGCCGAGGAGGAAGCAGACGACCACGATCTCCCCGACCTGCCCAACGCGGACGAGTACGACGAGATCCGGATGCGGTGTGCGCCAAACCCCAACGGGCCCTGGCACGTCGGCCACGCCCGGATGCCCGCCGTCATCGGCAGCTACCGCGAGCGCTACGACGGCTGGTTCTGCGTGCGCTTCGACGACACCGACCCCGAGACCAAGCGGCCCGATCTCGAGGCCTACGACGCCATCCTCGAGGACCTCGAGTATCTCGGCTTCGAGCCCGACGACGTGTACAAGGCCAGCGACCGCCTCGAGACCTACTACGACCACGCTCGCGAGCTGATCGAACTCGGCGGGGCCTACACCTGCTCGTGTTCGGGCGAGGAGTTCTCGGAGCTGAAGAACGCGGGCGAGGCCTGTCCCCACCGCCAGAAGGACGTCGAGACGGTCCGCGAGGAGTTCGCGGCCATGATCGACGGCGAGTACGACAGCGGCGAGATGGTCCTGCGGGTGAAGACGGACATCGAACACAAGAACCCCGCCCTGCGCGACTGGGTGGCCTTCCGAATGATCGACACGCCACACCCCCGCGAGGAAGCCAGCGAGTACCGCTGCTGGCCGATGCTCGACTTCCAGTCGGGGATCGACGACCACCTGCTGGGGGTCACCCACATCATCCGCGGGATCGACCTGCAGGACTCCGCGAAGCGACAGGGGTTCGTCTACGACTATTTCGACTGGGAGTACCCGGAGGTCGTCCACTGGGGCCACGTCCAGCTCGACGATTACGACGTGAAGATGAGTACCTCGACCATCTCGGAGTTGATCGAGGCGGGCGAACTCGACGGCTGGGACGACCCGCGAGCGCCGACGCTCAAGAGCCTGCGTCGGCGGGGCATCCGCGGCGAGGCCATCGTCGAGGCGATGGTCGGACTGGGCACCTCGACCAGCGACGTCGACCTCGCGTTGAGTTCGATCTACGCGGCCAACCGCGACCTGATCGACGACGAGACTGACCGCCGCTTCTTCGTCCGCGACGGCAATCAAGTCCCCCTCGCCGGGGACCCGCCGGCGGAAGCGAACCCGCCGCTGCATCCCGACCACGAGGAGCGGGGCGTCCGCGAGATTCCCGTCGGCGACTCGGTCATGCTCGAGGCCGGGGACCTTCCCGAGGCGGGCGACGACGCGCGGCTCTGGCTGAAGGGGCTGGGCGGGTTCGAACTCGAGGACGGCGCGTTGCGCTACACCGACGACGACATCGACGTCGTTCGCGAGGAGGGCGTCGACGTCGTCCACTGGGTGCCCGCGGACGACCGCGTTCCTCTCCGCATGCGGACGATCGAGGGCGACGTGACGGGGCACGCCGAACCCGGCGTCGCCGACCTCGAGCCCGATGAACTGGTGCAGTTCGAACGGGTCGGGTTTGCACGAATCGATCGACACGGAGACGCCGACGACGAGACCGTCGCGTACTACGCACACCCCTGATCGGGATCGGTTTCGAGACGGTCGCGTCTCGGCGTCGCTGCGTTTCGAGCGACGTCGACGCCTACTCGAGCAGTTCGTCACCCCGGTCGGGCAACGGATCGGCGACGATGCCGTCCCGCCGGCCCAGGACGCGGGCGTGGGCGGCACAGACGACCCGGTTTTCGTCCCACGGGACATGTAGCTCGACCGCTGCAGGGCGCTGGCAGTCGGGTTCGGTACAGTCCATCATCCCGTGTGAACGATACCCACGACTTCAGTGTTCCGTCGGTCACAGCAGGAAGACGGCCACGAGAAAACCAAGCAGGATCGTCCCCGTCAACAGCACCTGAATCGCCGTCGATGCGAGGGTCCCAACGGTCGTGTAGACCGCCGACCGGGCGCTGCCCTCGAGTTCCTCGCCGCGGACGAGCTCGAGGACGAAGACGGTGCCAAAGAGGCCGGCCAGCAGCCCGACCGGGCCGGTGACGAGCATGAGGGCGATTCCGACGACGGCGGCGACGGCGGTGGTCAGCCACGACGCCCCGCCGGCCCGGGCGGCGATCGAGCCGCCGAAGAACTCGACGAGCGCGGTGACGACGGCGATGGCGGCGAGGACGGTGACGGTGATGGCGCTAATCTCCGCCGATCCGGCTCCCCACCAGTAGACGCCGAGCCCGGCCAGCGAGAGGAGGCCGCTCGGCACCATCGGGACGGCCGCGCCGACGATCGCACCGGCGAGCAACGCGATCGCGAGGACCAGCACTACGTCGACCATATGCCGTCGAGGGGCGCGAGCGTCAAAGCCGTACTGCCGGCGCTTTCGAACCGGTCCGTTGGCGCGGGAAGCCGTTAGAGGCCCCAGAACGCCGTTATTCCGGCCGTGGTGACGACCGCCAGCAGCAACTGGAGCGGGCCGCCCACACGGATGAAGTCCCGGAACTGGTACTTGCCCGGCCCGTAGACGAAGAGATTCGTCTGGTAGCCGACTGGCGTCATGAAGGCCGTACTGGCGGCGAAGGTCACCGCGAGGACGAACGCGAAGGGGTTCGCGTCGAGTCTCGAGGCCACGTCGATCGCCACCGGGACGAGTAACACGACGCTGGCCTGATTGCTGACGACGTTGGTCATCAGGGCCGTCAGCAGGTAGAAGACGCCGAGGACGGCGGCGGCGGGGAGGAAGTCCGCGCTCGAGACGACGAGCGCGCCGAGGACGTCCGCGCCGCCGGTCTCGGCCATCGCGTTTCCGAGCGGGATGACGCCCGCGAGCAGGAAGATGATATCCCACTGGACGGCATCGTAGGCCTCGGCGGGTTTGAGGACGCCCGCGGCCAGCATGACGACGACCCCGGCCAGCGCCGAGACCATGATCGGCACCAGTCCGGTCGCTGCCAGTCCCACGACGGCGAGGACGACGACGACCGCGAGCGGGAGTTTCGACCGCCGAAACTGCTGGAGCGCGAGGTCGCCGGCGACGATGACGTTCGGATTGTCGGCCAGCCGGTCGACCGTTTCGGCCTCGGACTCGACGAGGAGCGCGTCGCCCGGCCGGAACGTGAACTCGGTCAGCCGTTCGTGCGTGATCTTGCCGCCGCGTCGAACGGCGAGGACTCGCGCCTGATAGGTATCCGAAAAGCCCGCCGAGTCGATCGTCTCGCCGATCAGGTCCGAGCCCGCCGTGAGGACAATCTCGACGAGCGTCTGGTCCGGAGCGAGCGTCTCGAGGTCGGTTTCGGCCGTCACGCCTGGAACGAGATCGATTCCGTCGACCTCGAGCAACGTCTGGAGCGCGTCGTCGGTGAGCCGAACCGTGTAGATGTCGTCGGGCTCGACGATCGTCGACAGCGTGGGGTTCGAGGTGTACCGATCGCCCCGAACGAGCTGGGTGACGTCGGCCTCGAAACTGACTTCCGCGAGCGCGTCCCGAAGCGTGACGCCGACCAGGGGCGAGTCCGTTCGGACGACGAGTTCCGTGAGGTACTCCTCTTTCCCCGCCGTTTCCCGCTCGCTCCGTGCGGTCACGTGTGCCGGGGTAAGCCAGTAGCCGACGGTGAGCAGGTACGCCGAGCCGACGGCGAACACGACGACGCCGAGGTGGGTAAACTCGAACATCGAGAAGGGGCGACCGAGGTACTCCGCGGAGAGGCTGCTCGCGACGAGGTTCGTCGACGTGCCGATGAGGGTGAGCATTCCGCCGAACATCGAGGCGTACGAGAGGGGCAAGAGGAGCTTCGAGGGGGAGGTGCCGTTCTCGTGGGCGAGGTCGTTTACCATCGGCATCAGTACGGCGACCGCCGCCGTGTTGTTGATCAGCCCCGACAGCGGCCCGACGATGCCGATCGTCGCGCCGAGTTGCTTGTGCTCGTCCGTGCCGGTGTAGGACGCGACGGTCTGCTGGAGGCGCTGAATAACGCCGGTTCGACGAACGCCCTCGCTCAGGATCATCATCGCGAGGATCGTGATCGTCGCGGGGTTGGAGAACCCGGCAACGCCATCGCTCGGCGAGACGCCCGTCCACGGGCCGAGTAGCATCAGGCTCACCGTGATCCCGAGCGCCGTGACGTCGATGGGGACCGGCTCGGTGACGAACAACACGAGTGCGACGGCGATGATCAGAAAGACCAGCAACGCACCAGTCGTCAACGGTGCCATCCGGGTGTCCGTGCTTCCACGGTGACGGGTAAATAACGACGTCTCCCGTTCCAGACAGTGATACCGGCAGCCGGGACGGACCGACCCCGGACGGACCCGATACCATTACGGTCCAGTGACGGAACGTTCACGCATGACTACCGGTGCCATCGTCGTCGGCGCGTCGTCGGGTATCGGCGAAGCAGTGGCCCGACGGCTGGCCGCCGACGGCTACGAGATCGGACTGGCGGCCCGCCGGACCGAACGGATGCGACGGATCGGGAGCGAACTGCCGACCACGTCCTACGTCGCGACGATGGACGTCACCGACACCGAGGATGCCCGCCAGGGGTTTTTCGAACTCACGGCGGCGATGCCGTCGGTCGATCTCGTGGTTCTCAGCGCCGGCGTCGCGTCGGTCAACCGCGACCTCGAGTGGGAGCCCGAACGCGAGACGATCGACGTCAACGTCCGCGGGTTCACGGCGCTGGCGACGGCCGCGATGGAGTACTTCGAGTCGACTCCCGATCACGCGAGCGAATCTGACGGCCATCTCGTTGGCATCTCGTCCGTGGCGGCCCACATCGGTAACGACGACGCGCCGGCGTACAGCGCCTCCAAGGCCTACGTCTCGACGTATCTGGAGGGGCTCCGCTATCGGGAGGCCGATCGCGACACTGACGTGGCGATCACGACCATCGAACCGGGGTTCGTCGACACCAGACTGTCGCTGGGCGGCTTCTGGGAGTGTTCGCCCGAGACGGCGGCCACACAGATCGCTCGAGCGATCGAGAAAAAGCGCGACCACGCCTACGTGACGCGGCGCTGGCGGGCCGTCGCGTGGCTCGTGGATCTCCTGCCGGAAGGGCTGCGTCGGCGACTGTTCTGAGAGCGGCGTGTCGGGGACGGCGTTCCGGGGGAGCGCAATCATGCCGGACATCTATATCGCGGGTTCCCGTTGGGCAGGGACGATGACGGATCAGACCGAGAGTGAGATCGTTCACCGAACGCTCGACCCCGACGGCGAGAACCCGACGGTACAGATCGTCGAGGCGATCATGGACCTCGAGGGCGTCGGTTCCACCGACCTCCCGACGATATACGACTGCGTGGACGGGATGCTCAACGAACTCTTTTCGAATCCGCCGTCGCCGGAGGCCCAGATGGAGGTCGAGTTCAGTTACCACCGCTATCGAATCACCGTCGAGCAGAACGGGAAGGCGAAGTTCGTGAAAACCGGCTGAATGGATCTTCCCCGTTCGCGAGCAGCGACCTCACTCGTCGGCGAACCGGTCCCGAACCTCGAGCGCCGCGTCGGTTCCGTAGCGGTCCACGAGCGGACAGACGGCGTCGCCCAGCGCCCGCATGCACTGGCCGGTGGAGTGGTACTCGAGGCGGTCGGCGACGGACTCCCAGTCTCGGGCCTGCAGGGCTCGCAGGACGAGCAGCCGTTCCTCGCGGGCGGTCAGGTCGCCGTCGTCGGGGTCGTCGACGAGGTATCGGACGACGAGGTCGCGGAAGGGACCGGGGTCGACGTCGAACAGCCCCGGCCCGTAGGCGGCCCCGGCGACGACCCGCCACTCGTGATCGGACAGCGAGAGCGACGGTGCGGCCTCGGCGTCGACGCTTCGGAGGACCGCCCGAGCTACGTCGGGCTCGAGATCGTCGAGGGAATCAGCACTGAGGGCCCCGAACCGGTCGGCGAACCACTCGGCGTGGCGGTCGTGGAGCCGCCGGCCCGCGTCGGTCGTCGGCGCGAGCATGAGCGCGGAGTACTCGCCGCTCGAATCGTTGCGGGTCGTCGAGACGTGGATGGTCCGATAGCCGTTTTCCCGCCAGAACGCGAGCAGGCCGGGCGTCGCGCCGAAGCCGGTCCCGAGCCAGTCGATCGACGCAGCGCCGCCACCGCCGTCGCCGAACTCCTCGCGAACGCGCTCGAGCAACAGCGAGCCCAGTCCCCGCGAGCGGGCCGCGTGGTGGGTCGCGATGCGGACGACCCGCAGGCCCGCGGGCTCGCCGGCGGCCTCGTCGCGCAGCTGACTGGTCAGTACGTCCGGCAGCATGTTGCCCCGGACCCGGCCGCCCTCGTACATCATCGCGCGGTTGTCGGACGACAGGGTCCCCTCCCGCGCGAGCAGGGCGACGCTGACGACGTGGCCGTCGTGGCACAACGCGCGGGCCTCGAGGTTGGGCGCGTCGAGCAGGCGCGCGAGGTCGTTCGGTTCGGTCCGGTAGTGTGCGAGGACGAGCAGGCCGAACGCCTCCCGGAGCAGGCGCTCGTCCGCGAGGAGGGCGTCGGGCTCGAGGCGACGATACTCGACGGAGTCGGGGTCGGCGTCGGCGACCAGCGGCTCGACCGGCGGCCGGGCGTCGAGCAGCAACGCGCGGAAGGCCCACACCTCGATGGGGTCGCCCCCGGCGTACCGGATCGGCTCGACGAGTCGGCAGTCGGTCACCTCGTGGTCGCCCTCGGCCAACCGGTCCCGGAACCGGACCGAGAACCCTCGGCCGGCCCCCTCGTAGCCGTGGATCGTCGTCGCGAACGCGACCCGGTCCGCGGCCAGCAGCGACTCGAGGGTCCCAACGGGGAGCGCGGCTGCCTCGTCGACGAGGACGACATCGGCCGTCTCGGTCGTGTCCGCCGCGGCGGTCGGCTCGCAAAAGCGGACCGAACCGCCGGCGGCCGTCTCGATCCGGCGGGACTCGACCGTCGCGTCGTCGCCCTCGAGCGTCCGACAGAGTTCGCCCGCGCGGTCGAACAGCTCCGCCGCGTTCCGGGCCGTGGGAGCGGTCACGAGGACGTCCTCGCCGCTGGCGGCGAACGCACCCGCGGCGAGCCCCGCCGCGCTGGATTTGCCCCGCCCCCGATCGGCCTCGAGGACGACGGCTCGATCGGGTTCGGCAAGCACCTCGAGGGCGGCGACGGCGTCGGCCTGATCGCCCGTCAGGCAGGCCTCGTAGGCGGCAGCCGGGAACCGACGGTCCGGCGGCGGCGCGGGGGCGGCCGTCGCCAGCCGCGGGGCCGGGTGGGTCAGGCCGTCGGCCTCGATCCGCTCCGACTCGAGGTCGACGATGGCGACACCGCGGTGGGCCCGCAGCGTCTCGACGAACCGCCGTCGGAATCGGCCGGTGACGTCGCCCAGTTCGAACGGCGGAACGGCCAGCGATTCGTCGAACCCGTCGCGGCGGTCCGGCCACGCCTCGAGCGGCGGCACGAGCAAGACGAGGAGGCCGCCGCCGTCGACCGCGCCGACGACCTTCCCGACGGCGTTGGGCCGGAGTTCGTCGTGGGCGTCGACGGCGATCACGTCCCGCGTCGTTCCCAGCAACTCGCCCGCGTTGGCCTGAGGAAGCTGTTCGCAGCGAAGCCGGTCGACGGGCCCGACCAGCGTCGTCGCCGTGATCGGAACCGAAAGGGTGTCGAGGACCGACTCGAGCCGATCGTACCCACGCTCGCGGCTCCCCGCGAGGACCAGCACCCGGCGCTCGTTGGCGCGCTCGGCTTCCGCGCGGAGTGTTCGCGCGAGGGTAACGACGTCCGCGTCCGCGTTCATACGCTCGCTTCGTGTGTGCCGGTATAATTACATGCGGGAACCGTCGTCGATCGCACCGGCGGCCATCACAACGGACACCGAGGCCGGGTCCCGCCTCGGGGGGCGATGTGGCGGCTCCCGCCGAGTCCGTCGAATCGTGTCTGGCTGGGATATCAATTTCTGAAAACACATAACTCGTTCATCGTTTCCATGCCGTGAGAACTGCTGCGGCCTTTCAATACCAATCGTGTCAAATACCCAATCGTGGTTGAACATGTACGGCAACACGGCTTCGAACCGGTCACGCCGGCGAACCGGGACGTCGATCAGGAACACGGAGGGTGTCTCACATGAGTAACGATCGGACCCAGCGACAGAACGGATCGGAACGGGAAGCGTACTTCGTCGGTGGGGGGATCGCGTCCCTCGCCGGAGCCGCGTTCCTCGTCCGTGACAGCGAACTGCCGGGCGAGAACATCCACGTCTTGGAGAAACTCGACGTGATGGGCGGGGCGCTCGACGGGGCCGGCTCGCCCGAGGAGGGGTACGTCATTCGGGGCGGCCGGATGCTCAACTTCCCCACGTACGAGTGTACGTGGGACCTGCTCGAGACGATTCCGTCGCTCGAAGACCGCGAGCGGTCGGTCAAGGACGTCATGGACGAGTTCAACGAGGACAATCAGACGTACGCCGTCGCCCGGTTGCTGGGCGACGAGCAGGAGGTCCTCGACGTCTCGTCGTACGGGTTCGAGATGGAGCACCGGCTCTCCTTGCTCCAACTGGTCCTGACGCCCGAGGCGCAACTCGGCGATACGCGGATCGAGGAGTGGTTTTCCGACTCCTTTTTCGAGACGACGTTCTGGTACATCTGGGCGACGACGTTTGCCTTCCAGCCCTGGCACAGCGTCGCGGAGATGCGCCGATACATGCACCGCTTCATGCACGAGTTCCCCCGGTTGAACACCATGGAGGGCATCCACCGGACCAAGTACAACCAGTACGACTCGATGGTCCGACCGATTCGACGGTGGCTGGAAGACCACGGCGTCGAGTTCCGGGGCGGCTGTGAAGTGACGGACATGGATATCGTCCCCGGTCGGGACGGCAAGACCGTCGAACGGATCCACTACGAGGCCGACGGTGCGGCCGAGACGATCGACGTCGAGCCGACGGATCTGGTCTTCCTGACCAACGGATCGATGACCGACGGCTCGGATCTCGGATCGATGACCGAAGCGCCCGATCTGAACACGACGGGAGCGTCCTTCGAACTGTGGAAGAACATCGCCGAGGACAACCCCGAGTTCGGGACGCCGTCGGCGTTTGCCGATCACGTCCAGGAGACGAAGTGGCCGTCCTACACCGTTACGCTCGACGAGCCGGACCTACTCGAACACATCGTCGAGGTCACCGGCGAAGCGCCCGGAAACGGATTGATCACATTCACCGAGTCGAACTGGCTGATGTCCATCGTCGTCGCCGCCCAGCCCCACTTCGCGAACCAGCCCGACGACGTGAAGGTCTTCTGGGGGTACGGCCTGTTCCCCGAGGAGGAGGGGAACTACGTCGAGAAGAAGATGGGGAACTGCACCGGCGAGGAAATCCTCGAGGAACTGTGCTATCACCTCGGCTATCTCGATGAACTCCCGTCGGTCCTCGAGGACGCGAACTGTATCCCCTGTAACATGCCGTTTATCACGAGTCACTTCATGCCGCGGACGCCCGGCGATCGGCCGGACGTCGTCCCACCAGGATCGAACAACCTCGCGTTCATCGGCCAGTTCGCGGAGCAACCCCGGGACGTGGTGTTCACCGTCGAGTATTCGGTGCGGTCCGCGATGCGGGCCGTCTACGACCAACTCGACGTGGATCGGGAGGTGCCCCCGGTAAGTACGCACCAGTACGAGCCCGAGGTTCTCGCCGACGCCGCGAAAGCCGCGTTCAGATAGCTCCGACACCGGAGTACCTGCCGGCGGTGTAGGAACCCACTGCCGGCCGGGAGAACACGATCGAGCCATGTTGTCAGCCTCCGCGCCTGATGGCGGCCCGAACCGGCCCCATCCGTGCGGAGGTGTCTCACTTCGCCAGCCGTTTGAACACGCTTTTAAGGGGGGCAACGCTATTCGAGTGTACACCCTACGCGGGGTTGATGATGCTCCTAGCTTCACAGGACTTCCGCCGGGATCGGCCCGGCACGGGTACCCAGTGCCCGGACGGCAGGGGAGCGCGAGCCCACGTGTAGGAGAGGTGAACAACCATGTCAGTCTACGTCAACACCGACATCCCAGCCGACCTCGCCGACGACGCCCTCGAGGCGCTCGAGGTCGCACGAGACACCGGACGCGTAAAGAAAGGAACGAACGAAACCACGAAGGCCATCGAGCGCGGCAACGCCGATCTGGTCTACGTCGCCGAAGACGTCTCCCCCGAGGAGATCGTCATGCACCTGCCCGACCTCGCCGAGGAGAAGGGCATCCCCGTCGTCTTCATCGAGACCCAGGACGACGTCGGCCACGCTGCCGGCCTCGAGGTCGGCTCGGCCGCTGCGGCGATCGTCGACACTGGCGAAGCCGAAGACGACGTCGAGGACATCGCCGACAAGGTCGAGGACCTCGACTGAGGTGATCAGAGATGAGTGCTGAAGAGGAAGAAAGCGGCTCCACGCCCGCCGAGGTCATCGAGATCGTCGGCAAGACCGGCATGCACGGCGAAGCCATGCAGGTCAAATGCCGAATCAAGGAGGGCGAGAACCAGGGACGCATCATCACCCGTAACTGCCTCGGGCCGGTCCGCGAAGGGGACGTACTCCAGCTTCGCGAGACCGCCCGCGAGGCCGACTCCATCGGAGGACAATAATGGTCGAGAAACGAACCTGCGACTACACGGGCGAAGAGATCGAACCCGGCACGGGTATCATGTACGTCAAAAACGACGGCTCCGTGCTTCACTTCGTCGACTCCAAAGCGGAGAAAAACTACAAGCTCGGGCGCGAACCCCGAGACTTGGAGTGGACCGAAGAGGGTCGTCGCGGCAAGGGTCCCGCACAGGACGAGACGCCCGCCGACGACGCCGACGAGACCGAGTCCGACGAGGACGAGGACCTCGAGACGGCGGCCGACGAGGCCGACGAGGCCGACGACGAACCCGTCGACGAGGACGCGGACACCGACGAAGCCGACGACGCCGAAACCGAGGCTGAAGAGGCATGAGCGATCACGAGCGCACCTTCGTGATGGTCAAGCCCGACGCCTTCGCGCGCGGCCTCGTGGGCGAGGTCGTCTCCCGACTCGAGGACCGCGGGCTCAAGCTCGTCGGTATCAAGGTCGAGAACATGCCCCGCGAACGGGCAGAAGAACACTACGGCGAACACGAGGACAAGCCGTTCTACGACGACCTCGTGGACTTCATCACCTCGGGACCGGTCGTCCCGATGGTCTGGGAGGGCCAGGACGCGACCCGACAGGTCCGCCAGATGATCGGCGAGACCGACCCGCTCGAGGCCGAGCCCGGCACGATCCGGGGCGACTTCGCGCTCGATCTCGGTCGGAACGTCGTCCACGCTGCCGACCACGAGGACGAGGGCGCGAACGAACGCGAGATCGCGATCCACTTCGACGAGGACGAGCTGATCGACTACGATCAGCACGACGCCGAGTGGCTCTACGAGTAACGCGTTCCGGAGCGAACGGCGGCTTTACCGCCGGTTTTGCCGGTCGCTAGTATCGTTCACGACGAGCTGAGACGTTCTCACACATATATTTTCAGACAGACGTAAAGTCTAATGTGGCGGCCGAAGTAGACGGCCGTGGTGGTTTCGAATGGTAACAGACGGTAGGTGGTTCGTGGATGCGTGAACGGGAGGGTGTATCGACCGTACAGGCCGATGCGATGCCGTCGCTGGACCTCGTTTTCGATCTCCTTTCGAACAGGCGACGACGCTACGCGCTGTACTATCTCAATCAGCGGTCCGACGGCGTCGCGACGGTCGCGGCCCTGGCAAAGAACGTCGTCGCGTTCGAGCGGATCGCCGCCGGGGGTGCCGACCGTGACTCGGCGCGGTCGCCGGCCGACGCGGGTCCCGCCGACGGACAGGACACCGTTCGGGTGGAACTCCGGCACGTCCACCTCCCGAAACTCGAGGACGCCGGCGTTCTCGAACACGACCGGCGAAGCGAGACGGTGCGATACTGGGGACAGCCGTCGCTCGAGGAGTGGCTCGAGCATGCACATCACAAGGAGATGTCGTAGGGCGGCCGTCGGTCACGGACTGCGGACGCGGGGACGGCGGTGAGCGATCCGGTCGGGGTCGCTGAGACGGGTTGCCGTTCCTGTGGGACCGCAGGGCGGTCGCGGTCCCACCGGCGGTGACGGACAGGAGACCGTATGAAAGCTTTAAGTTCGAGACCGTGGTGGATCCGGTGACGTATCGGTAAATCGCAAGAGGGAGCGGCGATCCTTTATGCGGTGTGATATCGTCTCTCTCCTCAAAACTTAACAGGCGAGAAACCGATACGAATCATGAGGTGTATACTATGGCTGACCACGAACTTCCACCACTTCCGTACGATTACGACGCGCTCGAACCGGCACTGTCCGAACAGGTACTGACCTGGCATCACGATACGCACCATCAGGGCTATGTCAACGGCCTCAATGCGGCCGAGGAAACCCTCGCGGAAAACCGCGAAGAGGGCGACTTCGGCTCGACGCCGGGCGCGCTCAGCGACGTCACCCACAACGGCTGTGGCCACTATCTGCACACGCTGTTCTGGGAGAACATGTCCCCCGACGGCGGCGGCGAACCCGAGGGCGACCTCGCCGACCGCATCGAGGAGGACTTCGGCTCCTACGAGGGCTGGAAGGGCGAGTTCGAGGCCGCTGCCGGTGCCGCCGGTGGCTGGGCACTGCTGGTCTACGACCCGGTTGCGAAACAGCTTCGCAACGTCGCGGTCGACAAGCACGACCAGGGCGCGCTGTGGGGCGCACACCCCATCCTCGCGCTGGACGTCTGGGAACACTCCTACTACTACGACTACGGTCCGGACCGTGGCGAGTTCATCGACGGCTTCTTCGACGTCGTCAACTGGGAGAAAGCCGAAGACGAGTACCAGACCTGCCTCGACCACTTCGAGTAAGCGACGAGCCAGTCGATCCCGAATTTTTCTTGCGCCGGCCCGAGAGCCGCCGCTGACGGTCCCGGCCGGACGGCATCGTCGAGTCCGCTCGAGCCGACCGCCCGACCCGGCTCGAGTCCAGCGGCTGTGAGTCACTACCATGGTTTAACTATCCGCGGGACGACCCCACATGCTATGGCTGCCGAGGACAGCGGCGTCGACGCGAGGGTCGAGAATCGAGACGGGACGCGACACCGGCCGTCGCTCGAGACCGGCGCGGGCGGCGGCGATACCGGCGGAGAACTTGCGGCCGACTTGCGGACGGCCGTCGACGGCGACGTCCGGTTCGACGAGTACACGCGGGTCCTCTACGCGACGGACGGGAGCATCTACGGCGCACAGCCCGCCGGCGTCGTCTTCCCGCGGGATACCGCCGACGTCCGCGCCGCGATGGCGGTCGCGGCCGACCACGACGCGCCGGTCCTCCCCCGGGGTGCGGGGTCGTCGCTGGCCGGGCAGACCGTGGGGCCGGGCTGTGTCGTCCTCGACCTGTCGCGGCACATGGACGACGTCCGCGAGATCGATCCCGACGGCCGGACCGCCGTCGTCCAGCCGGGGGTGGTCCAGGACGACCTCGACGCCGCCCTCGAGCCCCACGGCCTGCAGTTCGCGCCCGATCCGGCCTCCTCGAACCGGGCGACGATCGGCGGCGGGATCGGGAACAACTCGACGGGCGCCCACTCGGTCCGGTACGGGATCACGGACGCCTACGTCGACGAGTGCGAGGTCGTGCTGGCCGACGGCTCGCTGATTCGCACGCGAGACGTCGTCCTCGACGGACCGGAGTGGGAACGCATCGTTGCGAAAGACGACCGCGAGGCCGAAATCTACCGCACCGTGCGGGCGCTCGTCGAGGACAACGCCGACGAAATCGAGGCGCGCTATCCCGACCTCAAGCGCAGCGTCAGCGGCTACAACCTGCAGAAAGTGATCCGAGAGGACGCGGAGAGCGAGGCGGCGAGAGCCGCCTCGGAAGACCGAGCGGGCGAAGCCCGCGGGGAGGAGGACCGAATCATCAACCTCTCCAAACTGCTCGTCGGCGCGGAGGGAACCCTCGGCGTCGTCGTCGAAGCCACGCTCTCGCTCGTTACTCGGCCGGACGAAACCGCGCTCGCGGTCTACTGCTACGACGACCTGCTCGAGGCGCTGGCCGCCGTCCCCGAGGCGCTCGAACTCGAGGCCAGTGCGGTCGAGTTGCTGGACGACGAGGTGTTCCGGCTGGCCGCCGAGTCGGCGGAGTACGCCGAGTACGCGGAGCCGATCCCCGAGGGCACCGCGGCCGCGCTGCTGCTCGAGTTCGATTCGGAGGTCGTCGACGACCTCCCCGGGGCCGTCGAAACCGCGACGACCGGTCTCGTCGGTGACGGGGCGGCGTTCGACTCGCTCGAGGCGTTCGACGCCGCGAAACAGGATCGGCTCTGGAAGCTCCGGAAGGCCGCCATTCCGCTGTTGATGAGCATGGACGGCGATCCGAAGCCCTACCCCTTCGTCGAGGACGCCTCCGTACCCCCAGCGGAACTGGCGGAATACGTCGCTGGGTTTCAGGAGATCCTCGAGGCCCACGACACCGAGGCCGCGTACTTCGCTCACGCGGGCGTCGGAACCCTCCACATCCGGCCGGTGCTGAACCTCAAGGACGGTGAGGACGTCGAGAAGATGCGGGCCATCGCCGACGACGTGACGGACCTCGTCCGCGAACACAACGGCTCCTTCTCGGGCGAACACGGCGATGGCCTCGCTCGGACGGCGTTCAACCCCAAGCTGTACGGCCCCGATCTCTGGGCCGCGTTTCGGGAGTTGAAGACAGCCTTCGATCCGGACTGGCGCATGAACCCCGGGAAGGTGGTCTATCGCGACGAGGACCCGACCGACAGCCGGGCGCAGTTGCGGTACGGGCCGGACTACGCCTCGCTCGAGCCCCGGACCACCCTCGAGTTCGACGACGAGGGCGGCTTCTCGGAACTCGTCGAACTCTGTAACGGCTGTGGGACCTGTCGCCAGACCGACGGCGACGTGATGTGTCCGACCTACCGGGCGACCGAAGAGGAGATCGCCACGACCCGCGGGCGGGCCAACCTGCTCCGGGCAGCGATCAGCGGCGAGATCGACCCTGAGGAGCTGTACAGCGAGCGGTTCCAGTCCGACGTCCTCGACCTGTGTGTCGGCTGCAAGGGCTGTCAAAGCGACTGCCCGACCGGCGTCGACCTCGCGAGGCTCAAGGCCGAAGTCAAACACGGGTATCACGAGCGAGAGGGCGCGAACCTGCGCGAGCGACTGTTCGCGAACGTCGACCGACTGGCGTCGCTGGGGAGTACGTTCGCGCCGGTGACGAACCACGCGACGGACCTGCCGGGCGCGCGGACGGTCCTCGAGAAGACGATCGGAATCGCACCCGAACGGACGCTGCCGACGTTCCGGCGGGAGTCGTTGGTCGAGTGGTTCGAGCAGCGAGACGTCGACGACGTCTCGGAAACGCGAGCGGTAGCGCCGCGAGCGCGCGGCGGATCCCAGGTGGCCCCCGAGGACGCGACGGCCGGCGTCGTCCTCTTTCCCGACACGGATACGAACTACTCACATCCCGAGGTCGGGCAGGCGGCCGTCGAGATTCTCGAGGCCGCGGCCGTCCGCGTCGCAGTCCCGGATCTCGGCCCGACCGGGCGGGCCGCCTACTCCGAAGGGGTGCTCGAGACTGCGGCCGAACGGGGCCGCGACCTGCTCGACGACCTCGAGCCCTACCTCGAGCGCGGGTGGTCGGTCCTGTTCCTCGAGCCCTCGGACGCGGCGATGGTCGTCGACGAGTACCGGTCGCTGCTCGCGGACGATCGGGTCGAGACGCTCGCGGCGAACGCCTCCGGGGTCTGTGAGTACCTCGACGAGCGCCGGTTGGACGAGGCGCTGTCGTTCGACGAGTCGGCGACGACGGGGACGCCGGTGACGTTCCACGGCCACTGCCACCAGAAAGCGCGCGGCGCGGACCACCACGCCGTCGGCGTCCTCCGGCGGGCGGGCTACGCCGTCGATCCCGTCGACTCGACGTGCTGTGGGATGGCCGGCAGTTTCGGCTACGAGGCGGAACACTACGACCTCTCGAGGGCGATGGGGTCGATGCTACGGGAGCGACTCGAGGCGAGCGCGGCCGAGGCGTCGGGCGACGGCGGCGAGCCGATCGTGGCCGCGTCCGGCACCTCCTGTCGGACGCAGGTCGGCGACTTCGAGGGGTACGACCGGCCGGCCCACCCCGTCGAACTGCTCGCTCGAGGGCTCGACTCGGATAGGTAGACGCTGCGTTGCCGGGTTCGTCGAGTGGACAGCGGCGCGAGCCGTTCTGCTACCGCGGCGACACGGAGGCCACGCCCTCCCCAGCCGATTGCTGCTCACGGGCGCTGCGGGACGGCTTCGCCGTCCCGACGGTCGCGGCGCGTAGCGCCGCGCTCTGCCCGTTCACATAGTATGCGGGACCAACGGCCCCGCATTACTCGCGACAACCTCGCGCAGCGTTACGCCGCGGTTCGCCACGGTGGCGAACCGCGGCCCAGCGCGTGCCACCGCATCGCGGGGATCGGCTCTCGTTTTGATGCCGGCCGTACGCAGGTACTCGCGGTCCGGCTCGACTCCCGAACGAATCATTTAGGCGTCGGCCGGCGGTACGAGGGCGTATGCCCGTACCCAAATCGGAGTTCGAGAGTCTCCCGCCGTGTGACTTCTACACCCCCGCGGAACTGCTCGAGGAGGACCGGATGTACACCGTCTACGAGATCGCCCGCATGCTCCAGGGCCTCGAGCCGGACGCGGACATCGACCGCGAGACGGAGGACATCCTGCTCGACTGGGCGATTCCGTGGGTGATGACCAACGCCGAGGACCTCGTGGTCGCCGAACCCCGCGACGAGGACGAGCCCGGCTACTACGGCCTGCGGGAATGATCCTGCTCGTGGTCGGTGCCGACCGCGTCGACGCCGGCAAGACCACGTTCTCGGCCGGCCTGCTCGAGCGGACCGGCGCAGTCGGCTACAAGCCCCGCGCCGGCAACGACTTCTGGTTCGACCACGATGACTGTCGGCGAGCCCTTTCCGACGGACGACTGTACGGTAAAGACGCCGCGCGACTCTCGGCGGCCGACGGCCGCGAGCGGCCGCCCGAACGGCTCAACCCCGTCCATCGGCTGTGGCGGCCCGCTCCCGACGGCGGGACGGGACTGCTCGGCCGCTCGGACCGGGAGTTCGTAGTCGACCGGATCGGTCGCGAGGCCGACGACCCGCTGTTCGTTCGCAACGCCACCGCCGCCGTTCCGGATCGGGTCGCCGAGGCGCTCCCGCTTGCCGACGCCGTCCCCGTCGAGACCGTCGCCGAGTTCAACGCCCTCGCCGAGCGGGAGTACGTCCCCGCTTTCGAGCGACTGGCCGCCGAGATCGAGGCCACGGAGGTCGCCGTCGTCGAGTCTTACAGCGACATCGCGCTCCCGCTCGACTCCCTCGAGCCGGCGTCGATCGCGGCCGTCGCAGCCGTCGAACCCGGCCGGGTTCGGCTCTATCCGGGCGATCGCTACTGTCGCGCCTGCGAGGTCGCCAGCTCCAGTCCCAGAGACGGTGCCGTCGAGAAACGCGTCCCCGACGCCCTCGAGTATCTCGATCCCCTCGAGCGGGTTCGACTGCCGGCGCTCGGGACCGACGAACGGAACGACCCCGCAAGGATCGCCGACGCGTACGCGGACGCGTACGACGCGCTGCTGGATGCCGCCGGCCGAGTGTAGGCCCCAAACAGCGACCGCGGGTCAGGCCTGCCGGGACATCCGCGCCGCGAGTTCGACGTGGTCGTACGGATCCGTCGTCACGCTCGGGCCGTGGCCCGTGTGCATCTCTGCAAGGTCGGGGTCGATCCGCTCGCGGACCCGGTCGATGCTCTCGATCAACGCCGCGCGGTCGCCTTCCTCGAGGTCGGTGCGCCCGAAGCTCCCGTTCTGGAAGATCAGGTCGCCGGCGAAGAGGACGCCGGCCGGCTCCGAGTAGAAACAGAGGTGGTCGTTCTTGTGGCCGGGCGTATGCAGCGCAACGTAGTCGTGGTCGCCCAACTGAACCGTTTCCTCGTCGTCGATGGCGTGATCGACGCCGTCGATCGCGGTGTCAAAACCCCACGCGTCGACGCCGAAGGCGTCTTTGACCGCCGCGAGGTTGCCAACGTGGTCCCGGTGGGTGTGGGTGAGAATTACCGCCTCGAGGTCGTCGACGTGGTCGCGAACGGCCGCGACGGCGTCGAAGTTCGCACCAGTGTCGATGATCACGGGTCGGTCGCCGTCGACGAGGAAGACGTTGCTGGTAAACGCCTGGACGCCCTGCGCGAGATTGGCAATCATAGCCGGCGATACGCGGTCGATCGGTTTGTGGGTATCGACACGCGGCGTGGAATCCGCCGCAACGGGAGCTTCGGGTGTATCGATCCGACTGCCGGTGGGGTTCCTCTGGCCGATCGGTTCGGTCGGAATATTCACAAGCATTTTTAGCTCCGGCACGTAGTGGGAGACGAATGAATCGGCCGGGCTCCGTCGGACTCGTCGTGCTTCTCGTTCTGTCGTCCGTCCTCGCCGTCGGCGCAACGGCATCGCTGGCGGCCGGCGAGCCGGGCGACGCCGTCTCGACGACGCCGGCCGAGCCACAGACTGGGGCCGCAATCGCGCCGCAGGACTCGCAGGGGCTGCTCAGACAGGACACGCGGGAGTTCGATAGTACAACGTTCGAGATCCGCGTCCACGAGAACGGCAGCGCGACCTGGACGTTCCGATACGAGCAGCGATTTACCGACGACGAGAACGCGACCCGAACCCGGGAGAACTTCGAGGCCTTCGCCGAGGAGTTCCAGGCGAACGAAACGGGCCTCTACGATCGGTTTACCAACCAGTCACGCGAACTGACCCGGGCCGGCATGCAGGAGGCTGGCCGGGAGATGGAAGCGACGAACTTCCAGCGGTCGGCACGGATCGAAGACCAGTTCACGCCGACCGGGGTCGTCGAGATGTCGTTCACGTGGACGAACTTCGCCGCCGTTCGGGACGACCGGCTTGTCGTCGGCGACGTCTTCGACGGGGTGCCGCTCTCCGCGGAGCAGGCGATCGTCATCGAAGCCGGCGGGGACCTGACGTTCCGGTCGATCGAACCCGACGATGCCCAGTACGCCGGCGATTCGCTCGCGGGTGCGGAGTCGGTTCGCTGGAACGGCGACCGGGAGTTCATCGACGGTCGGCCGCGGGCCGTGTTCGACCGCCCCGATTCGGCCGCCATCGGCGACGGCAACGCGGGGCCGCTCGAGGGGATGGCCGGCGGGGGCCTCGTTCCGTTCCTCGTCGGTGCCCTCCTGATCGTCGCCGTCGTCGCAGCCGCGGTCTGGTATCGACGAGACGGCCTCGGTAGCGACGACGAATCGCCGTCGAACGACGCTGACCCGACGGCTCCCGCTGACGGGGCGGCCGCCGGTCCCGGTTCGACCGCCGATTCGGCCACCGACTCCGAGTCGATCCCCAACGAGGAGTTGCTGACCGACGAGGACCGCGTCGTCAAACTCATCCGCGAGAACGGCGGCCGGATGAAGCAGGTCAACATCGTCGAGGAAACCGGCTGGTCGAAGTCCAAAGTGAGCATGCTGCTCTCCGACATGGAAGAGGAAGGCACGATCAGCAAACTCCGCGTCGGTCGCGAGAACATCATCAGCCTCGAGGGGTTCGAACCCGAGGCGACCAAGTCGCCGTTCGAAGAATAACCCGGCCGACAAATGACGCGTGAGAGCGGTCGACACCCCCGGCTCGAAACGGAATGCTTAAACATCAGACGGCGCTACGATGGAATGCACTCGCGACGCGCCGAGGCGCGACGCAACGTGCTCCGATAGTGTAGTCCGGCCAATCATATTGCCCTCTCGAGGCAATGACCAGGGTTCGAATCCCTGTCGGAGCACTCCTTCCTCCCGCCGTCTGGTGATTTCGTCCGTGGCAAGATGGTGATTCACATTGCCGCCACAGGACTATTACGAAGCTCGGAAGACTGCATCGCACCGCCGTCTGGCGATTTCGACTGATTGCCCGGTAGTTACGTTCGCCGGAACGGCAAACACATTCGCCGGACGGCGTGGGGGTAACAGATGACCGATCTGGACGACATCACTGTCGTCACGGAACCGAGTCGCGAGTACCTCAACCAGCGCCAGCTGGTAGACTACCGATCGACGCGCGAGGCCTGTCTCGAGTGGCTGCTCACGTTCGGCAAAGATCCCGATCAGGTCGAGGGATACGCTCGGACGACAGTGAGCGCCCGCGCCAGCCGAATGGACAAGTTCTACCGCTGGGTATGGGAGGAGGAAGACCGATACGTTTCCGATCCGTCGCACGAACACGCCGATGCGTTCCTGAAGCAATTGGCATACGAGGATCGATCGAACGCCGATCGGTCGAACTACCAGAAGGCGCTCCAGATGCTGTTCAAGTGGCGCCACCACGAGCACGGGTTCGACGAGTACGAGCCAGCGATCACGTTCCACTCCAACGATAGCGCCTCTCAGCCTCGCGATTACCTGACGCGCGAGGAACGGTCTATGATCCGGGAAGCATCGCTGGAATACGGCAGCATTCCGGCGTATAACGATCTCTCACCGGACCAGCGCGATCGCTGGAAGGCGTACCTCGCCCAGCGCTTCGAGAAGCCAAAGTCAGCAGTGTCCCCCACGGACTGGGAACGGGCCAATGGCTGGAAGATTCCGTCGCTGGTTGCAGCGAGTCTCGACGCCGGCCTCCGTCCCATCGAGGTCGAACGAGCCAAGACCTACTGGGTGGACGCGCCGAACCGGGTGCTTCGCATCCCGAAAGACGAGTCCTCGAAGAACACCGAGAACTGGATCGTGAGCATCCAAGAGCGCACCGCCGAGATGCTCGAGCGGTGGCTCACTGAGCGGGAACACTACGAGATGTACGCGGACACGGACGCGTTATGGCTGACTCGGCAGGCGAACCCCTATCAGACGCGCGCGCTCAAGAACCTGCTTGAACGGCTCTGCGAGATTGCAGATATCGCGACCGAGGGCCGCCAGATGAGCTGGTACTGTATCCGACATTCGGTGGGGACGTACATGGCACGCGAAGAGGGACTCGCTGCTGCCCAGGCACAACTACGCCACAAGTCCGAACAGACGACGATGAAGTACGATCAGACGCCGCCCGAGGACCGGCGAGCGGCGCTGGACCGAATGGGATGAATCCAGGGAGCGACGACCCTCGCGTTCGAAAGAAGGAACTCGGATTCACCGTTCTCGAAATCCTCGATAGGTTCGGGAATATCTCGGGGAAACAGCTCTACGGCTATTTAGAACAGGAGGTCACCGACCTACGTCCGGAGGAATTCGCTAACACGCTACACCGACTCGAGAGGCTCGAATTAGTCGAGGATATCGATGCCGGATACGCGTTCATCTACGCGGTCACGAACCAAGGGATAGTGGCACTCGAATCACATCGATCAAACTCCACCTGATATGTGTTGATAGAAGATCGTTCGGTTAGCGGATGGAGAGCCACCGACCTCCACGTTTGCGGGTCAGCCGTGGCGCTCTCCGATGAATACCCTGTGTGGCCTCCGCAATAATGGTTTCCTGATCGGAGTCATGCCATACGGCATCATTTTCGCACTCTGCACAATCCTTGTCCTGTTCTATCACGGGACCTCTTCAGTCAGAACCCAAGATTCGGGATGGTAGAAAGAATAATATTATCAAATTTTGTACCCCAGAGGCTTAAATACCCCCACGTCAATTATGTGGCGCATTTCATGACAAGTTCCCCATCAAATAGAGACCAGCAAGATAGCGACTCCCACTCTCAGCCGAATGGAGGTATCCATGTCCCCCCGGCGGTCTTTGCGCAACTCGAAGCGCTCAGGAAGTCGGGAGTCGTCAACATGTACACTGAAGTCCACGAAGGCCTCGACCACTTCGGATTCGAGGAAGCCCGTCAGTGGCTCGAAGCCAATCCGGAGATGTATCCCAAAGGACTGACTCGGGGATTCGTACCGACCGATCCCGACGACGTTGAGAAAATTGATCCCGACAACCTCGTGGATTCAGTCGCGGATGAATTACCGACGCCTACGCGTGCGGACGCGACTACACTTAACGAACAGTATATTCTGGACCACCTCCAGAGCCTCCGTCGCTTCTCTGAGAGAGCTGAAACGTACTACGCCGACGGTAGTTGGCGGGAGACTGCGCCACTGACCAGTGAGGAACTTGAACTCACTGACTTATTTGAGGTCGCTGCCGACTGCGAGCCTCAGCAGTGCTACCGTAACGCGCTTCTCACAGCGGCAACCTTCGGCGAGTCCCATGATGTAGTATATGTCGAGGGCTACGTCATGGCCAATTCGTTCAATTCACCGATCGAACACGCCTGGGTCGAACTCAATGGGAAGGTCATCGAACTCACGCTCCCGGAAGGACCGGTGCCCGAAGATGATGCAACATATCTTGGAATTGAGTTTCCTGTTGAGGACGTCAAAGCAAAAATCTTTGACGAAGGACTCGCGGAACCGTTGTCCGACTGATTCGCCGTCCTAGCTAAATCTTCTCACCCTCAATCTGACTTACACTGACAAAACGAAAGGACACCACATCATTTAGATGGTACACTAACTTGGCGCAAATATATTGCTCTAGCACCCCTGTTCTTGTAGGTCTGAAAGGTACAAAGTTTTCCGTCGAGATTGGCTGAGACCAGCCCGAAAGCGAGTAAGAGGACTGAAAAGTAGAAGGCTGAAACTACCAAGGCCGAAAACCGTTATATCAATCCGCCTCGGTAAGAATTTTATTTCTTCATATATTATGTTGAATTGATGTCACTGAATAGTCCCTCGCGGACCCTACCCTCTGACCGTTCGAATCGTCTCGGAAAGGTAACAACTACACAAGACCGGCAACCCCATCTCTGGGCAGACAGTACGAAAGAGTTCGACGGTTTCGCTCGCCTCCTCAACGCGCTTGCTGAACGGATGACGACCGATGAGGCGGTGAACATTTGCCTCCTTGTCGAGTGTATCGCTGATCATTTCGCTCATGGCTATACCACTATTAGGGACGGAGCGACGACCATCGACCTCGCCCGCGGACACGCAGACTTGAATCAGTTGCTCTCCCCGTCGACGCTAGAGCGAGCAGAGGCCTTCGACGTAATCGAAACTCCCACGGTTTACGACGGCTGGGAGCGACTTACCCGGCATCAAATTGCTCGCCGCACCCTCTGGGACCTCGGTCCAGTCGCGAAAGAGTATCTCGACATGCAGGCGATACGAGGATACGACGAGGAAACCTCAACTCTCCGCTCCGATGCAAACGAGGGCATCGTACACCGATACATCCTTAGGCTTACTGAACATGTCTACCGGGGTAAAAACAAATACGTCAAGACGTACGTGAAGGCAGATACCGTCACAGACATTCGCGAGGATCTCGGTTCGAAAGTCTACGACCTCGTTGCCTACGATGACGGGTCCATCTACGCGACTTGTGAAGTCGAAATGCGGCCTCTCGATCGAGCGCACGTTGCCGACGACGCACGCCTACAGGCCGCGATTCCAGGTGACAGCGATTGGGTCGTCTACCGTAAGCAGGATACGAATCGCCTCCTGGCCACCTTTGTCTCTGACGGTGCGATCGAACTCCCAGACGGCCACCCTGGCTGGGGTGACGCACTCGACCTTAGCACCAACAATGCGATGGAGCGGCTCGAACGGATCTTCGACGCGCCAGATGGAACCGTCCCTGCTTTGGAGAGTCCCATCGTCACGACGGTGAATACCGCCGATAACGTCCGTGAGATGGCACAGGAATCCCGTCCTGAAATTTTCCGTGAGTTGAACCTCGACTGAACGAGATCAGGTGTTTAAGACAATGACTCCGCATCCAAACCATGATAGTGCCGACGAGAACGATGGAAAGTATAGAGCTGATGAGGAGATTACCTTCGAAGGGGTGCTCAAAGCCAGCCTACGCGAACGTGCCGAACACCAGAAGACGCTGGACAACCTCGTCAAGAAGGACCGAGGTCCGGCGCCGTCTGAGCCAGACACGAAGAAGCACCGCAAACAGTCCCGAGATGTTGCTGCACAGCAGCGAGAAGAAACGGCTAGTACGGAACGCGAAGAGCTCGCGACGGCGATCGGCGAAGCCCATGCGGCGAAGCGGTCCTCGTCTCCAATTGCCTCCGGTGAAACGACTCAGATTGGCCTACACACCACCTACGAATTCACGAATACGAAAATCGACGACCAAACGTACTACTACGTCGCCCAAACAACTGTCGAATCCTACGAACACCATGAGGGGACGCTCGCCGTCAAAGATTTCGGGACTGAGTGGTCCTACAGTGTTCCTTCAATCGATACTGAGGCGCTTCAGAATGTGATTGCACGGCGGCGACAAGAAGATCTCCGAGCGGGTCGCGAACCAGTAGCTTGGTTGACGGAGAACCAGATTGACGCCATCGAAAAGTGGTATCTGGCTCGCACGGAGAGTGAGCTATTCACCCTCGAGGAAGACCCCCATCGAGAAGGACGTACCGTGCATGTATTCGATCAGTATTTTGTGGCCGACGTCGCTGAGGAGGCTCTTACAGTTGGAACTGATCTTGATGAACTTACGGATCGTCAAGTCAATGCCGTGCTTGAATCGCTGCTGACTCTCGTTGAGACGAAGACAGACCTACCATCTGTCTTGTATGATGATCTTCGGGAGTCAATCGATTACCCTCTTCTTGCCCGAATAACGTTCGATCCCAACTGAGATCTGGTCAAACCTTTCTTCCTGAACCTTTATACGCCACACTTGTCCTTCTACAGCCAGAATACCATGGAGGTGGTCACAATCAACGGCGAGACGGTCGATCTGCTTAGCGCGGTTGCTGAGAAGAGCATATTGAACTTCGGTTCCCTAATATAGGCCCGAGCGAGGGCTATTTCTGCTAAGATCTTCGATCGTGTGGCAATATCATACTGCTATTCCGTCTGAACAAACAAGTCAAGGAATGGAAGTGCGTACGCGATCAAAACCTCTTCTTCCAGCCACATCGAACTGATCGTAGATTTCTACCCGAAACTCATCTTCAGATGGCACTTCTGAGCCAACGTCTTTTTTATTAGCGACCTTCTCCTGCATAGGGCGGTCACTATGCTTTGCCGAGATAAATCCGTTGTAGAGTTAGAGATTCTCTTTGCTTACCAAGTCAGGAGTTCCTAAATAGAGTTCAGCGACGCTCGAAACCCATCACGCGTGCTTCTGATGAGAAGTTACCGTTAGTGCTAAATTGGGCACTAACTGGGTCGAATCCAGAGTCAGATAGCAGGTGAAGAACTTCGGAGGGAATGATTACTTCTTTGTCATCAAGGTCTTCTGGTTCGACGACAACTTCGATTTGTTTATTCTCATAATCATACCGACGGACGTGAGCGATGTCGTCCCTGTCGCGGAGGGTATCAATGACATATCCTGCGACTTTCCCAGGATCAGGATCAGTCATACATTCCAATTTGAGGGACGGAACATAATGATTGGGGAATGAGATGAGAGTCCTCAATGCTCTCTACCAAGGGTGCTCAGACTCGATTCCTTGAGAGGTGCGGACATTTTGACATCGATCACGAGACGGCGTCGCAAAGCGCTGTATGGACATGGCAGAGATAGTCAAAGTGCGGACCCCGGGTGACGACCTTGGCCTCACTGCGGTAGGTCACTACGTCCGCAGCGTCAAGTCGCGGAAGGTGCGACTGCACAAGCGCGATATACACTCGTTTACGTTGATCACCCGTGAGTTCCGATGGAGGACACCCATATTCAGCGCAAGCAATCTCTTCGGCAAGATCAGCGACAGTGATATGACGCTGATCCATTGTAGCGAACTGGTCAACGATTGCCCGACGACGACCGTGACCGAGTAAGTCCAGCGTCTCGTCCAGTGAGAGAGCAGCGTCAGTGCCGTTCTCCAAGTCGCTCTCTGGGGTCTCTTTGAAGGCCCGAACGAGTGTCTTCAGAGGCTGTGCGAATAGAGATGTCTCTCTGGGTGGAATTTCTGGCTTCGTCATTGTGTTTGGCTGTGAGCGGTCGGTGCTCAGTTCAATCTCCGTGGCACCGACCGCGTCTAACCAAGTATTATTAGGGGCTAGTAAAGAAGCCTTGGACCAGCCCTCCGTTGTAGAACTCCTCGGCCCAGCGACTTCCCATCAGTTAGACCCAGTCTTGCTCTCGAGAACACCCCATTGGCTTACTCCAGGACTAGTCTAACTCCGCTAATCGTCTATAGTCTTTAAATGATTAGTGTTGAACTATTGGGGTGTGAAGCGCGATTCCACTTCCGGCACTTTCGGAAAGTGGATCGGCGGTAGGAGCGCCGACCCGCGCTTCCGGTGAGGAAGCATGCCAACACATGAACCTAATCGCCATAGGTCCTCTGGGACCCGTGGCCACGACTGGTACGGACGTATTGATCCGCCTGGTGCGGAACATCCATGGCAGCAGGCAGTAGGGTGGTGTTCATGAGTGGACGGGAACAAATCCCCCAGCAAACTCGCCAACAGGTTCTCCAGCAAGCAGACTACAGCTGTCAGCTCTGTCCCGCACAGGGGACCCAGGTTGGGGGCGACGCGACCTTGCATCTCCACCACCGACGGTCACCCACCAACGGCGGAACTAACGAGCCAGCAAATATTGTGGTTCTATGTGACGACTGCCACCACCACCATCACAGCGGGCGGACCGATTCGGACGATGTCGATTTCGACCTTGAAGAGTCAGACATCAACACGACGCCCGCCGACTACAAACTGATCAATGCCATCGAGGACATCGCCCCGGCGACAACGGGTGACCTCGCCGAGGAGGCGAACATTAGTGACGCGCACGCGCTCCGGCGTCTCTATGCACTCGCCGCGGTCAACGTGGTGTCGATGACGGCGGATCGTGAGTGGGACCTCGCTGATCGCGTCGATGATCCCCTCCGCGGGCAACTGCCGGATGATCCCGAACGGGCAGCCCGGCACGCCCGCGACGACGTGATTCGGCGGATGCGTGATCGTGGGAATATGAGTCACGCCGAAATCGCCCGGATCGTTGGACTCGACGAACGCACGATTCCGACCGCGTGCAATCGGGCGCGGGCGTTCGACCCGCCGATTCCGCCCGCCGATTCTGGAAGCGACCCCGACGTTGGCGACCTGGCGCGGCGCGTTGCCTCGCTCGAACGGCAACTCGATAGACACGGGTAAAACAGGTGGCGCGATGTTCGACGGTATCTTCCTCTCACAGGGTTGGAATCGAAGTTAGGAACCCCAAACACGACTCGTCTGTCCCCTCTGTCTCGAACACGAATCGTGGTTCGCTTTCGTCGACATTGCGCTTCCTACCAGCACAGAAGACGTGGTGACCGTCATTAAGGGGTATCTCCGTACGACCAATTTGCTGGCTTCGCATGCTGGATTCAACCTCCTATCTTTGGTGTGGCTGCTGCCGAGCACGTCGTAAAAGAGGTGATGGCAGAACTCAAAACAGAAAGCGATGATTCCGCAACAGCGGGGGTTTACCGACTCAGTCGTCGTTGCGGAGACAGCGCCAGCAGCAAGACAAAATATCAACGATATGCCCTTCGTCGTCGTACTCCCGCAGATCGAAGTGGCGGGACTGAGCGAGAGGGCTCCCACATTTACTGCACTGATCTGACTGAGACCCCTTCAGGATGGCCTCCACATGCTGCTGACACACGGAACAGAGATACCCCGAAACGAGGCTCGGTCCCTGATCGTCGGCAGGGTGGTACGAGACAGCGGTATCTTGCTTAAGGGGACTGTGTCCACAGCCAACACATTTCTCCGTCGACTGCGTTGCATCGCTCTGTTGATCAACTGATTCGTCCGATTCTGTCGTGTTGCTAATGTTCTTCATGTTTTGTTCGTTGGTGAGTCGCTTGAATGGCGGTTCTGGTCGATCCCTCTAGTCAGTCCATGTCGTCCAATGTCTCTCGGCGAGTCTCGGGCGGGGCGTGGACGTAGCGGCGGGTTGTTTCCGCCGACTTGTGGCGCATCTGCTCCCGCGCCTGCTCGAGATTCCCCTCTTCGGTCATGTAGGTCCCGAGCGAGTGCCGGATAGAGTACCAGGTGAGCTTCCGGTTGGTGTCGTCGATGCCTGCCTCGTCGAGGAGCTTACGGAAGAGGTGATTGAGCGTCTTCGAGTTGTACGGGTTCCCTTTGCGGTTGAGCCAGAGCTTGTCAGTGTCGTCATACTTGGGACAAGCATCACGCTCGTCCAGCCAGAGCTCGAGAGCGTCCGAGGTTTCATCGCGAAGAGCAACTACCCAGGATTTCCGATCACTTAGGTTCCGTTCCTTCGCGACGTCTTCCCGAGGGATACGGAGAACGTCGGCATCCGGCTGGTGCCAGCTGGTCCGTGCCCGCTCAACCTCGCACGGACGAAGGCCGGCGTCGAGCGCCGTCATCACGAGAGAGGCAAATTTCCAAGTCCGGTTCTGGTGCTTCCAGTCGCCCATGGTAATCTCGTCCTTTGGCTTGCCAAGGCGCTGGGCGAGAAGCGCCTTTTTACGACTACGCTCTTCGGGCGAGAGGTCGTTGTACTTCGGCATACTCCCGAAGGTCGTGGCAGCCTCGCGGAGCTGGACTCGTTCCTCCCGAGTAAGGTGGTCGAACTGGTTGTATTCGTTCTGCGAGAACGTGGTTTCCGGCTCCCACGGCTCCTCGTCCTCGCCGGAGTCCCACTGAAACAGCTTCTTGAGTGCGTTCGCGAACTTTCTCTTGCTGTCGGCAGCGTACGGTTCGCCGGTGCGTTTCGTAAATTCATCCTCGCGCAATGCCTCGACGAACGCGTCGGCGTGGTCGCGCTTGAGAGTGGAGACGAATCCGTCGGAGACGTACTTCCAGACCCAGCGATGGATTTGGTCCAACCGGCTAGCGTAATTCGACTGGCTCTGCTCAGAGAGCGTCCCATCGCCCTCGCAAGCGTCCTCGGTTGCCAGCCACTCGATGAGGCGCTCGCGTTGCCTCTCGTAGAGCAATGCTTGGCGTTCGCCCAGGTACTCCTGCGTAGGCTCGGGAACGTGTGGCGTATCGGGGAGGGGCTTCTCTTCGGAACTGTCCGACTGGTTCGATTCCGAAATGTCGGAGTTGTTACTTGACATTTTGTCCTCTGAGCGCGCGACCGTCGAGGACTCGACGTCGCCCTGCGCTGCTGCGCACCGTAGCTGCTCATCTCGGCGGGTCACGCGCTCGCCCCCACCATGGCCGGCGCGTTTCCGCCGGTCGGCGGGACGACTCTGAATTCAATCGATGACGAACGTCGCGAATTGCAGTCGGACGTATAGATTCTAGTACGTCCCGCCGCAAGAGGAAAAGCAATCAGTCAGCCGACGAGACCCGCTTGACGGGGAGGTTGACGTACCAGCGGTCATCGATGACATGACCTTGATCGGGCTCGGTATCAGCGAGGCGCCATCGAGAGGGGCGATCCTCGTCGAGTTGCTCTACCAGCCCGTCCTTACGGAGGTCCTCGAGTCGGTCGTAGACCGTTCGCTTGGCGATGTCGACGGACTCAACTACCTCTTTTGCCGTGAGGGAATCGCCTTGCTCTAGTGCGTCGAGAACCTCTCGTTCGCCCGCGCTCCGAGCTCGTCGGAACACTTCATTCTCAGAGTCGAGCGGACCTTCGGTAAGAATCCAATCCGGAACAACTCCTGTGTGGACGAACACGGTCGCCCCGTCACGACGTCCGAACCGGAAAATCGCTTGGACGACCTGGTGTTCACGGAAGTGGGCGAGGTAAGGATCTTCGGCCTCGTCAGAACGAGAGTCGACGCCATAAGTTAGGTTCTTTCCTCGATTTCGTCTCTTCTCGGGTAGATCAAGGGTATCCCCGTTCAACGCCGCAAGGCGCTTGATTTCGTGGTCTCCCGGATGTTGACTCCCGATGACGATACCAATTCGGATCGCGTCCCCCTCGAATCGGTTCGTTCCCTTGATATTGCCGTAATGAGCCGACTTCTGGACGTGAGTCCACTCTTCGGAGAGCACCTGTTCCGCAGCCTGTGTAGTGATGACCGCCGGTTCCTGCCCTGTCTCTCGGTAAACGGCCTCGATCAGTGCGAGGTCCTTCTCGGAATGGATGTTCGTCCCACTGCCGTACGGTTTGACATGCGTGGTGGTTTGGCAGACGCGATAGCCGAGTACGTCGCGAAGATATCGGTTCCGGCAGTCGTCACAGAGGACTCGTTCGTGTCGAAGGTGCTGGTCCGATGGGCACCCGAGGCGACCTTCCCAGATACGAACAATCGGGGTACCATCGAGTCCGACGATGGCTGCCGCTGATGAGAGGTCAGGTGGGCGTCTAATGTACAGCCATCCGTCTACGCTATCGTAGACTGCGACCGCATCGTCGGGGAGTTCAATTCGTTCGGCACCATTTCCCATTTCTTGACGCTCCGTCTCCAGCATAGATAGTGTCACTGCGCGTGCGAGTCCGTGACCACCCACGCGTCCGACGAGCGTGGGGTCACCGAACAGTTCTGCCGAGCGGAGAGTCTCCAGCGTCTCCTCTATCTGTTCTTTCGGTCCGAACGTACGGAAACTCTTGAGTTGGTCCACTGATTCGACCGGCTTTTCGCCTTCACCAGTCTCCCACGTTATCTCATCTGTATTGGAGAGGTACTCGCTGACGATCCGATGGATATCGTTGGCGCTAAAGTCCGTCCGAAATGCTTCACCGGGGTCCTCGTCGAAGACCACGATCCGATCACGGATAACCTCTGGAACGTATGCGTGCGTAGGGTGACCCACGAGTATCTGGTGTTTCCGACACTCTTCCCATCCATCCATATATGGACATGTCTGACTATCTGAGCAGGGGAGGTCATACGTCGGATCGGCGTGGAGTCGTCCCGGAGAGATGCCCCGGTCGCGTAAGTCACAAATGCGCTCCTCCCAGTCTTCACCGAACGCACCTTCCGCTGTTGGACAGTCGTCATCGAATACCGGAAGTTGATGAGAATCCAGTCCGGCTTGTTCGGCCCACTCCTCCATTTGGTTCCGTGTCTCCTTCCGGTGGGTGAGGACGGTGATGTCCACTTCCTCTTTGGCGGAAAAATGGGAGATATCGTCGCCGATGGTGGCGACCGTTCGTGACTTGCCGAGTGTCGGAAGGGCGTCAACGAGAACGCCGAAGACGTCGTCTTTTAGCGCTGTCTTGATAGCGTCGCGAATCGCCTGTGAGCATGCTTCTCGCGCCGAATCATGCGAGAGGTCGTTGTCAGTGCAACACCCCATCAGGCTGTACTCTCAAGTAAAGTATGATAAAGCTGACTGTGCGCTCAGAACGATGAGTTAGGGGGTGTATCGATTACGAATGTTGGTCACTCAGATCATCAGCTGTATGCTGGTCCAAATAGTCAAGGAGCTCTTGGATATTTTCGTTTCTGAAAAACTCTGTAAGCTGTAACGCTTTTGGTTCTTGGGGAAAAACCTTGCCGCGTCCGAACTCATCGAACGCATTTTCGATGACTTGACGGTAGGTTTTACTCGTCACGTACCCGACGATGTGGTCGAACTGGTCTCCGTATTGTACGAGATATCGTTGAACGCGGTTCGTGACTAACTCAATTTGGTCGATATCCTCCTTTGCAAGGACGTAATCGTACTCCAGAACCGGTTGTTCTTGTTCGAAAGATTCGGGCACAGGTCCGTACATACCCGAGATGGTCACCTTGTGGATGTTGTCGACTCGGGGCCCGAGTTTGTCGAAAAGAATCGAATGGGTTCGCGATTGTGAATATGGCTTCTTTTGACTACAGGGAATAAACAAGAGGATTTCTTTGGCCGATGGAGGTTCGTAGGACCGCGTGAAAATATCGAAATCGTTCGGACTATGCTTCAGAGAGATTTGCTGGGTGTCGACGGATTCATCGACACCACCGTCCCATTCCGAGAGTTTCGTCTGATCGCTCGTCAGTGTAGAGCCGGGGAGCAGGTCATACGCGCCACGAGACTCGAGTTCGGCTCTGAGTCGTTTGTCCCTGATCTGCGCTTCTTTCAGCCCTCGTTTAATATCGTCGTGACTCCGCGCGAATCCGATAACGTAGTCTAAAAGTTGGCCTTCGCGAATCGCCTCTCGCACTCGTCTGAGCTCCTCATTGTAGACTTCGAAGTTGTGACGCGCCAATAGAGCATAGTAGTCACTTTTAATATTTCCACCATTGTCTTTCACACGTTCTCGTTCCTCGTACGTCCAATCCCTGTTGAGTTCTTCGATTAGCGTTTCGTAGCTAACTTCGTTCTCATCACATAGAAGACAGTTGGGCAAGTCGCAAGGGAAACTGCCGTCTGGTTCGAGATGGTCTTCTAATTCGTCCAGTTCATGATTTGCCCAGGTGTCTGGGTGAAGATACTTCTTGTACCGTGCAGTCTGCATGTGCGTCGAACAGTCGAACGTATCCACACCGAGGAGAGAAAGCAACCCGACCTGTTTCCCACCTACGCCGAAAACGTGTAAGCCGATTTCGTCCGAACGCTCCTCAGGGATAGCGTCTTTGGCGCCTTGGACGATATCGACTAAAATATCCATACTGTCTCGGAGCGGAACGAGCGACCCCACTGCAAATCCCTGAAACGAGCTATCGAGATCGTGTTCGGAAATTCGGTTGAGGAAACTACCTACGTACCAGTTGATCGTCTCGTAATCGTGCCCATGGAGTGCAATGTAGACGCTCGGTTCTTCTCCGGCGGCCTTTCGCTCGCGAAGGCGATCAGCCGCACGACTGTTGATGGAGAAACTTTCTTCGAGAAGTGCTGGTTCATCGAGGATACGAAGACACTCGACTGCACTATCGATACTCCGATTCATCCGCTCGGTTTTCTCGTCCTCTTTCAGATTCGGGGGAATTGGATAGTCGAGGGTTGCAACGATATCGGCACCGAAATCGAGCTGTAGACCGAGGATGCTTTTTGGATCTGTGTAAAGCCCCCACTCATTCGGCACACCACCTTTTTCTGGAGCCTCACCAAATGTATTGGAATTCATCAACTTGAACCCGCCCGAATCGATAAAGACCGGGGCATCGAGGTTAGGGAGGTCATCGTGCTCGTTGAACCGCTCGTGGAACGTCTTTTGTCTCCAGAAATCGTTCAAATTATCTGGAGATACACCATAATCAGTAAAGCTCATCGCTTGGAACATTATTCCCTGAAGGTGCTCCTTGTCGATGAGCTTGTTCCGCATCCGACTCCAGACGCCACCGGACTCCACAGTCGTTCCCCCAATCATGTTGACGACAGGGAACATCGCTGGCGTCTCTATAGGTCCGTGTGTAACGTCCAACTCACCGATCCGCCCATATCCGTCGTCACCGACCGTCTTTACCCGGAAGGACGCCATCGAATCAGTACCGAATACTGAAGCGCACCTGATAGACCCTTCGTTCTCATCCCCTCTTATTTCACGTCAAGAGTTTAGAATCGAATAGTCTTGGACTGTGTCTATCTCACCAATTGATTAAAGACAACCGATGATTTGTTCGACAGTATCGTCGGCAGCCTCAGCCCACGACTCCGGCCACTCTTCTCCCCGCTTGGGTGGCTCTATCGGGAGATGAATCGGATAATACGAAAGATGATCAATCGAGTCGGCAGCGACCTTACCAACAAATTCAGCGTTTTTCCGCTTCGATGAGATACCTCCACTCGTCAAATCATAGTATCCGGTGAAGATTTGTGCGATGAGTACCTCGTCCGCATCTATCTGCTCCATATAGAGGTGGCGGAAGATTTTCGCAGAGTTATCAGCAGGGTCCGCCCGTCGCCACTCTAATTCAAGTGCTACCATCGTCTCTCCGTTTGTACCGACAATATCGATAGGAGTCCCTGCGAGATCGTATTCCGTTTCCCACGAAAGAGAGGGACGAGACTCTTTGAGCCGATCTCGAATATAGACTTGAACTTCAGAAGCGAATTCACCCATCGTGATCAATCATCAGCTACGGCCTGTTTTGTAGTAGATTCGATTTGTTCACTCAATGGTAAAATTTCAACGTATGAATTGTCGTCTCCGTAGTATAATCCGTTCTCGTCGAGGTCGACTTCGACCGTCTCGCCGAGGTAGCCCTTTCGTTCGTACTCCCGTAGTTTTACCGGGTCACCGTATTCCCAACAGATCACGAGGTCAACCTCCTCAAACGTCAATTCATTTTCGAAATGATCAGTTAGTGAATAGTGAACTGCGGCGTTCCTAAGCTTCCCACTCTGTCTGACAATTGCGTGAACGTCGGCGTCCGGTTCGAAGTCTTCGACCGTCATCGTCGCCGTTCCGTTCGAGCGCTCGAGTTCAAGCAAAACCTCCGTCCGATTCGTCGGCTCGCTCTTTTCCTCGGACTCCACTCGTTCTCTTCGTTGTTTCAGGGACGACCGACGCTTCCTCGCTCGCCGTTTAATCTCGGCTTCTCGTCGAAGCTCGAGATACTTTTTGAACCAAGGGTCCTGTGCAACCTTCGACATGTGGTATTCGACCTCTTCCTTGAGCTTCTGAAACACCGAGCTTGATTTGTTCCGGATTGTTTCACGATTCGCGGAAAGTTCGATATCCTGGCAATTAACTATGAAAAAGAAGTGGAGAAACTCGTTGTCGTGTGAAATAGCCTCGTTTAATCGTTCAACTTTGATATGGTCTTTCGCAAGCCAAACTCCGAATTGCGCAGAATGCTTTCCGTAAGTAGGAAGTTCGTTTCGGGCTGCTTTGCCACCGACCATACCGACGATTTGTAGAGTAGATGTCCCTCCGTCGTGTTCTATCTCAATCTCAGTAGGATCGTAGTGCTTGCACATACGTTCCGCCGGGAATTCTGACTCTTCGTCAGGTTTTTCCTGCGGATCGGGAAACTCGAATCGATTTGTGGTTTCGAGTTTGGGCTGTGAGTCATCAATTTCATCGCCCAACCGGACGGTAATGTCCATCTCCCGGTCTTCCTCGTCGAACATATAAGCTGTCGAGCCTGCAATGGTTTTCCACTTCAAATAGTGTTCGATCTTATTGTAAGTGAGTTTCTCGGGATCGAACCCCTCACCGGACCGGAAGTTGCGAATACGAATTCTGGTTCCAGTGTGGTCTTTACTATCTGGTCTCTCCGACACCTCGTATTCGGGAAGTTCGCGTCGGTTGAGCTTTTCCCAAGGCTGTTCCATTTTTGCGCGAAGATGAGTATCGTCAGTTGCCGTACTTACGACGATACGATCACTCTTGTAGAATATTTTCGTGCCGTGGCCTTTGTATCCGATCGAATCTGTTTTTCGTGAATTCCCGAGGTCGAAAAACGATTCGAGATCGCGCTCGTCCATTCCATCACCATCGTCATCGATGATGATATCAGATCCCATTTCACGGCTTTTGATTTCGATTTCAACGTCCGATGCATTTGCATCGTAGGCGTTCGATAGCGACTCGCGGATTACCTCGAGTGGGTCTTCGAAGTCGCTAGCAATTTCGAGGAACTCGTTAACTTCGTTAACTTTTGGATGTTTTTTCATAAGGAATACCCTCCAAGCGAATGGTTGACAACTCGATGTGCAAACTCTCTAGTCGGTTTATCCTGTGCGACCGTCGATTCGATATATTGAATCAGCGGTTCTGTTTCGCTACGACTGATGCAGTCCCGAATCTTAGCCATCTCTCGTTTTTGAACGATCAGATTATGCATCGCAACGGCACCTAGCCTGTCTTTCTGATACGGTGCGTTTTCTTTATCTTCCATCCATCCTCGCAAGAGATCCGACGAACACACGGGACAGTTACATTGCTCGAAATCCGCCTCAGACACATTTACAGTCTCCATCAAGGATACAAAATACCCGCCGTTTATCGCTGTTTGGAGGTAGGTAGATGAATCGAAAGAGTCGACTCCAAGAGCAGTAAGCAGTGGGATTGCCCGACTCGAGATTCCCAGAACGTGGAGGGGGAGATCGTCGAACCCCCAATCAGAAAGCACCCTTCGACAATCAATGACCGCATCGATGAGCGCGCTTCTGTCGTCCTTCTTCGGAACAAGGCTACCCAATGCTATGCCGTCGAACGACGAACAAAGTGTTTCAGCGCTACAATACTTCGTGATCTCTGTGAGAAATGCATCCATCATGGAGTAATTATATCCATGGAGCGTAAGGAAACGAGCTCCATCGAAATCGGATGACAGGCGGAGGAATTCCTCAATATTTTCGCCAGTCTTTCGAGCTTTCTCTATTCGTTGCTCATGGCTATCGTCTGGTGCGATTGGCCGGTCAAGATTAACGATAATATCCGCACCCATCCTCCGCTGAATTTCGTATGCTGTTTTCTGATCGATGTTGACCTGAAAATTGCTCCCATCGATTCCATCATTATTGAGGAATTTGAACCCTCCAGAATCGATAAACAATGTACCAGAGAACGGTGAGAAGACGTCTCGTTCTTTGATCGGGGCTGCAATATAATCCTCATAGCGTTCCCGAGTCACGTTGTAATCCGTAAGGGAAGAAACAGATGTGAGAACACCATCGAAGAACTCAGAATAATCACCGGCACCGACTCGATCGGCGCTAATCATGAATTCCTTTACCGTCCGGTGGATTCCTCCACCGTATACACTGTTTTTTGTACCCCCTCCATAGAAATTCAGTACTGGGAAAAGATTTGGTGTTCGGATCTCAGTTTCACCGATAGACAGTGTTCCAGTACGAGCGTCTCCTGCCGTCGCTGAGACCTCAAAGTCAACAGCTGAGAGTGAGTCAGTCTGCGACATTAGTGCACCCTCGCAACGCCTGACCGATCGCCTCGGAGGAACTGTTTCAGTGCACGTCCTTTCATCCCGATTCCCTCTCCCTGAATCACAAACGTAGTAACGTCCAAATCATCATCGAAGCCCTCGAGAGCCCGTTGATAGTCTTTTCCCGCATTTATAACAATATTATTATAACTATTCTCACTGATCCGACGTCGAAGTTGTTTTCTTACTTTTGGCCCAATTTCCTGCGCACGTTTGGCATCCATTCGCTGGTCATATGGGGAAATCTGTTCGTTTGGGTTGACTATTCCATGTTTAGCCGAAAGAATACACATATCAATATCTGAATTTTCAGCGCCTTCTCGTATCGACTTCTTGATTATTTTGAAGAAGTAGCCAGAGTACAATTCGAGCGCTGAGACGGGTTCATCTACCTCATTTTTAGACTTTGAACAAGATTGAACGAGTAACGTCGACATGCCCTAACCCCTGATCGTTGACGCAGTGTTATAATAGTTTCTGCTGGTCAGTAAATTTGAAATGGTAGTTTCCTTTCACTGGAGTAAATGAGTCCGATAGCTTTGGGATGAGCTCTGCGTTCAATCAACGGATAAATTAGCTAACGAAGTTGAAATCGCATGGAGTTAGGGAGGGTTCTTAAACGCCCTTCAATCACCACATCATTTATAACACCCTAGTGTCATATCTGAAAGGATGAAGTCAGTAGCTCTCAATGTTGGGGCGAATAGTAACACACCAGGAGGCCGAGGGCCAATATATTCGGATGGTTCTTTCGAATACGTCCCCATCGCAGAAGCTGATAAAACAGTTAGTGAGCCAACTTATAGTGACCTTGGACTCGCAGACGTTCGTCCCGAAGAAATACGCGATACCGTAATTCACTTCGACCCAGAGTTCCCCGAGATTGGTTTCACTGATCACTACACGTACGGTGATCGGCACCCGCCGAAGACTACTGAAATTGCGAAGCTCGAAGAAGGTGATATTCTGTTCTTTTATGCAACGCTGGACTACGCCAGTGATCACGAACCAAACTACGATTGGATAAACAACGATTGGGGTGCGTATATCATTGGCCACTTCACATTGGAATACGATCCTGTTTCGAAGGAGGAATATCACTCACTGCCAGAAGAAGTGAAAAAACAGTTTGCGACTAATGCGCACGTGAGGCGTGAAGAATTCGATGCAGAGTATCTTGTCCTCGGAAATTCAGACGAGTCGCGACTATACGAGACTCCGCTTCCGTTTAGCAAGGGATCGGGAGTCGAAGCAAACGAATACGTCACGGAACACTCCGAAGACTCTGGAGAAGGCCCTTGGTACCGGCGTCCTCTTCGGTTCGATAAAGACGGAACACGGACTATTTTACAAGCACAACGAGAGTTCCATTCCGAAGTCTCAGACGAGCCAACTGTTGTCTCCAGTAGTGAATTTGATCGTTCCCAACTTGGTCATAAAGGTCAGTTGCAGTTCTTTTTCCATGCCCCCGAGTCTGAATTCCCCGTGCGGGACATCATTGGTAGAGGGAAGACAGAACCCCACATCGAAGAACAGGCAGAAAACTACTGCAACGAGTGTTATCAACCGAACATTCGTGGATTTCTAAAGAATAACAGTCGTCGATATCTATTTTTGTTCACTAAATGTGAAAACAGCGATTTAGTGGAGTTCTACGACGAACGTTACATCGTGGGTTACATCGAGAAAGAGAGGAAGCTTGACATGGGCGACCATTTAGCTGTACAGGGTCCGACAAGACTTGTCCGATTTGAGAATGCTATTCCACTGTCGGAAGTCGCCGAATCGCCGAGGTATGTCCGAATGAAGAAGTTCGACGAGGCAACTACTCGTCAGCTTGTCAATCAGCTTGACCAACATCCTAACGTCTTTGAAAAGTGCATTGAAGAAGTAGAACGGTTGAAAGAAGAAGACGAATCAGGGGATGTTCCACCTCCATCGAGTTGCGGTTGCTGATCGAGTGATGAGATCCATTCAGTCACCTAGCCTGGGGGAACTCACTGATTTTGTTTCTAGAGCTCACGCTGAAGGAGATCTGGTGACGATTTTTGCGACGTGCAGAGTTGAATATACTGGTGCCAGAGAGGGGAAGATCGGCGAAGGAGAGCGTCTAATCATCTGTAAAAAAGACGGAGCAGTAACAGTTCATCGGCCAACTGGTGCTCGTGCGGTAGCCCGACAAGGTATAGGGAGTTCGCTCGAAACAGTCCTCATCGACGATTTTCTTCGGATATATGCGGCAAAAGGCCAGAGTGAGCAAATTCGAGTCGATATCACTGATGCCTCACTTGCAGTACGAAGCAGTGCCACGGATGAGGCGATTCTACAAGAGAACCAGACCGAAAACCAGATGCACGAGTTCATTCAGTCGAATCCCGAAGAGATCGAAGAAGGACTCCGTATTATCGAACACGAACGTTGGACGCCCCACGGTCGGATTGACTTCTACGGGGCAGATACAGATGGTAACAACGTAATCCTCGAAATCAAGCAGCCTGTAGCTCAGTACTCTCACGTCGATCAACTCCACCGATACGTTTCCTATTTTCGAAAGTCCGACGACGCGTCAGTACGAGGTATTCTCGTTGCACCTGAGGTCGGTAATAAGGTGAAACGCTTGTTACGGAAACAAGGTTTGGGGTGGAAACAGCTCACGGAGTACCAAATCAATTCTACCCCAGTAAATCAAACTTCAGTTGATGAGTGGTAATAGATCGTCGAGCTGGAAGTTGCTGAATGCGTCTCGAACAATCCGGTTATAGATTGACCTCCAAGTCAAGCTTTCTTCGCACGTATTCTCCAGCGGAGTTGTATTCGTTCTCGAGCACCTCACATAATTCACGATTCAAAGTCAAACCGCCGTGAGTGATATTTGCTGACCCCATGTAGACGAATTCATCACAAACAACGGCCTTTGCGTGAAGATCGTCAATTTCCTGTAGGTGAACGTGGTCTGGAAGCCGATTCTTGATATACTCGTTATGATTTTCACCCTCACAGACGAGAATATGGATCTCTTTATCTGAAAATTCTTCCAGTGCCTGTAGAAGCCGAACTTCGCGACCTTCGAAACGGTCATTGACCGGAAGTCGGAGCGTGACGTCGCTCAACCACGGCGAGACAATGACGACACGGTCACTGTGTAGTAGCGAGAACCCGATAAAGTACGAGAGGCTTTCAGAAGTCAAGGAATATGCTTGTACCATCGAATTCACCTGCTGGGGGAGAGTTACGTTTGAACATCTCTTTGCTTGTTTCGCTCGTAGGGACACTACGGATAAGATGGTCTCGGAGTTCTTCGAGAAGAATGTAGCTTAGCGAATCACTCTGGTCAGTCGCTGCGATACACTCGCTGAGATGCAGATTCTCGACACAACCGTCGATATCAGGTGAGTAAAACACAGTCTTGGTTCGATCAATCTCGGAGAGGCCAAGATTTAACGCTGTGACTGCCTCTTCTGGGAATTCATCATTTCCGTCGAGCTGCTCCTGAGCGATTACGTGTTTGACCCGATATGTCTCTCCGATATCGAGATTCTCGTCTTTCGCGAACTGGGTAGCTTTGTCGACGCTAGAGAGTACCTCCTGAACGACTCGCTCTAAAACGGAATCGAACGGGTTTTCCAAGAATTTATCGACGACCGACTCAATAGCAGCCTCTTCTTCCGGATCAGTCGGTAACTGATCGATGAAGTCTTCTTGAGCCCAAAGCCGCTCGTTGATGACCTGGGGATTGTACGCGATTCGATTGATCGCCTCGAGGGCGGTCCCCGGATCTCTAGAGAGTTCGTTATAGACCAAATCGACGATTCCTTGACCTCCTTCCGTACGCTCAAAAACGTAAACCTCGCCTGTCTCCGGATTGAATCCATAGAACAACATTGTCGTGTTGACGGCACTGATGTCTGAAACAAGCTGAAGGAAGAAGTGAGCAGCCGTGTGGTAAGCGACGTACTCGTAGTCGGCGTCATCGAAGTCGGTGTACTGCTCGGCAACTTTACGGACTTCGTCTTGTTTGATCTTCTGGAGATACGAATCCATATCGAAAACGAGACCACGCGTATCGAGTTGGAAGCCAAGCTTCTCGTCCGGGCTCTCAATCTCGACTTCGAACGGATCGCTGCCATCGAAGTTTATCTCTCCGCCCCAGTCGCTAGCCGGTCGGATATCGAGTGTGACGCCTTCGAGGGTAACTTCCGAGGTGACGTCCGCTAATGAGATCGTACCTGTCGTTTCGACCTCATCACGGTCGGTGATTTGCGTACTCACTTGGGGATCGGAGTGAATTTTCCCTAATGCGCTCTTGCCGTGTCGAAGACAGTTGTCTAGATCCGAGATTATCTGGTAGCACTCTGGACAGTATCGGACGATGTTGAGTGCAGCATCTCCACTGAGATCCGTCACAGAGGACAGTTCGATCGAATCTGGTACGAAGACACCATCACGGACTTCACCACTCACGTATTCTGAGAAATCAAACTCCACGCCGTCCTCAGTCACTTGTGTATGCGGAAGGAAGGCCCGCATCTCGTTCGTTTCCGACTGATATTCCGAGCGGTACGGCGTATATGTACTGACGAGCTTGTCTATCGACTCATCAGATCCTCCTTGACTCCCCGGGTCTAAGACGCGGAAGAATCGTCCCGAGTCACCGTAGTAATTGGGTGGAACGTACCAGATTTCACCCAGATTTCGGTCGTCAGTTCTGAGACATCGATCCAGATAGTATGCACCGCGGAGAAGATTCTTGATCGCATACAAACTGAGGTATGGCGTTCTAAAACCCACGTACTGCTCAAGTTCGTCGAGTGCCTCTTTGAGGTAGTAGATGCGTTTCTGCGTTCGGTAGTACTCCTTGATTCGATCGTCATCACTCAGATTATTGAGTCGCGTGACTGCCTCCTGTACCTCATTAAGACGATCAGTTCGAACCTGTGGTATCGGCTCTTCACTCGTTCGATTTACTCTGCTCTGAAGCTTGATTAGATCACCACTCAGGCCGAAGAGATCTCCCAATAGTGTCTCGAAGTGTTGAACCTTAGTCTGCGTTTTACCATCCGGAATCCGAGATGCACTCTCACGAAGCGTTTCTAGTTCGGATTCCAGTTCTTTGATTTCAGTGGTCTGTGTAGATTCGCCGAGCAAATCGAGTTCGTTCTTGTAGCCCGCTACCTGACCGGACAGAGCGTTAATCAATTTTAGCACTCGCTCTTGGACCTTATGCACGTAGGTGTCAACCGCGTCTTCACCACGTACGACATTGCCATCGTCTAAACCGAAGAACGACTCAATCTCGTCGAACTCTTCTTGCAAGTTAGCGTGGTATTCCTCAAGACTCTCTCTCGTTTCGTTTACGAGCTCCTCAGAAAGTAGGGCCTCAGGTGATACGTTAATATCGAACTCTTCATCGAAGAAGTCATCTGGTGAAAGTATTAGCTGCCGGTACTTGGTGTAGTCGAGCTGGTTATCGAGATACTCCTCCAGGAAGAGCTCGTGTGGGTTCTGAAGTCGGAGGTTTCGGCTACTGATGTCACTCGCAGTCTCGTAATAATCTCGAAATCGACTATGAATCCACTCAACGACTTCGTTGTCGGTTTTCAGTGGGGTGCGAATATCGGAATCCAGGAATCGATCCGCCCGATAGAACATATTTGCATCGCTGGTAAGTCCAGAAAGCATGACAGCGATGTGTGCATCCATCCCTTCTTTCCGGGCAGCGCGCCCTGCTCGCTGCTGGAACGAGGAGAGATCCCATGGTGTTCGATACTGAGTAATCGTCTTGATTTCCCCAACGTCGATGCCGACCTCCAGAAATGACGTGGAAAGCAACACGTCACTATTAGCGACTTCGGCTGAGTCAAATCCTCGGTCGGAGTACACCGGCATAAACTCGAGATGCTCATCGAGGAAGTTGTGATCCATCTCTCGTGCGACCTGAGTCCAGTCTTCGACATCGTCGGAGCCGAGATGGTATCGCCACAGTTCTCGATTGTGATCGGCGTCAACGAGCTGTGTGTATTTCTGATTCACTTGGGAGATGCTGTCGATGAATGCAAGCATTTTCCCTCGTTCGCCGGATGACTGCTCGAGAAGGCTATGTCCGAAGAGTAGGTGCTGCTGGATTGACATCGAGGAAGCACCCGGACCGTCTTCCGACGCCAGCATGAAATAGTAGTGCTCGTAATCCTCGTGATCGTCGTCGAAATCCGATTCCCTTGGTTCTACTGTTCGAATGTTGTTACTCGAGACTCCGAAGAGTTGCTTGCCGAACTGTTCGGCACTATCGATCGTAGCACTGGAACCGAGCCACAGAATCGGGTGATCAGTTATTTCATTTATATTTCGAATGATGTTGGCTGCATGTGCTCCTCGCATCTGAGTATTCAAATGAACTTCATCCAGGACAATCGTCTCGATATTGTCGATCAGGGGATAGTGAGGCTTCAACGCAAACCCTTCGAGAGATTCGAGCGTCGTAAGGAGAATATCCGGCTGATTGTTGAACACCATATCCTGGCGCGAAAGGAGAATATCGCGGTCAGTGAAGGAGTGGTTATCGTTGTTCTCACACTTCAGCGTATATCCCCTCGACGACCCGTGAAACTCGAATGCATTTGGTGAGCCTTCTTCACCACACCAGCAGTTAGCGAGCTTGAATCTGGGATGGCCACCTTTCGTTTCGAAGAAGGTTGTATCGGTTTCGACGTCGCTTATCTCATACGGCATTCCGCCGACGTATATCCCGACAGAAAGCTGTTCATTGAATTGAGACTCGATTTCGTGAATGTGTTTGAGGATACGGCCTAATTGGTCTTGAAGCAAAGCCCGGCTCGGATAGACGATCGCTGTCGACTCTTGACGCTCTTCTCGGAGAAGTTGATAGAGAGGTCCTAAAAATGCTTCTGTCTTCCCAAACCCGGTCGGAGCGGAAAAGATGGCTGCTTTGCTCTCGTTTGACTTGAGACGGTCGTGATCCAATTCGTCTACCGTCTGCCAGCTCTCGACTTGGAAATCCAATGGCTCTTCGAAGTCAAACAGCTTGAGGATATCATTTACGAATGGATCTGATCCGGTATATTCACTCGTCTGTCGGCGGTCCTGACGTTCACGTCGATACTTTACTGCTTCTGTGACAAATGGGGGGTCATCCTGTTCAGCGTCGAAGATCCGGCGGTTATAGAGGATTCCTTCGATGAGTTGACGTATGTCGTCGTCTAATCGCGAAGAATTGGTGTGTCGATCTATGAATTGCATGGAAGGAACGTGATAGGCGTGTTACGGTGATTACTTGGATACTCCTTCAAGATTCTGCTAAACGAATCTACAGATTCTCCCTTGATTAGGATAAAGTGAGTTCGATGTACTCACCAACATCTGACTCTGCAAGGAGCTTTCGTTGATTATCGGTGAGATCGTCGTAAGATAATCGTTCATCGTCGATCATCCGATGAATAAGGTCCCTAATCTCTTCGGGGTAAGCACCGAACATCTCTTCTTGGAGCTCATCGAACGCCGTTCGCATCTCATTTCCGTACTGTCGGGCGTTCTCTTTGAGCTCGTCAAGATCGGCATCATCGTTGAGATAGACGTGTTCCTTCCAGCGCCAGTCCCCGAGAAGACCTTCAAGAGCCTGAAGTCGCATTCCGCTAACTCGGTCAACTCGGTTATTCAGACGGCGCATGGCAGCAACAGTCGAGTTATGTTTAAGCCGAAGTTCCTGAATGCGATTCTCTACTGTTGTCTCTGCGGTCTCGACGTCTTTTCGAAGGTCATCTAACCGTTCTTCAATTTCTTCGTATCTGTTCTGCTCGAGTAGCGTTAGTACTTCTTGCACCTGTTCCTTTGTTTCCGACTCGAACTCGATGTCCTCGTCGAAGAACGCTTTTGCGAGGACCCGTTGGAGAATAGTCTCCTCCATCGTCACGGCAATCTCATCGAGTTCATCGGAAAGATGGCGGCGGCGGTGTTCCTCAATAACGCTATTCAATCGATCCTCGAGCGACTTTGTATCAGTTGACATAATGCTCCCCAACGGATTGGAAGTGTTCAGCAAATTCTGATGCCGATCCTCCTCCGACGATCGTAACATCTGAGTATCGACCGTAGATATTAGAGGACGCGAGTTTCATACTGATGAGCGTTCCCTGTAACTTTTCGCTAGGGTCGCCTTCAGACAGATCAGTTGCCCTCTCAGCAGCAGAAACCGCATCATTGATTTCCGATTGGTCGAGTTCGATAAACTTGCTAAGTGACTCGATCATTTCTGAATCGGCGCTATCGTAGGTACGAAGGGTCTTGACGCCTGCCTCAATTTCCGAAACAGAGACATCAGACAGTTCTTGGGTAAACGTCTCAACCACCGTCGTTCGGTACTCGTCGCGCACCTCTTCAAGCGCGTTCTGTAGATCATACGTCTGGTTGGCGATATCCCGGATTTTGTTATCGGTGTCAAACCGAACACGAGGTGAAATGTCCTGAATATACTGCCGCCCGAGTCCCTCGAGTACTTCGTACGGTGAATTTTTATCGAGATGGGTTCGGATTTTCGAGAGATCAAGCGTATTGGCATTAGCTCCGAAGAATGCGCTAATCATCTCTTCGAACCACTCGCCGTAATCAAGGAATCTCGTAATGGCCTCGTACTGGTCCTTGGACAGTTCCGACTTCAACTCCGATCTGAGCGTCGGGTCTAATCCGTATGAATTTCCATCAGAGAAGCGCTCACCTAGTGTTTTGGCACTCATCTCTTTGAACGGAGAGTCGAGCATGACCACGTTCGCATAGCCAGCCAAGACGAAGTCTTCGAATTCATATCTAACCGATTTTTTGAAGAAACGACTGTCCGATCGAAGATTCTTGTTTATAACCTTCTGCTGCCAGATCCTTGCGTAGCCAGTTAGTTGGGTGCCGAGCTCCCGAAGCAAATCATCGTAATCTGCCTTCGCTTTGTCTTCTTGACGGTAGATTCCGAACTCGAGGAGTTTTTTGAGGTCAGAGAGCCGGAACTCTTGGGGATCGATCACTATTTGGTCGTCATCGGGTGCTCGTTGCAGAGTTTCGAAGACGAACGGGTCTTTCTGACTACTCAGATTATACCGGAGTGACATACCCTCAAATAATTCAAATCCGTTCGTCAGGCGCTCCATCGCGTCCCGAAGCCCGACTCGGAGATAGCGACTGATCTCTGGGAAATCAGTCGGATTTTTCTGCCACGGTTGAACGTTCGGTTGATGCTCGTCGATCAGTCGTTCGGCTTTCGACCGCGACGGTGGTTCGGAACTAGTTCCGGTTTCAGTCCCTCCTTCGGTTCCACTTCCGGCCCCGGAACCTCCTTCAGTCCTGGTACCACTTCTTCCGGTACGTATTCCGGTTCCGCTGTTGCCGATATCTGTTGGAATCAGTACTGAATCTCTATTTCTTTCCACTTCATTGATTTCATCGACAATCTCGGAAAAGCCGAACACTTCGACAAAACGGCTATCGACTTCTATTCCGTTCTTTGTCGGGACGCCATACCATCGTCCGAGTTTTGCGAAAGATTCAGCACGTTCGTAAATCGCTGTATCTGGATCAACAGGATTAGTGAGAGTGGATAGACGATCAGCATCGGATGGCACATTGATGTAGCCTTCGTAGTAATCCCGAAGGACATCAAATACGGCCATTACGTACTCTCGAGGCGACTGTTCGTCTTCGCGAAGTCCGGCGTACATTCGCTGAAGGAACGGCTCGTTGAAGGGGAAGAGGTCACGGAAAGATTCGTCACAGAATCCACACCTATCACAAATTGAATCGGTTGGGGCTGGTTCTAATTCTATCTCGAGTCCTTCTCCACTCCGGTCGTAGGTAACGCTATTGTCGAAGGATTTGAAATAACCAAGATACGGGCGGATGAAGTCGACCGCTGAATCTTCATCCAAGAAGAGAACTTGGTTCGAATTCTGTCTGTTCGTGCGATAGAATTCGAACCGATCTTCAGCAGTCCGCGTGTGAAGGACCTGAGTGGAGTCGCGCGTACCAGCGACAACGAAATCCCAGTTATCGCTTGGCTTGTCACGCTCCATGTAATTTCGGAGCTGCTGGCCCTCCATCGCTGTGATCGCGAAGTCCTCGAAGATTATGACCGGACGCGTATCGGTGAACTTCTGCCCGACTCGCTCCAAAACATCGTCAAGCGAGGCGGTCTGATATCGATCACGAATTTCCCGCCAGAGTTCCTTGTTGAACGCATCTACTGCATCGCTCTTATCGACGTCATCCTCGAAAATCTGGAGGAAGTCGTTTCGTCGATACGCCTGCTCGGTAACGAATTTGATCTCCTTAGCGTATTCCCCCTTCTCGACGAGTAAAGAGAGTTGTTCCTGGACGAAGTCTCGAATGTCGTCTTCCTTGTCCTGAACATGGACATTATATCCATGAGCACTCAGATTTAGGATGGCCCCAGACGTCGCATTGTTTGCGACGACTCGACCATTCTGCTCGAGGTCGTCCTTTAGTTGCTTGAAATTCGACGCTCCGGGGAGCTCCTCACCGAATTGTTCTTCGTAGAATTCGGGGATTCGCTCCGAAAGTAACGTCATCAAGTCGTCGTCCTTATCGACGTGAAGGATCGGTCTGTCGTTGTCTCTTAACCGATGTGCCAGATAAGCACAAAGCTCTGACTTCCCAGTTCCGACCTCACCTTCAATTACGACAGTGAAGTTTCCAACCCGTTCATCGGAAAACTCACGGTAGACTGCTTCTTCGCTAACGATCTCTTCTTCCGCTTGTGTACCTTGTGGCGATCGGAATACTTTGATTGGCCGATGAGTAAAATCGAAGAGATCACGGTTATCTGATCGAACCGCTGCCACCTTCGAGAACAGCTGACGGAGCGTCTTTTCGTCGACGTTCTGGAAGTGCGGGCAATAGAGATGCGAACGTTGTGCTTGAAGATCTTGTTCAGTACTCATGTTAGATCAAGGTAATTGTATTCGCTTGGCTGTCGATTCCTTCGTAAGGAGGAATACCACCTAATCCCACTGTACCGGCGTCTCCGTACTCGACGATCTGTATCTCGTCATTTCGGACGAGTTCGAAGAGTACACGGGAAAGTCCTTCTGGGATATCTCCATCAGATGTCGATTCGACGTACAGGAGATTCTCCCGAAGCCATCGGAGATACTCTTCCATCTCTATCCCTGGTGTTCCGTCGACGTCGATACCAGTATCGTCAGTCGCGAACTCAAGCGATTTTCGGATCAGCTCGGGGTCTGGATAGACCGTGTGTTCTCGCCCGCGGACCTTGTGGACGAGACCAAGGAAGTGGACGAGTCGTGTCCAATTTGCGAACTTATTATCGTTATGTGTGATGAGTCCCTGTTGTGATTGTGGCTGGTAGTTTATTTCTTTGAACCAACCATCGATTCCGTTATAGACCGATTCCTCGTTATTCTCGAAATATTGGATGTCATTTCGCAAGAGGTAGCTATAGTTGAGAAGAACGACGGCTTGCTTTCCCCAAGCACCGGATACGCACTCTTGTGCGAGATTGTGCAATGCAGTCAACTTGAATCCGAGTTCGTCTGAGTCTACGTTCCACTGATAGGAGCTCGTATAATACTCGCCATCTTCTCTACCTATGAGATGGAGTAGCTGTAAGCCTCCTATCGCGGCATCCAAGCCTGAATCGATACCGGTGTCTGCTTGTATCTCACTTTTCGTGCTGTGTCCCCCCTCGACAGAGCGATAGACCGGAAAGAGTGGGCCCGGTGTCTGAACCGCGTTCAGTATGTAACCCTCACTACTGCTCATTGGAACTCTTGCTGTAACCAATTGTGATAGCGTTTGTGGATTGACGATTCATTTGGATCGATTTGTTTCGAAGTCTGGTGTGCTTCACGGACTTCCGGGCTCCGTGCTGCATACGAAGGATCGAACGTACGCCCCTCTTCGCCTACTGCTCTGTTCAATTTTTGGGCCACGTCTTTAGCTGTTCCACGATCCCACTCGATACGACGTCGAAGCCAGCGTTCGAGCCCAGTGACGTCATCCTCGTCTAACGGAACCGTTCCATATTCATCTTCCCGTCCGAAAATCTCACCAAATACACGGTAGAGTGGGAGATACGGGGAATCTGGGAGTACCGCAAACAGCTCCTCAGTCGTTTCTAACGAGTCTCCGTCCACGATCTCGTAGAGGTTCGCGTTGTCGTGAAGAAATAGATTCTTCGTGTCGATGAGCGACAGCTCCCATCCAGCATCTTTATACACGGATTCGTATGCATCATACAGCCGTTGATATGGTCCAATCCGCTCTACGAATTGCTCCTGGTAGAGTGGACGCTGTCCCCCATGTGGCGTGAATCGCCGAGAGTCGGTTACGACGAGAAGTGTTTCGGGACGGGAAGAGTACCGACTTACGAGGTGGTCGACTGAGTACTGTGTTTCAGACTCGTAGTACTCATTGGTGATGACCACTAAATCGCTATCATAGGTTTCTTCCTCGATCTGACCCAGAACTTTGTACTCATAGTCTAGGTAATCATACTGCTGCGTATACGATTGAAATTGTCCGCCAGTATTGAGTGTCCGCCATGACGTCGGATAGGTGAACGCTGAGAAGCCGAGATAGTCAATTGCAGGTAACGATCGAAGGAGCCACCAGTAGGTCTCCTCGACGTCATCGTGCATGACCGCAACATCCGCGTTTCGCAATCGTTTAAACGTAGCTGGTTCCTGCATCAGCTTCCACTTCCAATAATCGCGCTGAGCGTTCTGGTGTCGAGTAATTTGTTCTCGAGGTAGTAAGCGGGCGTTCGCGATAGCAGAAGACACTCGTCACAGTAGTCTTCACACCGGTCACAAGCTGCGACCTCTTCAACACGCGATTCAATGTCGTCCAGTGCCTCCCAGACCTGCCAGGCAATGCCATTACCGCCCTGCCGGCTGTCGACAATTCGTACAACGATTTTCGTCTCCTCTTTGTTTGCCTTAACCCGGAAGTCGGATCGATCACACTGAGCGACGACAGCAATCGCTTTGTCGAGAGCTTGCTCGAGGCTAACGAGGGCTTGTGGCCATGACGCTGTTTCGTGATCAACCTGCTCGAATCGGGCCTGTACCTCATCAAGATCGAATCGGAGTGTGATCCCCTGTGTATTGTACTGTTGACCGACAGGAGCATACTCCTCAGTGTCTGCTTCCTCAAGCCGATCCTCCCAGGAGCGGCCACTATTGGAAGACGAGGAGTCGCGCTCTATCAGCGCCTCCGATCGGAGCACCTCCTTATCGGGACTTGCAGAATGACGCCGCTCGAACGCATATACGAAGTCTGTAATCTCGAGTTCACCGTAATTCGCTTCACAGGGGATTCCGAACACGGTAGGTGAGGCCTGGGTCGATTGTGAGCCACTGGGTCGGACTGAAGTCGTCATCAGTCCGTGCGTATTGTACATCTTCTGTCCGCCCCTTGCAGTCTTACACTCAACCGAGCTCACACCGTGGATGTTCGTCTTTTCAAGCTCCTCTTCACAATGAGGGCATTGTTCGACATCTAGGTCGTAGCTTTCGAACGGACGATCACAGTCTTCGTTGGTGCAGACCATCACTGTCGCTAACGGGGTCGAAGATCCGTGTACGTCGTCGACGATATAATCTGTTCCGTGCAGGGTGATTACGGAGCCGAGTCCGTTTTCGGGCCCTGGATACATATCGTAGAGCCGGCCCGATGCCTCGAACTCGATGCCTTCGTTATTGCCCTTGAATTTGACTGGGAATCGCTGTCCGAAGCTCCGGTAATTCGCGAGATATCCGAGTCGAGAGAGCCACTGGTCGAGGCGATTATTGTTTTCGGTGAATGCCTTATTCGTCTCCGCAGATCCGGACATCGCAGTGATCCGTGAGAACGTCTTTTCGACTCGACTCCCGATGGAAAGTGGCCCATTGCCGATGAAGGCTTGTTCAAAGGCTTCCACTCCCGCTTGGCCGAAAATCGACTCGATGTGCTGTTCGAGGGCATCACGCCGTTCGTCCAGAAGGAAGTCGGTCAGAATCCCAATATTTTCCTCGACATCGTTTACGAAGGCGCCGAGATTCTGATTGACTTCATTGAGCTTGTACATTCGCTCAAACACATTAGAGGGATGTGGGTTCCGAGCCAAGTACGCGAACGTCTCCGTTACGACGTGTCCGGTGAGTAGTTCATCGAAATCATATGGGTTGGGTACTCGAACGGGTTCGAAATGATCGAGAAACGTCTCCAGATTTCCATAGTAATGCCCGTCGACTGGATGTTCCCCGCGGATTGCAGTTAGGACTAATGACGAACTACCTCGAGTACGCCCAGTTCGTCCACTTCGCTGAACATAGTTCGTCAAAGTCGGTGGAATACCGACTTGAGAAACCGTATCCAACGTACCAATGTCAACGCCAAGTTCCATCGTCGGCGTCGCGCTTACGATATTGATATCAGGGTCGTTCTTACGGAACCCTTCCTCGATAGCGCCACGAAGTGTGTGGGGAATATTCCCTTTATGAATTCCAACAGTGATAAACTCGGGTTCGGTACCGTTCCGAATCGGGGCCGTAATATCATGTGCCCAGTGATCGATAGCGTATGGCCACCCAGATTCGGCTTCAGCGTAGCCGGGATCAGCAACGAGGTTTCCGTTATTATCTTTAGTAAACCGACGATAGGTCTCGATTTCGGCGTCACAATCCGGGCACATATCAATCTCGCTCTGATCAGTTGCCGGGAACGATTGATAACATTCCGTACAGAACGAGGCTCGTTCCAGAAGCGTCAATTTGGATTGGTCGCGACGTAACGATCGGGTGAGAACTCCACTCTTCGGATCGCTATCCCGAATATTTGCTTCGTCGAATTCCTCCCGAGCACCCTCGAGATAGTCGAACAGCTTTTCTTTTTCCTCTCTGTTCTGCACCTCATCCTGCTTGATCGTGGCGTTCGCGACGGTTTGCCGAACCTCTTCCCAGGACTGCTCAACAACAATAGACTGAGCCAGTAACTGTTCGAGAACATCCGGAATGACCGTTCGAACGACATCGCGGTCGTACCCCGATCGTGAAGCAACCCGATCAATGATTTTAGCGAGAGTGAGTCCCTCGAAGCTAACCGTGTTTTTGCTGAATCCGATTCCTGGATCTTTTACGAACAGCTTGTATGTCTCGTGTGCAATAACCCGTTCTTTTGGATCATCAATCTCCGCAATCGGTTCAGCAGTAACAAGAGCGCTATCGAGGAGTTCCTCAGCGTTATGGAGCATCGCGTGACCTTCGATGTCGTCGAGCAACGTTCGAAGGAAGTTGTAAGCGGTTCCGTCCTCGTCGATCTCGTTTTGGATTAGCGGTTCCCAGTACTCTTCACGCAGTCGATCAGCGACGTTTCGGAATAGCTCATAATTGTCGAGAGTCCCGCCGTTTTCAATCAATTCTTGGACATAGAGGGTCTGTGCCATCAAACCATACTCAGTTCCAATGATGCGATCGCCGACGGATTCGGCAGCACTGTGTGAGTCTGAGAAGACCAGCGTCTTCTTTGTTGGTGAAGTTCTGCATACCTCTGTCAGCATATAGGAGAGTAAGCTGGAAGTAGGGACGCCGATATCCGTGAGATTCGGCCACTGCCCACATCCGGGGCAAGTTTCAACTGGACCTGCGTGATCGAATGGCCGAAACTCCTCACTCTCATCGGTTGTATTCACCTCAAGGTAAGGATAGTGACATCGTTTACAGAACTGTACCTCATCGTTCTCATCCCCACAACAACTCTTATCTCGAGTAACTGTTTCGCACTCTTGGCACAGATACACTTGGTGTGGCGGTTTCAGGAAGACATGATATTTCTCCGTGATCATTCCAGCCAATCGCCCGAATATCATCACGGTACTTAGGACGCCTTCCGGACGATCAACACCAGTCGCAGCGAGCTGGTCGAGGAGGTCGTCATAGTGTTTGAACCCTACTTCACCTGTCGTTCCCTCGTTGAACCACTGTGCGAATTCGGCTACTTCCGGAACTGACTCTACTACGAAGTCGAACCACTGACTGTAGAGTCCCCCTGTATCGAGAACCGACTCCGAGAGTTCCCCCCGATTTTGTGCAGATCTAACAGCCGTTAGTGGGGATTTGACTCCTTCCCTCGAAGTCAAAGCATCCGTTGCCGTCTGAAGCGACTTCTGGAGCCATTCAACATCGTCTGAGAGCGCCACGACATCGTCCGACGTGACTTCAACGAGCCCAACTTCCCGGGCGGTTTGGAGTGCTCCTTCTAAATCTACGCTCGTCAGTTCAGAGACAGTGAAGTCTTCCGCTTGCGCAAGTGCGAGTGCAGCAGCGAACTCTCCCATATCACATGGCTCAAGGCGATCGAACTGAGGATCGCCTTTAATCGGGAACTCTCGAGCTGTAAAACCGATCGAGTTGATATCTGACTCCAGTGTGCCAGTGAGTCGATGTGCGAGTTCGGTCGGGTTATCGACTGTTGCAGACACCATCGTGATCTGGGGATCGCGATCACTGTAGAATTCCTTGAGCCGTTCCGAGAGGAGTCGGACCGAAGCTCCGGAAATTCCGCTCCAAACGTGTGCCTCGTCGAAGACGATATGCTCGACTGGATGCTTGCCCGGGTCTTCTCCCAGAATATCCCGAGTTTCTGGGTTGTCGCTTACGAACATATGATCTAGCGCCTCAGGGTTAGTAAGAAGGATATCGGCGCCGTTTCGGATGGAGTCACGGGTCACGCGAATCCAAGAGTATTGGTTGTCATCAGTGCCAACCGTCATATCGCCGAGGACTCGCAGCTTTTCCCCCTCTTCACGCGGACACTCGAGACCCCGAATATATGATCCTTCCTCGATTTCGTGATCTCTCGTTCCGACTCGTGTCGGTGTGTCGGAGTCCCAGATCCCGATCGTGATTCGCTCTTCTGGATCGCGATACCGATTGATCTGGTCGAGGTAAGAGATGAATCGATTGAGCTGGTCGACACCCAATGTCTTCATTGGATAGACGATCAGTGATTTCAAACCGGGTTCATCAGTTGAAAGACAGTGGTCTAAGACGGGGAAGAAGAACGATTCCGTTTTGCCAGTTGCCGTCGGAACTGCCAGAATATTGTCGTTCGAGTCAGCAGCGATCGCTTCGATGGTTCTCGCCTGATGTTCGTACAAAGAACCGTTTGTGCTGCCTCCGAATAGTTCTGCGACGATTGCGTCGATCAATTCCTCACTGTAATCGAGGTTCCGCAGGAAATCAGCTGCCGGCTGTTCGTGGAATTCTGGCGCATCCACGAACTCCACATATGGCCCTTTTTGCTCGACAATTTCGTTCTCTACGAACGAAGTAGCAGCTTCGTCGCTAACCACTTCGTTCAGACGGGTCATCTGGCGGTTCCACCAAGTAATCTCAGAGGCACGGTCGACAGCGTTTTCGAGCGTTTGTTGAGGTGCGTGCATCGTGTAAATCGGCTAGTATTTTTCTCTCCTGTTCGGTTCCTCGCAGATTTTCGCCCCCGTTGACTTACCCCCCGACATCGAGTTTAATTCGCATAGCAATTTGCTCACCAACACCATCAACGTTGGCTAGTTCCTCCATCGAGGCGTTTTTGAGATCTTCTCGGGATAGGTACCCATTGGTTTGTAATACAGTGGCGATTTCATCAGTTACTCCATTGACTTCGAGGATATCTCCCGGTTTTGCATCCATTTCAGAACTATCTTTTTCGGTACTCTGTTCCCCCGGATGTTCAGCAGCGGTTGGTTCAGTAGGTAGGCGCTGTAGCATTTCGACCGCGTGATCCAGTTCGTACTCAGATTCGACGATAATGGGAAGTGTGGTGTCTGATACCGGATCGACGGGAAGATAGAATTCACCGGGATCGACATCAAGAAACGGCTCGAGAAGTGCCTGCATGGTCAAACTCGGTGGTCGGGCGGAAATACATCCGAACTCAAGGACTCGATCGCCGTTACCGTATTCCCTTCGATACTCCCGCATAGAGAACTGATTTCGGGTATTTTGCTGCTCACCGTAATTTTCTGCTTCTACTGAGTCGCCAGACCAACGGGATTCGATCACCTCGGCCCATTGATCCATGGGTTCGTATCGATCCTCCTGTTTCTCGTCAGTGGTCCTCTTGTCGCGTGCGTCGATTACGACCCGGCACAATTCTCGGAGATTGCGGAGAGTTTCGTAACGCTCGGAGAGTTCGTTCTGTTCAACGGTAGTATCGACTTCTGCCGTATCTCTATCAGAATCTGCACCAAGCGTGGTCTCTGTGCCTCCAGATTTGGCCGCAGCTACTGCTTCATCCCACCCGTCAAAGAATTTGTAGATGACTCCTGCCGAATACGGCGCGATCGCTTCGAAATTGGCCATCTTCGGCTTTCCATCAGAGTCTGATACCGCCTGTTCGACGAGTTCAATGACGCGTTCCTCGAGATCATAGCCTGCTTCTTCGAGCGCGTCGTCAACACTACCGAAGACCAAGCGATAGTCGTAAGTCGAGAACGAACTGTGCTCATCTACGTGGGTCGAAAGCGGTATAAATCCGAGTTCAGACTTTAATTGCTGAAGTTCATCGAGGAGCTCCTGCCGTGAAGCTGTCTCTATAGACGCAGCGTCAACTGCGTCGCCCCAAGAGTCGAAATGGGAATACACATCGGAGGTTTTGTACTTCGAATGCTCGCTGAATTCGGTCGTGGTAGGTCGTTTCCCGAGTTTTGTGGAAACTCGTTCAATTTCCTTTATGATATCATCCCGGTCAGAATCCCCTGAACTCGCCATAGTAGCTTCTTCCTGGGTAGTTGTTGTTACCGACTGATTAGACAGCTTGGAATTCATCGGACTTCCTCCCTGCGCGATTGACTCGAGTTCAGTTGCAATCTTTCGTTGGTACTCCTCGAGTTGGAGTGTTGTTCGACCGAACTCGTTTGCAACCGCAATAGCATCTTCCACTAATCTATACGTTTCTTCGAGCCTATCCTGCGGTATTTGTGGTCCGTTATTAATGAGAGTTAGTTTCCGTTTCGCCTCGGCGTGTGCCGACCTGACTTTGGTCAAGTGGTCCAGTTCCGTTTCGATCCTGTCGAGCTCCTTATCAACTTCTTTAGTCGGCACTGTCTAGTTCTGCACCTCCTCGACTGGTACGTTTCCATCGAGAGCCTGATGCGGTCTCTGGTGGTTGTAGTAATGTGCGAACTGTTCAAGCCACTCTCGAACGCTCGCCCGACTGCCCACCCATGAATTATGGAAGCGGTCGATACGCATTTTGAGGGTGTGAAACCACTTTTCAATGAGGTTTCGGTCGGTATAGTTGACCCGACCGCTCAGTCCGACTCGAGAGAGGGCAGTCCGATAGCCAAATTGATCGACGAGAAACTCAGCCTCTGAGAGGTCGTGTTTCTCGCGGAGTTTCTGCAGAAACGCAGCTGCCGGATCAGTGCCATGTCGACTAAACAGCGCAACGTCAAGAATCAACTTTGTCTCGGTGTCTATTGCAGCGTACAACCAAGACCACTCGCCGTTGATCTTGACAGCGGTTTCGTCAACAGCGACCCGCGACGGCGACGCCGTCGGCGGGTCGCGTCCGCTGTCAGCCACCCGATGCACCCAGTTCCAAACCGCTCCATGAGAGCGTTCAACGCCTAATTCGGCGAGAATAGTTGTTGTCTCTCGAAGCGAACAACCTGTCTCGTGGAGGCGGACGGCGAACGCCCTGACGGGCGTCGCCGTCCGCTCGTTCTCCCAAAATTCTTCTAAATCCCCGTCGTAGCTCTCGTTGAGCAGGTCTGCGAGCATCTTGGTCGATTAACTCAACGACCTGCTCACTTCTCAAACTGGCTCAACTAGACAGTGCC